>LJIA01000001.1 GCA_001295775.1 beta proteobacterium AAP99
GGGGAGGACTGGTCGGAGGCGGGGGGGGGCGAACTGCCGCCGCCGCCGCCACAGGCGGTCAGACCGCCCACCACGATCGATGCCGCCACGACGGCGGCCAGAATCTTGCCGGTTCTTGCGTCCATTGCTGCTGCGCTCCAGAGGCTTACGCTGACTCGACGAGCGTAGCAGTGCGGCGGCCGACCGTCCTCGCCCCAATTGGGGGTAGGCACTGATCCGGAGCGTTACGGGATGTAGCGGGCTGCTCGCCCGATCCGGCGCAGGTTAGTACGCGTGAATCGCGTCGTCCGGGAAGCTGCCGTCCTTGACCGCGGCCACGTAGCGCCGGACGGCCTCCTGAACCGAGGGTGCGCCGTCCAAGAAGTTGCGTACGAAGCGCGGCAGCTTGAAGGGTGTGACGCCCAGCATGTCATGCAGAACGAGCACCTGGCCGGCGCAGTCTCGGCCCGCGCCGATCCCGATGCTGGCCATGTGCTTCAGTTCAGCGGTCAGTTCACTGGCCAGGGCCGCGGGCACCATCTCGAAGACGCAGAGTGTGGCGCCGGCGTTTTGCAAGTCCTTGCATTCCCGACGCAGGCGCGATGCACCCGCGTCATCTCTGCCCTGCACGCGGTAGCCGCCCAGCGCATGCACGCTTTGCGGGGTGAGGCCTACATGGGCGCAGACCGGGATCCCTCGCGCCACCAGAAACTCCACCACGGGAGCCGTCCAACCGCCGCCCTCGAGCTTGACCATCTGCGCGCCCGCCTGCATCAGTGCGCAGGAGGAGCGATAAGCCTGCTGCGCGTCCTCGTGGTAGCTGCCATAGGGCAGGTCGCCGATCAGCCAGGCGGTGCGATTGGCGCGAGCCACGCATTGCACGTGATAGACCATCTGCTCCAGTGTGACCGGCAACGTGGAGGCATGGCCCTGCAGCACCATGCCCAGCGAGTCGCCCACCAGAATGCTGTCCACGCCGCAGTCATCCAGCACCTTGCCGAAGGTGGCGTCGTAGGCGGTCAGCATCGCGATCTTCTCGCCCGACGCGTGCATCTCGCGCAGCTTGAGCAGAGAGACCGCCTTGCGCGCGGCGGGTGCGGTGGATTGTGCGGGAGAGTGTTGTGCGCTCATGGACTTCGATGGCTCGATGACGAAATGATCTAGGCGCTGCGCGCCGCATGACGGAATGACCGCAAGCGTAGTCGCTGGTTCGCCAAAGCGCTTCAAGGGCAGGGAGTGGTTTCCCGAGAGGCGCTTCAAGACTCGCTCGGTCAGACAGGCTCGACCCGCTCGCTGAGCAAGCGAACCCGCCCGCACATCGTCGCACCCTTTCCCCCCTTCAGGAGGGGGACGCAAGGGGGAGGGGCCACAAAGCTGCCGAAGGCTGGACCGTATGCGCCTGTCGACCGAAGCCCAAGAGCTATGCGGCCTGAAATTCAAACTGGTGAATAAGACAGTCGAACGTAGACCGGCGCATACGGTTCAGCCTGCGTGAGCTCGATCAAGTTTTCCTTGGCCAGCTCCAACAGCGCGATGAAGTGCACCACCACCACCTGCAGGCCCTTGGCTACCACCTGGTTGGCCTCGAACAGGTCGGTGAACTCCACGAACTTCACGCTCTGCAGGCGCTTGAGGATCTGGCTCATGTGCTCACGCACCGAGAGCTCCTCGCGCGTGATCTTGTGGTGCTGGTTCAGGCGGGCGCGCTTCACGATCTCCGCCCAGGCACCCACGATGTCGACCAGGCCGACTTCGGGGTGGCGTGGTGTGAGGCGCTCTTCCACGAACACCGTGGTGGCAAAGAAGTCGCGGCCCTTCTGCGGCATGGCATCGAGCAGGCTGGCGCCGGTCTTGATGCGCTCGTATTCCAGCAGGCGGCGCACCAGTTCGGCCCGCGGATCCTCGGCCTCGGTGCCGTCGTCCTTCTTCTGCACCGGCAGCAGCATCCGGCTCTTGATCTCGATGAGCATCGCGGCCATCAGCAGGTATTCGGCGGCCAGCTCCAGATTGCGCACGCGGATCTCGTCCACGTACTTCAGGTACTGGGCCGTGACCTGCGCCATCGGGATGTCCAGCACATTGAAGTTCTGCTTGCGGATCAGATACAGCAGCAGATCCAGCGGGCCTTCAAAGGCTTCGAGAAAGACCTCCAGCGCCTCGGGCGGGATGTAGAGGTCGTTGGGCAGGTTGAACAGAGGCTCGCCGTATAGGCGGGCCACGGCGAGCGTGTCCACCACCTCCGGCGGGGAGGGCGGCTGCGGCTCGTCGATGATGACTTGATCGGTGGACAAGCGGGTTACTTCTTGTCAGCCAGGTCGTTGTTGGTGCCGTAGACGTAGGCCTTCTGCGGCACGCGCGCGTCGCCCGCTGCGCGCGCAAAGTCGCGGTCAATGTCCTTGTCCCAGAGCAGGGCGCGGCCCTGGCGCTGCCGCTCTTCCAGACCGGGGCGCTCGTCGCGCAGCTTCTTGATGAACTGGGTGATTTCGGATTCGTACATGGCGAATGTCTGTTTGGCCGGGCGCAGATGCAGATCAACGCCCCGAAGCGCAGCATTTTACGTAGGTGCAGGAGATGCTGCGGCCGCAATCAGCGCGGCTTCCAGCGTGGGGTGGCGGTTTTCTGGTCCGAGCACGGCGCCAAAGCCGCTGCGGTCGATCAGATTGCCCGGCTGGTCAATTGCGCCCGCCAGCAGCAGCTGCACGCCAGCCTTGGCACAGGTGGCATGCAGGGCCTGCAGCGCTTCCAGGCCGCTGGTGTCCATATAGAGCACGTTTTTCAGATCCAGCACCAGCACCCGGGTGGGCAAATCGCTTGCCAGGCGCTCGAGATGATGGACCGCGCCGAAGAACAAGGCGCCGTACAGCCGCCAGGCGGCGATGCCGGAGCGTGTGTCGCCAAGCACCGGGTAGGTCTTGGCAGATGCGACCTCAAGGTGTGTGAGGCTCGAAATCCGGTAAATGAACGTGATGCAGGCGATGACAAGGCCGACTTCCACTGCCACGGTCAGGTCCACGATGACGGTCAGCAGGAAGGTGCCCAGCAGGCTGGTGCGGTAGGGCCAGCGGAACTGCTGCAGGCGCGCAAATTCGCGCCATTCACCCATGTTCCAGGCCACGAACATCAGGATGCCGGCCAGCGCCGCCAGCGGCACCTTGCTGGCCAGCGGAGCGGCGACCAGCACCACCACCAGCAGTGTGAGCGCGTGCACGATGCCGGAAACGGGCGTGGCGCCGCCGCTCTTCACATTGGTGACCGTGCGGGCAATCGTGCCCGTGGCCGGCATGCCGCCGAAGAACGGGGTGACGAAATTGGCAATGCCCTGCGCCATCAGTTCTTGGTTGGGGTTGTGCCGGTCGCCGGTCATGCCGTCCGCCACGCGGGCGCAGAGCAGGCTTTCAATCGCGCCCAGCATCGCGATCGTCAACGTGGGAATGAACAGCTGCTTGACGCTGGCCCAGCTGAACTCCGGCAGCGCAAATGCAGGCAGGGCGCGCGGAATCTCCCCGAACTTGCTGCCGATGGTCTCCACGGGCCACTGGAGCCACGCGACGACCGCCGTCGCCATGATGAGTGCGATGATCGTGCCGGGCACGCGATTGAGCTTCGCGCGCTGCACGCCAGACACCTTCCAGCCGGGCAGCGCGAAGCTCCAGAGCACGACCACCGCCAGCGATCCGCCTGCCACGGCAAGTGCATGGGGATTGACGCTGCCCATATGCTCGGCAAGTGCCCGAATCTGCGCGAAGAAGTCCGCCGGCATGCGCTCGATGCGCAGCCCCAGAAAGTCCTTGAGCTGGGACAGCGCAATCAGCACCGCAATGCCGTTGGTGAAGCCGATCACCACCGACACCGGAATGAAGCGGACCAGCCCGCCGAGCCGCAGCGCCCCCAGTGCAAACAGCAGCACGCCAGCCAGCGCAGTGGCGATGATCAGGTTAGCCACGCCGTAGCGCTCGACGATGCCGAACACGATCACGATGTACGCGCCCGCCGGGCCACCGATCTGCAGTCGGCAGCCGCCCAGAGCGCTGATCAGCAGCCCCGCGATGATGGCGGTGAAGATGCCAGCCTGGGGCGGCAGGCCACTGGCAATTGCAAATGCCATGGCCAGCGGCAGTGCCACCACGCCCACGGTGACACCGGCTGCCACGTCGCGCGCCAGCAGCGTGCGGTCATAGCCTCTCAGGGCGTCGAGCAGGTAGGGCCGAAATTGAAGGCCGTCTAGCAGGCGCCGCGCGCCGCGTTTTGAGGTATCTGGCAACCGGGGCGCCCTCCCAAGCGCAAACAGCAAGCTTGCAAGGAGTGTGCCGCAGCGCTGCTTGCGCAGGATCAAGCCCGGCCGATCTAGCCCGGATGCAAAACGCTAGATTGGCTCTGGACGCGGATCTTCAGGCCAAAGTGGCTGGAAAGCCGCACCAGACAAGCGGAAAGCCTCTGCGTGCATCTCGCGGCGGCGCTCGCTCGCCCTTCACCTGGCGAAACGCGGTGTGTCCAGAAGCCGCGTACTCAGCCGGCCAGTGCCAGCAGCAAGGGCGTGCTGAGGGCAGCGATCGCCGTCGAGATCACCATCGCGCCGGCAATCACAGGCTGCTGAGTGTTGAACTGCCTCGCCATGATGTAGACGTTCACCCCGGTGGCCATGGCTGCGGTGAGGATGACGGCCAGGGTCTCGGTCCGCGGCAGGCCGATCAGCACCGCCAGCAGCCAGACCAGGAGGGGCTGCGCCACCGTCTTGATCAGCGCGATGGCGAGGCTTTGCCGCCAAGCATCGCCAATGGCGTACCGCGCCAGTCCCATGCCGAGCACGAGCAGGGCCACAGGCGCGGCCGCCTTGCCGACCCAGCTCAGGGGGAGGTCCAGCCAACCTGGCAGCTTGCCCAGCGTTGCGCCATACAGCGTGCCGAGCAGGATGCCGGCCACGATCGGATTGGTGAGCACGCCGCGGGTGGTCTTGCCGATGCCGGCCACCGACAGGGCGCCGTGCTTGCCCCATTCGATCGATACCGTGACGAGCGTCCAGAGAATCAACGCGTTGAAGACGATGATCAGGGCCACCGCAGGCACTGCGCTAGCACCCAACAGCACCTTGGTGAGCGGCAGGCCCAGCAGCACGATGTTGGAGAACACCCCGCCCAGCGCAAAGACCGAGCCGGCGGTGCTGTCGAGCCGGAACATGCGGGCACCAATGAGCCGGCCCAAGGCAAACACCGACAGGCAGCTGCCGAAGTACACGCCCAGCAGGCGCACATCCACCGGGGGCAGCTCATGGGCCTGCGCCATCAGACGGAACAGCGTGGCTGGCAGGAGCACCACGAAGCACAGGCGGTTCAGCCACTCCGTCACGGCCTCCGGCACGCCGGCCAGGCGCGTGGCGCCATAGCCCACGGCGACGAGTGCAAACAGCGGGGCAGACAGCAGCAGGAGCTGAAGGAAGGCGCTCAGAGTGGGGCTCCGTCGGGGCCTGGAGACTCAACGGGTGCTGGCACGTTGCGCCGCAGGGTCGATGTCCACATAGGGCCAGAAGTGCCGCAGGAAGGGATGGCCCAGATAGCCCTTGAGTGCCGGGTGCATCAGGTCCACGCTGTAGCGAGTGACGTGGAAGCGATAGGGCGCCCAGGCAATCATCATCAGCTGCAGGCGCTGCAGCATGGCCAGGCGCTCCGGGCCGTCGGGCAGACGCTGCTGTGCCTCGTAGAGGCGGTTGTATTCCGGCAGGTCGAAACGCGCGTCATTGGCTTCGCTCGCGGCGGGCCCGTAGGCCAGCGACAGGAAGAAGTCGCTATCCGGCCCTGCCGCGGCCCAGGCGCTGCCCCACATCATGAGGCTGCCTGCACGCGCGGCCTTCATGTTCTCGGGCCACTGCTGGATCCTGAAACGCATGCGCAGGCCCACGGCCTTCAGGCTCTTGAACCAGGTGTCGTTCAGGTTGCGGCTGAGCTGATCCGGCTGGCTGGCCAGTTCGATGGTCAGCGGCGAGCCGTCCGGCCGGTCGCGCCAGCCGTCGCCGTCCTTGTCCACATAGCCGTACATGTCCAGCAGCGCCTTGGCGCGTGCCGGGCTGTACTCGCTCATCTCGCTGCGGAACTTCGTGTCGTAGCCATAGGTGCCGTAGGCGATCGGGCCCTGCGCTGCACGCGCCTGATTGCCGCGCGTGAGGCGGATTTCCTCGTCGATGTTGTAGGCGAGCGAAATCGCGCGCCGCAGGGCGACCTTGTCCGGTGTGTAGCCGCCGACCACCGGGTCGTCCATGTTGAAGTAGGTCAGCACCACTTCGGGCTGCAGGCGACGGTCCATGCGCAGGCCGCGGCGCTGCAGATTGGGGGCGAGCTGATTGTTGGGGATGGCGATCGGCGCGAACTGCGGTGGCAGGCGATCAAGAAAGTCATGCTCGCCGTTCAGGAAGCTCAGCCAGCGCGGCTGCTGTTCCTCGATGATCGAGATCTCCACACGGTCCAGCATTGGCAGGCGGCGGCCGCGCATCTGCCGTGCAATCGCCTGTGCCGTGGCATCGTCTGCGGCGGGCTGCGCATCAAACACGCGCTCGCGGTAGCCGGGGTTGCGGGACAGCACGATCTGCGAGCCGCGCCGCCAGCTCGTCAGCACAAACGGTCCGGTGCCCACAGGCACGGACATCATGTTGTCACCCTCGGCCTCGGCCACCTCACGTGCGACGGCGCCCATGGTGGAGCCATCCGTGAACTGCAGGTGGAAGCGGGGGTTGGGCTGAGCGAGGCGGATCTCCCAGGTGTAGCGGTCCAGCACGCGGATGCCGTCCACCGGCTCGTCGTAGGGGAAGGGCTGCTTGCGTTCGCTGCTGCGCTTTCGCAGCTCGCTCAAGCCGAGCACTTTGGCCGTCTCGAAAGTGGAGAGCAGCGGGCTCTTCCAGCGCGGGTCATAGATGCGCTTGAAGGAATAGACGTAGTCGGCCGCGACCAGCTCGCGCCTCTTGCCCTTGAAGGCCGGGTGGTCCGTGAAGTAGATGCCGGGCTTCAGGCGAAATGTGAAGCGCGTGAAGTCCGGGGAGATCTCCGGCAGTTCAGTCAGCGTGTTCGGGATGATCTTCGCCGGCCGGGCGAGGTAGTCGAAGCTCAGCGGCGCATCGAAGATGTGCCCCGCGATCGTGCGTGAATACAGATCTTGCAGCTGCACCGGATCGAAGCCGGTCTCCGCCACGGGGAAGGCGTAGCGCAGTACGCGTGGCTGGGCGGCTTGCGGGTCGGCGCCCTGCGTTTGTGCCGCGCCTGGGGCGGCCAGCGCTGTGACAGACAGAAAAATGGCCAGCAGGGCGCTGGCCATGAATCGGTGGTGCATCGACGCGCTCGATCAGTTCTTGGGAAGCTTCGCGGTGTCGATGTCGAGGTACTGCCAAGGCGCACGCACGAAGGGGTTGCGGTGGTAGCCGACGACCCAGGGTTGGGTCAGGTCGGTCACGATGCGGTGGCTGGTGATCTTGTAGGGCATGTAGGTGACCATGATCTTCTGGGCGCGCTGCATGAGATCAAAGCGCTCAGGGCCGTCGGGCAGGTTGCGCTGGGCTTCGTAGAGCTTGTTGAACTCGGGGTGGTCAAAACGGGCGTGATTGGCCTGACCGCGGTTCGGGCCGAAGCCCAGCGCCAGGAAGGTGTCGCCATCCGGGTTGCCGGCACTCCAGCCCACGCCCCACATCATCAGCTTGCCGGCGCGACTCTGTTTGAGCTGCTCGGGCCACTTGGCGAGCTTGAACTCGATCTTGATGCCGATGCGCTTCATGTCCTTCTGCCACTGTTCCTGCAGCTGGCGGCTGGTCTGGTCGGGCTGGCTGGAGTACTCGAGCACCAGCGGCTTACCATCGGGCAGATCGCGCCAACCGTCGCCGTTCTTGTCGACGTAGCCGTACATATCGAGCAGCGCCTTGGCGCGCGCGACGTTGAACTCGCTCATCTCGGTGCGCAGCTTCGGATTGAAGCCGAAGGTCAACGGCGCGATCGGGCCGTTGGACGGCACCGCCTGGTTGCGCCGCACGAGGCGGATTTCCTCGGGCGAGTTGTAGGCCAGTGCGATCGCACGGCGCAGCGCCACCTTGTCCGGCGTGTAGCCGCCGACCACCGGGTTCTCCATGCCGAAGTAGGAGACCGTCACGTCCACCAGCGGGCCGCGCTCCATCTGGATGCCCTTGGCCTTCAGGAAGGGCGCCAGCTGGTTGTTCGGGATGGCGATGTTGGCGAACTCGTTGGGCAGGCGCTCCATCAGGTCCATCTCGGCATTCTGGAAGGCGAGCCAGCGCGGCTGCGCCTCTTCGATGATCGAGATGTGCACTTCATCGAGCATCGGCAGCTTGCGGCCCTTCAGGCGCGCTGCAGAGGCTTGGGCGGCCGGGTTGTCGGCCGGAGCGACCTCGGCATAGACCTCGTCGCGGTAGTTGGGGTTGCGCTCCAGCACGATGCGCGAGGAGCGACGCCATTCCTTCAGGCGCCACGGGCCGGTGCCCACGGGATGCTCCATCATCTTGTCGCCGTAGGCTTCCACCACTTCACGGGCCACACCACCAAAGACCGAGCTGTCGGTCATCAGGTAGTGGAAGCGCGGGTTGGCGCTGCCCAGATTGAACTGCACCGTATAGCGGTCCAGCGCACGCACGCCGCGCACTTCCCGGTCGTAGTCGAAGGGCGTCTTGTTCTTGATGGACTCCTGACGCAGCTCGGAGAGGTCGAGCAGCTTGTCGGCCTCCAGCAGATAGAGCTGGGCACTCTTCCAGCGCGGGTCGTAGTGGCGCTTGATGGCGAAGACGAAGTCCTGAGCGGTCAGCTCGCGCTTCTTGCCCTTGAAGGCCGGATCGTTGTCGAAATAGATGCCGGGGCGAACCTTGAAGGTGAAGGTCTTGAAGTCCGGCGAGATCTCCGGCAGCGCGGCTGCAGCGCGCGGCACGATGCGCACCGGCCGCTCCAGGTAGGTGTAGGTCAGCAGGGAGTCGAAGATCCCTTCGGTGACTGTGCGCGAGTACAGATCGGAGATCTGCGCCGGATCGAAGCCGGTTTCGGCGATCGGAAAGGCATAGCGGAAAACCTTCTTGGGGCCGTTGCCTGCCGCAGCTTGTGCCTGGACAGGAGCGGACACCGCCGCGAAGGATGCAGCAACCAGGATGGCGGCTGTTGCACGGGCGACAAATGCTCGGAGCATGAATTTCGGTTCCACTGAACTAAGGCGCGGACAGTAGCGCCAGCGGGTGCGCCGGCGCATCGCGGTAACTACGGATAAACCCGATCAACACCGCGCCACGCAAAGTTCGCAAGCATAGCGTTCGCTCTGGTGTAATCGCGCCTTCGCCAAAATTTCCAGGGGGCTCGACGCGCCGTGTTTGCATACATTGTCCGGCGACTTTGGCAGATGATCCCGACACTATTGGGTGTCATCCTGCTGGTCTTCCTACTGTTCCATTTCTTCGGCGGTGATCCTGCCGAAATTCTGGGTGGTCTCAACGCAACGCCGGAGCAGATCGCGTCAATACGCGAGCAGCTTGGCCTGGATCGGCCTCTCTGGTACCAGCTCTGGCTGTTCGTCCAGAACGTCTTCACGTTTGACTGGGGCAACAGCTGGGCTACGGGGCAGTCCGTCTCCAAGCTGATGGTCGAGCGCATCCCCGCAACCTTGACGGTGATGGTGCCCATCCTGATCCTGGAAGTCGTGCTGGCGATCCCCATCGCCATGTGGGTGGCCTATCGCCGAGGGTCGCTCGCCGACCGCACGGTGATGATCATCACCACGGTGGCGCTGTCGATCTCGCTCTTGGTGTACGTGATCGTGTTCCAGTGGCTGTTCGCCTTCCAGCTGGGCTGGTTCCCGGTGCAAGGCTGGACCGGCAGCTTCTGGACGAACCTGCTCGTGTATACGCCCTTGCCCGTGCTGGTCGCCGTGCTGGTTGCACTGGCGCCACAGACCCGTCTGTACCGCAGCTTCTTCCTGGACGAGATCGGCCAGGACTACGTGCGCACTGCACGCGCCAAGGGCCTGAGCGAGCGCGTGATTCTGTTCAAGCACGTGTTCCGCAATGCCACGATCCCCATCCTCACGAACATCGGCGTGCTGCTGCCGGGCATCTTCGTGGGGTCTTTCCTGCTTGAGGTGTTTTTCTCGATCCCGGGTCTGGGCCGCGAGATCGTCGTGGCGGTGAACCGCTCCGACTATCCCGTCATCCAGGCGGTCACGGTGTATCTGGCCGCACTCACCATGATCATCAACCTGCTGGTTGATATTGCCTACAAGCTCGTTGACCCGCGGGTGGTCCTCAAATGAATACCGCTGCAAGCAATCTGCCGGGTGTGGACCCCCGCACCTCGGCTGTCAATACGCGTTCTGAAGGCGTGTGGTCCGCCGCCTGGAAGCGCTTCAAGACCAACCGCGTCGGCATCGTGTGCCTTGCCATCGTGCTGGGCTTCTTCGTCCTGATCGCGCTGTCCTTCACCAAGCTGATCGCCAAGGACTGGACGCGCGAAGTCGGTGTGCCCTACGCCAATCCCACGCTCATGGGCAAGGCCGAGCAGCTCGACAAGATGGTGATCGACCAGATCGATACGCCCAAGAGCGACTTGTCTGAAGTCGATCCGCTTGCGCCACGCTACAAGGAGTGGGAAGAGCGCGCCAGCAAGATCAACGTGGCCGAAACCACCCGTGCAGACACCCTGCCGCTGGGTGGCGACCGCGTCGGGCGCGACGTGCTGACCAAGGCCGTCAAGGGCGCCGAAACCTCGATCTTCGTGGGCGTGTTTGCGGCCCTGCTGGCCACGGCCATCGGCACCATCCTGGGCGCCATCTCCGGCTTCTTCGGCGGCAAGGTGGGTGACTTCCTCGAGTGGCTCTACAACGTCTTCACCTCGATCCCGAACATCCTGCTGATCCTGTCCTTCGCCGCGGTGCTCGGTCGCGGCATCGACACCGTGATCATCATCCTGGGCTTGACGGGCTGGCCGGGCATCTACCGCCTGATCCGGGCCGAGTACATGAAGCACGGCTCGCGCGAGTACGTGCGTGCGGCGGAGTCGATCGGCGTATCGGCGCCGGCGCGCATGTTCCGCCACATCCTGCCCAACGTCTCGCACGTGGTGCTGGTGCAGATGAGCATTCTGGTGGTGGCCTTCATCAAGGCCGAGGTGATCCTGTCCTACCTCGGTCTGGGTGTGCCCATCACGGCCGTTTCGTGGGGCACCATGCTGGCCGAAGCCCAGGTGGAGCTGATCCTGGGCAAGTGGTGGCAGCTGGCTGCCGCCACGGTGTTCATGGCCACCTTCGTCACGGCCTTTGCGCTGCTGACCGATGCCCTGCGCGATGCGCTGGACCCCAAACTGCGCGGACTGGAGTAAGCCACCATGCTGCTGTCTGTAAGAGATCTGCGCGTGTCCTTCCGTATGGAAAAGGGCCAGCGCATTGAAGCCGTCCGCGGCGTCAGTTTTGACGTGCCAGAGAACAGCACGGTCGCCCTCGTGGGCGAGTCGGGCTCGGGCAAGAGCGTCTCGGCCATGTCGATCCTGAACCTGCTGCCGGACAACGCCGAGCGTTCCGGCTCCATCCAGTTCATGGGCCGCGAGATGCTCGCCGCGCCGCTGTCCGTGCTGCAGGGCATGCGCGGCAAGGACATCGCCTGCGTGTTCCAGGAGCCGATGACCTCGCTGAACCCGGTCTACACCGTGGGTAACCAGATCAGCGAGGTGCTGATCCGCCACATGGGCATGAGCCCGCGCCAGGCCATCAAGCGCGCCGAGGAGCTGCTGGTTGAAGTAGGCATGCCTGAGCCAAAGCGCCGCCTGAACGCCTATCCGCACGAGATGTCCGGCGGGCAGCAGCAGCGCGTCATGATCGCCATGGCCCTGGCCTGCGAGCCCAAGCTGCTGATCGCCGACGAGCCGACCACGGCCCTGGACGTGACCATCCAGCGCCAGATCCTCGAGCTGATGGCCAAGCTCAAGGACAAGCACAAGATGAGCATGCTGTTCATCAGCCACGACCTCGGCGTGGTGGGCGAGATTGCGGACCACGTGGTGGTGATGCGCCATGGCCAGGTGCGCGAGAGCAGCCCGGTGGCCGGCATCTTTGCCAACCCGCAGGACAACTACACCAAGGCCCTGCTGGCCTGCCGCCCGGCCATGGACCGAGTGCCCGGCCGCCTGACCGTGATCGACGATTTCATCGCCGGCCGAGTGAATGACAAGCCGGCCACCGCCAAGAACCCGGACGCCCCGGTGGTGCTGGAAGTGCGCGGCCTGAAGAAGAGCTTCTGGATCAAGGAAGGCCTCTTCGGCAAGCGCGAGTTCAAGGCCGTGAAGGACGCCAACTTCAAGCTGCGCAAGGGGCACACCATTGGCGTGGTGGGCGAGTCCGGCTCCGGCAAGACCACCATGGGCTTGACGCTCCTGCGTCTGCATGAACCGACAAGTGGCGAAGTCATCTTCGACGGCAAGAACCTGCTGAAGATGACCGGCCCGGAGCGCGACAAGATGCGCCGCCGCATCCAGATCGTGTTCCAGAACCCCTATGCCTCCCTGAACCCGCGCTTCACCGTGGGCCAGACGCTCATGGAGCCCATGCAGGTGCACAACCTGCTGGCCAATGACGCCGAGCGGCAGAAAAAGGCGCTGTCCGTGCTGTCCAAGGTCGGCCTCGACGCCAGCGCCTTTGGCAAGTATCCGCACGAATTTTCCGGCGGGCAGCGCCAGCGTATTGCGATCGCGCGGTGCCTCGTGCTCGAACCCGAGGTGCTGGTGCTCGATGAGGCTGTGTCTGCACTGGACGTGTCCGTGCAGGCCCAGGTGCTCAACCTGCTCAAGGACCTGCAGGACGAACTGGGCTTGAGCTACGTCTTCATCAGCCACGACCTGGCCGTGGTGCGCTTCATCAGCGACGAAGTGCTTGTGATGAAGGACGGCGAAGTGGTCGAGCAAGCCGACGCCGCCACGATCCTCGAGCGCCCGCAGCAGGACTACACCAAGCGCCTGCTCGGCGCGATCCCGCGGGGGTATCAGGCGCAGGCAGCCTGATTCGGGGTGCGGTTGGAAGGCGAACAGGGCGGCTTGGGCCGCCATGTTTCATTTTCGGCCAAAGATAAGAATCAACTCCATTAAGCCAGTGCCGCATGTGTGGTGCAGCTCTCAGAGTGAATCAGCGTCAATTCGAATCGAAAATGCGACAAATTCGGCCGCAATACGCTGTGTGCTGGCTGCTATTCGCTGGTGGCGCCTCGGTGGAGGGGCCTCGGCGAACACCGCCATGGCACCGAATGGGCAGTTGCCACCTAAGCTCAAGCATGGGTTCACCAACCAAACGACCGGCAACGCACGAGTCAATGATCATGGTCTCTCGCATCGGGCGGCTTGCATGCATGGTCACCATTGCAACAGCGGTGCTAGGGTTCTGGCAGTTGGCTGCAGCATCGTCTGTTGCGCAATGTCTTGACGGGCGCACGTCAGCGCTTCAGGTAGGGGGGTTTACTGGCCCACTGATGTGCAACGGCCCGCACGCTTCATTCACGCTGGTTGGCATGGTGACGGGTGGGGGCAAGCGTTACGTCATCTACGACTACCAGTTCCGATTCATGCCCGAGTCAGAAATGTCCGGCACGGTGGTCGCCGCCTGGTGATCTTTGCATCCGACGGGACTTACCTCGGCCAGTACGCGCTGACGCATGCACCGTCGTTGACGGTAGGAATCCGCGACGAATCTGTCGTGGTCTGGATCGAGAGCGATTCGAAAGGTCGGATCGACTTGACCCGCGGTCCGCCCGACACGGCATTGGTGGACGGCGAAATCATCCGGCTCTTCAAGTGAGCCGCTCGCGCGCAGCACTGGCTCAGCGAAAAGCCATACCTGCATCGACGGCAGTGCGCGCGCCGCTGCGCCGACCCCAGGTTTTGAGAAGTGCCCGCGTGCCTTCCCGCTTATCCGGCACGCTTCTTCAGCCACGATCTGGCGGTGGTGCGCTTCATCAGCGGCGAAGTGCTCGTGCTGAAGGACGGCGAAGTGGTCGAACAGGCCGACGCTGCCACGATCCTCGAGCGCCCGCAGCAGGACTACACCAAGCGCCTGCTGGGCGCGATCCCGCGGGGGTATCAGGCGCAGGCGGCCTGATTCGGGGTGCGGTTGGAAGGCGAACAGGGCAGCTTGGGCTGCCATGTTTCATTTTCGGCCACAAAGATCGAAGCGAGTTGAAAGACACTATCCGCTTGTCTGGTGCGGCTTGGCGAGCAATTCGATGCCGATGATCATGCAGCTTCAATTGAATTCGGACGGATTTGATTGTTTGCGCAGTCTCTTGACCTCTTTGAAGTAAGGATCACGAACCAACCCTGAATCGGGCCCCATTTCATCTAGCAAGGGTCTACAGCTTGCGTGTGTATGAGAAGCGCCCAGTACTCAGCCAGATGATTACCGGAGCATCGCCTTGAGATGCGAGGGAGATAGCGTTCGAATGGTCTGCGTTCAGAAACCAAATGTGCATGGCGGCGCTGCTCGCGGAGGGCGGGCCTAGCAACTGAGTCATAGAGGAAAGGGCCGATTCCCTCCGAACTGATTCCAGCTTGGCGAGCAGCGCTCGTTCGCTTGCGGACATCTGTGCCAGAGCGTCCGCGTTCTGCGCCTCCTGCGTTTGATTGGGGTCGAAGCCGTAGCGCCACTTGTTCAAAAGTCCATCGGAACTCTCGATGCCGTAGATGTCCATGATGGTCTCGATGTACCGCAGCAGTTGATCTCGGTCTTCGCTATCCGCGTTGTCGAACTCCATCAGAGTGGGTTTGAATTCGGCAAGCACGTCGGCCTTCGACGTTAACGGAGTCAGACGAGCTAGCAGGCGTGTGGCCAGAGCGTTCACTCGCGCTTCGAACTCCAGCCGCTTAGCTTCGCTTGACGGCCGATACAACCCTTCCTCCCGGAATTTTGGTAGCGCAATGAAGTGTTCGAGCGCTTGCTTCTTGTCGCTTCCGGCGGACATACGCATGGGCTTCCCTGGTGTTTCGGCATTCACGCCCGCGGACGCTGCACCGCAAGCAACAAAACCTGCGAGCGTGGCGGCTGCAATGATCAGAGCACGGTTCATGGACTTCTCAATCAAATTTGACTGTGTAGTTCCGAAAACTAGAGACTTCCAGCCGGAAACGATAAATGCACGCGTTAAGCCCACTCCTAGGCCTACTAAGTACACCCTGGGCCGTACCCTTGCACGCCCATCCCCCTAAATCCGGCGCATCATCCGCACCAGCCCACTAAACCTCCGCGGCAACCCCGGCTCAAAAAACCGCCCATTCGCCTCATTCACGATCACGGACCCCGCATAGCGCCGGTCCGTCAGGTCGTCGACGCGCAGCAGGGTGTCGATCCGCCAGTTGCCTAGCGCCGTGCTCCAGCCGGCCCGCGCATTCAGCAAGTTCATGGCGGCGGCGGCGTCGGTATTCGCATCATTCACAAACAGTTTGCCGGTGTGCTGGGCTTCCAGCGCGGCGCTCCAGCCACAGGCGGGGCCGGTGCCGCGCCAGGTCAGTTCGGCAAAGGCCGTGAGTTCCGGCGTGCCGGGCAGGCGGTTGCCTGAGGGGACGGGCACGGCGGTGGCGCCGCTGCCGCTCACGAACGGCGCGCTGTAGCTGGCGCGCAGGGGGCTGGCGCTCAGTTGTGCTTGCCACTGGCCCGACGCAAAGCCGCCCAAAGGCGCGAGTACCGCCAGCTCCAGACCTTCGCGCGTGGTCTGGGCCGCGTTGCGGAAGGTGGAGCGGCCGCCGCTGTTGGTCTCGACCACGATCTCGTCGCGGGTTTCGATGCGGAAGGCGGCCACGTCCAACCGCAGGCCGCCCGTGCCGCGCCACTTGGCGCCCAGCTCGGCGTGGCGGCTGGTGGAGGCACGCAGGGCGGTGTTGAAGCCGGTGCCGCCCGTGCGGTAGGCCAGTTCCGTGAGGGTGGGCGTCTCAAAGCCGCGGCCGGCGTTGGCGTACAGGTTGAGCGTGGGCGCCGCGCGCCAGGCCAGACCCAGCACGGGCAGGGTGGCGGCGTAGCTCAGGCTGCCGGAGTCGTCCGGGTTGCCGGGGGCGATGAAGAGGTCTTGCGTGTTGAAGTTCACGCGATTGCTGCGCATGCCGAGCGTGGCGTCCAGCGTCTGCGTGAGGCCCAGGGTGCCCTGGGCGAAGGCGGCGTTGCTCTGCACGCGGTTGATCTCGTTGCGTTTGAGTGCTCCGCGCCGCCCTGAGTCATTGATGAAGCCCTGCCGGTCTTCATCCACGTACTCGATCTCCACGCCCGCCACGCCGCGCAGGCGCGTGCCCCAGGGGCTCGTCGCCTCGTGCGCCAGCTGCACGGCAAAGCCGCCGTAGTTGCGCGAGAAGTCAACGATGCCGCCGGCCGACGTGGGCGCCTGCTGCGCGGCCAGGGGGATGGAGAGGGTGTTGTCCAGGCTGCGCAGGCCGAAGTAGCTGCGCAGGCTCAGCGTGGTGGCGTCGCTTAGGGCATGTTCAAAGGTGGCGCCACCTTGCTGCTGACGCACGGTCTTGCCCGTCTGCTGCTGCGCGCCGATGGCGGCGGCCTGGCGCGGGTTGGTGTCGAACTGCGCGCGGGTGAGGCCCAGCGGGTCCTGGTTGTCCGGCTGGTCCAGCGCGTTGAGCACGAAGCTCACGCGACTGCCGGGATCTGGCCGGTGATCCCACTTGAGATTCAGCTGGTCGCGCTGCGCGGCGCTGCGTGGGCGCCAGCCATCGGTCTTGAAGCGGGAGACATCCAGCAGCACGACGTTGCGCTCGGATGCGCTGCTGGCGGTGAGGCCGGCTTTCCAGAGGCCGTCCTGGCCTAGTACCAGGTTGCCACCCGCCCAGCGGCCCTCCGGCGGCGCAGCGGAGAACACCTGAATCACACCCCCGGCCGCATTGCCATGCAGCTGCGCCATGGGCCCGCGCAGCACCTCGATGCGCCCGGCGCTGCTCAGCACCACGTTCGACACCTGGCCCTGGCCGTCCGGCATGCTGGCGGGAATGCCGTCCACCATCAGCCGCACGCCGCGGATGCCGAAGGTGGCCCGGCTGCCAAAGCCGCGGATGGAGATCTGCAGGTCCTGCGCATAGTTCTGGCGGTTCAGGGCCACCACCCCCGGCGCGCGGTTCAGTGCCTCGCTCAGGTTGATGCCGGGCCCGGCCTCGCGCAGCGTGCGCTCATCGATCAGGCTGATGGCCGAGGGTGAGGCAAACGCGGGTTCGGGCAAGCGGCTGGCGCTGACCACCACGGGTTCGACGCTGCCCGTCGCTGCAGAGGTCGTGTCGGTCTGCGCCACTGCGGGCAGCACCGCTGCGCAGCCTGCAGCCAAGAGCGCCTGCGCGAGCGCATGCAGTGAAGGTGGGGGACGTGTCGAAGCGCGCATGGCCGCATTCTGGCTGGGCCTGATGCGGGCGAGGTGAATACCGTCCAGTGGATTACCCGAGGCTGGTGCGCTGACCTGTAAGGCCGTGTTGCCGCACCCCCGCACGCAAACCTAGCCGCTGACCTGCGGCGTCACCTGCAGCACCTCGGCAATCGAGGTCAGTCCGGCCGCCACCTTGGTCACGCCGGCCAGGCGCAGCGGGGTCATGCCGTCTTCGACGGCCTGCTGGCGCAGGGCCATGAGGTCGGGCGACTCGGTCACGCGGGCCTTCATCGCCTCGCTCATGCCGATGAGTTCGAACAGCCCGCTGCGGCCCTTGTAGCCGGTGTTGCGGCACTCCAGGCAGCCCACCGGCTTGTAAGGGGTGAAGCCACCCTTGACCTTCCAGGGCTTGATCATTTCGTTCACGCCGTCGGCATCCAGTCGCTCGTCCGGCTGCTTGCAGTGCGGGCACAGGCTGCGCACCAGGCGCTGCGCGAGCACGCCCAGCACGGTGGCGTTGATCAGGTAGCTGGGCACGCCCAGTTCCATCAGGCGATAGATGGCACTCGGCGCGTCATTGGTGTGCAGGGTGCTGAACACCAGATGACCGGTCAGTGCGGCCTGCACCGCCATCTCGGCGGTTTCCAGGTCGCGGATTTCGCCGACCATGATGATGTCCGGGTCCTGGCGCATCAGGCTGCGCAGGCCGGAGGCGAAGGTGACGTCCAGCCCGGGCTGCACCTGCATCTGGTTGAAGGCCGGTTCGATCATTTCGATCGGGTCTTCGATGGTGCAGACGTTTACCTCGTCGGTGGCCAGGCGGCGCAGGGTGGAATACAGGGTGGTGGTCTTACCGCTGCCCGTGGGCCCGGTCACGAGGATGATGCCGTGCGGATTGCGCGTGAGGCTGGTCCAGCGTTCGGCGTCGCGCGGCGAGAAGCCGAGTTCATCCAGACCCTGCACGGCCACTTCGGGGTCGAAGATGCGCATCACGAGCTTTTCGCCAAAGGCGGTGGGCAGGGTGGACAGGCGCATTTCCACTTCGTCGCCGCCCGGATTCTTGGTCTTGATGCGGCCGTCCTGCGGGCGGCGCTTTTCCACCACGTCCATGCGGCCCAGCAGCTTGATGCGGCTGGTCATGGCATTCATCACGCCCATGGGCAGCTGGTAGACCGTGTGCAGCACGCCGTCGATGCGGAAGCGGATGATGCCCAGCTCGCGCCGCGGCTCGAGGTGGATGTCGCTGGCGCGCTGATCGAAGGCGTACTGCCAGAGCCAGTCCACCACCTGCACGATGCCCTGGTCGTTGGCATCCAGCTGGCGGTTGTTGCGGCCCAGTTCCACGAGCTGCTCGAAGCTGCTGGTGGCGTTGGCCACGCCGGCGCGCTGAGCCGCCTTGACGCTCTTGGCCAGGGCGTAGAACTCGGTCGTGTACTTGAGGATGTCTGCGGGGCTGGACACCACGAGGTTCACTCGCTTGCCCGTGTGCCGCTCGATCTCCGGGATCCAGAAGGTATCGAAGGGCTCGCAGGTGGCGATGGTCACTTCGCTGGTGCCGATGCTGATCGGCAGGGCGAGGTTGCGCTCGGCGTAGGTGATGCTCATCACATCCGCCACGCGGCCCACATCCACCTTAAGCGGATCGATCTTGAGATACGGCAACTTGGCGCGCTTGGCCAGCCAGCCGGCGAAGAAGTCCATGTCCATCAGTCGGCCGTCGCCGCGATGGTGTACGCCCACGCTGGCCAGGCGCACCAGCGGATGCTGGCTGCTGGTGGTGGCGGCGCAGCGCTGGAAGATGCGCTGCGCCTCTTCCTTGGTGATGAGGTGGTCCTCGCGCATCCAGCTGAGCAGGTCGCGCCAGTTCAGCTTGCCACGTGGTTCGGGCAGGGGCTGCGCGCGCCCCGGTTCAGTGCTCAGTGTCATGCGGGGAGTATGCCGCTTGGATGAGTGGCTGGGCGCGGGGCCGAGGCTTCAGCGGCGATCTGCAGCGGGCGAGCTGATCGGGCCACCGACCGGGGAACCGGCGGGCGCGACACTCTGATTGGCCGAGGCTGCGTTCGCCGCGGCGTTGGCGGCATTGATGCCCATCACGCCGTTCAGGATGGCGGCGGCTCGGGCAGCGTCCTGGGCCTGGAAGGCAGCGGTGCCAGGCGCAGCACTGCTTGCGGCGCTCGCCGTCTGTTCGGTCGGTTCGATGCGCCGTGCGCCGTTGAAGCGCTTGTCCCAGTAGGGGATGTTCATGCTTTCCACGCGCACCTCGCCACCGGCGGAGGGTGCGTGCAGGAACTTGCCGTCACCCACATAGATGCCCACATGGGAGTAGGCGCGGCGCAGGGTGTTGAAGAAGACGAGATCGCCCGGGCGAAGTTCCTTGCGGTCAACCTTCTCGCCCAGCTGGCTGATTTCGGCCGAGCGGCGCGGCAGCACGAGGCCGAAGGTCTGCTGGAACACCAGACGAACCAGCCCCGAGCAGTCCAGACCGCTGTCGGCATCATCGCCGCCCATGCGGTAGCGCACGCCGAGCAGGCCCATGGCGTTCATGACGAGGTCACTCGCAAGCCCGGCTGCACCCGTGGCCACATCCTTGGCGCCGGTTTCCAGCTTGTGGATGAACTGGTCGAGCGCGGAGTCGGAAGCGGGCGCGGCGGGCTTGCTCGCACTGCCGCTTGCAGGGGCGCTGGTTTGCGCCTGTGCGGGCGGCACGGCGCTGCCCAGCAAGCTGCTACCCAACAGCAGGGCGGCAGCGAGCGGCTTGAGCGCGGGCTTGGGCAAACAGGGCTTGGAGCGCAATCCGGGCCTCCGGCGAACGTAACCCCTTGATTTTACGGGCTTCGCGGAAGCATGAACAAGACGTCGTTGCCATCCGTGCACAGCGCAGCGCGCACAGCCGAAACCGCAGACGCGCAGCGCACCCCGTTTCGGTGGAGAATCCCTGCGGCAGGATGGGTGCGCCGCAGCTGGGCTCTGAGTCAGGCTGTGAATCGCGCACAAAGACCAATAAGAACACTCGTCGGGGACAGGAACACCTATGGCCGATCGACCCAGGTTGCTGGTCGCGGACGCGTCGCGCATGGTGCGCGCAGCGATTGCCAAACCCTTGTCGGAAGCCTTCACCGTGCGGGAGGTGAGTGATGGCGAGGCCGCATGGTCTGCGCTGCTCACAGACCCAACGATTGCCGCTGTCGTGACCGGCCTGGCGATGGAGAAGATCGACGGATTCGAGCTGATCCAGCGCGTGCGGGCCTCGCGCGTGCCGAGGGTGCGCAGCCTGCCGGTGCTGGTGCTGGCCAGCGCAGATGCCAAGGAGCAGATGGCGCGCGCCACTGAACTGGGCGCCAGCGGCTTCGTGGCAAAGAACGCCAAGGCGGCCGAGACGATCGCTCAGCTCACCGGGCTGGTGCGCGGTGCCGGCACGCTGGACGCCGGTCGGATGCCGGAACCGCCCAAGCCCAGTGCAGCGGTGGCCAGCCAGCTGGTGAGCATGGACGTCCTGCGCGAGCACACCCGCCGAATGGCGAGCTTTGCCTTTCGCAGCGAAACCCCGCTGGCCGTGGTGGCCCTGCGTCTGCGCGGCGCCGGCCCGCTGCTGGAAGCCGCGCTCGCGGCAAACCTCGCATCGCTGCTGCGTGTGGAAGATGTGGCCGGCAAGATCGACGAGGACACCTACGCCCTGACCATGATGGGCGCTGATCTGGCCGTGATCCCGAGTGTGGTGGAGCGCGTGCAGGCGATGCTGGCTGAGGTCGCGCTCGATCGGCGTCAGGCGCCACCCATGCTGCTTGCCGGCTGGGTACAGGCCAGCGAGCCCGTCGATGATGACACCCTGATCGAGGCGGCCCTGTCCCGCTTGGGGCCTTTCGACATGGGTGCGCACCTTGAGCTGCGCAGCAGCCGGGCCGTGCACCCCGACGAGGAACCCATGCTGTCTGCACCCGTGCGCCACGAGGCGGCGGACATCTCGCTGGACGACGCGGTGGCCCTGCTGGAGCGCGGCGACATTGCGGAGCTGGAGGTCTATCGCTCGAGCATTGCGCAGCGCATCGCGCCGCTGTTGAGCTGGTTGTCCGAGGGCTGACAGCGCTGCATCCGCGCTTGATCTGGGGAAACCCCGGAGCAGATTGCTGCACTGCGGGTAAGAGCCGAGTAAGCCTGCGCAGTCCACAATCCGGGGCAGACTCCAGCACTGATGGAGCGCTCTTCACGAGGAGACAGCCCCCATGCCGCGCAGCGTTGCCGCCGTCCACGCCGAATCCCTTCAGAACCGCGATGCCTTCTGGGCCGAACAGGCGCGGCGCATTCATTGGGAGACCCCATTTCGGCAGGTGCTGGACTACAGCAACCCGCCCTTTGCCAAGTGGTACGTGGGCGGCACCACCAACCTGTGTCACAACGCCGTGGATCGCTGGGCCGCCACGCAGCCCGATGCGCGCGCGCTGATCTGGGTGTCCACCGAGGTCGATCAGACGCTCGAATACGACTACCGCACCCTGCTGGCCGAGGTGAATCGCTGTGCCGCCATGCTCAAGGGTCTGGGTGTGGGCAAGGGCGACCGCGTGCTGATCTACATGCCGATGATCCCGCAGGCCGCCTTCATGATGCTGGCCTGCACGCGCATCGGCGCCATCCATTCCGTGGTGTTTGGCGGCTTTGCCAGCGTGAGTCTTGCGAGCCGCATCGATGACGCGCAACCCAAGCTGATTGTCAGTGCCGATGGTGGCGCCCGGGCGGGCAAGGTGGTGCCCTACAAGGGCCTGCTGGACGAAGCGATTGCGCTGTCCACGCACAAGCCGGGCAAGGTCATCATGGTCAACCGCGGTCTGGCCGAGATGCCGATGACCGAGGGCCGCGACGTCGACTACGGCGCGCTCTGCGTGAAGTACGACGGCGCCACCGTGCCCTGCGAATGGGTGGAGAGCAGTCACCCCAGTTACACGCTCTATACCAGCGGTACGACCGGCAAGCCCAAGGGTGTGCAGCGCGACACCGGCGGCTATGCCGTGGCCCTGGCCGCGAGCATGGAGACCATCTTCTGCGGCAAGCCGGGTGAAACCTATTTCTCCACCAGCGACATCGGCTGGGTGGTGGGCCACAGCTACATCATCTACGGGCCGCTGCTGGCCGGCATGGCCACGCTCATGTACGAGGGCACACCCATCCGCCCGGACGCCGGCATCCTCTGGAAGTTGGTGGAGCAATACAAGGTGGTGAGCATGTTCAGCGCGCCCACGGCGGTGCGCGTGCTAAAGAAGCAGGATCCGGCCTACCTGAAAAAGTACGACCTCTCCAGCCTGCGCTATCTCTTTCTGGCCGGCGAGCCGCTGGACGAACCCACAGCGCAGTGGATTGCCGAGGGCTTGGGCGTTCCGGTGATCGACAACTACTGGCAGACGGAAAGCGGCTGGCCGATTCTCACGGCGCAGATGGGCATCGAGAAGACGCGCACCAAGTTCGGCAGCCCAAGTTTCCCGAGCTACGGCTATGACGTGCGCGTGGTCCACGAGGCCACCGGCGAGGAGCTGCCGCGCGGGGAGAAGGGCGTGGTCGCCATCGTGCCGCCGCTGCCGCCGGGCTGCATGAGCACGGTCTGGGGCGACGACGCGCGCTTCGTGAAGACCTACTTTTCCAGCATCCCTGGCAAGCTGATGTACAGCACCTTCGACTGGGGCATCTGCGACGAGGACGGCTACTACTTCATCCTGGGGCGCACGGACGATGTGATCAACGTGGCGGGCCATCGCCTGGGCACGCGCGAGATCGAGGAGTCGATCAATTCGCACAGCAATGTGGCCGAGTGCGCCGTGGTGGGTGTGGCCGACCAGCTCAAGGGGCAGGTGGCGGTGGCCTTTGCGGTGGTGAAAGACCCCTCGCGGATTGCCTCACCGGAGCTGCGCAAGGCCCATGAGGCCGAGGTGATGAAGCTGGTGGACGCCCAGCTCGGCGCCGTAGCGCGGCCGGCGCGCGTGCACTTTGTCACGCTGCTGCCCAAGACCCGCTCGGGCAAGGTGCTGCGCCGCGCGATCCAAGCCTTGTGCGAAGGCCGTGACCCCGGCGATCTGACCACCATCGAGGACCAGAGCGCGCTCCAGCAGGTTCGGGACTGTCTTGCAGTCCAATGATCCGGCCGAAATCGTGCTTTATTTGATTTTGGCTTGGACAGTTTCCGCTTGCTTGGTGCGGGTTTTGTCACGATTTACTTGACTATCATTTGTGGCCGAAAGTGTCGCTTCATAGGCCCACACCATACCAACCCAGGCCGATGCCCCAGGTCGTCCGGTGGCTGCCCTGGGTGCGCGTCGCCGTGAGGTCGATGCCGAAGACCTCCGGCTTGACCCACACCCGGCCGCCCACGACATGTGTGGCGCCGCCAAACACCGCACTGCGGCTGTTGTGCAGCGTCTCGGCAAAGACCAGGCCGTGCTCGTTGGGGGCATAGACCACTGCGGCGTTGCCCAGGGCTGCGGTCTTGCCGCTGGCGCGGTCGTAACCCGGCCCGAAGTTCAAGTGCGCCGCAATCGTGCTGGCGGATCCCCAGCTCAGTAGCAGAAGCGCTGAGGCATCGGCCTGCCGCAGGCTGCCGGCGCGCGGCTTGATGAAGCCGGCTGCAAGCTTCAGCCCGGCCTGCAGCTCGCCGGCCGGGGTTTTCCAATTCAGCGCCGAAGGTACCCACTTCATGGCGGCACCGGCGCCTGCCGTGACGTCAGCTCGCGGGCTGGGGCGGCTGTATTCCAGCCCCACTTCGATGCCTTGCGCAACGCCGCAGGCCGGCGCGAGCGCGGTGTCCTTGGCGTCAGGCTGGCGGTCCTGCCAGAGCTCGACCTGGCAGGTGCCCAGCTTGGCGGTTCCAGCATCGTCCGTCGCCAAGGGGCGACCGGCATGTGCGGTGAGCGGCAAGGTCAGGAGCACTGCGCCCGCAATCGGCAGCCTGCGGTGAACGCAGCGGGGCAGGGCGCGGGTTGGCGAAGCGCGCAGGGGGTGAGGGGCAGGCTGGGGCATGGCAGGCTCGGCACGTGCCGCTGGCCGGTCCAGCGGGCTCATGCGCTTCAGTGTCGACGGCGAGGACGTGCCGTGGCGGGTCGAGCAGGCCCCGAACCGCTACCCAATTTGGCGCTTTGGCGGGGCCACACTGCCGAGCAGGGCGCCGCGGCTTCAGTGCAGGTGCCGTGGCGGTCCGTGTTCGTCGCTGTCGGCGTCCGGCAGTTCGGCATGCAGCAGCTCGCCGTCCTGGTTCGGGTACATCGGCGCGCCGCAATCCGCGCAGTACTCGGCGGGCAGCACGGTGTCGATGTGCACGATGTTGGTGATGCCCGCCTCGCGCAGGGTGGCGTCGATGTCGTCCGTGACTTCCGTGGAATCCACCTCCGGCCCCAGCAGCGGCCAGATGCAGCCGTGCAGGACTTCGGTTTCCTTGCCGTTCATGAAACCGATGCGGTACTCCTCGAAGTCCCGGTCGCTCACACGCGCTACGGCGGCGGTCTGGGCGGGCGGGGCGAGGTCCAGGGTCATGTGCAGGAAGCTCACGCTCGCACGCACCGAGAACCCGCGGATCTCACGTTCTGCGCCGCGCGTGCTGTCGAAGAAGGCGCCAGGCGCCACCATCTCATAGGCGCAGTTGGACAGCATGCCGGCCAGCGCAGCGCCGCCCTGGCGCTTCCAGTTCTCGATGCACTCGGCCCGCTTGGCATCGCCCTGCCAGTTGAACAGGGCCGTGCCCGCGGGCGCGGCAATGGCACCGATCAGAAAGCGTGAATCCGCCAGAAAGCCCTGGGCCTCGGGCCAGTCGTCCGGGCGCTTCACGGCGTCTTCCCCGTTGATGAGCGCCTGCGCACACTTCTTGAGCAGGCGGTAGATCGAGACATAGCCCTCGGGCATCTGGTCCGGGCTGAACAGGGCTTCCACCATGGTCAGGCGCACACCGGGCGCCACGATGTGCGCGGCGAGCTGGTTGCGCACCGCCTCCAGCGTGGGGCGAGCCACCTTGCCCGACGCAATCTGGGCACGCGACCAGGCCATCAACGGGCAGACGATCAGCAGCACGTCGTGCGGCTGGCCGTCGATAGTGACCTGCATGGATTCGGTGCTGGTTTCCACGGCATCGGCCAAGGCCTCATAGGCGCCGATCTGGGCCGGGTCTTCGCTGCCGAAGAGGAATTCAAGCGAGGCGTGGATGGCGTTGTCGCTGCCGTGCACGAGCTGGCGCTCGATTTCGGCCGTCAGGCGCGCAAACCAGAACTCGTCTTCCAGGCGGCTGCCTGCCTGGGCGAGGGATTGGGCCAGTTTGATCAGCGTTTCCGCGTTCGATGAGCGGGGCAGGCGGCTGGTGGTGCGATTGGGGCGCATGGACATGAAACGCTGGATTCCACTGATGGCGGTTGAAGCTGCTTGCCGCGCGCAGGGTGCAACGCGGCGGCGAGGGCTGCCTATTATCGCTGCTCCATTCTCGGGCGCACCGGGGAGGATGAATCAAGCATTCGAGCGAGCACTGGAGCTCCATTCATGATCACGAAGTCTGTTCTGCAAGCCGCCGACGTGGCCAAGATCATCGCCGCGGCCGACAAGGAAGCCGCCGCCAACGGCTGGTCTGTCACGATCGCCGTGGTGGACGACGGCGGCCACCTGCTGGGCCTGGTGCGCCGCGACGGTGCGCCCCCGATCTCGGCGCACATCGCCCCGGCCAAGGCCCATACCGCCGCGCTGGGTCGCCGGGAAAGCAAGATCTACGAGGACATCATCAACCAGGGCCGCTACAGCTTCCTGAGCGCCCCCACCATTGAAGGCATGCTCGAAGGCGGCGTGCCCATCATGGTCGATGGTCAGTGCGTGGGGGCGGTCGGCGTGTCCGGCGTGAAGAGCCCGGAAGACGCGCAGATTGCGCGCGCCGGGATCGCCGCCTTGGGCTGACTGCCTGCAAATGCGCCGCTGGCCGCTGGCGGCCAGCCTGTGCGTTCAGGGCCGTTCGCCTGCTGCAAGCCGCTGGTTGATTTCAGCGACGACGGGCATGAGATCGCCGATTCCGTCGATCACGTAGTGGGCTCCAGCGTCGCGCAAGGTGTTCGTGGCGCCGGCGCGCAGGGACGCGCGCTCGGAGTCGCTCAGCGCGGCACATTCTTCGGCCGTAAGCCCCACGCAGTTTCCAGTGACTGCGACGCCCACCGTCCAGCAGCCGGCATTGAGGCCCTCGGCAATGCCGGGCACGGTGTCATCCACCTTCAGCACGGCCGCCGGCGGCCAGACGCCCAGATCGGCGAAGCAGCGGTACATCATCAGCGGGCTGGGTCGACCGGCCGGCGTGTCGCCCACGCAGACCAGGGTGTCCGGCACATAGCCCTGCTCGCGCGCCAGTGCCTGCAGGACGACCATGATGTCCTTGTTGTAGCCCGTGGTCGAACCGATCCGCAGGCCCGCGTCACGCAGCGCGTTCACGGTGGCCAGCGCACCCGGGATGAGTGCGGCATGGTCGCGCACGCTCTCGCGGTTCATGGGCGTGAAGACGTCATAGAGTTCGTCCACGTCCGCGTCGGAGAAGGGGTTGCCGTGCGCCGCGAGCCATTGCTGCGCCACATCCTCCATCTGGCCGATGGCGTGAATGTGGTCCCACTTGTGCAGACCCATGGGTACCCGCGCATGGGCCGTGGTGATGTTCACGCCATAGCGTGCAAACAGCTTAACGAACGCACCCATCGGCGCAAGGCTGCCGAAGTCCACGACGGTGCCGGCCCAGTCCAGCACGACCGCCTTGAGCCTGCGGTCCTCACCGGGCCAGATGTCATGCGGCACGTTCATCCTTGGTCTCCTTGATGTGTTCCCATTGATCGAATACGTCGCGGGCGATCCCGAAGGCCGTGCTGGCCCCGGTGCCGCTGGTCACGCTGACCACGCGCACTGCGGCGTCGGGTGCGTCGATGAAGCTGGCTTCGGTCGCACTCGGATAGACACCTGACCAGCGTTCGAGCACATCCAGGCGCTCGGTATGCACCGCTTCGCGAAGATGGCGCAGGATGATCTCGTCCACTGCTTCGTCGTTGAAGGGTGATGGGCTCGGCCCGTAGTGGTGCGAGTCGCCCACCACCAGGCTGCCGTCCGCGCTTTGCACGGCGATCAAGTGGACGCCGTGATCCAGCGCGGCGCGCTCCTCATGGGCGAGCACCTCGGCCAGCGCGCGGGCTTCGGGCAGATCGGCATAGCCGCGGTAGCGCACGAGGCTCAGATCCGACATCACCGAGCCTGGGAGACGGAAGCCGGCGTCAGGTCGTACGCGCAGCATCTGCAGCTTGCACAGGGTCACGCGGCGCCGCGCAAACACCTCAGGAAACAGGGAGCGGATATCAGCACCCGGGCAGACAACAATGCGCTCGGCGCGCAGTCGACCTTGTGTGGTAGCTACCCAGGGTGTGTCCACATGAAGCGCTGTGCAGCCAAACCGAAATGCCACTCCATGCTGGTCGGCCAGCCAGCGTGTCAGCTGGCCAATGGCATCTCTGGACTCGATCCGCAGTTCGTGCGGGCTGTACAGCACGGCCTGCGCATGCTCAAGCGCCAGACTCGGGGCGCGCTCCGCAGCGTCCTGTACATGCAGCAGGCTGCACGCCTCTCCCATCTCGGTCTTCAGAAAGGCCTGCAGCACGGCAGCGGCCTCTTGGCGGCGTGCGACCAGCCACAGGCCGCGGTGGATCACCTGGATGCCTACCTGCGGCGCGATCTCGTGCCACACGTTGCGCGAGTGCATCGCACGTTGCCAGGTTTGACCGGCCTGCTGACCCGTCACGGTCACGAAGCCGAAGTTTCGTACGGACGCACCAGTGCAGCTCGCATCGCGGTCCAGCACGCACACCTTCAGACCGCGGCGGACGGCCTCCAATGCGTGGGCCAGGCCGACGATGCCCGCGCCCACGACGATTACGTCAAAGTGCTCGGCGCTCATAGTGTCCTCTTCAATGTGTGGCTTCGCCGCGCCAGTGCTGGGTTTTGCGCAGCACCAGATGGGAGAGCAGGGCCAGCAGCGCGCGCGCGCAGGCGGCGGTCAGGAAGATCAGCGTGGCCATGGCTGCAGCCGGCGCGACGTCCCCCGCATCGTCCATGTTGAGCACGGCTACAGAGGCGAGTTGTGTCTGTGGTGTGTACAGAAACACAACGGCTGAGACGGTGGTCATGGCATTGACGAAGAAGTAGCCCGCTACCTGCAGCAGTGCCGGCAGGCAGATCGGCAGATGCACGCGCAGGATGTGCGTCCAGGGATTGACGCCCAGGGACTCGGCCACCAGTTCGTACTCGCGGTCGAGCTGTCGCAGGGCTGCAAGCAGGGTCATGTGGGCCACCGACAGAAAGTGCACCACGGTGCAGATGACGAGCAGACTCATGCTCCCGTAGAGCACCCCCAGCGGGTTGGACGGATGGTTGAAGAACAGGATGTAACCCAGCCCGAGCGCCAACCCCGGCACCGCCAGCGGGAGCGTGGCCATGAAGTTCAGGCCCTCGCGCGCAGGCCCGAGGCGTCGCGGCTTGTCCACCATCCAGGCTGTGGCAAAGCACAGGATGGCGCCGAGCACCGCCGTGCCCAGCGCCAGGCGCAGCGAATTCCAGTAGCTTTCCCATCCGCCGCCATCGGTCAGGTCGAAGCGGTAGTTCTTCAAGGTCAGGCTGAGGTCGTAGGGCCAGAACTTTGCCAGCGAGGCAAAGCCCGCCATGCCGAGCATCACCACGATCATTGCGGCCAGCGCCAGGCAATAGATCAGCAGTGCGCCATCGCGGCGCGCTTCGGCGGCGGGGCGGTAGGGCGTGGCGCGCACTGTCATGCTGGCGGACTGGCGGCTGCGCATCTGTCGCTCGATGAGATAGGCGAGTACCGCCGGAAGCAGCAGGATCACGCCGACCACGGCGCCCATCTGGAAGTTCTGCAGCCCGACCACTTGCTTGTAGATGTCGGTTGCGAGCATCTGCGTGCCGCCGCCGATGACCTTCGGCACGCCGAAGTCGGTCAATACCAGCACGAACACTGCCATGAAGGCCATGACCAGCCCGTAGCGGCTCGCGGGCAGCGTCACGGTACGAAAGATCCGCAGGCGCGAGGCGCCAAGCGTCAGCGCCGCCTCCCGCAGGCGTCCATCCATGCTGGACAGCGCCGTGGTCAGGATCAGCAGCGCGTGCGGCAGGGTCCAGAACACCGAACCGATCACGATGCCGATCGGGCCGTAGATGGATGCACCGCCGAGCCAGGCTTTCAGCACACCCTGGTTGCCGAAGAGATAGACCAGACTGATGGCCGGCAGGAGCGAGGGCGCCAGCAGCGGCGCGAGTGCAACACCTTGCAGCAAGCCGCGCGCCGGCATGCGGCTCATGGTGAGTGCATAGGCGAAGGGGTAGGCCAGCGCGACCGTGATGAAGGCGGACAGGCCCGAGATCCAGAGGCTGTTCCACAGCGCCGCCGACAAGGCGGGCGTGGAGAAGTAGCGTGCGAAATTGGCAAGCCAGACGGCGTTGCCCTGCGCATCCTGAAAGGCACGGATGCCCAACGCAGCCACCGGGATGACGATGGTCGCGAGCAGGGCAATAGAGGCGATGCCGACACACAGCGCGAGCCCCGGACCGTCGCCGCTTGCCGCCCGTTTCGGCGGCTGTACTGCAAGGGCCGGCGCAGCAGCAGCGCTCATGCACCCAGAACCTGAAGTGCGGGCAGGCGAACCCGCACCAGGCTGCCTTGCACCAGCGGGCGAGCGGCAAACAGCGAGGAGTCGATCGACACGTCCAGCGTTGCGTCCAGATCATGCGAATGCAGCTGGGTCAGCACCGAATTGCCCATGAAGGTGGTTTCGCGGACTTGCGCGGTGACGAGTGCGTCTTCCTCAACGTGGCCGTTGAGACGATCGAGCGCTGTGTATCCGGCCGAACCCGTGAACACACCCACGTTTTCGGGCCGAACGCCGACGCTCACTGCCGTGCCGACCGGCAGTTGCGTCGTTCGGCAGGGCAGGCGAAGCCGTCCCACGCGCACGCGCTGCGGATGTTCGACCACGGCCGACCAGAGGTTCATCCGGCCGATGAACTGAGCGACAAAGCGCGTGGATGGCGCCCGGTAGAGCGTGGCAGGTGCACCCATCTGCTCGATCCGCCCGGCGTTCATGAGCGCGACGCGGTCTGACATGGAGAGTGCTTCATCCTGGTCATGCGTCACCATGATGGTGGTGATGCCCAGACGCTGCTGAAGCTTGCGAATCTCGTGGCGCAAATTTGCCCGCACTTGCGCGTCGAGCGCAGACAATGGTTCATCGAGCAGCAGCAGGCGCGGCTTCGGCGCCAGCGCCCGCGCCAGGGCGACGCGTTGCTGCTGACCTCCAGAGAGTTGCGCCGGAAACTTGTTGCCGTGGTCGGCCAGGCCGACAAGACCCAGCATCTCGCGTGCCCGTTCGCGCGATTGCGAGGGTGGCATGCGCAGCGTTTCCAGGCCGTAGCGCACGTTGTCCTCTGCGCTCATATTTGGAAACAGCGCGTAGGACTGGAAAACCACGCCGAAGCGGCGCTGCGCGGCACTCAGCGGGAGCAGGTCGTCGCCGTCGAGCTCGAGCCGGCCGGCATCGGCACGCTCGATCCCGCAGATGATGCGCAGCAAGGTGGTCTTGCCGCAGCCGCTCGGCCCGAGCAGGCAGACCAGTTCACCGGCCTGCACGTCAAGATCGACGGCATCGAGCACCTGCGTCTTGCCGAAGCGCTTGCTCAAGCCGCGCGCCTGCAAGCCGCCTGCGTTGCGGCCCGCTTCGTTCATCGAAGCCGCTTCAGATGGGTTGATCAGGGCGCTGTCCACGAGCTGCCTGCTCGGTCAGCGCTTCTCGGCCTTGCTTTCGTAGCGCTTGCTCCATTCGGTCAGGATGCGATCGCGGTTGGCAGCAGCCCAGGCGAAGTCGTTCTTGATCAGCTGTTTCTCGATGTCTGCGCTGACGAACTCCAGGCGCTCCTGGATGCCGGGAATGGCCACCACGGCGAAGTTGCCGGCGTAGAGCTGATTGGCGGCGCGGGATGCGGAGAAGTCGGCCAGCTTGCGGGCGGCGTCCATCTTCTTCGTGGTCTTCAGGATGCCGGTGGCTTCCATGTCCCAGCCGAGTCCTTCGGTCGGCAGCACGATGTCGATCGGTGCGCCGTCCTTCTTGGTCTTGTTGGCCCGGTACTCAAAGGACAGGCCGATCGGGAACTCGCCCGCGCCAGCCTGGCGGCAGGGCTTGGAGCCCGAGTGCGTGTAGACACCCATGTTCTGGTGCAGCGCGTCCATGAAGGCCCAGCCGCGCGGCTCGCCCATCATCTGGAGCCAGGCGCTGACCATCAGGTAGCCGGTACCCGAGGAGGCCGGATGCGGCATGGTGATCAGGCCCTTGTATTCAGGCTTGGTGAGGTCGGCCCAGCTGGCAGGGCGGGGCAGGTTGCGCTTGCCGGCCTCGACGGTGTTGAAGCAGATGGCCGAGGACCAGACGTCCATGCCCACCCAGGTCGGCGGATTGCGCGTGTCGCGCATGTTGGGCTTGATGGCACCCAGATTGGCCGGTGCGTAGGCAGCGAGCATGCCTTCGCGGTCCAGCAGCATCAGCGAGGTGGCCGCCAGCCCCCAGACCACGTCGGCCTGCGGGTTGGCCTTCTCGGCCAGAAGCTTTGCGGTGATGATGCCCGTGGAGTCGCGCACGAACTTCAGTTCTATGGACGGATTTTCCTTTTCGAAGGCTTCCTTGTAGGCCTTGATCTGGTCGGCCTCGAGCGCGGAATACACCAGCAGCTCGGTGCGGCTCTGTGCCTGCGCCGAAGACATGAACGCCGCGCAGGCGAACATCAGGATGGCCAGGACTTGGATGAATCTTGCGGACATGCGTTCCCCCTCGTGGTCTGCTTGGAGTCACTGCGGCGTCACAGTGCGACGCGGGTGATTCACGGAAACGAGATGTTGGATACGCAACATGTCAGTGCCATGAACCTTTCCGCCAAAGCCGACCATGCACCTGTCCATTGATTGCATCGAACACATCGAACGCCTGTTTGCCCTGCATGGACACCGCGCCTATGCCGGCGAGGCGGTGACGCAAACCGAGCACGCCCTTCAGTGCGCGAGCCTTGCGGAGGATGAGGGTGCAAACCTGCACGAGATCACCGCGGCGCTGCTCCACGACATCGGGCACCTCGTTGCTCATGAGCACGGACTGCTCGACGGCTCGCCGACGCAGTCCGGCATCAACGACGCTCATGAGCAGCTCGCACCCATGCTCCTGGCCGGATGGATGCCGCCGGAGGTCACGGGGCCGATTGCTTTGCATGTGCAGGCCAAGCGATATCTGGTGTCTGCGGATCCCGGCTACCTGCATCATCTGTCTGCGGATTCCGTTCGCAGCTTGCACCTCCAGGGTGGTCCATTGAGTACGGCCGAGTGCGAGGCTTTCCTCCAGGGGCCGTTCAGCGTCAGCGCGTTGAACCTCAGGCGGCGCGACGACCGAGCCAAGACGCTAGGCAAATCCACGCCAACACTGGATACGTTTCTGTCCCGGATCGAACGTGCATACCCACGGCGAAGCGCTCAAGCCTCAGTGCTCCGGGATTGACGCAGCCGCGCCGGGCATCAGCTCGCCAGACGACGCATCCATTCGGCCAGTGCGTGCGCGTCGGCATTGCCCTCGGCGGCCTGCCGGTCCATCGCGGCGAGCACGCCATCGCGATCCACTGGCTGGCGGTTCTGCGAGAGCTTGAACTTGCCCTCCACGCGCTCCACGCGCAGCCGGAAGCCGACGATGCCGCCCAGCATGCGCTGCTGATAGTCCTCGGGCAGGCCCTTCCAGTGCTCGATGTAGCTCGGCTCCATGTGGCCGATCAGGCGCTTGAGCACGGCGTCGCGCGCGGGCAGTTCATCCACACGCTCGATTGTGCCGGTCACATGGACAGCGATGTAGTTCCAGGTGGGCACGTTCTTGCGGTCCGCGTACCAGGTGGGTGAGACATAGCTGTGCGGGCCTATGAAGCACGCAAGTGCCGCTCCGCCGTCGAAGTGCTCGTGATGGCTGTTCGGGCGAGCGATGTGGCCGTCGATCCAGGCGCGTGCTGGATCTTCAGCGTCCTGTACCCAGACCATTGGGCAATGGGTCACGACGGGCTCGGCGCCGCGGCTCGTGATCAGGGTGCCGAAGGGGTAGGTGGCCATGACCTCGCGGCAGGCCGCAAGATCATCATGGGCAAAGGCGGAAGGGTTGTAGCGCATGGGGCGAATGATGCCCCATCGAGATGGCTCGTCGATCCGGCTTGCCCGGATCGACCGGTACAGGCCTGCGGTACAGGCCTGCTTTAGCCGCTGACGGCGCCAGCCAGATCGGCAGCGCTCGTAAAGCTGTCGGCGTAGAACGCGTCTTCGGGCAGGAAGCACTTTGCAGTGAAGTCCCGCTTGGCGCTGTCCACCATGATGGGCGCGCCGCAGGCATAGACCTCGTGGCCCGACAGATCGGGCAGGTCCGCCATCACGGCCTGGTGAACGAAACCGGTGCGCCCGGTCCAGCCGTCTTCAGGCAGGGCGTCCGAGATGACCGGCACGTACTCGATGCCGTGATCGCGCACCCAGGTCCGCACGAGTGCGTCCATGTACAGATCCTTGGGGCGGCGGCCGCCCCAGTACAGGCGCACCGCGCGCTTGCCATGCAGGTTCTTGAAGAAGATGTGCTCGGCAATCGCCTTGATGGGGGCAAAGCCCGTGCCGCTGGCGAGCAGCACGATCGGCTTGCTCGTGTCCTCCCGCAGGAAGAAGGTGCCCAGCGGTACCTCGATGCGCATGATGTCCTTTTCCTTCACCGGCGGCTCGGTGGCGCCGAACAGGGCGTCCGTGAACTTGCCGCCGGGCATGTGCCGGATGTGCAGCTCCACGGGGCCTTCGGCATGTGGTGCATTGGCCATGCTGTAGCTGCGGCGGCTGCCATCGCGCAGGATGAACTCCAGATACTGGCCGGCGAAGAACTGGAGCTTCTCATTGGCGGGCAGCTGCAGCTTGAGCAGGATCACGTCGTCGGACAGGCGCTCGATCGCGTTTACGCGGCTGGGCATCTTCTTGGGCAGGATGTCGCCCGCAGCAGCTACCACGCGCGCTTCAATCTCGAGGTCGCCATCGGGCCGGGCGCAGCAAAACAGCGCGCTGCCTCCGGCTTGTTCGTGCGGGGGCAGTGCACTCTGCTGATGCGGCCCATGCGTCACATGACCGGCAAGCACCTTGCCCTTGCAGGAGCCGCAGGCGCCGTTCTTGCAGCCATAGGGCAGCACGATGCCGGCGGCCAGCGCGGCCTCAAGTACGCTCTGGCCGGGTTGGCAGGCGAAGGTCTTGTTCGATGGACGGACCGTGACGTTGAAGCTCATGAGAAAAGCGCAGAAAGCGATCGGGTTCTGGGAGGAGCGGGGGATTGCGGTCACGCCGCGGCGCAGACTGACTGCCCGCCGCGCATTGCCGCAGCAGTTCCGCCGCGCAAGACTTCTGATTTTAGGCTGCGGGGATGTGGGCCTTCGCGTCAGCCAGATCATGATCGGGCGCCTGCAGGTCGTCGGCACCGGCCGCTCGCCGCGGACTTTCGATTCGCGGCCCGCGGGTCTGCGCTGGGCCGCCCTGGATCTCGACGCGCCCCTGGATCGGCGGCGCAATGTCGCAGCGCTTGCACCCTGGTGTATCTATCTCGCCCCGCCACCGAATGAGGGCGAGGGCGATCCGCGCCTCAAGCGCTTTCTGGCCCGCTTTGGCGGGACGCGGCTGGCCTATGTGTCCACCAGCGGGGTGTACGGCGACTGCGGCGGCGCGAAGTTTGACGAGACCCGACCGGTGCGGCCGGAGTCCGCGCGTGGCAAGCGGCGTGTTGCGGCTGAGCGCCTGCTGCGCGAGCGGACGCGGCGCGGTGGCCTTGCCTCAAGCATCCTGCGCGCACCTGGCATCTACGGCGCCAATCGCCTGCCCATCGAGCGGCTGGAGAAGGGCACGCCTGCGCTGCAAGCTGCGGACGATGTGTTCACCAATCACATCCACGCCGACGATCTGGCGCGTCTGTGTGTTGCCGCGCTGTTCCGCGCGCGTGGCGGGCGCGTGTTTCACGCCAGTGATGACAGCGAGATGAAGATGGGGGACTACTTCGACCTGGTGGCCGAGGTGTTCGATTTGCCGCAGGCCCCGAGACTGCCGGTGGCCGAGCTGCGCGCGCAGGTCTCGCCTGCGCTGTGGAGCTTCATGCGTGAAAGTCGCAGGCTGGACAACAGCCGCATCAAGCATGAGCTGGGCGTCGCGCTGCGCTATCCGACCGTCCAGTCAGGCGTGCTTGCGGCGCGTCGAGAGATTTAAAAAACGGCCATCATGTAGAAGTAGACGGATCGCTTCGAGAATGTCTACTGGCAAGCGGAAAGCCGAACTGTGCCAATCCGAATAGATTCGTTTTCGGACACATTCAGGATGCTACTGCCTGCACGCGAAACACGCTGACGGCTTGTGCCAAGCCGTGTGCCTGATCCTTCAGGCTCTCCGCAGCGGCAGCGGATTGCTCCACCAGTGCGGCGTTCTGCTGGGTCATCTGGTCGAGCTGGCCCACGGCCTGATTGACCTGGCCGATGCCCGAGGCCTGCTCGGTGGTGGATGCCGTGATCTCACCGATCATGTCCGTCACACGCTGCACGCTGGCGACGATCTCGGCCATGGTGGCGCCGGCCTGCTCGACGAGCTGACTGCCGGTCTCGACCTTCTCGGCGCTGGCGCCGATCAGGGTCTTGATCTCCTTGGCGGCTTCGGCACTGCGGCCGGCCAGATTGCGCACTTCACTGGCCACGACGGCAAAGCCGCGGCCCTGCTCGCCGGCGCGGGCGGCTTCGACCGATGCATTCAATGCAAGGATGTTGGTCTGGAAGGCGATGCCGTCGATCACGCCGATGATCTCGCTGATCTTGCGGCTGGCGCTGCTGATGTCGCTCATGGTGTGCACGACCTTGCCGACCACGTCACCACCCTGCTGGGCCACAGAAGACGCGCTGGCGGCCAGCTGGCTGGCGGTGCGGGCGGCTTCGGCGTTCTGGTTGACGGTCTGGGACAGCTGGGCCATGGAGGCGGCGGTCTCCTGCAGGTTGCTGGCGGTCTGTTCGGTGCGGCCGGAGAGGTCCTGGTTGCCGGTGGCGACTTCGGCGCTGGCGGTGGTGATCGCATCTGCGCTGGTGCGCACGCGCTGAACCACAGCGGTCAGGGACTCGGTCATGTCGTCCATCGCGCGCTGCAGCACCGCGATCTCATCGTTCTGCGTGGTCCTCAGGCGCAGGGTCAGGTCGCCGCTCGCCACAGCCTGCGCGTGTTCCGTGCTGCGTGCCAGGGGGCGGGTGATCGAGCGGATGGTGACCAGCGCCAGGCCAATGGCCAGCACGCAGGTCAGTGCTGTGACGACGATCATGGCCACGACTGCGACGCGCACTGAGGAGGAGATGCTGGTACGCGTGGTGGCCGTAGCAGCCTCCATGCGCTTGGAGGCCTCGCTCAGCCAAGCATCGATCGCGCGGATGGGTGCCTTGTGCATGTCCATCATCGTGTTGGCCATGCCGGCGTCCTTGATCGTGTCGCCCTCAATCTGCTTGTAGATCTCGTTGAATCCCTTTGCATAGGCATCCAGCGAGCCGGCGATCTTGTCGAGTTCCGCGAGCTGAGCCGCCTCGCGCGTGCTGGCCTTGACGGTCTTGAGGGTGTCGTGCGCCTTGGCGAGTTCGCCGTCCCACTTCTTCTTGTAGTTGGCCAGTTCGACCGGATTGAAGTTGTGGATGTTGATGAAGCTGTCCTTCTCGAAGCGGCGCAGGTTGCCCACCGCCTGCTGGAAGTCGCCCATGGCCGAGCGCGCGGCATAGTCCGACTCGATGAAGTCCTTGCCCGCCGCGTAGACCGTCCACATCGCGCCGGCGCCAGCCGCGCCCATGCCAAGCACTGCGGCCACCGTCAGTGCTGCAAAAGCCCAGAGCCGTACCCCAATGGTGAAGCGCCGTACGAAATTGATCATGAATGTGCTCGCAAGAAGGGGGCGTACGCAGTGGCGGACGCCATGCACACCCGTTGTACGCACCCGTTTTCAGTAGCCTAAAGTGCCTGCGCAACGCTGCTTCAGACGAAAAGCGCCGGAAACACCGACCAGTTCGGTCCGCGGATCAAGCCACGGCGGGGCAATCAGCGCGGCGCAGTCGGCCCGGCTCAGGGTGTGAAGATCACGGGCAGTGCGGTACGTTGATTGAGCAGATCGCTGGTCTGGAAGAGTTCGGCCACCCATTCCACGAATGCACGCACCTTGGCGGACAGGTGTCGGCTCTGCGGATACATGACGAACAGGGGGGTCGGCGTGGGCTCGTAGCTGGGCAGCACGAGTTCCAGCTCGCCGGTGGCCAGACGCTGCTGCACCATGAAGGTGGGCGCCTCAAGAATGCCCATCCCGGCCAGGCCCGCGGCGAAGTAGGCGTCGCCGTCGTTCACGCTGAAGCGCTTGGGCATGTCGATGTTGTGCGTTTCGCCGCTGTCATCAACGTAGTCGTGCTCCATGATGCGGCCCGTGCGGCTGGAGAAGTAGTGCACTGCGCGGTGGCGGCTGAGTTCCTCCAGCGTGCCGGGGCGACCATGCCGGTCCAGGTAGCCGCGGCTCGCGCAGCGCACGAATCGCAACTCGCCGATGCGCCGTGCGATCAGGGTGGAGTCCGCCTGGCTGCCGCCGCGCACCACGCAGTCCACGCCTTCCTCCAGCAGGTCCACGGGCCGGTCGCTGGTGCCCACCTGCAGCTCCAGATCCGGGTAGCGGTCCATGAAGTCGGGTAGGGCAGGAATGATGATCCAGCGCGAGAGGATGCCCGGCAGATCGATGCGCAGCTTGCCGCGCGGCGCGGCGGTGGCTTGGCGCAGGCTGGCCTCGGTGTCCTCGATCTCCGCCAGGATGCGTACCACCCGTTCGTAATAGGCCGCGCCGTCCGGCGTCACGCTCACGTGGCGCGTGGTGCGGTTGAGCAGGCGCACGCCGAGTTCGGCTTCGAGATTGGCCAGCGCGGTGGAAACGTTGGCCTTGGCGATGTTCAGGGACTGCGCCGCGCGGGTGAAGCTCTGGAGCTCGACCACGCGGGCGAACAGGCGCATGGCGTGCAGACGGTCGATGGCCACAGTGAATCCTCGAAGAATCAATGACTTGGCGCGGTTGATGCGCTGGGTATCGGCTTATTGTTCCATAAATAAGAACAAAAAAATCAGAAAACATCCGTTTATCTATTTCGGTTGAACACCCAGAATTCGGTCCATCGCAGCGCGAGCCGCACGGCAAATCCTCTCCTCCTCCACAACCCCAGCCGGCCGCAGCACGCACAACAACACGCAAAGGACGCCTCAGCATGAACACCACCGCCAACACCCGCATCCCCGCGGAGCGCGACATCCTCATGGCCCGCAACCTGATCGTCGGCCTGGTGGCCGTCAGCGCCATGGCCTTTGGCGTGATTGCCAAGAACCCGCCGGCCGAGCACGCCAGCCCGATCGTGCGCGCTGCGCTGGACCTTGCCGCTGAAACCCGCGCTGCGGATCCCGCCGTGCCCAGCCAGCAGAGCGTGGCGCGCATCAACAGCGTCACCGCCTGAGCCCCTGCCGATCCAATCACTGGCGCACGGAGCGGAGCACGAGCATGGTCCAAGTCGAACACCTCACCATCAGCGGGTTGCCGCTGCTGCGTGTCGGGCCGCAGAAGGTTTCGGCGAGCACGCCCGTCCTGCTCTGGCTGCATGCAGGCAAGTTCACCGACGGCTGCGCCGTGGAGGCGCTCCCCCTGGCCCAGGCGCTGGCCGACGACGCCGTGCTGCTGCTCCCGGACTACCCGCTGGCGCCTGCCAAGCCCTTTCCCGCCGCGCTGGACGCCAGTTTTGCGCTCTTGAAGTGGGTGCTGGACGGAGCGAAGACGCGCAAGGTCTTCGTCGGCGGTGAGCGGGCCGGCGGCAACCTGGCCGCAGCGCTCGCCTTGCGCGCCCGTGACGAAGGCCTGAAGGGCCTCGCCGGCCAGATCCTCCTGGCACCGCTGCTGGACCCCAGCCAGAACACGGACTCCATGCGCGCCGCCACCGGTTGCCCCTGCGCCCAGGCCTGGCGTGAGTACCTGCCCAGGCGCGCCGACAGCCTGCACCCCTACGCCGCGCCGCTGGTGGCGTCGCGCCTTGCCGGTCTGGTTCCTGCGCTGGTGCTGACCGGCGAGCAGGACCCCGCTCGCGATGAGGCCGAGCAGTACGCCGCACGGCTGCTGACCCACGGCGTGCCCACGCAGGTGCTGCGTCTGCACACCGATGACACGCCTGTGGTCAGCGCCAGCAACGCCACCACCGACGCGGTGCTGCACGTGATCCGCAACTTCATCGGTCAACAGGCCGCACAGACCAGGCCTGCCGCGCGCAGACCTGCACGACGCGCCGCGAAGAGCGCCGAACAACCGAATCAAGCCGCTGTACCTCTCCTCCAGAACTAAGTCAGTCAGCTCTTCAGAACATCCGCAACCACTCGGAGCCACAACATGAACTTCCTCTCCTCCTTTGCAAGCAGCAAGACGCGTGTCGCACTGGCCGTGGCCGTCGCCCTGGGCGCCGCCACGGTCATCGGCCTGACCGTCCGCCAGCAACCGGCGCAGGCGCAAGCCGCGGCGGTTCAGCAGGCGCCGGCCGTGAGCGTGGCCACCGTGGCCGCGCGCAATGTGACCCTCTTTGATGAATTCAGCGGCCGCGTGGAAGCGGTCGAGCGTGTCGAGATCCGCCCCCGCGTGTCCGGCACGATCGAGCGCGTCCACTTTGCCGAAGGCCAGCTGGTCAAGAAGGGCGACGTGCTCTTCACCATCGACCCGCGCCCCTTCGAAGCAGAAGTGCTGCGCGCCCAGGCCAATCTGCAGGCCGAGCGCGCCCGTGGCGAGCTGGCCCGCACACAGTACGAGCGCTCGCGCCGCCTGCTGGCCGAACAGGCCGTCTCGCAGCGCGAGTTTGATGAGCGCGAGCAGGGTTGGCGCGCCGCGCAGGCAGGCGAAGCACAAGCCGCCGCCGGTCTGCGTGCTGCGCTGCTCAATCTGGAGTACGCCAGCGTGCGTGCGCCGGTGAGCGGCCGCGTCTCGCGCGCCGAGATCACCACCGGCAACCTCGTGGCTCCCGGCCCGCAAGTGCTCACCACCGTGGTCAGCGTCTCGCCCATGTACGTGAACTTCGACATGGATGAACGCACCTATGTGCGCTACGCCGGGCAGGGCGCCCGCGGCAACCAGGGCGTGGCGGCCATTCCGGTCAAGATGGGCCTGATCCATGAAGGCGACTACCCGCGCGAGGGCAAGGTGCAATCCGTGGACAATCGCCTCGATGCGCAGAGCGGCACCATCCGCGTGCGCGCCGTATTCGACAACGCCGACGGCAAGCTCACCCCGGGCATGCTGGCCCGCGTCATGCTCGGTGGCGGCGGTGAGCAAAGCGCCGTGCTGATCAATGACCGCGCCATCGGCACCGACCAGGCCAAGCGCTTCGTGCTGGTGGTGGGCGCCGACAACAAGCTGGAGTACCGCGAAGTGCAGCCCGGCCAGCTCTCCGGCGGCCTGCGCGTGGTCACCGCCGGTCTGAAGGATGGCGAGAAGATCGTCGTCGGCGGACTGCAGCGGGTGCGCCCCGGCATGGTGGTCGCGCCGCAACCGGTCGCCATGGACGCCAAGCCCGAGGTCATCCGCGCGGCAGAGCGCGCGGAACAGACCAAGGCCGCTGAAGCCAAACCCATCGCATCAGACAGCCGGGGCTGATCCGCCCCGCGGCATCCCCAAAGCCTCCGAACCCCCTCTCGACTGAACCCAGCCGGCCCGGATTCCGGGCAGGCCAGGGCGATGCCGTCCCTAGCGAATCGCACCCAGGGAGAAGATCATGAATTTTTCCAAGTTCTTTGTGGACCGGCCGATCTTCGCGGCCATGTTGTCCCTGCTCATTCTCATCGGCGGCCTGCTGTCCATCCGCGCGCTGCCTATCTCCGAGTACCCCGAAGTCGTGCCGCCCTCCGTGGTGGTCCGCGCGCAATACCCAGGCGCCAACCCCCAGGCCATCGCAGAGTCGGTGGCCACGCCCATTGAAGAAGCCGTCAATGGCGTGGAGAACATGCTGTACATGAACAGCCAGGCCACCACCGACGGCCTGCTCACGCTCACCGTCACCTTCAAGCTCGGCACCGACCCGGATCTGGCTACGCAGCTCGTGCAGAACCGCGTGAACCAGGCCAGCGCCCGCCTGCCCGAGGAAGTGCGCCGCCTGGGCGTGACCGTGGTCAAGAGCAGCCCGGACCTCACGATGGTCGTGCACCTGCGCTCGCCCAATGACCGTTACGACATGGTCTATCTGCGCAACTACGCGCTGATGAACGTGAAGGACCGCCTGGCGCGCATCGAGGGCGTGGGCCAGGTGCAGATGTTTGGTGCCGGCGACTATTCCATGCGCGTCTGGCTTGACCCGCAGAAGGTCGCCGAGCGCAACCTGACCGCCAGCGACATCATCAATGCGATCCGCGAGCAGAACGTTCAGGTGGCCGCCGGTGTGGTGGGTGCATCGCCTGCCCCGGCCGGGACGGATTACCAACTGAGCATCAACGCCCAGGGTCGTCTGAACACGCCGGAACAGTTCGGCAACATCATCATCCGTGTGGGCAGCGACGGTGCCGTCACGCGCCTGAGTGAAGTTGCGCGCATCGAGATGGGGGCCGCGGACTACGCCCTGCGCAGCCTGCTGGACAACAAGCCGGCTGTGGCCCTGCCGATATTCCAGGCGCCGGGCAGCAACGCACTGGCCATCTCGGACAACGTGCGCAAGACCATGGCCGCGCTGCAGAAGGACATGCCCGAAGGCGTGGAGTACAGCATCGTCTATGACCCCACGCAGTTCGTACGTGCCTCCATCGACAGCGTGGTGAAGACCCTGCTGGAAGCCGTGGCCCTGGTGGTGCTGGTCGTGATCCTGTTCCTGCAGACCTGGCGCGCCTCGATCATCCCGCTGCTGGCTGTGCCGGTGTCCATCGTCGGCACCTTTGCCGTGCTGCTGCTGATGGGCTTCTCGATCAACGCGCTGTCGCTCTTCGGTCTGGTGCTGGCGATCGGAATCGTGGTGGATGACGCGATCGTGGTGGTGGAGAACGTCGAGCGCAACATCGAAGCCGGGCTTGCACCGCGCGAGGCCACACTCAAGGCCATGAAGGAAGTGACCGGCCCGATCATCGCCATCGCCCTCACGCTGATCGCGGTGTTTGTGCCCCTGGCCTTCGTCAGCGGCCTCACCGGCCAGTTCTACAAGCAGTTCGCACTGACCATCGCCATCTCCACGGTGATCTCAGCCATCAACTCGCTGACCCTCTCGCCCGCACTGGCCGCATTGCTGCTCAAGGGTCATCACGATCCGAAGGACGGGCTCACGCGTGTGATGGATCGCGTGCTAGGCGGCTTCTTCGCCCGCTTCAACAAGCTGTTCAACCGCGGCTCGGCCGCTTATGGCAACGGCGTGACGCGCATCGTCGCTCGCAAGGGCATCATGTTCGGCTTCTTCGCGCTGCTGCTCGTAGCCACGGTCGGCATCTTCAACAAGGTGCCCGGCGGCTTTGTGCCGGCGCAGGACAAGCAGTACCTCGTGAGCTTTGCCCAGTTGCCGGATGGTGCCACCCTGGACCGCACCGAAGACGTGATCCGCCGCATGAGCGACATCGCTCTGAAGACCCCCGGGGTGGAAAGCGCTGTGGCCTTCCCTGGTCTGTCGATCAACGGCTTTACCAACGCACCCAACGCCGGCATCGTGTTCGTGACGCTCAAGCCCTTTGCCGAGCGCAAGAGCAAGGAGCTGTCCGGCTTTGCGATCGCCGGTCAGCTGAACCAGAAGTTCGCCGGCATTGAAGACGCCTTCATGGCGGTGTTTCCGCCCCCGCCGGTGCAGGGCCTGGGCACGGTGGGCGGCTTCAAGCTGCAGATCCAGGACCGCGCTGGTCTGGGCAATGAGGTACTGAACGAAGCCGTGATGGCCTTCATGAAGAAGGCACAGACCACGCCCGAAGTCGCCGGCCTGTTCACCAGCTTCAACATCAACTCGCCCAACCTGCATGCCGAGGTGGACCGCACCCGCGCCAAGCAGCTCGGCGTACGCGTGACCGATGTGTTCGACACCATGCAGGTCTATCTGGGCAGCGCCTACGTGAACGACTTCAACCAGTTCGGCCGCACCTTCCAGGTGCGCGTGCAGGCCGATGCCGCCTTCCGCGCCAACGCAGACGCCATCGGTCAACTCAAGACCCGCAATGACCGCGGCGAGATGGTGCCCCTGTCCAGCGTGCTGAAGGTCAGCCAGAGCTACGGTCCGGACCGCGCCATGCGCTACAACGCCTTCCCCGCGGCCGACATCACCGGTGGCCCGGCCCCCGGCTTCTCCTCGGGTGAAGCGCAGGCCGCCATCGAGCGGATTGCCGCCGAGACCCTGCCCAAGGGTGTGGGCTTCGAGTGGACCGAGCTGACCTATCAGGAGAAGCTCGCGGGCAACACCATGATCTGGATCTTCCCGCTGGCCATGCTGCTGGTGTTCATGGTGCTGGCTGCGCAATACGAGAGCCTCACGCTGCCGATCGCCATCCTGCTGATCGTGCCCACCAGCATCCTCTCGGCCCTGACCGGCGTCTGGCTGGCCGGCCTGGACGGCGTCGGCGGGGACAACAACGTGTTCACGCAGATCGCGCTGTTTGTGTTGATCGGCCTGGCCGCCAAGAACTCGATCCTGATCGTGGAGTTCGCCCGCGAGCTGGAGCATCAGGGCCGCAGCATCGCGCATGCCGCCATCGAAGCCAGCAAGCTGCGCCTGCGCCCGATCCTGATGACGTCGATCGCCTTCATCGCCGGTGTGGTGCCGCTGGTCCTGTCCACCGGGGCTGGCAGCGAGATGCGCAGCGCCATGGGTGTGGCCGTGTTCTCCGGAATGATCGGCGTGACCCTCTTTGGCCTGATGCTGACCCCCGTGTTCTACGTGGCCCTTCGCACCCTGGCCGAACGCATCAGCCGCAAGCCGGCTGTGGTCCACGGCGCGGGCGCCGACGCGCGCCCCCTGCCGGCGGCACAGCGCGGCCACGTTGAATGAGCTGAGCACAACAACAAGGAGCTCAACATGAACATCCTCTCTTCCTCCAAAGCCCTGTCTGCGCTGACCTTGGCGCTGATCCTCGCCGGCTGCTCCACGCTGGCCGCACCGGAAGCACCGCAGGTGGCCACGCCCCAGGCCTACAAGACCCAGGCTGCCGGCAACGCCCAGTGGAAGCCTGCCACGCCGCAAGACGCGCAGCTGCGCGGCAACTGGTGGACCAGCTTCAATGACAGCGGGCTCAATGCGCTCATCGAGCAGGGCCTCTCCGGCAGTCCGTCACTGGCCGTGCTGGCTGCGCGCGTGCAGCAGGCGCGTGCCCAGGCTGGGCTGGCGGACGCCGCGCGCAGCCCGCAGATCGGCCTGGGTGCAGACGCCGCCCGCTCACGCACCTACGAAGACGGCACGACGCAGCCGCTTGAGCGCTACCGCGCCCAGGGCTTGCTGAACTGGGAACTCGATGTATTTGGCCAGCTTCGGAATGAAAGCCGCGCCGCTGCGCTGGACGCGCAGGCCCAAGGCATCAGTTACGAGGCTGCGCGTACGGCCCTGGCGGCAGACATTGCGCAGAGCTGGTTAGCGCTGCGTGGTCTGGATGAAGAACGCAGCATCCTCGCCGCCACGATCACCCTGCGCGAGGACAACCTGCGCCTGACCGAACGCCGCGCGTCTCTGGGCGATGTGACCGAACTCGACACTGCGCGCGCCCGCACCGAACTGGCCGCCGCGCGCGCCGAGTTGCTCGCGGTGGAGCGCGCCCGCGGTCTGACCGAGAACGCACTGGCCGTGCTGGTGGGCCAGCCCGCCGCGAGCTTCAAGTCTGCAGCTGGTGCGCAGGCGCTTGTGCTGCCGGACGTGCCGGTGGCCTTGCCCTCGGCGCTGCTGGAGCGTCGGCCGGACGTGGCGGCGGCACAGCGCCGCCTGCAGGCCGCCAATGCACGCATCGGCGTGGCAAACGCGGCCTGGTTCCCGCGCATCAGCCTCACGGCCGCCGGCGGTTATGCCGCGCCGGATGTGTCGGATCTGTTCAAGTGGAGCAGCCGCGCCTGGGCGCTGGGCCCGCTGCTCTCGCTGCCGGTGTTCGATGGCGGTTCGCGCAAGGCCAATCTGGCCAATGCCCAGGCGGGTTACGACGCCGCGGTGGGCGAGTACCGCCAGCAGGTGCTGGTCGCGTTCAAGGACGTGGAAGACAGCCTGGTGTCCCTGTCCACGCTGGCCGAGCAAGCCCGCGTGACCGATGACGCCTTGACCGCCGCGCAGCGCGCTGCTCAGCTTTCCAATACGCGCTATCGCAACGGGCTGGTGAGCTACTTCGAGGTGATCGACAGCCAGCGCACGGCACTTGCCGTGCAGCGCAGCGCTGCCCAGCTCAAGGCGCAACGTGCCCAGGCGGTGGTGGGGCTGATGCGTGCTGTCGGCGGTGGCTGGCAGGCGCCGGAGCAGGTCGCACAGAAGTGAAGTAGCCAGCGGAACAGGTCCACGGAGCCAGTTCAAATGGCCTTTCCGCTTGTCTGGCAAGGGTTTCCAGCCATTTTGGCTCGGAGAGCCGCATGAATGCTCGCTTTACGTTTTCAGGAGGGAAGTGACATGACCAGGAAAGTCCGTTCGACCCCGCAGGTGCTGCGTTCGCTTGCGAGCGTGGTCGCATTCAGTGCCATCGCAGCCTTCGCGCCCTTTGTGGCACATGGACAGACCGCTGCGCCGGCCACCCAGGCCGTCGCACCGCAGCTCAAGACCCAGGTACCCGGCTACTACCGCATGCAGCTGGGCGACTTCACCGTGACCGCGCTGTACGACGGCTTCATCGACATCGACACCAAGCTGCTGGTGAACACCACACAGGCGGAGCTGCAGAAGCTGCTGGCGCGCATGTTCCAGCAGAGCCCCAAGGTTCAGACCGCAGTGAACACCTATCTCGTCCATACGGGCACCCAGCTCGTGCTGATTGATACCGGTACCGCCAAGACCTTCGGGCCGGACCTCGGTTTCGTGCTCGACAACCTCAAGGCCGCCGGCTACACACCCGACCAGGTCACCACCGTGCTGCTCACGCATATGCACCCGGACCATGCCAACGGCCTGCTCACGCCGGATGGCAAACCCGCCTTCCCCAACGCGAAGGTGCTCGTGGCCAAGAAGGAAAGCGACTTCTGGCTGGATGCCAGGATCGCCGCCGCTGCGCCCAAGGACGCGCAGGCCTTCTTCAAGATGGCTAATGACGCCAGCAGCCCCTACCGCGCGAGCAGGCAGTGGCAGACCTTTGAAGGCACCGCCGCCGTGGTGCCGGGCATCACGCCGGTGCCGCTGCCTGGCCACACGCCGGGCCACACCGGCTACCTGATCGAGAGCAAGGGTGCCAAGCTGCTGATCTGGGGCGATGTCATCCACAACTACGCCAGTCAGCTCGTCAATCCCAACATCGCCATCGAGTTCGACACCGACAAGAAAGCCGCCGTAGCGACGCGCAAGATGATCTTCAAGCGCGCCGCAAGCGAGAAGCTGCTGGTGGCCGGCATGCATCTGCCTTTCCCGGGCATCGGCCACATCCGCCCCGAACCGCGCGGCTACGCCTGGGTACCCGTGGAGTACGGCCCGATCCGCTGAGCGCCGCGCAAGGCTCCTCCGACACGCGCGACGGATTGGCACCGCACTTGTCGGAGATCAACGCCTCGTTCGCACCGCCTGCACATACTTGAACCGTCCTGTGCAGGAGGTGCAAATGAAGTCCTTGAGCATGTGCCTTGCCGCTGCCCTCGTGTGCAGCAGCGCATCGCTGGCGCAGACCGCCCCTGCGGCACCGGCAAAGGCACCCGCCACACCTGGCAAGGCGGCCGAGCCCCGCATGGCCCCGACGGAGTCGGCGCGCGGCAAGCTGCTCTATGAAACCCACTGCATCAGCTGCCACAGCACGCAGGTGCATTGGCGCGACAAGCGCCTGGCCCAGGACTGGACCGGCCTGCAGGCGCAGGTGGCGCGCTGGCAGAGCAACGCCGGCTTGCGCTGGAGCGGCGAGGACGTGACCGAGATCGCCCGTTACCTCAACGCCCGCTACTACCGCTTCCCGGTGGTGGTGGGCACGCCGGGCTGAGTCCAGCCCCGCCGCGTGCTGTCCCACTGGACCGGATCACTCGCCCAGAAATCCCTTCACGACTGTGTTGAAGCGCGCGGGCTGATCCAGCTGCGGGAAGTGGCTCGCTGCCTCCAGCACCACCGTCTTGGCACCAGGTGTCAGCCCTGCGATGTAGGGCGCCAGCTGCACGGGAAAGAGCTTGTCTTCCTTGCCCCAGATCACAAGGGTGGGGGCGGTGATCTGCGGCATCACGGCCTCCAGCTTCGGTGAACCTACCAGTGCGGGAAACAGCGCCGGCACGATCGATTTTTCGTTGCTGGCCACGAAGCCGCGATAGGCCTGCTCCGCAAACGCGTCGGTGTGCGCGAAGTCGGAGTGGAGCACGTACTCGAGCAGCTTCTTCATCTGTCCCACATCGTCGGGAAACAGGTTCACCGGTGGGTCGCCCTTGAACATGGCCTCGAACCCGGCTGGATCCACCACGATCAGCCGTGCAGTGGCTTGCGGGTAAGTCGCGGCAAAGGTGGCTGCCACCCAACCGCCCACCGAGTTGCCCACGATGTCGGCCTGCTCGATGCCTTCGGCCTTGAGCAGGGCGGCGATGGCTGCGGCCTGGGCGGGCATCGAATAGTCACTCGCCGCGCGAGTCGAGCCGCCGAACCCCAGCATGTCGATCGCATAGACGGTATGGCTCGCGGCCAACGCCAGCATGGTCTGTTGCCAGTCTTCCTTGTGGCCGCCGACGCCGTGGACGATGACTACGGCCGGACCCTGGCCGGTCTTCAGGTAGGCGAGGGTATCGGTGCCGACGGCGATCGAGCCGCCGGAGATTCGAAGCGGCGCGGTGGCGGCGGCCGGCGTATCTGCCCCGGCCTCGGCCGGTGTGGGGCTGACCGCGGCCAACGCCATGGACAGGGACGCGATGAAGGTGCTCGCGCGCAGACGTGAGTGCATGGAGTGCTCCTGGAGGATGGAGGAAGTGGCCCATGCGCGCAGGGCGCTTTGGGCACGGCAGGCGCAGATGCATGGTCTGCGTCCATGCGTTGTAGGAGACAGCATTACGCCATGCAAACCTTTGCGGAAAATCGCTCGATTTGCGGATTTGCGCATTGCTTCACGCGCACCTTGCCGGCGCGTCCGCCCTCACACATGCAACTCAGGCAAACATGCGCGCCGCGTGAATGCCCAGGCCGGTGGCCACGCTGGCGAACTTTTCGCCGTAGACGCTGCGCGCCTTCGTGAACGGCGCAGCAATCGCCTGCGCCAGCACCGTGAGGCCAGTCGAGCCGCCGGTGAAGTAGAGCGCGTCCACGGCGTCCGGCGTCAGGCCGGCGCGGCGCACGGTATCGACCCCGGTGGCCACCACGCGCTCGACGTCGGACGCGATGCACTGCGCCAGCCGATCGGCGCTGAACGCCACGGCAAGTTCAGGTTCGATGACCGAGAGATCAATGCGCGTCTCGCCGCCCGCAGCCACCTCGATCTTCGCACCTTCGGCCAGGCCGATCAGCGCATGTCCCAGATGCCGCTGCAGCACGCGCATCAGCCGCTCATGGTGCACCGGGTTGGCATAGAAGCTCTTGAGGCTCTTGACCTCGGCCATGCGCAGCGGCGCGTACAGCGTGTTGATCAGGTGCCAGGTGGCCAGCTCGAAATAGGTCTTGCTCGGCACCTCGCGCCCGCCCGGGCCAGCGGCCTTGAAGCCGAGCTCGCGGGCGATGGCTTCAAGCTCGACGCGGAAGTCGAAGTCCGTGCCGGCGATGTGCACGCCGTGGTTGGCGAGGATGTCTGCACTGCGATCCAGACGCGCGCGCCGCGCGGGCGACAGACGCACCAGCGAGAAGTCCGATGTCCCGCCGCCGATGTCCGCCACCAGCACCAACTCCTCGCGCTCGATGCGTGACTCGTGGTCGAAGGCCGCCGCGATCGGCTCGAACTGGAAACCCACCTCGGCGAAGCCGACGGCACGTGCGGCACTCTCCAGCGCCTGCTGCGCGCGCGCATCGCGCTGCGCGTCGTCATCCACGAAGTGCACCGGGCGGCCGAGCACCACGCGCCCAAGCGGTGCGCCGGCTTCGCGCTCGGCGCGCTGCTTCAGATGCCGCAGGTAATGGCTGATGATGTCGATGTAGCGGTAGGCGCGGTCGCCGACGGCGGTGGTGTCTTCCACGAGCGATGAGCCGAGTACGCTCTTCATGGAGCGCATCAGCCGGCCTTCGTGGCCTTCGACGTAGGCCGCGACTGCGGCGCGGCCAAACCGAGCGCCCTCGCCGTCGCCATGCCCAAGTTCGGCTTCATAGAACACGGCGGTGGGCATCGTGTCGTGGCCGGGTTCAAGCTGCACCAGGCGCACGCCGTCGGCCACAGGCAGCGCGACGGCCGAGTTGCTGGTGCCGAAGTCGATGGCGCAGAAGGCCGTCGACAAAGACAGTGGGGCCTGGGCTCCGGTTGCCGGAGCCCCTTGGATGGGAGCATTCATGGTGAGGGCGTGCGCGCTGGGTGTTCTGGGGCGACGCAGACTGTGGGGCTCGGTCATGCGCATCGGCATGCCGGCGTTCTGGTCAGTGCTGCGCCACCCGCGAGGGGGCGCGAATGTAGCACGCGGTCTTGAGCTGGATCACGCGCTGAATGGGCCGCGCTGGAGCGCCCAGGTTCAGGTCGAGGGCAGCTGCTTGTTCGGCTCGTCCTCGATCAGCCACTCGTGCGCGCAATGCTTGCAGCGCACGCGCACCGCGTGCTCGCCTTCGGCATCGAGGATGGTCAGGCGCCCGTAGGTTTCGCAGTTCGGACAGGAGGCCTGGCCGCTGACGAATTCCGCCGTGATGAGGCTGCGGCGGTACTCGCGCAGGCATTGCAGGCCGAACCAGCCGCCCAGCGCGGCAAAGGCAAAGCCGATCAGTTGATCAGACAGCGCCGCGTGCTGGCGGCTTTCCTCGATCCAGGCCGCCAGAGCCACCACACACAGCAGCCCCGTGACCATGAAGCCATGGCTGATGATGAGTTGGCGCTCGTACCAGGATCGGAAGCCGTGGGACTTCAAGGACTGGGCGAAGCGTGACACGGACGTATCCGTGCTACGCGACCGGGGATCAGGGCTGCGAGTGTCCATGGGCCGCTCCAGAGGCATGCGCGCAGCCCGCAAACGCGGCCCCTTGGCCGGCTCGGCTGCTGGTGGAAACCCTAATCCATCGCGCTTGCCGGTGCCATCAAGCCGGGAGCGAATCCCGCTGGCCTGTTGGCGCGGGCTGCATGCCCTTGATCTGTGTCAAGCCTTCAAGCGGCCTGCCAAGCGCGATCGGAGCGCCGGCACATCAGGCCGGCGCCGCAGCCGGTTGCATGGAAAGCGCGTCGCGCGTGGGCAGGCGCAGGGTGAAGCTGGTGCCCCGGCCGGGCTGGCTGGTGGCATCCAGATCGCCGCCCAGGTGGCGCGCGACTTCGCGCGCCATCGCCAGCCCCAGGCCGCTGCCGATCTCCTGCGCGCGGGTACTGGCGCGTACAAAGGGCTGGAACAGGCTGCGCAGGTCTTCGAGCTTCAGGCCGGGGCCGGTGTCCTGCACCTCCACCTGCACCTCATCCGTGCCGGTGGCGCGCACCAGCAGCCGCACGTAGCCCTTGTGCGTGTACTTGATGGCATTGACCACGAGATTGCGCACGATCTGCTCCACGCGCTGCTCGTCCGTGGTGATGTAGCAGGGGGTGGGGTCCACGCAGATCTGCAGCACCAGATGCTTCTGCCAGGCCAGCGGCTCGAACTCCGCCACGATGCGCGCCGCCAGCGCATTGAGGTCGATGCGCCTGAGCACGGGGGTGAATCGGCCGGCGTCGATCTGCGCCTGATCCAGCGAGACATTGAGCAGGCAGGTCAGGGCATTCAGCGATGCGCGCAGGCTTTCGCTCAGGCGCGCTTGGCTCCAGAGGTCCTTGTGCGAATCGAGCAGCGTCAGTGCGCCGTGAATCGCCGCCACCTGGTTGCGCGTCTCGTGCGCGAGGTAGGCGATGAAGCCCTGCCGCGCATCGGCCATGGACTGGGCATGAACTTCAGCGACGCGAGCGGCCCGTTCCGCGTCGCGGCGTCGTGCCATCTCGCGGCGCAGGCGCAGCGCCCAGCCGATCGACACGCCCAGCACCGCCAGCAACAGCAGCAGCCAGGGCAGGCTGGCCTTGCGGACGTCCTCCCAGGTCATGCCCGTGGCGGCGCTCTGGGTCAGCCACTTGGCGCGGATGGCCTGGTGCTGCGCGGCGCTCAGGCTGTTGATGGCCTGCGTCAGGGCGGGCACCCACTGCGCCTGGCGCGGGTGCAGCATCACGGCCAGATCGGCTTGGGCGTTGGTCGGCACGCCGGTGATCATCCACGGGTGCTCGCGGGTGCGGTTCATGATCGCCACGGCGACCTCGATGTGCACGAAGGCCGCATCGGCCTCTCGCAGGGCCACCGCATCGAGCGCCTCGGGCTGCGAGGTCCGGCGCACGAGCTGGATGTCCGGATTCTGCGCGGCCAGGCGCTCGGCCACGAACAGGCCATCCATCAGCGCGAGCTGCTTGCCCGCCAGCTGGTCGAGCTTCTGCGCGTGCATGCCGTCTGCGTGGGACACCAGCACCAGCGAGGTGGAATAGAACGCCGGCGTGAACACGGCGTATTGCTCGCGCTCGGGCGTCCGCGCGCCGCCCATGATCATGTCCACCTCGCCAGCCTTCAGCGCCGCCAGCGCCTGCGGCCAGGGCAGGGGGCGTACTTCCGCCACCGGCAGCTGCGCAGCGCGGCTGAGCTCGCGCAGATAGTCGACCACGATGCCGTCGGCGCGGCCCTGTGCGTCGGCAAACGAGATCGGCCAGGAGTTCGCCTCGACCGCAATGACGAGGCCTGTGGAGCTGGGCTTGGCGCTGTCTGTGGTGCTGCTGACCGTAGCCAAGTGCGGCAGGGCGGCCGGCGTCGCCGTACGGGCCCATGCTTGCGTCGCCAAGAGGGCGCAGCACAGCGCCATGAGAATCGTGAGCGTGGCGCGCAGCATGGTGAGCGCGTTGCGCGGTATGGAGGGTGTTGCGGCGTGTTGCGCGAGATTGCGAACGCCGTGTCGCACGGGTGGGGCCTGATGCATGGGAGCCGGTCCGATCCAGGAGAAGGATGCGGCCATGTTCTAGGGATTTGCCGGCTGCACTTGGGTGCCGACCGACTCAGGGGTGACGCAACGGGCCGCCTTGTTGCGTTGCAGCAGAATATGGGCTGCGTCTGATAAATGTCAAACAAATATTTTTAATTGCTATGCACGTCTATCTTTACACGGTCTAATCAATGCTTCTCTTGCCAGAGGCCTTGCCATGCTGTTTGCCAGCGACTCGATCGTCACCGAAAGCGCTTCCAAGCAGATCGAGGAGCAGCTGCGCCGCGCCATTCAGGAAGGCCGCCTGCGCGCCGACGAGCAGCTGCCCACCGAGGCCGAGCTGGCCGAGCGCTTCGGTGTGTCCCGCCCGACCATCCGCGAAGCACTCAAGCGCCTGGCTGCGCAGAACCTCATCCGCTCCAAGCGCGGCCCGGCTGGCGGCAACTTCGTCAACCGCCCCTCGCTGGAAGAGGCCGGCATGAATCTGGTCACGCCCGCGCTGCTGCTCACCAGCTCGGGCGAGTTCGACGCCGCCGCCATCTGCGAGGCGCGCAGCCTGATCGAATCCAACCTGCTCGCCTTCACCGTGCAGCGTCGCACCGACGACGATCTGACCGAGCTGCAGGCGGCGCTCGATGAGCTCAGCGACCCCGCCACCGCCAACGGCGCCTTTTGCGCCGCCGAGGTGCGATTCCATCGTGCCATGGTGCGCGCGGCCGGCAACAAGATCATCGAGTACTTCAGCTACACCCTGCTCGAAGGCCTGCAGCCGATCGGCAATCTCATCAGCTACAAGCTGCAGGACCGCCAGCAGCTCGTGGCCTTGCACGGCGCGTTGCTCGATGCACTGCGCGCACGAGACCTCGCGGCTGCACAGCAGGCCTTTGCCAACTATGCGCAGTACCGCCACACGCTCTACGACGCCGCAGTGAGCCAGTACCAGGAGCGCGGTGCCGAGGGCGCCGAGCCCGCTTGAAACCGGCCCCGCCGCCTATACTTGAAGTCTGTCTGGGGGCGACCTGGTTTCGACGTGGGTTGCAAAGCAGAGTGGGGCACGCCGAGGTTCTGGACCCTCGTTAAACATCAGAAACGCAATAAACGCCAACGACTCTACGTTTGACGTAAAACTGGCCGCCTAATCGCGGCTAGCGCTGCACCGGTGGGTCTGAACGCCGGGCGGGGCAACCCGCAGCAGTGTCACCTAACCAGAATCGGCTTCGCTCGGGTCACTTGAGCGCGGCTTAAATCCAAGGTGACTGGTCTGCCACCGGCCCGCCTGTGGGCAATGCGGCAGATGAGATCCAAATACACAGGCTAAGCGTGTAGAACTGCCTGTAGAGTGCTTGCGGACGCGGGTTCGATTCCCGCCGCCTCCACCATAATGTGAAATCCCAACCCTTATCCGGTTGGGATTTTTTTTGCCTGTTCCCCCTGTATTGGCGCGGTTTCCGGCCTTGGCCTCTTGAGCGCGCCCCTCCTGAAGTCTCCGATCCAGGCGCGCATTCCGACGTTTTTCTCTCTCTGTTCTCTGCTGGCCTCTTGACCGTCCAAGTGCCCAAGCTCACTGTTTTCGCGGGTTCGAGGGCTGGCAGTTGTGGTTCTCGTCTGCTCAGGCTGCGGCGACCGAGAACGGAGATTGACCGGTCTGGGCACTCACGCCTCTTGCAAAGCGGAGATCAGCGGACACCGCACCTGTCCGCTGGCGGCGCAGCAGCGCTCGACGAGCCCCTGCAGCGCGGCTTCGATGCGATGAAGGTCGGCAAGCCGAGCTTGCACGTCCCCCAGCTTGCGCTCGGCCTGTTCGCGGGCTTCGGTGCAGTGCGACCCGTCCTCAAGTCGAAGCAAGTCCGCGATCTCGTCCAGACTGAACCCCAGTCGCTGAGCCGACTTGATGAAGCGCACACGTGCCAGATCAGCATCGGCGTAGCGACGGATGCCGCCAAGGGGTCTGTCTGGCTCATTCATCAGGCCCTTGCGTTGGTAGAAGCGAATGGTTTCGACATTGACCCCGGCGGCATCCGCCAGGACGCCGATGGTCAGGTTTTCGGGTATTTCGTTCATGGTGCTTGACTCCGTACTTAAGTACGGAAGTAAGCTTACGCCATGAAATCAGATTCCCCAACCATTTCTCGAAACGGCGGGCGCGGCGCGCTGCTAACCGGCGGTCTGGCGGCGATCCTCGCCTCGACCTGCTGCCTCGGTCCCTTGGTGCTGATCACGCTCGGCGTCTCCGGCGCGTGGATCAGCAACCTGACCCTGCTCGAACCCTACCGGCCCATCTTCATCGGAGCGGCGGTCGTGGCGCTGTTTTTCGCGTACCGGCGTATTTGGCGACCGGTCGCCACCTGTGAACCTGGGCAGGTCTGCGCGCGACCCGAGGTCAACCGCAACTACAGGGCGCTGTTCTGGATCGTTGTGGGGCTGGTGGTGGTTGCGCTCGGTTTCCCGCTGATTGCACCGTGGTTTTACTGAAAGGAAATTGCCATGAAAAAGCTCGTTGCCCTGGTCGCATTGGTCACACTGACATCGCCACTCTGGGCTGCCACGCAAACCGTCACGCTGTCGGTACCGGACATGAACTGCGCCGCCTGCCCGATCACCGTGAAGAAGGCGCTGACCAAGGTGTCCGGCGTCAGCAAGACCGAAGTGAATCTTGATCGGCGCGAGGCCAAAGTGACGTTTGATGACGCGAAGACAAGCGTTGACGCGCTCAGGCTCGCCACCAAAGACGCCGGTTATCCCGCGACTTTGGTGGGGGCCGTCAAGTGACAACCGCAGTCATCCTTGACTCGACGTTGACCTGTCCCGAATGCGGCTACGTCAAGACCGAGACGATGCCCACCGACGCCTGCCAGTGGTTTTACGAATGCGAGCAGTGCCATGCGGTACTCAAGCCCAAGCCGGGAGACTGCTGCGTCTACTGCTCCTACGGCACGGTGCCGTGCCCGCCGATCCAGGAGCGCGGCAAGGGTAGCTGCTGCAGCGGCTGATCACGACAGCCGTAGAAGTTCGCGCTGCGCATCCCATCGCACGGGGATGGCACGGCGGCCGACGCTTTCCAGTGTCACGCCCGAAGCAGCACCGGTCGCACAGGCCTCGACGATGCTTGGCGCCAGCTGTGCCAAGCGGGCGATCCGGCTGGCACGACCGAGGTCGACCCCTTCGGCTTCGGCAATCTCGGTGATCGACATGAACCGGCCCTCATCCATCAGGCGCTGCCAGTGGTGCGCGAGGCCGAGCGCCCGCATCAAGGGGGTGTCTTGCGCCATCTCGCGCACCTGCCGCTCGCGCTGGGCCTCGTCCAGAAACTCCTGCGGCGCGTCCAGCGGCGTGATGACCTGCTTCTTCAGGCCCCGGCGCACCAACGTCCAGGGCAGGAAGGTTTCCATCTGCACGCCGCCTGCGGGCAGCGGCGTCTGATACGTCACTGGGTCACCTTTGGCCCGGCCGCGATGCTTGAGACTCATGCGTCCCCCTCGAAACTGGCCATGAGCTGGCGCTGGGTGTGCCAGTCGACCATCAGTCGGTTTCGCTGAAACCACATCAGCGTCAGCCGCCGTGGCTGCTTGCCCGCCATGAACTGCTCGATGATGTCGGGGGCCAGCAGGGTCAGTCGCAGCAGTTCGTTGACCACCGAGTGGTGCAGCTTCTCGGCGCGGGCGATGGCCGACCCGCTCTGCATCGCGCCGGTGTCCAGCAGATGCTGCCAGTAGAAGGCGCGCGCCACACCGTCGAGCAGGGTCACGTCGTGGACGTGCCGGTCGTCGGCAGCCACGCGTTGGACGCCCCGTCGGCGAAACGTCAGGGGCACAAAGGTTTCCATCGACTCGTCCATCAGGCTTCGACCTCCAGCAGTTCAGCACCAATGCTGTCCGGGCCGAACTCTTCGATGAGCGCGTTCCAACCTACCTCACGCCACTTCACCTTGATCCCCTGCACCTCGCCCGCGTGGACGAGGTCGATGCGCTCGATCATCAGATTGGCGATGCGGTGGCGCTCGACCGGGAACAGTTGATCCCACACGTTGTTGAGCCGCCCCATCGCCATCACGGTGGTGGCCTCGTCGATCTGGGCCCCGTTGCGTTGGATGTGCCGCACCACCGACGCCACGGTCTCCGGGCTGGTCAGCACCGTGCGGATCTGGGCCACCACCGCCCCCTCGATCTCCGGCGCGGGCAGGCGCTCGTAGCTCTTGCCCGGTGCGCCGAATCGCGCTTCCGACTTGGACACGTAGTAGTGGTACTTGCGCCCGTTCTTGCGCGAGTAGGTCGGGTACATCCGTTCGCCCGAGGGCGCGTACAGCAGGCCGCGCAGCAACGCGTCGGTGCGCGACCTGATCTTGGTCTCGACCGACCGAGTGTGGCCATCCTTGGCCAGCACCTCGTGAACCCGGCCCCACAGCCCGGGATCGATGATGGCTTGATGCACGCCCGGGTACCAACTGCCCTTGTGCGACAACTCCCCGAGGTAGATGCGGTTGCGCAGCAGCTTGTGCAGGTACTTCTTGTCGATGCGCGTGCCTGCCCGCGTCTGGCCGTCCTGTGTCGTCCACGCCTTGGTGGTGATGCCATCCAGAGTCAGGTTGGCGGCAATCTGGGTGGGCGAGCCGATGGTCAGCATCTCCTCGAAGATGCGCCGCACCACCGCCGCCTCGGTGTCGTTGATGACCAGCAGACGGTTCTCGACGTCGAAGCCGAGCGGCGGCACGCCACCCATCCACATCCCTTTGCGCTTGCTGGCGGCGATCTTGTCGCGGATGCGCTCGCCGGTGACCTCGCGCTCGAACTGGGCGAAGGACAGCAGCACGTTGAGCATCAGCCGCCCCATCGATGTGGTGGTGTTGAACTGCTGCGTGACCGACACGAACGACACGCCGTGGCGCTCAAACACCTCGACCATCTTGGAGAAGTCGGCAAGGCTGCGCGTCAGGCGGTCGATCTTGTAGACCACCACGATGTCGATCTGGCCGCGCTCAATGTCGGCCATCAGGCGTTTTAGCCCCGGCCGATCCGTGTTGCCGCCGGAGAAGCCGGGGTCGTCGTAGTCGTCGGCCACCGGAATCCAGCCCTCGGCGCGCTGGCTGGCGACATAGGCGTGGCCAGCTTCCTTCTGCGCGTCGATGGAGTTGAACTCCTGGTCAAGGCGCTCGTCCGAAGACACCCGGCAGTAGACGGCGCAGCGTTTGCGTGCCTTGGGAGAGGCGATTTGGACGGCATCTTTCATTGCGCACCTGCCTTGCCGGTCAGGCCGAAGAACAGCGGCCCCGACCAGTGCGTGCCGGTGATCTGCCGGGCCACGGCTGTCAGGCTCTTGAAGGTGCTGCCCTCGTATTCGAACAGGCCTTCGGCGGTGACCGCCACCTTGTGCTCGCGGTCGCCCCATTCGCGCAGCAGCACGGTGCCGGGCGCGAAGTTGGTGTCGCGCGGCCGTGCCCGCAGCTTGATCTTGGAATGCTTGGCACCGATGGCCTCCAGGCGCTGGCGCGTGTTATGCGCCAGACCGCCGAAGGCTTCCTCCTGCATCTTGTAGGCAATGCGCGACTCGATGAAGACGCGGTTAGGGTTGATGGGGCGGCTGCTGAAGTACCGATCCCACACTGGCCACAACTCGGCGATGGGCAGGCTCGACAGCTCCGCAATCCGCGCGGCGACGGATGCTTGTTTCTCGTTCATCACAACTTCTCCTATTGATAGGGGGTTGTATGAACGCGCTGGTCGGGCAGGAAGCCAAGGCCAACTTCTCTCTGTTTTGGCGCTTCTGCGACGACGGTGCGGACGATGGCGGCCGCAAGGATGGCGGTGATTTCACCAGCGCGGGCGCTGGCGGACATCTCTGAGGGAGATGCGAGTTCGAGGTTCTTCATGACGGCTCCGAGGAATTGCAACCGTCACAGATGATGTGCGCGATGTTCCGAAGCGGATGGCAACGCAGGGCAATCGGCGGAACATGCAAACAGTACTTTGCAAGACATTCTTGCCTTCTTAACTTCGCAAGACTAGAATGCTGGTTTAGGAGGTGACTGCCATGCTCGAAAAGATCTCGCAAAAGCTGATCGGCTACCGCGTCAAAGCGGCGCGCGAGGCCAAGGGCTGGACGCAGGATCAGCTCACCCAAGGCTTGGGCCTGAACGACCGTCAGACGGTCTCTGACATCGAAAATGGCAAGCGCGCCCTGAAGCCGGATGAGATGCTGACGCTGTCCGACCTGCTGGATCGCGACATCGAGTTCTTCATCGACCCGTTTGCTGTCGCTGGCGAAGCGCAGTTCTCCTGGCGTGCCGCCCCGGAGGTGCCGGAGGACGGTCTCGACGGATTCGAGCTGAAGGCCGGTCAATGGATCGGTCTGCTTCGCTGGCTGCGCGAGCAACAGGACAGCCGCGCGAGCGTACTCAAACGCGCTCTGCGACTGTCCGCGCAGTCTTCCTACGAGGATGCACAGGAACGCGCGGAAAGTCTGGTCGCCGAACTCGATCTCGGCGTCATTCCGGCTGAAGGCTTGATCGACAAGATCGAGCGCGAGCTGGACATTCCGGTGTTGTTCGTCGACACGGTCGACACCGCCGACGGACAGTCCATCTCGGGGGCTACCTGCCACCTGGAGGAGATGGGCGTCATCCTGATCAACCGCAACGAGAGCGAAGCCCGACGCTTCTTCGATCTGGCGCACGAACTTTTCCATGCCCTGACCTGGGACGCGATGAAGCCGGATCACCGGGAATCGAACTCCGTCGAAGAACGCAACAAGGGCAAGCGCATCGAGCAGTTGGCAAACAGCTTCGCCGCTGCGCTGCTGATGCCGAGCGCCGCCCTCGACAAGCTGATCGAGCGCGACCGCCTCGACGACATTGCGCATCTGTGCGAAGTTGCAGCCTTGCTCAGGGTTGCTCCGGTCACGCTGGCATGGCGGCTGTTTAACCTCAAGCTCATCGGTGAAGACACTCGACGCGGCCTTTCTCAGGAAAAGCAGCGGCCATCAGTGTCAGGCCCGCCCAAACGGTTCTCGCCCACCTTCGTGAAGATGCTTCACGAGGCCCTGGAGAACGGACGGCTGTCGGCTCGCAAAGCGGCCAAGGCCATGGGCCTTGGCCTGGGTGGGTTGAACGAGCTATTCGCTCAGTACGACCTCACCGCACCGTTCGAGCTGTGAGGTGAGAACGGTATGCAGAAAATCCGAGTCTTCGCGGACACCAATGTCATCCTCGAATCGTTCCGAACGGGTTGCTGGACGGCCATCAGTAATCACTTCGCCATCGAAACCGTCGAGAAGTGTGTCGAGGAAACGCTGACCGGCAACCCCGGTGATCCTCGTCACGTTGCCGTCCCGCCTGCGAGCTTGAAGGCAGGCCTTGCCGGGCAACATTCGGTCAGCCGCAAGGAACTCGCCACGTTGGTGTTGAGCCATCCTCCGAGCAGCACGCTCGACGATGGCGAAAAGCATCTTTTTGCGTGGCTGTTCGCCAACAAACTGCTGCCGTCACATGTCATCGTGGTCACGACGGCCGACAAGGCCGCCCTGGTCGCATCGAATGGTCTGGGGTGGCTGGACTGCATGATCTCGTTGGAGGATCTGGCTCGCAAGGCAGGCGTTGGTCGAGTCAACCTCGACGCCCTGGCCCTGCAGTATCGCGATGACTGGCTGTCCAGCATCAAGACCAAGATCAGGTTGGGAATCATCCCGTGAAAAACGTCTGACGCTGAGGGTGAGTCCATTTACGGGAGGAAAGCCACTCAGCAATGTTCAAGGAGCATCGAGTGGCCAAGAAATCTCAGAAGAACAGCAAGCACGTCGCCGACCTGATCAATTCGGCGACCCTGACGTCCATCGCGCTGCTGGCGCAGGTCGACAAATTCGCATTCCTTGGCGTGCTCGACGCGTCCAAACCAGAGCATCAGGCCCGCACGGAGTTGCTTGAATGCATCCCATCGGTCAAGCGCGAAGACATCACCATTGCTGACCAAGAGGCCGTGCGCCTCCTCCAACTGGTGCGCTTCCGCACCGAGGAGATGTTGGAGCACGCGTTCGGGGAAATCGAATTCGAAAATCACCCGGAGATCACCACCTTTGACCGAGCGGCTGACGCGATGACCCGGTTGATCTGGCTGCGCGTGAAGGCCCCTCGCATCTTCGATCAGATCGAGACGATCTACCTGACGCACCATTTCCACGGGCACAAGAAATTTCTCGGTTTCACGGTGCGCGATGGCGATGGCCGTAACTTCGAATGGACGAAAGAGGTCGCCGAGAAATTGCACGAGGGTGTCGGCGAGATTCTCGGCTTGGACGAAGAGTCCAAGAAGAGCTGCGAGGTCATTCACTTCGAGATGGATGACGGCGACGAAGACGCCAAGCGGCGACTGCACTATCTGGTCGTCTACCACCCCGGCAAGATGAAGTTGCTGCGCCAGATGAAGGATCGGCGGCGCGACTTGCTCCTGTTTACGCCAGCGCTTGAAGCGACGCTGGTGTATGACCCCGCCGAGAACAAAGTGCATGTGCTTTCCGACAAGCAGGGCACCGCCAAGCAACTCGCAGACCGTTTCGCCGTGATCGGCTTCGAGAAGCCACTCTCGAAGCAGCCGGTGGACGCGGTCAGCTACGAGTTGGCGATGTTCAAACAGTCCGTGAATCTCAGGGATGCCAAGGCCAATGGCGCGGTCATCCTCGACGCCTGGATTTCATCGCTGTCCGTGACGCTCGGCCACACGCGCCACAGCGTCACGTTGGCGCTGGCCAGCAGCGACAACGTCTGGGGCGTCTCCGAGCAGCACTTTGGCGACCGCAACCCGCTGGCGAGCTGCCGCTCAGTCCTCGAAGTGAAGCTGTCGTTCGTGATTCGCTTTGATGGCGAGGAAGATGAACGCGCGCTCGACATTACCGTGGGCCAGCGTGGCTCCTGCAATCTGCTGGCGCTGCCTGATCCTCGGCTGCGCCGATGCGGCGAGGACATCCTGACATCGCTCGGTGTGATGAAGCGGGTGCAACCCGCCAAGGTTGGAGCCGACTTGACGCTTTTCCGTGCCGAGATGAAACTGCTCGATCTTGCTGTTGATGACGTTGACGGCCACCTGCTGACGGCGCTCGACCTTCCTGCAGCCGATCTCGTCAGCAAAGGCCTGCTCAAGAAAAAGGCCCCCGGTGAACACATCACGGTTCCCGTCGAAGATGAGGACGGTCAGCCTGGATTTCGACGCCTCAAGGCGAATTTCAACAGTACCAACACCTGGGCGTTGGACGATCTCAGCGGTGAGCGCTACGAGCTTTCTGACGGCGATTTGTGTCGATACTCGGTCGACAAATCCTACCTGCGCGAACGGCTGGATCAACTGCTCAAGCAGCAACTGGTCGACGTCCCACTGACCGTGGATGAGCAGGAGCCCTACGTGCTCGGCAACTACCGCATGGGCGATCAGCGTCTGCCGGTCGCGCTCGTGTCGCGTCTCTGGGAGCCGAAGCACGCCGACAAGGTGGACACCGCGCTGCGGCAGTCGAATCTTGGTTTGACCATCGTACTGACCACGACCACAGGCTCATCCCGCCGGTTCCTTGGCCCTGGCATTGTCGTGGCGCTCGATGCCCTGGCTCATGAGGTAAATGGTCAGGTCTGCATTGATATGGCCAGGGTCGAGGGCGATGTGCGTCGCAGGCAAGCTGCAGCAGCAGCGACGGACATGCCAACCCTGATCAAAGAAGATGCTCGAAATGCCTTGCTTGTCGGCCCTTGGCCGGAACCTTGGTCGCTGACGACGAAGGAATGGGTCGATGTCGTGGAATTGCTGGTGAACGCTTGGACAAGCAAAAAGCGTAAATGCACCAAGCTCCAACTCGAAGATGCTGCCGGGAAACAAATTCGTTCGATGAATGAGTTTTTCAGAGGTGCGCCGGAATGGTCTTCCTACATTCGAGGTGCCGATGGCAACAGCAAACCGCGCCTGTGGGAATTGAGTATTGGCGTTCCGGATTATCAGCACGCGACGGAATCCACTGGGGCGGAGACAGAAGTGGCTTGAGGATCAGGGCGTTGTAATTTCTGCGTGATTTCTGCGAGAAGACTGCGAAATATCGCAGTCTGATATGCGAGGAAATAGGAGCACTTCAACGAAAGGAGTGCTCCAAATGCAAAACCAAGTCCCATCTATTCAACCCGGCCGGAATATCACCCGGCCCATCCCGGGCGGTGTCACGCGCATCGCCCTTGACGAGAACGAGCTCGCCGCCCGCTGGGGGCTCTCCGTCAAAACCCTGCGCCGCTGGCGGCAGGAACAGCTCGGCCCCATCTTCTGCAAGTTCGGGGCGCGCGTCACCTACCTCATCGCCGAAGTCGAGGCCTTCGAGCGGCGCGTTTCGCGCTACTCGACCTTCGCTCGTGCGTACCAGTGAGGAGGACGGCCATGAGCGATCTGACCATCTTCCCCGCCGACATCGCCGAGATGTCCGTGAGCCAACTGGCCGCGTTGCCGCCCGAGCAGAAGCGCGAGGTCGACAAAAACCTCGACGCTGCCATCGACTGGCTCAAGAAGGCACGCACCAAGTTCGATGCCGCGCTGGATCAGTGCTACGGCGAGCAGGCCCGCGCCGCGCTGCGTGAATCTGGCCGCGACTTCGGCACAGCCCACATCAGCGACGGCCCGCTGCGCATCAAGTTCGAGCTGCCCAAGAAGATCAGCTGGAACCAGAAACAGTTGAGCGAAATCGCCGAGCGCATCGTGGCCTCCGGCGAAAAGGTCGAGGGCTACCTCGACATCAAGCTCGCTGTCTCCGAGTCCCGGTACACCAACTGGCCTCCGGCATTGCAACAGCAGTTCGCCGCTGCGCGCACGGTGGATTCAGGCAAGCCGTCCTTCACCCTGAGCACCGATGGGGGTGAAGCATGAAAAAGCTCCCCATCGTGTCCGCCGTAGAGCGCATGGCCGAGCGCAAGGGCGTGAAGCTGCTGATGCTGGGCAAATCCGGCATCGGCAAAACCTCCCGGCTCAAAGACCTCGACCCCGCCACCACCTTGTTCCTCGACATCGAGGCAGGCGACTTGGCGGTGGCCGACTGGCCGGGCGACACCATCCGCCCGGCGTCCTGGCCTGAGAGCCGCGACTTCTTCGTGTTCCTCGCGGGCCCGGACAAGTCGCTGCCGCCGGAGAGCGCGTTCTCGCAGGCGCACTACGACCACGTCATCGAGAAGTTTGGCGATGCCACGCAGCTTGATCGTTACCAGACCTTCTTTCTGGACTCGATCACGCAGTTGTCACGCCAGTGCTTTGCGTGGTGCAAGACCCAGCCCGGCGCGGTCAGCGACCGTTCCGGCAAGCCTGATCTGCGTGCGGCCTACGGGCTGCTCGGCCAAGAAATGATCGGTGCCTTGACCCACCTGCAGCACGCACGGGGCAAGAACGTGGTGTTCGTTGCGATCCTCGACGAGCGCCTGGACGACTTCAACCGCAAGGTGTTCGTCCCGCAGATCGAGGGCAGCAAGACCAGCCTGGAGCTGCCCGGCATCGTCGACGAGGTCGTAACGCTGGCTGAGATCAAGGCCGAGGACGGCAGTTCCTACCGCGCCTTCGTCACGCACACCGTCAATCCCTACGCCTTCCCGGCCAAAGACCGCAGCGGTCGTCTCGACCTGCTGGAGCCGCCGCATCTCGGCGCGCTGATCGCCAAGTGCGCGGGCTCTCTCCCTGCACCCAGCGTTGCCACCCAGAACACCACCGAATCCAAGGAGTAATCGCCATGTCTTCCAACTATTTTGATTTTCAGGATGCCGACCCCCAACAGTCTGGCTTCGATTTGATCCCGAAGGGCGTCATTGCGCCAATGCGCATGACTGTGAAACCGGGTGGCTATGACGACCAGAGCCAAGGATGGACGGGCGGCTACGCCACCCAGTCTTTCGACACTGGGGCCGTGTACCTCGCTGCGGAGTTTGTCGTCACTGGCGGTGACTACGCAAAGCGCAAGCTGTGGTCGAACATCGGGCTGTACTCCCCCAAGGGGCCGACCTGGGGCCAGATGGGGCGCAGCTTCATCCGCGCTGCACTCAACAGCGCCCGCAACGTCCACCCGCAGGACAACAGTCCGCAGGCCGCCGCCGCGCGCCGCATCACGGGCTTTCACGAACTCGATGGTCTGGAGTTCCTGGCCCGCGTGGACATCGAGAAGGACAGCAAGGGCCAAGACCGCAACGTGGTCAAGGTCGCGGTCGAGCCTGACCACCCGGATTACGCCAAGTTGATGGGTGTTCCGGTCAAGGCGAATCCCGGTGGTGGCAATTCCGGCGCTCCGGCGCAGGCAGCACCAGCGTTTCAAGCGCCAGCCCCGCAACGCGCACCAGTGACGGGCAAACCGTCCTGGGCTCAATGAGGAGGCCGCCATGAACGCAAATCTTCACACAGCCAGCCACTACGGAATCGTCCGATTTGACGATCTCGAATGCGAAGCGGTCGTGCTCACCACCGGTGAGCGCGGCTACGTCCGCAAGGAACTTGCCAGACTGCTCGGCTTCCACGAGTCGCACAAGGGTGGCCGTTTTGCCCGATTTCTGGCTGAAATCGCACCTAACTCATTGTCACTATTGGAGAAAACGTCCGGGCCGATTTTGCTGCCGTCGGGCCGTCAAACGCAGTTCTTCCCAGCAGGCATCATTGCCGATGTCGCCTCCGCCGTGGTGAATGCAGCCATCACTGGCTCGCTGCACCGTGCCCGCCAGGGCATCGTCGGCAACTGTCTGACGATCATGCGTTCGCTGGCCACCACCGGCGAAGTCGCATTGATCGACGAAGCGACAGGTTTTCAGCACCACCGTGCACCGGACGCATTGCAGGAGTTGATCTCCAAGCTGCTGCGCCAGTCGTGCTCTTCGTGGGAGCGCCGCTTCCACCCGGACTACTACCGCGCCCTCTACCGGCTGTTCGGCTGGAAGTACCAGGGCCACGACCAGAACCCGCCCCACGTTGTCGGCCAGATCACGCAGCGCTGGGTCTATGGGCCAGTACTGCCCTCCACACTGATCGACGAGATCCGCGCCCGCAAGGGCATCTCGCAGAAGCACCACCAGTGGCTGTCCGATCAGGGCCTCGCCCGTCTGGAAACGCAGATTCACGCGGTCACCGCCATTGCGCGCAGCTCGACCTGCTACCGCGACTTCGACCGCCGCTGCGAGGCGGCCTTCGCGGGCGGCTCGCTGCAGTTGGCGCTGCTTGCCGAAGACTTTGAGGAGGTGGCGTGAAATGCTGGGTCTGCAAACGACAGGCCCGGGGATTCGGCCACACCGACAACCGACACGGAGTCGGCGATCCCCGGCGCTACCCCATCGACTGGGTGTTCTGCTCGCAACGCTGCCAGACCGCGTTCCACGCGATGTACGGCAACTGGCTGCGGGCCAAGGAAGGTCGCACCGACATCAAGGGGGTCGCCATGATCGATCCGTCTGATGTCGAACTGGCCGCAATGCGCAAGTGCCTCAAGTCCTTCGGCGAGGCTGCAGGCGAGATCGGCTTCACCAAGCCGCTCGGTGACTACTCCGAAGCCGAGGCGCTGCAGGTGATCGATGCCATCGTCACTTGCTACACCGAGGCGATGGTCGAGCACCACGAGGTGAGCAAGTACCCGCCGGTGCGCGGCATGACGCCGATGCCCGACCCCATGACGCCGACTTCAGCCAATCCGTTCGCGGATATGGAAGACGACCTGCCTTGGGAGACGACGCCATGATGGACTTCAACTCCACTTCGAGCATCTCGGGCCAGATCACCGCCCTGGTCGACGCCGGGATGCAGCAGGCTCGCGCCAAGCAGTCCGAACGCCAGTACCTCGGTGCCTCGCGTCTGGGCGTGGCCTGCGAACGTGCGTTGCAGTTCGAATACGCCAAGGCTCCCATCGATCACGGGCGGGACATTCAGGGCCGGATGCTGCGCATCTTCGAGCGCGGCCACGTCAACGAGCAATGCACCGTTGCTTGGCTGCGGGATGCGGGCTTCGATCTGCGCACCCACAAACCGAGCGGTGAGCAGTTCGGTTTTTCGGTCGCCGACGGCCGCCTGCAGGGCCACATCGACGGCGTCATCGTCGGTGGCCCGGAGGGCTTCGCCTATCCGGCGCTCTGGGAAAACAAGTGCCTGGGCTCAAAGTCCTGGCGCGATCTGGAGAAGAACCGGCTCGCCGTGGCCAAGCCCGTCTACGCCGCGCAGGTGGCGATCTACCAAGCCTATCTCGAATTGCACGAGTACCCGGCGATCTTCACGGCGATCAACGCCGACACGATGGAGATCTACGCCGAGCTCGTGCCCTTTGACGCAGCCCTGGCCCAACGCATGTCGGATCGGGCGGTGAAGGTCATCACGGCGACCGAGGCCGGAGAACTCCTGCCGCGCGCCTTTGTTGATCCGACCCATTTCGAATGCCGGATGTGCGCTTGGCAAGACCGCTGCTGGAGGACACAAGCATGACCGACAACAACACTCCGGCCATCGGCATCGAACCGATGATCGACGCCAAGCAGGCGGCCGCCGCCTTGCGCCTGCCGTACTACTGGTTCGCCGACCACGCGATGCGCACCAAGTACCGGATTCCGCACTACCTGATGGGCGGTCTGGTGCGCTACCGACTGTCCGAACTTTCCGCGTGGGCCACGCGCAGCACCGCCGTCCAGAGTCGTGATGCCCAGGACGCGGACGCACCTGTCGAGGGAGCCGAATGATCGACTTCAACGACACAACACAGCCTGCAGAACACAACCGGGAATCTGAGCGCGATGAGATCCGCGCCGATCTGCTTGCGCGTCTGGAATCGGTGCTGACCACGATGTTCCCGGCGGGCAAGAAGCGCCGGGGCAAGTTCCTGATCGGCGACATCCTCGGCAGCCCGGGCGACAGCCTCGAGGTGGTGCTTGAAGGTGAGAAGGCCGGTCTGTGGACGGATCGTGCGACCGGTGACGGCGGCGACATCTTTGCGCTGATCGCGGCCTACCTCGGCGCGAATGTTCACACCGATTTCCCTCGGGTATTGGATGAAGCCGCCGATCTGCTTGGACGCGTTCGCTCTGTGCCGGTACGCAAGGCAAAGAAGGAAGCCCCGGTCGACGACCTCGGCCCGGCCACGGCCAAGTGGGACTATTTCGACGCGGCTGGCAAGCTGATCGCCGTCGTCTACCGCTATGACCCGCCCGGCGGCAAGAAGGAATTCCGCCCGTGGGATGCCAAGCGCCGCAAGATGGCACCGCCCGAGCCGCGACCTCTCTACAACCAACCGGGTCTGGCCACCGCCAACCACGTCGTTCTGGTCGAGGGCGAGAAGTGCGCGCAGGCCTTGATGGCCAGCGGTGTTGTGGCGACCACGGCCATGCACGGGGCCAATGCCCCGGTCGACAAGACCGACTGGTCGCCATTGGCTGGCAAGTCGGTGCTGATCTGGCCCGACCGCGATGCGCCGGGGTGGGACTACGCCGACCGCGCGTCACAAGCGATCCTGCACGCGGGCGCGACCACCGTCGCCATCCTCATGCCACCCGACGACAAACCGGAGGGCTGGGACGCCGCCGATGCCATTCCCGAAGGCTTCGATGTCGGCGGCTTTTTGGCCGTCGGCGAGCGGATGCCGGTGATGCGCTCGGTCGAGGAAACGCCATCACCTGACTTGCTGACCGGCATCGACTGGACGACCGAGGATGGTTTATCCACGGCCTTCACCCGGCGCTATGGCGAGGACTGGCGTTACTGCGCGCTCTGGGGCAAATGGCTGGTCTGGACGGGGGTGCGCTGGAATCCCGATCAGGTGCTGTACGTGTCGCATCTCTCCAGGGGCATCTGCCGCAATGCATCGTTGAAAGCGGACAACCCGAGGCTCAAGGGCAAGCTGGCCAGTTCCGCCACGATCTCCTCGGTCGAGAAGATCGCGCGCTCCGACCCGAAGCACGCATCCACCGCTGAGGAATGGGACGCTGACGTCTGGGCGCTCAACACCCCCGGTGGCGTGGTCGATCTGCGCACCGGCCGGATGCGCCCGCACCGGCGCGACGACCGCATGACCAAGGTGACCACGGCCACGCCGTTGGGCAATCCGGACAGCGCCTGCCCAACGTGGCGAGCGTTCCTGATGGACGTCACCGGTGGCGATGCCGAGCTGATGGCCTACCTGCAGTTGATGGTTGGCTACTGCCTGACGGGCGTGACCAGCGAACACGCGCTGTTCTTCCTGTACGGCACGGGCGCGAATGGCAAGTCGGTGTTCGTCAACGTGCTGACCACCATTCTGGGTGACTACGCGGCCAACGCGCCGATGGACACCTTCATGGAGGCGCGCACCGACCGGCATCCGACCGATCTTGCGGGCCTGCGCGGCGCACGCTTTGTGTCGTCCATCGAAACCGAGCAAGGACGGCGCTGGAACGAGTCCAAGGTCAAGGCCATCACCGGTGGCGACAAGGTGTCAGCGCGCTTCATGCGCCAGGACTTCTTCGAGTACGTGCCGCAGTTCAAGTTGGTGATCGCGGGCAACCACAAGCCCTCGATCCGCAACGTGGACGAGGCGATGAAGCGGCGACTGCATCTGATCCCCTTCACGGTGACGATTCCGCCCGAGCGCCGCGATGGCAGGCTGACCGAGAAGCTGCTCAAAGAGCGCGATGGAATTCTGGCGTGGGCCGTTGATGGCTGCAGCCGCTGGCAACGCCAGGGCTTGAAACCGCCCGCCAGCGTGGTGTCGGCGACCGAGGAGTATTTCGAGGCCGAGGATGCGCTCGGGCAGTGGATCGAAGAACGCTGCCTGCTGGCCAAGTCCCACCGCGAAGGCGTCTCCGAACTGTTCGCCGACTGGCGCGAATGGGCCGAGCGCGCGGGCGAGTACGTGGGCTCGGTCAAACGCTTCTCGGAGCTGATGGCGACCCGCAAGTTCGAGAAGTGTCGGCTGACCGGAGGGGCTCGCGGCATCACGGGCATGGCCCTCAGGCCCAAGGCGTACAGCCATGCCTACCCCTACCGCGATGACTGACCCCAATTCAACAGAAACGGGGCGAGTGACGGATTTGACGGGTTTCCTGATTAACGCGCTACACGTGCGCGCACGTAAAGGACGTTATGCCAATAACCCGTCGCATCCGTCACTCGCCGACCCCGAATAAGCAGATACCTGGAGCAATTGACGATGAACACGACGATCCTGGCCCTTGATCTGGGCACACACACCGGGTGGGCACTGCAGCACCTGGACGGCACCATCACCAGCGGCACCGAGCACTTCAAGCCGCAGCGATTCGAGGGCGGCGGCATGCGCTTTCTCCGATTCAAGCGCTGGCTCAATGAACTGCTGTCGGCCAGCAATCACATCAACGCTGTGTTCTTCGAGGAGGTTCGACGGCACGCGGGCGTGGACGCGGCGCATGCCTATGGCGGCTTCATGGGGCACCTGACCGCGTGGTGTGAGCATCACAACATCCCGTACCAGGGCGTTCCGGTCGGCACGATCAAGAAGCACGCGACCGGCAAGGGCAATGCGGGCAAGGACGAAGTGATCGCGTCCGTTCGCGAGCGTGGCCACGCCCCGACCGACGACAACGAAGCCGACGCGCTGGCCCTGCTGCACTGGGCCGTCGAGACGCAGGAGGTGTGACGTGAAGATTCCGACGCCTCAATACCGCTGCTCCCTCGGTCGTCTGCAACCCCAAGCCGTCGATCTGGACGGCATCAAAGAACGTGGCTGGCGTGACCAGCACATCCTGGTGGTCAACGCGTCCGACGAACGTCTGGACTTCATCGAGCGCGAGATCGTGCGACGCATTGGTGAGCGTCTGTACGGGCTGGGAGGGGCACGTCATGGCTGAGTGGACAACTGACGACGTGGCAGCACGCTTCGAGGAGGCCGCCACCACGGGGCGACGTCTGCCCCCTGTACGTGTGCAGGGCTACTTCAACTGTTGGCCCGCCTTCGTTCGCAAGGAGTGGGAAGCTTTTGCTGCCGACGAGAAGGTGTACCGTCCGTTCCCGCCCAGTCCCGAGGCCATCGACCGGATGCTGGAGACGATGCGCTGGGTGCAGTGGCTGGAGGTCGAGCAGCGCCATCTGGTGTGGATGCGGGCCAAGCGCTATGGCTGGCGGGACATCACGATCCGCTTTGCCTGCGACCGCACGACAGCATGGCGGCGCTGGCAACGGGCAATGGAGATCGTGGCTGCGAACCTCAACAGCGAAGGCGTGCGTTTGCCTTCCAAAAACGTGAGCAATTTAGGGTAATGCTTGCCGCGTTTGTCCTCGCCTTGCCTCGCTTGTCCGTTTCAAGACCCGGCAGCCCTGCAACAAAACAGCCCGGTCGGGGGTAGTATTTCGGCTATCTTCTGGACAGCGGTGACGGTTGAGGCGAAGGGCCCAGGCAAAAGGGGTCCTTCCTCGCCAAAATCCAATGCGGGGGGCGCGAGCGCGGCATTCGCCTAGCGTCCGACTGCAAACCAAGGTTTGCAGGGTTTGCAGTTTGCACCCGCACCAGTCCGCATCCATCACGAGCCCGCCCACGGTTTTCCGTCGGCGGGTTTTCTTTTTCTAGGAACCGATTCTGAACACGCTCAACGTCGAGTACCGCAAGGTCGAGGCGCTGATCCCCTACGCCCGCAATCCACGCACGCACAGCGACGAGCAGGTGGCCAAGATCGCCGCCAGCATCGTCGAGTACGGCTGGACGAATCCGGTGCTGGTGGACGGCGACAACGGGATCATTGCGGGCCACGGTCGTCTGGCCGCCGCGCGCAAGCTCGGGCTGGATCAGGTGCCGGTCATAGAACTGGCGCACCTCTCGCCCACGCAGAAGCGTGCCTACCTCATCTCTGACAACCGGCTGGCGCTCGACGCCGGGTGGAACGAGGAGATGCTGGCGCTGGAAATGGCCGAGCTGTCCGAGGCCGGGTACGACCTTGCGTTGACCGGTTTCGAGCATGCCGAGATCGAGGCCTTGCTCGCTGACGAGGTGGAAACCGATGACGCCGACCAGGAGGCAGATGCCGACGAGCCGGACGCTGCTGATGATGTGCCGGATGCCCCTGTGGTGCCGGTGTCCCGCACCGGCGATGTCTGGGCCATCGGCTCCCACCGTCTGATCTGTGGCGATGCCACCGACCCGACAGCAGTCGCCACGCTGATGCAGGGCGATGCGGCCCGGCTGTGCTTCACCTCACCGCCTTACGGCAACCAGCGTGACTACACCAGCGGCGGTGTCAAGGATTGGGATGGCCTGATGCGCGGCGTGTTTGCCAACGTGCCAACGGCCGACGACGGCCAGGTGCTGGTCAACCTCGGATTGATCCACCGCGACAACGAAGTCATCCCGTATTGGGATGCGTGGCTTGGCTGGATGCGCACGCAGGGTTGGCGGCGCTTCGCGTGGTACGTCTGGGATCAGGGGCCGGGGATGCCCGGCGACTGGGCTGGTCGTTTCGCGCCGAGCTTCGAATTCGTCTTCCACTTCAACCGCCAGAGCCGAAAGCCCAACAAGATCGTTCCCTGCAAGCACGCGGGCCAGGAGTCGCACCTGCGCGCCGACGGGTCGTCCACGGCCATGCGTGGCAAGGACGGCGAGGTCGGCGGCTGGACGCACAAGGGCCAGCCGACGCAGGACACCCGGATTCCCGACTCGGTGATCCGCGTGATGCGGCACAAGGGCAAGATCGGTCAGGACATCGACCACCCGGCCGTGTTCCCGGTGGCGCTGCCGGAGTTCGTAATCGAGGCCTACTCGGACATTGGCGACGTTGTGTTCGAGCCCTTCGGCGGCAGCGGCACCACGATGCTGGCCGCGCAGCGCACCGGTCGTGTGTGTCGCAGCGTGGAAATTGCGCCAGAGTACGTGGATGTCGCCATCAAGCGCTTCCAGCAGAACCACCCCGGCGTGCCCGTGACGCTGTTGGCAACAGGCCAGTCCTTCGACGACGTGGTCAATGAACGTCTGACCACCACGGAGGCCGAGCAATGACCGCCTCCTGGTTTGCCGACAAGATCGAGCAGTGGCCGACGGCCAAGCTGCTGCCCTACGCGCGCAACGCGCGTACCCACTCGGACGATCAGGTTGCGCAGATCGCTGCGTCGATTGCCGAGTTCGGATTCACCAACCCGATCCTCGCCGGTAGCGACGGTGTGATCGTCGCCGGTCACGGACGGCTTGCTGCTGCGCAGAAGCTCGGTCTGGCGGTGGTGCCAGTGGTGGTGCTCGATCATCTGAGCGCGACGCAGCGCCGGGCACTGGTGATCGCGGACAACCGCATCGCCGAGAACGCGGGCTGGGACGACGCGATGCTGCGCATCGAGATCGCGTCCCTCCAGGACGACGACTTCGACGTGTCGCTGACCGGCTTCGATGCCGATGCGCTCGCCGAGTTGATGGCGGGCGACGAGCCGAATTCCGAAGGCGAAGCCGATGACGATGCGGTACCCGAGGTCAGCGAGACTCCGGTTTCGCGTCCAGGCGATGTCTGGCTGCTTGGCGGCCACCGTCTGCTGTGTGGCGACTCCACCGTGGCTGAGAGCTATGACCGGGTTCTCGATGGCGAGCCGGTGGATATGGTCTTCACCGACCCGCCGTACAACGTGAACTACGCCAACAGCGCCAAGGACAAGATGCGGGGCAAGGATCGCGCAATCCTGAACGACAACCTCGGCGACGGCTTCTACGACTTCCTGCTGGCGGCGCTGACGCCGACCATCGGGAACTGCCGGGGCGGCATCTACGTGGCGATGTCGTCCAGCGAACTGGATGTGCTGCAGGCAGCGTTCCGTGCCGCCGGTGGAAAGTGGTCGACGTTCATCATTTGGGCCAAGAACACCTTCACGCTGGGCCGGGCCGACTACCAGCGCCAGTACGAGCCAATCCTGTACGGATGGCCCGAGGGCGCGCAGCGTCACTGGTGCGGCGACCGCGACCAGGGCGACGTCTGGAACATCAAGAAGCCGCAGAAGAACGACCTGCATCCGACGATGAAGCCGGTGGAGCTGGTCGAGCGCGCGATCCGCAATTCGAGCCGACCGGGCAACGTGGTGCTCGACCCGTTCGGGGGCTCCGGCACGACGCTGATCGCCGCCGAGAAGTCAGGGCGACTGGCACGGCTGATCGAGCTCGACCCGAAGTACGCGGACGTGATCGTGCGCCGCTGGCAGGAATGGACTGGCAAGCAAGCCACCCGCGAGTCGGATGGCGCACTATTCGATGATCAGGCGGCGAGCGACTCCTCGGCGATCTCGCAGTGAATCACAAAGCCCGTCAGGTAAGGCAGGCCGCGCGGGATGCCATACTGCGTGCTGGTCTGGCGGCCAATCGTCCAGCCCATCCACTGTTGGGCGGCGGCGTTGACCGCGTCCACCAGGGTCTGTCCCCGGTACAGCCCGTTTTGCACATCGTCCGCAAAGTGGCGTCCGTGGCGGCTGTCGAGGAAGATCCGGACTGATTCGAGGGGCTGGCTGGTGGCGTCGGAGATGGCGGTCATCGCCAGGGGCCACGCGGCGCTGGCGTGTTCGTTCATCGTGCCCCAAAAGCCCCAGGCTTCGTTATGGGTGGCGGGGATCTGTTGGTTGGTGTTCATCTCTGGCTCCTTGGTGTTGATCGTTGCGACACCCGTAGTAACGCGCTGTTCGATTGAGAAGCCAAGCGCTGCTTGGCCTCTTTCTCGATCTTTCTGATCAGGCAATCCGGTAGACCCGCTCGCCGCCCTGGGGTTTGTCCGAGACGATGGTCAGGCCGAGCTTTTTCTTGAAGGCTCCGGCGAAGGTGCCGCGCACCGTGTGCGCCTGCCAGCCGGTGGTCTCGCAGATCTGTTGCACCGTTGCGCCCTCGGGGCGTTGCAGCATCTGGATCACGGTGGCTTGCTTGCTGTTCTCGCGGGTGCGCGGCTTGGCGGCGGCCCGCTCTGCCGCCCACGTGGCCTCGGCTGCCGCCACGGTGGCCTCGATCTCGGGGTCGGCCACCAGGGGTGCAGGCGCAGGCCGGGCGCGCCCCATCGCGTCGTAGCCCTCGGCGGCGACGAACCAGTGGGTGCCGTCGGAGGTGATCAGGGCGCGGTTGAAGAGGCCGTCGAGCACCTTCTTGCGTGCGCCGCCTTTGATGTTGTCGGGGAACCAGTCGATCTTGCCGCCAGTGTGTTCGAGGGCGTAGGCCAGGATCGCGTGCTGGGCCGGGGTCAGTTGGGTGGTGGTCATTTGCTTCTCCTTCGGAGGGGTTGATGGGGTGACGTGATGAACGCGCTGTTCGGGAGTGAAGCCAAGCGCTTTCTGCTTGGCTTCGAAAGTTCTTGATCAGTTGTTGGCCTTGTCCGACTTCGCCGCCTTGCGGCCCTGTTCGACGCCTGCGTTGAACGCGGCTTCAAGGGCGTCGCGCAGGCACCAGACCGCCACATCGTGGAAGTCGAGGCTGTCCGACTTGCGGGTTTCCAGGGTTTCGATGCCCAGCTTGTTTTGTGCGATCTGGGTCAGGAGTTGTTCGAGCTTGCTCATTGCTGCGTCCTTTGATGGTGTTGATGACGTCCGTATGAACGCGCTGTTCCAGAGAGAAGCCAAGCTGATTTCAAGTGAATGACGAACAAATGATTGAAGGGGCAACCGGTTCTCAAAATGGGCATTTCGATTCGCGCTTACGCCCGTCACCGTGGTGTGACCGACACCGCAGTTCACAAGGCCATTCGCGCAGGTCGGATCTCGCCGGAGGCTGACGGCACCATTGATGCCGACCGCGCTGACCGTGAGTGGGCTCGCAACTCCGATGTGCCGAAGTCCGGTACGCGGGCCAAGGCTGCAAAGGTCGCCGTGCCGGAGGGTGGTGGCGACGGGCCTGCAGCTCTACCTGCTGGCGGTGCGTCGCTGCTTCAGGCGCGCACGGTCAACGAGGTGGTCAAGGCGCAGACCAACAAGGTGCGTCTGGCCCGACTGAAGGGCGAGTTGGTGGATCGGCCGCAGGCCATCGCCCACGTTTTCAAGCTGGCGCGCTCCGAGCGCGATGCGTGGCTGAACTGGCCCGCGCGCATCTCGGCGCAGATGGCGGCCAAGCTCAATATCGATCCGCACACGATGCACGTCGCCCTGGAGGCGGCGGTACGTGAGCACCTGCAGGAACTGGGCGAACTGCGGCCCCGGGTGGACTGATGCTGGATGTTGAATACGAAGGCGCTGCCGAAATCGAGCGCGCGTGGCGCGAAGGGCTCACACCTGATCCTCTGCTCTCGGTGTCCGAATGGTCGGATCGCCACAGGATGCTTTCGAGCAAGGCGTCCGCCGAGCCGGGTCGTTGGCGTACCAGTCGCACGCCGTACCTCAAGGCCATCATGGATTGCCTGTCGCCGACGTCGCCGGTCGAGCGCGTGGTGTTCATGAAGGCTGCCCAGCTCGGTGCGACCGAGATGGGCTCGAACTGGATCGGCTACGTGATCCACCACGCGCCGGGGCCAATGATGGCGGTGTGGCCGACGGTGGATATGGCCAAGCGCAACTCCAAGCAGCGGATCGATCCGTTGATCGAGGAGTCGGCCGCGCTGAGCGAATTGATTTCGCCAGCACGATCCCGAGACTCTGGCAACACCATCCTGGCCAAGGAGTTCCGGGGCGGTGTGCTGGTGATGACCGGGGCCAACAGCGCGGTCGGCTTGCGGTCGATGCCGGTGCGGTACCTGTTCCTCGACGAGGTGGATGGCTACCCGCTGGACGTCGACGGCGAAGGCGACGCGATCTCGCTGGCCGAGGCGCGCACGCGTACCTTTGCCCGACGCAAGATATTCATCGTGTCGACGCCAACGATCTCGGGGGCCAGCGCCATCGAGCGCGAGTACGAGGCCAGTGACCAGCGCCGCTACTTCGTGCCGTGCCCGCATTGCTCGCATCGCCAGTGGCTGCGCTTCGAGCAGTTGCGATGGGAAAAGGGGCAGCCGGACTCGGCGGCCTACATCTGCGAGTCCTGCGATGAGCCGATTGCCGAGCACCACAAGACGTGGATGCTGGAGCACGGCGAGTGGCGCGCGCTGATCAGCGACGGCACTGGCAAGACGGCTGGGTTCCACCTGTCGTCGCTGTACAGCCCGGTGGGCTGGCGCAGTTGGCGTGACATCGCCGCTGCGTGGGAAAGCTCCGTCAACAAGGAATCGGGGTCGGCGGCCGCCATCAAGACCTTCAAGAACACCGAGCTGGGCGAGACCTGGGTCGAGGAAGGCGAAGCGCCCGATTGGCAACGGCTCGTCGAACGCCGCGAGGACTACCGGGTCGGCACGGTGCCGCCCGGTGGGCTGCTCCTGGTGGGCGCTGCCGACGTGCAAAAGGATCGCATAGAGGCGTCCATCTGGGCCTTCGGGCGCGGCAAGGAGTCTTGGTTGGTCGAGCACCGGGTGCTGATGGGTGACACCGCCCGCGACGCCGTCTGGAAGCGACTGGCCGAATTGATCGCAGAAAACTGGACGCACGACTCCGGCGCGGCGATGCCCTTGGCCCGCTTTGCGCTGGACACCGGCTTTGCGACGCAGGAGGCCTACGCCTTCGTGCGCGCCTGCCGCGACCCGCGCGTGATGCCGGTCAAGGGGGTGCCGCGCGGCGCGGCCCTGATCGGCACGCCGACGGCCATCGATGTGTCGCAAGGCGGCAAGAAGCTGCGCCGGGGCATCAAGGTGTTCACGGTGGCGGTCGGCATCGCCAAGCTGGAGTTCTACAACAACCTGCGCAAGGGCGCCGACGTCAGCGAGGACGGCGTGACCACCGTCTACCCGACGGGGTTCGTCCACCTGCCCAAGATCGACGCGGAGTTCATCCAGCAGCTCTGCGCCGAACAGTTGATTACCCGCCGCGACCGCAACGGCTTCCCGGTGCGCGAGTGGCAAAAGATGCGCGAGCGCAATGAAGCGCTCGACTGCTACGTGTACGCCCGCGCGGCCGCATCGGCGGTAGGCCTGGATCGCTTCGAGGAACGCCACTGGCGCGAACTGGAGCGACAACTCGGGATGGAGCGGCCACCGGACGAGCCGCCCCCGATTCAAGCATTCGACCCAGACGAGGCCACCCAACGAGGTGGCCTTTCTGTTTCTGCAACCCCATCACGGCGGCGCGTCATCAAGAGCCGCTGGCTGTCCTGATTTTCAGAGGAGTTTTCATGAGTCTTGCCACCCGTATCGAGAGCCTGGTCATCCGGGTTGCTCAGGAGTTCAACGACGTCCGCGCGACGGCAGGCAGTCTGGCTAGCCTGTCCACCAACGACAAGTCGAGTTTGGTCGCCGCCATCAACGAGCTCAAGGCTGCGGTTCTGTCCGCGATGGCCATCGACGACAACCAGATCGCCACCACCAGCACCTACTCGTCGAACAAGATCGTGTCGTTGCTGGACGCGCTCAAGGCCGACATTCTGGGTGGTGCCGACGCCGCCTACGACACCCTGGTGGAAATCCAGCAGGCGCTGCAGAACGGCACAACGGGACTGGATGCGATTCTGGCTGCAGTCAATCTGCGCGTGCGCTTCGATGCGGCGCAGACCTTGACGGTAGCCGAGCAACTGCAGGCCCGCACCAACATCGGGGCGGTCGCGGCCAGCGATGTCGGCAACACCGATACCGACTTCGTCGTGATCTTCGACGGGGCGCTGGCCTGATGAGTCTTGCGTCCAGCATCGCCGCCTTGGCGGCGCGCATTGGCTTCGAGGTCAAGACCAAGATCGACGCCACCCATCCCGGCGTTGCCCGGGTATGGGTCAGCTTCGGCTATGCGGGCGGTCAGGTCGTGATTGCCAGCGGGCACAACGTCGCCAGCGTGGTGCGCACGGCGGCTGGCCGCTACCGCGTGCATTTCGCGGCAGCGATGCCGGATGCGAATTACTGCTGGACGGCACTCGCTCGCAGCAGCACCAACACCGGCCAGCAGCGCGTGGCCATCGTGCGCGCCAGCTCCGACCTCAAGACCGCGCAGTACGTCGACATCTCCTGTGCGACGGCTGCGGCGTCATTTGACGACTCCTCTGAAATCAACCTCGTGGTGTACCGCTGATGGCCTACACAGAAACCCAACTCCAGGCGCTGGAGACCGCGCTCGCCAAGGGCGAACACCGTGTCACCTTTGGCGACAAGACGGTCGAGTACCGCTCGGTCGATGACCTGAAGGCCGCCATCCGCGAGGTCAAGCGCGGCATCTCGGAACAGGCTGCGGCCACCGGTCTGTGGCCGGGTGCGCCGCGCCAGATCCGGGTCACGACCTCGAAGGGGTTCTGATGGCCTGGTATTCGAAGATTCAAAGCCTGTTCGGACAACAACCCGTCCATGAAGCCGCTGGCCGTGGCCGCCGCTCACTGGCCTGGATGCCCGGCAACCCGGGCGCGGTCGCGGCAATGCTGGCGACCAACGCCGAACTGCGCATCAAGAGCCGCGACCTCGTGCGCCGCAATGCGTGGGCGCAGGCCGGGATCGAGGCCTTCGTCGCCAACGCGGTCGGTACCGGCATCAAGCCGCAGAGCCTTGCTGCAGACGAGGGATTCAAGACCGATGTGCAGGCGCTGTGGCGTGACTGGACGGAGGAAGCCGACGCCGCAGGCCAGACCGATTTCTACGGCCTGCAGGCGCTGGCCTGCCGCGCGATGCTGGAAGGCGGTGAATGCCTGATCCGGCTGCGCCCCCGTCGCCCGGAGGACGGATTGGTGGTGCCCCTGCAGCTTCAGTTGCTGGAGCCCGAGCACCTGCCGATCAGCCTCAACACCGATCTGCCCTCGGGCAATGTGGTGCGCTCGGGCATCGAGTTCGACGGGCTGGGACGGCGCGTGGCCTACCACCTGTACCGCTCGCACCCGGAGGACGGACGTTTGGCCCCGATGTCGGGCCAAGGCGGCATGGACACGGTGCGCATCGATGCGAAGGAAATCATCCACCTGTTCCGCGTCCTGCGTCCCGGCCAGATCCGGGGAGAACCGTGGTTGTCGCGGGCCCTGGTCAAGCTCAACGAACTCGACCAGTACGACGACGCCGAACTGGTGCGTAAGAAAACCGCTGCGATGTTCGCCGGGTTCGTGACGCGCCAGAACCCCGAAGACAATCTGATGGGTGAAGGTGCCGCCGATGGCGATGGCATCGCACTCGCCGGGCTGGAGCCCGGAACGCTGCAGATTCTGGAGCCCGGCGAGGACATCAAGTTCTCCGACCCGGCCGACGTCGGCGGCTCGTATGGCGAGTTCCTGCGCACGCAGTTCCGGGCCGTCGCCGCAGCCATCGGCATCACCTACGAGCAACTGACCGGCGACCTCACCGGCGTGAACTACTCGTCCATCCGCGCCGGGATGCTGGAGTTCCGGCGTCGTTGCGAGATGGTGCAGCACGGTGTGCTCGTGCATCAGATGTGCCGCCCAGTCTGGGCCGCGTGGATGAAGCAGGCCGTGCTCGCCGGTGCCATCGAAGCCCCCGGCTTCGCACGTGGCGGCCCAGCCCGTCGCCGCCAGTACCTGCAGGTGAAGTGGATTCCCCAGGGCTGGCAGTGGGTCGACCCCGAGAAGGAGTTCAAGGCAATGCTGCTGGCCATCCGGGCGGGCCTGATGAGCCGCTCGGAAGCCATTTCCGCCTTTGGCTACGACGCCGAGGACGTTGACCGCGAGATCGCCGCCGACAACCAGCGCGCCGACAACCTCGGGTTGATCTTCGACTCCGACCCGCGCCGCACGTCCAAGGACGGCGGAAGCGCCGAGCCGAACAAGAACGCTGCAGACACCACGCAAACCGGCGACTCACCGTCTGCCTGAAGGAATCCCATGACCCTGTTGCCCCATTTGGCGGCACGCCTCTACGGTGTGCCGCTGGCGATCCATCGCCCAAAACTCGACGTGATCCTGGCCGTGCTCGGCCCCCGGATCGGCTTGGCTGACTTGGCTGCACCCTCGGGCTTCACGCCGCCCGTGCGTCCCGCATCCACCCAGACGACGAAGGTCGCAGTCATCCCCATCTACGGCACGCTGGTGCGGCGCACCGTGGGCCTGGAAGCCGAATCCGGATTGACGAGCTACGCGGGGCTCGCCGCGCAGTTGGACGCGGCGCTGGCCAGCCCGGATGTCGCCGCCATCCTGCTCGACGTCGATTCGCCGGGTGGCGAGTCGGGTGGCGTGTTCGATCTGGCCGACCGCATCCGTGCGGCATCCAGCATCAAGCCGGTCTGGGCTGTGGCCAACGACATGGCATTTTCGGCGGCCTACGCACTGGCATCTGCTGCCAGCAAGGTGTTCGTCTCGCGCACCGGCGGCGTCGGCTCGATTGGCGTCATTGCGATGCACGTCGACCAGTCGGAGAAGGATGCCCAAGACGGCGTTCGCTACACGGCGGTCTTCGCGGGCGACCGCAAGAACGATCTCAACCCGCACGAGCCGATTTCCAACGAAGCCCACGCCTTTCTCAAGGGCGAGGTGAATCGCGTCTACGGCCTGTTCGTCGAGACGGTGGCCCGCAACCGTGGCATCGAGGCATCTGCCGTGCGTGACACCGAAGCCGGACTGTTCTTCGGGCAAGCCGCCGTTGCCATCGGGCTGGCAGACGCCATCGGCACCTTTGACGACGCCCTTGCGCAGCTCTGCGAATCCGTTTCCCCACCCCCGAAGTTGGCTGCAAGCCACTCGGGACTTTTTAGCAACCTCCAGATGGAGTCATCAATGAATGATCGAACCGACCCCGCTGCTCCTGATCGGCTTGCTGCTGATCCTGCTGGCAGTTCTTCTCAACCGGCGGCCGCCACCGCCATGACCGTGGCCGACGCGATTGAGGTCGCCCAGACCTGCACCCTGGCCGGGCGCACCGACCTGATCGCGGGCTTCCTCGAAGCGAAAGCCTCACCCGCCAAGGTGCGCAGCCAGTTGCTGGCTGCGCAGGCTGAAGCCAGCCCCGAGATCGTCAGCCGCATCTCCCCCGATGCCGCTGCTTACACCGCTGCCAGCAACCCGCTGCTCGATGCCGCGAAGCAGCTCGCCGCCAAGTCCGCATCACTGAAAAAGGAGATCTGAGATGCCCACCGTGTTTTCTGAATCGATGAACTTGGGCGACCTGCTCAAGTACGAGGCCCCGAACCTCTACTCGCGCGACCGCGTCACCGTGGTCGCAGGCCAGACCCTGCCGCTGGGCGCGGTCGCCGGGATGGTCACTGCCACGGGCAAGGTCAAGCAGATCGACCCCTCGGCCACCGACGGCAGCCAGTACGCCGCAGGTGTGCTGATGCAGAAGTGCGATGCCCATCTGGCGGATCGCGACGACGGCCTGATGGTGGCGCGTCACGCCATCGTCGCCGACCACGCGCTGCAGTGGCCCACCGGCATCACCACCGCCGAACAGCAGGCGGCCGTTGCCCAGCTCAAAGCGCTGGGTGTCCTCGTTCGCCAAGGAGTCTGACCATGCAGAACATCTTCGAAAACCCCGCTTTCTCGATGTCGGCACTCACCGCCGCCATCAACTTCCTGCCCAACAACTACGACCGCCTGAGCGCAATGGGCCTGTTCGTCGACAAGCCGCAGCGTTTTCGCTCGGTTATCGTCGAGGAACAGAACGGCGTGCTCACCCTGCTGCCGACGATGCCCCCGGGCTCGCCGGGCACCGTTGGCGTGCGCGGCAAGCGCAAGGTGCGCTCGTTCACCATCCCTCACATCCCGCACGACGACGTGATCCTGCCCGAGGAAGTCCAGGGCATCCGCGCCTTCGGCTCGGAGACGGAGCTGCAGACCGTGGCGGGCGTGATGGCGCAGCACCTGCAGACGATGCGCAACAAGCACGCGATCACGCTGGAGCATCTGCGCTTCGGCGCGCTCAAGGGCCAAATTCTGGACGCCGATGGCAGCGTGATCTATGACCTCTACAACGAGTTCGAGATCACGCCCAAGACCTTCACCTTCAACATCGCCGACCCGGCCAACGGCTGGGACGTGAAAAAGGCCTGTCTGGACGTCGTCCGCTACGTCGAGGACAACCTGCAGGGCGAACGGATGAGCGGCCTGCACGCCTTCGTCGGCGAGGACTTCTTCGACGCGCTCACCGGGCACGATGAGGTCAAGGCCGCTTACGACCGCTGGCAGGATGGGCAGGCGCTGCGCACCGATATGCGCGCGGGCTTCACCTTCGCCGGGATCACGTTCGAGGAACATCGTGGCCGGGCTGTCGCGCCGGGCAGTGCCGTGCGCCGATTCGTCGAGCCCGACGAGGGCCACATCCTGCCGCTGGGTACGATGGACACGTTTGCCACCTACTACGCGCCTGCCGACTTCAACGAGACGGCCAACACGGTGGCGCTGCCGCTGTACGCGAAGCAGGAGCCTCGCAAGTTCGACCGGGGCACCGATCTGCACACGCAGGCCAACCCGCTGCCGCTGTGCCACCGCCCGGCGCTGCTGGTCAAGCTGGTCATGGGCGCCGGCGTATGAGTCTGGTCGCTCAGATCTATGAGTCAGCCGCGAACGCAGGGCTGCTGAAGGAATGCCTTTGGTATCCGTCGAACGGTGCGCCATCGCAACGGCATCAGGTCGGCTTTGCCGCGCCGGATGAGTCCCTTCTCGACGGCCTGACCTTGAGCACCGACTACGAGATGACCTACCCGGTCACGGCGTTCGGGGGACTTGTTGCCAGCGAAGTCGTCGAAATCGGTGGCACGTCCTTCCAGGTGCGAGACATCCGGGCCGTGGGTGACGGCTCCGAGATCCGCGCCAAACTCACCCGGCTGTAAACCCATGGCAGATAACTCCATCCGCGAGCGGATTCTGCTGGCGGTGATGGCGGCTGCCCGTCCCGCAGTCGAAGGGCTCGGGGCCACGCTGCACCGGTCGCCCACGGTGGCCATCAGCCGCGAACTTTGCCCGGCGCTCGCGGTGTTTCCCGAGTCGGAGTCCATCACCGAGCGCGCCAACGACCGCGTCACACGCGAACTGACCGTTCGCGTCGTGGCTCTGGCTCGGGCCGTTCCCCCCGCGTCTCCCGAAACCGAGGCCGACCGCCTGCTCACCGCCGCGCACGCCGCTCTGTTCGCCGATGGCACGTTTGGTGGGTTGGCGCTGGGCATCCGGGAACAGGAGAGCGAGTGGGAAGTCGAGGACGCCGATGCGGTGGCCGTGGCGCTCCCGGCGCGTTACCGCATCACGTACCGGACGCTGGCCAATGACCTTTCAACCCTTGGATGACCCCTATGACCCAGCTTGTTCTGACACGCCCGCACACCCACGCGGGCAAGACCTATGGCGTCGGTGACCGGATCGAGAGCGACGCGATATCAGCCGACTGGTTGATCTCGCACGACATCGCCACGCCGGAGCCGACCGCCCCAACCGCTGAACCCATTCCCGAACCCAAACCCCTCCAACGCAAGGAACCCAAGCAATGAGCACCTATGCCAGTTTTCAAGGCCGCGTCTTTCTCGGCAAGCGCGACATCGACGGCCTTCCCATCGAAGTGCGTTCGCCCGGCAACGTCGCCGAGCTGAAGCTCTCCCTCAAGACCGACGTCCTAGAGCACTACGAGAGCCAGACCGGCCAGCGCTCGCTCGATCACCGAATGGTCAAGCAGAAGTCCGCCACCGTGAACCTCACCATCGAGGAATTCACCAAGGAGAACCTTGCGCTGGCCCTGTACGGCAACCACGTCGTCGGCACGCCGGGCACGGTTACCGGCGAGCCGGTGGGCGGTGCCACGCCGATTGCAGGCGACCGCTACTTCCTGGCCCACCCGAAGGTGTCGTCCTTGGTGGTGACGGATTCGGCGGGCACACCCGCGACCCTTGCCTTGGGCACAAACTACACGGCTGACCCTGACTTCGGTGCCCTCCAGTTTCTGGATACCACCGGCTTTACCGCGCCGTTCAAGGCCAGTTACGCCTACGGTGTGGCCACCGAGATCGGCATCTTCACGCAGGCGCTGCCCGAGCGCTTCCTGCGGCTCGAAGGCATCAACACGGCCCAGGGCAATGCCAAGGTGCTGGTCGAGCTCTACCGCGTGGCCTTCGATCCGCTGAAGGAAATCTCCTTCATCTCGGACGAGTACAACAAGTTCGAGCTGGAAGGCTCGCTGCTGGCTGACACCACCAAGCCCTTCGATGCGGTGCTCGGCCAGTTCGGCCGCATCGTGCAGCTCTGATCGGAGTGAGCCATGAGTGACTTGGACACCCTGATTCCGCAGTCGGTCGAATTGGTGATCGACGGTGAGCCGCTGGCCATCAAACCGCTGAAGGTCGGGCAGATGCCCGGTTTCTTGCGGGCGATTTCGCCGGTGATGCAGCAGCTCACTGCCTCGGACATCGACTGGCTGGCGCTGTTCGGCGAGCGCGGCGACGACCTGCTGTCGGCCATTGCCATTGCCGTCGGCAAACCTCGGGCGTGGGTCGACGAGCTGGCTGCCGACGAGGCAATCCTGCTGGCGGCCAAGGTGATCGAGGTGAACGCCGATTTTTTTACCCGGTCGGTGATTCCGAAGCTCGACGGGCTGTTCGGCCAAGTGAAGCTGCCGTCCATCGTGAAAGCGGTGGCTGGTTCGATGCCGTCCAGCACCTGATCGAGCACGGCCACCGCCTGCCGGACATCCTCGACTACACCTTGGCGCAGGTGCGCGGCTTCGTCGCAGCGACGGCGCGCACCGATGCGGCCCGCGATGCACGGCTGCTGTCCGTGATTGCCATCGGCACGCGCGGCGATGCCCGCCACCTCGACCAAACCCTCAACCGACTCACCGACAAAGCCGCCGACCGTGCCTGACGATCATGCGCATTTCCATCCAGATCGATAGCGCAGCCGCCCAGGCGCAGTTGCGCCGTTGGGGCGGCGAGTTCCGCGACAAGGTCAAGAAGGCGGTGTCTCGGGCGATTGCCAGCGAGGCAGTCGAGCTCAAGCAGGACGTGCGCAGCCACGTCGCCAGCCAGATGGCCGTGGTCAAGAAGTCCTTCCTCAAGGGCTTCAGCGCCAAGGTGCTGGACAAAGACCCGAACCGATTGCCAGCGCTCTACGTGGGCTCGCGCATTCCGTGGTCGGGGATGCACGAGACCGGCGGCCTGATCGCCGGTCGGATGCTGATCCCGCTCAACGGTCGGGTGGGCCGCAAGCGCTTCAAGGCGCAGGTGGCCGAGTTGATGCGCGGCGGCAATGCCTATTTCATCAAGAATGCGAAGGGAAATATCGTCCTGATGGCCGAGAACATCAAAGAGCACGACCGGCCACTGGCGGGCTTCAAGCGCCGCTACCGCAAGGCAGAGGGCATCAAGCGCCTCAAACGCGGCGCGGACATCCCGATTGCCGTCCTGGTGCCGAAGGTTGCGCTCAGGAAGCGCCTCGATGTCGAGCGCTTGGTCGCGGGTCGTATTCCGCGTCTGGCGGCTGCGGTCGAGAAGCAGATCAGCACGGTGGATTGATTCATGGCCAAGCGAATTTCCATCCTCGTCGCGCTCGAAGGGGCCGACGAGGGGCTCAAACGCGCCATCACGTCGGCCGAGCGCAGTCTCGGTGAGCTGTCGACCACCGCCAAGACCGCCGGGGCGAAGGCTGCCGCCGGAATGGCCGAGGTCAAGGCCGGGATGTCGGCCTTTGGCGATCAGGTGGCGACGGCCAAGACGCAGTTGCTGGCCTTCCTGTCGATCAGCTGGGCGGCAGGAAAGGTGCAGGAGATCGTCCAGATCGCTGACGCCTGGAACATGATGTCGGCGCGCCTGAAGCTGGCGACGGCGGGCCAGCGTGAGTTCACGACCGCGCAGGCGGCCCTGTTCGACATCGCCCAGCGCATTGGCGTGCCGATTCAGGAAACGGCCACCCTGTACGGCAAGCTCCAGCAGGCTGTGCGGATGCTGGGTGGTGAGCAGAAGGACGCGCTCACAATCACCGAGAGCATTTCGCAGGCACTGCGCCTGTCGGGCGCATCGGCCACTGAAGCACAGTCGTCCTTGCTGCAGTTCGGGCAGGCGCTCGCCTCCGGGGTGCTGCGGGGCGAGGAATTCAACTCCGTCGTCGAGAACAGCCCCCGTCTGGCGCAGGCCCTGGCCGATGGTCTGAACGTGCCCATCGGGCGGCTGCGCAAGCTGGCCGAAGAAGGCCGCCTGACTGCTGACGTGGTGGTCAACGCGCTGATGAGCCAGAAGGACAAGCTGGCCAGCGAATACGCCCAACTGCCGCAGACGGTGAGCCAGGCCTTCGAGCGGCTGCGCAATGCCTTCGGGCAGTGGATCAACCGGGTCGATGAATCGACGGGCCTGACCAAGAAGCTGGCCGAGGCGCTGACCTTTCTTGCCAACAACCTCGACACGGTGATGCAGTGGCTCAAGCGCATCGCCGAAGTCGGGCTGGCCGTGCTGATCTACCGCCTGATCCCGGCGCTGATCACGGCGTGGCAGATCGCCGGTGCGGCGGCCGTCACCGCCGCCAGTGCCACCGCTGCGGCGTGGACGACGGCGAATCTGTCGGTGTCGGCCGCCGTGGCCAGCGTCGGCGTGCTCAAGACGGCATTCGCTGTGCTGGGTGCCTTCCTGGTCGGCTGGGAGATCGGCACGTGGCTGTCGGAGAAATTCGAGATCGTCCGCAAGGCGGGCATCTTCATGGTCGAGATGCTGGTCAAGGCGGTTGAGCAGCTGCGCTACCGCTGGGAAGCCTTCGCCGCCATCTTCACGTCGGACACGATTGCCGAGGCCACCAAGCGCCATCAGGCACGGCTTGCGGAAATTAACCAGATCTTCGCGCAGATGTATGCCGACGCGACCAAGGGGGCGGATGCTGCCAAGGGCGCGATGAATACCGCCGCGACGGCTGCCGAGGAAATCGCCAAGCGTCTGGAGGCTGTGCGCCAGGGCACGCAGGAGGCGGTCGGTCGCGGCATCGAGGCCGTCCACAGCGCTCTGGAGAAGCTGAAATCTCGCCTCGGTGAAGTCGAGCAGGCCGTCGGCAAGGCCAATCAGACGGTCAATGACGCCACCGCCAAAATGGCCGATGCCTACAAGGGCCTGACGTCTATCGTTGAGGCCAACCTGCTGCGGCAGATCGAAGCGGTCAAGGCGCGCTATCAGCAGGAACAGTCTCTGCTTACGACATCCAAGCAGTCCGAAGCGGCGCTGATCACCAAGTCGACGCAGTTGCTGACCGATGCGCTGACGCAGCAGACCACGTTGCGGCGGCAGTCCACGACAGACACGCTGAAGCTCATTGACGATGAGTCGAAAGCCCGGATCGAGTCGGCCCGCCGCCAGGGCCAGACGGAAGAAGAGCGCCGCGCCAACGTCCAGCGGGTTGAAAACGACATCCTGGCCACCAAACGCCAGACGATGACGCAGGCGCTGGCCGAGTACCGGCAGCACATCGACGCGCTCAACGCCGAGGCCAACCGGCATCTGGCCGAGATCAAACGCATCGAGGAAGAGAAGCGCCAGCTCTCGATGACGACGGAGGAACGTGTCCGCGACATCCGTCGTCAGGGCATGACCGACTTCGAGGCCACGGAAGACCGCAAGCGTCAAATCGCCGAGTACCAGGGGAAGGCCCGCGAGGCGCTGGCCAATGGCGAGTTCGAGCAGGCGCGGCAACTGGCCCAGAAGGCGATGGACTTGGCCTCGCAGGTGGCCAGCTCGCAAACCAGTGAAGCCAAGCGCGGTGAGGACGCCCGCAAGCAGTCCGAGCAGGCGGCATCAACGGTCACCCAACTGGAATCGCAGTCCCGCGATGCCTACCGCAAGCAGGAATATGCGCAAGCCGAAGCCCTGATGCGCCAAGCAGACGCGTTGCGCGCCGAACTGGCCCAGAAGACCAAGGATGCCGACACACAGATCGCACAGGGCAAGGATGGCGTCAATCAAGCCATCCAGCGCATCCGGGAATCGGAGGAGATTCTCAACAAGACCCTGGATGCAGAAGCCAAGGCGCACCAGACCGCCGCGCAGTCGGCATTGACCGCGCGCGACCAGATCCAGCAGACCCTCACCCAGACCGAAAACCAGATCGATCAGATCACAGCCAAGCTGAAAGACGGTCTGAAGGTCACGCTGGATGCCGACACGACGCGCTTCGACAAAGCTATTGCTGACCTCGACAAGGCCATCGCCGAGAAGGAGTACCTGCTCAAGATTCAGGCCGACTTGCAGGAGGCAGAGAAGAAGCTACAGCAGTACGAGCAGCTGCTCAAAGAGGGCAAGACGCTGCCGGTCGATGCCGATGTTTCCAAGGCCAAGGAGGCGCTGGACAAGCTCAAGACCTACGCCGACCAGAACTCACAGTTCGAACTGAAGGTGGCGACCGAGAAGGCGCAGGCCGCGATCACCAACGTCGAGGGGATGATCAAGGCGCTGGATCGTATCCAGACCGAGTCCCGGCATCAGGTCAGCACCAACGCCGATGCGGCCCGCGCCGAAATCATGAGTCTCAACGGGGCCAACACCTCGAGCACGCACACGATCTACGTGCGCAAGGTGGAGGCAAACGCAACTGGTGGGTTGGTGGGCGGTGGCGTGCGCCGCTTTGCTGACGGCGGTGCTGTTGCCCCAGCCTTTCCTCGAATGAGTGGCGGATCGGTTCCCGGTTCAGGCCACCACGACACGGTGCCGCGAACCTTGGAGGCCGGTGCCTTCGTGATTCGCAAGGCGGCGGTGCAGAAGTACGGCGGCGGTGCGCTCTCGCGTCTGGCCAACGGCGTCGCACGTTTCGCAACCGGCGGCGCAGTGATGCTTGGGGGTGGCAAACGCCCTACAGGCAATGGCGCTGATGGCCAGCCCAGCACCCCAAAAAAGAACCGGGAGGCGGTCGAGGCGATGAAGATGATCGATCTCGGCCTGCAGGGGATGAACGAATACACCAACTGGCTCCAGTGGAACTACGGTGCCTCGGTCAGTCTGGATATGCGCAGCAAGACGATGGAGAGCTACGGGAAGCAGGCCCAGCAGGATCGGCGGGCGCTGGAGGACTTCATCAGCCGCAAGACGCTCACCGGCAACGAGCGCCAGAACCTGGAGCGCATCAAGCAGACGTGGCGGCAGGCAATGGCCCAGCCGCTGCTCTGGGGCAAAGACCTGGAGCGCGAGCTGATCGACTATATGGAGCAGAACCAGGGCGAGTTCTACCGTCGCGGTGGCATGGCCAAGTCCGACACCGTCCCGGCGATGCTGACCCCGGGTGAGTTCGTGGTGAACAGGGACGCAGTGTCCCGTTACGGCGCTGGCTTCTTCGAAGCGATCAACAACCTGTCTGCCCCGGCGCAAGCCCTCGCCGGTCGGGCGCTTGCGGGTGTCCAGGGCTTCGCCACGGGTGGGCTGGTGCAACCCAGCGGGTCGCGGCTGGCCCGTCCGGTGTTGGCAACCGATGCCGGGCCCAGCCGCACGGTGCGCGTGGAACTGTCCTCGGGGCAGCAGAAGGTCAACGCCACCGTCGACGGACGAGACGAGTCTCGTCTGCTGCAACTGCTGGACGCTGCCCGTGCCCGCACGGCTTGACCGTGCGCTCCTGTTTCTCTGCCTGAAGGAATCCCGATGCAACTGACGAACCTCGATGCCGGGGTGGCTTTGCCATTGCCTGACGATTTGCTGTGGAGTGATGAGCACGCGTGGTCGCCCGCCGTGGCGTCCACGTCCTACCTCATCACCGGAGCCTTGCTGATCCAGTCTGCCACCCGGCAAGCCGGTCGTCCCATCACGCTGGTGGGCGCACCCGATATGGCCTGGGTCACGCGCGCCACGGTCGAGCAGTTGCGTGCGTGGGCAGCAATTCCCGTCGGCAATGCCACAGGCCGCTTCGTCCTGAGCTTCAACGATGGCCGCACGTTCACCGTGGCCTTCCGCCACGCAGAAACGGCCATCGAAGCCGAACCCGTGCTGGGTATCCCGGCGCGGGCCGATTCCGATTTCTATCGCCTGACCCTTCGATTCCTGGAGATCTGAAATGCCGATCCAATCCGGCGACGTGAAACTGCTGAAGTCCGCCGTGATGGCGGACGTGCCCGAGGGCGGTGGCGCGCCCACGGGCAACACCATCGCCGATGGCGTCTCGAACGCCATCTTCCCTGACATCTCGGAACTGGACCGCGCCGGAGGCCGGGTCAACCTGCGCAAGTCCTTTGTCTCGGTGCAGACCGACGACACCGACACCTACTTCGGTACCAACGTGATCGTGGCCGAGCCGCCGCAGGATGCCCGCGTCAGCGTCACCCTGTTCAGCACCGAGAAAACCTTCGACACCCGCGAGCAGGCGCAAGTCCGCATCGAGGCTTACCTCAACAAGGGCCCGGAGTGGGCGGGCTACCTGTTCGAGAACCACATCGCGGGCCAGCGCGTCATTCAGCTTTTCCAGCGCACCACCGACACCGTTCCCAATGTCGGCCAGACGCTGGTCTTGATCGAGAACGAGGGGCTGGGCACCCAGAAGGAGCAGTACATCCGGGCCACCTCGGTGTCTGTCGTCGAGCGCACCTTCACCTACGACGGTGACAAGGACTACAAGGCCAGTATCGTCACGGTCGACATCAGCGACGCTCTGCGCTACGACTTCACCGGCTCGCCCGCTAGTCGCACGTTTACTCGCGCCGCGAATAGCACCAAGACGCGCGACACGGTCGTGGCGGACGCCGGAACCTACGTCGGGGTAGTACCGCTGACGCAAGCCGCCGCCGTCGGCGACTTCACGATCAAGGGCACCTCGATCTACACGCAGTTGGTGCCGAGCGCGCAGACCGAGACGCCCATTTCCTTCGTGCCGCCGTATGCGGCAGCTGGACTGCCAGTACCAGGGGCCGTCGCGGTGAGCTACACGGCCAGCCACGCATGGACGACCAGCATCAAATTCAATCTGCCGGGCGGTTGCTTGCCAGGGTCACTGACCATCGGCACGGACGGCATCACGATCTTTGACGATGCTGGCCTGCTCAAGACCGCCAGCGGGACGGTCGGAACCATCGATTACGCCAATGGCATCCTGACCCTGAACTCGGGGACGATGTCGAATACAAAGGCGGTCACCTACACGCCAGCCGCGCAAATTCTGCGTGCGCCGCAGAGCGCGGAGATCCCGGTCACGCCCGAGTCGCGCAGCCAGTCCTACGTGGGCACGGTCAGCCCGGTGCCGCAGCCCGGCACGCTGTCGATCAGCTACATGGCCCAAGGGCGCTGGTATGTGCTGTCCGACAGTGGCAACGGTTCGCTCAAGGGCCTGGACGCCAGCTACGGCGCGGGCACCTTCAACCGGAACACCGGCGCGTTCGTCGTCACCTTGGGCGCATTGCCCGACGTCGGCAGTTCGCTCGGGCTGACCTGGAACGTGCCGACGCAGGAGACGCAGCAGCCGTCCACCACCCTGAAGGCCGCCCAGAGCCTGACATTGAACCCACCTGTAGGGACGGCGGTGCAACCCGGGTCGCTCACCGTGGCTTGGGAGTACGGCGGCACCAAGACCGCAACGGCGGCCACGTCGGGCGCGCTGTCGGGTGCTGCCACGGGCAGTCTGAGCGTGGCGCAGAACCGCGTGGACTTCGCGCCCAATGTGCTGCCAGCGGTGGGCACGCAACTCACCGTGAGCTACGTCGCGGGCCCAAAGCAGGAGGACTCGTTCGCGCACCCCTCGCGCAATGGCACGGGCACGCTGCCCGTCACCGCGACCCTTGGGGCCATTGAGCCCGGGTCGTTGGAGGTCGAGTGGAACACGCTGACCGACACATCGGTGCTGGGCGCGTACACCTTCCAGCAGTTGATGGAGATGGGCGTGGCTTTCGCGTGGCGCGACCCGACCCAGATCGCCCGCGATGATGGCAGTGGCAACGTCGTCCTTAATGGCGCGAGCATCGGCACGGTGAACTACGCGACCGGCGCGGTGGTGTTCAATCCGGACGTCAGCATCCTGATTCCGCGCCCGAACTACACCGCTGTCGCCATCGCGGGCATCGGACGCTGGCGACTGAACTACGGTGGCATCTCCTATGTCGCCGCGCCGTCGCTCTACCCGAACGACGAGTCGGGCTACGTGAAGCTGCGCTACAACAGCCCGGGCTCCACCAGCAACCACTCGGAGACCTTCCAGTTCCTACCGGCCTTCAAGCTGGTGCCGGGGGTGAATGCCCAGGTGGTGACGGGCACGGTGCTTCTCTCCATCAGTGGCGCGCAGCCTTGGGGCGACAACGGCCAGGGCACCCTGCGGGAGTTCACCACCAGTGGCTGGGTCACGCGCGGCACGATCAACTACCTATCCGGGGACGTGGCGCTGACGTCCTGGACGGCGGGCACGAACAACGCGATCACGCGAGCCAGTTGCGTGACCACGGTCGGCGAGAACATCTCCAGCGAGTTCGTGTTCCGAACTGGCGCGGCACCGCTTCGTCCTGGGTCGCTGTCGATCCAGTACGCCCGCGCGGTCGGTGGCACGCAAAACGTGACGGCCGGAATTGACGGCAAGATCGAGGCAACCGGCATCAGCGGCAGCGTCGACTACGAGACCGGTCTGGTGCGCGTTCGCTTCGGAACGATGGTCACGGCGGCAGGGAACGAGAGCCAGCCTTGGTACGCCGCCGACCGGGTGGGCACGGACGGCAAGATCTTCCGACCCGAGCCAGTGGCTGCATCCAGCGTGCGCTACAGCGCTGTGGCCTACAGCTATCTGCCGCTGGACGCTGATTTGCTTGGCATCGATCCGGTGCGCCTGCCCAGCGATGGGCGCGTTCCGATCTTTCGCCCGGGTGGCTTCGCCGTGGTGGGCCACACCGGCAAGATCACCACCTCGGTCAGCAACGGCCAGACCATCAACTGCGCGCGGGTGCGCCTGTCGCGCGTGCGCGTCGTCGGCCACGACGGAGCGGTGATCAACACCGGGTACTCCACCGATCTGGAAGCGGGCACCGTCACCTTCATCAACGTGTCGGGCTACAGCCAGCCCGTGACCATCGAGCACCGCATCGAGGACATGGCCGTGGTGCGGGATGTGCAGATCAGCGGCGAGATCAGTTTCACGCGTGCCCTGACGCACGAATATCCGCTGGGGAGTCACGTCTCCAGCGCCCTGGTGGCCGGTGACCTGTTTGCCCGCGTGAATCTGGTGTTCGACCAGTCGACTTGGAACGGCGCGTGGTCGGATGCCTTGTCGGGCAGTTCCGCAACAGCGACCTTCAACAACACGCAGTACCCGATCCGCGTGACGAACCGGGGGGCACTGACCGAGCGTTGGATCGTGCGCCTGACCAACAGCACCTCGTTCGAAGTCATCGGCGAGAACGTCGGCGTGATCGCCACGGGCAACACCAGTGTGGATTGCGCGCCCAACAACCCGGCGACCGGCGTGCCGTACTTCCATCTGCCCGCGCTCGGCTGGGGCAATGGCTGGGCCACCGGCAACGTGCTGCGCTTCAACACCATCGGCGCGCAATTCCCGGTCTGGGTGGTGCGCACCGTCCAGCAGGGGCCGGAGTCCGTGCCCGACGACAACTTCACGTTGCTGATTCGCGGCGACGTGGACACACCCTGAATTCGTAGACAGGAACCAATGAAATGACCGACCTGACCGTCAAATACTTCAACAGCGGCATGACCGGCGCACCACAGATCTCCAACAACTGGGGCGATCTGGTGACGATGCTCGATGCCTGCCTCGTCAACGGCTTCGCGCTGAAGGCCATCGACACGTTGACCTTCGCTGATGGCATTGCCACGGCCACCATTTCTACTGGGCACGCCTATCGGCCTTTTCAGGTGGTCGAGATCGCTGGAGCCGATCAGCCAGAGTACAACGGTTCGTTTCGCGTGCTGACGACCACCACGACCGCCTTCACCTACGCGGTGACGGGCACGCCGGTGTCTCCAGCAACGACCACCACGAACCTGAGCGCCAAGGTGGCTCCGCTGGGCTGGGAGAAACCTTTCGCGGGGACGGGCAAGGCCGCCTACCGCAGCAAGAACCCGCAGTCACCGCAGAACATCCTGCTGATCGACGACAGTCTCAAGACGCCGGGTTACACGACCACCTGGGCCAAGTGGGCGAATGTTGGGATCGTGGAAGACCTGTCGGACATCGACACCATCGTCGGCGCACAGGCCCCCTACGACCCGAACAACCCGACGCAGAACTGGAAGCAAGTTCAAGCTGGACAGTGGGGTTGGTACAAGTGGTACCACGGCCGCACCAGCGGTTACGACAACTCTGGTGACAGCGGCGGGGGCAACCGCAACTGGGTGCTCATCGGCGATGACCGACTGTTCTTCTTGTTCTGCACCAATGCTGCCGGATACGGCTGGTACGGGCGCAGCTCGTATTGCTTCGGCGACATCAGCAGCTTCAAGCCCGGCGACAACTATTGCACCGTGCTCTGCGCTGAAGACGTCTATTGGAGCAACAGCAGCAGCGGCTATTCGAGCTACCCGGGGCAGTACAACGGCTACGGGCTGGTTTCGTCCCTGGACTTCACGGGCAAAGTCCTGCTGCGCAATCACACCCAGCTCGGCAACCCGGTTCGCTTCGGGCTGACTTCCCTGAACACGAACAACGGCCAGCAGATCTGCGGCCGAGGCCCGACGCCGTTTCCGAACGGAGCCGACTACAGCTTGTGGCTGCTGCCCACTTACGTGCGGCAGGAGGACGGCCATATGCGCGGCATCCTGCCCGGGATGCTGTGGATGCCGCAAGACCGGCCCTACAGCGATCAGACCATCGTGGATAACGTGGTCGGTCAGGCGGGCAAGCGCTTCCTGCTGGTCAGGACGCAGTACAGCTCGGAAACCGAAGGCGCGCAGATCGCGTTCGACATCACCGGGCCGTGGAGGTAAGCCATGAGCTACCCGCTGAGCGAAACCTTCGCCACGGCTCCTGCCACCGGCTACACCGCAGTCCTCGGTGGAATGTCCGCGACGCACAACAGCGTGCAGCAGTCCATCGACATCTCGGCCCCCAACAGTCAGTCCATCCTGCGCTTCAACGAAACCGCCCACGGTGATTTCTGGTTCGAGGCCGATGTCGAGTTGCTGACCGACCCGAGCGCCCGCAAACACATCGGCCTGTGGATGACCACCGGCAATGGCTCCGAAGGCTACCGGTTTGCGCATCTGGACGGTTCGTGGAGCGTGTCGCGCTGGAACAGCGGCTTCGGTGACGGCGCGGCGGTATCGGGCAGCATCAACGAGGGAGCCAAGCCCGTCGCTGGTGTTGCCGATGTGGCTCCGACCTTCAACGTCGGCCAGCGATTGACCCTGCGCTGCGAGGTCATCGTCGGTGCCTTCGACGCCAATGGCGTGCCCTGGGCCCGTCTGATCCAGTTCAAGGCCGGTGGGGTGCTGATGTTCCAAGTCGGGGATGCCGTGTACCGGGGCAAGCTGATCCCGGGCGTGTTCCTGTATGGGGCCACGGCGCGCGTCCACGCCATTGAGGGTGATACGCCGTCAGGTCTGCCCGCATTTCCCGCAACCGTCAGCGTGAACGCTGCCGATGACCTGCTTCCGCTGGCCGGTGGATCGACCTCGGTGTTGCCCGATCCCGCCGCCAACATCGGCGTCAATGCCGATTGCGACCTGATGCGAATGAACAGCCCCAACTCTGAGCTGTGGAACCGAGGTGGCGGCTACGACTGGCACTTCCACCCGATTCCGAACGGTCGCAAGGACATCCACTTCAGCGGCCACGGCTTCATCGCCGGGACGGTCAAGGAGAAGGGGCAGCCCGACCAACCGCTGGTGCGGCGAGTCCAGCTCATCAGCGAGAACGCCCGCGTTCTGGTGGCCGAAACCTGGAGCGACGCTACCGGTGCGTACCTGTTCGAGTTGATCGACCCGTCTCAGAGATACACCGTGGTCAGCTACGACTACAAGCAGATGTACCGCGCCGTGATTGCGGACAACCTACGCCCGGAGATGATGCCGTGACCGTCGCCATCACTGTCGAACACAACGAGGCGCGGCTGGCAGGCACCCTGGCATTCCTGGATGCAGGCAGCAACCCGGCGCGTCTGCGCATCTACGGCGGTACGCGACCCGCCACCCCGGTGACGACGCCTGCGAGCGCGATGCTGGTCGAGATCAGACTCACCAAGCCCGCAGGCACGATTTCAGGCGGACTCCTGACGCTGACGCAGCAGGAGGACGGGCTGATCACGACGACCGGCGTCGCTACCTGGGCGCGGCTGGTCAACGGCAATGAGGTGACCGCCCTGGATCTGGACTGCAGCGGCACCGACGGCAGCGGTGACGTGAAGCTGGCCAGCACCAATCTCTATCTGGGTGGCGATGCCCGGATGGTGTCTGCGATTCTGGGGTAGGCCGTGCCAAGCGCACCCAGCGAACTGACGCTGGCCGCCACTTTGCCAGTGCCCGGAGTCAGCATTCAGATCGGGCCACCACTGGTCGACCTGCTGTTCGACCAACCCGCAGCAACCGACGCCAATTTGGTGTTCGGGGCCAACTACATCGCGCCGCGCGACGACGTCCTGGTGCTGGCCAGCCTGCCGTTGCCGGTCGTGGCGATCAAGTTCATCCCGCCAGCGCGGGCCGAACTGCTGGCCGAGCTACCTGCATTGACGGTGACCACGCTGTTGCTGCGTCCGAGCGTGCCCTTGGACGTGGCCGGTGCAAGTCTTCCCGGTGTCGTGTTCTCCGGCGAGGTCAGGTACTACTCGCGCACCCAGCGACCGACGGTGGGCCAGACCGCTCAACCTTGGCAATTGGCGAGACAGACCGAGGACGGTGCCACGCAGGGCCAGCAGGACGCTGCCGCTACACCCGCAGGCTGGGACACGTTCTGGCGACGCACCTTGGGTGTTCCTCAAGGCATCGAGCACAGGTTGCCGCCGGTGCTGGCGGCAGCGCCCGAGCAACGAGGCGCTCGCCACCAGGAGGCGACCCGGCTACAGGACTCGACGTGGTTTGCGCACCAGGACGCCACGCGTTTTGCGGCGGCCCAACGCGGTCTGTTCCAGAACGCACGCCCTCTGCGGAATGCCACGCGGTTCCAGCATCAGGACGGTGATCGCACCAAGCGCGCGGGGCGGGTGAGCTTTTGGCAGATTGCACGGCTGCTCACCCAGAGCCAGGGGAGTGATTTTCAGAGTGCCAGCCCGTTATTCAAAGGATGGCGTGGCCGGTATCAGGACGCCGTGCCGCCACCGCCGGGAATCAGCACCTGGGTGATCCCAGAGCCGCCCGCACCGCAGCCTTGCTATACGCCGAACGCGCATCTGCTGTTTGCCGCACTGGTACCGGCAGGCAGCCACCTGCTGTTCGTTTGTGAAAACCACATCAACCCACCGCCTCCCGATGGGGAGCCGGTGGTCGTTCCAGTTCGGAGGGTGTACTTCGTGATCAACAACGTGACCCTGTACCGCGTGTCGGATGGCGCGCCGGTGCCGGTGTTCAATCTCTCGCTGTCGCTCGATGCATCGTCATGGGCGTGGGGCTTCGATGCGGTGCTGCCTGCGAAAGCCGAGGCACTGGTCGCGGGCAGCGCTTCCGGACCCGTCGAACTCGTGGCCAGCGTCAACGGTACCCCGTTTCGCGTGCTGGCCGAGAGCATCAGCCGCGAACGCATCTTCGGTGACGCCAGCATCCGCATCTCCGGACGAGGGCGCAACGCTGTTCTGGCCGCGCCTTACGCGCCGGTGATGACGTTCTCGAACACCGAGGGCCGAACCGCACGGCAGTTGATGGACGACGTGCTCACGGTAAACGGCATCCCGCTGGGCTGGGCGGTCGATTGGGGCCTGACGGACTGGAACGTCCCCGCCAATGCGTTCGCTCAGCAGGGATCGTGGATCGACGCACTGACCGCCATTGCCGGTGCTGCAGGTGGCTACTTGATTCCGCATCCCTCGGCTCAGAGCATCCGTGTGCGTCATCGCTACCCGGTAGCCCCTTGGGAATGGAGCACGGTCACGCCCGACTTCGTGTTGCCGGTCGATGCCGTCGCCCGTGAGTCGCTGCGCTGGCTGGAAAAGCCTGCGTACAACCGCGTGTTCGTTTCTGGGCAGGACGTCGGCGTGCTCGGGCAAGTGACCCGTGCCGGGACTGCCGGAGATGTGCTGGCACCGATGGTCGTTGATCCGCTGATCACCGAGGCCGCCGCCGCGCGTCAGCGTGGCATCGCCGTGCTGGCCGACACCGGTCACCAGCTCGAGGTCAGCCTGCGCCTGCCGGTGCTTGCCGAGACCGGGATCATCGAGCCCGGTGCGTTCGTGGAGTACCAGGACGGCAGCATCACTCGGCTCGGCATCGTCCGCGCGACCCGGGTGGAAGCCGGGATGCCTGAGGTCTGGCAGACGCTGGGAGTGCAGGCCTATGCATAACCTCTACGAGCAGTTTCGCCAACTGATCCCCGACCCGCCGCTGCAGGCGGGCACCGTGATCGACGTCGGCTCCGGCGTGGTCACGGTCGCATTGCCCGGTGGTGGCCGAATCAAGGCGCGGGGCTCTGCGGCCATCGGCCAGAAGGTGTTCGTGCGCGACGACGCCATCGAAGGCATTGCCCCCAGCCTGACGCTGGAAGTCATCGAGATCTGAAGCCCAACTGATTCAACCCTGAGACCCGCCCTGATGCTCACGCATCGGGCGGGTTTCGCATTTCTGGAGAAAGCAAATGACCGAACCTGAACAACAACCTGCACTTGTCGAGAACATGCTGCTGCTTCGCAAGGAGGACTTCGACGATCTGCTCGACCGTGCCGCCGAACGTGGTGCCGAGCGTTGTCTCGCCCATCTTGGATTGGAGAACGGCCACGCCGCCCGCGACATCCGGGAGCTGCGCGATCTGCTGGAAGCTTGGCGCGACGCCCGCCGCACGGCTTGGCAGACGACCATCAAGGTTGCCACCACTGGCATCCTGGCCGCATTGCTGGTCGGTGCCGCCATCAAGCTCAAGCTGATGGGAGGTACCCAATGATCGAAACCCTCCTCGGTGGCCTCCTGGGCGGGGCCTTCCGTCTTGCGCCCGAAATCCTCAAGTGGCTCGACCGCAACGGCGAACGCAGCCACGAACTGGCGATGCAGGACAAGGCGCTGGAGTTCGAGAAGATTCGCGGTGCGCAGCGGATGGCCGAGATCGGCGCTAGTGCTGAAGCTGCCTGGAACGTTGGTGCCGTCGATGCGCTGCGCGAAGCCGTCCGCACCCAAGGCGAAAAGACCGGCGTGCGCTGGGCAGACGCCTTGTCGGTCAGCGTGCGACCGGTGATCACCTACTGGTTCATGGCCCTGTACTGCGCTGCCAAGACGGCGGCATTTGCGGCTGCCGTGACCGCTGGCGCTGGCTGGGGCACGGCCATCCTGCACGCCTGGACGGAAGCCGATCAGGCGCTGTGGGCTGGTGTGCTGAACTTCTGGTTCCTCGGGCGAGTGTTCGACCGGGTGCGCTCGTGACCGGGGTGCCGAAAACGGCCATCGAGCTAGCCAAGCGCTTCGAAGGGTTCCATCTGGTACCGAAGGTCGATCCTGGACGCGCGCATCCGTACATCTGCCCAGCGGGCTACTGGACGATTGGCTACGGTCATCTGTGCGAGCCGACGCACCCGCCGATCACCGAGGCCGAAGCAGAGGTCTATCTGGCCAGCGACCTGCAAACAGCGCTCGCCGCCACACTGCGTTACTGCCCAGTGCTAGCCACTGAGCTTGAGGAGCGGCTCGCAGCCATCGTGGACTTCACCTTCAACCTTGGCGCAGGGCGGCTGCAGACGTCGACGCTACGGCGGCGCATCAATCAGCGGGACTGGGCTGCCGCCGCAACGGAGCTGCGACGCTGGGTCTATGGCGGCGGCAGGGTGCTGCCAGGGCTTGTAAAGCGGCGAGAAGCAGAGGCCGCTTGGCTACTTCGCAGCACCTGATTTTCCGCAGTGCGAAACAACTTAGCTTTGCCGCAGAACAGCGCAACAGCCATGCTGGAGTCGTTCAATTTCACGTCTTCTTTTCCTTCAATGCCGCGCCCTTGGCCGACCGGGGGCTACCCCTGTGCGTGCCATGCACATGCCCAGCCGCACCGACCCCGCCAGCAGAACCCTGGCGAGCACCCTGCGTCAGCTCTGCCAGGATTCCACAGTGCCCGGCATCCTGTGCGTCTTGGCACATCTCACGCAGCCCTTTGAGCTGCTTCTCCAACTGACGCAGTTCGCGGATGCGCAGCGCGACATGTCCGATGTGCTCGTCCAACAGCGCATTCACCTCGCCGCAATTTTCCGTCGGGGCATCCTTGAAGCGCAGCAGCACGCGGATTTCGTCGAGCGTCATGTCCAGGCTGCGGCAGTGGCGAATGAAGGACAGGCGCTCGGCATGCACGTCCCCGTAAATCCGGTAATTGCCTTCGGATCGGGCAGTCTCGGGCAATAGCCCCTCGCGCTCGTAGTAGCGGATGGTTTCGACTTGCGTGCCCGTTGCGCGGGCCAATTCGCCAATTTTCATGTTTGGATGTCCATGCCGAAACGTCGAGTCTGAAGGATGGATGGAGACAAGCATTATACCTCTTGACTCTTTAGTGGCTACAGGGTTTCCAATATCGTCAAGCAAGGAGAAACCTATGGATTCAAAGAAAGCTCATGAGGTGAATGCCTCCCACACACACAGCTCACCCTGTTGCGGTAGCGCTTGCGCAACGGCTTCGCCGGTGCAGTCGATCACAACGACGTCAGCCGAAGCGGGTGGCACCGGCTCCCTATTCCGCATATCCACGATGGACTGTGCCGCCGAGGAAAGCGAAATTCGGCGCGCCTTGGCAGATCTGCCAGCTGTACGTGGTTTGAGTTTTCAGCTCGCCGCCCGCACCCTGCGTATTGATGCCTCTGACACCGTGATGCCACAAGCACTGGAAGCGATTCGCCAAGCCGGGTTCGACCCTCAGCCGGTTGATTCGGCCAGCAGCGCAGGCCACGATCACGCGCCATCCTCCAGGGGGCTGCGCCGCTTGGGACTAGCCTTGCTGCTGGCGGTCGTCGCAGAGCTGATTGCCTTTTTTGCGCCGCCAACGCTGGTCTGCCAAGTCGTCGGCATGGCTCTAGCCGCTGCAGCCATTGGCTTGGCCGGTTTTTCGACCTATGGCAAGGGGCTTGGCGCCCTGAGACAGGGGCGTCTGAACATCAACGCCCTGATGACTGTTGCGGTAACCGGAGCCTTTTTGATCGGCCAGTGGCCCGAAGCGGCCATGGTGATGGCACTTTACGCCATCGCCGAACTGATCGAGGCGCGTGCGGTAGACCGGGCTCGCAACGCCATCAAGAGCCTGCTGGATTTGACGCCCGATACCGCCGAGCAGCGACTACCTGACGGTAGCTGGGGGACGGTGGCAGCGGGTGAAGTTCCTTTGGATGCAATCGTGCGGGTCAAGCCCGGCTCGCGCATCCCGCTCGATGGTGTCGTCACCGCCGGAACCAGTGCCGTCAATCAGGCTCCGGTGACGGGGGAAAGCATCCCTGTCGACAAGGCGGCGGGCGACCCGGTATTCGCAGGAACCATCAACGACACCGGTACGCTCGAATTTCGTGTCACGGCTGCAGCCAACAACACCACGCTGGCACGCATCATTCTCGCGGTGGAACAGGCGCAGAGCGGCCGAGCCCCCACACAACAGTTTGTTGACCGGTTCGCGGCGATCTATACACCGCTCGTCTTCACGCTCGCTATTGCCGTCGCGGTGCTTACACCTTGGCTGATGGACTTGAGCTGGCATCAGGCGTTGTACAAAGCCCTTGTCCTGCTGGTCATTGCCTGCCCTTGCGCGCTGGTCATCGCCACGCCGGTCACAGTGGTCAGCGGCCTGGCTGCAGCAGCGCGACGAGGCATCCTCATCAAGGGTGGCGTGTATCTAGAAAGCGCACGCAAGATCAAAGCCATTGCACTCGACAAAACGGGCACGATCACAGAAGGCAAACCCAAGCTGGTGGCGACTGATGTGCTGGCGTCGGATGTCAACGAGGGGCAAGTTCTTCACTGGGCTGCAGATATGGCAGCACATTCAGATCACCCCGTCTCCCAAGCCATCGCGGCTGGTTTAAGCAACAACGGCTGCAATGGCGACGTGTCCGACTTCAAGGCCTTGCCTGGGCGAGGGATACTAGCGCAAGCCCATGGCGTCGAATTGGTGCTTGGAAATCATCGCTTGATCGAAGAACGCGGTTTGTGCAGCCCGGAAATCGAGGCGCGCTTGGCGGAACATGAAGCACAAGGGCGCACTGTCACGATGTTGGCGTCAAAGCAACAAGTGCTGGCGATCTTCGCCGTAGCCGACACCATCAAAGAAAGTTCGCGGGAAGCGCTGGCAGAACTGCACGCGCTTGGCGTGTCGTCAGTCATGCTGACCGGGGACAATGCTGCCACGGCACAAAGCATTGCCCGACAATCCGGGATCGATGACGCACGTGGCAATTTACTGCCCGAAGACAAACTGGCTGCCATCGAGGAACTGCAAACGCGCTACGGCCCAACCGCAATGACGGGAGACGGGATCAATGATGCGCCTGCTCTGGCGCGCGCCGATATCGGGATCGCGATGGGCGCGGCAGGTACCGACACGGCGATGGAGGCGGCAGACGTTGTGATCATGAACGACGATCTGCGTCGCATACCAGAAACCATTCGACTATCCAGACGCACCTACGGGGTTCTGTGGCAGAACATTGCGCTGGCGTTGGGCATCAAGGCGGTGTTTCTGTATTTGGCGGTGTTCAACAACGCCACTATGTGGATGGCAGTATTCGCCGACATGGGGGCCAGTTTGCTGGTGGTCTTTAACGGCTTGCGGCTGCTGCGCAACTCGGAACGAAGCTGAGACGACCATGGACACCCAAACGCGCCTGCTACAGCCGACCCCACTGCTGAACTTTACCCACCCTGCCATCGCGGCGCTCGTTCAGGAGCGCGGCTGGCGGAATCTGCCGATTTATGAACGCATCGGCGCCGTCTACGATTTTGTCCGCAACGAGATCGCCTTCGGCTACAACGAAGGAGACGAACTACCGGCGTCGGCAGTGCTGGCCGATGGCATCGGCCAGTGCAATACCAAGAGCACGCTGCTGATGGCCTTGCTGCGCGCGGTAGATATCCCATGCCGCTTTCACGGCTTTACCATCGATAAACTGCTGCAGAAGGGTGCGATCACAGGCTTGGCCTACGCACTGGCCCCTCAGCGCATCATTCACAGCTGGGTGGAGGTCGCCTACGAAGGCCGCTGGGTGAACTTGGAAGGCTTTATCCTCGATGGAACCTACTTGGCCAGCCTCCAGCGGCGCTTTGCGGATCGGCAGAGCTTCTGTGGCTACGGTGCGGCGACACCTGACCTATCGGCCCCCGGGGTTGAGTGGCGCGGGGAGAACACCTACATCCAGAAGGAGGGCGTCGCTGATGACCTCGGCATTTTCGACAGCCCGGACGAGTTTTATGCCCGCCACGGCTCCAACCTGTCGGGCCTCAAGCGCTGGCTGTACCAACGCGTCATTCGGCACAGAATGAACCGCAACGTGGCGCGCGTCCGTGCGTCTAAGTGGTGAAACCCCACATCTCGGTCACATAGTTGCGCGCTAAAGTCTGTAGCTGCTATACTGTTCGCAAATGCGTAAATGGCTTGCAATTCTTCTGTTGGTACTTATGCCGCTACAGCTTGGCTGGGCGGCGGCTGCCAGCTATTGCCAGCATGAAAGTGGAGCCGCTGCCAAACACTTCGGTCACCACGACCATCAACACAAAGCCGCAGATGGCAAAGACGCATCTTCTGACCAAGTCAAGACCTTGGATGGTGATCCCGATTGCGCGTCTTGTCATGCGGGGTGCCTGTCGGTCTTGTCTGGAGCGGTAGCGCTTGCTGCGCTGATCACCCCGTCTTCATACGCAACAGATTACTGGGCGCGCCTCACATCGCCCCCTTTTGAACGCCTAGAACGCCCTCAGTGGCGCGTCCTCGCTTGATCGGCGAGGCGGGCTTCTTCACTTTCTGACCCCCGTCCGTTCCTGAGTGCGCTGCCCCGACATGGGCGCAGTTCCGCTTAGGTCGGAGCGACCTCCTGGTCGCTCCTCGCCGGTCTCCCGTGTCCTTACCTTAACACTGGAGCATCGGATGCATTCAAAAATACGAACAAATCAACAGACCCGCCGGACCTCCTGCCGTGGCAGCCTGGCGGTGGCTTTCGTAGCCGCATGGCTGCAGCTCACGCCCGGCGCCGCTGCGGCTCAGATCACGGCCGCGCAGAGCCTCAAGGACATCTTCGACGCCGCCTGGGCGCGTCAGCCTGAAGCGCTCTCCCTGCAGGCACGCCGCGATGCGGTGCAAGCCCAACGGCGGGCCGCCGAGGCCTGGACGCCGGAGCCACCGGCACTCGAAGCCAGCCACAAGACCGACCGCCTGACGCGCAACGACGGCGCGCGGGAACTCGAGGTCGGCGTTGCCGTGCCGCTGTGGCTGCCCGGCGAGAGACGCAACACCAGCGCCCTCGCCGATGCCGAGGCCGCCGCCCTCGACAGCCGGGCCGAGGCCGCGCGTCTGCGCCTGGCCGCCTTGGTGCGCGAAGCCTGGTGGAACTGGCAGCGCGCCGGCGTCGAAGCCGAGATCGCCCGCGCACAACTCGACAGCGCGCGCCGCCTGGCGGCCGACGTGGCGCGCCGCGCGAAGGCCGGTGAACTGGCACGGGCCGACCAGCACCAGGCCGACGGCGCCGTGGCCGCGGCCGAAGCCGCCCTGGCGCAGGCCGAGGCCGGGGCGACGGTGGCCCTGCAGCAGCTCAAGTCGCTGGCGGGCGGCACCTGGGCGCCCGTGGCTACCGCGGGTGCCGTGGCCGAACCCGAGCCGCCGGCCGCTGCCAAACCACCGCCGCATCCTGCGCTGGCCGAACTGAAGGACCGTGCGACCGTCGCCGAGCGCACCGCGGCCTTGGCCTCGACGCAATCGCGCGCCAACCCGGAGCTGACGCTCGCGACGACGCGCGACCGTGGCGCCAGCGGCGAGCGCTACGGCCAGACGGTCACGCTGGCCGTGCGCATCCCGTTCGGCGCCGGGCCCCGGCACGACGCCCGCGTGGCCAGCGCCCGTGCCGATGCGGCCGAAGCGCAGGCGCAGCTGGCGCTGGACCGCGCGCGGCTGGAGTCGGAACGCGAGGCTGCCTCGGCGCGCGTGCAGGCCGCACGCAGCCAAGCGGCCGCCGCCGAACGCCGCTTCACCCTGGCGCGCGAGACGCGCGGCTTCTTCGAGAAGTCCTTCCGCCTCGGCGAGACCGACCTGCCGACCCGCCTGCGCATCGACGCCGAGGCCACCGAGGCCGAGCGCCAGGCTGCGCGCAGCCACATCGAACTGGCCGCCGCGATCTCCGCCTGGCGCCAGGCGCTGGGGCTGCTGCCGCAGTGATCGCCACCGACACCCTCTTCATCCAGATCCCCACCATGACACCTTCTTCCCTCTTGGCCGCGCTCGCTGCAGTCGCGGCCCTTCTGATGCCCCCGTTGGTTCACGCCGGCCCGGGCCACGACCACGGCGACGCTGCCCCGACGCCCACCGGCCCCGCGCTGCCGCGCTTCACGGCCGTCTCCGAGACCTTCGAGCTGGTCGGCGTGCTGAACGGCAAGCAGATCACGCTGTACCTGGACCGCGCGGCCGACAACGCGCCCGTCACCGACGCGCAGATCGAGCTCGAGATCGCCGGCGCCAAGCTCAAGGCCCAGAAGTCTGACCGGCACGAGGACGCCTTCGAGGTCGTGCTCGCCGCCGAACCCAAGCCCGGCGTGCTGCCGATAACGGCCACCGTCACGGCCGGCCAGGAGATCGACCTCCTTGCCGGCGAGCTCGACCTGCACGAGGACGCGCACGCCGACGAGGCCGCGCATGTGCACTCCTGGAAGGAGTACGCCGGCTGGGGCGCCGGCGCCCTGGCCGCCCTGATCGCCCTGATCCTCATCGGTCGCCGCATCGCCGCGGGCCGCCAGCGCACCACCGGAGCCGTCGCATGACTTCGAACATCCTCCGCACGCGCCGCTGGGCGCTCTCGGCCGTCCTCGTGCTGTCCTTGGGGCTCTCCTTGGGGCTGTCCGTCCCGGCCCTCGCCGGTCCGGGCCATGACCACGGCGATGCCCCCGTCGCACCGAACGCCAACGGCCCGCAGCGGCAGCCCGACGGCAGCGTCTTCCTGCCCAAGCCGGCACAACGCCAGCTTGGCGTGCGGACGCTGCTGACCGAGGCCAACGAGCTGCCGCGCTCGTTCGAGCTGAACGGCAAGGTGGTCATCGACCCCAACGCCGGCGGCAAGGTGCAGCCGCTGAACGCCGGTCGCATCGAACCCGGCCCGCGCGGCCTGCCCAACGCAGGCCAGGCGGTGCGCAAGGGCGAGGTGCTGGCCTACGTGGTGCCGTCGGCCGCGCCGATCGAACGCTCGAACCAGGCCGCGCAGCTTGCCGAACTGCGAGCCGCGAAATCCTTGACGGACAAGCGCGTCGCGCGCCTGAAGGAACTGGCCGACACCGTGGCCCGCAAGGACATCGAGGCCGCCGAGAGCGAGGCGCAGAGCCTCGATGAGCGCATCGCCGCCGTCGGCACGGGCCTCGCGTCGCGCGAGGCGCTGGTGGCACCCGTCTCGGGCGTGATCGCGTCGGCGCATGTCGTCGCCGGCCAGGTGGTCGATGCCCGCGAACTGGCGTTCGAAATCGTCGACCCGGGGCGGCTGCGCATCGAGGCGCTGGCCTTCGATGCGGCGCTGGCCGGCAACGTCGGCAGCGCCAGCCTCGCGGTGGGCAACCAGCGCGTGCCGCTTGCCTTCATCGGCGCCGCGCGCAGTCTGCGCGAGCAGGCATTGCCGCTGGGCTTCCGTGCCGAGGGCAAGGTGCTGTCGTCGCTGGCCGTGGGCCAGCCGGTGCGCGTGTTCGTGCAGGGCAAGGACAAGGTGCAGGGCATCGCGGTGCCGGTGTCATCGCTGATGAAGAACCCGGCCAACCAGACCATCGTGTGGGTGAAGACGGCGCCCGAGCGATTCGAGCCGCGCACCGTGACGGTCGAGCCGCTGGACGGCGTCAACGTCGCCGTGACCTCGGGCCTGAAGGCCGGTGATCGCGTGGCCACGCAGGGCGCGACGCTGATCAACCAGGTCCGCTGACGGGAGCCGCAATGTTCAAGTGGCTTCTCGACAACAGCCTGACGAACCGGCTGCTGGTGATCATCGCCAGCGTCGTGCTGATGGCCTATGGCGCGTTCACCCTGTCCCGGACACCGGTGGACGTCTTCCCCGATCTCAACAAACCCACGGTCACGATCATGACCGAGGCCGGCGGCATGGCCGCCGAGGAGGTGGAACAGCTCATCACCTTCCCGCTCGAGACGACGATGAACGGGCTGCCCGGCGTGGAGAGCGTGCGCTCCACGTCGTCGGCCGGTCTCTCGTTCCTCTATGTCACCTTCGACTGGAACACCGACATCTTCCGCGCCCGGCAGCTCGTGGCCGAGCGCCTCGCGTCGATGGAGGAAGGCATCGCCGAAGGCGTGGTGCCGCGCATGGGCCCGATCAGCTCGATCATGGGCGAGATCATGCAGATCGCGATCCCCGTCGATCCGCAGAAGATCAGCCCGATGGCGGTGCGCGAGTACGCCGACTGGGTGCTGCGGCCGCGGCTGCTGTCGGTGCCGGGCGTCGCGCAGGTCATCCCCATCGGCGGCGAGGTGCGCCAGTTCCAGGTGCAGCCGAACACGGCCCGCATGGCCGAGCTCGGCATCACGCACGACCAGCTCGAGGCCGCGCTCAAGGGCTTCTCCGCCAACACGTCGGGCGGCTTCCTGGAGCTGAACGGGCGCGAGTACCTGATCCGCAACCTCGGCCGCACGTCGCGCCTGGACGACCTGAAGAACCTCGCGCTCGGCGCGAACAACGGCCAGCCGATCCTGCTGCGGCAGATCGCCGAGGTCACGTTCGCGGCGGCGCTGAAGCGCGGTGACGCCGGCTTCGAGGGCAAGCCAGCGGTCATCCTCGGCATCCAGAAGCAGCCGACCGCCGACACGATCGCACTCACGAAGTCGATCGAGGAGGCGCTGACGGGTCTGAAGTCGTCGCTGCCCGCCGGCATGGAGGCGCCGCGTGTCACCTTCCGCCAGGCCAGCTTCATCGAGACCTCGATCACCACCCTGCAGGGCAAGCTGATCGGCGCGTCGGTGTTCGTCGCGGTGATCCTGTTCTTCTTCCTCGGCACGCTGCGGCCGACCATCATCGCGCTGACGGCCATCCCGGTGTCGATCTTCATTACCGCACTGGTCTTCCGCTACTTCGGGCTGTCGATCAACACGATGACGCTGGGCGGACTTGCAATTGCCATCGGCGGCCTAGTCGACGACGCGGTTGTCGGCGTCGAGAACGTGCTGCGCCGCCTGAAGGAGGACCGCGCCAAGCACCCCAACAGCCGCCTGCACCCGATCGAGGTGGTGGCGCACGCCACGATGGAGGTGCGCTCGGCGATCCTGTACGCGACCGTGATCATCGTGCTCGTCTTCATCCCGCTGTTCGCGCTGCCGGGGCTGGAGGGCAAGCTGTTCGTGCCGCTGGGCATCGCCTTCATCGTCTCGACGCTGGCCTCGCTGGTGGTGTCGGTGACGGTCACGCCGGTGCTCAGCTTCTACATGCTGCCGCGGATGAAGAACCTCGACCATGGCGACACCAAGGTGCTGGCCTGGCTCAAGGCCCGTTACCGAAACAGCCTGGAGGGCGTGCTGAACCGGCCGAAGGCGGCGCTTGCAGCGGCGGGCGTGGCCGTGGTTGCGGCCGCCGTGGCGGTGCCGTTCTTCCCGACCACCTTCCTGCCGCCGTTCAACGAAGGCACGCTGCTCATCGGCCTGCGCCTGAACCCGGGCGTGACGCTGACGGAGAGCTCGGCGCTGGCGAGGCAGGCTGAGATCCTGGTGAGCCAGGTGCCGGAGGTCACGCACGTCGGACGGCGCAGCGGCCGGGCCGAGCTCGACGAGCACGCCGAGGGCGTGCACGTCAGCGAACTGGATGTCGGCATCGTGCCCACTGCCGAGCTGACCAGATCGATGGACGCGGTGAAGGCCGACATCCGCGCGAAGCTGGCCAACCTGCCCGCGGCCATCGAGATCGGCCAGCCCATCTCGCACCGCATCGACCACATGCTCTCGGGCGTGCGCTCGCAGATCGCGATCAAGATCTATGGCGAGGACCTCGACGCCCTGCGCGGCCAGGCCGACGCGCTGCGAGCGAAGCTGGCGTCGATTCCCGGCATCGCCGACCTGCAGATCGAGAAGCAGGTGCTGGCGCCGCAGATCAAGGTGCGGGTGGACTACGCCGCCGCGGCGCAGTACGGCCTGCCGGCACCTCAGGTGCTGGCCACGCTGCAGGCGCTGGTCGAGGGCGAGAAGGTCACGCAGATCGTCGAGGGCGGTCGGCGCTTCGCGCTGGTGGTCAAGCTGCCGGAGTCGGCGCGTTCGATCGAGGGCCTCAGCCAGATCCTGATCGAGACGCCGACAGGGCGCATCCCGCTGTCCAAGGTGGCGACCATCGAGGACGGCGACGGCCCCAACCAGATCAGCCGCGACGACGGCAAGCGGCGCATCGTGCTGTCGGCCAATGCGTCGGGGCGCGCGCTGTCGGAGATCGTCACCGACATCCGCAAGGTCGTGGCGGAGACGAAGCTGCCCGAAGGCTACTTCATCACCCTGGGCGGCCAGTTCCAGGCGCAGGAGGAGGCGTCCCGCCTGGTCGGGCTGCTGTCCATCGTGTCGCTGGTGCTGATGTTCGTGGTGCTGTACAGCCGCTACAAGTCAACGACGCTGTCGGCGCTGATCATGGTGAACATCCCGCTCGCGCTGGTCGGCGCGGTGATCGGGCTGTGGCTGTCGGGCCAGCCGCTGAGCGTGGCCGCACTGGTGGGCTTCATCACGCTGGCCGGCATCTCGGTGCGCAACGGCATCCTCAAGGTCAGCCACTACATCAACCTGATGCGCTTCGAGGGCGAGATCTTCGACACGAAGATGATCGTGCGCGGCTCGCTCGAGCGGCTGAGCCCCGTGCTGATGACAGCCCTGGTGACAGCCTTCGCGCTGGCACCGCTGCTCTTCGAGGCCGAGCGCCCCGGCACCGAGGTGCTGCACCCGGTGGCCGTGGTGATCTTCTCCGGCCTGATCAGCTCCACGCTGCTCGACACCTTCCTCACGCCCGCGATGTTCTGGCTCTTCGGCCGCAGGAGCGCCGAGGCGCTGATGGATGACAAGGACGCCGAGGCGCTCTGACACCCGTTCCTCCACCCAACCCCACACCCAACCTGAAAGGACTCCCATGAAGATGCACACCCTCATCGCCTCCGTCGCCCTCGTTGCTGCCGGCACCGTCCATGCGGCCGGCGGGAAGCACGACCATGCCCACGAGCACAAGCCGATGCACGGCGGCGTGGTCGTCGAGGTCAAGGACATGGACTACGAACTCGTCGCCAAGCCGACGGCGATCCAGCTGTACCTGCGCGACCACGGCAAGGCGGCCGACGTCTCCAAGGCCAGCGCCAAGGTGACGCTGTTGACCGGCACCGAGAAGCAGGAGGTCGAACTGAAGCCGGCCGGCGACAAGCTGGAGGCCACCGGCAGCTTCAAGGTCGGCCCGGGCACCAAGGCGGTCGCCGTGGTGACGGTCAACGGCAAGCCGGCCACCGCGCGGTTCACCTTGAAATGAGAGCCATATTGCCCGGGTAACTCGTGCAGGCAAGACCGCAACCGCAAGACTTGCTTTTAAAGGCTTGCAGAGTTTGAAGCGAGTTACTCCCTATTGGCTACAACACCTCTGAAAGGTAACCATGAAAACACTTACCCAAAGCATATTTTTGTCAACAGTGCTACTTACCTTGGTTGGGTGCGCGACTCCGGTCGATCGTTTTTCCGAAAGCCCTTACTGTCACAAGGATCGTGGTAGGAAGGCCTACTGCACTAAGGAAAATGCACCAAGCTTGAGCAAGGATGAAGAGGCGAAACTGTTTGCCGCCGCCCCTGACGCGTTAACCCTTTATGTCGTTCGTTATTGGGGCGACGGGCACCACCCTTTGGATATTGCAGTCAATGGTGGTGCTGCGATGGAAACTGTTCCGAACTCAATGATCCGCCTGCGACTGAAGGCCGGCTCCCATCGCATTTCTTTCTTGGCAGATGGAAAAACGTTTGAGAGAACAATTTCAGGGGCGAATGGAGAAGTCCGGTTGATTGGCATCACCGGCACAGATTGGTCCTGGGGCAGTTCCTCGCATGCATGGGCAGACGACTCAGAGGATCGAGTCAAGCAACAAGCTCGACGTTCGCGCCTGATTAAAGATACATCCTTGCTGTGACCTTGTTCGGCCAGATCGTCGAATCCGCGCCCTCAAGGCCGAGGCGTTACTATTTGGTTCGGATCGCGGACGCGGGTTCGGTTGAGGGTTGCACCACCAAGTCCAAATGCCAAGGGGCCCGATCAGGGCCCCTTGGCATTTGGACTTGCAGAAGTTGGTTGGGGGAATCGAAGCCGCGGGACGCGGGGCGAGCGGGGGTTTCGAGCCGCATGCGGCGAGCCCGCGAACGACAGCGCGCTTGCAAGCGCGCTGGCTGGCCAGGATGGCCGATTCCCGCCGCTCCGCACGTCGAGTGTTGTCCCGTCCACCGACTTCAAAGATCATCGGTGCATGCTCGCCGGACTGGAACACGCCGCCCACCTCATCCACCAATCCGACGCCCTCGTCATCGCCGCCGGCGCCGGCATGGGAGTGGACTCCGGTCTGCCGGACCTTCGCGGCACGCAGGGGTTCTGGCAGGCCTATCCGGCGCTTGCGCAGGCGCGGCTGCAGTTTGAAGACATCGCCTGCCCGGACACCTTTCGCACCGACCCCGCACTGGCCTGGGGCTTCTACGGCCACCGCCTGCAGCTGTATCGCGCCACGCGGCCGCATGCCGGCTTCGAGATCCTGCGCCGCTGGGCAGAGGCCAAACCCTTTGGCGGGCGGGTGTTCACGTCCAATGTGGATGGCGCGTTCCAGCGCGCCGGCTTTGCGCAGGCCGACGTACAGGAGTGTCACGGGTCCATCCACCATCTGCAGTGCCTGGACGCCTGCAGCAACGCTATCTGGCCGGCAGACGACTTTGTGCCGCAGGTCGATAGCGCCGCCTGCCGCCTGCTGAACGCGCCGCCGCGCTGCCCGCATTGCGGTGCGATGGCGCGGCCCAATGTGCTGATGTTTGGCGACGCCGATTGGGTGCCGGACCGCAGCGCGCGCCAGGCGCGGGCCATGGCCACATGGTTGGCCGGAGTTCAGCGGCCGGTGGTGATCGAGATTGGCGCGGGCACGGCGATTCCGTCCGTGCGCATGTTCACCGAGCGCCTGCGCTGGCAGCACGGCGCGCGGCTGGTGCGGATCAATCTGCGCGAGCCGGAGGTGAAGGACGCGGCGGACGTGGGCGTGGCCATTGGGGCGCTGGAGGCGCTGCAGCAGCTTCAAAAACGCCTGAATTCAGAGAATTTGGCCGATAATGAATGAAATTGTATGAACTACGCAACACAAAACACTTCAAGATTGTCTTCTGGCAAGCGGAAAGTGCCTAAGCCGGCTTTCTTAGAAATTTTGGCCGAAATTGATTGATCATGTTTGCGCCGCCAGCGCTGCATCCTGCTCGCTGTCCTCCGGCACCCGATACCAGCGTTCGTGCGGTGAGCGCTTCTGGCAGGCGGGGCACTGGGTCCAGGGCCACTGCAGGCCGCAGCCGGGGCAGGTGCCGCGCGTCCAGAAGGTGTGGAACGATGTTCCACAGCGCGGCAGGCAGCTCCAGCGGTCCAGCGGGGTGGGGCGGTAGTCGCATTCCGGGCAGGCGATGATCTGGCGCTGCTCGCCTTTCTGGCTAGCGGGCGGCGCGCTCATGGCTCACCGTCCCAGTAGTCCAGCTTGGAGTCCGCGCGGTGGATGGACGCAAAGCGCGGCTTGCCCGGCTCGGCGCGGGTGAAGGCGTAGTGCTTGCCCGAGTCCGGGTACTCGCAGATCTCCGGATACTCCTTGGTGGACAGCGACAGATACTTCAGCGGCGCGTCCGAGGTGTTAAGGATGTGGTGCGGATACTCCGGCCCGGCGGGGATGGTGATGACGTCACCCGCCGCAATCGGCAGCAGCTCCCCGGCCACGCGCAGCGTGCCCGTGCCTTCGAGGATGATGAACATTTCTTCCTGCTGGTGGTGCAGGTGGTACGGGCAGGCCTGCTTGCCCGGCGCGACGATGCTCAGGCTGCAGCCCAGCTTGCGCGCGGCGGTACCGTCCGTCAGGCAGGCGAACTGCTCCGAGTAGCGTGGAGCGCGCTCAAAGGGTTCCGTTTGGGCCGTGTTGAAGTTGCGGATCAGCTTGGCGCGCAGTTCGTCGGCAAGGTTCATGGGCAGTCAGGCTCCTTGGGCGGGAAGGGCGAGCGGTGAGCAGACGGCGGCCAGGGCAGATCGCTTTCGGCTGCGATACAATGCACGCTTTCCGGAGTGATGACCGAGAGGCCGAAGGTGCTCCCCTGCTAAGGGAGTATGCGCCCAAAAGCGCATCGAGGGTTCGAATCCCTCTCACTCCGCCAGTACCAAAGCAAAGGGCCCCAAACGGGGCCCTTTGCTTTGGCACTGGGGTTGCGGAGTGAAGTGAAGCGCCTGCGCGCTTCACGCGAGGGATTCGAAAGGAGCGGCTTGCAAGCCGCTCCGGGGCCGAGGAGCCGGACACGCAGTGCCGGCGAGGTGGCCGAATCCGGGCTGACTGGTTGCAAAGTACAAGGGGCTGCTCGATGAGCAGCCCCTTGTACTTTGCAACGCCGCGAGCGCAGAGCGCTCGCCCGTCGTCTGATCCAAGAACTTAGCGAACGAACAAGGCGTTCAACCCTGCTCCAGCTCAAACGCCTTATGCAGCGCCCGAACCGCCAGCTCCATGTACTTGTCCTCGATGACCACGCTGGTCTTGATCTCGCTGGTGGAGATCATCTGGATGTTGATGCCTTCCTCGGACAGGCTGCGGAACATGGTGCTGGCCACGCCCACATGGCTCTTCATGCCGATGCCGACGATCGAGACCTTGGCCACCTTGGTGTCGCCGGTGACCTCCTTGGCATTCAGGCGGCTCTTCACACCGGCGATCACGTCCATGGCCTTGGCGTATTCGTTGCGGCTCACGGTGAAGGAGAAGTCGGTGAAGCCGTTGGTGGAGGTGTTCTGGATGATCACGTCCACGTCGATGTTGGCATCAGCGATCGGCCCGAGGATCTGGTAGGCGATGCCCGGCTTGTCGGGTACGCCCACGAGGGTGATCTTGGCTTCGTCGCGTGAGAACGCGATTCCGGAAACAACGGCCTGTTCCATTTGTTCGTCTTCCTCGAAAGTGATGAGCGTGCCGGAGGCGGCTTCTTCTGCCAGCGGCATCTGCGGGTCCGTCAGGCTGGAGAGCACGCGGGTCTTGACGCGGTACTTGCCGGCGAACTCCACGCTGCGGATCTGCAGCACCTTGGAGCCCAGGCTGGCCATCTCCAGCATTTCCTCAAAGGTGATCTTGGTGAGGCGGCGCGCCTCGGGCACCACGCGCGGGTCGGTCGTGTAGACGCCGTCGACGTCGGTGTAGATCAGGCATTCCTCGGCCTTGAGCGCAGCCGCCACGGCGACGGCACTGGTGTCGGAGCCGCCGCGGCCGAGCGTCGTGATCTGACCATCGTCCGTCACGCCCTGGAAGCCAGCCACGATGACGACATAGCCGTCATCGAGGTCCTTGCGGATGCTTTTGTCGTCGATGCTGGTGATGCGGGCCTTGGTGAAGGCGTCATCGCTCATGATCGGGACCTGCCAGCCGCAGTAGCTCTTGGCCTTGATGCCGCGGGCCTTCAGGGCCATGGCCAGCAAGCCGATCGAAACCTGCTCGCCGGTGGCGGCAATGACGTCGAGCTCGCGCGGATCGGGCTGGGGCATGAGTTCCTTGGCCATGCCGATCAGGCGGTTGGTTTCGCCGGACATGGCGCTGGGCACGACCACGAGCTGGTGGCCGGCCTCGTACCACTTGGCAACACGTGCGGCCACGTTCTTGATGCGCTCGATCGAGCCCATCGACGTGCCGCCGTACTTGTGAACAATCAAGGACATGGGAGTGTGGTTCTTCGTTGTGCGCGAGTTCGCCGGGACGGCAGGCAAACCGGTGCGCGGGCATGTGCCTGCAATGACAGCGATGACAGCAACGAGGAGGCGACAGACTTCTGGGGTGCGCCGCCTTGCGGGCCAGCGTTGCGGTCTTGTGCGGCGCGCCCGCTCGGTCGTCGTGGTCGCGCCGTGTCGGAGTCAGGCACTGCGCCGGGGTAGGCCCGCGACGCTTGGCAAGCGCAGCGGGCAACGGCGATCAGGCGCGACATCCCTCTCTCGAACCCGCGAGTTTATCTGAGCGCGAAACGGCGCCTGCGGCCTGTGCGAGCCCATGTGCGAAGGCCGGCGCACCGCGTCCTGCGCCGGCCGCGGTTTGGCGGGCCTCGGGGATTCTCGCTACAATGCAACGCTTTCGGGGTGTAGCGCAGTCTGGTAGCGCACCTGCTTTGGGAGCAGGGGGTCGTGAGTTCGAATCCCACCACCCCGACCAGATTGCGAGGCAGTACGCACCTGCAGTCTTCACTGAAACGGATTCTGCCCGTAGCTCAACCGGATAGAGCACCGGCCTTCTAAGCCGGGGGTTAGGGGTTCGAGTCCCTTCGGGCAGGCCAGTCCTGTCGAGGTCAGTGCAGCGGCAAGGCGGCCCTCCGAGGCAAGTTTTCTACGGTGGCTTTAGCTCAGTTGGTAGAGCATCGGATTGTGATTCCGAGGGTCGGCGGTTCGAGCCCGCTAAGCCACCCCAAACACGAACGGGATTCAGGTCTGCACCTGAATCCCGTTTTGCTTTCCACCGAGCGATCTTCATGTCCAAGGCCTTCACCAAAGAGACCGATGCCGACGACGAGGATGTCGAAGCCGGCGCGCCCGCCATCCCGCCGGGCAGCAAGAACTACATCACGCCCGCGGGCCACCAGCGTCTGAAGGACGAGTTGCTGCACCTGCTCGATGTCGAGCGCCCGGAAGTGGTGAAGGTGGTGAGCTGGGCCGCCAGCAACGGCGACCGCTCCGAGAATGGCGACTACCTCTACGGCAAGAAGCGCCTTCGCGAGATCGACCGCCGCATCCGCTTTCTGGGCAAGCGCCTGGACATTGCTGAGGTCGTGGACCCGGCCAGGCAGCCCAACCGCGATCAGGTCTTCTTCGGCGCGCAGGTGCTGATCGCCCGCGCCGACGGCAGCGAACAGACGGTGCGCATCGTCGGCATCGACGAGGTGGACCCGGCCCGAGGCGATGTGAGCTGGATCTCGCCGATCGCCCGCGCCCTGCTCAAGGCCCGCGAAGGCGACACCGTGCATGTGCAGACGCCCGCAGGCAAGGAGCCGGTGGACGTGCTGGAGATCCACTATCCCGCCTGATCGGCCGGGGCGCCGCGCAAGCCCTGGGCGTGAGATGCGCCGTCAGAAATACAGCGCACAAATCGGCCAAGAACCGCTTGCTGCAAGCGGAAACCGGCAAATCTCGATTCACACCGATTGATTGAAAATAGCTGTGCCGCGCGCAGCTAAATCAATCAGTTTTTGACAATAGCGCAGCGATCAGGTCCGCGCATTCGCCCTTGGCGAGCATTATTCGGTGCTCTGCTCGCCTGCACGATGGCGCTGCACGCGCAGCACCGCCTGAATGCGCCGCAGTGAGCGGAAGACCTGTGCCAGGTGCGGTCGGTTTTCCACCTCGATGACGAGGTCCATCGTCGAGCTCTTGCCCGGCTCTTCCTCGTTGTTCACGCGCAGGATGTTGGCCGAGTTCTCGGCAATGGCGGAGGCCACCTTGGCCAGCACGCCCTTGCCTTCGTGCACATGGATCTTCACCCGCGCCGGGAAGCTGCGCTCCGGGCTCTCGGCCCAGGCCACGTCGATCCAGCGCTCCGGATCGCGCTGGCGCTGGCGCTGCGCCACCTGACAGTCGGCCGAATGCACCAGCAGGCCGTGGCCCTTGCCCAGCACGGCCATGATGCCGTCGCCGGGGATCGGCATGCAGCAGGCCGCAAACTGCACCGCTGCGCCTTCTGCGCCGGAGATGGTGAGCTGCGCGCCCGGGATGCCGGCCTGCTCATTGCCCTCAATGCCACGCAGCAGCAGCGCCACCACGGCGGCCGGCAGGCGCTTGCCCTGGCCGACCTCGGCATAAAGATCCTTCGGCACCTTGTTGCCGGTGTCTGACAGGGTGCGCTGCCAGGCCTCCGCCGTGAGCTGGGCCGGTGCCACGCCCAATGAATTCAGCGTCTGATTCACCAGCCGCTCGCCCAGGGCCGCGGCTTCGTCGCGGTTGGCGATCTTCAGCGCGTGGCGGATTTCGGAGCGGGCGCGGCCGGTGCGCACGAAGGTCAGCCACGCCGGATTCGGGCGCGAGCCTTCGCTGGTGGTGATCTCCACCACGTCGCCGCTGCGCAGCTCGAAGCGCAGGGGCGCATCCTCGCCGTTGATGCGTGCGCCGATCGCCGTGTTGCCAATCGCGGTGTGGACGGCATAAGCCAGATCGAGCGCCGTGGCGCCGCGCGGCAGGGCGACGATCTTGCCCATCGGCGTGAAGACGTAGACCGAGTCCGGGAACAGGTCGATCTTGACGTTCTCGATGAATTCGGAGGAGTCGCCGGTCTGGGACTGGATGTCCAGCAGGGACTGCATCCAGGCCATGGTCTGGCGCTGCACCTCGGAGAGATCGCCGCCACTGGTCTTGTAGAGCCAATGCGCCGCGACGCCGGACTCGGCAATGCGGTGCATGTCGCGCGTGCGGATCTGGAATTCCAGCGGCGTGCCATAGGGCCCGCGCACCGTGGTGTGCAGGGACTGGTAGCCGTTGAGCTTGGGGATGGCGATGTAGTCCTTGAACTTGGCAGGCACCGGCTTGTAGAGCGCGTGGATCGCACCCAGGGCCAGATAGCACTGCGCGTCGTTCTCCACGACGACGCGAAAGCCGTAGATGTCCAGCACCTGCGAAAAGCTCAGGTGCTTGCTGACCATCTTGCGGTAGATGCCGTAGAGCGTCTTCTCGCGGCCATGCACCTCGACCGGCAGGCCCGACTTCTTCAGCGCTTCCTCGACGGATGTGAGCACCTTGCCGACCAGTTCGCGCCGGTTCCGTCGGTTCGCGGCAACGGCTTTCTCCAGCACGTCGTGCCGCATCGGGAACATGTTCGCAAAGGACATGTCCTGCAGCTCGCGATAGACCTGGTTCAGGCCGAGGCGATGTGCGATGGGCGCATAGATGTCCATCGTCTCGTGGGCGATGCGGCGCCGCTTCTCGCCCGCCATCGCCCCGAGAGTGCGCATGTTGTGCAGGCGATCGGCCAGCTTGACCAGAATCACGCGGATGTCGCGCGACATGGCCAGCAGCATCTTGCGGAAACTCTCGGCCTGTTGCTGCTCGCGCGTGGTGAATTCGAGTCGGTCCAGCTTGGACAGGCCATCCACCAGGTCCGCCACCGTGGCGCCGAAGCGCTCGGTGATCAGCGCGCGATTGACCTCGGTGTCTTCGAGCACGTCGTGCAGCAATGCAGCCTGCAGCGCCTGGACATCGAGCCGCCAGCCGGCGCAGATGCGGGCGACGGCGATCGGGTGCGTGATGTAGGGCTCGCCGCTGGCGCGGACTTGCCCGAGATGGGCGGAGTCGCTGACCTTGAAGGCCTCGAACACGGCCTTCACGTCGCGCGGCGGCAGGTAGGCCTTCAGCTCCTCGGCGAGCTGGGCAAAGCTGATCGCGACGTCACTGGCCGGCTTGGCAAAGGACGCCTCGACCTTGCCGGCGGAAGGCGCAACCTCAGCCCCGGCGCTCTTGCGAAAGCGCGGGCCGAACAGGGAGCGGACGGTTTCAAGCATGTGCCACTGACTTGTAGCACAGCGCCTCGAGCGCAGGCTGCGAGCGCCCGGGCGGCGAGCAGCGGAGCAGCGAGGCGGAAGTCTGGCGAGCGGGGGTTTCGCGGGCCGGGAAGTGATCGAGGCTCGTTTCGGGCTTGCGCAGCCCACCCCGTTCCCGGCCGGTCATGCGGTGCGCCTTAGATGGGCACCTTCTTGAGCATCTCGATGCCGGTCTTGCCGGCTGCAATCTCACGCAGCGCGGACACCGTGGGCTTGTCCTTGGTCTCGATCTTCGGGGTGTGGCCCTGAGCGAGCTGGCGGGCACGGTAGGTGGCGGCCAGGGTCAGTTGGAAGCGGTTGGGGATCTGCTCGAGGCAGTCTTCAACGGTGATGCGGGCCATGGATGTCTCGAAAAAGGGCTTTGAACTGCGCGGACGGGAAGGACGGCGATCAATCCGCGAGCGTCTGGGAGCCGCCGACCCCCAGCTGCGCGAACGTGGAGGCGTAGCGCGCAGCCTGCACCGAAAACCGGTGGCGGGTGGCGTTCACGATCGCCTCAAGTGCCTTCAAAGCGTCGCTAAACTCTTGATTAATAATAACATATTCGAATTCTGGGGCATGAGCCATCTCACTGCCGGCGGCCAGAAGGCGCCGCGCAATCACCGCGGCCGAGTCCTGTCCGCGGGCATGCAGCCGGGCTTCCAGCGCCTCAATGCTGGGCGGCAGGATGAACACCCCCACGGCATGCGGAAACTGCTTGCGCACCTGCCGAGCACCCTGCCAGTCGATCTCCAGCAGTACATCCTCGCCGGCCGCCGTCTGCTCCGCAATCCAGCGCTTGGAGGTGCCGTAGAAGTTGCCATGCACCTCGGCACTTTCCAGGAAGTCCTGCGCCGCCTGCATCTGCTGAAAGGTCGGCACATCCACGAAGTGGTACTCACGCCCGTTTTGCTCACCCGGCCGCGGTGCCCGGGTGGTGTGCGAGACGGACAGCCGCACATGCGGGTCCTTGGCCAGCAGCGCATTGACCAAGGAGGACTTGCCGGCACCCGAAGGCGCCACGACCATGAAAACCGAACCTTTGCCTGCCATGTGATTTCCTGCGCGACGCCTTGCCGGCTCATTCGATGTTCTGCACCTGCTCGCGCAGCTGTTCGATCAGGACCTTGAGGTCGATGGAGGCCTGCGAGAAGCGCTCCGAGACCATCTTGGAGCCCAGCGTATTGGCCTCGCGGTGCATTTCCTGGATGAGGAAGTCCAGACGCTTGCCGGCCTCCTTGCCGGACGCGAGCAGGCGGTCGACTTCGTTGCAGTGCGATTGCAGCCGGTCCAGCTCCTCGGCCACATCGATCCGCATGCCGATCATGACCACTTCCTGGCGGATGCGCTCACGTGCTTCCTCTGCTGTGATGGCCGCGCCGCTGCGCCCGGCCACCAGGCCGAGGGCCGCTTCCATCCGTTCGGTGATCTTGGCCTGGGTCTGCTCCAGCACGGCGGGCAGCTCGTCCTTCAGTGTCGCGGCGATGTCGCGCATCTGCGCCACCCGTTCGCCCATGGTGGCCGCCAGGGCGGCGCCCTCACGCTCGCGCGCGGCAAGCAGCGCGGCTATTGCGCGCTGGGCCGCGTCCAGGAGGGCGGGGCGCAGAACCTCAGCATCGAAGTTCTCGGTGGCGCGGACACCCGGCCAGCTCAGCACGTCACCCAGGCCGGGGTCGCGCAGGTTCGGCACGGCAGCGCGAGCCTGATTCCAGACCGCGGCAAAGCGCTGCATGGCGGCGCTGTCCAGCTGATCTGAACCCGTTGTCTGCTCGCGCTTCAGGTTGACGCGAAGTTCGACCTTGCCGCGGGCCAGGCGCGCCTGGACGAGTTCGCGCAAGGCCGATTCGAGCGCCCGGACGTCCTCAGGCGCCTTGATGGTGAGGTCCAGAAAACGGCTGTTTACGCTGCGGATCTCGATGCCCAGCCGCCAGCCCTGATGTTCCTGATCCGCGTGGCCGTAGCCGGTCATGCTGCGCACGGACCGTGCGCGTTCTTGTGTGCTCATCCGGCAATTCTAGGCAAGCCGCCTGCCGCCGAATCCGTGCGATCCATGTGACAACACTTAAGAGTTCTCACGCGCTGCCGAAGGAAAAGTGCTCAACTGTCTACTTTCACCGCTTACACTCGGCCCCTGTCGATTGCCCGGTTCGCTCGCGCGTGCCCGTCTGCCCACCGTATGTCCAGCAAAAGCAAAAACGCCCCCCTACCCGAAGGCATGGAGATTGCCGGGTATCGCGTGGTGAAGAAACTGTCTTCGGGCGGCTTCAGCTTTGTGTATCTGGCTTATGACGAGGACAACAATCCGGTCGCCATCAAGGAATACCTGCCGGCCAGCCTGGCCAAGCGCGACGAGGGCCAGCTGATCCCGGAGATCAAGGCCGAGCACCAGGCCACCTTCCGCCTCGGCCTGCGCTGTTTCTTTGAAGAAGGCCGCGTACTGGCACGCATCTACCACCCGAACGTGGTGCGGGTAGTGAATTTCTTTCGGGCCCACGAGACCGTCTACATGGTCATGGCCTATGAGTCCGGTCGGTCGCTGCAGGAGATCATCCTGAAGTACCGCGACAAGGGCGAAAAGGAAATCCTCTCCGAAGCCTTCATCCGCAGCACCTTCATGCAGGTCATGAATGGTCTTCGCGAGGTGCATGCCAACAAGCTCCTGCATCTGGACCTGAAGCCGGCCAACATCTACCTGCGGCGCGACGGCTCGCCGATCATCCTGGACTTCGGTGCGGCGCGCACCACGTTGAATGCCGACTCCTCGCGCCTGTTCCCGATGTACACACCGGGCTTCGCCGCGCCGGAGATGTATCAGAAGGGTGGCCAGCTCGGCCCCTGGACAGACGTGTATGCCTTGGGTGCCTGCATGTTCTCCTGCATGGCCGGTCTGCCACCGCAGGCTGCGGACGTTCGCAAGGGCAATGACCGCATGGAAGCGGCCTACAAGTCCCTGCGCGGCATCTACAGCGACGAACTCATCGAAGTGACGCGCTGGTGTCTGGACATGGATCTGTCCAAGCGGCCGCAGAGCGTGTTCGCGCTGCAGAAGGCCCTGACCGAGCGCGTGACCGAGGACGTCAAGCCGCCGCTGTTCGCTCGGATCATGAGCTCGGTACGGCATGTACTGAATCGCCGCCAGCGCAGCGCGGAGCAGGTGGTCAACCCCAAGCACCAGCAGGCCACTGCGCTGCTCTGGGGCAACAAGAAGAGCAAGATCGCGCGTTCCGGCAACACTCCGGCCCAGGTGGGCGGGCAGGAGCCGGCGGCCACCGAGCAAAAGACCTTGGACAAGGTCTGAGGCCGGCCACGCATGCGCTTTTCAGTCTTTCAGGATTCGCGTCGTGGTGGTCGCCAGGTCAACCAGGACCGCATGGCCTACCAGTTCACGAAGGAAGCCCTGCTGCTCGTGGTCTGCGATGGCATGGGTGGGCACTTCGGCGGTGAGGTCGCAGCACAGCTCGCCGTCGAGGTGATCACCTCGCGCTTTGCCGACGAAGCGCTGCCGTTTCTGCGTAACCCCTCGGCCTTTCTCGAAGATGCGTTCGTCGATGCGCACAACGCGATTGGCGAGCGCACGATCGCACAGAAGTTTCCGGAGTCCCCTCGGACCACGGCGGTGGCCTGCGTGATCCAGCACGGCACCGCCTTCTGGGCCCATGCAGGCGACTCGCGCCTGTACGTGTTCCGCAAGGGGCGCCAACTGCTGCGCACGCGAGACCACTCCAAGTACGAGCTGCTGCAGGCCCAGGGCGTTGCGATGGGCATGGACGCCGCGCACCACCCCGACCGGAATAAATTGTTTAACTGCCTGGGCTCACCGCAGACCCCGCTGGTCGAACATGGCACGCCGACGGTCCTCAAGAATGGTGATCGTCTGCTGCTGTGCTCGGACGGCGTCTGGTCCAACCTGCACGACGACGAGATGGCGCGTCTGCTGGGCCATGATGATGTGGCCAAGTCCGTCCCCGTGCTGCTCGATCAGGCCGTGATCGAAGGTGGGAGCAGCTGCGACAACGCCACCGCGCTGGCCGTACATTGGGCCGGCATGGGAGCATCCCCGGACTTTGAGGGTGCTTCGACACGGACCGGGGGCTACGAGACCACCGCCCAGATACTTCCGGCCAGTCCCATGACTGCAGCGATCAGCGAGGCTGAGATCGACGCTGCCGTGGACGAAATCCGCGCTGCAATCCAGCGTACCGAAAAGCCGGCGCCGCCCAAGCCGCGCCGCTAGCAGCTCGCAGTCGGCCCCCGCCGCCGCGGGCGCCCGACACCGTAGTACGTCGACCAGCCTCCAATTTCCGATACGAGCCTTCATGACCCAATCCATCGCCCGCCGCGACGGCCGTGCCCTTGACGCACTGCGTCCCATCAGCCTGCAACGCAACTTCACGCGCCACGCCGAGGGCTCGGTGCTGGTGTCCTTCGGTGACACTCAGGTCCTTGTCACCGCGAGCGTCGAGGAGCGCGTCCCGCCACACAAGAAGGGCAGTGGCGAAGGATGGGTGACGGCTGAGTACGGCATGCTGCCGCGCTCCACCCACACACGCAGTGACCGCGAAGCCGCCAAAGGCAAGCAGAGCGGCCGCACCCAGGAGATTCAGCGCCTGATCGGGCGCAGCATGCGGGCCGTGTTCGACCTGAAGGCCTTGGGGGAACGCACGATTCAGCTCGACTGTGATGTCTTGCAGGCAGATGGCGGGACGCGCACGGCCGCCATCACCGGCGCCTGGGTTGCCGCAGCCGATGCCGTCGCATGGTTGCAGGCGCAGGGCAAGATCGTCGCGTCGCCATTGACCGGACAGGTCGCGGCCATCTCCGTGGGCATGGTGGATGGCGCCCCGCGCCTTGATCTGGAGTACGAGGAAGACAGCGCGTGTGATGCCGACATGAACATCGTCATGACGGCGGACCAGCGGCTCATCGAGGTCCAGGGCACCGCCGAAGGCGCACCGTTCTCGCGCGTCGACCTCGATACGCTTCTGGATCTGGCAGCGCAAGGTTGCGACACCCTGTTTGCCTTGCAAAAGGCTGCATTGGCGAAATGAGCCCGGCTCGCGATCTGGTGCTGGCCTCGGGCAATGCAGGCAAGCTGCGCGAACTCGAGGCACTGCTCGCGCCGCTCGGCTACCGCATGCGTTCCCAGGTCGAGTTCGCGGTTTCTGAAGCTGCAGAACCGCATGAGACGTTCGTCGAGAACGCGCTGGCCAAGGCGCGCTGGGCAGCGCAGCACACCGGCTTGCCGGCCCTGGCGGACGATTCCGGCATCGTCGTGCCGAGCCTCGGTGGGGCGCCTGGTGTGCGGTCGGCCCGTTATGCGGCGGCGTCGCGCAACGCTCGTCCCTCGGATGCGGAAAACAACGCAATGCTGCTCGAGTCGCTCGCGTGCCAAGCGGATCGTCGGGCCATGTTCGTCTGCGTGCTGGCTCTGGTGCGCAGTGCAGGCGATCCGCTGCCTTTGATCGCGCAAGGGGTCTGGGCCGGGCAGGTGCTTGCCGCGCCGCAGGGCACAGGCGGCTTCGGCTACGACCCGCTGTTTCAGCCAGACGGAGTGAGTTGCAGTGCCGCAGAGCTCAGCGCACAAGACAAGAACCGCATGAGTCACCGTGGCCTGGCCATGCAGGCGCTGCGTGAGCAACTGGCTGCAACGCCCTGGACGCTGTGAAGACCATCACCATTCATCGCGCGCAGCCGGGGCAGGGGGCTGAACAGAGTCCACGCTTCGAGGCGCTGCCGCCGCTCTCGCTCTACGTCCACTTGCCCTGGTGCGTGCGAAAGTGTCCGTATTGCGACTTCAACTCCCATGAGGCGGGTGGCGAGCTGCCCGAGGCGCAGTACGTGCAGGCGCTGTTGCGCGATCTGGAGCACGCACTGCCGCTGATCTGGGGTCGCCCGGTGCACAGCATCTTCATCGGCGGTGGAACGCCCAGCTTGTTCTCTGCACAGGCGATTGATGAACTCCTCGCCGGCGTCCGCGCGAGGGTCCGTCTCGATGCGGACGCAGAGATCACGATGGAAGCCAACCCGGGCACGGTGGAGGCTGAGCGGTTCCGCGGTTACGCCGCAGCTGGCGTGAATCGCATCTCGATCGGCGTGCAGAGCTTTGATGATGCGTCGCTCCATGCGCTGGGCCGCATCCATGCATCCGGCGATGCGGTGCGCGCCGCCGAGCTGGCAGCGCAGCATGTGGGCAACTTCAACCTGGATCTGATGTACGCGCTGCCGGGGCAGACGGTCGATCTCGCTTTGCGTGACATCGAGCAGGCCCTGGCGCTCGCTCCCACCCATCTGTCGGCCTACCAACTGACGCTCGAGCCGAACACGCTGTTTCATCGGTATCCGCCGACGCTGCCCGACGAAGACACCCAGATCGACATCGAGGAAGCCGTGCACGCGCGTCTTGCACAGGCCGGCTACCAGCGCTACGAGACCTCGGCTTTCGCTCTGCCGGGCAGACAGTGTCGACACAACTTGAACTACTGGCGCTTTGGCGACTATGTGGGCATCGGAGCAGGCGCGCACGGCAAGATTTCCTTGCCGGACAAGGTCTTGCGCCAGATTCGCTACAAGCAGCCCAAGGCCTATCTGTCTGCGGTCGAGCAGGGCCAGCCCGTACAGGAGGAGCGCGCGGTGCCCCGGTCCGACATGCCCTTCGAGTTCATGCTGAACGCACTGCGGCTGACCGACGGCTTCGAGCTCTCAAGCTATGCGGAGCGCACCGGTGACTCGATGGCGTCGATCCTGGACGCGCTGGATGCCGCGCAATCCAAGGGGCTGATCGAGCGGGACCATCGATGGGTCCGGCCAACGGATCTGGGGCGCCGCTTTCTCAACGACCTGCAGGCGATGTTCCTCAAGTCTGCCTAGGCGATCCAGTTCACGAGGACAGGCCCCGCGACCACGCCCCAGGTCGCCGCAGCCAGAAGCAGGGAGAGGAACACCGCAGCGCTGCCCATGTCCTTGGCGCGGCCGGCCAGTGGATGGATCTCGGGACTTGCCTTGTCCACGACGGCCTCGATCGCCGAATTCAGCAGCTCGACGATCAACACCAGCAGCAGCACCGCGAGCAGCGCCAGCTTGGACAGCGCGCTCACTGGCAGCAGCAGGGCGACTGGCGTGAGCACCGCCACCAGCATCAGTTCCTGGCGAAATGCATGCTCATGCTTCAGTGCGGCCCGAAACCCGTAGAAGGAATAGATCGCCGCCTTGCTGATCCGGGCGAGGCCGCTGCGGCTCTTCAGATCAGCGCCGGTTTGCGGCTTGGGTTCAGCGGGTCGTTGGTTCATCAGACAGGCATTCCGCGCACAATTGGACGCACGATGTTGGTGCGCGCACCGAAGTGGTGCGGCTTTGATTTGGTGCAGCTGTGCATTGCGTTTCTGCGGAATACACTGCAAAGCTGCTGCGCTGCACCAGAATGGCATGGTACAGAAGCTGCTTGATCGCCCGGTGATCACCTCGCGAGGCCACAAATCACGCAGTGGTCAACACGAATCCCACACTCAGGAGAATGCGCATTATGGCGACGCCACAAGACGTCATGAAGATGGTCAAGGACAACGACGTCAAGTTCGTTGATTTCCGCTTTACCGATTTCAAGGGCAAGGAGCAACACGTCTCCGTGCCGGTGTCGGCCTTTGACGACAGCAAGTTCACCGCTGGCCACGCGTTTGACGGTTCTTCGATCGCCGGTTGGAAGGGCATTGAGGCCTCCGACATGCTGCTGATGCCGGACCCGTCCACCGCCAACCTGGACCCCTTCCGCGAAGAACCCACGCTGATCCTGTCCTGCGACGTGATCGAGCCCTCCGACATGAAGGGCTATGACCGTGACCCGCGCTCGCTGGCGCGCCGCGCCGAGGCCTACCTGAAGGAATCCGGCATCGGCGACCAGGCCTTCTTCGGCCCGGAACCCGAATTCTTCATCTTCGACAGCGTGACCTGGAACGTGGACATGAGCGGTTGCGGCGTGTCGATCGAGTCCGAGGAAGCGCCCTGGAGCACCGGCAAGAAGCTCGAAGGCGGCAACCTGGCACACCGTCCCCCGGTCAAGGGCGGCTACTTCCCCGTGCCCCCGGTCGACAGCTTCCAGGACATGCGTTCCGAAATGTGCCTGCTGCTCGAGCAGATGGGCGTGCCGGTCGAAGTGCATCACCACGAAGTGGCGGCGCCCGGCCAGTGCGAAATCGGCACGAAGTTCAGCACCCTGGTGCAGCGCGCCGACTGGTCGCAGATCCTGAAGTACGTCGTGCACAATGTCGCGCACAGCTACGGCAAGACGGCCACCTTCATGCCCAAGCCCGTGGTCGGTGACAACGGTTCCGGCATGCACGTGCACCAGTCGGTTTGGAAGGACGGCAAGAACCTGTTTGCAGGTGACGGCTACGCCGGCCTGTCCGAGTTCGCGCTGTACTACATCGGCGGCATCATCAAGCACGCCCGCGCGCTGAACGCCATCACCAATCCCGGCACCAACTCCTACAAGCGCCTGGTGCCCGGCTTCGAAGCCCCGGTGAAGCTGGCCTACTCCGCCCGCAACCGCTCGGCCTCGATCCGCATCCCGTATGTGAGCAACCCGAAGGGCCGCCGCATTGAAGTGCGCTTCCCGGATCCCACCGCCAACCCCTACCTCGCATTCAGCGCCATGCTGATGGCCGGTCTGGATGGTGTGCAGAACAAGATCCACCCCGGTGAAGCTGCCGACAAGAACCTGTACGACCTGCCGCCCGAAGAGGATGCAAAGATCCCGACCGTGTGCTCCAGCCTGGATCAGGCTCTCGAGCACCTGGACAAGGACCGCGCCTTCCTCACCAAGGGCGGCGTGTTCACCGACGGCATGATCGACGCCTACATCGAACTCAAGATGCAGGACGTCACGCGTTTCCGCATGACCACGCACCCGGTCGAATTCGACATGTACTACAGCGCCTGATCATCGCGATCAGCGCGTCGGGCGAAGGCGCAAGTCGTCGCCCGATGTCGAAGCAACAACACAAGGGGCGGTTTTCCGCCTCTTGTGTTTTCTGGCAAGCACGAAAGCACTAACCTATGAAGCCTTGTTTGTGTTCCAGAGGTTCGTGATGCAACGCTTGTTTCGTGCCCTGAAGGTGCTGCTGCTGGCCGGTGTCGGTCTGGCGGGTGCCGCACAGGCGCAATCGAGCTTCTATTTCATCTGCGAGCGGGAGGACGGCGGCCGTCATCTGACGGACAACGAAGCCGACGCGCGCAAGTACAAGAACTGCCAGCGCAAGGAAATGCAGCCGCCGGCGGTGGTCATGCCTTCGCAGCGCCTTGCGCCGCGCCCGGCTGCCGCCGCCCCCAGCCCCGGCCCGGCGAGCTTTCCGCGTATCGAGCCGGCCGAGCAGGTGAGCCGTGACCAGGGCCGCCGCCAGGTGCTCGAGACCGAGTTGCGCTCCGAGGAAAGCAAGTGCGCCAACCTGCGCCGCGACCTGGGTGAGGCTGAGCGCAACACTGCCGCAGCAGGTCGACTGGCCGGACTGCGTGACGACATTGCCCGATGCGACTCCAACATGGTGTCCATCCGCCAGGAGCTTGCGCGGCTGCGCGCCATGTAAGCCGCTACATTCGACGCCACCGGCCGACAGTGCGCACGAGCCTTGTGCGATTGCCGGCCGGTTTCATTTTCGGGCCCGTGAAGCTCCTCCCATGAATCTCGCCCGTCCCGCTCTGCTCAGCGGTCTGGATCTGGTGTCGTCCGCCGTGGTGCTCGTCGCGCCGGATGGCACGATCCACTACGTCAATGCCGCAGCCGAGTCGCTGTTCGATCTCTCCTTGCGTCAGCTGGCTGGTGGTGCCGTGGCGGCACCCTTCGAGAATGGCGCGGAGCTCGCCCAACTCGTCATTGAAGCCCGGGACAACCAGTTCTCCCGCAAGCGCTTGGAGATGGTGCTGCGCCGCGCCGGCCGCGAGCCGGTGCCTGTGACCTGCGTGGTGACGGCGCCGGAAACGCCTGAATCTCCGGTGGTGCTTGAGTTCCAGGAGATCGACCAGCAGCTGCGGGTCTCGCGCGAGGAGCAGCTCACCGCACAGAACGCCATGAACAAGGAGCTGGTGCGCAATCTCGCGCACGAGATCAAGAATCCGCTGGGTGGCATCCGCGGCGCGGCGCAGCTGCTCGAGCCGGAGCTGCCCGGTGCCGATCTGCGCGAATACACCCGCGTCATCATCAAGGAGGCTGATCGCCTGCAGCTCTTGGTGGATCGCCTGCTGGCACCGCACCGGCGCCCGCATCAGGTCGGCGATGTCAACATCCACGAGGTGCTCGAGCATGTGCGCAGCCTGCTGCTGGCACAGTATCCCCAGGGCCTGAAGGTGGTGCGCGACTATGACGTGAGCGTGCCGGAGTTCCGCGGCGATCGTGAACAGCTGATCCAGGCGGTGTTGAACATCGCCCAGAACGCCGCACAGGCGCTCACGGCCGAGATTGCGACCCAGACGGCGCAGATCCGCTTCCGCACCCGCGTGGTCCGTCAAGTCACGATCCAGAAACAACGCTATCGGCTGGCACTGGACTTGCGAGTCATCGACAACGGCCCCGGTATCCCGGAGGACTTGCGCGATCGGATCTTCTACCCGTTGGTCAGTGGTCGCGAAGGGGGAAGTGGCCTCGGTCTGACATTGGCGCAGACCTTCATCGAACAACACTTCGGAACCATTGAATGCGACAGTCGGCCCGGCCACACGGACTTCCAGATCCTGATTCCCTTGCCCTGATCCTTGCGATCCGGGTTCAGAGCCCCCGCGGAGGCCGAGCATGAGCGCAGCAGCCGATACCGTCTGGGTCGTGGATGACGATCAATCCATCCGCTGGGTGATCGAGAAGGCGCTGGCCAAGGAAAACGTGCCCGTGCGCAGCTTCGATTCGGCGCGCTCGGTGATCGAATCCCTGACTGAAGATGTGCCTGCCGTGCTGGTGAGCGATGTGCGCATGCCGGGTACCAACGGATTCGCGCTGCTCGAGCACGTCAAGCGCGAGCATCCGGAGCTGCCGGTGATCGTGATGACGGCATTCTCCGATCTGGACAGCGCGGTTTCCGCCTTCCAGGGCGGCGCGTTCGAGTATCTGCCCAAGCCCTTTGACATCAGCAAGGCCGTGGAGCTGATCCGCCGCGCACTGGACGAGCACAAGCGTGAGGCCGCGGCCGCCGAGCCCGCCGTGGCGACGCCCGAGATGCTCGGCCAGGCGCCGGCCATGCAGGATGTCTTCCGGGCGATTGGCCGTCTCAGCCAGAGCCATGTCACGGTACTGATCACGGGCGAGTCCGGTACCGGCAAGGAGCTGGTGGCGCGCGCGCTGCATCGCCACAGCCCGCGGGCCAACAAGCCTTTTGTGGCCATCAACACCGCCGCCATCCCCAAGGACCTGCTGGAGTCCGAACTCTTCGGCCATGAGCGGGGTGCCTTCACCGGCGCGCAGACCATGCGCCGCGGCCGCTTCGAGCAGGCCGAGGAGGGCACGCTGTTTCTCGATGAAATCGGCGACATGCCCATGGACCTGCAGACGCGCCTGCTGCGCGTGCTGTCCGACGGCCACTTCTACCGCGTGGGGGGCCACGCACCGATCAAGGCCAATGTGCGCGTGATCGCCGCTACGCACCAGAACCTGGAGGATCGCGTCCGTCAGGGGCAGTTCCGCGAGGATCTGTTCCACCGCCTGAACGTGATCCGCCTGCGTCTGCCCGCCTTGCGAGAACGCAGCGAGGACATCGCGCTGCTGGCGCGCTACTTCCTGGCCAAGAGCGCGCGCGAGCTCGGTGTGGACGCCAAGCGCTTCTCGGACGAAACACTGCGCTTCCTCTCCGGCCTGCCGTTTCCGGGCAACGTGCGCCAGCTCGAGAACCTGTGCCATTGGGTGACCGTGATGGCGCCTTCGCAGGGCGTGGAGGTGAAGGATCTCCCGGACGATCTGCGCCAGCAGATTGCCGCAGCGCCCGCCAGCGGGACGCTGCTTGCCGGTGCGGCCACGGTGGCACACGCAGCCGATGCAGCAAGCGCGCAGGCGCCCGTCGTGGCCGCTCCCGCCGTGCCCTTTGCGCCGCTGGCCGCGCCGCCGGGCGTGATTGCTGCGCCAGGCACCTGGCAGGCGCAATTGGAAGCTGTGGTGCGCGAGCGGCTGGTGCAGGGTCTGCCGGATGTGATGCCCAAGCTGGCCGAGGACTTCGAGCGCACCGTGATCCAGACCGCGCTCGTGGTCACCGGCGGCCGCCGTGTGGAGGCCGCGCAGCGCCTGGGCATCGGCCGCAACACGATCACCCGCAAGATCGCCGAGCTGGGCATCGACGACGGGCCGGGCGCGGACGAGCCCGGCACCTGAAGAGCGCCCCAGGGGCTGCACGCAGGCAAGGCGGCGCGGCGGCACGCCCAGCCCACGGGCTGAAGACGCGCTCCTGGAGCCAATTCATTCAATTTCGGTCGAGATCTTTTTTTGAAGCGCAGAATGGCGCTTTCCGCGCATCAGACAAGCGGAAAGTCGGTTTCTGTCTTGTTTAAATAAATTGATTTCGGCCGTTCAATATCTGTACAGCCAGGGCAGATCCATGAGCTGCGGGCGCGTGCCCAGCGCGAGATTGCGCGCCCAACGCATGGGCCCGGCCGCATGGAAGATGCGCCCGTTGCGCGCGGCCCGGGCCTGCACCTGCGCGTTGCGCTGCCAGCGCTGCTGCGCATAGCTCGCGAGCGCTGCAGGCGTGGCGCCGTGCGCCGCCAACGCCTGAGCAAGTGCATCTGCATCCTCCAGCGCCATGCCGGCACCCTGCGCCAGATAGGGCTGCATCGGGTGCGCCGCATCGCCCAGCAGGGCGATCGGACTGTCGGCGCGGAGGTGCATGTCGTCGGCGCCGCGCAGAGGCGCGCGGGCGTGTACCCGCCAGCGGCGCAGGCCGGGCAGGGCGGCCAGGGTCTCGGCCAACGGCGTGCAGACTGGCCCCGTGGCCTGCAGCAGATCGGCCAGCCGGCCTTCACCGGCCCAGGCGCCGCGCCCTTCCTCGTCGGCGGTCGGCAGCGGACCATGCTGCTCGGTGAAGGCCGCCACGTTGAGCCATTCGCCGCCGCGAACCGGGTAGCTGACCACATGCATGCGCGGACCCAGCCAGGCCTGCACCTCGGGCCGGCGCAGGCGTTCCGGCAGATCGCGCATCGGCACCATGCCGCGCCAGGCCAGCTCTCCGGTGTCGGGCACCTGCACGCCCGGCCAGAAGCGGCTGCGCACCGCGCTGCGCAGCCCGTCCGCACCCACAAGCAGGCGCGCGCGCAGGGGCCCGCTCCACGCGGGTGCTTGTGCATGAATCTCGTCGCCATGGCTGGTCAGCGTCGTGATGCGCGCGCCCAGCATGAGGCGGGCGCGATCACTGACCTGCGCCACGCCGGCGGCCAGTGCCGCCTGCAGATCGGCGCGGTGTACGGTGAGGTAGGGCGCGCCGTAACGCGTTTCGAAGTCACGTGTGTTCAGCCGGCCGAGTTCGTGGCCGCTGGCGGCATCGCGCGCCACCACCGCGCCCGGTGCGTGGGCGAGTTCTCGCAACGGCGCCATCACATCCCAATTGCGCCAGCGCCGTGTCATGTTCGGACCGCACTGGATGCCGGCGCCGACCTCCTGCAGCGCGGCAGCCTGTTCCGCCACGATGATGCCGCGCAGCCTCGGCGCTTGCCGGGCGCAGGCCAGCGCCGCCGCCAGACCGCCCAGGCCGGCGCCGACGAGCAGCAGATCAGCGGGTTCGTTCATTCAGACAAAAGCACGCCGTGCGCGAAAAAAAGGCGCACTGCGTGCGCCTTGGCGTGAACACCGGGGCTTCGCACCGGGCCTCAGCCCTTCAGTTCCTCGACGTAGTCGATGTAGGCCTGCATGGCGTCGTCGGCGCTCATGCCCTTGACCTCGTTCCAGGCGTCCCACTTGGCGCGTCCCACCATGTCCATCATGCCCGGGCGCTTGCCGTCCACGTCGCCGGCGGAGGCCTGCTTGTACAGGGCGTAGAGCTTGAGCTTGGCGGCGTTGCCCGGATCTTCGTCGAGCTGCTTGACGTCAGCCTGGGCTTGTTCGAATTGGGCTTTCAGATTGGCCATGTCGTCTCCATCGGACCTGGGGTTGTGATGCGTCGGCTCCTGAACAAGGCGGTGGGTGCATCGCAAATGCAGCCTTGCGCGGGCACATGACCCACTTATGATAGGCCCAAGAATTGGGCGGGCAGGCAGCAGCGCCACGCGCAAGAAGACAACACAAGGAGACGGCATGGGACGCGAGCGCATGTCCAGCGTGGACACGGCATGGCTGCGCATGGATTCACCGGTCAATCTGATGATGATCGTGGGCGTCCATGTCTTTGAAGACCCGATCGAGTACGAGAACCTGCGCAAGGTGGTGCAGGCGCGCCTGTTGTTCTACCGCCGTTTCAAGCAGAAGGTGCAGATCGACCCCACCGGCGCCTGGTGGGTGGATGACGAGCACTTTGATCTTGACCAGCACGTCCACCGCATCTCCCTGCCGGGCAAGGGCGGCAAGCGCGAGCTGGAGAAGATGGTGGCCGCACTGTCCACCGAATCACTCGATTTCACGCGCCCGCTCTGGCAGTTCCACGTCGTGGAGAACTACCAGGGGGGCAATGCCGTGGTGGTGCGCATCCACCACTGCATTGCCGATGGCATTGCGCTGATCGGCGTGCTGCTGTCGATGACCGCACCCACGGCCGAGGAGAGCCTGGCCGTGCCGGCCGCGCCCAGCTGGATCAAGACCCGCAGCTCCGCAGACAACGCCAATGTCTGGGAGGACTTCTTTGCGCCCGTCACCAAGGTGGCGGCACGCACCCTGAAGATGACGGGCGACCTGGCCAGCACCGCACTGGGCGAGGCCAACGAGGTCATCCAGCACCCCGACGTCGTAGCCCAGCGTGCCGTGGAGGTCAGCAGCCTGCTGAGCCACGTGGCGCGCGACGCGGCGCAGATTGCACTGATGGCCGACGACACGCCCACGTCCCTGAAAGGCAAGCCGGGCCGTGCCAAATGCGTGGCCTGGACTGAGCCGCTGCCGCTGACTGAAGTGAAGACCGTCTGCAAGGCCCTGGGCTGCTCGGTCAATGACGTGCTGCTGTCCTGCGTGGCGGGTGCCATCCGCGGCTATCTGCTGTCCGTGGGCGACACGATCCCCTGCGATGCCGAGATCCGCGCGATGGTGCCAGTGAACCTGCGCAGTGCCGGTGCGGAACACAAGCTGGGCAACAAGTTCGGCCTGGTCCCGCTGACGCTGCCGGTGGGCATCGGCAATCCGCTGGCGCGGCTGTACGAGGTGCGCCGGCGTATGAATGATTTGAAGGGCGGCTACCAGGCGGTGATTGCCATGGGGGTGCTGGGTCTGGTCGGCACGCTGCCGCGGCAGGTGCAGGCGGCGGCCTTGTCCATGTTCACCAATAAGGCCACGGCGGTCATGACCAATGTGCCGGGGCCTTCCGAGCAGCTCTACATGGCTGGTGCCAAGATGAGCCAGATCATGTTCTGGGTGCCGCAGTCGGGAGACATCGGTCTGGGTGTGTCGATCCTCTCCTATGGCGGTGGCGTGCAGTTTGGCGTGATCACGAGCAAGAAGCTCTGCCCGCAGCCTTCGGAGATCATCGACCGCTTCGGCCCGGAGTTTGAACGGCTCATCATGACCGCGATGCTGGTCGGCCCGAGTCTCGCGGTGGATCCCCAGGCTGCAGAGTTCGAGCTCTTTCCGGAGATCAAGGTCGAATTCGATCGCATGCAGGCCGAAGCGGCGAAAGCCGCAGCGGCCGAGCGTGCAGCTGAGCGGGCACGCAAGGCGGCCAAGGCCACCAAAGCCGGCAAAGGGGGGAAGAGCACGCAGGCGGCAGCTGCCGATTCATCGTCAGAAGGGGGCGACGCTCCGGCATCGCCTCGCCCCCAAAGCGCCCGCAAACCCGCCGGTGCAGCAGCGGGTGCGGCCAAGAAGCGCTCGCGCTTTGCCCAACTACGCGCCGAGACATAGCGCGCTCTGCAGCAACGAAAAGGCCGACCCGCAGGTCGGCCTTGTTGATGGGGCAGGGCGGCCTCAGTCGTCCAGCTCGCTCTTGGCCAGTTCCACGTCCAGGCGCTCCATGGCATCCGCCGCCTCGTGCTCGGCGGCCTCCTGATACAGCTTTTCTGCTTCGCTGAGCTTCTTCTTGCCTTCAAGCATGACCAGCCCGTTGGCGTACTCGACCTTGGCAATCGCGGAGTCCGGGTTCAGGTCCAGGGCCTTCTTGAACATCTTGAGGCCCGTGTCCTTGTTGGCGCCATAGGTCAGACCGCCGATCATGCTGCCCACCTTATCGATGATCTCGGCGTGGTAGGCGCCCAGCGCGATGTGCGCATCGGCATGCTTGGGTGCGAGCTTGATGGCGGTGTCCAACGCCGCCTTGATCTTGCTGGCGATGCCCTGCGTGGCCGCCTTCACCACACCGATGCCCTGGCCGTAGCGGCCCATGGCATAGGCGTAGAGGTAGTAGGCGTTGGCGTTCTTGGGTTCGCTGGCCTGCAGTTCCTCGGCGCGGGCGGCGGCTTCCTCGTAGAGCGCGAGCTGCTTCTTCTCGTTCGTCTCGATGTAGGTGGCGTAGATGCACTGCGCCTTGTTGGCGGCGTTGATGCCACTGCCGGTGCCGGCGGCCAGACCGAGGTCCACGGCCTTGGAGAAATCGCCTGCGTGGTAGGCAATCCAGGCGTCCAGGCTCGCCGCGTCCTTGGGCAGGGGCTCGGCATCACCCGCGTGCAGGCGCGGCCAGGCCTTCTTGATGCTGGCGGCGGTGTACTCGTAGGCCGCGTCGGCGTGATCGAACTTCTTCCAACCCTTTGGCATGGCTTCTGTCTCCTCCGCCGATCGAAGCCGGCGTCTTGTCCTCGGTTCGCCTCGGTGTTTACTTCATGTACTCGCCCGCCAGCTTGGCGAACAGGGCGCGCGAGTCGCCCGTGAGATAAGGCGCAACCAGCGTGAAGGTGTGATAGACCCCGCGCGAAAGCGCCTCGCTCATCTTGGCCTGATCATTGAACTGGCGCGGATTGAGCACGTATTCGTAACTGAGCCAGTAGGTGGCCACCACGACGATGTTGGTGGTGAGTGCTTCAAGCTCGCGGTCGTCGGCCTTGAGTTCGCCGGAGCTGCGCAGCCCTTCGCACAGCTTGCGGGTGACGTCCGCGGACTGAGCGAGGATGCGCCGAAACTGCGTCTCGACCGTGCGGTTGTTGGCCAACAGGTTGTTGAGATCGCGGTAGAAGAAGCGATAGCGCCAGATGATCTCGTAAAGCGTGTGCAGGAAGAACCAGGCATCTTCCACGCTGGCCTGCGCCGGCGGCGAGCCCAGGATGCCTTCCATCTCCTTCTCGAAGTCCGAGAAGAGACAGTTGATGATGTCGTCCTTGTTGCGGAAGTGGTAGTACAGGTTGCCGGGGGAGATGTTCATCTCCTCGGCGATGTTGCTGGTCGTGACGTTGGGCTCGCCAAAGTCGTTGAACAGCTGCAGCGACAGCGCGAGGATGCGTTCGCGCGTGCGTCGTGGCGGCTTGCGTTCCATGGGATAGGCCGGTTCGCTGGGGAAGTTGGCGCGAGGATACACGCGCCCCCTCGGTGGCAATAGCCCGAAAAGCACCCTAGGCGCCGTTCGGTCGGCGCTCAGGTGCGCTGAATGCTCCTCAGCCGCGCTGCGTGCTCTTGAGCCAGCGGTCCAGATCGTCGAGGGTCTCGGACAGGCGCGCGGCCGCCTGTCCCGCGAGGGTCAGGTTCTCCAGCGGCGGCCTCGCCCCCGAGACCAGCGTGCGCTTGGGGTCGGTCAGCACATCCAGCCTCAGATGCACGCCATGACGCTGAAGCATCGGCGCGATCTCGTGCCGGCGTCGGTACAGCTCGCTGCGCGTGTGCTGGTAGGCGTACTCGCACAGACGCCGGCGCTGTGAATAGCTGAACAGGTTCGTGAAGAAGATCTCCGGATCGGAGTGATCCGGCTCAAAGAGGACGATATCGCTGTCCGGGTACTGCAGCCGATAGCGCTCCATGCCCACTTCCATCCGTGAATGAATGATGGAACGAAAGGTCTGAGACAGAACCGTCGGCAGGCCGCCGGCCACCACAGGGGATGGGTCCGGGAGGTCCTTGTGCTGCTGTCGCGCTGCGAGACCCGAAGGCGGGAAGTAGGCGTCGGCGTTGAAGGGCACCAGCGGGTTCAGGCACAGCAGCAGATCCACGCCGTGTTTCAGCGCCACCGACGCGTGCAGGGTCTTGCGCAGTGCACCATCCACATAGGCACGGCCATTGATCTCCACGGGCGGGAACAGGCCGGGCAGGGCGGCACTGGCTTGCACGGCCTGGGAAATGGGCACGTTGTCGTGACCCGGTGCGCCAAAGGTCACGGCCTCACCGGAATCCAGATCGGTGGCCACCAGACGCAGCGGCTTGCGCAGGTGCTTGAACTGGTTGGTACGGCCCTCGCGAGAAAACAGCTTGGCCAGGTAGCGGTCGATGCCGCTGCCGGAGAACACGCCCGTCGGGATCGCTCGCCCTAGGCGTTCAAACGAGGCCATGACCGAACTCGGGCGCAGCGCGTAGTTCCAGGCCGCACCCGCCAGCAGCGGCGGCAGGGCCATCATGCGCTGCCAGTACTCCTTGAACGCGGGGCGCAGCAGCAGGGCAGGGTCAAAGATCTCCGAGCGATGCAGCGACCCGGCCGCCGCGGCCGCCTTCGGGTTGTCGCTTTCAATGAATGCAGCGCACATCTGCGCGGGCGTGATGCCATTGGCGAGGCCCGCGGCAATGAAGCTGCCCGCACTGACGCCCACATAGATGTCGAGATCATTGAAGTCCACGCCGTCCAGCGATTCAGCCAACGCAGCGAGGGCACCAATTTCGTAGATGGCCCCCAACGGACCTCCGCCGGCCATGGCGAGGCCAATGCGAGCGCGCTGAGGCGGTGAGACGGCTGGCCGTTTCGACCTGCTGCTCATGGACAGGCGCGGCGCAGCCGCAGGCTTCGGCGCTGAACGAGCCGATCGGGCGCCGCTTGGCTTTCTTGTTGCAGCCGCAGTCTTGCGGGCTGAAGAACGAGGCATGTTCTTGTTGCAGTGCAGTACGGATGATTGAAAAAAAAGGGCCACCCTGGCGGGCGGCCCGAAGTGTTACGCGTTAACGCAACAACAAGGAGACATTCGCATCACGCAGCAGGCTGCGTGTGTGCAATTCGGTTTCAGGCGGCCTTCTTGGCGGCCGGCTTCTTGGAGGCAAGCTTCTTGGCCGGTGCCTTCTTTGCGACGGCCTTGGCGACCGGCTTGGCGCTGGTCTTGACTGCGGCCACGGGCTTGCCACCCATCTTGGCCAGCTGCGCGGTCAGCTGCTCGACACGCTTGGTCAGCAGCTCGATGTCGCGATTCGTCGGCACGCCGAGCTTGTTCAGGGCGCGGGCGACGCGGTCCTCGAACACAGTCTCGAGCTTGTCCCAGGTGGTGTTGGCCTGGCTGGTGATGTCGCTGGCGACACGGTTCATCTTGGTGGTCATCTCGGTCACTTTGTCCTCCGCGGCGCGCTGGCCCTTCTTCTGCATGGCCATGCCTTCACGAACGAGGGTTTCCAGAACCTTCTGGCCTTCGGTCTGGACCTTGGCAAACGCACCCTGACCGGCACGCAGGATGGTCTCGGCGGAGTCCTTCACGGCGCTGGCGATCTGGTTGGTGGGAGCGGCCTTGGCCTTGCTGGCCATCTTGTTCAGTTTCTTGACCATGGGATCCTCATTCCTCGTTCGGCGCCGTGATCCGTAGGTGTCGGTTCACCGGCTCAGGCAGGCATTCTGGGCCTGCTGTGGTAGAGAGCGCACACTAAAGCCCTAGAAAGCGGCCTCAAATGCGCGGTCTTCGCTCGCGCGGGAAACCCAGCACGGCCGCCCCTTGCGCCGGTGCTAGGGGGCAAGCATCATTGCCCGCAAGCACTGCGCCGACCGTGAGCGCGCAAGGCAAAAGAACGTCAATAAGGAGACAGCATGAAGTACTTCGTCACCGGCGCGACCGGGTTCATCGGCAAGCGTCTGGTCAAAAAGCTGCTGGGCCGCAAGGGCTCCACCGTGTACTTCCTGCTGCGCGAGTCGAGCGCCGACAAGGTGCCTGCGCTGCTGGAGTACTGGGGCACCACCAAGACGCGCGCGATTCCGGTCATGGGTGATCTGACCTCGCCCTCGCTGGGCGTGAGCAAGGCGCAGATCAAGGAGTTCGCCGGCCAGATCGACCACGTCTTTCACCTCGCCGCGATCTATGACCTTTCGGCCGATGCCGAAAGCCAGATGAAGGTCAACAACGAAGGCACGCGCTCGGCGGTGCAGTTCGCCAACGCCATCAAGGCAGGCATGTTCCATCACACCTCATCGATCGCCGCCGCAGGCATGTTCGAAGGGATCTGGCGCGAAGACATGTTCGACGAGGCCGAAGGCCTGGATCACCCGTACTTCGCGACCAAGCATGACAGCGAAGGCATCGCCCGCAAGGAATGCAAGGTGCCGCTGCGCATCTACCGCCCCGGCATGGTGGTGGGCGACAGCAAGACCGGCGAGATGGACAAGGTCGACGGGCCGTACTACTTCTTCAAAGTCATCCAGACCATGCGCAAGATGCTGCCGCCGTGGATGCCCATGGTCGGCATCGAGGGCGGGCGCGTGAACATCGTGCCGGTGGACTACGTCGTGGATGCGATGGACCACATTGCCCACAAGACTGGCCTGAAGGTGAACTGCTTCCATCTCGTGGATCCGATCGGCTACCGCGTGGGCGATGTGCTCTCGGTGTTCTCCAGGGCCGCGCACGCGCCGATCCCCGCCATGAAGATCAATGCCGCATTGCTGGGCTTCATTCCGCGCGGTGTGAAGAAGAGCCTGATGGCGCTGACGCCGGTTCGCCGAGTACGCAATGCCGTCATGCATGACATGGGGCTGCCTGAAGACATCCTCAACTTCATCAACTACCCCACGCGCTTTGACTGCCGCGAGACCACGGCCGCTCTGAAGGGCAGCGGCATCGAGTGCCCGAGGCTTGAGGACTACGCATGGCGTCTCTGGGACTACTGGGAGCGTCACCTCGACCCGGATCTGTTCATTGACCGATCCCTGCGCGGGCAGGTCGGTGGCAAGGTGGTGCTGGTGACGGGCGGTTCCTCGGGCATTGGTCTGGCGGCAGCCAAGAAGTTTGCCGAAGCCGGCGCGATCACCATCATCTGCGCGCGCGACGAGGTGAAGCTCAATGAGGCCAAGAAGGAGATCGAGGAGTTTGCCGGCAAGGACGCCCAGGTGGTCGTGTACTCGGCCGACGTCTCCAATGAGGAAAGCTGCGCTGAGCTCGTGCGCCAGCTTGAGGAGAACCATGGCGGCGTGGACTTCCTGATCAACAACGCCGGCCGCTCGATTCGTCGCGCCATCGAGAACAGCTACGACCGCTTCCATGACTTCGAGCGCACCATGCAGCTGAATTATTTCGGCTGCCTGCGCATCACCATGGGCCTGCTGCCGGGCATGGTGGCCAAGCGCCGCGGCCACGTGGTCAACATCAGCTCGATCGGCGTGCTGACCAATGCGCCACGCTTCTCGGCCTATGTCGCCTCAAAGGCTGCGCTGGATGCCTGGACGCGCTGCGCCGCCTCCGAGTTTGCGGATCAGGGCGTGAGCTTCACCACGATCAACATGCCCCTGGTGCGCACGCCGATGATTGCGCCCACTAAGCTCTACAACAACGTGCCCACGCTCTCGCCCGAAGAGGCTGCTGACCTGATTGCCGAGGCCGTGGTCTACAAGCCGGCGCGCATCGCCACCCGCCTGGGCATTACCGGGCAGGTGCTGCATGCCCTGTCGCCGAAGATCGCGCAGATCATCATGAACACCAGCTTCCGCATGTTCCCGGACAGCGACGCGGCCAAGGGGGCCAAGGACGGCAGCAAGCCGCCTTCATTGAGCGCCGACCAGGTGGCCTTCCAGCAGCTGCTGCGCGGCGTGCACTTCTAGACGCTGCTGCTCGGCTTGCGACGGCCCGCCAGGTTCTGGTGGGCCGTTTTGCTTTCTGCCAGACGCGCGGCCACTTCAAAGCGGTTATCGCGGTAGATCGACTGCCCCCGCAGCAGGCAGCGCAGGCTGTCGGCGGCATACAGCAGCGGAAACAGCAGCCCGAAGCGCTCGAATTGCCGGATGTGCTCCGCCTCATGTGCCCAGGTGGCTTGCAGGGCAGGGCGGCTCGCGGCCAGAACACAGCGGCCGATGGTGACGGCGGCCATCGGCCCGAACGGATGGTGCGCCAGCAGCCAAGCCAGCGCGCCGCCGGGCTGGCTCCAGGCCAGCAGGCAGCCGGCAAGCCGACGGCGGCGCGCGCCGAGCAACACGGTCAGTACCCAGCCCAGCGCTGTGAACGGCATCACGCTGAGCATGCGGACGCTGGCGAACCGGGTCGTACGTTGGGGGCCTGATGGGTGCAAAGGCGGCGCCATGGGGGCGGTCAAGTGGAACGGGGTCCCGCTTGTCTGGTGCTGAGGGCGGGGTTTCGGCAAGCGCAGCGTGTTGCCGCGTGAAGACTGAGCGCTTGCAGGCGCGCAGCCCCTGCGCCAAACACCGCTCTTCTGGCGCGGCTTTCCAGCCACTTTGCTCTGGAAAGCCGCACCAAATGGACATCTTCAGTTCGGGGTCGTAGATCAAGCATTCATGCGGCTCTTCAGGACATTTTGGCTGGAAACCCGCACCAGACAAGCGGAAAGCCACTCGGGGGAGCAACATCCGGCGTGCTGCACGGAGAGCGAGTCGCTACAGTCCGGTGCCACCCTGAACTCCGCGCTGACCGAACCGACTCCATGCCGCTCTCCCTCCAAGACCATGCCGATGGCCGCCGCCGCTGCTCCTGGTGTGGCGAACTGCCCGACTACATGCAATACCACGACACCGAGTGGGGCTGGCCCGTGGCCGATGACCGCCGCCTGTTCGAGAAGATGGTGCTCGAGGGTTTCCAGTCCGGCTTGTCCTGGCTCACCATCCTGCGCAAGCGCGAGGCCTTTCGCGAGGTGTTTGCCGGCTTTGACGTCGCGAAGGTCGCGCGGTTCGGCGAGAAGGACGTCGAGCGTCTGCTGGGCGATGCGCGCATCGTCCGCCACCGCGGCAAGATCGAATCCGCCATCAACAACGCGCGGCAAGTCTGCACGCTGCTCGACAGCGCGGACAGTCTGGCAGCCTATGTCTGGCAGTTCGAGGCGCCAAAGGCGAGCCGCCCCACACGGATCACGCCTGAAGTGGCGATGACTCTGACCGAGAGCGCCGAGTCCCGCGCCCTGTCCAAGGACCTCAAGAAGCGTGGCTTCTCCTTCGTCGGCCCCACCACCATGTACGCCTTCATGCAGTCCATGGGCATGGTGAACGACCACCTGCACGGCTGCCACGTGCGAGAGGCGGTCGAGCTGGCGCGCGAGGCGTTTGTTCGGCCGGGGCGTTGAGGCGGAAGTCTCGGAAGCGTGGCGCAGCCGGATTCGCGCGAGATCGATCAGCTTCCTGGAGCGTGAACGCAAGCGAATGCCCCGCACCCGCGGTACCGCCAGAAACGAAAAAACCGCCCATCGGCGGTTGTTTCATTTCTGGCGGAGAGGGAGTCTGTCTGAGCCGGACGCACATAACGCTACAAATCGCTGCACGAAAAGTAGGCGCCTACGGAAGAGCCGCTTCCAGAGCCAATCTCCAAGGGGTGTTGATGCGACATGACGTTGACTGACGTTGCATAAGAGCACAAACTTCGGGGTAGGTACACGCGTAGGTTGACGGAATTCTCCGTCTGACGCGGCGGAGAGTGCAATGCCCCAAGGCTTGTTTCGACTGACAGCCCTCGAAGTTCAGAGAGCAAAGACGCCCGGCTACGTCGCGGACGGCGGCAACTTGTGGCTCCAGATCAAGGCGCGTGCGGGCTTCGACGGCAAGGGTTCACCTGTCTCGAAAAGCTGGCTGTTCCGCTACAAGAAGGAGGGCAAGGACCGTTGGTTGGGCCTCGGTCCATACCCGGATATCGACCTTGCCATGGCGCGCGAGAAGGCGCAGGCCATGCGCCGGCTGCTGATCGAGGGCATCGATCCGGGGGCTGAGCGCGAGCAGAAGAAGGCACAGGCCAGCGCACAGCGCGACGCGCAGGCGGCGCTTCAGAAGACGTTCGACGAGGCGACAACCGAGTTCATTCGGCTACACCAGCCGAGCTGGCGCAATGCCAAGCACGCTGCGCAGTGGGCGAACACCTTGCGGGACTACGCCTCCCCGCACTTCGGAAAGAAAGCGGTCGGCGAGGTCGATACGGCCGACGTGGTGCGGGCGCTGTCGCCGATCTGGACCACAAAGACCGAAACAGCCTCGCGTGTCCGTCAGCGCGTATTCGCTGTGCTCGACTGGGCGCATGGCGTGGGCCTGCGGCCTCGGCACGAGCCCGGCGCGATGCGCGCGGCCATCGAGCGCACGCTACCCAAGGCCGGCAAGCTGATCGCGGCCAAGAAGCAGCACTTCAAGGCGGTGCCCTACCGTGAGGTTCACGACGTACTCGAGGCGATCAAGGAAAGCGACGCCTTCCCATTGGGCAAGCTGGGTCTTGAGTTTCTGGTGTTGCAGGCTGCACGTACTGGCGAAGTGCTCGACGCCCGCTGGGGCGAGTTCGATCTAGATGCAGGGCTCTGGACGATTCCGGGGTACAGGTACAAGACCGGCCGTGAGTTCACGGCGCCCCTATCGAAGCGATCGATCGAGATTCTCCGCGAGGCAGCCGCGATGCGTGTGAAGGGCTCAGAGCTGGTTTTCCACGTGGGTCCGAAGGGCGAGGGCTTCAGCAACATGGTCTGGCTTGAGGGATTGCGCCGGCTCAAACGCACGGAGACCGTTCACGGGTTCCGCAGCTCGTTCAAGGACTGGGCCATGGAGGCGACGAACTTCGCCAACGAGGTGAGCGAGCGTGCGCTGGGCCATGTGATCGAGAACAAGGCGGAAGCCGCCTACAGCCGCACCGAGATGCTCGAAAAGCGCCGCGCGCTGATGGAGCAGTGGGCTGCCTTCCTGAGCAAGCCCGCCCCGAAGCCCGCCACGGTCACCGATCTGGCCGCTGCACGCGCCGCCAAGGCATGAACACCCGCGCCGGGCGGTTCCCGGACACTCAACGGAGATTCACCATGACCCTCGAACAGATCATGACCCAGCAGACCGCGACCTTCGCCCGGATCGCGCGCCAGCGCAGTGCGCAGGAACTGGCGCAGACCGCCTTGCAGATGGCCCGTGAGCGTGGCGACGAAGAGATGGTCGCGATTCTCACGGAGCTGCGCTTCGCGGTGCAGGATGCCGGCCGGGCGCACTGAGCACGGCCAGCGCCCTCGATCACTGCAAGCCGGCAGCCTTTGCCACCCTGAGCGAGCGCATCCGGCGGGCGCGTGCCGTCGCGCTGTGAGCTTTCAGGCGCGCCTTGCGGATTGCCACGCGCTGCGCTGGCGTGAGCCGCACGACGCCCGCGACGCGCTCGCGCACGATGGTCTTGCGGCCCTCCCGGATTGCCACTTTCCGGCGGCGCACGACCGCATCGAGCATCGCGCTTTCCTGTGCTGCGGTCGCAAGGCGTTCACGATCACCCGGCAAAGCGCGCTGGATCTGGCGCTGAACGAAGGCGCCCACCAGAGCGACAGGCGTGTGCACCGGGCGGTAGACGCTGTCCAATACCAGCTCGGCACCAGACTGCGCCCAAGCGGTCGCAAACCGGTCGATCAGCTCGCTGAACTCGTCGCTGCCCGGCTCCGGGAGCCGTTCGGCCAGCAGATCGAACAGTCGCTCGGCTGCGGCCTCTGCGGCGGCGTCATCGGCCCCGAAGACGGCGGCGAAAGTCTCGGGCTCGGCTCCTGCATCGACGGCGAACGCTGAGCCCGCCTCGATCAGCGCGTCGACCAGCTCAAGCTCTTCCGCGCTCAAACCGTCATCGTCCAGCCCAAGGGCCTCGTTCGCCCCGCCCGCGAAGAGCGCGACAAGCCGGATTGCCGGGGTCTCTGAGCCCTCCAAATCGCCGGCCTGCGTGCCAAGCCACTCTTCGATCAGGCTCGCAGCTTGCACGGCGCCGTTGAACCGCTCGACCACATCGGCTGGCGGCGTGCGCAGGCGCTTGGGCGCTGGCGCAGGGGCCGCGCTGTCGAGGATGGGGCGGTTCAGCGCGCCAGAGGCGAGCAGGGCATGGAGGGCGGGGTTCATGGCTTGGTCCTTTCGTGTGGGCTGTCAAACATCATCGTCATCTGAGCATCGGGCTCGCGTCAGTTCTTCCAGTTGCTCAGGCAATCGCATCGGTCAATCCTCATACCGCCAGTAGTCGAACACCTGCACGCTGGTCGCCCCGAACGTCTGGGACTGCACCCCGACAAAGTTCCCGCCGAAGGCATCGTTGCCGGGGAATGCACGTGGGTTGCGGCTGAGAGCGCCGGCCGCGCTGAGCGTCCAGCCGCCGACCGTGGAGATTTGATAAGGCATGTTGCCGCCGGGGTTGAAGGGCGGGTCTGGCTCTTGGTAGTAAGTCCAGTCCTCAATCGCACGGCAGTTGGCCGGGCCGATGACGGCAGGCTTTGCCATTCCGGCGGGAATCTGCACGCTGCCTGCTGCGCCCGCTGGGAGCTGTTGGCGCAGCTTCACGGACAGGGGCATGGCTCGGCTGTCGAATGCCGTCAGCCCCGGTGCCGGACCATAGGCCACGCGCAGGCCGGCGCCCGGCCCGGTGAGCGGGTTGCGGCGGTGCACAGTCCAGACCTCGGGGCGCTGATTCACCCACAAGCCGGCCGCATTCCGGGCGTAGACGTGGAATCTCAGCTCGCCTACGAAGCCCGATCCCGGCGGCAGGAGCTGAAGCGTCGTCGAGCCGGCGAAGAACACCTCGACGGCGCCTCCAACGATCAACGGGACGCTCACCATGACAAAGCCGCCGTCGGCCGGGTCGATGAAGTCGCGGAACGCCCAGCGCGCGCCGTAGGGGTGGTTAATGACCTGGCCCTCGTCGATCAACGCACCCAGATAGTTCAGGCTGTCCGGCTGCCGGCGGTGCATGCACAGCGCCTGACTGTCGATCTGGAGCTTCTGGCCGTTGTTCAGGAAGCGCACGCCGGCTGGCATGGATCACTCCGGCTGGACGTAGACGAAGCGCTGCTGCCCAGCGATCTGCGGCACGCTGACCACGGGGACGCCGCCGGGGTAGCTGATCGCCACCCCTGCCGTGCTTGCAGCATCGGCGCTCGTTGGCACAACATTGCGCCCGGTGAACTGGCCCAAGGTCGCGGTCGTTGTCCCTGACCCAGCCGGTGCCACGACAAGGGCAGCCACCAGCCCGCCAATGTCTGAGGTGTCGAACAACATGCGGCCGTCTGGCCGGCGGATTTCGATTCCTGCGGGCATCTCAGTGCAGTGCCCCGGTCGAGCCAGCCGCGACCATGGCAGAGATGGCGCGCATGCGCTCAGCCATCTCTTCGGCCTGCTTCTGAGCACCATCGATCGCCTCGACATACAGGGCATCGAGCTTGGCGCGATCCTCGTCGGTGAACTGTGAGTCACCGTCGGCGGCCTCGTCGAGGCCCCATGCCCGGCGCTCGCCTGTCTGCACGACCTGAAGTGCCCCAGCGGCTTGCATCAGGCTTTCCAGTTTGGTTTTCGCCAGAACGAGAACCGTCCGCAGGATCGCCAGCTCGTCACGAATGCCTAAGTCCTTGCGCTTGGATACCGGCTTGACCGCCTGAGCGTCGCGCTCGCGCTGGATCAGCTCCGCCGCGCGTTGAGGCGCCGACTCAAGGTCAGCGACGGCCTGCTGAATCGACGCTCTGATGGCCGGCCAGTCGGCGCGATGCTCAAGCAACTTCGCTGCGCGCTCTTCGACAGAATCTATCGACGGGTTATCTTCACCCCCAGATTTGCTATGAGCCAATCGGTGTGCAGCAGCGTTGAGTTGGCGCAACGTCGCCTTGCGAACCCAGCCCTCTCGGTCCGCGCGAAGCTTGATCGTGGATGCAGCGGGCAAGTTGTGCTGTAGCTTGACTTCGGCCGCAGCCATGCGCGCAGCATCCCGGTAGGTTGCGCGAGGATTGTTCTCCCACGCTGCACGGCAGGCCTTCCAGAAAGGCTCGGGCAGGCCTTGGCCCTTGGGTGGGCGCCCTGCGCGGCGCGGTTGCGTGGAGGCAGTCATGAAGGAATCTTCTTGGCCTGCGTGCGGGCCACGCCAAGGCGGTAGGTGGCGGTCGTGAAGTGCTGCTCGCGCGCCGTCGGACCGAGAACGGCGATGTGCTCGCGCAGGAATCGGACGCTGTGTTCGGTCTCAGCCAGCCCCTCGATCACTTTCGCGTACTTCTGGTCCGCGACCTGAAGCCGAGGTAGGTCACTGAAGATCGGCCGGCAGGCAGGGTCGAGCGCGGCCACAAGCGCTTCTCCAACTGCACGCAGGCGACGCGCTTCGCTCAACGCCGCGTCGTGCGAACCTTCGGCAAGCAGCGTCTTGAGCCACGCCAGAGCGCCGCGCGCACTCTCCGAGAGTTCGGCGAAGCTCTGGCCGACCGGATCCGGGGCCGTCGCCCAAATGCCGTCTGCCACCGCCGCACGCAGCAGCGCGTCTCGCGCAGCGTGAATCGTGATTCCGACCTCAGAACGCGCCACTCTCGCACTCGCGTCATCGTGCATGTTCTGCTCAGCGCGTGCGATGGCGGCCTTCAAGTTGTCGAAGGTGATCGCGATACGCTCGTGGTCCGTGGTCGCGGCTACGGGAGTGGCGCCGCTCACAGCATGCTCCCGTCAGCACGGTCAACAGGCACGCGCGGCTCGTTCGAGGTGGGCTGGCTTGGGCTCACGAACGGATTGATGGCTGGCGCGTCCGGGCTGCGATGCGGCAGGCGGCTCTCTTCGGCGATTCGGTTGGTGCGGCGCGGATCGCCGAGGCCGGTTGTGGGTTTTTGATCAGGCATGTGGTCGGTCTCCGGTTGAAGTCGCGAGGTTCAAGATCCGCAGCCAGAGCGGCTTGCGGACTGATTCGAGGGTTGATGGACTGGCCGCGCCGAACCCTTCGCCGAGCGTCCCTAGCGCGGCCGGGCTTGGTACGAACTCAGCGCAACTGCCATGCGCGCTGACGAGCGGCCACTGATCGACGCCGCTCGGGCGGAGGGGCGGGAATCGCCGGCACTGGCCGGGCGAGATGTTTTCGCGCCGCGTGATCGCTTCGATGTGGTTCTGGGGCGCAGGCCGCCAGAGAAAAGCGCACTCGTGGCACCGAACGGCGTTGAGGTCTGGGGTGATCACTTGCCCGCCTCCGCTTGCGCCGCAGCCCGGCGGATAGTCAGGCTCGCCTCAGACCAGCGCAGCCCGCGACCATCGCGACCGATCGGCGCGGCGATCTCGCCACGATCTGCCATTGCGACGATGGTCTTGGGATCACAGCCGAAGGCGCGTGCAACGGCCGGGGTCGTGAGGCCCGACCGGGTGAGGGGCAAAGACTTGGTGTCCATGCCCCCATGGTGCGGCGTGATTTCGCCCCCGGTTCCCGTATTTCCCGGTTTGGCGCGCGCTCGGTTCCGGTGACTACGCCGCCAGCTTGCCCCGTGAAGCGAAGGGGCTCGGCAGGCGTTCAAGCCGATCGGCTACTTGCTGGCCGCCGGGGGCCGACCGCGCCGCTGCCGCAGCGTCACCACACGTGAGGTTCGCGCTGTTGACGCGCCGCCTTGTTTCGACAACGAGGGCGCTCACGTCGGCCAGAAGCTGAGTCAACGCGGCCTCGAAACCGGCGCCGCCGCGAAGGTCAGGCCACTCCGGGTTCTCGCGCACGACCTCGGCCCGCGCCTTCAAGTTGCGAGCTGCGAATTCGATCCGCTCGGAGAATGGCACCAACGGTGCCAAGCTCTGCACATAGGCCATGCTGACTGCCACGGTTGAATCACGAACCGCCTCAAGCTGCGCACTGACTGCATTCGAGATGTGGCGTGCAAGGCGGCCGGCGGGGTCTCGTTCGCACTCGTCGGTCAGTCCGCACAGCCAGTCAAGTGAGACCGAGTAGACCTCGGAGGCACGGACCAGCAACCAGAGTGGCGCAATGCGATGGCCCAGCTCAATCAGGCTCAATTGCGTGCTTTTTAGATATCCAACCAACGGCGCGGCTTCGAGCTGGGTGAGCCCGCAGAGCTCACGCGCTTCCCGCATCCTGCGCGCCACAGTCGGCCCTACGCCGGAACGGATTTCCTTGATCGCCGCAGAGGTTCGACGCCGCTGCAACTCCGCGAGCTGGGCGTCGAGACTCGGGAGCGCGACATGCGGCTCCAGGTTGTCCGGTGCATCGGGTAGCAGATCGGCGCCTGTGTCATCGTCGCCGGCATCGTCGGGTTCTGCGCTGGCGGGTGCGTCCAGCAGTTCGGCGGGCGGAGCATCGGGCGGGAACTGGGCCGGCTGGGCGGGAACGTGGGTGCAGATTTGATTCATGCGGCCTTCCTTCGGGCTACGGTCATGCCGAGGGCATCAACAAACGGGGCGCAGCGATGGAGCACGGTCTGATCCGGCTCGCTGCCCCGTGCAGCATGCGGCCTGCGCGGGGGGCCGGCGACCGAACACACCGCACCGCGTAAATGCCAACACTCGCCGCAGTACGCGCGTGTGTCGCCCTCGCGGTCACGCTGCACCAGTCGATCGGCGCGCTGCTCCGCGAGGTCCGGGTCTGCGCCACGCTGGCGGAACAGTTGGATCCGGCGCTCGCGGAGGGCGTTTTCGGCGGGGGTGAGGTCGCACTGCGTCATCGTCAACGATCCCGCTTCGGGCCGTGCTTGATCCCAGTGTCCTCGGGCGGCGGCCCCTCCCAGCCCGCGACGCGCTGGGTTGCGCCATCGAAGAACAGGTCGACGTCGCCCTGCTTGAAGTTACGTGCCTTGCCGCAGGTCAGGGTGATGTGATTGCGGAAGGGTTCATCCTTCTCGTAGACCCACTTGCGGTACACAAAGAACACCCCGCTAGCGTCCTGCTCCAGCGACCCAGAATCGCGCAGGTCGGCCATCGTCGGGCGCTTGTCCGAGCGCTGCTCGATACCGCGATTGAGCTGCGACAGGATCAAGACGGCGCAGCCCAACTCCTTTGCCAGACGCATCATCAGCTTGGAGACGCGCTCGATTTGCAGGTTGCGGTTCTCGCGCTGCTCGTCGGACGTGGGTTCAGTCAGGCCGATGTGATCCAGCACCAGCAGCTTGAGCCCATGCTTCCGATGGTGCGCCCGAGCCTTCCGGGCAATTGCCGGGCCGTCGAGCGCCGGCTGATCGTCGATCGTGATCTTGAGGTCGGTCCGCTCAAGGACGCCGGTCACCTTCGGCCAAACAGGGCAGTCTCGCTGGCGAAGGTGGTTAGCGTCGTCGAGGTTATCCACTGGGATGTCGCCCAGCGAGGTCAGGAGTCGCTCGCCAATGGCCTGCGCGCCCATTTCGAGGCTCAGGAAAAGCACCGGCCAGTTTTTGCCAGCGCTTGTTGCGACTGCTAGCGCCACAGCCGTCTTGCCGTGGCTTGGGCGACCGCCGAGCACGTAAGTCGCCCCCGGCATCAGCCCGCCACGCAGCAGCGCGTCGAGCTGCGGTATGCCGGTGCGAAGCAGCAGCGGCGCCTTGCCTTCAGCGCGGTCGATGATGGCTTGGGCGGCAAGCTCCATGGCCTCAGTCGCGGTGTAGACCGTGCTGCCGGTGTTGGCCGGACCTGATGCCTCCAGCGCGGATCCGACAGCCGTCTCTGCGGTATCGCGCCAGCCATCGTGTTGCGACCAGACGGCTTCCATTGCATCAGTCAGGCCGGAAAGCGCGCGACGCCCATCAGCCCGCTCGCGTACAAGCGCGGCGTAGCGCCGTATGTTCGCCGCCGATGGCACGCACGTTGCGAGCGCGTTCAGGTAGGGCATGCCGCCCACGTCTTCGAGTCGCCCGGCAGCTTTCAAAGCCTCGACGGCGGTGATCACGTCGGCAGGCTGGTTCTGGGCGATCAAGCGGCAGATCGTGGCCCAAATCAGCCCATGGTCCGGCCGGTAGAAGTCGGCCTCGCGAAGCATGCCGTCGATCTTGTCGATGGCGGCGTTGTCCAGCATCAGGGAGCCGAGGACGGACTGTTCAGCCTCGACGGAATGCGGTGGCACGCGGGGAGTGAGTACGCTGCTCATGCTGCCCTCCGATCCCAGAACTCGCCATCGACAACGCGCGCGAAATTCCCGGCCTGCACCAACCAGTCGAGCGTCGCCATGAACGACGAGCGCCCCTTGGTGCCCGGCGCTCGCCCTGTGAGGAAGCTCGAATGCTCGGCAATGTCGCGGAATAGTTCGTCGAACCAAGTCAACCCGTCGGCCGCCGAAGCCCAACTGCGCCTTTTCGCTGTTTCTCGCCACCGCGCCGCTAGATGCGTTCGGCGAGTCCCAGTCCAGGTCTTGGGTTGGATGTGTTCAGGCAGCCGAACCTCCCAAAGCTTGAGAATTTCCCCATGCGGGCACGGGCCGCAGGCCAACACACCCGAAGGGTGTGTAGTAATTCCTTCAACTTCAACTTCAACTTCAGGCGGTTGAGCATCGCTGATCTGGCGTTGTTCACCGGATGGTTTGGAGCTACCCGACTGCGATTCAACGGTTGAACTACCACTGGGGAGCAGCGGGTCATCGGGTAGCCCCCCGTGAAGTCCGGTGAGTTTCAGCTTGGCGCAGATTTCGACAAAGCTTGCATCGTCACGCACAACATCTGCCGGCGGTACCGGGTGTCTCAGAGTCGTTCGCTGAAGACGCTGCCGGTAGCGGGGAACAAATCCGAACAACTTTTCGCCTTGCCGGTACGTGCGGACCAAATCAGCCCCGGTCAGCTCGTCACGCAGGGGGTCGATTCGATCGATCGGCAACGTGGCCGCTCGGGCTAACGCGAACGAACCCGCCTCGAACAGGCCCGCATCGTCGGCACTCAGCAGGATCGCGATGAACAGCACCTTGGCACCGTCGCTGACCGACGCGTAGCGCTCGGAAGACAGCAGGTCCCCACGGATCATTCGGTTCGGCATGGCGCAGCCCCTCCCACACCGCCTTCGCTCGCAAGGTCGCCATCGTCCATCGCCGCCAGCGCGCGGCCCGCGTTCGTCGGCACGACGCGGCCATCAGGCCGGCGCCAAGCCAGTCGCGGAGGCCGGCCGCCGTCGGCGTGCGCGCGTAGGTCGGCTTCGATTCGCTTTTGAATAACTCGCAGGAAGGCGCGTAGCCGGGTGGCCTCGCCCTCGTCGAGGCGCGGGAGCAGCGTTATTGCCCACTCGTTCAGCTGGTCCGGGACGCACGCACTGTGGATGGCTGCGACCGCACGCCTGCCAGCATCAGCGCCTCGTTGAGTTTCTGCCACCACATCGGGCATCGCGAAGTTGAAAGGGAGCAGATCGGCCATCATCAAACCCCTCTCGCGGCGGGCTGTTTGCCCAGGTTGGAGAGATGCGCGCGAACCTCGCCCGCGCGCACAAATTTCTTGCGACCGTTCGGTCCGAGCGTGAGGCGCTCCGGCATGCCGGGGACGTAGCTCGGGCTGGCGGGGTCGTAGCGGCGCCGCAAGCTCGCGAGGCATTCGCCACGCAGGGCCGCGAAATCCTGTTGCGGGATGAGCGCGTCGTGATGCATCGCCGCCAGACGTTCGCCTGTCATCGGAGAATTGAATTTATTCACCATTTTTCTGCCGTTCATCGATAAGTTTCGATAACTCGCATCATGGCGATTTATTGCATTCGTGCAAGTGGTATAACGTAGGCGCCTACGAATAAATGGGGTAAGAGCCTATTACCAGGTAAAGTATTACTTGACCTTTTACCTGCTGAGCATCGGATGGGTTTTTCTGGGGTTCATGCCTGAAACCCGCGCCAACGCTTTCGATGTTTTTCGGGAGGGAGGTTGGCGGTAAAAAATCAGCGGCGCGGTGGAGCCGCGACTGGGCGTCCAATGCCGGGATTTCTGCAAAAGACGAAAAGTGTAGTGTTGTGCGTTGAGTGCAACGAAGGCGGCCGGTTTTGACGGAAGAGCCGTGTCATTTCCCGCTTGCGTCCCCCACCGCAGACTTGACCACGCTTGACTGTTCCCAGAGCCGGCCGTGCTTAGGTGTGTTCCGGTGAGCGATCCGCGCATATGCGAGTGGTGCGCGAGCACGGGTCGCAGGTCAAGTCAGGTGCCCGGAGACCCGCATGGATACTGGGTTTCTGGTCAAGCGGGCAGTGTCGAGAACCGCTGTACGGGGCTCGGCGGATGTGGCAAATGAGTGTTTATGTCAAATCGGAGGCGTGGTGCCGATCTTGACCCGGTACAGCGCTTCTTGAGGGGTTTGGGGCCAGCGCGGGAAACGTGATGCGGGCAGCGTGAGCGCTGGCGCAGCATGCGGCGTATGGCTACCGCAAAGCGCATCCCCGACACCATCTCCCGCATCCTCACGCCCGGCGGCCAGAAAGAGCTTCGTGATCGACAGGCGCGCGATCTTGCGGAGCGGCAGGCTGCGAGCACGATCCTCGGTCCCAGTGAGGTTGCGGGCGATTACGACGCGCGGCGCATGCTCATGACCACGCTGGGCGGGCAGCTTCGCCCACTGACCGTTGATGACTTGAGGCAGCTCGCCGCGAATGCGCGTCGCGCAGGCAAGCGGTTCAAGGGCGGGATCACGGCCAAAGACGTGATCGAGCTGAGCTTGCGCGAAGACCGAGAGCGCGCCAGCCGCGAGATCAAGGTGGCGCTTCCGGTGCGTGCCAAGGGTGAGACAGTGCTATTCACCACGAACGCTGGCCCGGACTCGGACGTGCAGCGCCACCATGTCACTGTGGCTTTCGATGGGTTTGGTGCGGCAGTCGCGAGCCCTTCGCCTGTCGCCAAACTGGCGCGATCAGTGCTGGCCGGACCGCTGAAGTTCGACTGCGACTGCGGCCGGCACCGGTTCTGGTACCGCTACATCGCCACGATCGGCCGGTTCAACGCCGGGCGCGATGAGCCCGGCTTTCCGAAGATCAGAAATCCGAACCTGCGCGGCGTGGCCTGCAAGCACGTACTTCGGACCATGGAGCGCATCTCGAAAGCCGATGCCGGTATCGCGCTCTTCGTACAGCGGGCCATCGCTCAGGCGCGCGAAGACCTTTCGCGCGGGCGCGCAGTCACCGCCAGCAAGGCAGACCTACGCGAGGCCGCGCAGCGCCAGATCGGCGCCACGCAGCGCTCAACCGGGCGTGTGCTCACGGCTGCCGAGAAGGCCAAGCGCGCAGCGGTCCGCAAGGCTACGGCCGCCGTGAAACCAGACGCGAAGGCAGCACGCTCGGTTGCCGCCGTGGAGCGCCATGCGCGGACGCTGGCCGGACTCGGCCTGATCACTCAAGGTCAGCTCACGGCAATGCTGAATGCCGTCGGTCGCGGCGCGTAGCGGCTGGAGTCGTTCGCTCGGAACATTCCCAGCGCATCGGTGCACGCTCGTCGCATCCTGAGACCTCTCAACGGAGGTCATGATGGACAAGCTCAAGTCAGACAGCGACGGCTACCTAGTAGGGGATGCCGACGACAACTCCTTGGCGCAGGCCCAGCTCGACGCGCTGCTCGGTATCCGCATCGATGCGCACGAGCTGGTGAAGCTCACCCGCCGGGCGCTGAGCGAGACGCGCGCAGCAGGGCGCACCAGTTCGGCCCCCGCCATGAAGCCCGCAGAGCCGCGCGGGCGATCGATGCCCGCTGCGCTCCCGCGTGCCCGTGACGCCGCCGGCCGGTTCCTTTCTGCTGATCGCCCGGTGGCTGTCCCGGCCGGGCGCGGCGCGCGTCCCGTGGCGACGCCCACACCACGCAGCAGCCGGCAACCCGAATCGGCCAGCGGTGCCGCAGAGCGCAGCCTTGCCCGTGCTGCTGCTGCCGTGCAGGGCGCGGTCGGTCGCATGGGCGCACCAGCTATCGATCCGAGCATCGCCGCAGCGGGTGAGGCCCGCGCCATGGCCGCAGGGGCGATCGATGCCGCCAAGGCGGTTGCTGCACCTGTGCTTGCGGTCGCGAGTCCACTGGGCCGGGGCTTCGGGCGGCTCTTTGGGCGGCGGAGTGCTGAAGGAGACGAAGAGAAGAAGCAGACCGGCATCCTGCGGCGCATGCTGCGCGTGCTGTCCGGTCAGCGTCAGGGTGGAAGCGCAGCCGGCAGCGGGCTCTTTGGTGCGTTTGGCGGCCTGTTCGACGGTCTGAAGTCCGGGCTGCTCGGCTTGCTGGGCGGCGCTGCGGGTGCGCTGGTGGGTACGGTCATGCCGGCCATTGCCAGTGCCCTCGGCTCGGTTGTCGTGCCGTTGCTGCGGCGCCTGCCGGTGCTCGGACCGCTGCTCGCTGCCGGTTTGGTGGGCAAGGATGCGCTGGACGAAAGTCTGCCCACCGATCAGCGGCGCACGGCCGGTCTACGTGCAGGCGGCATCCTCGCGGGTGGGCTTGGTGGCGCGGCGCTGGGCGCGGCCATCGGCACCGCGTTGCTGCCGGGCATCGGGACGGTCGTGGGTGGCATCGTGGGCGCCATGGGGCTGGGCTACATCGGCGACACCATCGGCAAGATCACCGGCGAGAGCTGGGACGAGATCGTCTCGAAGGTCAGCGGTGCATGGGAGAAGGGCGTGAACGCCTTCACCGAGTACGTGATCGAGCCCGGCCGCAAGGCGTTCGAGGTGCTGACCGAGTTCGTCATGAACCTGCCGGGCGTGCAGGCGGGGAAGTTCCTCTATGACCGTGGGCGTCAGGTTGTCGATCAGGTGCGCGAGGGCGGGGGCCGGGCGGTTGCTTCCGCGCGCCAGTTTCTGAGCGATGGCGCCGATCGGCTAGGCAGCGTCATGGGCTGGAACCGTGCAGACGCCGCGACCCAGAAGGCGATCAAGGATGCAGCGGCGGCCGTCGGCGTCGATCCTGCGCTACTCGCCACCATGGCATCCAAGGAATCGAGCCTGAACCCGTCGGCCAAGGCCAGTACGTCGAGCGCAACCGGCCTGTTCCAGTTCATCGACAAGACGTGGCTGGACACGATCGGCGCACACGGAGAGAAGCACGGGATCAACACGGCGGGCATGACTCGTGAACAGATTCTGGCGATGCGCACGGACCCGCGAATCAGCGCGCTCATGGGTGCGGAGTTCCTGAAGGCCAATCAGGCGGGCGTCGGCAGTACCCCGGCGGCCAGCTACCTTGCACACTTTCTTGGCTTGGGCGGCGCGCGCAAAGTGCTTGGGGCCGATCCGACGACGCCGATCGAGCAGCTTCTGAGTGCCGAGCAGATCAAGGCGAACTCGTCCATCTTCGCCACGGTGCGCACGGCCGGCGACCTTCAGGGCTGGGCACACAAGACCATGCTGAACCGCTCTGGCGGCGCGCTGGCGCTGCCGGCGACCTCGCTTGAGGCGATGCTGTCAGGCAAGCCGCAGCCGGCGGCCGTGCCCACGATTCCGCCGGTCGTGACGGGCGGCGGGTTCGAGCAGCTCAACAGCCAGAAGCCGCGCAGCGTGGTGCTGCTGCCCGCGCGCGACAAAGCCAGCCAGAACGTCGGGGACCGGCAGATTGCCCACATCGCGACCGGTGGGCTGGGCATGGCGCCCTGAACGATCGGGAACAAGCGCGCCTCGCGCCTGAGCGGGCACCGCAGAATTTGTGGGCCGCAATCTCCGTTGAGCGCGCTTGAGGATTCGTCTCCATCAAGCTCGATCGCCACCCGCGCCGCGCCGGGTGTCGCGACGGCGCAGCGCGGCCAGAGGCCCGGTTCAATTCCGGGCCTTTGCTTTTCAGGGCAGGCACAGCAGGGAACGGACTGATCGCAGCGCAGCGATGCGCCGGGCTGGGGTTCAGCGGGTCCGGCGGGCGCGCCACACCCCGCATACGGCGATCAGATGACCGCCCGGCTGGTAGCGATTGTTCAGCGAGTCACCCCGCCGAACCTGCCCAGCTCGCCTCGGACCCGCGTGGAGTTTTGCATGGCCTAGGGGCGCGCCGGTACAGCACGGCCATAGGCCCCCGGTTCAACTCCGGGGGCTTTTGCTGCTCGGTTGGGAAGCCGGACTCGTCACGATAGAGCTATACGTGTGGGGCGCAAAAACGATCCTGCGCTGAAAGGCTACGTAACCCTAGCTTTCGCAGCGGAAGGTAGACGCTCACCCGCTGCGACTAGGTGGCAGAAAGGCATCAACACTGCCGCTGGCAAATGCGCGTCTGTACAAGTCCACTGCTTGTCGCAATTGATTTGCGTCGACGGGTTTCTTTTTTGCCTGAGCACTTGCTAGATAGCTCTCTACGCCATCAGCAGCCGGATCGCACGATCCTCCGAGCGAGCATGAGAGCAGTTGTTCAAGCGAGGGCCGCCCGTTCGATGCCGCCCGCGGCGGCTCGGCCGCTAGACTCATCGCCGTTCGGAAAACCTCTGGACTGAATCCACCATATGGCTTCCCAAAAAGGTATGGAGGTACATCGTCTTGTCCCGTGACGCCGGGTGGGCGTAACGCGTTTGTGTTTAGAGCGGCTATAGCTACCGGTCCACCTTGTTTCAGAACAACCTCAAGATTCGAACGCCAACTCTCAATGTCAAGTCGCTCTCTAGTGAGTCGGTCAGACGCTATAAGCAGTGGGTCTTGGGCACGTCCCTCGCGTAAGAGTTTATATCGATCAGCAAGCTGCTCGAAATCTCCCTGCGTTAGTCCGTCACATCGACGCGCCATCTGCTCTGCGGCCTGCTGAGCCTCAGCTGGATTTCGATCGGCAAGTGCGCGCTTCGAATATAAGGGGTCGCCCCGCGTTGACCCAAGAAAGAGTTTGCAGCTGCTAAGCGCCATCGCGGCGAAGTAAAGGCCGCCTTTTTCGGGTGAAAGCTTGGCGCGCTCAACAAAAACACGCACGTTATCCGCATACATCATGTCTATATAAAGCGGATTGGTCGCGCTTTGTTGTGCCACGCCGAGCGAATGAGCTTTAGGAAAGCTTAGTGGTAGATCAACGTCGGTAGACGTAGCGACGGCGGAGCTTCTCGGTCCATGGTCCGACGTTGGGGTGCGTGAGTCTGAGGCCCTCCACCACAGGGAGGCGGCGCAGATGATTGCCAGTCCGCTGAAAGCATACTTTGAGTAACTGCTCATGATTGCCTCTTGAGATGATATGACACGTTCAGGCTGCTTTGCAGGTCTGAGCTTTGGTTGGATCGGGCGCGGAGGGGGCGGTTCGCGGATTGTTCACACGCTCGGCAGGCGACTCGCTAAATACATCTGCTATGGTCCACGTTTGTGTACTTCCGTCGCTATAAATGACTGTGAACGGCTGGCCCCGAAGTCCATTCAAACAAAATGCGTATGCGCCAATATTGGTTGTTGTCGATCCACAAAGAGCATCCGCCCATGTTTGCACTACTCGACCGGCAGCGTCTTGGCGTTCGGCTGCAGTGCTCCGTCCAGTAACATTACCATTGCTCCCAGTTGCACAATATTCTTTGTTTCTCGCGATCTCCGTTGACTCGCCGCCTGCAATACCTTCAAAAGGTGGAAGATACGGGCCATAATTGTCAATCTCTGGTAAGTAATCGCCGATGGCGCCCCCGTCTTCGCGGATGCGATCCCCAGTTACACACACTCTACCTGCAGGGCACTGATCCGCACCTGCGCTCGACGGTAAACCGACAGTTACAATAAAAGCTGAAAAAGCCAGAACGTACCCGTGTCGCTTTCGAAAGCTAAGTTTCACTTGATCCTCCCTGCTGTTCATTCAAAGCGCAAGACTGCGCGTTTCTGCCTAAGGCGAAATTCAAGCTACCTTCAAGCATCTCGTGCCGTCAAGCGCGCACCGACTACATTCAGTCGTTCCCCTGCACCTCTATCGCATGAATGAGGGGTGCGCGTATGTGCAGACGCTTGAGTGGGGCGCGAAGCTCTACAGCCTCTACACCTACAAAGCTGGCGGCATAGTGCACCGATCCGGCTAATGCTGTGGGTTCTTGACGCGTACCCCGGAATCGACGGTACTCCGGGGCATGCAGACCTCCGCCTACGCCCACACCCTCGTCGATCCCGAAGAGGCCGCCGCCCGGCTCGAACACTACCGGGAGCGGTGCGCCGCCCGTGGCGTCGACTTCCTCGCCACCGCCGTGCAGCAGGAGTACAGCCGAGTGATCGGGGAGCCGGCCGCGTACCCGGCCTTCGGGCCGCTCTGGTGGGCGGTGAAGCGGATCCTGCGCGCGCATGGCCGTGACCTAGGGACGTGCGACGATGGCCCGATGGCCGAAGCCGCAGCCCTGCGGGGCGCGGACGGCGCGATCGATGAGGCGCTGACGATGGCCGCTGCCGACGTGTTCCGCGACCACTACTACGCGGACTACCTTGAAGGCTCGCGCGACTTCGACGCTCCGGATGGGGACAGCTACCGGCTCGTGGATCCAGACATGGAGCGGCGGATCAGGGCGGCGGTGGGATTCGTCGAGTAGGGCTCGCCATTGGACGAGCGTGCGCGGGCTGCGCTCTATATCAGGGACACTTGGGCCACCTGCCCTCTAGCTAGTGGCAGCGGCCAAAGCTGCTGCGGTTGACGGAGTCGGAGCCGTAGAGCAGTGGAAGAAGAGCACTCAGACGGAAGTTCACCCGACAACGGAGTGGACGCTGCCGAACTGGCGGCCATGCAGGCGCAAGTTGCGCTCGGTCCGCTCTCCGATGCGTCTAACAGGTTCGTTCGAGCGCTAGGCAAACACTGCCCAGTAAAGACTGCGGCTTCCTTCGCCGGTCTATTGCTTGCCCCAGAGTTGCAGTCGAACTGCCTGAGGCTTGAAGTCTTGGTTCACCTGTGTCTGATTCACGGCGCTGGCGTGCAGCCGGCTACTCGCGGCCTGTTGAATCAGGGGTTCAACGAGCTGGGGCGGCGCTGCGGACACCTAGAGGATCCGCGAGAGGACGTATTCATCGGTGGGATTCATTCACGGCGAGGCAACTATCGCGTCCCCGAAGGGATTTGGGAGGGTTCCACCTTCTACCTGCAGCGCTTTGTCAACATGGTGGACGGACTGCCCGATGGCGGGGCATTCAAACAGATAGCTAACGCTGTTCATGCGTTGCTAAAGCTGTCCGAGACGGTGTGTGAGCGAGCGAACTTGAGCCGCCATGACATTGGGCCAGACGGGTTCAATCGCGTCCTCCCGCCTTCCTTGGCTGCTCCTGAGGCGCTTGCAAGGTTGACATCGTTCACCATGGCCGACTTGTCTTTGCATGGGATTGATCTCAACGATTTAGCGCCGTTCGTGATCGCTCCAGAATGCAGATCGTCGCTACGACGGGAAGTGATTTCGCATACTTCTCTTGAAGCATCACCGCTGGCGATGAAAGACGGGGTCCTCTACCTGCTCCTTCCAACAGCGGTGAGCGTTGCAATTCGCCGCTTCTTCTTGGGCGCACTCGGAGGCGGAAGCAACAAAGAGATTTGCATAAGCCAACTTGGCCTTGAGTACTCAAGGCTCTTTTCATCGTCTCCGCTCTTTGGAGAACCCGGACCAACGCTACGTTTTTCTCACTGGCCCTTTGGTTCGGCATGTGCCGTGCGCAAACAAGTGGACACTGGGCGGTACTTGAACATGGTGTTCTTCCTGGATCACCTCATCGACTTTGACCCCTCCAGCTTTAGCGGAGTATTCCAAGGCACCCCAGAACTGACGGCGCGTCTGTCCGAGGCAGTCCAGGATATGCAAGAAATTTGCGAGCGTGACCCCGAGTTCAAGGAAGGTGTGACGCTCGTAGTTGGATGCGGTGTAGGGCGCGGCGTTTCGATTGAGGGCTTTTGTGAGGCTAGGAACCGCTGGGGAACCGAATTTTTCAGCGCGCCTGATCTGATCACGGCATCCAATTTGGACAACATTAAACCGCTGGACCTGTTTCGCATTTTGAAGATGAAACTGTTCCTGCCACGAGCTGGGGTGGAGCTTCAGAACATGAATGGGCTGCTCAACTTGATTGCATGGGCAGACTCATTGGATGGTCACCTAGTGCCGCATGCAGCCATCCCAGCGCACTTTCTGCCGGGTGCCTCGACCCTGATTCTCTCGATCACCCAAAACGCGCTCGCTGACCTGAGACATCGTTTGGTGGCACGGGTTGATCAGCACGCAGAGCAGTTCGTGGATGGCTCGTGGCTAGTCGTCCGACGTGGTGCGACTATGTTTGTTGAAGAAGCTGGTCGTCCGCAGTACGTGCACTTGAGCATGGGGAGCGCTAGGAGGCTTCTCGGGTGCTTTGTCACCGATCGCCGCTGCTGGTGGTATGAGGCAGTGTCGGCCACTGGCGCGGCCGATGCTTCTACCTTTCAACGCTGGGAGATGTTGGGCGTATGGGTCGCAAGAATTGCTCAGGTGATTGACGACGCTCTTGGAGACGGGATGGGCGCTGCGCCACTGTTATGGCGTTGTGTCTTCCTTGGGAGTGAAGCCAACTTGGATCCGGGTGCTCTCGGATCAGAGCATGATCTAGAGGGGGCATTCAACGTCCATGTTGATGCCGACTCTCGAAGCATTGGAGTCGAGGTCGGGATAGGGTTCGATCGAGCCATCTACCACCCGCGCAACATCGCGGAAGTTGGGCTCGTGCGTGCGCTGTTGACCGGCCTGGAGTCGCTCAGTGGTGTTTGCGCGGTCGAGTTGGAGTTGGCGCTCAAGGATCTGCTTAGTGATGTCCACGCGCGCCACAGTCACGCCTTTATAGCCAAGGAGTACAGAGACCACTTCACAGAATCGGTTTCCAAGAACCCCTTGACCATCAGCGAACTTGATGTGGCGTCGCTGAGGTTTGGACTAGGTTGGCGGGTAAGAAACCCTCAGCTCGGCGGCACTATCAAGGGAAAGCACGACTGCCTAACGTTTCTCAACAACCTAGTCAGGCAGCTGCAAGACGACTTGATCGAGCACGTTCGGACGTTCGAGCGAGAAGCGTTACTGCGGGCACTCATGGAGAACTACGAGGCTGCTAGCCACGACCGTGAGCGGTGGCACAGAACCGCTGCTTCCGTCCTGGCTCTTCGCAATGATCCTGAGGCGGCGATGGAGGCTGTGGCGAGACACTTGGCAGAACTCAACGGAGCTACCCAGGCCACAAGAACTGTGATTGAGGTGGCGCTGTGTGAAAGCCCGATCGATCGAGGTATTAGCCCAGGCGATCTTGATGTGGCAATGCTACTCGCGCAGGCGGCTCACATCTTTCATATGGGCGGCTGGTCGGATCTCATTCATTGGGATCTACTTGAGCCATTCATTGTTGTCAGACCGCTTGGAGATGTCCATGCACGTCACGACATCCTAGATGGCGTGATCGATCCATTTGGCAGAGCGAGTACGAAGCATCTCTACACCTCATCTGCCAAGAGCTATGCAAAGCATATCGATTCGGAACCAGTCACGGTCGATGCTGCGAGCGCTGGTCTGCCTGCCTCTTTTTTGGAAGCGTGGGAAGACGAGTTCGGTGCTCCTCTGGATACCTTCCGAGCATTCATCGACGCCCTTGAGAACATCGGGATTGAGGAACGCGAAATGATCTTTGTCCGGTCGAAGTCGCAACTCGTGGGTCTGTGCGAGCGCCTAGAGTTGGGTGCGAAAGTTATTGATGCCCTGGAACTCAGGACGAGATCGAAATGGATTGATCCCCCGGTGGGCTATGCCTGGAGAGACATTGCCCCATCCCGGTATCGTCGTCGTCTCGGACTGCTGCGGCGCCCCCTCGTCATGTTGGAAGGGGGCGAAGACCCCAGCTATCTCGTCAACCCTGGGTTGGTAAGAGAGGGCTTCGTTTCAATGTTCAGAAACTACTACGAGGGGACGTATTCAGACGAGCACTTGGGGCCTTCAATGCGCAAGTATGCTGGCGAAGCCCGGCTCCGAGACGGCGCGGCATTCAATGACAAGGTCGCCGAGAAGATGGAAGCATTGGGCTGGCGGGTGGAACGGCAGATCAAACTAACGAAGATTCTTCAAAGAAGGCTGGACCGTGACTATGGCGACGTTGATGTTCTTGCCTGGAGGCCAGAAGCTCAACGGGTTCTGGTTATGGAGTGCAAGGATTTGCAGTTCAAGAAAACATACGGCGAAATCGCAGAACAGCTCTCGGACTATCGAGGTCTCGGGGGGAAAATGGCGTCAAGCGAGACTCGCTCCGAAAGCATTTGGATCGAGTGGAAGTTCTACGCAATCACCCTGTGGAAGTCGCCCGTTTCGTGCAAATCCCCGACGTTCGGGCGATCGAGAGTCTTTTGGTGTTTAGCCACCCCGTTCCGATGATGTTCTCGTCAGCAATAACTGATCACGCCGCGACAGTGTGTACATATGACGGACTTGACGGGCTGTAGTCGTGAGCTAGGCTCGCGGTACGGTTTTGTATCGGTGCTTCAAAGATTGGATTTGCATCTCAGACTTTGAACACCCCGCACTCTATCAATCGCCCAGTAGGCCCGCGCTCGATACCCTGCAAGCCGAAAGTTCTGCCCAGTGGGGGCGTGGATAGTTCGGTCAAATGGGGTTCACGATGGTCGGTGCTTGCATGTCCTGGGACCGCGAGCACGCAAGGCTCGTCTAAGCCAAGCAAAAACCTGATGGGAGAGACGGATCGCGCTTCAGGCTGGCCGGGCCTTACATGGAGCGCAGGAGTAGGGCGCGCGTGGGGTGGATACAGTAGCGCTCAGAGGTCACGGCGCGGCGCTCGTTGCTTGGAGGAGCGCTCCATGCCCGACTCCATCTCCGGGAAGCACAGGGCGAGCAGTTTGTCGTATCGGTTGGATCGCTTGAGCAGCGGGTCGCGGTCACGCCACCTTTGGCGGATCTGATCGGCCCACGCCTCGAATCGTTCTCGCACGACCGGATCGACGTTCGGCGCGTAGCAGCGATAAGCAATCAGTATGGTGACCGTGTGTTGCAGATCACTCGCCTGCTGAATCGCGGCTAGCAGATCAGCCATGCTTCGGTAGTCCGCGTGGAGTGGGCGCTGCTCTTTGAGTGACAGGACGGTGCCCAGCAAACCGGCTGAGCTGAGCATCGCGGGCTCTGTGCCGAACGGGAACCCGTACTCGGCCAATCGGACTGCCGCATCCCATGCAACATCGTAGCTCGCGTCCGCATCAGAGTCCGACCGGTTGAGCGTACCGGCGGCTGGTGCCTGCATGTAAGCACGGGCTGCTGCAAGGTATTCAGCTGCCGCATCCTGCGCTTTTTGGGCGAGTTGGGCGGCCGTCGGCGGGGCTGGAGGGAGCGCAGCAAGCCGCTGAGCGGCACGCTGTGCCTCGGCTGCCTCGTCTTCAAGGTGCAGTTGATGGACGATTGGCCCGTCCGGGTACACCAGCCATCGCTTGCCCTTGATCCCTCGCAAAACGAGGTCGCGCAGCTCGTCGCGATTGATCGGCCCAGACATGGCAGACAGATCGATTTCGAGGCAAGCCTTCACCGAACGGCGTAGGCGAGCGATGCGCTCTAGCCCGATCTTGTTGGTGACCGTCACCTCAATCGCAAACGGGTCAAGATGCCCGTGGAATCGGCCCAGCGCAGTACACAGCACGTCGGGAACCGTCCGGGCGATGGGGCGCTCAAGCCGCACGTTGGTGATCGATAGGTGCTCACCCGGAATCGTCCGGCGCGGCACGGGGGCGAACCGGGTCCGGGTAAGAGTGGCGGTCACCGTTCTGTCAGGCACCATGATGGTCTGCGCGGCCTCGATGATGCGCTTCACCTCAAGGTGCAGCACGGTCTCGCGCCGCAGCTCGCTAGGTACATCAGCAAACTCATCGTTGGACCCTGACCACCAGTCGAGCGCCAGTTCGGCTCGTTTCAGTGCCTGCGCTTCGGCCAACTCTCCCAGTGCCGCGTCGCCCCAGTGCGAAAGCCAACACCCCGCCTCGCCAATCAGTTGCACCTTGTCCCACAGCTCATCAGGTGTCATCCCAGCAAGCTCTTCGGCGCTGAAGTCCATGGAGATCGTCGCAACCACCTTGCCCCCCTCTGGGGTGTCCGTGAGAGTGGTTTCGCCTGTCAGGATCACCAGCACTTCGCGACCACCGTCAAGGATGAGCTTGGCCCGCGCACGGTCGATCAGCACCGCGTCCTTGACCCGAACGCGTTCGCGCGGCAGTTCCGCCGACCCGGTGTGATCCGCGCCGCTCAGGCCGCGAAAATGGCGCGACACCCTGCGTCCGGGCAGTACCAATATCCCCTTGGTACGAAGGAGTTCTAGAGCAGCGACGCGCGCAGCGAGAACGCTGCAATCGGTCTTGCCCGAGTCGTTAGGGTGCCTGAAGTGCGGCCGGTTCACCCAATCCTCTCGGGCGACGTTCACACCAGTCAGGGAGGCGCCGCATGCAGGGCAACGGCACCGGCAGCGTCCGGCTCGTCGATCCTCCGGCAGCGTACCGATGTAGATCGGTCGATCGGTGTCATCATCGATCGCCCACGCCATGACCAGCTCACTGAGCTTCTTTCGGCGCGCCCGCTTCAGCGTGGAGTCGTTCTCCATGCCAGCCAGCTAGCTAGTTCGCAGAGGGGCTGGGCACTTCGCCTGTCTCTGCCAGCCGCTCGAACGCAGTCCGGTCCATGATCGCGACGCCCTGTTTACGAGCTTTGTCCAGCTTGGCTGGCCCTGCGTTCTCTCCGGCGACGAGGTAGGTCAGCCCCTTGGTCACCGCATCGACGACCTCCAGACCGACGCGCTCCGCAGTTGCTGCCAGCGCCGGCTTATCAGCCGCACGGAAGCCCGTGAAACACACTTGCGGTCGAACCTCGCGGCGCGGCTCGGGGTTCGCGTAGACCCAAGCCCAGCCCTCGTCTTCGGACATGGCGGCAATCTCGGCTTCGCTGAACGGGCTCTTGGAAAGCAGGATGCGGGTGAGTTTCTCGCTGGGCATGTGCGGCGGAGTTCGGGGCTGGCGATGCGCCGTAATCTAGCGCTACCAGACCTAAGCTGTGGAGACATCGTGCTCGCCAAAGAACTCGCCGATCTCACTGAGGCAGACATTCAGGCCTTGATAGATGACCGCACTCCTGAGTCGATGACGCTGGAGTTCAAGCGTGACTTGCCGGGCAAGGACGACAAGGGGCGGATCGAGCTATACAAGGACGTTTGCGCGCTCGCGAACTCTGATGGCGGTGATCTGGTGTTCGGAGTTGCTGAATCGGACGGTTGTGCTGGTTCGATCGCGCCGATCACTGGAGAGAACGCCGATGACGCCACCCGGCGCATTAAGCAATATCTGGACTTGGGTGTAGAGCCCCGGCTGGCCCGGCTTCCGGTAAAGGCGGTGCCAGTGGCTGGCGGCTACGTCCTAGTGATGCGGGTGCCGGCTTCTTTCGACGGCCCGCACTGGGTGCGCGTCACCAATGAGAGCCGTCGATTTGTATACCGAGACGGAGGGCGGGTTGCAGACATGAACTATTCGCAAGTTCAAAGCGCGTATCTGGGGGCTGACCGGCTAAGCAATGCGCAGCGTGCTTTTCGCTCGCGTCGCATCAGTGAAGCGCTGGAGGATGTGCCAATGCCACTCTCCGTGCCTTCCGGCGTGGTGATGCTTCACCTCGTGCCCCATGCGGCTCTCGCCGGACGCCTTCGCCCGGATATGGCGGACTTGTTTCGTCAAGGCTACGTGAAGCTGGGAGCGCCCTTTTGGAGCGACTTTGATCGTCGAACGACTGTCGATGGGCTGGTCGTGTACGAGGCGCCAGACGAGGACGGCGTCGACGCATACATTCAGGTCTTTCGCGACGGCTGTTTGGAATCGGTCTTTTGTCCCACGCTAGAGGTGATCGCAGGCGCGCCTGTGGACGGAGCTGCGCAGATCAGCGGTAGGTCGCTAGCTCAAAGCTACAAGTCCGACGTTGAAAGGTTCGTGCGCTTTGCGCGGGCCTATGGCGCGGTAGGGCGCGCCGCGCTCGGGGCAGCCGTACTACACGCAGCCGGCGTCCGCCTGAGCACTGGCTCGGTCCGGCGAGGGCGCAGATTCCCCGCCGACCGAGATCCACTCATCATCCCGGAGGTGATCATCGAACGTCTTGAGGACGACGAAGAGGTAGGCGCCGCCATTCGCACGGGTCTGGATATGGTCTGGCAAGCGTTTGGGGAACCCCGGTGCACTTGCTATCGGGATGACGGCACGTGGGCGTGCGACTAGGCGTAGCTCGATCGCAACACACCCCAGAAACGACAAAGCGCCCGGACGGGGCGCTCAGCAAGCAACGATGCAGACGTAGGTTCAGGCGTAGGTAGATGCGGGAAACTGCTGTAAATGCTTGATTTTATTGGGCATATGGCGGAGAGGGAGGGATTCGAACCCTCGGTACGGTTGCCCGTACGCCTGATTTCGAGTCAGGTACATTCGACCACTCTGCCACCTCTCCGGCTCGGTCGTAAGCCCTCTAGTGTATCAGAGCAGCTCCGGCGCTCCGGCGCTCCGGCTGGCGGCAGGCGGGGATTCAGGTGCGCTCGAACCAGACGACGTGGTCGGCCTGCAGGCGGATGCCTATGGCTTCGCCGATGGCGTGGTCGTGGTGGCTGGGCACCAGGGTGAGGATCTCGCGGCCGCTGGGCAGACGCAGGGTGTACATGAATTCCGCACCGCGGAAGGCCTTGCGAACGATGGTGGCCTGAAGCGCTGCGTGATCGTCGTGCACCACGTCGTCAGGGCGCAGCAGCACATCCACGCGGCGCGGCGGCAGGTGCGGGTGGTTGCACTTGTCGGGCGGCGTGATCCAGCCCAGCTCAATCAGTACATGGTCGTGGCCGTGGTCAGCGGGCTGGTGCAGCTCGCCGGGCACGAAGGCGCCTTCACCCACGAAGTCGGCCACCACGCGCGTGGCTGGCTGGTGATACAGGTTGTAGGGGCTGTCCCACTGCAGCAGCTGCCCGCCGTGGATCACGCCGAGGCGGTCCGCCATGGCAAAGGCCTCGTGCTGGTCGTGCGTGACCAGAATGGCGGTGGTGCCCGTGGCCTTGAGCAGGGCGCGAACCTCGCTAGACAAACGCTCGCGCAGATCCACGTCCAGGCTGGAGAAGGGCTCATCCAGAAGCATCAGCGCCGGGCGTGGCGCGAGCGCACGGGCCAGTGCCACACGTTGCTGCTGGCCGCCGGAAATCTCGTGCGGGTAGCGCGCGGCCAGGGCGCTTAGATCGGCCAGCTGCAGGAGTTCAGCCACACGCTGATCGCGTTCAGCGGCCGGCAGGGCCTTCAGGCCAAAGCCGATGTTCTGCGCCACGGTCAGATGGGGGAAGAGCGCAAAGTCCTGGAACACCATGCCCACGCCGCGCTCGTTGGGCAGCGCCATCGCGCCGTCGCCGCTCAGCACGCGACCGTTGAGCGTGATGCGACCGGCCTGAAGAGTCATGAAGCCGGCAATCGCGCGCAGCAGGCTCGACTTTCCGCAGCCCGATGGGCCGAGCAGGCAGCCGATCTCGCCCTGCGCCAATGAGAAGGACACGCCGGCGAGCAGGCTGTCGCGCTGGCCGGGGTAGCGCAGACCCACCGCCTCCAGCATAAGAAAGCCAGGCTGGGCCGGCGCGGCCTCGGCATGCGCACGCGTGCCGGGCAGCGCCGAGCTCAGAGCCGGTGCAGAGCCTGCAGGCAGGGTGCGCAGGCCAGCCGGCGCACCCGCGCCGGTGCGGCCATCGAACTCCGTGCGCTGCTGCATCTGCATGGCAAACTGTGGGGCTGGTTGAGTTTGAGAATTGTTCGCATCTTAGTGCCGTGCGACACGTTCGTGCTCACGTTAGGCCGTGGCAGGGCGCGGCGGATTGATCCAGATCGTGCCGTGGCGACCTGTGCTCGAGCGCTCGCCACGGCCCTGCGGACGCGTGTGGTCTGATCAGTGGCACATTCGCCGCGTAGGCGGATACGTCGCAGTGAGCATGGGCGCGGCCGGCGCGATTCATGGTGCATTAATCTGGCTGAAATTGACTTATTGAAGGCGAGTTCAAGGGCGTTTTCCGCATGTTCAAAGCCGATCTCAGCCCATTGAATGTCTATGCAATTTGTGTCCGAATTTGTAGTGCACGCCTGATCTTCATCCCGACATGGCCCCAAGCATGAGTACCGCGCCCCAGACCGTCGCGCCAGCCGCCGCAGGGCAGGGCATTGCGCTGCGCTGGGCGGCGCTCGGGCTGGGCGGCTTGCTGTTGCTGCCCATGCTCGCCTTGCTGGCGCTGGGGTTGCAGGGTCTTGCTTCGGGCAGCCTGTGGCACCTCTTCGCCACGGTGCTGCCGGATGCACTCGTGACCTCGGCCGTGCTGGCCGGCGGCACGCTGGCGGGGGCGGTGTTCATCGGCGCGGGCTGCGCGTGGCTGGTGGAGCGCTATGCCTTTCCCGGCCGCGCGGTGCTGGCCTGGTTGTTGGTGCTTCCGCTGGCGATGCCGACCTACGTGATCGCCTACGCCTATACCGACCTGCTGCAGTTCTCCGGGCCGATCCAGCGCTTCATGCGCCTGGACCTCGGCCTGAGCTGGCGGCTGCCGGAGGTGCGTTCGCTGCCCGGCGCGGTGGTCCTGTTCTCGCTCGTGCTGTACCCCTATGTCTATCTGCTGGCTCGGGCAGCCTTTGCGGATCTGCCGGCGTCGCTGGTGGAAAGCAGCCGGCTGCTTGGCGTGAAAGCGTCACAGGTGTTCTGGCGCGTGGCGCTGCCGATGGCGCGGCCGGCCGTGGCCGCAGGCGCGGCGCTGGTGGTCATGGAGACGCTGGCCGACGTCGGCGCCACCTACTACTTCGGCCTGCGCACCTTCTCGGCCGCCATCTACAACGCCTGGTTCGGCCTCGGTGACCGGCCTGCGGCGCTGCTGCTGGCGCTGGTGCTGCTGGCCATTGTGGGGTTGATGTTCTGGATGGAGCGGCGCGCGCGTCAGGGCATCAGCCACGCGGGTTCGCGCGTCGCGCGGCCCATGCGCCGCCATGCCTTGCCCGCCAGCCGAGCCTGGCTGGCCACGCTGCTGTGCGCGCTGCCCGTGCTGCTGGGCTTTGTGCTGCCGGTGCTGGGTCTGGGCTGGATGATGCTGCGAGAGCCGGAATGGACCACCCAGCTCGACCGCTTCTGGGGCTGGAGCTGGAACACCCTGCGTCTGGGCGTGCTGGGCGCCACGCTCACGCTGGCCGTGGCCCTGCTGCTGGCCTACGCCAAGCGGGTGGCGGGTTCCGGCCTGCTCAACACGACCGCCGGGCTGCTGAGCTTTGGCTATGCCGTGCCCGGCGCGGTGATCGCCCTGGCCGTGCTCTGGCCGCTGGGCACGGCCGACCGCATGCTGGCCGAAGGCATGGGCTGGACCGGGCTGATCTTCATCGGCACCCTGGGCGGCGTGCTGTACGCCTATGTGCTGCGCTTCTTTGCAGTGGCCTACGGCGGCATCGACACCGGGCTGGCGCGCATCACGCCCAACCTGGACATGGCCGCGCGCACCCTGGGCGCCAGCCGCTGGCGCCTGCTGGTGGATGTGCACCTACCCATGCTGCGCCGCCCGCTGGCCGTGGCCTGGCTGCTGGTGCTCATCGACGTGATGAAGGAGCTGCCGGCCACGCTGATGCTGCGGCCCTTCAACTTCGACACCCTGGCCGTCATTGCCCAGAATCTGGCCAAGGACGAACGCCTCGCCGAGGCCGCGCTGCCCTCGCTGGCCATCGTCGCGCTCGGGCTGATCCCGCTGGTATTGTTGTCTCGCGTCATGCAGCGCGACGCCTGATGTGCCCCGCAGCCGCTGGGCTGCCGGCCGGCGCATCTGCAAGCACACAGACTGCGGCCGGCGCCAGGTGCGCCCAAGCGAGGGAGCATCCATGAGTGAACTGCTGGACAACCGCGTCGCCATCGTCACGGGCGGGGCGCGCGGCGTCGGGTTTTCGATTGCGCAGACCCTCTCCATGCACGGCGCGCACGTGCTGATCGTGGACAACGGCTGCGCTCTGGACGGCAGCCCCGAAGACCCCACCGCCTGCGAGGCCGCGGCGGAACGCTGCAAGGGCGAGGCCATTGCCCGCTCCGTGCTCGAGCCCGGCGTGGCGCAGGAGGCCGTGGACTTGGCCGTGCAGCGCTTCGGCGCTGTGGACATGGTTATCAACGCCGCCGGCGTGGTGCGCAACCATGCGCTGGGGGAAGGCACCGCCGATGACTTTGACGCCGTGCTAGCCAACGGCCTGACCGCCACGCAGCGCATGCTGCACGCCGCCGTGCCCGTGATGAAACGCCAGCGCGAGGCTGGCCGCGTACCCGGCGCCGTGCTCAATCTGGTGTCAAGCGCCGGCATCTACGGCCGGCGCAATGCGCTGGCGCAGAGCACCTGCTCGGCGGCCGTCATGGGCCTCACGCGTGCAGCGGCGCTGGACCTGCGGGCCTCGCGCATCACCTGCAATGCCCTGGTGCCCTTCGTGGGCTCGCGCAGCGATCTGGATTTTGAACCGGCGAACGACAGCGAGCGCCGCTACAAGACCCAGGCCAGCCGCATCAACCCCAGCTTTGCCGCCAATCTGGCAGCATGGCTTGTGAGCAGCGAGGCGGCCAGCGTGACCGGTCAGCTGTTTGCGGTGCGTGCGCGTGAGATCTTCCTGTTCACCCAGCCGCGGCCGGTGGAGCGCGTGTTCGGCGGCGCCGGCATCCTGGACGCCGACGAGATGAGCGATCTCGTGCTCAACAAGCTGGCCGCCTTCTTCACGCCGCTGGAGACCGACCGCGACGTGTTCAACACCGAGCCGATCCTTTGAGATCGGCCGCACACAAGAACATCACCGAGGAGACCCCATGAGCGCCTATGTGTTTGAACCCCATCCGCTGCCCGCCGTGCCCGTCGAGGGCGGCGGCCTGTTCCCGGTCAACCGCATCTACTGCGTGGGCCGCAACTACGCGGAGCACGCCATCGAGATGGGCCATAGCGGCCGTGAGGCGCCGTTCTTCTTCTGCAAGCCGGCCGATGCCATCGTGGTGGCCGACCCCGAGGCCAAGCTGCCCTACGCCCTGAGCACCAGCAACCTGCACTACGAGTGCGAGCTGGTCGTGGCCATCGGCCATGGTGGCGCGCACATCAAGCCGGAACATGCGCTCTCGCACATCTTCGGCTACGCCGTCGGTCTGGACATGACGCGCCGCGACCTGCAGGGCGAGGCCAAGAAGCAGGGCCGCCCCTGGGATACCGGCAAGGCCTTCGACCACTCCGCACCGATCGGCCGCATCCACCGCGGCAGCGAGTTGATGACCGCGGGCACCATCGAGCTCGCCGTGAACGGCAGCACCAAGCAGAGCAGCGACGTGGGCAAGATGATCTGGAACGTGGCAGAGATCATTGCCCACCTGTCCGAGCTCTTCGTGCTCAAGCAGGGCGACCTCATCTTCACTGGCACACCCGAGGGTGTTGGCCCCGTGGTCAAGGGCGATGTCATGACCGCCCGGGTGCAGGGTCTGTCGCCCATCACCGTGCACATCACCTGATTCGACCCGCCTGCCCATGAAGCTCTACAGCTACTTCCGCTCCAGCGCGTCGTTTCGCGTACGGATCGCCCTGAACCTCAAGGGCCTGAGCTACGACTACATGCCCGTGCATCTGGTGAAAGAAGGCGGCGAACAGCTCAAGCCCGAGTACCTGGCCCGCAACCCGCACGGGCTCATCCCGCTGCTTGAAGACGGCCCGGCCAGCATCACGCAGTCCCTGGCCATCATCGAATACCTGGAAGAAACGCATCCCGAGCCCGCGCTCCTGCCCAAGGCGCCGGCTGACCGTGCCTACGTGCGCGGAGTGGCGCTATCAATCGCCTGCGAGATCCATCCGCTGAACAACCTGCGCGTGCTGCGCGAGGTCAAGCGTCTGGGCGGCGAAGACGCCAAGAACGACTGGTACCGCCACTGGTGCAAGAACGGCCTGGAACTGCTCGAGAAGCAGCTCGCACATGATCCGCGCGTCGGCCGCTGCGTGTTTGGCGACACGCCGACCCTAGCCGACGTGTGCCTGGTGCCGCAGTGGTTCAACGCCCAGCGCTTCGAGACGGATCTCTCCGGCTGCTCGACGCTTGCGCGGATCGTGGAGCACTGCAAGGGCCTGAAGGCGTTTGCGGATGCGGCGCCGGGGGTGCAGCCGGATGCGGAGTAGTTGGGCGCAACTCACCACTGACGAGGACGGTCATGACTCAAGACAATTCGGCGGTTGAGCCTGCAGCCGCGTCCGAGATCGCAGCGCAAACGCGCCGCCGTGTTGAGGTTCTTCGTTTGCTGCGAGGGCAGAGTCGGCCAGTGCCTCTCTGGATCGAGATATTCACCGCGGCTCTGTGCCTGCTTGTCTTCTGGCTTGCGCTACGTGACGGCCTTTCCCATGGTCTCACGATCGCAATCGGCTCGATGACTGTCGGGCTCGGTACTTGCCTCATTCATCAGGCGAGGGCGATCAAGCGGCTGGATGCTGCGATCGAACTGCTTCTTGAAATAGACCGCAGGTCCTCGCCGCGCGACTAGCCGACACGCGGCAAGCCGAAATAGATGCCTGCCGCATCAAATTCGGACAGCTCGTCTTTGATTCTGATTCTGCCGAAACCCTTATGCAGCAAGCGGAGAGACGCCGTGCTGTTCAGGAAATGCATTGATTCCGGACAGCTTCTATCGCTTCTGATACTGCTGCGCCCCGAACAGCGCCTGCTTGGCCTTGTCGTCCATGAGCGGCTTGCGGCGATCGGCGAGGACCTTGAGGCCGCGCTGCACCGCCGGGCGGGCGTCAATGGTGTCGAACCAGCGCTTGGCGTTGGGTAGGTCGGCCCAGTCGATGCCTTGGTTCGCGGCATTGCGGCACCAGGGGAAGATGGCCATGTCGGCAATCGTGTATTGCTTGCCAGCCACGAACTCGTGTTTGCCGAGCTGCTTGTCCAGCACGCCGTACAGGCGCTTGGCTTCATTGGTGTAGCGGTCGTAGGCGTACTGGATGCGCTCGGGCGCGTAGATGCGGAAATGATGGTTCTGGCCGAGCATGGGGCCGAAGCCGCCGACCTGCCACATCAGCCACTCCATGACCTTGTATTTGCCCGCGGTGTCCTTGGGCAGGAATTGGCCGGTCTTGCCCGCTAGATAGAGCAGGATGGCGCCGCTCTCGAACAGGCTGATGGGCTTGCCGTCCGGCCCGTCGGGGTCAACGATGGCGGGGATCTTGTTGTTGGGGCTGATCTTCAAGAAGGCCGGCGCGAATTGGTCACCCGCGCCGATGTCGATCGGAATCGCCTCGTAGGGCAGAGCGCATTCCTCCAGCATGATGTGGACCTTGTTGCCGTTGGGCGTGGGCCAGCTGTAGCACTGAATGGTCATGGTGGACTCCTTGCTGTCTTGAATCCCTCCCCTGCGCGCAGGGGAGGGGATGAAAAAACTCAACTCCCGCGCGTGATCGGTACGGCGCGCAGGTCTTCGGGCAGCTTCAGGTGGCGGGCAATCTCCCACTTGGCAATGGCGTTGCGGTGCACCTCGTCCGGGCCGTCGGCCAGGCGCAGGGTGCGGCTGCTGGCATACAGGTAGGCCAGCGGGTAGTCGTCGGATACGCCGCCGCCGCCAAAGGCCTGGATGGCCATGTCCACCACCTTGCAGGCCACATTCGGTGCCACGACCTTGATCATCGCGATCTCGGTCTTGGCTACCTTGTTGCCCACGGTGTCCATCATCCAGGCGGCCTTGAGGGTGAGCAGGCGGGCCTGGTCGATCATGCAGCGTGCCTCGGCAATGCGTTCGTGCCAGATGCTCTGGTTGGCAATCGGCTTGCCGAATGCGATGCGGCTGGACAGGCGCTGGCACATGAGTTCGAGTGCACGCTCGGCCACGCCGATCAGGCGCATGCAGTGGTGGATGCGCCCCGGCCCCAGGCGGCCCTGGGCAATCTCGAAGCCGCGGCCTTCACCGAGCAGGATGTTTTCCACCGGCACACGCACGTTCTTGAACAGGATCTCGCAGTGGCCGTGCGGCGCGTCGTCATAGCCGAAGACGTTCAGCGGCCGCTTGACGGAGATGCCCGGCGTGTCTGCGGGCACCACGATCATGCTCTGCTGCTCGTGCTTGCCGGCGGCCGGGTTGGTCTTGCCCATGAAGATGTAGACCTTGCAGCGCGGATCGCCCGCGCCGCTGATCCACCACTTGTGGCCGTTGATGACGTAGTGATCACCCTCGCGTTCGATCCGGCTTTCGATGTTGGTGGCGTCGCTGGATGCGACGGCCGGCTCGGTCATGGCAAAGGCGCTGCGGAAGTCGCCATTGAGCAGGGGGTCGAGCCATTGGCGCTTGAGGTGCTCGGCGGCGTAGCGCTCCAGGGTCTCCATGTTGCCGGTGTCCGGTGCGCTGCAGTTGAAGACCTCGGGCGCCCAGGTCACGCGGCCCATGATCTCGCACAGCGGCGCGTAGTCCAGATTGGACAGGCCTTCGGGCACCCTCTCGCTCTGGGGCAGGAACAGGTTCCACAGGCCGGCGGCGCGTGCCTTGGGCTTGAGCTCTTCGATGAGCTTCGTGGGTATCCAGGCATTGCCTGCGGCCCGGTTGGCTTCCACTTCCTCGTAGAAGCGCTGCTCATTGGGGTAGATGTGCTCGTCCATGAACGCGAGCAGCTTTTCGCGCAGGGTCTGGCAGCGCGGTGAGTAGTCGAATTGCATTGCGCCTGTCTCCGGGATCGGGTCTTCTTGAGCGAGAGAGCGTAGCGGGATTCTCCACAGAAGCGAACGATCGTTCGTGATAACTTGCCCGGCGAATTGAACAAACAGGATCGAGGAGACGCATCATGCGTGCAGTCGTGTGCAGTCAATGGGGCGGCCCGGAGCTGCTCGAGGTCAAGGACGTGCCGGACCCGGTGGCGGGCGCCGGCGAAGTGCTGATCGACATCCGGGCTGCCGGGGTCAATTTCCCGGACGTGCTGATCATCCAGAAGAAGTACCAGATGCAGCCGCCGCTGCCCTTCACGCCGGGCGCGGAGCTTGCGGGTGTGGTGCGCGCCGTGGGCGAGGGTGTGAGCCATGTGAAGCCGGGTGATTCGGTCATTGCCTTCGCCGGGCTGGGCGGCTTTGCCCAGGCCGTGAGCGTGAAGGCCGAACTCGTCATGCCCATGCCACCCGGGGTGCCCTTCGAGTTGGCTGCCGCGTTCAGCCTGGCTTATGGCACGAGCTGGCACGCCGTACGCGACCGTGCCGCGCTCAAGGCGGGCGAAACCTTGCTCGTGCTCGGCGCTGCCGGCGGCGTGGGCCTGGCGGCGGTGGAGATCGGCAAGGCCATCGGCGCGCGCGTGATTGCCTGCGCCGGCAGCGATGACAAGCTGGCCGTGTGCCGCCAGCACGGCGCCGACGACACCATCAACTACGACACTGAAGACCTGCGCGAACGCATCAAGGCCCTCACCGGTGGCAAGGGCCCGGACGTGATCTATGACGCCGTAGGCGGCAAGTACGCCGAGCCAGCCTTCCGCTCGATTGCGTGGCGTGGCCGTTATCTGGTGGTGGGTTTTGCAGCCGGCGACATTCCCAACCTGCCGCTGAACCTGCCCCTGCTCAAGGGCGCAAGCCTGGTGGGCGTGTTCTGGGGCGAATTCGCCAAGCGCGAGCCCAAGGCCAACCTGGCCGGCATGATGGAAATGATGGGCTGGATGCGCGAAGGCAAGCTCAAGCCCCTGATTTCAAAGGCCTATTCGCTGGATGAAGCGCCTCAGGCGCTGGCTGACATGGCCGCACGCAAGGTGGTGGGCAAGATCGTCATCAAGCCCTGAGGGCGGCTGCTGATGGCCCATTCGGCGCTGCGCCGGCGCCTCAGCGCACGCGCCGATAGCGGCTCTTGATCAGCGCGCCGAACACCTCGGTGCCCAGGTGTTCGAACTTGAGCATCTGGTCCAGCCCGCCAAACAGCGGGCTGCCGCCGCCCAGCAGCACAGGCACGCGGCTCAGGGTCAGTGCATCAATCAGGTCGGCCCGCAGGAAGCTGGTGATCAACTTGCCGCCGTCGATGTAAAGCTCACGGTGGCCGCGGGCATGCACCGCGGCGACGATCTCGGGCGGGGTGCCGGACAGGAAGTGCAGCTCGCCCGAGGCCTTGGGCGGCGCGCTGCGGTGGCGGCTGGACACCACATAGCAGGGCTTTTCGTACGGCCAGGTCTCGAAGCCGAGCACGAATTCGTAGGTACCGCTGCCCATGACGATTGCGTCGATGCCCGCCATGAAGTCTGCATAGCCATAGTCGCTGCCAGTGGGGTTCGGGGTGTCGAACAGCCATTGCAGGCTGCCATGGCGGTCAGCGATGTAGTTGTCCAGGCTGGTGGCGATGTAGACGTGGTTCGGCATGGCAGCTGAGTGTGGTGATGGTCTTGCAGGCTGGGCAGTGTGCTGGACTGCTCCTGTCAGAGGCTGTCAGCAGACACTTGCGTTCCAGCACGGCCCAGACGGTTCGCCTGCATGCCGTTTCCGCTTGTCTGGCGCGGCTCTTCAGCCATTTTGGTCTGAAGAAGCGCATGAATGCTCGCTGTTGTCTTTGCGGCATAGCAGGCTACATCGCGCGCTGTAGTGCCAAGGCGCGCACAAGTTCCCGGCGTTGAAGCGGGCTATGCGCATCTGAGCCCCGCGTTTCTGCAGTTCGTCGCAGTTGCACTGAAACAGTCATCCTGCCTCCGTAGAGTGCCGTCTGTTGCAGCGGGTGGCGCAAAGCGCTTGCTGCGTCCATAACGAATTCATTACGCGGGGAGCGCCATGAAGCTGCGTCGTCCAGGGTTCAAGCCCACGGTTCTGGTTTTGGCCATCGGTCTGAGTGTGGGGCTGATGGGGTGCAACAAGGGGGGCGACGCGGCGGCCAAGCCCAAGGAAGACAAGGCGCTGCGCTTCACGGCCCAGGAAGTCACCCAGCCCAAGCTGATGGTGCTGCCCGAGCTGGTGGAATTCAGCGGCCCGCTGTCTGCCGTGCACAGCGCGACGGTGCGCAGCAAGGCGGCCGCGGCGCTGGTGAGTCTGGATGTGGCCGAGGGGCAGCGCGTGCGAGCCGGCCAGCAGTTGGGTCGGCTGGACCTGGCGGATGCGCTGTCGCGCGTGGACGACCGGCAGGCCAACCTGGCGTCGGCCCGCGCCCAGCTGGCCAATGCTGAGCGCACCCACGCCAACAACGAGCGCCTGGCCTCCCAGAACTTCATCAGCGCCACGGCGCTGGAGGCCAGCAAGTCCTCGCTCGAGAGCGCACGCGCCGCGGTCCGTTCGGCCGAGGCGCTGCTGACGGGCAGCAAGGTGCAGCTGCGTGATGCGGCCCTGACCGCACCGATTGACGGCATCGTCAGCAAGCGGCATGTGGTTGCGGGCGAGAAGCTCGCGTTTGATCAGCCGGTGGTCACCATCGTGGATCTGCGCCTGCTGGAGATTGCCGGCGCCGTGGGCACGCATGAGGTCTCGCGCCTGAAGGTCGGCATGCCGGTTTCGGTCAAGGTCGAAGGGATCGACAAGCCGCTGGACGCCAAGATCAGCCGTATTGCACCTTCTGCCGAGAGCGGCACCCGCTCGATCGGCGTGTTCGTGCGCCTGGAGAACCCCAGCGAGACCCTGAAGGCCGGGCAATTCTCGGTGGCGTCCGTGAATGTGGCAGACACGCCGCCGGCCATGACCATTCCCACTGTGGCTGTGTTCACGCTCAGCGGCCAGGACTACGTCTGGACGGTGGAAAACAGCAAGCTCACGCGCCGCATCGTGACCACGGGCCGCAAGGATGCCGCCAGCGGCCGCGTGGAAGTGCTCTCCGGCCTGCCCAAGGAAGCCACCGTGCTTGCACAGCGCTTCGACGGCCTGAAGGAAGGCAGTGAAGTGGCGGTGCTCAAGCCGGGCGCGAGCGTGGGTGACAAGGCCACGGTTCCTGCGGTCGCGTCGCCGGCGCCAGCCGCGGCGACAGACAAGAAGAGCTGATCGGAGCGCCGCCATGGTCATCACCAAAGTCAGCATCCAGAACCCCGTCTTTGCCACCATGATGATGGTGGCGCTGATGGTGCTGGGCCTGTTTGCCTACCAGCGCCTGCCGGTGGAGCAGATGCCTGATGTCTCACCGCCCGGCGCCTACATCGAGACGCGCTACCCCGGCGCCTCACCCGAGGCCGTGATGCAGGAAGTCACCCGCCCGATCGAAGAGGCGGTGAACGGCATCGCGGGCGTCAAGCGCATCATGTCCAACAGCTGGGAAGGGCAGAGCGGCGTGAACGTCGAATTCACCCTGAACACGGACATGAACCGCGCGGTGCAGGAAATCCGCGACCGTGTGGCCGGTGTGGCCAGCGGGTTCAACCGTGACGTGAAGGCGCCTACCGTCTGGCGCTGGAACAACGACAACTCCTCGCCGATCACCGTGCTCAACCTCAAGAGCGCAGACCGCGGTATCCGCGAACTCTCGATGATCGCGGACCAGACCGTGGTCAAGCGCCTGCAGCGCGTCGGCGGTGTGGCCCGGGTGGACGCCTGGGGCCTGGCCTCGCGCCAGGTGGTGGTGCAGCTCGATCCGGTGCGTCTGAAGAGCTACGGCATCACGCCGGCGCAGGTCAGCGAGGCGTTGCGCGCTGCCAACGCCGACTTCCCGGTCGGTCTGCTGACCAACGCCACGGGGGAGGCCATCGTGCGCGTCGAGGGCAAGACCCGCGACCCCAAGGCGCTGGCGGACATCCCCGTCATGCGCAACGCCAACATGACCCTGACCCTGGGTGACATCGGCCGCGTGGTGGAGACCGAGCGCGAGCAGATGTCGATGAGCCGCATCGACGGCAAGCCCGCCGTCACGGTCAACATCTTCAAGATGCAGGACGCCAACATCGTCGAGACTGGCGAAGGTGTGAAGGAGGCCGTGGCCGAGCTCAAGAAGGCGCTGCCGCCGGGTATCGAACTCGAAGTGCTCTATGCCAACAGCGACTGGGTCAAGGACTCGCTGAATGGTGTAAAGCGCACGCTGATCGAAGGCGCGCTGCTGACGGTCGCCATCGTTTTCCTCTTCCTGAAGAGCTGGCGCAGCACCATCATCACGGGGCTCACGCTGCCGGTGTCGGTCATGGCGTCCTTCATTGCGGTGTATGCCTGCGGCTTCTCGCTGAACTTCATGACCATGATGGCGCTGTCGCTGTGCATCGGTCTGCTGATTGACGATGCGATCGTGGTGCGAGAGAACATCGTGCGGCACATTCATCTGGGCAAGGACCACCACACCGCATCGCTCGAAGGAACGCAGGAAATCGGTCTGGCCGTGATGGCCACCACCTTCGCCATCTGCGCGGTGTTCGTGCCAATCGCCTTCATGAGCGGCATCATCGGCAAGTTCTTCTTCCCCTTCGGCATCACGGTGGCCGTGGCGGTGCTGGTGAGCCTGTTCGTCAGTTTCACGCTGGACCCGATGCTCTCGGCTGTCTGGAAGGATCCGCCGAGCAACCGAGTGGAGAGCCTGCCCATCATCGGCCACCTGCTGCGCGCGACCGACCGCGCCATGGACGCGCTGCACCGCTGGTACGGCGGGTTGATCGAATGGATCTTCTCGCGCAAGCGCTTTGTGCCGCACATTCCCTTCTGGCTGCCCAAGCGCGGCTACCAGCGCGTGCTCGGTATCCCGGTCTGGGCGCGGCCGGTCGTTGATGGCATGAAGGATGCCTCGCAGCCGCGGCGCCTTCGTCTGGCCACCATCACGCCGCGCGGCGTGATCCTGTGGATCGGGGCGATGAGCCTGGTGGGGGCCTTCATGCTCGCGCCGGTGGTGGGCACGGAGTTCATTCCGCAGACCGACCAGGGCTTCACCAACATCAACATCCGCATGCCGGTGGGCACGAGCCTGGAGCGCGCGAATCAGAAGGTGCAGCAGCTCGAGGAGATCGTGCGTCAGGTGCCTGAGATCAAGAGCATGAGCACCTATGTGGGCACGGATACCGGCCGCAACAGCGCCAACATCAACATCAAGCTCACGGACCGCAAGGACCGCAAGCGGACGCAGAACGAGGTCGAGGCCGATATCCGCAAGCGCCTGTCGGTCATCCCGGGTACGGAGCTGTCGGTGGGCTGGAACCGGCCGATCTACGTCGGTGTGCTCGGCCCGGACCAGGCGGTGATCGACCAGCTGACCATTGCGCTATCCGAGCGGATCAAGAAGATTCCGGGCATCACGGATCTGGAGACGAGCGTGAAGCCGGGTATCCCGGCCTATGCGGTACGCGTGAAGCCGGATGCGGCGCGCGAGCTGAACCTCACGCCCTCGCAGATCGCCAGCAGCCTTCGCGCCTTCGTGCAGGGTGATGTGGCGACCTACTGGACGACTTCGAGCGGTGAGAACGTCGAAGTGCAGCTGCGCCTGCCCAAGGACAGCCGCGAGAACATCGCGCAGCTCTCGGAGCTGCCGATCATGTACGCCAAGGACGGCACGGCCATCACGCTGTCGCGCGTGGCCGACGTGGTGCCGGTCAAGAACCCGGAAGTCATCAAGCGGCAGGATCTGCAGCTGCGCCAGGGCATCTACGCCGGCGTCGAGGGCCGCCCGGGGGGCGACGTGGGCCGCGATGTGCAGAAGGTGGTGGATGGCTTCGAGCTGCCGCCGGGCTACCGCTATGACGTGGGCGGCCAGACGCGCGAGCAGAACGAAGCCTTCATGGGCATGCTGCAGGCGCTGGGCCTGGCGGTGATCTTCATCTACATCGTGCTGGCCAGCCAGTTCGGCAGCTTCATCCAGCCGATTGCGATCATGGCTTCGCTGCCGCTGTCGCTGATCGGCGTGATGATCGCGCTGCTTGTCACGGGCTCCACACTGAACGTGTTCTCGATGATCGGCCTGGTGATGCTCATGGGTCTGGTGACGAAGAACGCCATCCTGCTGGTGGACTTTGCCAACCACGCGCGCAAGGCTGGCGCCGACATGAAGGAAGCGCTGCTCTCCGCCGGTCAAATCCGCATGCGGCCGATCATGATGACCACGGCTGCCATGGTGTTCGGCATGCTGCCGCTGGCGATGGCCTTGAACGAGGGCGGCGAGATCCAGAGCTCGATGGGCCGCGCCATCATCGGCGGGGTGATCACCTCCACCCTGCTCACGCTGGTGGTGGTGCCGGTGATCTACAGCTACCTGGTGCGTGACAAGAAGCCGGTTGCAACGCCAGCCGAAGACGCGGCACCCGAAGCCGAACCCGCTGCAGCCGAGTAGGGCGCGGCGTGACGCTGTAGCCCGGACTTGAAAGGCTGGATGCCCGTTTCATGCGGTTCTTCAGGGCAAAATGCCTGAAGAACCGCACCAGACAAGCGGTAAGGTGGTGCAGGGGGCTCGCGCTGGCAGGCGCTCGTGGAGCCTCGCGGTCTCAAGCGCTCGTCGTTTCGCCGGGGTCAAGCGGTGCTTGACCGCGCCCTGCTTCACCTTCGTCCGGCGAGACGCAGTGCGTCTCGAAACACCGGCCTCCGCTCCAGACAAGCGGAAAGTCGTTCTGGTCAGCATCCAAAAACAACAAGGGCCGCAGTTGCGGCCCTTGTTGCGTCTGGCTGGTTCAGAACTTCACTCTTTGAAATCCCCACCGAACACCATCTGGAACTTGGCGGGTTCGATGTACTTGCGCAGCGCGGCGTTGACCTGATCGAGCGTGACCTTGGCAATCTGCTCGTCAATGCGCTGGGTCAGGCGGAAATCGCGTCCCAGGCGCAGCTGGTTGGTCAGGCCGCCGGCGATGGCCTGGTCCTGCGCGCGGCTCAGGCGACGGTCGTTGAGCATGCCTTCCTGCGCCTGCTTGAGCTCGGTGGCCGTGAAGCCGTCCTTCAGTGCGAGCGCCACCTCTTCGCGGAATGCAGCTTCAACCTTGGGGCGGTTCTGCGGCGCGAAGATGGCCATGGCGCTCCAGGTGGAGTTGGGCTCATGGTTGTTCCACTGCACCCAGGAGCCCGTGCCGTAGGACAGGCCGTCCTTCTCGCGGATGCGTACCCAGAGGCGCGAGTTGCCGCTACCGCCGAGCAGGTAGTTGGCGACGAGCAGGGGCACGTAGTCGGCGTCGTTGTCGGTCAGCGGCAGTTGCAGTTCCACCTGCATGTAAGCGTTCTGCTTGTCCGGTGTGCGCAGCAGTTCGCGTACGGCGGGCACGGCGACGAAGGGATTGGGTACCCGGGTGTAGGTCACCGGACTCTTCCAGCTGCCGAATCCTGCTTCCAGCGCCTTGCGGACCGCTGCGACGTCGGCGTCGCCAGAGATGCCGACCTGGCCATTGTTTGCACCGTAGAAGCGCTGGTGGAAGGCGCGCACGTCCTCGATCTTGACGCCGCGGATCTCGGCTTCCACTTCATCGAAGGTCCGGCCGTAGCGCACGTCGCCCTTCTTGTAGGGATTGCCGTGGCGGGCAATGAAGTTCTCAACGACGCCTTCCGGGTCCTTGCGGGCCTGCTCCAGCCCGGCGAGCGAGATGCGGCGCCACTCTTCAAGCGCATCAGCCGGGAAGCTGGGCGTGCGCAGCACTTCGGAGGCCAGCGCGATCACTTCAGGCAGGTTCTGGCGCGTGGTGGTGAAGTTCGCGCCTGCGCGCGTGGCCGAGCCGAAGAAGTTCACCTGGCTCTTGAGCTGGTCGAAGCGGTCCTGCACCTGCTGGCGTGTCTTGCTCGTGGTGCCCTTGTCGAGCAGGAAGCCGGTGGCGGCGCCGACTTCGAACAGGCCGAAGGCCGCCTTCTCGTCGGAGAAGTCCATGCTGATGGACCCATGCACCACATTGCCGCGCGTACCCTTGGGAATGATGGCGACCTTCATGCCATTGGGCAGCTCGAAGCGCTGCATGCGCGCCTGCAGGTTGGCGGGCGTGGGGTCGAAGGCTTCGGCCTGGGCCAGCGCGGCGTCGCCCTTGTACCCCGCCACCATCGGAGGCACGTCCACAAATGCGGGCGCAGGAGCGCGCACCGGCTTTTCGGTGGGCAGATATAGGCCGATGGTGCGGTTGTCCGGCAGCAGGTAGCTGGTGGCCACGCGCTGCACGTCGGCCAGCGTGGTCTTGCGCACGCGGTCACGGTTCAGGAAGTACAGGCGCCAGTCACCCAGCGCGATGGCGGTGGACAGGGCGATGCCGACACGCTCGGGGTCGGTGAAGCTCAGATCCCACTGCTTCAGCCAGGTGGTGCGGGCGCGGTTGAGTTCTTCTTCTGTGAAGGGGCGGGCTGCAATGCCGTCCAGGACGCCGAGCATGGCGCTGCGCGCCTTCTCGAGGTCCTGCCCCGGAGCCAACTGGGCGCCGTACAGGGTGAGGGTCGGGTGGGCCCAGTCAAAGCCGAAGGCAAAGGTCTGCGCGGCCAGTTGGCCGTCCACCAGCGCCTTGTGCAGGCGACCGGCGGGCGTGTCGCCCAGCATCAGGTTAATCATCGAGACGGCCGCAAAGTCCGGGTGCGACGCAGCGGGCACGTGATAGGCCGCCATCAGCACCTGCGAGCCGCCGATGCGCCGTACGGTCACGCTGCGTTCACCGTCCTGCGCGGGGTCGATGGTGTAGAGCTTGGGCAGCGCACGTTTGGGCTTGGGGATCTTGCCGAAGTACTGGTTCACCCAGCCCAGCACCTGCTGCGGGTTGAATTTGCCGCTGACGATCAGCGTGGCGTTGTCCGGCTGGTAGTACAGGCGGTAGAAGGCCTGCAGGCGCTCGATGTTGACGTTTTCCACGTCGGCACGGGCGCCGATGGTGGTCTTGCCGTAGTTGTGCCACTGGTAGGCCGTGGACATCATGCGTTCGATCAGGATGCGGAAGGGGTTGTTCTCACCCATCTCCATCTCGTTGCGTACCACGGTCATTTCGCTGTCGAGGTCCTTGCGGGCCACGTAGCTGTTGACCATCGCGTCAGCCTGCCAGGACAGATACCAGCGCAGGTTGTCCTCGTTGTAGGCAAAGCTGGCGAAGTAGTTGGTGCGGTCCGTCCAGGTGGTTCCGTTGGCGCGGAAGCCGCGCTTGTCGAACTCGGCCCAGACGTTCGGGTTGGTCGGCGTGCCCTTGAACAGCAGGTGCTCCAGCAGGTGGGCCATGCCGGTCTCGCCATAGTTCTCGTGCTTGCTGCCCACGCGATAGGTCACGTTCACGGTGACGGTGGGCTTGGAGTCATCCGGGATCAGCAGCACCTGCAGGCCGTTGGACAGGCGGTATTCGTTGATGCCTTCGACGGAGGTGACCGGCTTGAGCGCGGCGGCCGGCGTTCGGGCTACGGGTGACGTGGCCGGTGCCGAAGCAGCCTTGGGTGTGGGCGCGCTGGTTTGCGCATGCAGCGGCAGCAGGGGCGCGGCAAGCGCCGTCAGTGCCGTGGCGAGGAGCATCGTTCTGAGCATGGTGTCTCCGGGTTGCGGGGCGTGTCGTCAGACGGGCGGTCGGCGCAGAGCACAGGTTCGAGCACTCGCCCCCGACCGGCGTCGGACCGCGCCGTGCTGGGCCGGTTCCCGAACCAGCACCAGCGCCCAAGCCCGCCGCCATGACGCGGCGAGTGTATGCAGGCGCGGCGGGCGCATCGACCGTCATGTGCATGAATGGCGGATCCAGTGCCATGAATGCAGGCGCGAAGCCGGGCAGGAAGCAGAAGAGGGGGCCGAAGCCCCCCTCCGATACCACCCGAACGGGAAGGCTTACTGCACGCTCACGGCCGCCCAGGCCGCGTTCACGGCGTTGTAGTTGGCCGAGCCCGAGCCATAGAGATCCGTGGCTGCCTTGAGCGTGGCGGTCCGGGCGCCCGCGTAGTTGGTATTGCTCGTCATGTAGACGGTCAGCGCGCGATACCAGATCTTGGCGGCGGCATCGCGGCCGATGCCTGTGAGCCCGGTGTTGCCGTTGCAGACCAGATCGTTCTTCGTCAGGCTGAATCCGGTCGGCACCACGGCGCCCTCGGCCAGCAGGTAGAAGAAGTGGTTGGCCACGCCGGAGGAGTAATGCACATCCAGGCTGCCCAGGCTGCTGGAATAGCAGTCCGGCGACTTGCCGTCCAGGCTGGGCTTGAACATGTAGCGCAGGGCCTTGGTCGGGTTGGCCTGCTGATAGCTCGCCTTGAAGATGCGCTCGCCGATCAGATAGTTCGGGCTGCTGGCTGAATTGTTGGCATAGAACTCCACCATGGTGCCGAAGATGTCGGAGGTGGCCTCGTTGAGGCCGCCGGACTCACCGGAGTACGTGAGATTGGCCGAGCGCGAGGTCACGCCGTGCGTCATCTCATGACCGGCCACGTCCAGCGCCACCAGCGGCAAGTAGGTGGTGCCGTCACCGTCGCCGTAGGTCATGCAGAAGCAGCTGTCGCTCCAGAAGGCGTTGACGTAGTTGCGGCTGTAGTGGACCCGCGAGAAGGCGCCGCGCCCGTCATTGGCAATGCCGTTGCGGCCGTGCACGTTCTTGTAATAGTCCCAGGTCTTGTTCTGGCCGTATTGCGCGTCCACAGCCACGGTGGCGGTGTCTGTGGTGCTGAAGTTGCCCCAGACGTTGTCGCTGTCCGTGAAGAGGGTGCCGTTGCCGCTGGTGCGGTTCTTCATGTTGGTGACGTAATGGCTGCCACGGCTGGGGTCGCGCAGGGCAAAGCCGCCGGTGCTCTGGCTGTCCGTGGTGAGCGTGACGGTGCCTTCGGTCAGTGCCTTGCCCGTGCCTTGGGTGGCGGCCGTGTGCACGTCGTCCCACTTGTCGAGCAGCTGCAGGGAGTGGGCGTCGATGATGTAGTGCATCTCCATCGGCGTCTTGTCGGGCGCGGTGCCTTCGACATACACCTCATAGGCCAGAACGGGGCGTGCGCCGCGGGCATAGATCACAAGGCTGGACTTGGTGCGGCCGTTCATCTGGCGGCCAAACAGGGCCTCTGCATAGGCGTGTGCATCATCGGCGTCCAGCGTGGCGGCCGTTTCCAGCGCCAGCGGGGCAGCCATCGTGTGGCTCATGGCGCGCGTCATGCCACTCTTCTCGTTGTGCACGACGACATCACCGCCGATCACGCGCAAACCCTTGTAGAAGCGGTCCATGCGCACGTGCTCGCGGCCATCGTTGTCCAGAATCACATCGCGGACCTGGAAGTCGTCGTCCACCGTGGCCTTGGCCTGGGTGGCCAGGGTCTTCACGGCGCTCTTGGCCCGCACGACGGCGGGGTGCGAGTCCAGTGGATCTGCCTGCACGTTGCCCGAGAACAGCTCAGCAACCGCCACTGCAACTGCCAAATGCGTCATCCCTCTCATGCTTCAGTCCTTTCAGAGACTTCGTTTTGAAGGCGGCCACGGGTTGCGGCCACCGCGCCGATCGTGACCGGTAGGCCGGATCGTGTGCGCGGGGCAGACTAGTTGCGGGTTTTCCCGAGGGTCAATGATCGATCTGCCCAACGGGGCAGGCCATTGACCCTGAATCGGGTATGGACATGACAGCTGAGTGACAGCGGGTCGAAAGGATTCGCTCTAAGCCGAATTGTCCATGACAAATCAGCGGGTGGCGACGCGTCTTGCAAGACGCTACTTGGACAAATCGCGCATCGCCCGTTCCAGCCCGTCGAGGGTGACGGGGTACATCTTCCCGCCCATGAGTTGCTGCAGGATGCTGATGCTCTGCCGGTACTGCCAGATCCCCTCCGGCTCGGGGTTGAGCCAGGCGTGCTTGGGATAGGACTTGACGAAGCGGCGTACCCATTCCGCGCCGGGCTCGTCATTGTTGTATTCCACGCTGCCGCCGGCCTGCAGGATCTCGTAGGGGCTCATCGTCGCGTCGCCCACGATGATCAGCTTGTAGTCCGGTGGGTACTTGCGCAGGACGTCGAGCGTGGAGAAACGCTCGGCACTGCGCCGGCGATTGCTCTTCCACAGGTGGTCGTAGATGCAGTTGTGGAAGTAGTAGTGCTCGAAGTGCTTGAACTCGCTCTTGGCCGCGGAGAACAGTTCTTCCACGCGGCCGATGTGATCGTCCATGGTGCCGCCGACGTCCAGCAGCATGAGTACCTTGACCGTGTTGTGCCGCTCCGGGCGCATGCGGATGTCCAGCCAGCCGGCGTTCTTGGCGGTGGACTTGATCGTGCCGTCCATGTCGAGCTCGTCGTGCGCACCCTCGCGGGCAAAGCGGCGCAGCCGGCGCAGCGCCACCTTGATGTTGCGCGTGCCCAGCTCCACGTTGTCGTCATAGTCGCGGAAGCTGCGCATGTCCCAGATCTTGACCGCACTTCTGGATCCCTTCTGGCCACCGCCGACCTTGATGCCCTGCGGGTTGCTGCCGCTGTTGCCAAAGGGCGAGGTGCCGCCCGTGCCGATCCAGCGGCTGCCGCCCTCGTGGCGCTCCTTCTGCTCTTCCAGGCGCTTCTTGAAGGTGTCGATCAGCTCGTTCCAGCTCATCTTCTGCAGCGCGGCGCGTTCCTCCTCGGAGAGTTCCTTGAGCGCCTTGGCGATCAGCCACTCCAGCGGAATCTCCCTGTCCTGCTCGAACAGCCCGGACACGTGCTTGAAGAAGCTGCCGAACGCCCGGTCGAACTTGTCGAACTGGCTCTCGTCCTTCACCAGACTCATGCGCGCCAGGTAGTAGAACTCATCCAGCGAAGGCTGGATCACATCGGCCTTCATGGCGTCGAGCAGCAGCAGGTACTCCTTGACGGAGACCTTCACGCCACTGCCCTTGAGGTGGTAGAAGAAGTTGACCAGCATGTGGGAAGTATCGATCTGGCGTGAGTCCGCGTCACGCCCTGTCAATGCGACGGCGTACCCGATTGCCGATCCAGCCGGCAAAGACCAGTGCGCCGGCAAGAATCAATGCATGCCACAAGGCGTGGCCGTCACTTGCGTTCCGCAGCCCCAGCAGTGACGCCATACCCCACGCCAGCAGCGGCCCGCCACCCAGCAGGATGGCGATGAACGCCAGCGTGCCCCACTGGGTCTTGCGCGAGAAGATCTCGCCGGGTTCGCTGCGGTTGCGGCTGTCGTCGGGCGGCATGGCGGGGTGTCGGCTTGAATCTCAGCGCGGCCGGCTGAGCAGGTACAGGAGTTGGGCCTTCGCCTCGGGCCATTCGCCCGCGGTCATGCTGTACATGACCGTGTCGCGGATGGTGCCGTCGCGGCGCAGCGCGTGGCCGCGGATCACGCCGTCCTTCCTGGCGCCCAGGCGCTCGATGGCGCGCTGGCTGGCGAAGTTGAAGTTGTCCGTGCGCCAGCCGACGACGCGGCAGCTCAAGGTCTCGAAGGCGTGGCGCATCATCAGCAGCTTGCAGGTGGTATTCACATGGGTACGCTGCACGGATTGCGCATACCAGGTGTAGCCAATCTCCACGCGCTGCACGGCGGGCAGGATGTCGTGGTAGCTCGTGCTGCCCAGTACGCGGCCGGTGGTCAGATCACGCACGGCAAAGGCCAGGCGGTTGCCGTCGGCGCGCATCTTCAGTGCGGCCTCAATGTAGGCGCGGGTGTTCTCCGGCTCCGGCACGGACGTGACGCGCAGGGTCCAGAGCTCGCCATCGGCCGCCGCGGCCTTCAGGCCGTCTTCGTGTTCAAGCCCGAGCGGTTCAAGCTGCACGCCGTTTTCGGCGAGCGTCACGGGGTGGACGAAGGTTTGGCTCATCGATTGAAAACGTAGATTGGCTCTGGGAGCGGGCCTTCAGGCCAAAATGGCTGGAAAGCCGCATGGGACAAGCGGAAAGCCTCGCGCGGGTCCGCTCACCGGTTGTGCCGCGCCATGAAGATCAGGCGTTCAAACAGGTGCAGATCCTGCTCGTTCTTGAGCAGGGCGCCTACCAGCGGCGGAATCACCTTCTTCTCGTCGTCGCTCTTGAGCACGTCCGGCGAAATGTCCTCGGCCAGCAGCAGCTTGAGCCAGTCGAGCAGCTCGCTGGTGGAGGGCTTCTTCTTCAGGCCGGGCAGTTCGCGCACGCCGTAAAAGGTGGAGAGCGCATTCGCCAGCATGTCCTTCTTCAGCTCCGGAAAGTGCACGTCGACGATGGCCTGCATCGTTTCCTTGTCTGGGAACTTGATGTAGTGGAAGAAGCAGCGGCGTAGGAAGGCGTCGGGCAGCTCCTTCTCGTTGTTGCTGGTGATGATGACCAGCGGCCGGTGCCTGGCGCGGACGAGCTGCTGCGTTTCGTAGCAGTAGAACTCCATGCGGTCGAGCTCGCGCAGCAGGTCGTTGGGGAATTCGATGTCCGCCTTGTCGACCTCGTCGATCAGCAGCACCGTCGGCACCTCGCTGTCGAAGGCCTCCCAGAGCACGCCCTTGACGATGTAGTTGGCGATGTCCTTGACCCGCTCGTCGCCCAGCTGCCCGTCGCGCAGGCGATTTACGGCGTCGTACTCATACAGACCCTGCTGCGCCTTGGTGGTGGACTTGATGTGCCACTGCAGCAGGGGCATGCCCAGCGCGCGCGCCACTTCCTCGGCCAGCATGGTCTTGCCGGTGCCCGGTTCGCCCTTGATGAGCAGCGGGCGCTTGAGCGTCAGCGCGGCATTGACGGCGAGCTTGAGGTCGTCGGTGGCGACATAGCCGGTCGCGCCAGTGAAGCGTGGCGCGGAAGCGGGGGCGGATGCAGTCATGGGAATCGGTCGGGAGGAGGGCGCGGTGGCGCCAGGGAAATCAGGCCATTGTCCGGCGGCGTTGCAGCGCGCGCGGGGCCGGGGCACTTTGTCGCACGAGGTTAGCAAATGCACTGTGCCGCTCTTGCGCCTCGCCGTGCGAGGCGGCATGGCTCGGCCGGGCGCGCCGCGCTGTTCGACGCCCTGAGCGCCGAGCCGCTACACTTGCGGCCGTTTGCGCGTGGGGCGACCGAACGGTTGCCCGCCAAGCGGCCGCGCGGACGCAGCCCGTGCAACGCGGGCCGCGTACCAGAGCCGACGATGCCCGCGGGTTGCGGGGCCGCGCCGCTGACATCCATACCCCTCGGGGGGAACCCTTCGTTCTGGAAGACAAACAACGATGATTCGCAATGCTCAAGCGTTGATCGTCGCCGTGGCCGTGCAGGCCGCCCTGGCTGGTGCAGCCATGGCTCAAACGCCGACCTCCACGCCCGCTGCAGCGCCGGCGCCAGCCGCTGCGCCCGCCGCCAAGGCCGAACCCAAGGGCGATCTGGGTGCCGCGCGCGACAAGGTGTCGATGTGCATCGGCTGCCACGGCATCCCCGGCTACAAGTGGGCCTTCCCCGAGAAGTACACCGTGCCCAAGATCGCCGGCCAGAGCGAGAAGTACATCTACAACGCGCTGCAGGCCTACAAGAAGGGCGACCGCACGCACCAGTCCATGCGCGCCATCGCCGCCAGCCTGTCCGACCAGGACATGCTTGACCTCGCCGCCTTCTGGGCGTCCATGAAGAAGTGAGGCGCTCGACCATGACCCCGATGATCAAGACCCTACTGATTGCTGCCTTGGCGGCTGCAAGCCTGAGCGCCACCGCGGGCGACCGCGTCGCCGGCGAAGCCCTGGCCAAGAAGATGAACTGCGCCGCCTGCCATGGCGCGGACTACAACAGCCCGATCGATCCCAGCTACCCCAAGCTGGCCGGTCAGCACGAGGACTACCTGCTCAACGCCCTGCGCCAGTACCAGCGCGCGGCAACCAGCAACCGCACGCAGGCCCTCTCGCGCAACAACGCCATCATGGGCGGTCAGACCATGATCACCGACGAGCAGACCAAGAAGCAGCGTCCGCTCACCGGCAAGGAGCTCGCCGACCTCGCGGCCTACCTGGCCAGCCTGCCGACGCAGCTGTCGTACAAGCACAAGTAAGGCCGTCAGCCGGCCTTGTGCCGCTGAAATCAAAAGCCGCAGCGTCTGCTGCGGCTTTTTTCTTTTGCGGCCGGCCGACCTGCGGCTTCAGTTCAGCTCGGGTAGCCCTGCACGGCGGCGCGCGCTGCGGACATAAGCTGCGCCGTCCGGTGCAGTGTTGCTGCGCTGCGCCGCCCAGAGCATCTCTCCCAGACACTCCATGAGCTCATGTTGCGCGGCATGCGGGTCTTGCGTGCGGGCCAGCAAGCCGTCGAAGGCGGCGCGGATGCCCGGCGGCTGATCGGCCTGCACCTGTTCGCTGATCGACAAGTGCATGGACAGATGCAGGAAGGGGTTCGTGCGGCCACTCTCGGGGGAGTAGTCGGCGCTCTGCGCCTGCTGCAGATCGGCGAGATCGCCGTGGTACTCCGGATGCTCGGTGATCCAGCGCGCCGCCAGGTTTTCGAGCGGCGTGAGAATCTCGCGCGCCTGCAGCTTGCGCCAGGTCTCGCAGAAGAACGCGCGGACCTGATCCTTGGTGGGGTTGAACATGTCTTGAAGCTGCGGCCGGCCTGACGTGCACGTGAGCGCGTTCAAGCCCGCCGCATCAAGTGTGCGTTCAGACGCCGAGCAGTTCCACTTCGAAGACCAGGGTGGCCCCCGGCGGGATCACGCCGCCTGCGCCGCGCTCGCCGTAGCCCAGCGCCGCCGGGATCGTCAGCACACGCTTGCCACCGACCTTCATGCCGGCCACGCCTTCGTCCCAGCCGCGGATCACGCGGCCGGCACCCAGCGGAAATTGAAAGGGCTGGCCGCGGTCCACCGAGCTGTCGAACTTCTTGCCGCGCTGGCCGTTCTCCAGCAGCCAGCCGGTGTAGTGCACCGTCACGCGGGTGCCAGGCACGGCTTCGGCGCCGTTGCCAACGACCACGTCTTCGATCTGCAGGCCGCTCTCGGTGGTACGCGTGCTGGACATCTTCTTGGTCTCCGTAGGCTTGGCAGCAGGTGCGGGCGCACTTTTGCCGGGGGTGGTGTTGGTCTGTGCATGTGCGACGCCGGGCTGGGCGGTCAGCGCAGCAGCGGCCAGCGCGGCCGAGGCGATCAGGGGACGGATCAGTGCTGGATGCATGGGGGTCCTTGTTGGGTGGTGGCCTGCGCGTGCGGGGGCGCTGCATCGGACGCACCGAATTCAGCCACGGCAGATGCGCAAACCTGATGGCGCGCAATGTACCCGCAGTAGCATCGGCAGTCGGATTGGGCCATAATCCAACTCTTATATAAGACCTGCGGCGCAGGTCCGGTCGAGGAGCCCAGAGAGGTGACCGGTTTGAGCCGCATTTCGCTCGAGCAATCCACGCCAGGTGCAACGCCCGGCGTGCTTAACGACTTCACCAGTCGCGCCAACAAGGAAGCGTTCCACCATGTACCAGCACATCAAGGTTCCCGCCGGCGGCCAGAAGATCACCGTGAATGCGGACTTCTCGCTCAACGTGCCCGACAACCCCATCATCCCCTACATCGAGGGTGACGGCACGGGCTTCGACATCACGCCGGTGATGATCAAGGTGGTGGACGCAGCCGTGGCCAAGGTCTACGGCGGCAAGCGCAAGATCCACTGGATGGAGATCTACGCCGGCGAGAAGTCCACCAAGGTCTACGGTCCGGACGTCTGGCTGCCTGAGGAAACCCTGCAGGTCCTGAAGGACTACGTGGTGTCCATCAAGGGCCCGCTGACTACGCCCGTGGGCGGTGGCATCCGCTCCCTGAACGTGGCCCTGCGTCAGGAACTCGACCTCTATGTCTGCCTGCGCCCGGTGCAGTACTTCGACGGCGTGCCCAGCCCTGTGAAGGAGCCGCACAAGGTCGACATGGTGATCTTCCGTGAGAACAGCGAAGACATCTACGCCGGCATCGAGTACGAAGCCGAGAGCGACAAGGCCAAGAAGGTCATCGACTTCCTCGTCAAGGAAATGGGCGTCAAGAAGATCCGCTTCCCGAACACCTCGGGCATCGGCATCAAGCCCGTCTCCAAGGAAGGTACCGAGCGCCTGGTGCGCAAGGCCATCCAGTACGCCGTGGACAACGACAAGCCCAGCGTGACCCTCGTGCACAAGGGCAACATCATGAAGTTCACCGAAGGCGGCTTCCGCGACTGGGGCTACGCCTTGGCGCAGCGCGAGTTCGGCGCCGAGCTGATCGACGGCGGCCCGTGGTGCAAGTTCAAGAACCCGAAGACGGGCAAGGACATCGTCATCAAGGACAGCATCGCCGACGCCTTCCTGCAGCAGATCATCCTGCGCCCGGCCGAGTACAGCGTGATCGCCACGCTGAACCTGAACGGCGACTACATCTCCGATGCCCTCGCGGCCCAGGTCGGCGGCATCGGCATCGCCCCCGGCGCCAACCTGTCGGACAGCGTGGCCATGTTCGAAGCCACGCACGGCACCGCACCCAAGTACGCCGGCAAGGACTACGTGAACCCCGGTTCCGAGATCCTCTCTGCCGAGATGATGCTGCGTCACATGGGCTGGACCGAGGCGGCCGACAAGATCATCGAAAGCATGGAGAAGTCCATCCTGTCCAAGAAGGTCACCTACGACTTCGCCCGCCTGATGGAAGGCGCAACGCAGGTGAGCTGCTCGGGCTTCGGTCAGGTGATGATCGACCACATGTGATCGATGTCTGCAGGCCAGACCTGCAGACTTAGCAATCCGCAGAAAAGCCGCCCCATCGGGCGGCTTTTTTGTTTGTCGCTAAAGCGTCATCACGGCGGGGCCGAAAGCGAGGCAATCCTTCGGAGGTCTCGTGAAGCATCGCGCCAACCCGCTGGCTGCCCAAGCCATTGAATACACGCCCGTCTGCGTGGACACCCTGCGTGAGGAACTGCGGCATCTGCATGCGGGCACGGCCACGGGCTACGGCGCGAGCCGCTCGGGCACGCAGCGCGAGGTCGAAGAGTTGCTGCCGGAGACCTGCCGCTGGTTTGACCGCCTGCCGGACTACCTCAGCCCGGAGTTCACGGCCATCGAGCATGCGTCCATTGCCAACCGTCTGGCCTGGCTGTGGCCGGAGCCGTTGGCGGCCATGCGCTATCTGGACGGGCTGATCCTGGACCAGGGCACCGGCCAGCGCACCTTCAGCATGGACGTGCTGTTCGAGCTGGTGGCGCTGAAAGCATGGCTGGATGAGATGCAGGCCAGCAGCGCAGGCAGCGCGTTTGGCCTGCCGCGCACCCTGCGCAGCGCCGGCCGCACCTGGCCGGGGGATCTGCGCTGAACACATTTTCGGCCATGAAATTCAGGGAAGGGTGATATGGCACTTTCCGCTTGTCCTTGTTCGTTCTCCAGGCAGTCCGCCTGAGAAAAAGTGCCAATAAGCATTGATTTCGGCCAATTTCGGGTGGTTTTTGGCTCTTGAAGCCGCTTTCCGCCTTCAGCGGCGCTCCGGCTGACTGAGGATCCCGTGCCCGTGGGCGCTGGAACACAGCCACTGCACCACCACTCGGCCAAAAGCTCGGCCAACACTCAGCCACCCCGCCACGCGCTTGCGCAGCCCGCCCATCCACGGCATCGCGCGCACCCATAACGCTTGCATAACGCTCCACTGTTTACGGTAGTGCCCGTGGCCTGCCCATCTTCGCGGGATGGTTGGCGCCGCTGTGCGGCGGTACACCGTCGCTGGGGATCGCAACGTGCTTCTGGGAGGCCTCATGGCGCACACGCAATCGGCAGTCGTGCACTCTGCACATACGCACCCGGCGGGTTCGCCGCTTGAACACCCAGGGCGCCCCAGTGGCGATCCGCATGCGGGCGGCACCGCGCACCCGCTGCTGCTTCCGGCCAGCCAGCCAGCGGGTCTGGGCCTGGGGGCCGATGAACTCACCGGCGATCCCGCCCTGCCGCCAGGCACGCGCAAGCCCGGCCGAGCCGATCCGCGTCTCAAGCTCACCGCCCCCCACTTCACCCATGCGCGCCTGCTGGCCGGCGGCTGCCTGGCGCTGTGCACGTTGGCCGGCAGCCCGGCCTTGGCGCAGCAGCGTGCCCAGCAGGTGGTGCGCCCGCCGGTGTCGCAGGCCTGGATCGACCTGGCCACGCACGCCAGCGACATTCCCGGCATGAGCATGATGGGCTCCATGATGGGCGGTGGCGGCATGCCCAGCCTCGGCAGCATCTTCGGCCGGGGCAAGGGAGGCGAAAGCAAGGACGGTGGCAACGTCTTCGGCCAGACCCGCATGACCATGGCGCCCGGGCAATGGATGGACGTGTCCGTCTACACCCGCACCAACCCCGGCCTGAGCGATGCCACGCAGGCCATTCCCGCGGGCATGCGCCTAGGCAACACCCTGGCCCTGCAGGCGCCGCCGCCCGCCACCAGCGAACCCGTGCCGCCCGCCCCGCGCGAGGAAGACACTCGCGAGCCGGAGTACCAGAAGCCCAAGGGCAAGCTCATGCTCTATTGGGGCTGCGGCGAAGCCGTCCGCGCAGGGCAGCCGCGCGTGTTGGATTTTGCGACCATGAACCCGCAGGATGTGCAGCGCATCATGGTCATGCGCGGCAACACCCCCGCCGGCCCGCGCAACCAGCCCGGCTATCCGAGCTGGCCCAGCAAGCCGGACAGCCGCAAGGTACCCACCGGCGCCCAGCTCGCCGGCGAGAACGCCTTCACGGGCCAGGGCATCGTGGACGGCTTCCGCTTCAACCTGCCGCCCGCCAATGACTTCATGCCCGCCATCCGCATGGAACAGGGCAACAACGGCGGCGCCACGGTGCTGAACTGGAACAACATCGAGGTGGCCCGCGCCTATTTCCTCAGCGCATTCGGCGGCAAGGGCGGGGGCCGCGGCGGTGGCATGCCGGGCATGCCCGGTGGCGGGGAGGACCCAGGCGCCGAAGTGATCCTCTGGACCTCGAGCGAGCAGCCGGACATGGGCTGGGGCCTGCAGGACTACCAGCGCCAGGGCGATCTGGACAAGTGGCTCAAGGAGAAGGTGCTGCTCCCCGCCGGCAGCACCAGCTGCACCATCCCGCGCGGCATCTTCGATGGCGCGCAGGGCATGCTGCGCATGATCGCCTTCGGCCCGGAGTTCAACACCGCCTTCCCGCCACGCCCCACGGACGTCAAGGTGCCCTGGGAGCCGCAATGGGCCGCGCGCGTGCGCACCAAGAGCACGTTCATGAGCATGCTCGGCATGGACCCGGGCATGCGCCGCGCGCAGGACGGCCAGCAACAACAGCAGGAGCAGAAGAAGCCCTCGGCGGTGGACATCCTGCGTGGGGTGCTGGGGCGCTGAAACGGCAAGCCTGCCTGCCAACCCACAGCGCCCAGCGGCGTACCCCGTGCATCCGCGCGCCTGATCCCCCTCAGCCATGCACACCACGGCCCCTCGCGGGGCCGTGGTGCTTTGGGGTACACCGTCAGCACAAAGACGGCGAGCGCGCTTCGAGCTGCGTTCCGAAGAACCCAAGGAGACCGCCCATGAGTACCCACGGCAGGGAGCTGCTGGCCGCGCTGCGCGCCTTCGAGAAGGGCAAGATCGTCAGCGCGCGGGAGGCTGTGCAGTTGATCCAGGACGGCGACACCTTGGCCACGGGCGGCTTTGTGGGCATCGGCTTTGCGGAGAACATCGCGGTGGCGCTGGAGCAGCGCTTCCTCGAGACCTCCGAAGCCGACCCCGACGGCGTCGGCCAGCCGCACAATCTCACGCTGGTGTACGCCGCTGGGCAGGGCGACGGCAAGGAGCGGGGCCTGAACCACCTCGGCCACGAGGGGCTGGTGCGCCGCGTGATCGGCGGGCACTGGGGCCTGGTGCCCAAGCTGCAGGCCCTGGCCGTGGCCGGCCGGGTCGAGGCCTACAACCTGCCGCAGGGCGTGATCACCCACTTGTTCCGCGACACGGCCGCGGGCAAGCCGGGGCATCTGTCACGCATCGGCCTGGGCACCTTCGTGGACCCGCGCCTGTCCGGCGGCAGGATCAACGCCGCCACGACGGAAGACCTGGTGTCGCTCATGCACCTGAACGGTGAGGAGTACCTGTTCTACAAGGCGATTCCGATCGACGTGGGCATCATCCGCGGCACCACGGCGGATGTGGACGGCAACATCAGCATGGAGCGCGAGGCGCTCACACTCGAAGCCCTGGCCATCGCCATGGCGGCGCGCAATTCCGGCGGCATCGTGATCGTGCAGGTGGAGCGCATTGCCGAGCGCGGCACGCTCAACCCGCGGCAGGTGAAGATCCCCGGTGTGCTGGTGGACTGCGTGGTGGTGGCCGAGAAGACCGAGTACCACATGCAGACCTTCGTGGAGCCGTACAGCGCCGCCTTTGCCGGCGAGATCCGCGTGCCGGCCTCGCAAGTGCCGGCCATGCCCATGAGCGTGCGCAAGATCATTGCCAGGCGCGCGGCGCTGGAGCTGCGCGCCAACAGCGTGGTGAACCTCGGTATCGGCATGCCCGAGGGCGTGGCTGCGGTGGCCGCCGAGGAGAAGGTGATCGACCTGCTCACCCTCACGGCCGAGCCCGGCGTGATCGGCGGCATCCCGGCCAGCGGGTTGAACTTCGGCGCCGCGGTGAACACCCAGGCCATCATCGACCAGCCCTACCAGTTCGATTTCTACGACGGCGGCGGGCTGGACATGGCCTTCCTCGGCCTGGCGCAAGCCGATGCGCAGGGCAACCTCAACGTGAGCAAGTTCGGCCCGCGTCTGGCGGGGGCGGGCGGCTTCATCAACATTTCGCAGTCGGCCAAGACGGTGGTGTTCGTGGGCACCTTCACGGCGGGCGACCAGGAGCTGAGCGTCGAGGGCGGGCTACTGAAGATCGGTGCGGACCGTGGGGCGCGCAAGTTCGTGGCCGAGGTGGAGCACCGCACCTTTTCCGGGGCGCAGGCGCTCAAGCAAGGCCAGCGCGTGCTCTACATCACCGAGCGCTGCGTCTTCGAGCTGCGCGCTGAAGGCATGACACTCACCGAGGTGGCGCCGGGCGTGGACATCGAGCGCGACATCCTTGCGCGCATGGACTCCGCCCCGTACATCCCCAAGCCGCCCAAACTCATGGACCCGGCCGTGTTCGCCGACGCGCCGATGGACCTGCGCGAACGCATGCTCAGCGTGCCCCTGGCGTCCCGATTTGCCTATGACGACCTGCAGAACATCCTGTTCATCAACTTCGAGCGCCTGGCCGTGCGCACCACGGCCGATGTGGAGGCGATCCGCGAGGAGGTGCATGCGAGGCTCGCACCGCTTGCGCACAAGGTCTGGGCGATCGTGAACTACGACCACTTCGAACTCGCCCCCGAGGTGGAAGACGACTACGCCGCCATGGTGCAGAGCCTGGTGGCTGATCACTACCTGGGCGTGTCGCGCTACACGACGTCCGGCTTTCTGCGTGCCAAACTCGGCCGCACGCTGAAGCGCCGTGGCTTGGCGCCGCACATCTACGAGACCCCGCAGGACGCGCTGGCCCACATTCGAGATGCCTGAATCGAGACACTGCCCCATGCCTCTGACCACGAACAACCCTGCCGAAGTGCCCGTTCAGGAGCAACTGGACGCCTACAACGCGCACGACGTGGCGCGCTTTGTGGCCTGCTACACCGAGGACGTGCAAGTCTTCCGCCTGCCGGGTACCGAACCCGCGATGGTCGGCCGCGCCGCCATGGCCGTGCACTACTCGAAGCACCGCTTCAACATTCCCACGCTGCATGCCGAGCTGGTGAACCGGATGGTCATGGGCAACAAGGTCATCGACCACGAGCGCATCCACGGCGTGCGCGAAGCGCCCTACGAGGCCGCGGCGATCTACGAGGTGCGCGGCGGCCTGATCGCCACCGTGTGGTTCCTGAACCCGGAATAGAGCCTGGCAACAGGCCCGAAGCGCTCAGTTTTCCTTGCGCGGCGGCGTCCAGGCGCGTACGACGACGCGGTTGCGGCCGCCCGACTTGGCCGCGTAGAGCGCTGCATCTGCGGTGCCGAAGAGCTGTTCCGCGCGCTCGACGCCGGCAGCCTCTGCCGTGGCCACGCCAAAGCTGGCGGTGATGCGCATGGGCAGACCGTCCGGCGCGCGGTAGATGGCCGATTCAATTGCGCTGCGCACCCGTTCGGCCATGGCGGTGGCCGCCTCCGGGCTGAGGTCCGAGGCGAGGGCGATGAACTCCTCGCCGCCATAGCGCGCCAGCAGATCGGCCTGGCGGAACTCCGCCAGTGCAATCTGCGCCAGCTGCGTGAGCACGGTGTCGCCCACGGCATGGCCGAAGCGGTCGTTGATGGTCTTGAAGTGATCGCAGTCGAACAGCACCAGTGCAATCTGCCAGCCGTGGCGGCGCGCCTGGGCCAGGGCGGGGGCGCTGCGTTCATCGAAGGCGCGGCGGTTGGCCAGACCGGTGAGCGGGTCCGAGGTGGAGGCGTGCTGCAGCTCGCGGATGAGCGCGGCGCGTTCCTTGGACGACTGCTGCTGCTGCTGGCTGAGTGCCTGCACGTCGGCCACGGCACGCTGCAGGTCACCCAGCTCATCGGTGCGGCGCACCGCGGGCAGCCGCTTCACCGGCTCACCGCGCAGCACCCGGCGAATCGCGTGCGTGCTTGAAAGCAGCGGGCGGATCACCCACAGCCTGATGGTGAACAGCACGCCGAGCTCGACCGTCAGAATCAGCAGCGCGATCCACAGGTTGATCCACAGGCGCCGCCGCGCCTCATCCACGGAGCGCTCGGCACCCTCGCGCGCTACGGCAAAGGTCGTATCGCGCAGCTGCACGATGGAGCGCATCTCCGGCACATAGCGCGAAACGAAACCGCCGGACTCCATGCCGTAGCCGCCCGTGCCCAGACCGCGCTGCGTCATGTCGGCGATGAAGGGCAGGCCCGTCTCGAAGTAGCGCGCGTTCAGCTCGGCCACGGCCTTGCGGATGCGCGGGTCCTCGCCCATGCGCTGGGTCTTGAGCTGCACCTCGAGCAGCTGACGCAGCTGCAGGATGCGCCCTTCAAGCCGCGGAATGTCGCGCCGCTCGCGCTCGCCAAGCGGGCGCTGCGTCGCCAGCGCAGTGGTGAACTGCGAGCCCAGGCGGCCGGCGTTCTCGCGCAGCTCGGCGCTGTAGCGCGCAGCCACCAGCGGCATGGCGAGGTCCGGGTGGGCGCGTTCGGCCGCGCCCGACAGCAGCGTGACTGCACTGAACACGGTGTCGATCACGCCGAACATCTGGTCGATCGGCTCGCGCGTGATGCTGCTGCCCGGTGCCGTGCGTTCGAGTTCGGGCAGAGTGGCGACGCGGTCCACATTGGAGCGAGCGCGGCTCAGTTCCAGCCGGGCCTGGTTCAGCAGCTCCAAGGCGCCGGCCGGCGTGGCCTCGGGGTCTGCGCGCAGGGCGGCAAAGGCGTCGGCAAAGGCGTTGTCGGTCGCCTGGCGGGCCTGGGTCAGGCGCTCGCGGCGTGCCGGTTCCGGCGGCACGCGGTCATTGAGGACCGGAATGGTCGGCCCGCGTTCAGCGGACGCCTTCTCCGCCACCTGCATGGCCAGGTTGGTGAGCTGCATGGCCTGCAGTCCCGCTTCGGCCGAACGCACGATGCGCCAGTCCTGCAGCATGGCGCGCACCGCCATGAGCAGCACGAGCGACAACAGGATGCCGGTGGACAGCAGGAACAGGCGGCTCAGGCGCATTCAGGTCTGGGGGCGGGCGGAAACAGCATGGGCGGAAGCGGGGAGCGATCCACGCGCAGCCTACAGGGCAGGCGCGGTCTGTGGTCGATGCCGATACGGCCTGCTGGACGTGCAGCAGGGCGGGTCGCAATCGCGGTGCAAACGGTTACGACAGCGCGATAGCCATCGTAAAGCGTTGCTTTCTGCGTACCGGGCTGACTTTGTGAACTTCAGCGAAATGCGCCGCGCAGTCTCCGCTGTTTTGTGGAGAACGCCGCAGCAAGTGCCCGCGCATCCGTACAGATGCAATGCAGCCGGCGCTGACTACCAGCCCGCCAGCGTCGCGACCCCTAGGCCAATGAAGAGCAGCGCCGCGATCTTGCCGATGGTCCTGGCGGATACGCGTGCGGCGATGGCCTTGCCGAGCAGCGCCGCCGGCGCAATGGCCAGCATCTCGCCCATCCACGCGCCGGCGATCACGGCCCAGACATGCTCGGTGCGTGTACCGAGCAGCACCACGGCGATCTGGCTCTTGTCGCCCAGCTCGGCCAGCGCAAAGCCCACCGCCGCGCTGGTGAACACGGCCCAGGCGGTGGCGGCGCGCAGCTTGGCGGCTGCGTCCGGGTCATCGTCTTCGTCGTCGGCGCCGCGCAGGAACAGCCAGGCGCCGAAAGCAAAGAACAGGGCCGCGGAGATATAGCGCGTCAGCGTGGGGTCGATCAGGTTGGCGGCTGCGGCGCCCAGCCAGGCAGCGGGCACCATGAGCACCAGCGCGCCCAGGCCCACCCCGGCCAGCACCGTCCAGGGCCGGTGGGTGCGCGCGGCCAGGGCCATGGCAAAGAGTTGGGTCTTGTCACCCAGCTCGGCCACGAAGATGGTGGTGGCGGCGGTGATGAAGCTGGCAGCGGCGCTGGCCAGAGCGGGTTCGTTGAGCGGAGAGGTCACTGGGGGATGGAAGTGGGCGCGGTCAGCCGCGCTTGCGGGTGGTGGCGGTCTGGGACGTGTTCCTGGTGGCGCCGGTCTTGGCGGCGGCGGACGTTCTGGCCGTGGCCTTGGCAGGAGGCTTGGACGGCTTTCCGCTTGTTCCAAGCGCTTTTCCAGCCATTTTGGTCTGGGAAGCCGCGCCAGTGCTGGATCTGCGTTTTGGCGTCTTGGCGCCTGCCGGGGGCGGTGGGGCCTTCTGCAGACCCTTCTTCACGGCTTTCCTGACGGGCGTTCCGCTTGTCCCATGCGGATCTCCAGCCATTTTGGCCTGGGAAGCCGCACCCATGCTGGATGCAGCTCGCGTTTTCCGGGCGCTGGGCTGCATGGACTCAGCGATCTTCTGCGCCACGGGCTTGCGTGCGGGCTTGGCGTCAGCAACAGCATCCGGGTCCGGCGTTTTGGGCTTGTGGGCGCACAGGTCGCTCACCGGGCAGCGCCAGCATTCCGGCTTCAAGGCCTTGCACACATAGCGGCCGTGCAGGATCAGCCAGTGGTGGGCGTCGAGCTTGAAGTCGGCGGGCACCACTTTCAGCAGCTTCTGCTCCACGACGTCCACGTTCTTGCCGGGCGCCAGGCCCAGGCGGTTGCTCACGCGGAAGATGTGCGTGTCCACGGCAATGGTGGGCTCGCCAAACGCGGTGTTCAGCACCACATTGGCCGTCTTGCGGCCCACGCCGGGCAGGGCTTCGAGCGCCTCGCGGTCGCGCGGCACCTGGCCGCCGTGCTGCTCGATCAGGATGCGGCAGGTCTCGATCGCGTTCTTGGCCTTGTTGCGGTACAGCCCGATCGTCCTCACGTACTCCGTCAGCCCGTCCACACCCAGCGCATACATGGCTTGCGGCGTGCGCGCCACCGGAAAGAGCTTGCGCGTGGCCTTGTTCACGCCCACGTCCGTGGCCTGGGCAGAAAGCAGCACGGCGATCAGCAGCTCGAAGGGGCTGCTGTATTCCAGCTCGGTGGTCGGCTTGGGGTTGGCGGCGCGAAAGCGGGTGAAGAGTTCGGCGACGGCGGCGGGCTTCATGGACGAGATTGTCCCAGAGCGCTGCCGCGCACCTAGGGCCGAGCGGGGCGGATCGTCGCGGATCGGCCGGCGGGCCGGTGCGCGGGCTGCAGGCACGCCGTGCGGTCAAGACTTCACAAGCCGATGGCCTGAATCCGCTTGTCTGGTGCGGCTTTCCAGCCAGATGCCTTGAAGACGCGCTCCTGGTGCGCGGGTTCAGGGGGGGCTTGCGCAGGGCGGTGGCATGTGGAGGTACGTGCTGCGATCACGGTCGGCGTTGGCGCCGACGCACCTCGGCGCGCCGCGGCCAGAGCGAGCTAAGACTTCGCGCTCGTGCTGCCGGCCTGCCGCCGCTCCCGCGCCCGGGCCAGCGCCGCTTCGATCGCGCTGCGCTTGCGCGCGAGTTCCGCGGCCGGGTCGGCCACGCCTTCGGACTTCGTCAGTTCGGCTAGGTGCGCGAGCTTGTCCTGGGCCTTTGCAGCCAGACGTTCGTCGTTTTCCTCGCGCTCGCGGATCAGCCGCGCGTTGCGGTTCTCATAGCGGTGCAGGGCCTGGGCCGCGTCGTGGTCAGTCCAACCGGTCAGCCCCAGCTTTTCTTCCATGCTGATGCAATCCACCGGGCAGGGCGCCACGCAGAGATCGCAGCCCGTGCACAGCGCATCAATCACGCCATGCATCCACTTCGGTGCGCCCACGATCGCATCCACCGGGCAGGCCTGGATGCACAGCGTGCAGCCAATGCAGCGCGCCTCATCGATCACTGCAATCCGCCGCGGGCCTTCCGCGCCGTTGGCGGGGTTGAGCGGCAGCACCGGAAACCCCGTCACCGCCGCCAGCTTCTCGATCCCCGCCGCACCGCCCGGCGGGCATTGATTGATCTGCGCCTGCCCCGCCGCAATCGCCTCCGCATAGGGCCGGCAGCCCGCGTACCCGCACTTGGTGCACTGGGTCATGGGCAGGACGTCGTGGATCTGGTCGGCGAGGGCGCGCATGGACCGGAGTTTAGGAGCGAGCCGGCGCCCGCAGTGCGAAGGTGAGATTGGCGCTGGAGGCGGATCTTCAGGCCAAAGTGGCTGGAGAGGGGCGCCAGACATGCGGGAAGGTGATTGTCGTGCCCACGTGCCGCCATCTGAGCAGCCGTATAGTCGGCGACGGCAAGCAGAGAGCGCCCCAGTGCCCCGAAACATCCGTCGTCCGAAGAACGTTCAAGCGCAAGTCCAGGATCGGCGCGATCAGATCCTGAACACCGCCCACGAGTACGCCGAGAACACGGAGCGCTTCGAGTGGCTTCGCGCGACGCTCGCTTCCCAATCGCTCGATCCGCGCAGCGGCATCTTGGCTGAACTGCGTTCGGTGCCAGATCAAGGTTGCTGGGTGCACTACGGCATTTGGCTAACCGGCGACGAACGGTTCTATAAGTTTGTTGTGGACGAAGCCTTTGGCGCCCGATTGCTTGAAGGCTCGTGGCCTGTTGAGCAGGCCAGCATCGAAGATGTAACGGAGTCAATGCCGTTGGACGAATGTGTTCCCGGATACGGGTCCTCGTTTGGAGCACTTGCGCGCAGTGCGCTAAGCGCTTTTGCCGAGCGGGCGAAGACATGAAGGTTGCAACGTTTACCAAGATTCGGCCTATGCGGCGATCCAACGAGCGGGTGTCCCGCAAATTCTGCAGCGCGAGATGTCATCGAACGCTCATTGGTCTTGGCGGGACGATTGCGCTGATTGGATTCCAAGCAGCAGCGAGCGTGACACCACCTGTTCCGCGCGAAGCCAGTGAGGTCATTCGAGGTGTGCACGCTGCTGCAAGCTCAAAAAACTTTGTATCGCTTGCCTCGCTCATGACGAAAGACTTTGTCTGGAGCTTCGGCGGAGACGCCGATCGAAGACAGGCTATCGATGCATGGCAAGCTGATCCAAGCATGTTGGAAGCGCTAGTAAGAGTGACCGCAGCGAGGTGCGCTTTGCAGGCCGACGCAAGCGTCATCTGTCCGCGAGGCGCCCAGCGCGGTTATCGAGCTCGCTTTGTCCAAACCGAATCGGGCTGGCGCATGAGTTCGTTCGTCGTGGGCGACTAGAGCTGGGAATCGGCTTGAACCTGCGCCAACGTCGCCGCATACACCCCACTGCGCGCCCCGCCAATCTCCACCGCCTTGCGCGCCGCCACCAGCGCGCCTGCCCGATCCCCAAGCGCCAGCCGCGCCTGCGCCAGGTTGTTCCATGCGTCCGCGGCCTTGGGGTGGGCGGTGGTCGCGCGTTGCCAGTGTTCGGCGGCGGCCGCGCGGTCGCCCAATTTCCAGGCCAGGTTGCCCAGGCCCATGAGGGCGACGAGGTCGTCGGGCCAGCGGGCGAGCAGGGCGCGGTAGGCGGTGGCGGCGGCCTGGGCGTCTGTGCGTTCCAGCGCGGATGCGGCCAGGCCGGCCTGCTCCTGGGTGGCGGTGCGCGGCAACTGGCCGGGCGGGGTGATGGCCAGGGCCCAGTAGCCGCTGCGCGCCCAGGTGTGCTCGAAGGTGTCGAGCTTCATCACCATGCCCGGGGTGGTGCCGGAGTGCAGAGTGATCTCGCGCCGCGCGGCGTTGTGGCCGATGACGACGGCGTAGTGCCAGCGCGGCAGGGCGGGCAGAGAGAGGTTCTGCAGGACGATCACGGGCTGGCCCGCAGCCACCTCATCCAGCAGTGCGGGCAACCGGGGCGGCAGCACGGTGGCGAGCATGCCGGCGCGGCGGGCGGCGGTCTGCAGCTCGATCTGCAGGCTGCCACCGGCGGCGGGCAGCATCATCTGCGGCGCGAGGGACTCCGCCGTGACAGCCTTGCCGTGGAACTGCAGCACCATGGCCGTGGCCGCGGGGCCGCATTGGAGTTCTGCCTGGGGGATGAAGGGCACCTGCGCGATCTGCGCAGGCGCCGGCGGCGCGCTTCCGGACAGCATGCGGCTGGTCTGCGGTGCGGCGCAGGCAGCCAGCAGAAGCGGCGCGGCGAGCAGCAGGGCGAGTGTGCGCAGGTGCGCCGCGCAGCCCGTCTCCCCGCCGATCCGACCGAGCAAATGGCAGAGCGCTCGACGGAGCGAGCCGCGCAGAAAGCAAAACGCCCGACTGCTCTCGCAGCCGGGCGCGTGGGTGTCTGTACTGCGGATCAACGAACCGAGCGCGTGAACGGGAACACCTTGGTCAGGCCGAGGATGTCCGTCACCAACAGGATGATGAAGACGGTGAAGAGCACGCCCAGAATGTCCGACGCGCCGGCGGGCATCTGGTCGATCTGCGCGGCGATGCGTGCGGCTTCGTCGTCCGTGAGGGCGTCCACACGGGCCTGCACCTGGCCAATGTCCACACCGCGCTGGGTGAGGGCGGCGCGCACTTCGTCGCGGGCCAGCAGGCTCTTCAGGTGCTCGCGCTGCGCTAGGGTGGCCTGGCTGGCGGCCACGGCTTCGGTGTCGATGAGGCCGGTGCTGACCGCACTGGTGGCGGGCGCCTGGGCGGCCTGAGCAAACGCAGCGATCGGCAGGCTGGTGCCGAGCACGCAGGTGACGGTGAAGGCGGCAACGGTACGGACGAGGGCAGCGTGCATCTGTATCTCCAGTGTTGTGGCTGGCCGGCAGGGCGCAAGGTGCGCGATCCGGCGCGAGCGGGTGCCGAAAGGCTAAGCGCAGGGCCGCTCAATGGTCAATTGTGCAAATGCATCCTTTGGCAGCACGCCACAGCGCGGGTGCGGCTGAGGGAGCACGCCAGATGCCGTAGTGAGGTGTTCGAGCGAGTGCCGATTGGCATCGCTGCACTGCTTGGTCAACAGCGACGCTCCAAGGCAATTCGCCGAGCACAGGGCTCGGCGAATGCAGTGTGGCGGCGGGCTGGCCTCAGGCCGGCTGGCGCTTCCTGCTGCGGGCCTTGGCCTCGTGTTTGTGCATGAACTCGCGCACCACGGGGTAGATGATCTCGCGCCAGCGGCGGCCGCTGAAGATGCCATAGTGGCCGGCGCCTTCGGCGACGAAGTCCTTCTGCATGCTGGCGGGAATGCCGGTGCACAGACCGTGCGCCGCCTGCGTCTGGCCGGGGCCGGAAATGTCGTCCAGCTCGCCTTCTACGGTGAGCAGGGCGATGTCGGTGATGTCCTGCGGGCGCACGCGCTGCGGCTTGCCGCCCAGCATCACGTCCCAGGTGCCCTTGGGCAGTGCGTGGTCCTGGAACACGGTCTTGATGGTGGCCAGGTAGTAATCCGCGTCCAGGTCGAGCACGGCGTTGTACTCGTCGTAGAACTTGCGATGGGCCTCGACGTCATCGAGGTCGCCCTTGATGAGGTCCTGGTAGTAGTCCCAGTGGCTGTTGAAGTGGCGGTCCGGGTTCATCGCCACGAAGCCCGCGTGCTGCATGAAGCCGGGGTACACGCGGCGGCCGGCGCCCGGGTACTTCTCGGGCACGGTGGCAATCACGTTCAGCTCGAACCAGTCGAAAGGCTTGGTCGTAGCCAGGTTGTTGACCTGGGTGGGGCTTTCGCGCGGGTCGATCGGGCCGCCCATCATCGTCATGCTGATGGGCCGCTTGGGATCCTTGAGCGTGGACATGATGGACACCGCCGCCATCACGGGCACCGTGGGCTGGCACACGCTCATCACGTGCAGGTCGGGGCCGAGGCGCTGCATGAACTCGATGCAGTAGGCCACGTAGTCATTCAGATGGAAGCGGCCGGCCGACAGGGGCACCATCTTGGCATCCGCCCAGTCGGTGATGTAGACGTCGAAGTCCGGCAGCATGGCGCGCACGGTGTCGCGCAGCAGGGTGGCAAAGTGGCCGGACAGCGGCGCGAAGATCAGCACCTTGGGCTGGGTCAGGTGCTCGGCATCGAGCTTCTTGAAGCGCAGCACGCGGCAGAAGGGCTTGCGGGCCACCACTTCCTCGGCCACGGCGTACTCCACGCCGTCCACGCGGGTGTATTCCAGGCCGAACTGCGGCTTTTCGTATTCCTTGCCCAGGCGGTAGAGCAGTTCGTACCCCGCTGCCACGCGCCGGTTCAGCGGGTGGATCAGGAAGGGGTTCATGGGGTGGTTGAGCCAGTGCGCCTGCGCTTGGGCGAAGGCCGTGAGCGGATTCAGAATGCTTCGCTGGAACTCGTAGACCTGGTAGAGCATGGTCGGATCCCCTGACTTCGGTATGGATTTCGCTCGATTATGCGGTGCAGCAAAGAGGGTGACAAATCAATGAACCGAACACTGCACCGCCACTTCGCCCTTGACGCCAGACCCAAAGCTCGGCGGTTGGCCGGTTTTGACGGATTTGCACGCATTCCGCAGCGATTGCGCTGCTCTTCCGGAGCGCTTGCGCTGACGATCTGGAGCTCTGTCGACCCAGCGCATCTTGCGCCGCCAGCCTGACGGCTTGCTTGCTGCGCTGCAGCAGCTACCAGTAGTTTTCCAGCGCCAGTTGCCCCGGCGCACCGCGCCGGCTGGTCTTCAGACCGAGCTGGCCGAGCACCTCACGGGTGTCTTCGACCATCTGCGGGTTGCCGCAGATCATGACGCGGCTGGCCTCGACGGTGAACTTCAGGCCGGCAGCGGCTTCCAGCTCGCCTGAGGGAATGAGGCTCGTGATGCGGCCTGCCAGGCACCCAGGCACGGCTTCGCGCGTGACGGTGCGCACGTAGCTCAGCTTGTGCGCGAATTCGCCGAAGAATTCGTGGGTCTTGAGGGCTTCGATGGTGTCCTGGTAGGCCAGTTCGGCCGCCTCGCGCACGCTGTGCACGAGCACGATGCGCTCGAAGCGCTCCCAGACGGCCGGGTCATGCAGGATGCTGATGAAGGGCGCAATGCCGGTGCCCGTGGACAGGAGCCAGAGATCCGTGCCGCCTTCGAAGCGGTCTGTGGTCAGGAAGCCGAAGTTGGTCTTGTCCACCAGCAGGCTGTCACCGACCTTCAGGCGCGCCAGTTCGCTGGTGAATTCACCGCCGGGCACAACGATGGAATAGAACTCCAGAAACTCGTCATGCGGAGCGGACACCATGCTGTAGGCGCGCCAGACAGGCTTATCCGAGTCCTCTTTCATCACCCCCAGCCGGGCCCACTGGCCGGCGGTAAAGCGATACCCCGGCGAACGCGTGCATCGGAAGGAGAACAGATGCGGCGTCCAGGGCTTGATCCAGGTGATCCGCTCCGTGGTGTGCTTGTCGGGACTGCTCATCGTGGGGACGCGCCGGGTGAGTGCACGGGCGCGTGCTGCATCACTTCTCGAGGTACTGCAGCTTGTCCTTCACGTCCTTCCACTGGTCCGCATCGGGCAGACCGGGCTTCATGCGCGTGATGGAGGGCCACTTGGCCGTGAGCTCGACGTTGATCTTGATGAAGTGCTGCTGGTCCGCCGGAACATCTTCCTCGGCATAGATGGCATTGACCGGGCACTCCGGGATGCAGACCGCGCAGTCGATGCACTCGTCGGGGTCGATTACCAGAAAGTTGGGCCCTTCGCGGAAGCAGTCCACCGGACAGACGTCCACACAGTCGGTGTACTTGCACTTGATGCAGGCTTCGGTCACTACATGCGTCATGGGGCGCTCTTGAAGATGGGCCGCGGGCGGGCGGTGTAGGGCTGTTGTCAGGTATCGGCCGCTATTGTATCGAAGCGACCTAGGCGAAAACCCCGACGCCCGTCTCGGAATCCGGGGCTTTGCCCTCGGCTCTGTTCGGGGTCAGCCATCGACGCGCGAAGCTCGAACACACAACAACACGCGGCAGCGCGCATCGCAGGCTGCCCCCAGGGAGACACTTCATGCATTGCAGCGCACGGCCCGCGGTCGATTCATCCGCATTGTCCGGAGCCTCGAGCTCTTCGAGGGCTCGTCGATCGGTGACGCTCGTGACGGCGCTGCAGGCGCTGGCGGCCGTTGCCCTGGCGATGCTGGCGCCCGCCGCCTGGGCGGGCAGCAACTTCTCCGGACCGACAATCGGCCCGGTTCCGGTGGAGTTCTTCCTGTTTGCGGCAGTGCTGCTGTGTGTGGCCCTGTTTCACGATCACACGCTGAAGGTCGCCGTGGTGGGCGCGGTGGTGATCGCGCTCTACAAGATCGCGTTCTCGCCCTTTCATGAAGGCGCCGGGCTGGCGGGCTTTGCCGGCCACCTGTCGCACGAGTGGGTGATGCTGGCCAATCTGCTTGGGCTGTTGCTGGGCTTTGCCATGCTCTCCGTGCACTTCGAGAAGACCGAGATCCCGGCCGTGCTGCCGCGCTTTCTGCCGAACGACTGGAAGGGTGGCTTCGTGCTGCTGATCATGGTGTTTGTGCTCTCGGCCTTCTTGGACAACATTGCCGCGGCCCTGATCGGCGGGACCATGGCCGGTGTGGTGTTCAAGCGGCGCCTGCATGTGGGCTATCTGGCCGCCATCGTCGCTGCGTCCAACGCAGGCGGCGCGGGCAGTGTGGTGGGCGACACCACCACCACCATGATGTGGATTGCCGGTGTGTCGCCGCTTGAGGTGGTGGAAGGCTTCGTCGGTTCGGCAGTGGCGCTGGCGATCTTCGGCGTGCTGGCTGCGCGGCAGCAGCATGCGTTTCAGCCGATCGCGAAAGATGAACTTGAGCACACGCCGATCGACTGGGCGCGTGTGGGCATCGTGATGTTCATTCTGGTGACTGCCATCGTTGTCAACGTGCTGATCAATACGCGCTTCGCCGCGGACTCGGACAGCTTCCCGTGGCTGGGTGTGGCGGTGTGGGTGGCCATCCTGCTCGCCGCGCCGGTACGGATGCCCTCCTGGGGGGATCTGCCCGCCGCCTTCAAGGGCTCGGTGTTTCTGCTGTCGCTGGTGCTCTGCGCCTCCATGATGCCGGTGGAAAAGTTGCCCGCGGCGTCCTGGCAGACGGCTTTCGGCCTGGGTTTCGTCTCGGCCGTGTTCGACAACATTCCGCTCACGGAGCTCGCACTCAAGCAGGGCGGCTATGACTGGGGATTCCTCGCCTTTGCGGTGGGCTTTGGCGGCTCCATGATCTGGTTCGGCTCCAGCGCAGGCGTGGCGCTGTCCAACATGTACCCGCAGGCCAGGAGCGTGGGCGCGTGGCTCAAGGGCGGCTGGCACGTGGCGCTGGGCTATGTGGCCGGTTTCATGGTCATGCTGGCCGTGGTGGGCTTCCACCCGGGCAGCGTGCCGAAGACGGCCGCGCAGGTGCCTGCTGACTCGGCCCCTGCGTCAAGTCCCGCACCTAATCCCGTACCGACTTCCCGTCCTGCACAGTGACCCAGAACAGCACCCTCATCGCACTGACCCGCGCCGTCTTTGACGACCAGATCACCACGCTCGGCCAGCAGTACGTGCTGCGCAGCAACCAGGGCGACGAGCCTCTCGCGCCTGCCGCGCTGCACGCCCAGGTGGCCGGGGCGACCGCGCTGATCCCCACGGTGGCAGATCGCATCGATGCAGCTGTGCTCGATGCAGCGCCCGCGCTGAAGGTGGTCAGCAACATCGGCGTGGGCACGAACAACATCGACATCGCCGCCTGCACCGCGCGCGGCATCGTGGTGACCAATACGCCCGGGGTACTGACCGAAACCACCGCCGACATGGCCTGGGCCCTGCTCATGGCCGCGGCCCGCCACGTGCCGCAGAGCGAGCGCTGGCTGCGCGAAGGCCGCTGGGACCGCTGGGCCCTGCAGCAGTGGCTCGGCAAGGACGTGCATGGCGCCACGCTGGGCATCGTCGGCATGGGCACGATCGGCAGCGCGGTGGCGCGCCGCGCCCGGGGCTTCGGCCTGAAGATCGTCTACACCAACCGCAGCCGCGCCACGAACGAGGCCGAGATCGGCGCCAGCTTCATGCCGCTGGACGAGCTGCTGGCGGTGAGCGACTTCATCGTGCTGGTGGTGCCGTACTCGCCCGCCACGCATCACCTGATCGGTGCGGCGCAGTTGGCGAAGATGAAGCGCGACGCCGTGCTGATCAACATCGCCCGCGGTGGCGTGGTGGATGATGCGGCGTTGATTGATGCCCTTGCGAACCATCGCATCGGCGGCGCCGCGCTGGACGTGTTCGAGAACGAGCCGAAGTTCGACCGCCGCTTCCTGGACCTGCCCAACGTCGTGCTCACGCCGCACATCGGCTCGGCCAGCCTCGCCACGCGGCGCGCCATGGCGCAGCTGGCGATTGACAACTGCACAGCGGTCTTGCGGGGCGAGCAGGCGCCCAATATCGTGAACCCGGACGTGCTCAAGTAAGGTCACGGCCGACAACGATCATCAGGACAACGCTCGCCCATGGCAGACATCGAACTCTCCCGCGAACACCAGCTCACCGATGCCCAGGCCCGCAAGGTCGCCCAGGGCGTGGCCGACGACATGGCCGAGGAATACGGCCTGACCAGCGAGTGGGACGGCGACGAGCTGCACTTCTCCCGCCCCGGCGTGAACGGTTGTCTCTCTCTGGAGCCGGGCGTCATGAGCGTGGAGGTCAGCCTGGGATTTCTGCTGCGCCCCTTCGCCGGCAAGATCCGTGAACACATGAGCGCCAATTTCGACAAGCTGCTGGCCGATGCAGCCAAGGGCGGCAAGGCGGCCAAGAGTCCCAAGGCCGAGGCTGCGGCGGCAAAGAAGTCGCCGGCAAAAAAGGCTGCGGCCAAGAAGTAGGACGCAGCGCCGCTCGCACCTGCGGTTGGGCTCCCGCACCCGACAAGCCGGATCCAGCATTCATGCGCCTCTCCAGGCCAAAATGGCTGGAGAGCCGCACCAGACAAGCGGAAAGCCCTTTCGCAATCTCTCCTTCGGCGCCATGCACGCCTACTACAGCGACCGATTCGTCCTGCCGCTGCCCGAGGGGCACCGCTTTCCGATGGCCAAGTACCGCATGCTGCGCGAACGCATTGCGGCCGAGCTGCCTCAGGTGACGTTGAGCGAGCCGCAGGCCGCCAGCGACGGCGTGCTCGCACTGGCCCACAGCCCGCAGTACGTGCAGCAGGTCGCTACCAACAGCCTGCCGCCGCTGGTGCAGCGTGCCATCGGCTTTCCGTGGAGTGAGCAGATGGTGGAACGCTCGCGCCGGTCGGTGGGCGCCACGATTGATGCGGCGCGCGCGGCGTTCGCTGACGGGCTGGCCTGCAATCTGGCGGGCGGCACCCACCACGCGTTCGCCGAGAAGGGTGGCGGTTTCTGCGTGTTCAACGATGCCGCCGTGGCGGCGCGCCTGATGCAGGCCGAGGCGCACCGCATCGGGCGCAAGCACCTGCAGGTGGCCATCATCGATCTGGATGTGCATCAGGGCGATGGCACGGCGGGCATTCTGGCGGGCGACGATTCCATCTTCACGCTTTCGCTGCACGGCGAGAAGAACTACCCCGCACACAAGCAGTTGAGCGACCTGGACGTGCCCCTGCCTGACGGCACCGATGATGCCGCCTACCTCGATGCCTTGGACCGCGCGCTGGAGGAGCTGGATGCGCGCTGCAAGCCGGCCTTTGCGATCTACCTCGCCGGTGCAGACCCCCACGAGGGCGACCGCCTCGGACGTCTCAAGCTCACCGTGGACGGTCTGGCCGCGCGCGATGAGCGCGTGTTTCGCTGGCTGCACGAGCGGCGTGTCCCTGCCGCGGTGGCCATGGCTGGGGGCTACAACCACGACATTGCAACCACGGTGCAGATCCACTTCAACACCGTGAAGGCCGCCAGCCGCTGGAGCGCGCGCTGGACGGTGCGTGAACGCATGTCGGCCTGAGCGCAGTGCTGCACCGGTCGAGCGGCTGGGCTGAGGGGCAGAGGCCGGCTGCTTAAATCGGGCCAATGCCTTCCGAAACGTCCTCCGTCGAACCCGCGCGTGGCCTGGGCTGGCTTGCACCCGCGGCGTTCATTTTCATCTGGTCCTCGGGCTATGTGGTGGCCAAGGCCGCCGCACCGCATGCGGACCCGCTCACCTTCCTGTCGGTTCGCTACGCGGGGGTGGTGCTGCTGATGCTCACGCTGGCCTTTGCGTTTCGGGCACAGTGGCCCTCGCGCAAGGACATGCTGCACATCTCGATCGCCGGTATCGGCATCCAGGCCATCTATCTCGGCGGCGTGTGGGTCGCGATTCGCCTGGGCATGGCCGCTGGCGTGGCGGCGCTGATCGTGAATCTGCAGCCTGTGTTGGTGGCCGCGCTGGCACCCCTGGTGCATGAAAGCGTGAGCCGGCGCCAGTGGCTGGGTGTGGCACTCGGATTTGGCGGGGTGGTACTGGTGGTCTGGCACAAGCTCGCGGGCGCCTCGCTCAGCCTGGGGCCGGTGCTGCTGTGCGCGATGGCGCTGGCCGGTATCACGGCGGGCACGCTGTATCAGAAGCGCCGCGTGCCGAACTTTGATCTCCGCACGGGCCAGGTGGTGCAGTTCACCGCTTCGCTGCTCGTCACGCTGCCCTTTGCCTATGCCTTCGAGCCCATGCGCATCGAGTGGAATGCGCAGGTGATCGTCGCCATGGCCTGGAGCGTCGTGGTGCTGACTGCCGGCGGGATCAGCCTGATGTTCTACATGCTGCGTCACGGCCAGGCCACGGCCGTGACGAGCACGATGTACGTAGTGCCCTCCGTCACGGCGCTGATGGCCTGGCTGATGTTTGGCGAGACTCTCAACGCGATTGCCGTCTTGGGCATGCTCGTGACGCTGGTCGGCGTGTATCTGGTGGTGCGCAAATGAACGAGAACAAGGCAACCCGTCCGGCCCCGCGGGCACGAAGCGACTTCCGCGCCTTCGTGCCGATCAGCACGCGCTGGATGGACAACGATGTCTACGGCCACATCAACAACGTCACGTACTACAGCTTCTTCGACACCGCAGTGAACGGCTGGCTCGTGGGGCAGGGCGCGCTGGACAGTGAACGCGGCCCCGTGATCGGGCTGGTGGTGCAGACGCAGTGCGACTACTTTGCGCCGCTGGCCTTTCCGCAGACGATCGAGGCGGGGCTGCGCGTCGCGCATCTCGGGTCGTCGAGCGTGCGCTATGAAGTCGGTATCTTTGCCGCTGGCGCGCCGCTGACCGCTGCGCACGGCCACTTCGTGCATGTGTATGTGGACCGCGCCAGTCGCCGCCCGGTGCCGCTGCCCGAGCCGCTCAGAATCACTTTGACTCAACTCATGCCATGATCAGCACCGAAGCCAGCCGCCATGTGGATGCCGCCATCACCAGCCGGCGCTCGATCCGCGCCTTTCTGCCCACGCCGGTGGCGCGCGAGGACATCGAGGCCATCCTCAGCACCGCCGCGCGCGCGCCTTCGGGCACCAACACGCAGCCCTGGCAGGTGCATGTGCTGACCGGCGCAGCGCGCCAGCGCCTGGTGGACGCCGTGTTGGCGGTATGGAACGACCCCGAGCAGCTCAAGCAGCACAGCGAGGAGTACGCCTACTACCCCACGCAATGGGCCTCGCCCTACATCGACCGGCGCCGAAAGGTCGGCTGGGATCTCTACGGCCTGCTTGAGATCGGCAAGCAGGACAAGGCGCGCATGCACGCCCAGCACGGCCGCAACTTCTGCTTCTTTGATGCGCCGGTCGGCCTGATCTTCACGATCGACCGCATCATGGCGCAGGGCAGCTGGCTGGACTACGGCATGTTCCTGCAGAACATCATGGTCGCCGCCCGCGGGCGCGGGTTGGATACCTGCCCGCAGGCCGCCTGGACGCAGTTCCACCGCGTGATTGCCAAGGCGCTGAATCTGGCCGACACGCAGATGGTGGTGTGTGGCATGGCGCTCGGCTACGCAGACCCGAGCAGGATCGAGAACACGCTGGTCACAGAGCGCGAACCCGTTCCGGGATTTACGCGCTTTTTGAACGATTGAGGCGTGTCTGGCATGCCTCGGAGGACGGCTCTGGGCAAGCGGATCGGGCCTGCTCTTCCGCTTGTCCCATGCGGTTCTTCAGGCACTTTGCCCTGGGGAGGCGCATGAAGCGGGCGTTCTTCGGTCTTTTTGCTGGCGTCGTGCTTGCCGCAAGTGTGGAGGTGAGGGCCATGGACAACGCGCAGATCATCGCGCTCTGGGACTTTTCCAACCCTGCCGCGAGCGAGCAGCGCTTTCGCGAGCGTCTGCGCGCGAGCACCGGCAACGACGCCTTGGAACTTCAGACCCAGATTGCCCGCACCTACAGCCTGCGCGGCCTATTCACCGAAGCCCATGCCCTGCTGGACACGCTGAAGTCCGCGCTGCCGACGGCGAGCGCCGAGGTGAATGTGCGCTACCTGCTTGAGCGCGGCCGGACGTTCCGATCTGCCAAGGAGCAGGGCAAGGCGCGGCCGCTGTTTGAGGAAGCTGTTTCGCTGGCGCGTCAGGCCAATCTTGAATTTCTGGCGATCGACGCGCAGCACATGGTGGCGCTGGTGGCGCCGTACGCCACCGAGCAGCTGCGCCTGAACAAGCAAGCCTTGCAGTGGGCCGAGCAGGCCAAGGACCCGACGGCGCGCCGCTGGATCGGCCCGTTGTGGAACAACATCGGCATGAGCCACCGCCAGGCCGGCGAGCTTGAGGCCGCGCTGGATGCCTTCCGCCGCGCCGTCCCCGGCTACGAGCTGCGTGGAGAGCCGGAAGGCGTTCGCATCGCGTACTGGCAGGTGGCGCACACGCTGCGCCTGCTGGACCGCTTCGAGGAGGCGCTGGCCATCCAGCTGCGCCTGGAGCAGGAGTCTGCCGCGGCCAAGGCGCCGGATCCCTATGTCTTCGAGGAACTGGCGGCGCTGTACACCGCACTCGGCCAGGGCGAGCGCGCCGAGCACTACGCCCGCCTGCAGCGCGCCGCGCAGACCCCCGGCAAGCCCTGAACGCGAGGACACGCATGACCGAGCTCTTTGATCTGCCCCTGCAACATGCCTCCGGCGAGGGCGGGGTGCGCATCGCCTACCGCACCGCGGGGCAGGGTGCACCGCTGCTGCTTATGCACGGGCACCCACAGACGCATGTGCTCTGGCACAAGGTCTGGGCCGAACTCACGGCACGCTTCACCTGCGTCGCCATCGATTTGCGCGGCTATGGTGACAGCGACAAGCCAGAGGGCGCACCACCGCACACCGCCTACAGCAAGCGCAGCATGGCTGCTGATGCGCTGGCGGTGATGCGCGCGCTCGGCTGCGAGCGATTCGCCGTGCTCGCGCACGACCGCGGCGCGCGCGTGGCGCATCGACTCGCGCTGGATCATCCGCAGGCCGTACAGCGCCTGATGCTGTTGGACATTGCGCCCACGCTGGACATGTACCGCGGCGCCACCGAGACTTTTGCGCGCCTGTACTACCACTGGTTCTTCCTGATCCAGCCGGCGCCCTACCCGGAGACGCTGATCGGTCAGGACCCGGCCTACTACGTGCGCAAGACCATGGCCGGGCGTTTCGGGGCAACGGGCGACAAGGGCTTTGGCCCCTTCGATCCGCGTGCGATGGCCGAGTATGAGCGTGCCGCATGCACGCCGGGCTGGGCCCATGCAGTCTGCGAGGACTACCGCGCCGCGGCGACGATCGACCTGGAGCACGACGAGTCGGACCGCGTGGCCGGCAAAAGGATCGAGTGCCCGTTGTCGGTCATCGTCGGTGCCAATGGCGTGGTGTCGCGCCTGTTCGACGCGCAGGCGCTCTGGGGGCGTCAGGCGCGCAGCGTCGAGTTCGCGGTCTCGCCGGGCGGGCACTACGTGCCGGAGGAGGCGCCGGCTTTCCTGCTGGCACAGGCGCTGCCTTTCCTCGCAGCACACTGAAGCGGACCCGGTCTGCACGCCGAGGCACGGGAAGGCGTGGTGCCCGGTTCGGTCTTTGCCGATTCGCGCTGCGCTGCAACGTGCAGCATCAGGGAAACTCCGTGCAAGGCGGGCAGTGCGTCGCGCGGCACAATCCCGCCTCAGGTCGTGGGCGGCAGCTTTGCGCAAGACGGGCAGGGCACCGAACCATCGCGATCAGCACAACATCTCTTGGAGACCTCGTTCATGAACTTTGTCCGTCGCGCGCTCATGGTGGCCTGCGCCGCAGCCCTGGGCACCGCCAGTCTGGCCGCTCACGCTGCTGACCCCTATCCCAACAAGCCGGTGACCATGGTCGTGCCGTTCTCTGCGGGCGGCCCCACCGACAACGTCGCGCGCGCGCTGGCCGAATCCATGCGCAAGTCCCTGGGTCAGCAGATCGTCGTCGAGAACGTCGGCGGCGCTGGCGGTACTGTGGGCACGAACCGCGTGGCCAAGGCCCAGCCGGATGGCTACAGCGTGCTGCTGATGCACATCGGCTTTTCCACGGCGCCTTCGCTGTACCGCAAGCTGGCCTACAACCCGGAAACCGACTTCGAGCCGATCGGCCTCGTGGTCGAAGTGCCGATGACCATCGTCGCGCGCTCCGACTTCGCGCCCGCGAACTTCAAGGACTTCGTGGCCCACCTCAAGGCCAACAAGGACAAGCTGAACTTCGCCAACGCGGGCATCGGTTCGGCCTCGCACCTGTGCGGCCTGATGTTCATGAGCTCGATCCAGACCGACATCCAGACTGTGCCGTTCAAGGGCACGGCCGACGCGATGACCGCGCTGGTGGGCAAGCAGGTTGACCTGATGTGCGACCAGACCACCAACACCACCGAGCAGATCCGCGCCAACCGCATCAAGGCCTACGCCGTGACCAGCGGTGCGCGTGTGGAAACGCTGCCGAGCATTCCGACCACGGCTGAATCGGGCTTCCCGAACGTGCAGGTCGGTGTGTGGCATGGCGTGTGGGTTCCCAAGGGCACACCGAAGCCGGTCATCGACAAGCTTGTTGCTGCAGTCAACGACGGCATGAAGGATCCTGCCTTCCGCGATCGCATGGCCAAGCTGGGCGCCACCGTGTACCCGGCCAACCGTGCCACGCCCGCTGCGCTGGGCGATCACGTGAAGAAGGAAATCGCACGCTGGGGTCCGATCATCAAGGCCGCAGGCGTGTACGCAGACTGATGGGTGCGGTGTCCTGCGCCTGAGTCATGTGAAAGAGGCCGCGTTCGCGGCCTCTTTTCTTTTCTGCAATCCGAGCAGCCGGTCTGGGTGGTTGCCTTCGCGTTTTTCGAAGGCTGCGCCGTCGGCGAGATGCGGATACTGCGCGTTAGACGGTACTTGGAACGCCTGTTGCTATCTTTGGATGGGTCTGTGTGGCAGATTTGCAGAAGCCACATGAACAAGCCGCGATAAGTATCGGTTTTTACTGAAGATTTTCTTCGTCATTGCGCGAGTTGCATCTAGAATCCAAGACACGTCTTGCTGCAACCGCCCGGAGTCTCACGCATGTTCTTGCTCAAGCGCCAACGCACGATGCGTCAATGGATGACAGGAATTGCGCTCGGCGTTGCCAGTTGTGCAATTTCCGCGGCGTTGATCGTCCCCGCACCTGCGGTTGCCCAATCCGCAGGCGCTTCAAGCAAGTCCGCCAAGTCGTCGAAGCCTGCCGCCAAGCCGGCAGCGCGCAAGCAGAGTGCCACTGCTGTACGAAAGCCGCAGCAGGCATCCCGAAGTGTCCGCACGCAGCGCGTGGTCGCCGGCAAGAATCGCCGCGGAGCCCGTGCACAGCGCGTCGCCTATGCGCCCCCGCGGCCCAGCATCGGCCAGCTGCAGGGCCTGCGCACTGACGATCCGCTGGATCTGCATTCCAGTGTCGCCCTCATCACGGATCAAGCCACCGGCGAGGTCCTGTTCGCCAAGAATGATCGCGCCGTGCTGCCGATCGCTTCGATCACCAAGCTGATGACGTCGCTGCTGGTGGTGGAAGCTCGCCAGCCGATGGACGAAGTCCTGACCATCAGCGATCAGGAGATCGACACCGAAAAGGGCACGTCCTCGCGCCTGCGTATCGGCGCTCAGCTCTCGCGTGCCGATGCCATGCACCTGGCTTTGATGAACTCTGAGAATCGGGCGGCGCACGTGCTGGGTCGCAGCTATCCGGGCGGGCTTCCGGCTTTTGTCGAGGCGATGAATGCCAAGGCTGCTCTGCTGGGCATGACGCAGACGCGCTTTGTGGATCCGACGGGACTGTCGCCGAAGAACGTGTCGTCGGCACGCGATCTGACGCTGCTGATGAAGGCGGCCTATCAGCACCCAGAACTGCGCGAGTACTCGACCAGCCCGTCCTATGCGGTGGCCGTGCTCGGCCGCAACACCCAGTTCGGCAACACCAACCGGCTGGTCCACAACCCGGAGTGGCAGATCGGCCTGCAGAAGACCGGCTACATCGCAGAGGCGGGCAAGTGCCTCGTCATGCAGGCGCTGGTCCAGGGCCGCCAGGTACTGATGGTGTTTCTGGATTCAGCCGGCAAGTACTCTCGCCTGGGCGATGCACAGCGCGTGCGCACCTGGCTGGAATCGCGCAATGCAGTGGTGGGCGGCACCACGTCCTGAGGTTGGTGCCTCCGGCCCTGCGCTCAGACGCTGATCCGGAAACCCAGTGAGCGGCTGATCTGGGCGGCTGTACGCGTGAGATCCTCGATCCAGTCATCCTGAAGGCGATCGCCCGGCGCGGAGATCGACAGGCCGGCCACCAGCTTCCCACTGTCATCCCGGATGCCCGCTGCAATGCAGCGAACCCCCAGTTCCAACTCCTCGTTGTCACGCGCAAAGCCGCGCGCGCGCACACTGGCAAGCTCGCGTTCGAGCTTGTCCACGTCGGTGATCGAATTGCGAGTGTGGCCAGCAAGGCCGGTTCGCAGCGCGTAGTTGCGTACGGCGCGGCCGTCGTCCGCGGCGAGAAAGAGCTTTCCGGTCGAGGTCAGATGCAGCGGTGCTCGCCCGCCGATGGCGCGAACGACCTGCATGCCCGAGCGTTCCGAGAACGCACGTTCGACGTAGATGATCTCGTCGCCCTGGCGCACCGACAAGTTGATCGTTTGGCCGGTGTGGCGGTGCAGGGATTGCATCGGCTCGAGTGCCACTTCGCGCACGTCGAGTCGGCTCTTGACCAGGTTGCCGAGTTCCAGCATGCGCATCCCGAGCTTGTACGCACCCGGTTGGGACCGCTCGACGAGCCGGTATTCAGCCAGATCATTAAGGATGCGGTGGGCGGTGGACGGGTGCAAGTCCGTCGCACGGGCAAGCTCCTTGAGCGCAACGGCGCCATTCTGGTCTGCGAGTGCGTCTAGCAGCTTGGCCATGCGCTCGATGACCTGAATGCTGTAGCGGGATTCGTCCTCACTCATACTGGCTGTGCTCCGGATACCTTTGCTGCATCGCAATAGTATGTCGGATTATGAAAGGCCAGTTCACCTAATGCCAAGCAAGTCAGTGAAGTTCGAGTGTTTGCTCAATCAGGCGTCGGTTTCCTCGTTCGCTACACCTTGGCGCGTCCAAACGCCGTCGATCAGCAGCTCCGACGGGCGAAATGCCGCCTTGTAGCTCATCTTGTCGCTGTGTTCGATCCAGTAGCCCAGGTACAGATGCGACAGGCCAAGCTGTCTGCACTGCTCGATCTGCCACAGGATGTTGTAGGTGCCGTAGCTGGCATTTCGCTCGTCCGGGTCAAAGAAGGTGTAGACCGAAGACAAGCCGTCGTTGAGCACGTCGATGATCGAAACCATCTTGAGCACGCCCGCCTCATCGCGGAACTCCACCAGACGGCTGTTGACTCGGCTCGCCAGCAGGAACTGCGCGTATTGCTCGTTGCTGTCGTGATCCATGCCGCCGCCAGCATGGCGCGCCGACTGGTAGCGCTGATAGAGCGCAAAGTGCTCAGCGGAGTAGCTCAGTGCCGCAACCAGCGCAATCAGGTTGCCGTGACGCTTCTGCGCACGCCGCTGGCTCCGGTTGGCGACGAACTCCTTGGCCAGAAGACGAATGGGGATGCAGCCCGCACAGCCGTCGCAGTGTGGCCGGTAGGTGAACAAGCCGCTGCGCCGGAAACCGAGGCGCACGAGTTCGCTGTAGACCTCGGCATTGATGAGGTGGCTGGGGGTGACGACCTGCGAACGCGCGAGCTTGCCTGGCAGATAGCTGCATTGATAGGGCGCAGTCGCATAGAACTGCAGCGTCGAAAACGGCAGCTCCTTGAGGTGGCTCATCGATAGGCACCCAGCACTCGCATGTGTCGATGTTAGCGTCCGACGCGTCGCAGCAGATCAATCGATCGCAGCGCCTGCCAGTCAGGCCCAGGCGCAGGTGTCAGCTCGCGGAGGCCACTCAGAAACTGCGCGCGAGGGATGGGCGTTGCGCCCAGGCTCGCCAAATGCCCGGTTTGTTGCTGACAGTCGATCCACGGCATCTCAGCATCGCGGCAGAGTTGGATCAGGCCCGCCAACGCCGTCTTGGATGCGTCAGACTCACGTGTGAACATGGATTCGCCGTAGAACATGCGGCCGATCGCCACGCCATATAGCCCGCCGATCAGTTCACTACCGCGACGCAGCTCAAGACTGTGGGCGTGGCCGGCGCGGTGCAGGGCAATGTAGGCCGCCTGCATTTCAGGCAGGATCCAGGTCCCGCTTGCACCGTCACGTGGTTCTGCGCATGCGCGAATGACCGCTTCGAAGTCGGTGTCCAGCAGCAAACTGACGGATGAGTCTTCCTGGAATTGCCGGACTCGCTTGCGCAGGCTTGCCCGCAACTTGAAATCTGCAACCGCAAGCACCATCCGTGGGTCGGGGCTCCACCACAGAATAGGGTCGCCTGCGCTGTACCAGGGAAAGATGCCGTTGCGGTACGCGGCGATCAGACGATCGGTTCGCAAGTCCCCGCCCGCCGCCAGTAGGCCATTGGGTCGCCGCAAGGCGCGCGAGGCGCCAGGCAGCGGATCATCCGGGCCAATCAAAGGGATCACTGGCGCCGGACAGCTAGCGGTGCCGACCGGTGCCGGGCCGGTCGACCACAGCCGTGTACGGACCAGCCTGCTGCATCAGACCGGCAGGATCTTCCAGGTAGCGACGCAGGCTCAGCACCACCGTCCGGAAGGCCATTTGTTCCCAGGGAATGTCTTGTGGAGCAAACAGTGCAGCTTCAAGCGTCTCCTCTCCGGGCTGCATGCGACTGCCCTTCATGGTCGCCAGATAGAAGATGTGCACCTGACTGACGAAAGGCACATCGATCAAGCTGAACAGCGGGCCAAGTTCGATGTCGATCCCTGCCTCTTCCTCGGTTTCGCGGACCGCACCCTGAGCCACCGATTCACCGCACTCGAGAAAGCCGGCGGGCAGAGTCCAAAAGCCGGACCGCGGCTCAATCGCGCGTCGGCACAGCAGAATCCGGCCATCCTGGACGGGTAGCGTGCCCACAACGATGCGAGGGTTCACATAGTGGATCGTGCCGCACGCATCGCACATCGCGCGCGGTCGGTTGTCGCCCTCAGGCACGCGAAGCGTGACGGGGTTAGCGCAGTTCGAGCAGAACTTCAAGGCGATCTCGCAGAAGGTGGGCGAACGTGACGGTAGCCTCGAAATTCTAGGTGGCGCCGATGCGCTATACTCACAGTTTCTCGTTAGGCGCGTAGCTCAGCTGGTTAGAGCACCACCTTGACATGGTGGGGGTCGTTGGTTCGAGTCCAATCGCGCCTACCAACGAATTGCAAGATCGGGAAAGGCACCTTGGTTATGACACCGCGAACTACGGAAGGTCTGAACTGAAGCCCGCGAGGCGAGTGCGTTTCCACGTCTATACTAGATCAACGGGATGCGGCTTGGCCTCATCCCGTTTTTCTTTTCCGGATCCAGAACATGCCCAACATTACGCTCCCTGATGGCTCGGTCCGCAGCTTCGACGCGCCCGTATCGGTGGCCCAAGTCGCTGCGTCCATTGGCGCCGGCCTCGCCAAGGCGGCGCTCGCTGGCAGGGTTGATGGCAAGCTGGTGGATACCAGTCATCTGCTTGACCACGACGCGAGCCTCGCGATTGTCACGGACAAGGACGCCGATGGTCTGGAAGTCATCCGCCACAGTACGGCGCACCTGCTCGCGTACGCCGTCAAGGAGTTGTTCCCGGAGGCTCAGGTCACCATCGGGCCGGTGATCGACAACGGCTTCTATTACGACTTTTCCTACACGCGCCCCTTCACGCCTGACGATCTGTCGGCGATCGAAAAGAAGATGGGCGAGCTCGCCAAGAAGGACGAGCGCGTGGAGCGCAAGGTCGTGCCTCGGGATGAGGCTGTTGCCTTCTTCACGGGGCTGGGGGAGCACTACAAGGCCGAAATCATTTCCAGCATTCCGGCGGGCGAAGACGTGTCGCTGTACTCGGAAGGCGCGTTCACGGATCTGTGTCGCGGGCCGCACGTCCCATCCACCGGAAAACTCAAGGTCTTCAAGCTCATGAAGGTGGCCGGCGCCTACTGGCGCGGCGACAGCAAGAACGAGATGCTTCAGCGCATCTACGGGACAGCCTGGGCAAAGAAGGAAGATCAGGACGCCTATCTCAGCATGCTTGAGGAGGCCGAGAAGCGTGATCACCGCCGACTGGGGCGTGAGCTGGACCTCTTTCATGTCCAGGAAGAGGCACCGGGTCTGGTCTTCTGGCACCCCAAAGGGTGGACGATCTGGCAACAGGTCGAGCAGTACATGCGCCGCGTCTATCAGGACAACGGCTACCTCGAAGTGAAAGGGCCGCAGATCCTCGACAAGTCGCTCTGGGAAAAGACCGGACACTGGGACAAGTACCGCGAGAACATGTTTACGACTGAGTCAGAGAGCCGGGAGTACGCCGTCAAGCCGATGAATTGTCCCGGGCACATCCTGATCTTCAAGAGCGGCTTGCACTCCTACCGGGAACTGCCACTGCGCTTCGGCGAATTCGGTCAGTGCCACCGAAACGAGCCGTCGGGGTCTTTGCATGGAATCATGCGGGTGCGCGGCTTCACTCAGGACGACGGCCACATCTTCTGCACGGAAGACCAGATCCTCGATGAGTGCCTGAAGTACACGGCGCTGCTGCAGAAGGTGTACGCGGACTTCGGCTTCAAGGACATTCTGTACAAGGTTGCGACGCGTCCGGAGAAGCGGATCGGCGACGACGCCCTTTGGGACAAGGCCGAGCACGCACTCATGGAGAGCCTGCGTTCCTCGGGCTGTGAATTCGAGGTGTCGCCCGGCGACGGAGCTTTTTACGGTCCAAAGATCGAATACACGCTGAAGGATGCTATTGGTCGCCAGTGGCAGTGCGGAACCATGCAGGTGGACTTCTTTATGCCCGAGCGGCTCGGGGCAGAGTACGTGGGTGAGGACAACAGCCGTCATGTGCCCGTGATGCTGCACCGGGCGATCGTCGGTTCGCTTGAGCGGTTCATCGGCATGCTGGTCGAAAACTTTGCAGGTGCCATGCCTGCTTGGCTGTCGCCAACGCAAGTTGTGGTGTGCTCAATTGCTCAATCCTCATCGCAATACGCTGCGCAGGTGGCGGAAACGCTTATGAAACAAGGGTTTAGAGCGGTTGCCGATTTGCGAGGCGAGAAAATCACCTATAAAATTCGGGATCACAGTTTGCAAAAGCACCCTTACATCCTCGTCGTTGGGGATAAAGAGGCGCAGGCTGAGACCGTGGCCGTGCGAGGCCGTGGCAATCGAGACTTGGGCGTGATGGCAGTGTCGGCGTTTGCCGATCTCCTGCGATCAGAAGTCGAGTCCAAGAGCCACGAGTCGAGCGCGGCTTGATTTTTTGACCATCGGAGCACCCGCATCGCTACAGATCGCAGCCACCGCATCAACGGTGAGATAACGGCCCCAGAACTGCGCCTCATCGGCGTCGACAACCAGCAGCTTGGTATTGTGCGATTCGCGGACGCGATGCGCATGGCGGAAGAGGCGGATGTCGATCTCGTGGAGATCTCTCCAACTGCTGTGCCTCCCGTGGCCAAGCTGATGGACTACGGGAAGTTCAAGTATCAGGAGCAGAAGCGCGCTCATGAGGCCAAGCTCAAGCAGAAGGTCATCGAAGTCAAGGAAATCAAGTTCCGCCCTCAGACGGACGATCATGATTTCGACGTGAAGATGCGGAGCGTTCTGCGCTTTCTGGAAGACGGCGACAAGTGCAAGATCACATTGCGCTTCCGTGGTCGAGAGATGGCTCACCAGGAATTCGGCATGCGGTTGCTTGAACGAGTGCGTGATGGTGCGCTGGAACTCGGTCAGGTTGAAGCGATGCCCAAGCTTGAAGGTCGCCAGATGATCATGGTGCTGGCGCCCAAGAAGAAAAAGTAGTCCGGCAGAACCACAGGTGTCTGCCTGATCTTTGAGCCCCGCGCCGGGCTTCGAGCAGAGGTATCTGCAGGCACGCAAGAAGCGTCCGGAGGTTGTTGAAGTGTCGGTCGGACCGACCACCTTGCGGCGCATTACGAAAAGGTAGTTGAGATGCCAAAGATGAAGACCAAGAAGAGCGCTGCGAAGCGCTTGAAGGTGCGCCCGGGCGGCACCGTGAAGCGGGGGCAGGCGTTCAAGCGCCACATCCTGACCAAAAAGACGACCAAGAACAAGCGCCAGCTGCGCGGCACGCTGAACGTGGATGCGACCAATATGGGTCACGTGCACGCCATGCTGCCGTATGCATGAGCCTTGGCTTGAACCGAATCTGACTGGAAAGGACTAAGAGATGCCTCGCGTAAAACGTGGTGTAACCGCACGCGCCCGCCACAAGAGAGTGATTGCCGCAGCCAAGGGCTACCGCGGTCGCCGTGGCAACGTATTCCGCATCGCCAAGCAGGCGGTGATGCGTGCTGGCCAATATGCCTACCGTGATCGCCGCAACAAGAAGCGCGTGTTCCGCGCGCTGTGGATCACGCGTATCAATGCTGCCGCGCGTTCGCACGGCATGGCATACAACGTGTTCATGAACGGACTGAAGAAGGCCAACATCGGTCTGGACCGCAAGGTGCTGGCCGACATGGCGGTGAACGACAAGCCCGCGTTTGCGGCCGTTGTCGACAAGGTGAGAACCTCGCTCGCAGCGTAAGCCGTTCTAAATCTGCTCGATGTGAAGCGGGGCTCCCCGAAAGGAGCTCCGCTTTTCTTTTGGGCGGCAGACTGCCGCCTCGTCTCTCGGATTCGTGATCGATGACGCAATCTCTTGATGAACTTGTCAGGCAGGCGAAGGACGCTTTCGCTCAAGCCGATACGGCACCGGATCTGGAAAACGCCAAAGCGCGTTTTCTCGGCAAACAAGGCCTGATCACCGAACGCATGAAGGCGCTCGCGGCACTTGATGTCGATGCCAAGAAGGAGCAGGGCGCACGAATAAACGTCGCCAAGCAAGCGATCGAGGTCGCGTTGGCCGCTCGCCGCTCTGAATTGGCCGAAGTCGAGCTCAACGCCCGGCTTGCATCGCAGCGACTGGATGTGAGCTTGCCTGGCCGCGCTCGTCATTCGGGAGGACTGCATCCAGTCACGCAGACCTGGATGCGCATTGAAGAGATCTTCGCGTCGATCGGGTTTGATGTGGCCGATGGTCCGGAGATCGAGACGGATTGGTACAGCTTCACCGCGCTCAACAACCCTGAGAACCATCCGGCGCGTTCGATGCAAGACACGTTTTATGTCGACGCCCGGGACAGCGAAGGCCGCTTGCTCTGCTTGCGTCCCCACACCAGCCCCATGCAGGTTCGCTACGCCCAAGCCCACAGGGGGCCAGTGCGCGTGATCTGCCCAGGCAAGACCTATCGGGTGGACAGCGACGCCACGCATTCGCCGATGTTCCACCAGTTCGAGGGTCTGTGGATGGATGAGGACATCTCTCTGGCCGATCTCAAGAGTGTGTTCACGCAGTTTCTGGTTCAGTACTTCGAGACCGAACGGCTCAACGTGAGATTCCGTCCCAGCTATTTCCCGTTCACGGAGCCATCGGCCGAGGTGGACGTGATGTTCGAGGAAGGTGCCCTGGCTGGTCGCTGGTTGGAGGTTGCGGGGTCGGGTCAGGTCCATCCGCAAGTCGTGCGCAACTTCGGGTTGGATCCCGAGAGGACGATCGGCTTTGCTTTCGGATCCGGGATCGAACGGCTCGCGATGCTTCGTCACGGCGTGAGTGACCTTCGTTTGTTCTACGAGAACGACCTGCGGTTTCTGCGCCAGTTCGCGCGCTGAGCTCCGACACAGCAGACATAGAGAAGAATCAGCATGAGAGTTCCAGAGTCTTGGCTCCGCAGCATGGTCGATCCGGCGATTGGCACCGATGCACTTGCACATCAGCTCACAATGTCCGGTGCCGAAGTCGAAGAGATTTCGTCTGTCGCACCGGCATTCAGTGGTGTTCTTGTCGCCGAAGTTCTCGAAGTGAGCAAGCATCCGAATGCGGACAAGCTGTCGGTATGCAAGGTCGACGTGGGCGGCGAGGCGCCGCTGCAGATTGTTTGCGGTGCGCCGAATGTCCGCGCCGGGATGCGCGCCCCATGCGCCGTGGTCGGTGCGGTCTTGCCGGGCGACTTTTCGATCAAGCAGGCGAAGATGCGCGGCGTGGACAGCGAAGGCATGCTCTGCTCGGCCAAAGAGCTGGGTCTGTCCGAGGACGGTGGCGGTTTGCTTGAACTGCCCGCCGATCTGAATGTGGGCGATGACTTGCGGGTTGCCTTGTCACTCGATGAGAAGGTGCTCACACTCAAGCTCACGCCGAACAAGGCGGACTGCCTGTCGATCGCAGGCATCGCGCGCGAAGTCGGCGCGCTCAACAAGCTCAAAGTCAACTGGCCGGAAATCACGGCGGTGGCGCCGGTCATCCCAGACGTGCTCCCCGTGCGCGTTCATGCGCCAGATCTCTGTGGCCGCTTCTCCGGTCGAATCGTTCGTGATGTCAATCCGAACGCAGCCACTCCGATCTGGATGCGCCAGAGGCTCGAGCGTGCCGGCCAGCGCAGCGTGTCTGCGTTGGTTGATATCTCCAACTACGTGATGTTGGAATTGGGGCGCCCGTCCCATATCTTCGATCTTGATCGCATACAAGGCGGCTTGACGGTCCGGTGGGCACAGAAGGGCGAGACCTTGAAGCTCCTTAGCGGCAATACTGTGGAGCTCGATGAAGCCGTTGGCGTCATCTCGGACGACACCGCCGTAGAGTCCCTGGCGGGCATCATGGGCGGAGACTCGACAGCCGTTGGCGATTCCACGCGGAACATCTACATCGAGGCTGCGTTCTGGTGGCCAGATGCGATCCGCGGACGGGCACGTCGTTTTGGATTTTCGACCGACGCAGGACATCGCTTTGAGCGTGGCGTGGACGCGTCCACGACCGTCGAACATATCGAATACATCACCTCGCTGATCCTCCGGATCTGCGGCGGGCAGGCCGGCCCGGTGACGGACGTCGTCCTCGGTCTTCCACCCCGGCCGACGGTGCGCATGCGCGTTGCCCGATGCCAGCAGGTGATCGGCGCCAGCATCGACGCTTCAGAGATGGCGGACATCTTCCGCCGTCTGGGTTTGGATGCGACGCGAGAACAGGACACCTTCGTCGTCACGCCCCCGCCGTATCGATTCGATCTTGAGATCGAGGAGGATTTGATCGAGGAGGTCGCGCGCATCTGGGGTTACGACAATCTGCCCGCGCGTGCGCCACTGGCCCGAGCAACGATGCACACCCACACGCAGACGCGCCGCACGCCGCACGCTATCCGCGCTGCGCTTGCACAGCTGGGGTACGTCGAGGCAGTGAATTACTCCTTTGTGCACGCTGACTGGGAACGCGACTTTGGCACGGCGGGTGAGCCGATCAAGGTCCTGAACCCCATTGCATCAAACATGGCGGTGATGCGGACTTCGCTGATCGGTGGCCTGGTCGCAAACTTCGCGCATAACGCGCGGCACCGTGAGAGCGATGTTCGGATGTTTGAAGTCGGCAAGGTATTCATCCGCGATGCTGCCGCATCCGACGGACCGCTCAGCGTTCAGGGGCTCCGGCAGCCGATGCACTTTGCCGCGATTGCCAGCGGTCTGGCGCAGCCGGAGCAGTGGGGCAGCAAGCCCTCAAGAGCAGTCGACTTCTTTGACGTGAAGGGTGACCTTGAGGCGCTGGTTCCGGGAATCAATCTGGGCTTCGAGGCAGCCGAGCATCCGGCGCTGCATCCTGGCCGTTGCGCACGGGTTTTTCACGCAGGTCGCGCGGTGGGTTTCATCGGCGAATTGCATCCGCGCTGGGTTCAGAAATACGACCTGCCCAGCGCGCCGATCCTCATGGAGTGCGAACTTGAGCCCTGGCTTGTTGCGCAAGTCCCGGTGTTCGAAGACTTCCCACGTACACCTGGCGTGACGCGGGATCTTGCGATCGTCGTGACAGAAGCGACGCCGATGGCACGGATCGGCGCCGTGCTCGACCAGGTGGCGCAGAGCGCTGAGGTTGCGGGTGTTGTGCGGCACTGGCAACTCTTTGACGTTTACAGCGGCAAAGGATTGCAAGAAGGACAAAAGAGCCTTGCACTGCGTCTGTGGTTGCAAGATACTGGCTCGACGCTCGACGAGCAAAAAATTGAACAAATTCAACAAGTTGTGTTGCGAGCGCTCGGTTCTGTCGGAGCCGAACTGCGCCGCTGACCCAGCCTTCTGATTGCCGTATCTCGATATGTGGGAAGAACTTCGCGAGGAGGTCCCCGAGGGTGGATTGACCCTCACGAAAGCCGAGCTGGCGGAGATGCTTTTCGAGCGCGTCGGCCTCAACAAGCGTGAAGCAAAGGACATGGTGGAGATGTTCTTCGGGCAGATCCGTGAATCGCTGGCGGTGGGCAAGGGGGTGAAGTTGTCGGGTTTCGGCAACTTCAACCTGCGTGACAAGCCGCAGCGTCCCGGTCGAAATCCGAAGACCGGCGAGGCCATTCCCATCACAGCCCGACGCGTGGTCACCTTTCACGCCAGCCAGAAACTCAAGTTGATGGTGGACGGAGATTTCGAAGCCGCCCGTCATTTCGATGACCTGCTGGATCACTGAGCCGCGACCCTGCGGCCCCTTCGATGTCCCGCATTACCGCATCTTCCGTACTTCCGCCTATTCCGGCCAAGCGCTACTTCACTATCGGTGAGGTCAGCGAACTGACGCAGGTCAAGCCGCACGTTCTGCGTTACTGGGAGCAGGAGTTCACGCAGTTGCGCCCCTTGAAGCGTCGGGGCAACCGCCGCTATTACCAGCACCACGAGGTGCTGCTGGTGCGCCGCATACGTGAACTGCTGTACGAGCATGGCTTCACCATTTCGGGGGCGCGCAATCGCCTTGAGTCAGAGCCCACGCCGGCGTCTGCTCAGTTCTCTGAGCCGGTGCCCGAACTGGCGCGTGTGCCTGTTCCAAATTCGGCGCGACAAAACCCGCGCACAGCTGTTTCTCCCCGCTCTGAAGGCCGCATCACGCGTGCATCTGAGGTCCGTCGCGAGCTTGAAGAGATTCTTCGCGTGCTCGATTCGGGGCCGGACTGAGTCGCGCGCCGAGGGGCTGCCGCTCGTCGTGTTAAACTGCGCAGCGTTCGGGGTGTAGCGCAGCCTGGTAGCGCACTTGCATGGGGTGCAAGGGGTCGCGAGTTCGAATCCCGCCACCCCGACCAATGATTCGATCGTCCTCCCCTCCGGGGATGGCACGAGTGGCAACTCAGAAGCCCGCCCGGTGATCCGTGGCGGGCTTTCTTGTTTCTGGACTGAGCATGCGAATTCTGCTGGCGAACGACGACGGCTTCAGTGCACCCGGCATTGTGCAGTTGGGCGAAGCGCTCTCGCGTCGGCACGAGGTCTGGGTCGCAGCACCGGACAGCAATCGGAGCGGGGTATCCAACGCGCTGACGCTCGACCGGCCTCTCTACGCAACTGAAGTAGCACCCAATCGCTGGCAGATCAATGGCACACCGGCTGATTGCGTCCACATCGCGCTGAACTGCCTGGTGCCGAAGAGCCCCCATCTGGTCGTCTCGGGCATCAACAACGGCGAGAATATGGGTGATGACACCCTCTATTCAGGCACCGTGGCTGCCGCGATGGAGGCTTACCTCATGGGCCTGCCAGCCATCGCGTTCTCGCTTGCAGCGCGTGGCTGGCCGCATCTTGACGCTGCCGCGGACGCTGCAGCCGCATTCGTCGATCACTGGTTCGCCGGTGAACGCCGACATGAGCTGCTGAATGTCAACTTCCCAGCACTGCCGACCAGCGAGCATCGCGGTTTGAAGGTCGCGCGCTTGGGGCGCAGACACGCCGCTGAACCCGTCCTGCCCGTACACGACCCGCAAGGGCGTCCGATGTACTGGATCGGTCCGCCAGGGAAGGTTCGTGAGTCGGAGGAGGGCACAGACTTTGCTGCGGTTGCTGCAGGCTTTACCTCGGTGACTCCCTTGCACGTGGACCTGACCAGAACCGACGCTTTGGACGACTTGCGATCACGCCTGATGACGGGATCGGGCCACGGATGAGTCATTCAGGGCGTTCGCGCGGCATGGTGCGGCCGCAGGGATTTGCGAGCTCGATCGTCGAGCCGACGCGCCGGTCCGACGGTCTGGGCATGGTGTCTGATCGTCAGCGCAAGCGGATGTGCGATCGCCTGCGCCTGCGCGGCATTCGCGCCGAAGCGGTACTCGCGGCCATGGAGCGCGTGGAGCGCCACCGTTTCGTGGATCCGGCGCTGGCTTCAAGGGCTTACGACGACGATGCGTTGCCGATCGGGCATCGCCAGACCATCTCGCACCCATGGTCCGTCGCGCGCATGATGGAGATCGCGCTGACGCTGGGCGCCGGGCAGCGGCACTGGCTCGAGGTGGGATCAGGTTGCGGCTACCAGGCGGCAGTCATGGCGCAGCTTTGCGAGCGGGTGACGAGCATCGAGCGCATTGCTGCACTGTCTGAGCAGGCGGGGCGCAATCTCGCCGCCACGGGCGTTCAGAACGTGCGCCTCGTCTATGGCGACGGCATGCTCGGCGCGCGAACGGCCGGTGTGTTCGATGCGATCGTGCTGGCGGCCGCCGGCATGGATGTACCGCCGACGCTGGTCGATCAACTCGCACCCGGCGGTGTGCTCGCCATGCCGGTGCAGCGTGCCGCGGGGCAGGTGCTGGTCGTGGTGCGAAAGGACGCCGAGGGGCGTGTCAATCACTCGGACGCCGGGCCTGCCAACTATGTACCGCTGCTCGGCGGCGTGACATGAAGCAACCCAAGTTTGCTACGCTCAATCGTTCGCGGGATGCAGAACTGAAGCAGAGCTGCCACCCACGGAAACTCAACAACACAACCAGACAATGATGGCAGCAGCAAAGAGGGAAGCGCGTTTTGGAATGACGGGTCGGGCATGCGTTGTGCTCGCACTCGTGGCGTTGACGGCTTGCGCCAGCAAGACGCCAGCGCCGATCGTTGATCGCTCTTCCGGGTCGGGCGCCAAGCCAGCTCAGGCCGCGCCGCAGCCTGCTCCGGCGGCGAGTGCAGCTGCCACGCCCACGCCCGCGGCCGTCAACCGGGTGCCGGCGGATCCTCGCTCACCCACCTATGTCGTGCAGCGTGGTGACACCCTGTTCAAGATTGCGCTCGAAATGGGCCAGGCCTGGCGCGATATTGCCGCCTGGAACAATCTCGACGACCCCAACCGCATTGAGGTTGGACAGACGCTGCGCGTGTTGCCGCCTGAAGGTGGTGCCGTTGCCCAAACCTCGCCTGTGCGTATGGGTACCGTAGAGCCGCGAGCGGCGACCTCGCCCGCAGCCGGCGCGCCCGCACCTGCTGCGGTGCCGGGGGCCAATGGCACCGGCGCCACCTCAACGCCTGCGGCCGCTGCTGCCCCGGCTACCCCGGCGCCTGCCGCGGCCGCAAGCGCGCGCCCGGCCGCTCCGGAGCCTGCACCTGCCGCTGCGGGGGAAGACGAAGTCGCATTTGCCTGGCCCGCCAAGGGAGCCGTGGTCGAAGCGTTCAACGATGTGAAGAACAAGGGTTTGGACATTGCCGGCAAGGCAGGCGACCCGGTGCTTGCCGCCGCAGACGGCCAGGTCGTTTATGCCGGCAGCGGTCTGCGCGGCTACGGGAACTTGATCATCGTGAAGCACAACGCCACCTACTTGACGGCGTATGCGCACAATCAGGCGCTCGTCGTGAAGGAAGGCCAGCGCGTCAAGAAGGGTCAGAAAATCGCAGAGATGGGGTCTTCGGACGCTGATCGCGTCAAACTCCACTTCGAGATTCGCCGGCAGGGTCGCCCGGTGGACCCTGCCAAGTTGCTTCCGGACAAGCCATGAACGATACGGGCGGCAGCATGAGCACCCAATCTGCAGTCGATGACGCAGATGCTGCCCTGCTGCATGCCCTGGCCATCGACGCCGAACTTGATGGCGCGCTTGACGCGCAAGAGTTCGAAGAAGCCGAAGACGACCTCGACCCTGATGCGCTGATCGCCGACGCCTCTGCAGATGAGGGCGAACCCAGCCCGTCCGTGCCGGCCCCGCGCACAGATCGGCGGCGCCTGCTCAAGGCCGACGAGGTCGCCGGTGGCGCCACGATCGACAAGTACCTCAATGACATCGGCGCCAAACCGCTGCTGACGGCAGAAGAAGAAGGCCGCTATGCCCGGGCGCTGCGGGCCGGGGACTTCAGCGCGCGCCAGAAACTCATCGAGCACAACCTGCGTCTGGTCGTGTCGATCGCCAAGCGCTACCAGGATCGCGGTGTCGCGCTGCTCGATCTGATCGAGGAAGGCAACCTTGGCCTGATCCACGCCATCGAGAAGTTCGATCCGGATCGCGGCTTTCGCTTCTCCACCTACGCCACCTGGTGGATTCGGCAGGCCGTGGAGCGCGCGATCATGATGCAGTCGCGCACGGTGCGATTGCCGATACACGTGCTGCGCGACCTCACCCAGGTACTCCGTGCAAAGGGCAAGCTGGAGCGGGCGCAGGGCAGTGGATCCGACCCGTCCGCGCAGGTGAGCGATGCCAGTATTGCCGAGCAGCTTGGATCCTCCGCCAAGGAAGTGAGCGCGCTGTTGCAGCTGGGTGCCGATGCGATCTCGCTCGACACCCCGCTGGCGGATGATCCGACCTCCACCATGCAGGACGTGATGCAGTCCGAGGGGGCGACGCCGGACGAGGTCGTGGATACCTCGGAGCGCGAGCGTCTGATCGACGACTGGCTACACAAGCTCAACGTACGCCAGCGCCGCGTGATTGAGCGGCGCTTCGGTCTTCACGGGCTGGAACCCGCCACGCTTGAAGACATTGCCGACGAGATGGATCTCACGCGCGAGCGTGTGCGCCAGATCCAGCAGGAGGCGCTGATGCGCCTGAAGCGTGTGCTGGCGGCCAGCGGCGTGACGCGCGACAACCTGCTCTAGCTGCGGCGCACCCGGCCTGCGGCTGGGATAATTGCAGGTTTTCGCCCCGGAGCCGCACGGTGACGCCCACACTGGTCTTTGATCTAGAAACCATCCCGGATGCCGAGGGCCTTCGCGCCATTCGCAGCGATCTCGATCATCTGGACGACGTCGCGCTCGTGGATGCCGTGCTGGCTGAGCGCCAGGCTGCCAAGGGCACGAGCTTCCTACCGCACCACCTTCACAAGATCATCGCCATCGGCTGCGTGTTCCGCAGCGACAAGGGCCTGCAGGTGCGCTGCCTCGGCGATGAGCGCACCGACGAGGCGCGCCTGATTGCCGACTTCTTCAAGCTGATTGACCACTACACGCCGCAGCTGGTGAGCTGGAACGGCGGCGGTTTCGATCTGCCCTGTCTGCACTACCGCGCCATGAAACATCTGGTGCCGAGTGCCCGCTACTGGGAAAACGGCGACGAGGATCGCGACTTCAAGTGGAACAACTATCTCAGCCGCTATCACATGCGGCACCTGGATCTCATGGACTATCTCGGCATGTTTACCGGCCGCGCCAATGCACCGCTTGACGAGCTTGCCAAGCTCTGCGGCCTGCCCGGCAAGCTGGGCGTGGATGGTTCGCAGGTGCTGCCCATGTGGCGGGAAGGGCGCCTGCCCGAGATCCGTGCCTATTGCGAGACCGATGTAATGAACACCTATCTGCTGTACGCGCGGCATCAGGTGCTGCGCGGCGCGATGAGCCGCGAAGCCTACGAGGCCGAGGAGCAGCTCGTGCACGACACGCTGATCGAGCTGCCCGGTGAGCACTGGGCGCAGTACCTGGACGCCTGGAGTCCGTCTGCATGAGGCGCAACCGCAATCCGAATCTGCAGCCGCGCTTTGATGAACTGACGATCGAGTCGATCGACCTTGAAGCGCAGGGCGTGGCGCATCGCGCGCCCGAGCCGCACCCGGAGACGGGCGTGCTGCCCGAGAAGGGCAAGGTCGTGTTCGTGCGCGGCGCGCTGGCGGGCGAACGCGTGCGTGCGGAGGTGGTGCGCGAGAAGCCCAGCTTCGCGGTGGCGGAACTGACCGAGGTACTGCGTGAAAGCCCGCTGCGCGTCACCCCGCGCTGCAAGCACTTTGGCACCTGCGGCGGCTGCTCCATGCAGCATGTGGAGCCGATGGCGCAGGTGGCCATCAAGCAGCGCGCGCTGGAAGACTGCCTGTGGCATGTGGGCAAGCTCAAGCCCGCGCAGGTGCTGCCGCCCATTGCCGGCCCCGCCTGGGGCTACCGCTACCGGGCGCGCCTGTCGGTGCGCTACGTGGAGAAGAAGGGCGGCGTGCTGGTGGGCTTTCACGAGCGCGCCTCCAGCTACGTGGCTGACATGACCGAGTGCCACATCCTGCCGCCGCACGTGGCCAGACTGCTGGTGCCGCTGCGCGAGCTGGTCGCGGGGCTCTCGATCCGGGACCGCATGCCGCAGATCGAGCTGGCGGTCGGGCAGAGCGACACGATCCTGGTGCTGCGCGTGCTCGAGCCGCCCACGGCGGCAGATCATGCGCTGCTGGCTGCGTTCGAGGACGCGCACGGCGTCATCTTCTGGCTGCAACCCAAGGGGCCGGACTCCATCCACCCGCGTGACGCGAGCCGGTCGGGTGATCTCCACTATCTGCTGCCCGAGTTCGGCATCCGCATGCCCTTCAAGGCCACGGACTTCACCCAGGTCAATCACCAGATCAACCGTGTGCTGGTGGACCGCGCCATTCGCCTGCTGGACGTCCAGCGCAGCGACCGCGTGCTGGATCTGTTCTGCGGCCTGGGCAACTTCACGCTGCCGCTGGCCACCCTGGCTGCGCAGGTGCATGGCATCGAGGGCAGCCAGACCCTGGTGGACCGGGCGCTGGCCAATGCGCAGGCCAACGGCGTGGCGGCCAGGACGAGCTTTGCGGCGCGCAACCTCTTCGAGGTGACGACCGACGAGGTGCGAAGCTGGGGTGCATTCGACCGCTGGCTGGTCGATCCGCCGCGCGAAGGCGCACTTGCCGTGGCCCGCGCCGCCGCCGCACTGGCGGCTCACGAGCGCCCGAAGCGGATGGTCTACGTGAGCTGCAACCCGGCCACGCTGGCGCGCGACGCCGCCGTGCTGGTGCATGAAGGCGGCTGGCAGCTCAAGTCGGCCGGCGTGATCAACATGTTCCCGCACACCAGCCACGTGGAGAGCATGGCAGTCTTTGAGTCGAATTTGGCCGAAAATGATTGATATAAGTGCCTTCTGAAGCCTTCAAATGGCTGAGAAGCGTCGCCATACAAGCGGAAAGCTTGTTTTCGCCGATCTCGCAGTTTTCTGGCCGAAAATGAAACAAAAAGGGTCGCCTCGGCGACCCTTTCTGTTTGCAGACGCGCCCTTGGGCGCGCAGCGAATTACTCCTGATTGCCGATGCCGAGCAGTGCCAGCAGATTAGCGAAAACGTTGTAGATGTTCATGTACAGCGCCATCGTCGCGCTGACGTAGTTTGTCTCGCCACCGTTCACGATGCGGTTCACGTCCCACACCATAAACAGGGCGCTGATTGCAAGGCTCATCACGATCAGGGCGAGCATCAGTGCAGGCAGCTGAAACACGATGCCAATCACGGCACCCACCAGCACGACCAGCGCACCGACCATCAGGAACTTGCCCATGCCCGACAGATCGCGCTTGGTCGCGGCACCGATCGCGGCCATCGACGCACAGATGACCGCGGTGCCACCAAGGGCTGTCATCACCAAGGTTGCGCCGCCCTCCATGCCCAGCACCCAGCCCAACAGCCGCGACAGCATGACGCCCATGAAGAACGTAAAGGCCAGGAGCAGAGCCACACCTGCGCCGGAGTTCTTGTTCTTTTCGATCAGGTACATGAAACCGAATGCGCCGCCGAGGAACAGCACAAGTGAGAGCATGGGGCTCTTGAACAAAGTCTGGTCCAGCCCCATCGCCATGGCCAGCCAGGCGCCGGCGATCGTCGGGACCAGCGAAACGGCGAGCAGCGCGTAGGTGTTGCGAAGCACCTTGTTGCGTTGCTCGGCAGACAGGGTCGTTTGACCGTAGCTGCCAATGGTTTGAACTTCAGCCATGGACTTCCACTCCTCGATGAGATCTGGGCTCGGTTCCGGGGCCGATCGGCACCGCCTCTAACCCGAGCATGTGAGTGGGGATTGTGGCCCAAAGTTTCAAGCCAAACCCTCTATCCAGGCGGGGTCTTTGGCGGGGTTTTCCCTATGAAATCAGCCACTTGCACGCAGTTTCGCGCAAGCCTCGCAGCTGGTCATGGCGGCCCGGCGTGCGCCGATGCAGGCTTCGAGGCTTAGTGCGCGGCGCGCAGTGCGAGGAGCTCGTCGCCCGTGGCTACGCAGGCCATCCGGGCCCGGCGCGCGGCCTGACGTACGCGCTTGTCCTTGGAGATGAGCGGGCAGGCGAGCGTGAAGGCCAGATCCAGAAAGGGCTGGTCATCGGCGTCCAGGCAGCGGACGGGGCAGGGACGAATCTCGGCGGCGTGCAGTGTTGCCAGTTCGAGCGCTTCGCTCATGCGCGCTTGCATCCACGCTGATGCATCGTTGCCGTGTGGCGCCCATGCCTGCACTGCGGGGTACGCCAGCACGCGACGCAGTTCCTCGAGCAGGTGCGGTGTCACGATCCAGCGCAGCGCTCCGGCCTGCAGCGCGCGCCGCAGGGCCTGCGCAGCGGGGTCGCGGAACACGAACAGATCCAGCACGGCATTGGTGTCGAGCACCGCTTGCGCCGGGTGGGCTGGAGGTTGCGCTTCCGGATGATCAGTCATTGCAGTAGCCACTGCCCTTGCGGCGCTGAGGCAGGGAGCACTGGGCGCAGCGGCGCCCGACATCAACGCTGCGGCAGACGCACTTGCACGGCGACCCAGTCGCGCGCGCTTGCAGGCAGCATCGGCGCATCACCCGAACCTACAGCCTCGGTGATGAAGGTCTCGGGGGTCAGACCCACCTCGGTGACGAGCCGCTCGCGCAGCAGCGCCGCGCGCTTTTCATCGAGGCCTTCGAGCGAGGGCGTCTGCAGCACGATCTTCGCGTCTGGGTGTGAACGCACATAGGCAATCACCGCAGACAAGCCCGACAGGGACACCGGCAGCGGTTCGGCTGCGCCGGCGCTGTAGCGCACCATCACGGTCGGCGGCTGCGCGCCGGGGGCCATCGGCAGCGGCGGGGGCGGCTCCATCATCTGCGCCGCGACGGACTGCGCTGCTGGGGGAATGGGGGCGGGCACGCCGACGATGCGTGCCCAGTGATAGCACAGCACCGCAAAGACCAGGCCCGCGAGAATCAGCACCACGCCATTGCGACGCGACTCGCGCGCCAGTTCGGTGTCGGTGATCGGTGTCTCGCTCATGCAGCAGGTCCTTGCGATGCTGGCTGGCTGCCGATCAGGCGGCCAGCAGTTGACGCAGCACGAAGGGCAGGATGCCGCCGTGCTTGTAGTAGTCCACTTCGATCGGGGTATCGATGCGGGACTTCACAGACACGTTCAGCTTGCTGCCATCGGAGCGCGTGACCACGAGCGTCATGTCGGACTGCGGCTTGGAAACGTCACCGATCACATCAAACGTGTCAGTGGCGGTCAGGCCCAGGCTCTCTGCGCTCTCACCGGCCTTGAACTGCAGGGGCAGCACGCCCATGCCGACCAGATTGCTGCGGTGGATGCGCTCGAAGCTGCGTGCCACCACGACCTTCACGCCCAGGAGCTGCGTGCCCTTGGCCGCCCAGTCGCGGCTGGAGCCTGTGCCGTATTCCTCGCCGCCGATGACAATGGTGGGCGTGCCGCGCTTGATGTACTCCATCGCGGCTTCGTACACCGTGGTCTGCTGGCCGTCGAGCAGCGTGAACCCGCCTTCGATGCGCGTGCCGTCCGCCTTGGGCGGCAGCATCAGGTTCTTCACGCGCACGTTGGCAAAGGTGCCGCGGATCATGATGTCGTGGTTGCCGCGGCGGCTGCCGTAGCTGTTGAAGTCCACCTTCTGCACGCCCTTGCTGCCCAGCCACTTGCCGGCCGGTGTGGTTTCCTTGAAGGAACCGGCCGGGGAGATGTGGTCCGTGGTGACGGAGTCACCGAGGATCAGCAGCGGCTTGGCGCCCGAGATCGCGGCCACGGCAGAGGGCTGCATCGCGAACTCGTCGAAGAAGGGCGGGCGGGCGATGTAGGTGGACTCGGGCCACGTGTACACCTGACCGGACGGGGCCGGCACGTTGTTCCAGAGGTCGTGGTCCTTGGTGAAGTCGGCATACAGGCGCTTGAAGACCTGCGGGTCCTGGGCAAAGGGCATGACTGCGTTGATCTCGTCGCTGCTGGGCCAGACGTCCTTCAGGAACACGGGCTGGCCGTCGCTGCCGGTGCCCAGCGGCTCGGTCGTCAGATCCAGATTGGCCTTGCCCGCGATGGCAAAGGCCACCACCAGCGGCGGGCTGGCCAGGAAGTTGGCCTTCAGGTTCGGGTGGATGCGGGCTTCGAAGTTGCGGTTGCCCGAGAGCACGGCGGCGCACACCAGATCGTTCTTGGTGATGGTCTCGTTGATCTCCGGGGCCAGATCACCGGCGTTACCAATGCAGGTGGTGCAGCCAAAGGCCGCCACGTTGAAGCCCAGCTTGTCCAGGTAGGGCTGCAGGCCGCTCTTGGCGAGGTAGTCCTCGACCACGCGCGAGCCCGGGCCGAGGCTGGTCTTGATGTGCGGGGCAACCTTCAGGCCCTTTTCCACAGCCTTCTTGGCCAGCACGCCAGCCGCCAGCATCACGCCGGGATTGGAGGTGTTGGTGCAGGAGGTGATTGCGGCGATCAGCACGTCGCCATTGCCGATGGTGGTGTCGCCGTTGCCGGTCGCAAAGCGGGCGTTGAGCTTGTCGGCCGGCTGGCCGAAGCCGTTCTCGGCCACGGGGGCCGAGAACAGGCTGTTGAAGCTGCTCTTCATCGAGGGCAGCTCGATGCGGTCCTGCGGGCGCTTGGGGCCAGCCAGCGAGGGCACGATGGTGGCGAGGTCCAGCGTCAGCGAGGAGCTGTACATGCAGTCGCCGGCCTTGGGCATGCCGAACAGACCCTGGGCCTTGAAGTAGGCCTCGAACTGTGCGCACTGCTCGTCGGTGCGGCCGGTCTTCTTCATGTAATCGACCGTCTTGTCGTCCACCGGGAAGAAGCCCATCGTGGCACCGTATTCCGGGGCCATGTTGGCGATAGTGGCGCGGTCCACCACGGACAGTGACGCGGCGCCTTCGCCGAAGAACTCGACGAACTTGCCCACCACCTTGTGCTTGCGCAGCATCTGGGTGACGGTCAGCACCAGATCGGTGGCCGTCACGCCTTCATTGAGCTTGCCCTTGAGCTCCACGCCCACGACGTCCGGGGTGAGGAAGTACACGGGCTGGCCGAGCATGCCGGCTTCGGCTTCGATACCGCCCACGCCCCAGCCGACCACGCCCACACCGTTGATCATGGTGGTGTGGCTGTCGGTACCCACGAGGGTGTCGGGGTAGTAGGTGTCACCCTTGGACTGCAGGCCCTTGAACAGATACTCCAGATTCACCTGGTGCACGATGCCGATGCCCGGGGGCACGACGCCGAAGGTGTCGAAGGCCTGCATGCCCCACTTCATGAACTGGTAGCGCTCGGTGTTGCGCTGGAACTCGAGCTCCATGTTCTTGCGCAGCGCATCGGGCGTGCCGAAGTGGTCGATCATGACCGAGTGGTCCACGACCAGATCCACCGGAACGAGCGGCTCGATGGTCTTGGGGTTCTTGCCCATCTTGTCAGCGACGTTGCGCATGGCAGCAAGGTCAGCCAGCAGGGGCACGCCGGTGAAGTCCTGCAGCACCACGCGAGCCACCACGAAGGGGATCTCGTCCACGCGCTCGGCGGTCGGCTGCCAGTTGGCCAGCTGCTTGATGTGCTCCTCGGCCACCTTTTTGCCGTCGCAGTTGCGCAGCACGGCTTCCAGCACGATGCGGATGGACACCGGCAGCTTGCTGACATTGGGGAAGCTCTTGGCCAGCTCGGGCAGGCTGTAGTAGGTGCCCGTCTTGCCGCCCGCGGTGAAGCTCTGGCGGGTGTTGAACAGGTTATGACTCATCGAAAACTCCGTACTCGGTGCTCAGTGTTCGAACAAATGCGCGGCCCGAAGGCCGCGCCAAAGACTTACTTCTTCTCTGCGGGAGCCGCCGGGGTGGCGGCAGGTGCAGCGGCGGGGGCAGCCTCCGCCGGCTTGGCGGCGTCCGTGGAAGCAGGCGCGGCAGGTGCGGCCGCCGGTGCGGGTGCAGCAGCGGGCTTGGCGTCGCCCTTCTTGTCATCCTTGTGCTCTGCAGCGTGCTCGGAGGTCGGCAGTTCGACCTTGTCGCCGCTCTTGACGAGGATGAACAGGAACAGGCCGACGACGGCCAGCGCAACAGCAATCCACTTCCACATGATGTTTCTCCCTCAGAAACAGGTTGATTGAGACCGACGTCCTCAGATGACGTACAGGTCCATGTACTCGTTCACCGTCATGGCTTCGAGCTTCTTCTGGTCCAGCGAAACTGACAGGATCGCGTCCTGCTGCTTGCTGGGGAAGCGGCGTGCCAGATTGGTCTTGAACTTCTCGACCAGGACCGGGATGCCTTCCTTGCGACGACGCTTGTGGCCGATCGGGTACTCGCAGACGATCTCCTTGAGCTTCTTGCCGTCGTTGAACTCGACGGTGAGCGCGTTCGCGATCGAGCGCTTCTCGGGGTCGTGGTAGTCCTTGGTGAACTGCTTGTCCTCGACGCAGACGATCTTGTCGCGCAGCTTGTCGATGCGCGGATCCTTCGCGATCTTGTCCTCGTAGTCCTCGGCGGTCAGGCGACCGTAGATGATGGGCACGGCCACCATGTACTGAATGCAGTGGTCGCGGTCGGCCGGGTTGTTCAGCGGACCCTTCTTGTCGATGATGCGGATGCAGGCCTCGTGCGTGCGGATCGTGATCTTCTTGATGTCCTCGACGGTCTTGCCCGCTTTCTTGAGCTGCGCATGGATGTCCATGGCGCACTCCACAGCCGTCTGGCTGTGGAACTCTGCCGGGAAGCTGATCTTGAAGAGCACGTTCTCCATCACGTAGCTGCCATAGGGGCGCTGGAACTTGAATTCGTTGCCCTTGAACAGCACGTCGTAGAAGCCCCAGGTCTTGGCGGTCAGCACGCTCGGGTAGCCCATCTCGCCGGTCTTGGCGATCAGCGCCAGGCGCACGGCGCGGCTGGTGGCGTCGCCCGCGGCCCAGCTCTTGCGGCTGCCGGTGTTGGGGGCGTGGCGGTAGGTGCGCATCGCCTGGCCATCCACGAAGGCCAGTGAGACGGCGTTGATCAGCTCTTCGCGGTTCAGGCCGATCATCTGGCCCACGACTGCGGTGGAAGCGAGCTTGACGAGGATCACGTGGTCGATGCCCACGCGGTTGAAGCTGTTCTCCAGCGCCATGCAGCCCTGGATTTCGTGGGCCTTGACCATGGCGACCAGCACGTCCTTCATGGTCAGCGGCTTCTTGCCAGCCGCGATGTTGGTGCGAGACAGCCAGTCTGCGGTGGCCAGGATGCCGCCCAGGTTGTCCGAGGGGTGACCCCACTCAGCCGCCAGCCAGGTGTCGTTGAAGTCCAGCCAGCGGATCATGGCGCCGATGTTGAAGGCCGCCTGGACGGGATCGAGCTGGAACTGTGTGCCCGGTACCTTGGCGCCGTTGGGGACGACCGTGCCCGGCACGATCGGGCCCATCAGCTTGGTGCAGGCCGGGTAGGAGAGTGCCTCAAGGCCGCAGCCCAGCGTGTCGATCAGGCAGTTGCGCGCGGTCTCCATCGCCAGCTTGCTGGTGACCTTGTACTTGAGCACGTAGTCGACGATGTCGACGAGCACACGGTCAGGTTTGGGGCGGACGTTGGAGATGTGGGCGGACATGGGTTCTCTTCTCGGTTCTTCAGGGGGCAATGCGTGAACGGCCTGCAGCCCGCCCCTGGGTCGGGCTGCAGGCGTCAAATCAGCGCGCGGCGCTCGTCCGCTTGCACTCGTTGGCCAGCTGCCGGCCGGCCTTGCTGTCCATCAGCATGCTCTTGGCGGGAATCTGGATCCACACCAGGCCGCTGGTCTTGTCTTCGAAGCGCACGGCACCCGTGCTGGTGGCCACTTGCTGCAGCTGGAATCGGCGGTTGTTCCAGGCCAGGTCGATCGTGTCGTCGTTCACCTGGGCCACGACCACCTTGCGCTTGAGCTCGCAGTCGAACTCGCCCACGATCGGGCGGCCGCTCCATGCGATGGCTTCGTTCACGGCGCGGGCACCGGCGGCTTCCTGGCGGATGTCAGTGGCGACATTGCCGCCGGGGGCAGCGGGCGTGCCACCTGCCGGTGTCGGTGCCGCAGCGGGCGCCGGTGCCGGGGCGGCTGCAGGCGCCGGCGCCGGCTTGGCGGGTTGGGTCTGGGCGCAGGCCGGCAGAACGACGGCGGCAAGGACGAGGGCGGCGATCTGGGTCTTCATGGATGAACTCCTCAATGAGCGTGGATGACGAACGCACACACCCGCCCGGCGGCATGCCGCGCGGTCAGCTCGAACTGCAGCTTCTGGCCCCTGATCACTTGCGCTTCTCGATGGGTACGAACTTCAGGTCTTCCGGCCCGATGTAGTTTGCACTCGGGCGGATGATCTTGTTGTCGATGCGCTGTTCGATGATGTGTGCGCTCCAACCGCTGGTTCGCGCGATGACAAACAGAGGCGTGAACATGGCGGTGGGCACGCCCATCATGTGATAGGACACCGCACTGAACCAATCCAAATTTGGAAACATTTTCTTTTCACGCCACATCACCGATTCGAGCCGTTCGGCAATGTCGAACATTTTCATGTTGGATTGATCCTTCGACAACCGTTTGGCCACCTCCTTGATGACCTTGTTGCGCGGGTCGGAGACGGTGTAGACCGGGTGACCGAAGCCGATCACGACTTCCTTGTTGGCCACACGGGCAACAATGTCTTTCTCGGCATCGTCCGGGCTGTCGTAGCGCTTCTGGATCTCGAAGGCGACTTCGTTGGCGCCGCCGTGCTTGGGGCCGCGCAGCGCGCCGATGGCGCCGGTGATGGCGCTGTACATGTCGCTGCCGGTGCCGGCGATCACGCGCGCCGTGAAGGTGCTGGCGTTGAACTCATGCTCGGCGTATAGCACCAGCGAGGTGTGCATGGCATCCACCCACAGCTTGCTGGGCGCCTTGCCGTGCAGCAGATGCAGGAAGTGGCCGCCGATGGAGTCGTCATCTGTTTCGACGTCGATGCGCTTGCCGTTGACGGCGTAGTGGTACCAGTACAGCAGCATGGAGCCCAGGCAGGCCATGAGCTTGTCGGCAATGTCACGTGCGCCGGGGTGGTTGTGGTCGTCTTTCTCGGGCATGTTGCAGCCGAGCGCCGAGACGCCGGTGCGCATCACGTCCATGGGGTGGCTGGAGGCGGGCAGCCACTCCAGCGCAGCCTTCACGTTGGCGGGCAGGCCGCGCAGGCTCTGGAGCTTGGCCTTGTAGGCGGTCAGCTCGGCCTGCGTGGGCAGCTTGCCGTGCACCAGCAGGTGGGCGATTTCCTCGAACTCGCACTTCTCGGCCACGTCCAGGATGTCGTAGCCGCGGTAGTGCAAGTCATTGCCGGTACGGCCCACGGTGCACAGGGCGGTGTTGCCTGCCGTGACGCCGGACAAGGCGACGGACTTCTTGGGCTTGGGGCCGGCGGGCGGTGTGGCTTCCGTGGCGGTCTGCGCGGCTTGGGTCATCTTGGGGCTCCTTGTCGTTCTCTGGGGCGTCGTTCTTGTCGCGTGAAGCTTGGGTTTGTCGTTCTCACGGGCGGCGCCTTCTCAGAGGCTTTCCGCTTGTCTGGTGCGGCTCTTCAGGCATTTTGGTCTGGAGAGCCGCATCAAATATGGATCTAGCTCAATCTCTGCATCAATTCCACCCGGTTGCCGAAGGGGTCGAACACGGAGCCGCGCAGATAGCCTGCCGGGCCTTCGTCCCACCGGTGGTGATAGCCCGCGGCGGCGCAGCGCTCGATCAGCGCCTTCGCATCGGCAACCATCAGGGCAGGGTGGGCGCGCCCGTCCGTGGCGAAGCGCTCCTCCTCGCCCAGGTGCAGGTTCAGCGTGCCGCCCGTCAGCCAGGCGCCGGTGGGCGACAGCTCCGCAGGCTTGGGCACGCGCACGAACCCGAGCGTGTCGGCATAGAAGCGCAGCGCCTCGTCCAGCCGTCCGGCGGGAATGGAGATCTGCACGTGGTCCAGGCCGATGATCATGGTGTGGTTCTGACAGGGCTTTCCGCTTGTCCCGTGCGGTTCTTCAGGCACTTTGCCCTGGAAACCCGCATGAAATCGACATCTGACTCATTGGATCGAATGAGACTCGGTTCTGAAACTCAGTTCTTCTTGCCAGCAAACAGCGCATCCAGATGCTGCTCGAAGGCGTGGTAGTTGATGCGCTCATACAGCTCGTCGCGCGTCTGCATGAGGTCGATCACGTTCTTCTGGTGGCCGTCGCGGCGAATTGCGGTGTAGACGGCTTCTGCGGCCTTGTTCATGGCGCGGAAGGCCGACAATGGGTAGAGCACCATGCCCACGCCGGTCGTGCGCAGCTCGTCCACCGTGAACAGTGGGGTCTTGCCGAATTCGGTGATGTTGGCCAGCACCGGCACCTTCACGGCGTCCACAAACTTCTTGTAGGTCGGCAGGTCGTAGGCGGCCTCGGCAAAGATGCCGTCCGCACCGGCTTCGACGCAGGCAATCGCGCGCTCGATGGCAGCGTCCACGCCTTCCATCTGGATGGCATCCGTGCGGGCGATGAGGAAAAAGTTTGCGTCCGTCTTGGCGTCGGCGGCGGCCTTCACACGGTCAGCCATTTCTTGCTGGGTGACGATCTCCTTGCCGGGGCGATGGCCGCAGCGCTTGGCGCCCACCTGGTCTTCGATGTGGCAGGCAGCGGCGCCGAACTTGATCAGGCTTTTGACCGTGCGGGCGATGTTGAAGGCCGAGGGGCCGAAGCCGGTGTCGATGTCGACCATCAGCGGCAGGTCGCATACATCGGTGATGCGGCGTACATCCGTGAGCACGTCATCGAGGTTGTTGATCCCCAGATCCGGCATGCCCAGCGAACCTGCGGCCACGCCACCGCCCGACAGGTAGATCGCGCGGTAGCCGGCGCGCTTGGCCAGCAGCGCATGGTTGGCATTGATCGCGCCGATGACCTGCAGCGGCTGTTCTTCCTTGAGGGCGGCGCGGAACTGCGCGCCGGGACTGGCGAGGATGCTCATGCAGCGGTCTCCATCAGTGGCCGCACCTGCTCGGGCAAGGCCAACCCGGCTCGGGCGGCGCGTTGCAGGACGGTCCAGAAGTATCGGTAGCTCGCCCGGTCATGCAGGCGGCCCTTGTGTTCGATCGGTCCCCACTGCGCGGCTTGCGCAGCGTGCAGGATCTCGCCGGCGTCATTGACCTCGGAGGCCAGGGGCGCGAAGGCTTTGACGATCGGACGGATCTGATCGGGGTGGATGCTCCACATGCGCAGGTAGCCGAACTCGTTGCGCGCGCGCTGAGCGTCGCCCGCGACCACGGCGGGGTCACGGAACTCGGTCGTGACGTTGTGGCTCGGCACCTTGCCGTAGGCATGGCAGGCTGCGGCGATCTCGGCCTTGGCGCGCACCACCAGCGGGTGGTCGAACTGCCCCGGGGAGCGCATGGCAGCGGCCGGGATGGCGCCATGGTGCGCGGACACGAAATCCATCAGACCCAGCGACAGGCTCTGCACCTTCGGATGCGCTGCGATGCGAAACACCTCGCGCAGCGCACCGTGTGTCTCGATCAGCACATGCACGGAAGGGGCGGGCAGGGCGGCTTCAGCGCTGATGCGTTCGATGGCCTCTGCCGCATTGGCGACGTCATTGGCGCTACCGACCTTGGGCACCATGACGTAGGCCAGACGCCCTTGCGCTGCCGGCAGAGCGATGCGCAGGTCGTCAATGAAGTGCGGGTGGTGCGGCGCATGCACGCGCAGCCCCACCCGGTCATGCAGGTTTTCAGCAGAAGCCGCGAGATGGCCGAAGGTCTCGGCCAGTGCAGCTTCCTCGCCCACCGCGGCACCGTCTTCAAGATCGAGTGTGATGTCGAAGAGCGGCCCCATCTCACCTTGCAAAGCCAGCGCCTTCTGCGCAAAGCGCAGATTGCCCGCATAGTGATCGCAGGCCGGCAGGATCACCGGCGGCTTGTCACCTGCAAACAGAGCGGCGCTGGGGTGCATGGCTGGACGGCTTACAGCAGGTGCGCCACGCCGTCCTTCTCTTCGTTCAGCTCGGCCAGCGTCTTGTTGATGCAGGTCTGGCTGAACTCGTCGATGGCCAGGCCCTGGACGATCTTGTACTCGCCGCCTTCGCAGGTGACGGGGTAGCCGAACATCGTGTCCACCGGAATGCCATAGGAGCCGTCCGACGGGATGCCCATCGTGACCCACTTGCCCTGTGTGCCCAGCACCCAGTCACGCATGTGGTCGATGGCGGCATTGGCGGCCGATGCGGCCGAAGACAGGCCACGCGCCTCGATGATGGCGGCGCCGCGCTTGCCCACCGTGGGCAGGAAGGCCGTGCGGTTCCATTCCTCGTCGCCGATCATGTCCTTGAGCGACTTGCCCTTGACGGTGGCGAAGCGGTAGTCGGCGTACATGGTGGGCGAGTGGTTGCCCCAGACGCAGAAGGTCTCGATGTCAGCCACGGCCACACCGGCCTTGGCAGCCAGCTGGGACAGGCCACGGTTGTGGTCCAGGCGCAGCATGGCAGTGAAGTTCTTCTTGGGCAGATCGGGCGCGCTCTTCATCGCGATGTAGGCATTGGTGTTGGCCGGGTTGCCGACCACCAGCACCTTGACCGTGCGCTTGGCCACGGCGTTCAGGGCCTTGCCCTGTGCGGTGAAGATCTGCGCATTGGCGGCCAGCAGGTCCTTGCGCTCCATGCCGGGGCCGCGGGGGCGGGCGCCGACGAGCAGGGCGCAGTCGATGTCCTTGAATGCGGTCATCGGATCGCTGTGAGCGCTCATGCCGGCCAGCAGCGGGAAGGCGCAGTCCTCAAGCTCCATCATCACGCCCTTGAGCGCCTTCTGGGCCTTCTCGTCGGGGATCTCGAGCAGTTGCAGTGCAACGGGCTGGTCCTTGCCCAGCATTTCGCCCGAGGCGATGCGGAACAGCAGGGAGTAGCCGATCTGGCCGGCGGCGCCGGTGACGGCAACCTTCATGGGAGCTTTGCTCATGGAGCGGGTCCTTTCGGTGATGAACGAATTCGCGCGATCCGGCCGATGCGTGGCGGGTCTGCAGTCCCGCTTGTCTGGATCTGACGCGCCTGTCATCGGCGTGTCTCGGTGCATCGGCGAAGATGCCGCAGTGTAGGCACTTGGTTCGCCCAACGTCAACACAGATATCTTACGTCTTATATAAGAAATGAGACGAAAGATGGGTGAGCTGGACGAAGTCTTGGGTCTTGTGTAAAACCCGATGTTGATGAGCTCTTTGCCTCCCGTTTCGCCCACGACTGGTCCAGCCGATCCGCAGAACCCTGCGGCAGCCGGCCCGACGTTCAGCCCGCTGTACGTTCAGATCAAGTCCCTGCTCATGCAAGGACTGGAGAGCGGCGAGTGGAAGCCCGGCGAGATGATTCCTTCGGAAGTCGAACTCGCCCAGCGCTTCAAAGTGTCCCAGGGCACCGTGCGCAAGGCGGTCGATGAGCTGGCTTCCGAGCACCTGCTGATCCGGCGCCAGGGCAAAGGGACCTTCGTCGCTACGCATTCGGAGTCCAAGGTCCAGTTCCGCTTCCTTCGCCTGCACCCGGACGCCGGTGAACCGACGCACCCCGACCACTTTGTCCTGGATTGCAAGCGCCTTCGTGCGCCGGCAGACATCGCCCGGCAGCTGGACTTGAAGGTCGGCGAGACCGCCGTGGTGATTCGCCGCAGCCTGCACTTTGGCGGCGAACCCACCATTCTTGAAGAAATCTGGCTACCAGGGCCGTTGTTCAAGGGATTGACCATGGATCGGCTGGCCGACTATCGCGGGCCGATGTATGCGCTTTTCGAGCAGGAGTTCGCGGTGCGCATGATCCGCTGCGAGGAGCGCTTGAAAGCCGTGGCCGCCGATGAAAGCGCGGCGCAGGTACTCGCCGTGCCGGTGGGCACGCCCCTGCTGCAGGTGGAGCGTCTCTCGTTTTCCTACAACGAGCGGCCCGTGGAACTGCGCAAGGGCTGGTACCGGACCGACAAGCATCACTATCTGAATGCGTTGATTTGAGAGGGTTCCAAAAATCTCCGACAATGCCGCGCTACCCATGAGTACGCGTCAGACGCCGATCTGATCGACTCAACAACAAAAAATCAATTCACTCCCTACATACGTTCTTCGAGGAGCCATGTACATGGCAGAGGCAAAAGCACCCCCACGACCGCAGTACCGGAACATCCACGTCACGCAGATCATGCAGTACCGCCTGCCGCTGGCAGGCTACGTGTCCATCCTGCACCGCGTCAGCGGCGCTCTGATGTTCGTGCTGCTGCCCTTTGTGCTCTATCTGTTCGACCGCAGCCTCACCTCTGAAATCGCCTTCGGCCGCTTTCAAGCGCTGACCAGTCACTGGTTCGTCAAGCTGCTGATCCTCGCGTTGGCCTGGGCGTATCTGCATCACTTCTGCGCGGGCGTGCGCCACCTGTTCATGGACAAGCACATGTGGCTTGAGAAGGGCCAGGCCAAGTCGAGCGCCGTGGCCGTGTTTGCCGTCAGCCTGCCGCTGACCGCGCTGGTTGCCCTGAAGCTGTTTGGAGTGTTTTGAGCATGGCCGAGAACAACAACATCGGACCCAAGCGCCTGGTTGTCGGGGCGCACTACGGCCTGCGCGACTGGCTGTCGCAGCGCGTGACTGCCATCGTCATGGCAGTCTTCACGGTCATCCTGCTGATCGCGTTCCTCACCGGCAAGAACTTCACATACCAGGGCTGGGCAGGCCTGTTTGCCTCCACCTGGGGCGGCCTGCCGGTGATGAAGCTGCTCACCTTCGTGACCTTTGTGGCCCTCACGTGGCATGCATGGGTCGGCGTGCGCGACATCTGGATGGATTACGTGAAGCCGGTCGGTATCCGCCTGGCGCTCCAAGTGTTCACCGTGTTCTGGCTGCTGGCGTGTGTGGTGTACGCCGGCCTGATCCTCCTGAAGGTGTAAGCAATGACCGCAGTAAAGACGTCTCTCCCCCGCCGTCGCTACGACGCCGTGATCGTCGGCGCAGGTGGTGCCGGCATGCGCTGCTCGCTGCAGCTGGCCCAGGCCGGCCTGAACGTGGCGGTGCTTTCCAAGGTTTTCCCGACCCGCTCGCATACGGTGGCCGCGCAGGGCGGCATTGGTGCCAGTCTTGGCAACATGAGCGAGGACAACTGGTACTGGCACATGTTCGATACCGTCAAGGGTTCGGACTATCTCGGTGATCAGGACGCCATCGAGTTCATGTGCCGCGAAGCACCGAAGGTCGTGTACGAGCTTGAGCACTTCGGCATGCCCTTCGACCGCAATCCCGACGGCACGATCTATCAGCGCCCCTTCGGCGGCCACACGGCCAACTTCGGCGAAAAGCCCGTGCAGCGCGCCTGCGCCGCAGCCGACCGCACTGGCCACGCGCTGCTGCACACGCTGTATCAGCGCAATGTGGCTGCACGCACGCAGTTCTTCGTCGAGTGGATGGCGCTAGACCTGATCCGCGATGCGGACGGTGATGTGTGCGGCGTGGTGGCCTACGAAATGGAGACCGGCGAGGTCATGATCCTCGAAGCCAAGATCACCGTCTTCGCCACCGGTGGGGCAGGGCGGATCTGGGCCGCGTCGACCAACGCCTTCATCAACACCGGCGACGGCATGGGCATGGCTGCACGTGCCGGGATCCCGCTGGAAGACATGGAGTTCTGGCAGTTCCACCCCACCGGCGTGGCCGGCGCGGGCGTGCTGATCACCGAAGGCGTGCGCGGCGAAGGCGGCATTCTGCGCAACAAGAATGGCGAGCGTTTCATGGAGCGCTATGCGCCCACACTCAAGGACCTGGCACCCCGCGACTTCGTCTCGCGTTCGATGGACCAGGAGATCAAGGAAGGCCGCGGCTGCGGCCCGAACGGCGACTACATCGAGCTGCACCTGAGCCACCTCGATCCGGACACCATCATCAAGAAGCTGCCTTCGATCCGCGAGATCGCGATCAAGTTTGCCAACATCGACCCGATCAAGGACCCGATCCCGGTTGTGCCGACCATCCACTATCAGATGGGTGGCATTCCGACGAACTACTACGGTCAGGTCGTCGCGCCGAAGAACGGCAACCCGAACGCGATCATCAATGGCCTGTACGCAGTCGGTGAATGTGCCTGCGTGAGCGTGCACGGTGCGAACCGTCTTGGCACCAATTCGCTGCTGGACCTCATCGTGTTCGGTCGCGCAGCGGGCAATCACATCGTCGATCAGTTCAAGACCGGCAAGGTGGCCAAGGAGCACAAGGATCTGCCGTCTGATGCAGCCGATCGCCCCATGGCACGTCTGGCCAAGATCGATGGCTCGACCTCTGGCGAAAACACCCAGGTGGTGGCGCAAGCTATCCGCGACGACATGCAGAAGCACTGCGGCGTGTTCCGGACCAGCGCCTTGCTCGCCGAAGGTGTGACCAGGATCAACGAGCTGGCCGAAGCCGCCGAGAGCATCCATCTCAAGGACAAGTCCAAGGTCTTCAACACGGCACGTGTCGAAGCGCTGGAGCTCGCCAACCTTGTGGAAACCGCCAAGGCCACGATCGTCTCGGCCGAAGCTCGCAAGGAAAGCCGCGGTGCCCACGCGCACAGCGACTTCCCCGAGCGCGATGACGCCACCTGGATGAAGCACACGCTGTGGTACAGCGAGGGCAACCGTCTCGACTACAAGCCGGTCAACACCAAGCCGCTGACCGTCGAGACCTTCCAGCCCAAGAAGCGCACGTTCTGAGGAGTACCCGATGTCTGCAAACCAATCCAACGAACTGAATGCCGTGGGCGACGCCGCTGCCGGCAAGCGCGTCGTCAAGTTCAAGATCTATCGCTACGACCCGGATTCCGGCCAGGCGCCGCGCATGGAAGATATCGAGGTCACGCTCGAGCCGACCGACAAGATGCTGCTCGATGCACTGATGCGCATGAAGCAGACGAGCGACGACTCCGTCTCCTTCCGCCGCTCTTGCCGCGAGGGCGTCTGCGGTTCCGATGCGATGAACATCAACGGCAAGAACGGTCTGGCCTGCATCACGAACCTGCGGGACCTGAAGGAGCCGATCGTTCTCAAGCCGCTGCCCGGTCTGCCGGTCATCCGTGACTTGATCGTGGACATGACCCAGTTCTTCAAGCAGTACCACTCGGTCAAGCCGTACCTGATCAACGACACGATTCCGCCGGAGAAGGAGCGTTTGCAGTCTCCTGCCGAGCGCGAGGAGCTGGATGGTCTGTACGAGTGCATTCTGTGCGCCTGCTGCTCGACCAGCTGCCCGAGTTTCTGGTGGAACCCCGACAAGTTCGTCGGCCCCGCGGGTCTGCTGCAGGCCTACCGCTTCATTGCCGACACCCGCGACCAGGCCACCGCCGAGCGCCTGGACAACCTGGAAGATCCGTACCGTTTGTTCCGCTGCCACACGATCATGAACTGCGTGGATGTCTGCCCCAAGGGTCTGAATCCCACGCGCGCGATCGGCAAGATCAAGGAGCTGATGGTTCGCCGTACCGTTTGAGCCGCCTTTTCGTGCATCCGTAAGCGCCATGACAGCCGAAGCCCTGCAAGATCACGACTTGGCGCGCCTGCGCTGGCGTGCCCGCCGCGGTCTGCTGGAAAACGACCTGATCATGTCGCGCTTTTTCGACCGGTTTGGCAGCACGCTGTCGACCGCGGAGGCGCAAGGCCTTGAGCGTTTGCTCGACCTGACCGATAACGATTTGTTGGATCTTCTTCTGGCACGCAAGGAGCCGGATGCAGAACTGGCGGATGCCGACGTGCACTCGGTACTTGCCAAGCTGCGCAGCGCTTGAGGCGCGCCTGACCACCCGCCGCGAATACACCTGTACCAAGAAAACAAAGGGCCAGCCATGCAACTCTCAGACAAGAAAGCCACGCTGTCGTTCTCTGACGGCTCGCCGTCGGTTGAATTCCCCATCTACAAGGGCACCGTCGGCCCGGACGTCATCGACATCCGCAAGCTCTATGGCTCGACCGGCAAGTTCACCTATGACCCCGGCTTCCTGTCGACGGCGGCCTGTCAGTCAAAGATCACCTACATCGACGGCGACAAGGGCGAGCTGCTGTATCGCGGCTACCCCATCGAGCAGCTCGCGACCAAGTGCGACTTCCTCGAGACCTGCTACCTGATTCTCAACGGCGAGCTGCCCAACGAAACGCAGCGCAAGGACTTCGTGGGCCGCGTCACGCAGCACACGATGGTCCACGAGCAGATGCAGTTTTTCCTGCGCGGCTTTCGCCGGGACGCTCACCCGATGGCCATCCTGACTGGGCTGGTCGGTGCGATGAGCGCCTTCTATCACGACAGCACGGACATCAATAACCCGACGCATCGCGAGATCAGCGCAATCCGCCTGATCGCCAAGATGCCCACCCTGGTGGCCATGGCCTACAAGTACACGATCGGCCAGCCCTTCGTGTATCCGCGCAATGACCTGTCCTACTCCGCCAACTTCATGCGCATGATGTTTGCGGTGCCGGCCGAGGAGTACAAGGTCAACGAAGTGCTCGTCCGCGCGCTGGACCGCATCTTCATCCTGCATGCCGATCACGAGCAGAACGCGTCCACCTCGACGGTGCGTCTGTGCGGCTCCTCGGGCACCAACCCCTTTGCAGCCATTGCCGCCGGTGTGGCCTGCCTCTGGGGGCCGGCGCACGGCGGTGCCAACGAGGCCTGCCTGAACATGCTCGAAGACCTCCAGGCCCAGGGCGGCGTGGCCAAGGTGAGCGAGTTCATGGAGCAGGTCAAGGACAAGAACTCCGGCGTGCGCCTGATGGGCTTCGGTCACCGCGTCTATAAGAACTTCGACCCGCGCGCCAAGCTCATGCAGGAGACCTGCAAGGAAGTACTGGCTGAGCTCGGTCTGGAGAACGACCCGCTGTTCAAGCTGGCCATGGCGCTTGAAAAGATCGCTCTGGAAGACGACTACTTCGTCTCGCGCAAGCTCTACCCGAACGTGGACTACTACTCCGGCATCGTGCAGCGTGCGCTGGGCATCCCCACGGCCCTGTTCACCGGCATCTTCGCGCTTGCGCGTACGGTCGGCTGGATTGCGCAGTGGAACGAGATGCTGTCGGATCCCGAGTACAAGATCGGTCGTCCGCGCCAGCTGTTCTCCGGTTATGCCGCCCGCGACGTGAAGCCGATCGCCCAGCGTTGAGAGCATCTGGTCTCCGGGGCAACCCGGGGCGGGGCAGAAAAGGGCCGTGCAATCGGCCCTTTTTCATGGCCGATTGCTTTTCACGATGCGCGACCCTACCTATACTGCGCGTCTTCTTTTTCGTTCTTTGCGCAATCCGTCGCGGGGCGTAGTCCCAAAGCGGAAGGGCCATGCAGCCGACCTTGAAACAATAGGCTGCGCCAATCCTGCACCAACCCGCACGAAACGTGCGCTTGAGAGGTGAAGCGTCATGATGCAAGCGTTCCAGCAGAACTCGTATCTGTTCGGCGGCAATGCGCCGTATGTCGAAGAGCTCTACGAGCAGTATCTCAACAACCCCGCCAGCGTTCCCGAGAACTGGCGCGAGTATTTCTCCCGCATGCAGCTCGTGCCTGCCGCCGACGGCAGCGCATCCACTGCGGACCAAGCCCACGCCCCCGTCATCGAATCCTTCGCGCAGCGCGCCAAGGCCAACGCCTTCCTGCCGCGTGCAGTGGGTGGTGCGGACGCTGCGGTGGCCCGCAAGCAGGTCCATGTCCAGTCGATCATCGCCGCCTATCGCTTCCTGGGCAGCCGCTGGGCAGATCTCGATCCGCTGCATCGCCAGGAGCGTCCGAGCATTCCGGAGCTGGAACCCGGCTTCTACGACCTGACCGAAGCCGACATGGACCAGACCTTCTCTGCGTCCAACACGTACTTCGGCCAGGAGAACATGACGCTGCGCGAGATCGTCAAGTCTCTGCGCGAAACCTACTGCGGCACCATCGGCGCCGAGTTCATGTACATCAGCGATCCGGCGCAGAAGCGCTGGATGCAGCAGCGGCTGGAGAGCATCCGCAGCAAGCCGCAGTTCGAGCCGGCCAAGCGCAAGGCCATTCTCGAAAACCTCACGGCCGCCGAAGGCCTTGAGCGCTATCTGCACACCAAGTACGTCGGCCAGAAGCGCTTCTCGCTCGAGGGCGGCGAAAGTTTCATCGCTTCCATGGACGAGGTGATCCAGCGCGCCGGCGAGAAGGGTGTGCAGGAGATCGTGATCGGCATGGCCCACCGCGGGCGTCTGAACGTGCTGGTCAACATCCTGGGCAAGATGCCCAAGGATCTGTTTGCCGAATTCGAAGGCAAGGTCGCCGATGACGGCCTGTCGGCAGGCGACGTGAAGTACCACAAGGGATTTTCGAGCGACGTGTCCACCCCCGGTGGTCCAGTGCACCTGAGCCTCGCGTTCAACCCCTCGCACCTGGAGATCGTGAACCCCGTGGTGGAGGGCAGCGTGCGCGCCCGCCAGGACCGCCGTGGCGATGAGCATGGCCGTCAGGTGCTGCCGGTCCTCGTGCACGGCGACGCCGCCTTTGCCGGCCAGGGTGTGGTCATGGAGACGCTGAACCTTGCGCAGACGCGCGGCTATGGCACGGGCGGCACGATCCACATCGTCATCAATAACCAGATCGGCTTCACCACCAGCGACCCGCGTGACTCGCGCTCCACGCTGTATTGCTCCGACGTCGTCAAGATGATCGAAGCGCCGGTGCTGCACGTGAACGGCGACGACCCTGAGGCCGTGGTGTTCGCCACGCAACTCGCCGTCGATTTCCGCAGCGAGTTCGGCCAGGATGTGGTGATCGACATCATCTGCTACCGCAAGCTGGGCCACAACGAGCAGGACACCCCGAGCCTGACACAGCCGCTGATGTACAAGAAGATCGCCGAGCATCCAGGCACCCGCAAGCTGTATGCGGACAAGCTCGAGACGCAGAAGGTGCTCGATGTCGGTGGTGGCGATGCGCTCGTCAAGCAGTATCGCGCCGCGATGGACGAGGGCCGCCACACCGAGGAAATTGTCCTCACCAACTTCAAGAGCAAGTACGCGGTCGACTGGACGCCCTTCCTGAATCGCAAGTGGACGGACTCGGCGGATACCGCCGTGCCCATCACCGAGCTCAAGCGCCTGGCCGAGCGCATCACCACGACGCCTGAAGGCTTCAAGGTGCACTCGATTGTCGAGAAGGTGCTGGCCGATCGCCGCGCCATGGGCAAGGGCGAGATGAATCTGGACTGGGGCATGGGCGAGCACCTCGCCTTCGCCTCGCTGGTGGCCAGTGGCTACCCCGTCCGCATCACCGGTCAGGACTGCGGCCGCGGCACCTTCACGCACCGTCACGCCGTGCTGCATGACCAGAAGCGCGAGAAGTGGGACTCCGGCACCTATATCCCGCTGCAGAACGTGGCCGAAGGTCAGGCGCCGTTCACGGTGATCGACTCCGTGCTGTCTGAAGAAGCCGTGCTGGGCTTCGAATACGGCTACTCCACGGCCGAACCGAATGCGCTCGTCATCTGGGAAGCGCAGTTCGGTGACTTCGTCAACGGCGCGCAGGTCGTGATCGACCAGTTCATCAGCTCCGGCGAAGTGAAGTGGGGCCGCGCCAGCGGTCTGACGCTCATGCTGCCGCACGGCTACGAAGGCCAAGGCCCGGAACACTCCTCGGCCCGCCCGGAACGCTTCCTGCAGCTCTGCGCAGAGAATAACATGCAGGTGGTGCAGCCCACCACGGCCGCGCAGATCTTCCATCTGCTGCGCCGCCAGATGATCCGCCTGTTCCGCAAGCCGCTGGTCATCATGACGCCCAAGAGCCTGCTGCGCAACAAGGACGCCGGCAGCCCGCTGTCGGAACTCGCCCGCGGTCACTTCCAGACCGTGATCGGCGAGCAGGACGACGCGATCAAGGCCGAGAAGGTCAAGCGCGTGCTGGTGTGCTCCGGCAAGGTCTACTACGACCTCGTCAACGCCCGCAAGGAGCGTGGTTCGGAAGACGTGGCCATCATCCGCGTCGAGCAGCTCTATCCCTTCCCGCACAAGGCCTTCGGCGAGGCGATCTCCAAGTACACCAAGGCCACGGAACTGGTCTGGGTGCAGGATGAGCCGCAGAACCAGGGCTACTGGTTCTTCGTGCAGCACCATCTCCTGGAGAACATGTCCGAAGGGCAGAAGCTGGGTTATGCCGGCCGTGCTGCGTCTGCGTCACCGGCCGTGGGCTACTACAGCAAGCACAACGAGCAGCAGAAGGCCCTTCTGGATCAGGCCTTCGGCAAGCTCAAGGGCTTCGTCCAGACCAAGTAGGCAACACGCGAGGAGCGTGTTGCCGCCTGCATGCCCGGTGCGCCGCATCGGGCAGGCTGCAAGCAACGCTCCGAAAAGAACTGAAGAAATCGGAGTCACATTCAAATGGCAATCGTAGAAGTCAAGGTTCCCCAACTCTCTGAATCCGTGGCCGAAGCCACGATGCTCGCCTGGAAGAAGAAGGTCGGCGAAGCCGTTGCGCAGGACGAGATCCTCATCGAGATCGAGACCGACAAGGTCGTGCTTGAAGTGCCCGCACCGGGCGCCGGCGTGCTCACCGAGATCGTCAAGGGTGACGGCGCCACCGTCACGTCTGACGAGCTGATCGCGCGTATCGACACTGCCGCCAAGGCCGGCGCAGTTGCTGCGCCCGCAGCCGCTCCGGCACCTGCTGCTGCTCCCGCACCGGCGGCGGCTCCGGCATCTGCTGCTGCAGCAGGCGGCGTGGCCATGCCCTCGGCCGCCAAGATCATGGCCGACACTGGCGTGAACCCCGCCTCGGTCACCGGCACCGGCAAGGACGGCCGCATCACCAAGGGTGACGCACTCGCCGCGGCCGCCAAGGTCGCCCCGCCCACCGCTGCGCAGGCCGTACCCGTGGCCGTGAGCACGGGCGCCGTGCTGCAGCCCGTGGCCGCGCCCATCAACGTGGCCGCCATCACCGAAGGCCGCCCCGAGCAGCGCGTGCCCATGAGCCGCCTGCGCGCCCGCGTGGCCGAGCGTCTGCTGCAGTCGCAGGCCACCAATGCCATCCTGACCACGTTCAACGAAGTGAACATGGCCCCCGTGATGGAGATGCGCAAGAAGTATCAGGAGAAGTTCGAGAAGGAGCACGGCGTGAAGCTGGGCTTCATGAGCTTCTTCGTGAAGGCCGCCGTCGCGGCGCTCAAGCGCTACCCGGTGCTGAATGCCAGCGTGGACGGCAATGACATCGTCTATCACGGCTATTTCGACATCGGCATCGCCGTTGGCAGCCCGCGTGGTCTGGTGGTGCCCATCCTGCGCAATGCCGACCAGATGAGCCTGGCAGATATCGAGAAGAAGATTGCCGAGTACGGCGCCAAGGCCAAGGACGGCAAGCTCAGCCTCGAAGAGCTCACGGGCGGCACCTTCTCCATCTCGAATGGCGGCGTGTTCGGCTCCATGCTCTCCACGCCGATCATCAACCCGCCGCAGTCGGCCATCCTCGGTGTGCACGCCACCAAGGACCGCGCCGTGGTGGAGAACGGCCAGATCGTGATCCGTCCGATCAACTACCTGGCCATGAGCTACGACCACCGCATCATTGACGGCCGCGAAGCCGTGCTCGGTCTGGTGGCCATGAAGGAAGCGCTGGAAGACCCGGCCCGCCTGCTGCTCGACGTCTGATGACCCCGGGGCTGTCTCGCAGCCCCAAGGCCGTGCGGAGCCCGCGCGCTCCGCACGCGTCAGTCCGCTTGGCGCCGCACTGTGCCCGCGTCAGCGCATGGAGAACCTCATGAAGAATTTTGATGTGATCGTGATCGGCGGCGGCCCCGGTGGCTACATCGCCGCGATCCGCGCCGCCCAGCTGGGCTTCAATACCGCCTGCATCGATGCGTGGAAGAACGCCAAGGGCGCCCCGGCACCGGGCGGCACCTGCACCAACGTGGGCTGCATCCCGTCCAAGGCCCTCCTGCAGTCCTCTGAGCACTTCGAGCACGCTGCGCACGGCTTTGCCGAGCATGGAGTGGAAGTCAGCGGCCTGAAGCTGAACCTGGCGCAGATGCTCAAGCGCAAGGACGAGGTCGTCGGCCAGAACAATGCCGGCATCCTGTTCCTTTTCAAGAAGAACAAGGTCAGCTTCTTCAACGGCCTGGGTTCGTTTGTGGCCGCCAAGGACGGTGGCTACGAGATCAAGGTCGAAGGCACGGAAGAGACGCTGTTTGCCAAGCAGATCGTCGTGGCCACGGGCAGCAACGCCCGCGCGCTGCCGGGCACGCCCTTCGATGAAGACCGCATCCTGTCCAATGACGGCGCGCTGCGCATTGGCGATGTGCCCAAGAAGCTCGGCGTGATCGGCGCCGGTGTGATCGGCCTGGAGATGGGCAGCGTCTGGCGCCGTCTGGGGGCTGAAGTCACCGTGCTCGAAGGTCTGCCCAACTTCCTGGGCGCCGTTGACGAGACCATCGCCAAGGAAGCGCACAAGCTCTTCACCAAGCAGGGTCTGAAGATCAGCCTGGGTGTGAAGGTGGGCGAGATCAAGACCACCAAGAAGGGTGTGACGGTGAACTACTCCGATAGCGCCGGTGCCGCTCAGGTGCTGGAGTGCGACCGCCTGATCGTCTCGATCGGCCGCACACCCAATACCAACGGCCTGAACACCGAAGCCGTCGGCCTGAAGCTCGACGAGCGCGGCTTTATCGCCGTGGACGACGAATGCCGCACCAACCTGCCTGGCGTCTGGGCGATTGGTGACGTGGTGCGCGGCCCCATGCTCGCGCACAAGGCCGAGGAAGAGGGCGTGGCCGTGGCCGAGCGCATGGCCGGCCAGCACGGGCACGTCAACTTCAACACCATTCCCTGGGTCATCTACACCAGCCCGGAGATCGCCTGGGTCGGCAAGACCGAGCAGCAGCTCAAGGCTGAAGGCGTGGCCTACAGGGCCGGCAGCTTCCCCTTCATGGCGAATGGCCGCGCCCGCGCGCTGGGCGACACCACCGGCATGGTCAAGATGCTGGCAGACGCCAAGACCGACGAGATCCTGGGCGTGCACATCATCGGCCCCGTGGCCTCCGAGCTCATCAGCGAATGCGTGATGGCCATGGAGTTCAAGGCGGCGTCTGAAGACATCGCCCGCATCTGCCACGCGCACCCGACCCTGTCGGAAGCCGTGAAGGAAGCAGCTTTGGCAGTCGACAAGCGGACTTTGAATTTCTGAATGACCGCCGCGGTGCGGCGATGATCTCGGCGGCTTTGCCGCCTTCGATGACCTCGCGCCCTTTGCGCTTGATGACGCCGCGCGCTGCGCGGCATGACGAACAGCAACAGTCGCCCAGTCATTGAGCGCCGCAAGGCGCGGAGTCATCAAAGCCCGCGCCGGCGGGCAAGATCATCGCCGCGTGGCGGCGGTCATCAGCGAGCCCAGCATGCCCGTTCAAAGCGCCTACCAAGCACTGCTAAAAGCCCGCGGCTACACCGCAGACCCCGCGCAGCTCGCCGCGGTCGCGCGTCTGCAGCGCCTGCACGACGAGTTCGTGGAGTACAAGCGGCGCCGCGCCAGCAAGCTCATGCGCATGATCAGCCCGCCGCCGCTGCCGCAGGGTGTGTGGCTCTGGGGCGGGGTGGGGCGCGGCAAGAGCTTCCTGATGGACTGCTTCTATGACACCGTGCCGGTGATCCGCAAGACGCGGATCCACTTTCACGAGTTCATGCGCGGCATCCATGCGGAGCTGGACCTGCTGCGCGGCACGGAAGACCCACTCGGCGAGGTGGCCAAGCGCACCGCGCGCAAGTACCGCCTGATCTGCTTTGACGAATTTCACGTTTCAGACGTGGCCACCGCCATGATCCTGGAGCGTCTGCTGCGACCCCTGTTCGAGTACGGCGTGGTCTTCGTCATGACCAGCAACTTCGAGCCGGATGGCCTCTACCCGGACGGCCTGCACCGCGACCGCATCCTCGGCGCCATCGAGCTGCTCAAGCAGAACCTGGACGTGATGAACGTGGACGCCGGCATCGACTACCGCAAGCGTTCGCTGGAGCAGGCCGAGGTCTATCTCGTGCCCAACGGCGAGGCCGCCACCGCCAAGCTCACGGGCGTCTTCAACGCCGTGGCCGAACGCAATGACGAGAACCCGGTGTTGCGCATTGAGCACCGCGAGATCCGCGCCCGGCGCCGGGCAGGCGGGGCCGTGTGGTTCGACTTCCAGACCCTGTGCGGCGGCCCGCGCTCGCAGAACGACTACCTGGAACTCGCCCGCCAGTTCCACACCGTCATTCTGAGTGACGTGCCCGAGATGGGCGTGAACATGGCCAGCGAGGCGCGGCGCTTCACCTGGCTGGTGGACGTGCTGTACGACCACAAGGTCAAGCTCTTCATCTCCGCCGCCGTGCCGCCCGAGGCGCTCTACACCCAGGGGCAGTTTGCGAACGAGTTCCACCGCACCGTCTCGCGGCTGATCGAAATGCAGAGCCGCGAGTATCTGGACGCCGAGCGCCGGCGGGCGGTGGAGTTGTAGTCGGCGCTGGGCCGGCCGCCCTGTGTCGGGCGCTTTCCGCCCAGTCGAGCCGCCCTGGGTTAGCCTGAGTTGCGTCTAATGCAACGCGCCGCGCTTTCAGGGAAGCGTCTTGGAGTTCCCACGCGCCATGTTTCAACCAAACATGGCCGATAGTTATTGATATTGAAGCGTTTTCGGCACTGGATTGCCTCAAGATCCGCTTCCATCATGCGGAAACGGGCGAATTGGTCTTTCTTTAATATTTTGGCCGAAAATAAAGTATACGTGTCTGGACCCGACGACTCTGCGCCGTTGGGAAGCAGCACGCGGCTCCATCTGCATGCTTGCCCGAAGCAAGCTCAGACTCGCCGGTTTTTCTTCATAAGCTGCTTTATATATCGAATGTAAATAGTTGATTTAAAACAGATTAGACCAGCGAAATCTCCACCCGCTTGTTGTGCTTGCCCTCGCTCTTGATGCGCAGCACGCGGATGCCACCGATCTCGCGGATGTCCTTCACGTGCGTGCCGCCGCAGGGCTGCAGATCGATGCCGGGGATGCTCAGCAGGCGCACCCGGCCTGCCCCGCGCGGTGGCTTCACGCTCATGGTCTTCACGAGTTCCGGCCGCGCGTCCAGCTCCTCGTCGGTGATCCAGATGGTTTCGGTGGCGCAGCCGGCGGCGATCAGCCGGTTGGTTTCAGCTTCGATCTTCGCTGCGTCCAACAGGCTCATGTCGATGTCGAAGTCCAGCCGACTCTTCTCAGCGCCGATGTTCCCGCCCGTCACCGGCGCCTGCACCGCCTGCCACATCACGTGCAGGGCGGTGTGCATGCGCATGTGCAGGTAGCGCCGCGCCCAGTCCAGCGTGGCCGTCACCTCGTCGCCCACCGCGAGGGCGGGCGAGGGTTGACCAGCGACTACGGGCGCCGGCACATGCACCACCGCATCCAGCCCCTCGCCCTTGCGGGTGTGCACAATCGGCACCATCCGGCCATCCGCCGTGGAAAGCGTCCCCACATCCCCCGGCTGCCCGCCACCCATGGGATAGAACACCGTCCGGTCCAGCTCGATACCCTTGTCCGTCACCGCAACCACACGGGCCGTGCAGGATTGGAGATAGGCGTCGTCGCGAAAGAGCAGGGTGGTCATGGGCGGGTTCGGATGGGCGTTTGAGAGCGAAAGCCTAGCAAGACGCGCTATTGGCGCGGCTCTTCAAGCCAAACAGGCCGGAGAGGGGCTTGGGGCAAGCGGGAGGGGGTCGAATGGCCTGCCGATCTGGCCCCGGGTGTGCAGTCAGCGCCTGGGAGCTGGATATCTCGTGTACCGGTCAGCCGAGGCTCAAGCCTTGCGCCTCAAAGTAAGTCTGAAACATCAGCACCAGCGTGATCATCAGCAGGGTGGTGCCGATCATCAGGCCGGCAATCGCCACCAGCACGGGCGGCCAGCGGTTGTCTGAGCGGCGTTCGCTGCCGGGGTTGAAGCGGGCGTCCCATTTTTCGTCGGGGGTCAGCGCAAGGTAGATGGCCTCGCCCATGCCGATCAGGATGGGAATCATTCCGATGAAGAAAGTGGGGTGCTGGTACCAGTTACGAAACTGCAGAGCCATCACAAACAGCGGAATGCATAGCGGGTACAGCCACCACAGGCGCAGGCCCAGGTAGAGCCGGTGGGCGCCCAGCGCGCCGGCAAACAGGGCGAGGGCGGCGCCGACGGGTTTGGACTTGAACGGTTTGGTGGTCACACGCGGATGGGCGGGTTGGGTCATTCGGCAGTCTTGGCGGTGGGCGACGAGGGCGCGGGGTGATGCAGTGCAAGCAATTGGTGCGCGCGCTGGCGGCAGAGCGGTCGTTGCAGGCACCTGCCTGCAAGGACCCCGGCTTCGCCCCGCAGAATCAGAGGCGCGCCACGAGGGCGCCCGGGTTCGGTGCATTGCAGCATTCGCACGACGCGGGCTAGAATAGAGAGTTTTCCGGAATCTCGCAGGCAAGTGTCGGCCCGCGCCCGGAACGACTGTGCATCATGCGGGCTGTTGCGCGGCAGGTGGTGAACCGACGAGTTCGCACCGGCTGCAGGCGGCTCCCGAGCCTGACCGCGGCCCATCTAACCGCGCCGGGTGCTCCGCGCAGAGTCCGTGCCCCGAGCACAACCCATACCGTCTGCTGACTTTTCAAGGATTGAAATCACATGGTCGTGATCCGTCTGAACCGTGGTGGCGCCAAGGCCCGCCCTTTCTTCAACATCGTTGTGACCGACAAGCGCAACCGTCGTGACGGCGCCTTCATCGAGCGCGTCGGCTTCTACAACCCCGTGGCCACCGGCGGCGAAGAAGGTCTGCGTGTCCACATGGACCGCCTGAACTACTGGACCGGCGTCGGCGCCCAGGTGTCGCCGACCGTGGCCCGTCTGGTCAAGGACTACGCCAAGAAGACCGCTGCCGCCACGCCTGCTGCCTAAGCAGGACAGGCTGCACCCGTGAACGTGGCCGAACAGGCGAGTGATCAGCGCATTCTGGTCGGCCACATTCGCGGGGCCTTCGGCATCAAGGGCTGGGTCAACATCCAGCCCTACAGCGACGATCCCGTCGGGCTGCTGAAGGTCAAGCGCTGGACGCTGGTGAATCCAACGTCCAAGAGCGCACCGGCCCAGGCCGTGGAGGTGGAGCAGGCCAAGCTGCACGTCGACACGGTGGTGGCCAAGCTCAAGGACTGCCCGGACCGCAATGCCGCAGAGGCGCTGCAGGGCCGTGAAGTCTGGGTCGAAAAGACCAGCCTGCCCAAGGCCGGCAAGAACGAGTTCTACTGGGTGGACCTCATCGGCTGCCGCGTGGTGAACAAGAGCGACTTCGAGCTCGGCACCGTGAGCGCAGTGGATGACAACGGCGTGCATGCGGTGTTGAGCGTGCGCCGCGAGGTTCAGGAAGAAGGCAAGGCCGAAGCCAGCCGCCTGCACTTGATCCCGTTTGTGGATGCCTACGTGGGCAAGGTGGACATCGAAGCCCGGCTGATCCGTGTGGATTGGCAGGACGAATGGGCGGACTGATGCGGGCGAGCCAGGTTCGCCCAGGTGGTTGATGCAAGACAGCGAGAACCCTGCGGAAAGCTCGTGAGATCCATGCGATTCGATGTACTCACGATTTTCCCGGAGATGTTTTCCGCACTGACCGGCTCGGGCATCACCCGGCGCGCGGCCGAAACCGGGGCACTGCAGCTCAAGCTGTGGAACCCGAGGGAGTTCACGCAGGACGCTTACCGCCGCGTGGACGACCGGCCCTTCGGCGGTGGCCCCGGCATGGTGATGCTGGCGGCGCCGCTGCAGGCGGCACTGGACGCAGCCGCGGCCGACGGCAAGCGCGGCCCGGTGCTGCTGATGAGCCCGGCAGGCAGGCCGCTTACGCACCGCAAGGTGATGCAGCTGAGCCAGCTGGACGGCCTGACGATCATCTGCGGGCGGTATGAAGGCATTGACGAGCGATTCATCGCCCGCAATGTGGATGAAGAAGTGTCGATCGGCGACTTTGTGGTGTCTGGCGGGGAACTGCCGGCCATGATGCTGATGGACGCGGTGGTGCGGCAGCTGCCCGGTGTGCTGAACACCGAGGGCTCGGCCACCGAGGAGAGTTTTGCTGACGGCCTGCTGGACTGTCCGCAGTTCACCCGGCCGGAAGTGATGGATGTGGATGATGCAAGTGAAGGCGTGCCCGCGGTGCTGATGTCGGGCAACCACGCCGAGATTGCCAAGTGGCGGCGCGAGCAGCAGTTGATCAGAACGCTTTCTCGCCGCCCGGAACTGATCGAGTCAGCGCGTGCCGCAGGTAAACTCTCGGCCCGCGATGAAGCGACGCTCAAGCGTTACACCCGTGATGCCTTGAGCACAAAGAAGGGGTCGGCCTAGCCGGCTCTCATGCAACCCCATCCTCTGGGGCGCCGACGTCAAGAACGATGTCAAAACAAGGCGCGTCCAAGATGGCCTGAAGGAAGAACGATGAACATCATCGAAACGCTCGAAAAAGAAGAAGTTGCCCGCCTCACGGCCGGCAAGACCATCCCCGAATTCGCTCCTGGCGACACCGTGATCGTGAACGTCAACGTGGTTGAAGGCAACCGCAAGCGCGTTCAGGCCTACGAAGGCGTGGTCATCGCCAAGCGCAACCGCGGCCTGAACAGCTCGTTCATCGTGCGCAAGATCAGCTCTGGCGAAGGCGTGGAACGTACGTTCCAGCTGTACTCCCCGCTGCTGGCCTCCATCGAGGTCAAGCGCCGCGGTGACGTGCGCCGTGCCAAGCTGTACTACCTGCGTGGTCGTACCGGCAAGTCGGCTCGCATCAAGGAAAAGCTCAAGCTGCGCACCACCGCCGAGTGATGTGTGGCGCCTGCCGCTTGCGCGGCAGTGCGGAAAAGGCGCCCGGCTTCAAGCCCGGCGCCTTTTTTCTTGGTGCGTGGTCTGGGCCGGCCAACGCTCTGGCGCCTTGCCGCTCCGAGTAGCGCCCGACCACCCACCGGCTGAACCTCGCCTACCTGTTGCAGTCTTTCGTCCATGAGTACCTCGCCACGCATCGTCGACCCGCAGGCTTCGCGCATCGTGCCCATCGACGCGCCACCGGCGGTCGAACCTGCGCGCCTGGCCGCGCAGCGCCTGCGCGAGCGATTTGCTGCGCCGCCGCTGTGGCAGCCCGAGATGCCGGGTGACGGCGGGCTGTTTCCCGGCCGCGAGATCCGCGACGCCGCCGTGCTCGTGCCCTTGGTGCAACGCGACGACGGCCTGCGCGTGCTGCTCACTCAGCGCACCGCGCATCTGCATGACCACGCCGGCCAGATCAGCTTCCCCGGCGGCCGGCGCGACCCCGAAGACACCTCGCTCGAGGCCACCGCGCTGCGCGAGGCGCATGAAGAAGTGGGGCTGAAGCCCGCCCAGATCGAACTGCTCGGCCGCCTGTCCGACTACCAGACCGTGACCGCCTATCGCGTCACGCCCGTGGTGGCGCTGGTGAACCCGCCCGTGGTGCTCGCCACCGACAGCTTCGAGGTGGCGGACGTCTTCGAGGTGCCGCTGAGCTTCCTGATGAACCCGCGCAACCACCAGCGCCGCGCCATCGACACCCCCGTGGGCGAACGCCACTTCTTCGCCATGCCCTGGACCGACCCGCTGGACCCGGAGCAGCGCGAGCGGTTCATTTGGGGTGCAACGGCAGCGATGCTTCGAAACTTCTACCGGTTTCTCTCTGCGTAGGGCAGCGCAGCTCAAGGTCCAAATGAACACGGCAAACGCTTGCAAGCGTTTGCCGCGCCACGGCGGATCGATGCGCGCAGGCGCACCGATCTGTTCGCCGTGGCGTATTTGGGGGGCGACGGCGGCAATGCTCAGAAACTTCTACCGCTTCCTATCTGCCTAGGCTCACGTTCTGTGGGGGCCCAAATGAACACGGCAAACGCTTGCACGCGATTGCCGAGCCACGGCGGATCGATGCGCGCAGGCGCACCGACCTGAACGCCGGCCGTCTCTGTAGCAAACCGTTGCCACAGCGCCGCGAGCCGAACGATGGCCAATTCCGACCCGCGATAATCGCGCGATGGATCTCGCTGCCCTCCTGCTTGCCCTGCTGATCGAACAGGCTCACGCCATGCCGGCCAACAACCCGGTGTGGGCGAGTTTTCGGGGCTGGTCGGCCTGGTTTGCCAAGAATTTCAACGCCGGCGCGAAGTCGCATGGGCGCCTGGCCTGGGTGCTGTATGCGGCGGGCGTGGGCGTTGGGGTCACCCTGATTTGGTGGGGCGCCACCAAGCTGCATCCGGCGCTGGGTTTTGCGGTGAATGTGATCGCGCTGCTGTTCACGATGGGCTTCCGGCGCTTCTCGCATGCCTTCACGCTGATCGAGGACGCCGTGCGCGAGGGCGATGCCGACGCAGCCTACAAGGTGATGGCGCAGTGGCGTGCCGAGCAGGATCGGCCGCTGGATGTGCCCACGCTGCCGCTGCACCGCAGCGCGGCGCTGGCCATCGAAGACGGCCTGGTGGCCTCGCACCGTTCCGTGTTTGGGGTGATGTTCTGGTTTGCGGTGTTGCCGGGGCCTGTGGGCGCGGTGCTCTACCGGCTGACGGATCACATCGCACGCCACTGGAGCCGGCCGCATGTGGGTGGCGACAGCCCGGAAGACCTGCGCTTCTCAAGCTTTGCGCGGCAGGCCTTCGAGGTCATTGATTGGGTGCCCGCGCGGTTGTCTGCGCTGGGCTTCGCCATCGTCGGCAACTTCGAGGATGCGATGCATCTGTGGCGCAACCGTGCGCTGCGCTTTGGCGAGGACACCCGAGCGCTGCTCGTGGCGGCCGGCGCCGGTGCGCTGGGTGTGGAGATTGGCCCGCCGGGCAAGGCGGATTCAGGGCTGGACTGGAGCGGCACGCAAGCGGGCGCCGCTGCCATGCGCAGCGCAGCCGGGCTGGCGTGGCGCACGGCCATCCTGTGGCTGACGATCATCGCCGTCTGGACCGTGGCGCAGCTGTTCGGCTAATCCGCTCGGCCGATCTTCAAGACTGGTTTGAATATGGGGCTGTTCCGAGGCCAATATTCAACATTCAATTGAATAACCAACTGGTCGCTTTCCGCTTGTGGCAAGCGGATCTCGGGCGATTTTGAGCTTGAGTTCTCTCTCTCTGCATCTCACGCCGGTGCTGATCAGCCGATCGTGAAGCGGGTGGACGCGGAAGCCGGCGGTAGACGCCTAGGGCCTGTTAACGCGACTTATGCACGCTGCGTTGTGAGTCAAAAAGGTCATGCACAAGGCGCACTGCGCAGGCAGGGTGCCCTTGCAGGGCGCGCTTGGCCAGAGGCCAAGCCGTTCGCAAGGCAACAAGCGTACGCAGGGACGCTTGTTGTCCGTGCTCACCCCTGCCGAGCAAGGGCAACGCCGTGCATGGCCTTTTTGGCCACAACCCTGTGGGAGCCGGTCGCTGGGGCCGCCATGCTGCGTTGCACCCCTTGCGCGTATTGACATACGCGCGGCGCGCTGCGCCTTGCCTGCCAGCCCCAGTGACCGGTTCGCACGCGCATAAGTCGTGTTAACAGGCCCTAATCCGGCCGCGCCTGGCCGCAGCGCCAGCAGGCAAAGAACTGCGCCTCGATGGACTCGCCGCAGGCACAGCGCCAGGGGCCGGCGGGGTGGGGCGCCTGGGCCTCCTGAATCAGCGAGCGCGCGAGCGGCTCGTCCTTCGGATTGCTGATCCAGACCTGCGCCGCGCAGGCGTCGGCTGGCAGATCGCCAAAGGCGCCGGCGAGGTACTCACCCTGCACCTGCGCCGGAATGCCGGCCGCACGCAGCAGGTTCACCCAGTGGTGAGCCTCGAAGGCGTGGCGGGCGGTGAGCAGGCGCTTCATGGCTTGGAGGCTATTCGCATTTGCCGCCGGCGCAAACGCGGGTTCACGCGCGTGCGGCCTGCGGGCGACAGCCGCGCGCATGACCCGCAGGCAGCGCGGCGCATCCAGCTAGCTCGCGGCGGTTGCGAGCTTGCGAAACACCGCATAGCGCTGCGCAGCAATCTCGCCGGCATCCGCCGCGGCGCGCACGGCGCAGGCGGGCTCGTCCAGATGGCGGCAGTTGTAGTAGCGGCAGTTGGGCGCGTACTGCTCGAACTCGGGGAAGGCGCGCTCGATCTCCGTGCTGCTCAGGTGCGCGATGCCGAAGGCCTGGAAGCCGGGGGAGTCGATGATCTCGCCGCCGCCGGGCAGGTTGATCAGCCGCGTGCTGGTGGTGGTGTGCTTGCCGGCCGAGAGCGCCACGGAGATCTCGCCCACGGCCAGATCCAGCCCGGGCACCAGGCGGTTGAGCAGGCTGCTCTTGCCCATGCCGGATTGACCCGCGAGCACGGTGCGCTTGCCCTTGAGCGCCGCGGCGAGCTGCGCCACGCCATCGCCCGTGCTGGCCGACAGCGAGAACTGCCGGGCAAAGGAGGGCGCATGCCACTTCATGCGCTGCATGAGGTCGGCGCCGCCGGGTAGGTCGCGCTTGCCGATGATCAGCCAGACCTCGATGTCCGCCGCGCGGGCAGCGGCCACGGCGCGCATCAGCAGCTCGTCGCTCACCGGCGGCTCGCTGGCCACCACATAAGCGAGCACATCCAGGTTGGCGGCAAAGCGCTTCTCGCGATGCTCCTCGGCGCGCATGAGCAGGTTGCGGCGCTCGGCCACCTGCTCGATGACGGCCTCGCCGGGGCCGGTGACTTCGATCTGCACCGCATCGCCCACCACGCATTCGCTCTTCTTGCCGCGCGGGCGGGCCTGCAGTACTTCGCCGCCGGCGGTGCGAGCGGTGTAGTGCCGCCCGTGGGCTTCGATGATGAGTGCGGAGGTGCTCAACGCTGAGCTTGCCACGCTCGTTAACGCTGTGCGTACAGCGCGTTGGCCTTGGCCGCGACGATGAAGTCGTTCATCGACAGGCCGTTCACATCGTGCGTGTTCAGTCGCACCACGCAGCGGTTGTACGAGACCATGAGGTCCGGGTGGTGATCATCCAGATGCACCACGTAGGCCAGCGCGTTCACGAAGGCCAGGGTCTCGTGGTAATTGGCGAAGCTGAAGGTCTTCTCGATGGCGCCGTCCTTCACGGCCCAGCCCGGCACGGAGGTGAGCATGGCGGCCACTTCGCTGTCGCTCATGGCCGGCTGGCCCTTCATGGGCTTGCCGCGCATGCGGGTGAGTTCGGTGGCGTTGGTCATGCGGGGGCTCCTTGCAGCGGGGTGGGGTGCTGGGCGGCCTGCGCCTCGATGTGCGCAATGCGCACCGGCGCCGGCGGGTGCGAGTAGTAGAAGGCGGCGTAGATGGGGTCCGGCGTCAGCGTGGCGGCGTTGTCCTCGAACAGCTTGACCAGCGCGGTCTTCAGCGGCTCCGCGCCGCTGGTCTGCACGGCAAAGGCATCGGCCTCGAACTCATGCTTGCGGCTGAACCACGCGCCCACGGGGCTCAGCACATAGGTGAACACCGGCAGCACGAACATGAAGAGAATCAGCGCCAGTGCGGCATTGCTGCCATTCAGGATCGGCGCCACCCCCAGCTGCTCGTAGAACCAGCTTTGCTCGGCCAGATAGCCCAGCAGCGCCAGGCCGCCGAGCATGATCAGGCTGCTGGAAATCAGCCGCTTGGTGATGTGCTTGTGCTTGAAGTGGCCGAGTTCGTGCGCGAGCACGGCTTCGATCTGCAGGGGGTCGAGCTTCTCCAGCAGGGTGTCGAAGAAGACGATGCGCTTGTTCGCGCCGAAGCCGGAAAAATAGGCGTTGCCATGCGCAGAACGCGTGCTGCCGTCCATGACGAACACACCGTTCGACTTGAAGCCGCAGCGTTCCAGAAGTGCGATGACGCGGGTCTTCATCGCTTCGTCGGCAAGCGGCGTGAACTTGTTGAAGATGGGTGCAATGACCGTCGGCGCGATGAGCTGGATGAACATCATGTAGATGACCAGCGCACCCCAGGCCCAGAGCCACCACAGTGCGCCCGCTGTCTGCATCAGCCAGATGATGAGTGCAGCGATCGGCAACAGCAGCGCAGCGCCCAATCCGAGGCCCTTGATCAGATCCATGAAGAACAGCCCCGGCTTCATGCGGTTGAAGCCGAAGCGCGCCTCGATCCGGAAGGTCTGCCACGCGTCCAGCGGCAGTTCGATCAGCGTGGTGATGAGCCCGAGTGCGGCAAACAGCAGCACGCCGTGCAGCACGCTGCCCAGCGGTGCGTAGGGCTCGGCCAGTTGCGCGACGCCGACAGACAGCAGGTTCAGGCCGCCGGCCAGCGTGAGCGCGACCAGCACGGCGCAATCAATGATGGCGCGGGTGAAGCCGAAGCGCTGGTTCACCACGGTGTAGTCCGCTGCCTTCTGGTGCGCCGCAAGCGTGACCTTGTCGGCAAAGGCCGCGGGCACGGCGTTGCGGTGCGCGATGACGGCGGCGATCTGACGGCGCGACAACCACAGCGCAAGGCCCAGACGCAAGGCGATGAAGGCGAGCAACAACCAGGTGAGCATGCGAGACAACCGTCCATTCCGACCCGGGCTGCCGTCATGAGACGCAGGGGCCGCTGTGCAACAATTTCGGGCTTTGCGCAGACGCTTTCACGATCTGCTCCCACCCCAAGAGAACAAGGTGCAAGTGTATGGCAGCCAATGACAACAACCTGGTGTGGCTCGACATGGAAATGACCGGTCTGGAGCCGGACAAGGAGCGCATCATTGAGCTGGCCTGCGTGGTGACCGACATGCACCTGAACACCATCGCCGAAGCTCCGGTGTTTGTGGTTCACCAGAGCGATGAGCTGCTCAATGCCATGGACGCCTGGAACAAGGGCACGCACGGCAAGAGCGGGCTGATCGACAAGGTCAAGGCCTCCACCACCACGGAAGCACAGGCCGAGGAGCAGATGATTGCGTTTCTGCGCCAGTACATCGGCCCGGGCAAGTCGCCCGTGTGCGGCAACTCCGTGCACCAGGACCGCCGCTTCATGGAGCGCTACATGCCCAAGCTGGACGCGTTCTTCCACTACCGCAATCTGGATGTGTCCACGCTCAAGGAACTCGCCCGCCGCTGGCGCCCGGATGTCTACAAGAGCTTCGAGAAGGGCCAGAAGCATGAGGCCCTGGCGGACATCTACGACTCGATTGCCGAGCTCAAGCACTACCGCGAGCACTTCCTGAAGATGGCTTGAGTCGGGGTCGCGCACACTCATGGCCCTGCTCAGCCTCATCAAGGTCTACCAGGCCTACGGCCATGTGCCGCTGCTGGACCACGCAGACTTTTCCGTGGAGCCCGGCGAGCGCATTGCGCTGGTGGGCCGCAATGGCGCGGGCAAGAGCACGCTGCTGCGCATCGTCCTGGGCGAGATCACGCCCGACGATGGCGAGCGCCGCGCGCAGACCGGCCTGAAGCTGGCGGCCGTGTCGCAGGAGCCGGAGTTCGGCAGCGCACTCACCATCGAGCAGGCCGTGGCCCAGGGGCTGGGCGAGACCCAAGGCCTGCTGGATGAATACACCCGCATCGCCGAAGACCCGAACCACACGGCGGACGAACTCGACAGCATTTCCCAGCGCATCGACGCCGTGCAGGGCTGGCAGATGGGCGCCAAGGTGCAGGCCGCGCTCACGCGTCTGGCACTGGACGGCAGCCGGCCGCTGGCGGGCCTGTCTGGCGGGCAGCGCAAGCGCGTGGCCATTGCCCGGGCGCTGGTGGCGCAGCCCGATCTGCTGGTGCTTGACGAACCCACCAACCACCTGGACCTGGAAGGTATCCAGTGGCTGGAAGACACGCTGCTGGCCTTTGCGGGCAGCGTGCTGCTGGTCACCCACGACCGGCGCTTCATGGACCGCGTGAGCACCCGCATCGTTGAGCTGGACCGCGGCAACCTGCAGAGCTACCCCGGCAACTACAGCGCCTTCCGCCAGCGCCGGGCCGAGCTGGATCATGCCGAGCAGCTCGCCAACGCCCGCTTCGACAAACTGCTCGCCCAGGAAGAAGTCTGGATCCGCAAGGGCGTGGAAGCGCGCCGCACACGCAGCGTGGGCCGCGTGGCCCGGCTCGAAGACATGCGCCGCGAGCGCGCCGAGCGCCGCAATCGCCAGGGCAATGTGAACCTGGCCATCGACACCGGCAACCTGGGCAGCAAGCGCGTGGCCGAACTGGAGAACGTGAGCAAGGTCTGGGTGGCGGAGAGCGGCGAGCGGATCACGGCGGTGAAGGACTTCAGCGCCACCATCCTGCGCGGCGACAAGGTCGGCATCGTCGGCCCCAACGGCGCGGGCAAGACCACGCTGCTCAAGCTGATCCTGGGCCAGCTGGATGCGGATGCCGGCACCATCAAGCGCGGCAACGGCCTGGAGGTCGCCTACTTCGATCAGCTGCGCGAACAGCTCGACCCCGAGCGCACCGTGGTGGACACCATCGCCCCCGGTGGCGACACCATCGAGATCGGCGGCCAGAAGAAGCACGTCATGAGCTATCTGGCGGACTTTCTCTTCCCGGGCGCGCGGGCCCGCTCACCGGTCAAGAGCCTCTCCGGTGGCGAGCGCAACCGCCTGCTGCTCGCGCGCCTGTTCGCCCGCCCCGCCAATGTGCTGGTGCTGGACGAACCGACGAATGACCTCGACATCGAAACGCTGGAGCTGCTCGAGGAACTGATCCGCGACTACGACGGCACCGTTTTCCTCGTGAGCCACGACCGCGAGTTCCTCGACAACATCGTCACCCAGACGATTGCCTGGGAAGGCCCGGGCCAGTGGGTGGAATACGCCGGCGGCGTCACTGACTGGCTCACCCAGCAGGCGCGGCGCCAGGCCACGCAAGCCGCTGCAAGCCGCGCCGGCGGCACGCCTGCCGCTGCAGGTGCAGTGGCTACCGCGTCCGCACCCGCGTCCGCACCCGCGGCCGCGCCGGTGGCCAGTGCGGCGCCCAAACGCGGCGTGAAGCTGTCCTTCAAGGAGCAGCGCGAGCTGGACGAACTGCCGGATCGCATCGCCAAGCTCGAAGCCGAGCAAGCGGCGCTCAACGCCAAGCTGGCCGACCCGAACTACTACGTCAGTGCCGGCACCGAAGCCGCCCAGACCGCCGCGCGCGTGGCCGCCATCGACGAAGAATTGCTCGGCCTGCTGGAGCGCTGGGAAGGGCTGGAAGCCAAACGGGCCGGGGCGGCGTAGCCCGGACTTGAAAGACTAGATGGGCTTCTGGTGCGGGTCTTCAGGCCAAAATGGCTGGAGAGGGCCGTGGGACAAGCGGGAAGGCTTTGCAGGATTAGGCGGTTGAGCGTGGACGAATGAGTGACATGAGCGACGACCAGACACCCCTTCGCCAAGAGATTGATCCAAAGTCGGACTCCATTGACCGCCCTACGCTGGTCGTGCTGTGCATCAAGGCCTACCTGTTGGTTTGCGTGCTTGGCGCGATGTTTCTGCTAGGTAATGGAGTTGCAGGAGGGAAGCTGACACCGGGGCAGTTTGCGGTGATCTTCTTTCTCGCGGGGCCGGCTTTGGTATTGGCTTACATCGCGCTGCAGGCGTTGATGGAGGGAGCCTCCCTGAAGAGCACCGCGCTCGTGCTCGCCGCCATTGCTGTCGCCGTGCTCGCCTGGGTGTTGTTCTAGCTCACACAGGGAAATGGAAAACGGCCGGTTCTCACCGGCCGTTTGTATTTGGCGCCCCCGACACGAATCGAACGTGCGACCCTCCCCTTAGGAGGGGGATGCTCTATCCACTGAGCTACAGGGGCAATGGCGTGAATCTTAACGGGACGGCCTACAGCATCCACTCCACCGGCAGCCAATGCAGCAGCCAGCTCAGAAAGCGGCGCCAGAGGCCGGCATTGGGTTCGGTGCGGTGCTCGAGCTCGCCTTCGGCCGTGCGTTCGATCCAGACCACCTGGCCGCGCGCGTCTAGGCGCACTTCGTAGGCCTCGGTGGTTAGTTCGCGGTCGAGGCCCTCGGCCACCTGGCGGCTGATGGCGGGGCTGTCGATGATCAGGCCCATCTCCGAGTTCAGGAAGAAGGAGCGTTGATCGAGATTGAAGCTGCCCACGAACAGGCGCGAGCGGTCCACGAGGAAGGTCTTGCCGTGCAGGCTGGCGGCCGAACCCGCGGCGCTGCCGCCACCGGCCAGCAGCGCACGGTCGCGCCGCGTGGCATTGAGCAGGCCGGCGCGGCCGCTGCGTTGTGCGAGCGTTGCGTCCGGCTTGAATTCGTAGAGGCGCACACCGGCGGCGAGGAGGGCCTTGCGGCGCTTGGCGTAGCCGGCGTGGACGGAAGCCACGTCCGTCGCGGCGAGCGAATTGGTGACGATGCGGGTCTGCACGCCGCTCTTTGCGAGTTCGGCCAGGATGGCGCTGCCACGCTCGCCCGGCACGAAGTAGGCGGACACCAGATCGACCTCGCTTTGCGCGCGGCCGAGCTCGGTGCTCAGGCGATCCAGCATCAGCGCACGCTCCGGCGCGGTGCCGCTGAACTTGCTGGGTGGGTCGGACACCACGCGCACCCGCGCCCAGTTCAGCGGGCGGCTTTGCTGCAGCAGGGCCTGCACGGTGGTGCTGCGGTCCAGCGCATCCAGGTAGGGCTCGGCGGCCAGCCCGCTCTTGATGGCGGCCACGCGATCGGCCAGGGACTCCGGCGGCTCCACGGCCTGCGCCTGGCCGGCATTGGCGAGCAGGCGGTCGATCGGGTAGGCGAAGTCACTGTTCCAGTATTGGTCGAACCAGGCGCCGACCTCGCGCGCCACGGGGCCGATGGCCAGGGCATCCACGTCGGCAAAGTTCACTTCATCGTCGATGCCGAAGTAGGGGTCGCCGATGTTGCGCCCGCCCACCAGCGTGGCCAGCGAATCGGCCGTGAGGGACTTGTTGTGCATGCGCTGGTTCAGGCGCGAGAAGTCGCTCAGGTAGCCCAGGCGCTTGAAGCTGCGGCCGCTGAAGGGGTTGAACAGGCGCACCTCGAAATGGGGCAGGGCATGGAGTTCGGCCAGCAGCCGGTCCATGCCCTCGATGCCGTTGTCATCCAGCAGCAGGCGCACGCGCACGCCGCGCTCGGCCGCGGCGCGCAACTCGTCGAGTAGCAGCAGGCCGGTGGTGTCGCTCTTCCAGATGTAGTACTGCACGTCCAGGGACTGCACGGCATTGCGCACCAGCAGCACGCGCGCCGCATAGGCCTCCAGCGGCGAGCTCAGAACCAGCACGCCGCTGTGCTCGGCCGGCACGCCTGCCGGGTGGCGGATGGCGGCAAAGGGGCTGGCGGGCGGCGCGGCAGCCGCGCTTTGAGCGGAGTGTTGGGTCGGGAGGGTCGGGGGCATGGTGTGGCTGGGCGAGGCAGCGGCGGTTGTTGGTGCGGGCGCTGCGGCCCGAGGCGCCGGCAGGGGCAAGGGAAACTGCATGGACGAGCTGCGCCCTTCCAGCGAGGGCAGCGGGGCCGCACAGCCTGACAGCAGCCACACCAGCGCGCCCAGCAGCGCGAGCTTGATGCAGGCGGCGATCAGCCCGATACGCCAGCCGTGTGAGGCCGGGCGCCAGGCGTGCGTGCTCGAACGATGGGGCATGGGCGGATTGCGGCAGCGCCGGAAGACTCGCAAGGGGTGCGCCGGACTGTAGCCAGAACCGCCAGCCTCCGCCGCCATCGTGCCCTGTTTGCGGGGCTTCAGCCCGCATCCGCGAGGCAAGACGCGCTTCTGGTGCGGCTTTTCGGGGCAAACCGGCTGGAAAGCCGCGCCGGACAAGCGGAAAGACTTTGGCTCGGACGCTGACCGCGCAAGCCGGTGAGCCCGCATGCGTTGCGCGTGCACGTCGGCCGGGCCGAAGGCATGAACGATTGCCTAAGAAGTTGCTCAGTCTGCATTTGCTATCGACCGCGCTCAAGACCTGCGCCCGCGCTGCCGAAAGCATTGCCGTAGGGGGCCAAGCCTCCGCAACCGGAGCAGAGCGTGAGCAGCATGGCGCGATGGAGTGCATGGATAGCCGTAGTGGCGGGCTGGGCGGCGGCAATGCCCGCTGTGGCACAGTCCCACAGCAACACCATGCTGGTGACGGCCAGCGTCCGCGCCTATACACAGGTGCGCATGATCGAGCAGCCTGCGCGCATCCAGGTGACCGCAGCGGCGCGCGAGCGCGGCTATGTGGACGTACCGGCCGCATGGGTGGTGCTGATCCGCTCCAATGAACCGCGCGGCCACCAGCTCAGCCTCGCGCCCGTGGCGCTGCCGGGCGTGCGGATGAGCCTGCTCAACGGTCAAGGGCTGCCGGCGGCGGCCCTGCGTGTGGCGCCGGGCGGGCCAGCGCCGGCACCGGTGACGGTAGGCGCGCGCATCTGGGTGGGGCCGGACACGCCGGCCGAACTGCCGGCGCCGCGTCTGGCCGTGGAAGCGATCTGAGCGCCGCCGCGGCGAACAGCCGAGCAAGCGCGACCGGATTCAGAACGTGATGCTGATCACAACCGGCGCCGTGGTGGTGTAGGTGCCGGGGGCGACATTCTGGCCGCCGGGAACGCGCACAAACACCTGGCCGGTCGCCTGCTGCGTCGGGTTGGTGGGCGTGAGTGTGAGCACGACCGGGCCGCCCACGAAGGTGCCCGCTGATCCGTCGCCGCGCACCAGGGTGTAGGCCGCGTCGGCAAACAGGTTGTAGTTCAGCGTGTCCGCCACGGGGCTGCCGACGAGCGTGCGATTGGCATAGCTGCCTGAGCCTGTGCTGAAAAACGAGCGCAGGGTGACGCTCTCTGACTGGCCGCCACCCACGGTGCGTGTGCAGGTGACGGTGAAGGTCCACGGCGCAGGTTGCAGCGCATTGATGGTGTCGTACACGCCCAGGTTGAGCGTGGACGGAAAGCTCACGGAGCAGCTCGCCGCCCAGGCGTGGCCCATGCTCATGCCCAGCGCCGCCGCGAGTGCGAGCGCGGCGCGCTTCAGTGAGTGTGTCCTGCCCTGCGTCATGGCCTGAATCCTATCGTGCCGGCGGCGTGCAGCGCAGCCGACCCCAGTCCTTCATGCCGTCTGCAGTGTGGCCCTCAGGTACGTTTGCACGGCACAGCGTTTGCCCTGCTGCACGCGCCTCGAGGGCCTGCACGCCGGTCGCGTCATTCATGAACACACGGCCGTCGCGGCCAAGAGCCACCGTCTGGTCACCCGGCAGGGCGCGCAGCTCGGTGCCGGGGGGCAGGGGCTGGTCACGCTCATTCACAATCAGGCCGGTGGCCGGGCTGAGCCGGCGCACGGGCATCGTCACGGCCACGCCGCTGCGGGTGTAGGGCACGACGTCCACCTTGAGGCTGCGGATCTCCATGTCCATGGCCAGATCCAGCGGCTCGATGGCGATCTCGTTGCGGTTGTAGGGCAGCAGGTTGGGGATGACGATGCGGCCGCGCGCGTCCGTGCGGCCGGCCGGCAGGTTGTTGGCGTAGATGCGGGTTTCCGGGCTGTCGGGCACGGTGACCACGGCAAAGGCATCACCCAGGTTGCGCGAGACGATCCATTCGCCATCGAGCCAGCCCACTGCGCCGCGCACGCCGGCCCGTACGGCCTGGCTGCCGGGGCGGCGCTCGGCGTCCAGGCTCACGCCGTACTGCATGGCTTCATACTGGGACTCTGCGCGCAGCAGGCCGCGGTCAGACACCTCGATTGCGCCACTGGCACCCAGGCGGCCCTCGGGCGCGCGCTGCGCCCGCAGTGAAAACTCGCGCCGGCCTGCGGTGTCTTGCGCGGTCGCGCTGGCGGACCAGCCGGCATCCAGAGGCAGGCTGATGAAGGCAGAGGCTGAGTGGCTGCCGCAGGACTGACCGGGCACCGATCCGCAGGCCTGCGCCACATGCTGCAGGCTCACACCCAGAAAGGCGCGGCGGCCCACGGGCTGGCTGTAGCTGAGCGAGCGGATCGTCGTGTCGCTTCGTGATCGGTCAAAGGGAGAGGTTCGGATCCATGCTGCCGCCAGCGAACCGCGTCCGCCCAGGCTCATGCTCGCGCTGGCGTCCAGCTCTGCGCGAGCCTGCAGACTGGCGAGCACCAGGCCGCTGGCAGGCGCATCCAGCGTGGCCAGGCTGGTGAAGGCTTGCGAAGTCTGGCGATAGCGCAGCGCCAGGCCGAGCCGGGCGGCGCCCAGGTTGCTGGCCGAGATGCTCACGCCCGCCTGCGTGCCGCTGCCCTTGCCGTCGGCACTGCTTGCGGCAAGCTGCGTGGACAGCACGCCCCAGTCACCCAGCAGGCTCACCAACCCGCCAGTGGCAAGGCGGTGCTTGGCACTGAGTTCGCCACCCAGCTCGGTGGTGAGCCGTTCGCTCAGGCCGCGGCGCCAGCTGCCGCTTGCGAACGCGGTGCCGTAGGCATCGCTGCGCTCTCCAAAGCCCTGACGCAACGCGCCGATCTCGGCGCTGTACGACTGCAGCCCGGGCGCAAGCAGGCTGGCACTGGCCACGAAGGGCTGGGTGAGCACGGTCTCGCGGCCCAGCAGATCACGCACGATGACGGTGACGGTGCCGGCACCGCTGACGGTCGGAATGCCGCTGATGCTGAACGGCCCCGCAGGCACCGACTGCGAGCGCGTGAGCGCGTTGTTGACGAACACGTCCACCGTGGACGGTAGGCTGGCCGACGCGCCGAACTGCAGCAGGGGCGAGGTGACGAGCGTGGGGTCCGTGGCAAAGTTGGACGCGAACTGCACGCCGCCAAAGCGCACCGGCCGCGTGAGGTTGGCCCCGGTGATCGCGTCGCCCACGCGCAGGCTGGCCAACTGCTCCGGCAGATCCCGCACGTAGGTGGTTTCCAGACGCACGAATCGGCTGTCGCGCGCGGGCAGGCGGGCGAGCAGCTGCTGCGAGTTCAGCGCGCCCCATGGGCCGAAGACGGCCGCATCCGTATTGAGCACGAGCGTGTCGTCAGTCACCTGCGCTTTGCTGCGCGTGGCGGACAGGTCGTAGTTGAGGAAGCCGCCCGGGCTGGGTGGGGTGGGCAGCAGGCGCTGGCGCTGGCCCGCAGCCAGGCTCGTCGCATCAAACGCCTCGGCCGGCAGGGTGAGTGCGAGGGTGAGGCGCGTGGCGTCGTATCTGCTTGCTTGAGCGCCGAGCGCGGCCAGCGGCAGCCAGCGCTGGCCATCGATCAGTACCGCTTGGGCGGCCAGCTGCCCAGCCAGACGGCGCAGTCGCCATGCGGCGAGATCGTCAATGTTCACCAGCAGGGCGCCGCTGACGGTGCGCTTGAAGGCCGTTGCCGCGCCCTGCGCCACGCCGTTGACGGTGACCTCCAGCAGCACATCCTGCGCCCCAGCGGTGTCCACCGGCGCCGGATCGGTGGCGCGGAGCTCGGATGGCAGGCTGGGCGCGGAAGTTTGGGCGCTTGCCGGTGACTGGCCTCCGAGGGCGCACACGGCCAGCAGGGCGGCGCGTAGTGCCACGCGAATCGGCGCGCTGTATGGCGCGTCTCCGGCGAGGCGCGTGCAGGCGAGCGCTGGAGAACCGCCGGAACTCACTGCAGCGTCAGTTCCACCCGGCGCTGCCCAGCCACGGTGCCCAACTGCAGCTCGAAAGCGGTACCAGCGGCCAGGGCCGAGGCTTGCGCGGGGCTGAGTGGGATGTCCACCGTGCGGGTGGCGCCGGGCAGCACATAGATCAGACCCTGATCTTCACCCACCGCAGTGCTGTTGCGCAGCAGCCGGGCCGACACAAAGCGCGCCGTGTGCTTGCCGCTGTTGGTGGCGCTGAGCCGGGCAAGCTCCGTGCCTTCAGCCGTGCGCGCCCGGCGCAAGGTCCAGTCCACCTGCGCAGCCAGAGACTCGTCGCTGGGTGCTGTGGTCATGCCGGCGGGTTCCACGAACAAGGGCACGGACATGCGCAGCGCCAGTTGAACGGCAGCTGCACCCGGCGCCGGCGCGGGCGGCACCTCGTCCACGATGATGCGGTAGGTGCGCTGCTGCGCCTCGGCCGCCACCGCGCCGCGCAGGCCCACGCGGATCATCTGCGTGGCCTTGGGCGGCACGGTGACCACCAGCGGCGTGACGATCAGGTCGCCCGTGGCTTCGGTGGCGTCGGTGCCCTCGCGCTGGTGCCAGCGCAGGCCGCTGATCTGGATGGTGACCGGGTTGGCGTCGTTGTTGGTCAGCATCATGACCGCGGAGCGGCTGCGTTCGTGCAGGTCGATGCGCGTCGGGCTGATGGCAAAGTCGCCCGCGGCCGCCATGCCGGGCAGGGTCAGCAGGGTCGCCAACCACCCGATCAGCAGGCCGGTGCGGAGATGATCAATCCAGTGGTGCAAGGGCTTCATGATGGAAAGAGGGCGCGTGGAACAGGTAGAAGCCTACCCGCTCGACGCGCCCGGTCGGCGATGAATCCTGCTCAGTACGCCACGGACACCGTGATCGTGTCGCTGTAGGTCGTCGAGGGCACTGCAGTGGGTTGCACCGGGATGCGGCCAAAGACCGTCAGCGCCACAGCATTGCCGGCCGCCATGCCCAAGCCTGTTCCACCGACAGGCGCTGTGCCCGCGGTGCCGTCGCCCCACACGGTGGTGCGGGCGGTGGTCGTGAACAGGTTGTAGTTCAGGGTGTTGGGCGTCGGAGCCGTGTCGCGCATCACGCGGCTGGCAAAGGTGCCGCCCGTGCCGCCGGTATTCAGGCTGACCGTGAACGGCGTGGTGCGGGTGCAGCGCACGCTGATCGTGCTGGACTGGTCCAGCGGACCGGCGCTTGACGGGTCATAACTGCCGAAGGCCAGCGTGGTGGCGCTGACATTGCAGATCTTCGCCACGGTGGCCGTGACGTTGAAAGTTGTCGTGGCGGTCTGGGCCGAAACCATCGGCAGCCAGAGCACGCCCAGCGCGGCAAGCGCCGCGCTGCGCAAGGCAAGAGCGCGCGTGTTCATGTCAGTAGGCGACGCTCACCGTGATGGTGTCGCTGTAGGTGGTGGACGGCACGGCGGTCGGTTGGTCCGGGATGCGGCCGAAGACGGTCAGCGCGACGGTATTGGGCACCCCCATGCCGGCACCAACTCCAGGCATGGTTCCGGTTGTGCCTGTGCCGTCACCCCACACGGTGGTGCGCGCGCTGGTGGTGAACAGGTTGTAGTTCAGGGTGTTGGGCGTAGGGGCGGCGTCGCGCATCACGCGGTTGGTGAAGGTGCCGCCGGTGCCGCCGGTGTTCAGGGCGACCGTGAACGGCGTGTTGCGGGTGCAGCGCACGTTGATGGTGCTGGTCTGGTCCAGCGCCGTGCCGCTCGACGGGTCATAGCTGCCGAAGGCCAGCGTGGTGGCGCTGACGGTACAGACCTTGGTCACGGAGGCGGTGACGTTGAAGGTGGTCGTGGCGGTTTGGGCCATCGCAGACGTGCCGAGGGCGGCGAGGCCCAGCGCGAACAGGGTTTTGAAGTAGCGCATGTGTTCCGTTCCTTTGAAGCGCGCCTCAGATCGGGCTGAGGCGTCATGTGTGCACAGTCTGAAGCGTTTTCCAGGCCTTGTCTTTTGTAAGAAATGATCTCCATGCAATTTCGGCTCAAGTTTTCACAATCCTCGACACATTGGGGAGACAAGTTGGTTTCTAAGCAACGTTTATGAGGCGTTTGATGAGGTTCCCGGCGCAAGTATCTGAGATTTGAGTGAGGCCTCTAACAGAGGTTCGCCGACGAGGACACTGACGCCGTGCGGCCGCCCAGCGCCGGCCGGCCGCCGGGATGCAGAACCCGCCCACCCGATCGCTGTTCGGCCGGCCTCGGCTGTCCGACAACCCGCCGGGCGGAAATGTGCTCCCCGCGCTTCTGGCGCGGTTCTTCAGGCCAAATGGGCTGGAAACCCGCACCAGACAAGCGGAACGGCTCTTGGTGTGCAGCCGTTTCCCCTTGATCCCGCCGGGCGCTGAGCAGCCCGCACAGACCCCGTCGATACAATCCCGGCCTTCTTGCGCTGACTGGGGGCGTGGCTCGATAGAGCGCCCGTCCCGGTAGCGGCCCGCCGGGTTTGCCGCTCAGGCGACCGGCCACGGCGCCGCACTGCTGCCTCGGGCCTGCGCGCCCGCATCCTCCCCGAACTGCACCATGGCCACCACCAACGCGTACAGCGAAGCCTCGATCCGGGTCCTCAAGGGCCTGGAGCCGGTCAAGCAGCGTCCGGGCATGTACACCCGGACCGACAACCCGCTGCACATCATCCAGGAAGTGATCGACAACGCCTGCGACGAAGCCCTCGCGGGCTTCGGCAAGCACATCGAAGTCACCCTGCGCCGCGATGGCGCCGTGGTGGTGGACGACGAAGGCCGCGGCATCCCCTGCGGCCTGCACCCCGAAGAGAAGGTGCCGGTGGTGGAGATTGTCTTCACCCGCCTGCATGCTGGCGGCAAGTTCGACAAGGCCTCGGGCGGTGCCTACGCGTTTTCCGGCGGCCTGCACGGCGTGGGTGTGAGCGTGACCAACGCCCTGGCCACGCGGCTTGAAGTGACCGTGAGCCGCGACAAGCAGGTGCATCACCTGGTGTTCGGCAATGGCGGCGAGGTGATCGAGCCGCTCAAGACCCGCGCCGCTACGGCCGAGGACAAGAAGCAGGGCACGCGTGTCGTCACCTTCCCGGACGGGAAGTACTTCGATTCGCCCATGATCCCGCAGGCGGAACTGGCCCGGCTGCTGCGCAGCAAGGCGGTGCTCTTGGCCGGCGTGCGCTTCACGCTCCATGTGGAGAAGACCGGCGAGAAACAGAGCTGGCTCTACAAGGACGGCCTGCGCGGCTACCTGATGGCCGAGTTGCAGGGCGCCGAGCCGGTGATCCCGCCCTTTGCCGGCGAGCAATTTGCTCCGGCCGGGCACGAGACCTTCGCCGAAGGCGAGGGCGGCGAGTGGGTGGTGGTCTGGACCGAGGACGGCAACCTGATCCGCGAAAGCTTCGTCAACCTCATCCCGACCACGGCCGGCGGCACGCACGAAAGCGGCCTGCGTGAAGGCCTGTTCGGTGCGGTGAAGAGCTTCATTGATCTGCACAGCCTGCTGCCCAAGGGCGTGAAGCTGCTGCCGGAAGACGTGTTCAACCGCGCCAGCTTCATCCTGAGCGCCAAGGTGCTGGACCCGCAGTTCCAGGGCCAGATCAAGGAGCGTCTGAACTCGCGTGACGCCGTGCGCCTGATCGGCGGCTATGTGAAGCCGCAGTTGGAGCTCTGGCTCAATGAACATGTGGCCGAGGGCAGGAAGCTCGCCGAGCTGGTCATCAAGCAGGCGCAGAGCCGCCTGCGCAGCGCCCAGAAGGTGGAAAAGCGCAAGAGCAGCGGCGTGGCCGTGCTGCCCGGCAAGCTCACCGATTGCGAGAGCACCGACATCTCGCGCAACGAGATCTATCTGGTGGAGGGGGACTCCGCCGGCGGCAGCGCCAAGATGGGCCGCGACAAGGAGTTTCAAGCGATCCTGCCCCTGCGCGGCAAAGTGCTCAATACCTGGGAAGTGGAGCGCGACCGCCTGTTTGCCAACAACGAGGTGCACGACATTGCCGTGGCCGTGGGCGTGGACCCGCACGGCACCACGGACACGGTGGATTTCAGCAACCTGCGCTACGGCAAGATCTGCATCCTGTCCGACGCCGACGTGGACGGCTCGCACATCCAGGTGCTGCTGCTGACGCTTTTCTACAAACATTTTCCGCAGCTGGTGGCGCGTGGCCATGTGCACGTGGCGCGGCCGCCGCTGTTCCGCGTGGACGTGCCGGCCCGCGGCAAGCGCCCCGCCCAGAAGATCTATTGCCTGGACGAAGGCGAGATGACCCACACCCTGGACAAACTGCGCAAGGACGGCTTTGCCGAGACCGCCTGGAGCATCAGCCGCTTCAAGGGTCTGGGCGAAATGACCGCCGAGCAGCTCTGGGAAACCACCCTGAACCCCGACACCCGCCGCCTGCTGCCCGTGGCGCTCGGCGAGCTGGACGAATCCGGCACCAACAGCCTGTTTGAAATGCTCATGGGCAAGGGCGAGGCAAGTTCGCGCCGCAGCTGGCTGGAAGAGAAGGGCAACGAGGTTGAGGCCGACATCTGATGCGATGTGCCTGAAGGGGCAGCAGACGATGTTTGTTTGGTGTATGAAAAATAATATACTATGTGTATGATCAGTGTATCCAGGAGTCGATCATGCGCACCAATATAGAGCTGGACGACGAGTTGATCGCCTACGTGCAGGCCGAGGGCGGGCACAAGACCAAGCGTGAGGCCGTGGAGGCCGCGCTCAAGGAGTACCGCCGCCGCCTGGCCATGCGCGCCCTGCTGGACATGGCCGGCAAGGTGGAGTTCTCCGGGTCCGCTGCCGAGCTGCGTGGCAAGGGCGACAGCACCGCGCTGCTCGTGCAGGAGCCGGCTGCGGCCTATGCAGCGCCTGAGGTTGCCGCCGCGCGCGTGCCCCGCAAGGCGCGTGGCACATGATCAGTGCCGCGGCCATGGCCGAGCCCGCAGTTCCCATCCCTGAGCGCTTCATGGTCGACAGCTGCGTCTGGATCGACCACTTCAAGCAGAACCCCACGCGCGAGGTGCAGCGTCTGGGCTTGGCGCTGCTCGATGGTGCCAACGTCTGGACCTGCGGGCCGATCCTGCAGGAAGTGTTGGCCGGCGTGATGCAGCCCAGGCAGGCCGAGCGCCTACGCAGCCAGTTCGAGGCGCTGGACTATGCGCAGATTGATGACGAAGCCGATTTCCTGGCCGCCGCCGACATCTACCGCCGCTGCCGCCAGCAGGGCGCCACGCCGCGTTCGAGCTACGACTGCCTGATCGCGCAGTTGTGCATCGCGCACGATGTGCCGCTGCTGACCAGCGACCGGGATTTCTCGGCCATCGCCCGCGCGGTGCCGCTGCGCTTGGTGTGATGCCTTCCGAACACATGAATCTCCTCTGAAACGACATGACTGACGTTCAAACCAATCTCTTCGGCAATGACGGCAACGGCGGCGGCGGCGATGCCGTCACCCTAGGGCACTTCGCGGAGCGCGCCTATCTGGAATACGCCGTCTCGGTGGTCAAGGGCCGTGCACTGCCGCAGGTAGAAGATGGCCTGAAGCCCGTGCAGCGGCGCATCCTGTATGCGATGGACGAGATGGGCCTTGGCCCCACGGCCAAGCCGCGCAAGAGTGCGGCTGTGGTGGGCGATGTGCTGGGCAAGCTGCACCCGCATGGCGACCAGTCCGTGTACGACGCGCTGGTGCGTCTCGCGCAGGACTTCACTCTGCGCTACCCGCTGATCGACGGGCAGGGCAACTTCGGCAGCCGCGACGGCGACGGCGCCGCGGCCATGCGCTACACCGAAGCGCGCTTGACGCCTATTGCCCGTCTGCTGCTCGATGAGATCGATCAGGGCACGGTGGACTTCATCCCCAACTACGACGGCACGCAGGAAGAACCGCGCCTGCTGCCCGCACGGCTGCCGATGCTGCTGCTCAACGGCGCCAGCGGCATTGCCGTGGGCATGGCCACCGAGGTGCCGCCGCACAACTTGAAGGAGGTGGCCGAGGCCGCCGTCGCGCTCATCAAGAACGAGAGCCTGCCGGACGCCGAACTCATGGCCCTCCTGCCGGGGCCAGACTTCCCGGGCGGCGGGCAGATCATCTCTAGCAGCGCCGACATTGCCGAGGCCTATCGCACGGGCCGTGGGTCCCTGAAGGTACGTTCGCGCTACGAGTTCGAGGAACTGGCGCGTGGCCAGTGGCAGCTCGTCATCACGCAGCTGCCGCACGGTGTGTCGGCCGCCAAGGTGCTCTCCGAGATCGAGGAGCTGACCAACCCCAAGGTCAAGGCCGGCAAGAAGAGCCTGACGCCGGAACAGCAGCAGCTCAAGGCGCAGATGCTCGGTGTGCTGGATGCTGCGCGCGACGAGTCCGGCAAGGAAGCCGCGGTGCGTCTGGTGTTCGAGCCCAAGACCAGCAAGATCGACCGGCAGGAGCTGGTCAACACCCTGCTGGCGCAGACCTCGCTTGAAAGCAATGTGCCGCTCAACCTGGTGACCATCGGCCTGGATGGCCGGCCGCGCCAGAAGGCGCTGCGCGAGATTCTGGTGGAGTGGGGCCAGTTCCGCGTGGCCACGGTGCGCCGCCGCAGCCAGCACCGACTGGCCAAGGTGGACGACCGTATCCACATCCTCGAAGGCCGGCAGGCGGTCCTGCTGAATATCGACAAGGTCATCAAGATCATCCGCGCGGCCGACGACCCCAAGGCCGACCTGATCGCCGCCTTCAAGCTCTCCGAGCGGCAGGCCGAGGACATTCTGGAAATCCGCCTGAGGCAGTTGGCCAAGCTTGAGGGCATCAAGATCGAGCAGGAGCTGGCCGAGCTGCGCACGGAGAAGACCGAGCTTGAGGAACTGCTGGGCAATGAAAGCGCGCTCAAGCGCCTGGTGATCAAGGAGATCCAGGCCGATGCCAAGCAGTATGGCGACGCACGTCGCACGCTGATCCAGGCGGCGGAGCGCGCCAGCATCGAAGTGAGAATCGAGGACGAGCCGGTCACGGTCATCGTCAGCGAGAAGGGCTGGGTGCGCGCGCGCCAGGGCCACGGCCACGACGCGAGCCTCTTCACCTTCAAGCAGGGCGACAGCCTCTACGGCGCGTTCGAGTGCTCCACGCTGGACAACCTCGTGGTGCTGGGCAGCAACGGCCGGGTGTACAGCGTGCCGGTGGCCAGCCTGCCGAGCGCACGTGGTGACGGCCAGCCTATCACCACGTTGATCGAACTCGAAGCCGGCAGCAAGGTGCTGCACATGCTGGCGGGCGCGGCAGACACGCCGCTGCTCATGGCCACCAGGGGCGGCATGGGCTTCGGTACCAAGCTGTCCGATCTCTTCACCCGCCAGCGCGGCGGCAAGACCTTCCTGTCGCTGGACGAAGGCGACGAGCCGCTGGGCCTGATCCGCTTTGCGCGCAACGCGAGCGCCGTGGCCGTGATCGGCGGCAAGCCGGGCAAGGAGCGCCTGCTGGTGTTCGGTCTGGACGAGCTCAAGACGCTGTCGGCTGGCGGCAAGGGCGTGATCCTGATGGAACTGGACAAGGGCGAGCAGCTGCTGCACGCGCTGCCCATCTCCGAGGCCGGCTTCGTGGCCATCACCGACTACCGCAACAAAACCCACGAGGAAACCTTCGGCCCGCGCCAGCTGGCACCCTTCATCGGCAAGCGGGCGCGCAAGGGCAAGCTGCTGGATGCCAAGGGCAAGGGGTTGCGGGTACGCATGCTCTATTGAGTGTCATTTTCGGCCATGATTTTGTGAAAGTCATGGTTTGGCACTTTCCGCTTGTCAGTAGCCAGTCTTCAGCGCTTTTTGGTGAAATTTGTGTAATAAATACGTCAATTTAGGACAGATTGACGTATCTGCGGCTTGTTTTGGGCGGCGGCGGTGCCATCTGGAGGCGGGTGGCGATAATCGCTGCACCTCCTCCAAAACAAGACCCCATGAAACGCTTTGTGCTGGCCGCATCGGCCATGCTGCTGACTGCCTGCGGCACCAGCAATCCGTACTACGACCCCGCGAAGAAGCACCACCGCCCGGACGGCTTCAACAACAACTACATCGATAACTGGGCCGAGGGGCAGCCGAGCTTCTGGCAGTGGCAACGCGAACGCTGGAGCAACCCGCCGCCGCCCTCAAATGTGGCGCGGGTGCCGGTGGCCACGCCCGATCTGGCCTATCTCAAGCGCAACACGAAAGACGTGTCGGTGACCTGGATCGGCCACTCCACGGCGCTGTGGCAGATCAACGGGCTGAACATTCTCACGGACCCGCACTTCTCCGAGCGCGCCTCGCCGGTGGGCTTTGCTGGCCCCAAGCGCGAAGTGGTCTTGCCGATCACGCTCGCGCAGCTGCCGCGCATTGACGTGGTGCTCGTCAGCCACAACCACTATGACCATCTGGACCGCCCCAGCGTGCGGGCCCTGAACCAGCAGGCCGGCGGGCCGCCACTGTTTGTGGTGCCCCTGGGCTTGGACCTCTGGATGAAGAACGAGGGCATCACCAACGTGCGCCGCATGGACTGGTGGGAGCGCTTCGAGCTGCCTGCGCCGGGCGGCGCAGTGACCGTGAACTTTGTGCCCGTGCAGCACTGGAGCAGCCGCACGCCCTGGGACCGCAACGCCACGCTCTGGGGCGGCTTTGTGGTGCAGGCGCAAGCGGCGGGCAGCCCCTATTCGATGTTCTTCACGGGGGACACCGGCTACAGCAAGGACTTTGCCGACATCGGCGCGCGCTTTGGCGGCTTTGATTTCTCGCAAATTGCCGTGGGCTGCTACCTGCCGCGCTGGTTCATGCAGACCCAGCATGTCAATGAAGACGACGCCGTGAAGATCCACCTCGATGTGAAGAGCCGGCTTTCCATGGGCGTGCACTGGGGCACCTTCCGCCTGTGCGACGACGTGATCGAGGCGCCGATCGACAATCTGCCCCTGGCACGCAGGAAGTACGGCGTGGCCGACGACGCCTTTGTGCTCTTTGCACTGGGCGAAACCCGCGTGCTCAGGAAAGCGGACACGAAACAATAAACCGGGAAGCTGATCGATGAACCGGGAGTTCTGGCTCTTCATCCACGTGCTGGGGGTTGTGATCTGGGTGGGCGGCATGTTCTTCGCCCACGTGGTGCTGCGCCCCAGCGTGCAGGACCTCACGCCGGCCGAGCGCCTGCCGCTGATGCGCGAGGTGGTCGGGCGATTTCTGCACTGGGCACTGGTCGCGATCGCGCTGATCGTGGCCAGCGGCGTGTTCCTGTGGGGCAGTACGCCCATGGCGCGTGCGCCCGTGGGCTGGCATGTGATGCTCGGCACCTTTGGCGTGATGCTCGCCGTGTACCTGTTTCTGCGTTTTGTGCCCTACGGCCGGCTGGAGGCGGCGCTTGAGGCGGGAGATCTGCCCGCCGCCGGCACGCAGATGGCGATGATCCGCCTGCTGATGGGCGTGAATCTGCTGCTGGGCATTGGCGTGATCGCCGCCGTGTTCCTGCTCGGCTGAGCCCGCAGCGCCGGCGGTTCAGCTGATGGTGAGCGTCCCGCGCGCCACGGGCACGCAATGCCCGCCCACCTGCACCTGCGTGGCCTGGCCGTCGGCCCGGGTGAAGCACAGGTGCAGCTCGCTGGCGCGGTTGATCTCCACCCCCTGGATCACCGTCCACTCGTAGCGGCCGTCCGCCTGTTCGATGTGCGCAGCGAGATAGCCCGCCAGTGCCGCTGCGGCACTGCCCGTGGCCGGGTCTTCCGGAAAGCCGAGGCCGGGGCAGAACATGCGCACGCGGGCGCGCCGTTTTTCCGCGTCGATCTGCATCGGATACATCCAGGGCCGCTCCGCCAGCACGTTGGCCGAGATGCGCAGCGCATTCCACTGCACCAGATCCAGCGCCGCGGCAGACAGCGCAGAACCGTCGCGCAAGGGCACCATGGTGAAGGGCACGCCGCAGCTCCAGATCTCGCAAGGCGCGCCCGGCACCAGCGAGGTGCTGGACAAGCCGAGCATGGACGCCAGCGTGGGCGGCTTCAGCGGCGTGTGGGTCATGGCCGGATTGCGCGGGCTCTCGAAGCTGACGCGCCCGGGGCCGTCCGCCGTGGCATCCAGCGCGATGTGCGTCACACCCACGGGCAGCTCGAGCAGCATGCTCGTGGCACCGGGCAAGCGCTCGCGCGCGATCGCGAAGGCAGTGCCCACGGTAGGGTGACCGGCAAAGGGCAGCTCGCTCTCCGGCGTGAAGATGCGCACGCGAGCCGTGTGCGCCGGCTGGGCCGGCTTGAGCACGAAGCTGGTCTCGGAATAGTTGAACTCGCGCGCGATGCGCTGCATCGCTTCCTCATCCAGCGAATCCGCATCGAACACCACGGCGAGCGGGTTGCCGCCGAAGCGCTGGCGGGTGAACACGTCGCAGGTGATGTACGGGAGTTCGAGGCTCATGAGTCGGTGCTGTGAAGCGTTCGTTTCAGGACGTTGATGCGACCGGCCTGTCACGAAAGCTACGGGTCAGTATATGTAACGGATTGTTTAACGCAATGCCGCGAACCGCCGCAGCAGAACAATCAGGGCGACGACCCCGCCGGCAAACAACCACAGGTACCAGGGCACAGCCTCGCCGAAGAACAGGCCCGCCGCCGCGGCCGTCAGAAAGATCTGCAGCAGCTGAATCTGGCCGACCCGCGCCACGCCCCCGCGCGCCAACCCGCCATACCAGGCGAAGAAGCCCACGAGCTGCGACATCACCGTCACATAGGCAAAGGCGCTCCAGGCGCCAAGCCCTGCCGTGGCCAGTGCAGTGGGCTGCATCATCATGAGGCCTGCGGCCACCGGCACACTTACGGGCATGCTCAGAATCAGTGCCCAGCAGATCGTCTGCCACGCACCCAGGGTGCGCGAGGCCACGCCCCCTGCGGCATAGCCCAGCGCGGCGGCGAGCACCGCCAGCAGCATGAGTGCATCGCCCGCGTTCCAGGTGCCGCCACCCGCCAGCCATGCAAAGGTGCAGACCAGCCCGGTGCCTACCGTGCAGAGCAGCCAGAAGGCGCGCGGCAGGCGCTCGCGGTAGAGCAGGGCGGCGGCCAGCGCGGTGAAGAAGGGCAGCAGGCCGTTGATCACGCCGGCGTGCGAGGCATTCACATACTTCACCGCCAGGGTCGACAGCAGCGGAAAACCCACCACCACGCCCAGCGCGGCCCAGAGCACGTCGCGCCATTCGCTGCCCTGCGGCCGGCGCACCTGGAGTGCCAGCACGATGGCTGCGGCAAGCAGGCCGGCACCCGCCATGCGCCCGAAGGCGACGAACAGCGGCGGCAGTTCCGTGTTCGCCAGCCGGGTCATCGGCAGTGAGAGCGAAAACACCATCACACCCATCAGACCGAGCAGCAGGCCGCCGCCCGCTTGGCCGGCGGATGTGTTTCGGGTGGGTGCAATGCCCGCCGCCGTGCCGGTTGCGACGTCAGCCGCGTTCAGCGCTGCGGCAGCCTGCCGCGTCGGCTGATAGTCAGTGCCCTGCGTCGCCATTGAAAAATCCAAAGACCATAGCGGTGCACCATAGTGTTTTCCTCCGATACACTCCCGGTACAGTTGATCATTCACAGAGGAAAGCGTGATGGCATTGGAACGAGAACAGAGCATCGTCCCCGGCAACCTGGCTGAAGGCCGACCCGCACCGGCCCGGCGCAATGAGAACCTGGATCGCGCCGCCGACGAGACCCTGGTCGATCAACTGGTGCAGCGGTTTCGCCGTCGCATCGAGGAGCGCATCCTCAAGCCGGGCGGCAAGCTGCCCTCGATCCGCTTGCTCGCCGAGCGCGAAGGCGTCTCGCGCTTTACGGTCGTCGAGGCCTATGACCGTCTGGTCGGGCAGGGCCTGATCGAATCCAAGCGGGGCAGCGGGTTTTTCGTGAGAGAACGAACTCTCGCGCCCGCCAAGCCGCTGGCCGTGCCGGAGCACCAGACCATGGATACGGTCTGGCTGCTGCGCAACCTGTTCCGCGATGTGGGCGGGCCACATCACATGCCGGGCACCGGTACGTTCCCCCCGGAATGGCTGGACGCCGAGCTGATTGCCCACGCACTGCGCGCCTACGCCCGCGGAGACGGCACCAGCCTGCTGCGCTACGGCACGCCCTACGGCTACGAGCCGCTGCGCGAACAGCTCACCATCAAGCTGGCCGAACTCGAGATCCAAGCCGCCCCGCAGCAGATCCTCACCACCACCGGCGTCACCCAGGCGCTCACGCTGGTGGCGCGCCAGCTGGCCCAACCGGGTGATGTGGTCTTTGTGGATGACCCCGGCTGGTTCGTGCTGTTTGCCGCGCTGAATGCCCAGGGCCTGCGCGTGATCGGCGTGCCGCACACGCACGATGGCCCGGATCTGGGCGAACTCAAGCGTCTGGCCGAGCTGCACAAGCCCAAGCTGTACGTGATCAACAGCGTGCTGCACAACCCCACCGGGCACAGCCTGTCTGCCGCCAAGGCCTTCCAGATCCTGCGTCTGGCCGAGCAGTTCGACTTCCACATCGTCGAAGACGACGTGTACTGCGACTTCCACCCCGGCAGCCACATCCAGCCGGCCACGCGTCTGGCCAGCCTGGATCAGCTCAAGCGCGTGATCTACCTGGGCAGCTTCTCCAAGACCCTGGCCGCCAACCTGCGCGTGGGCTTCATTGCGGCCGAGGTGGGCCTGGCCGCCAGCCTCGTGGACCAGAAGATGCTGCTCTCGCTCACCAGCCCGGAGATCGGCGAGCGGGTAGTGCACAAGGTGTTGTCTGAAGGGCACTACCGCAAGCATGTGGAGCGTCTGCGCCACAAGCTGGAAGGCCGCCGCGCCGCCACGCTCAAGGCACTCGAAGGCGTTGGCGTGAAGTTTCCCAATCTTGCGCCCTGCGGCATGTTCCTCTGGGGTGACCTGGGCGTGGACTCCCTGCAGGTGACCAATGCCGGCCTGGACGAGAACTTCGTCTTCGCCCCCGGCAGCCTGTTCTCGCCCACCCAGGCGCCCAGCACCTGGATGCGCTTCAACGCCGCCACCTCCGGCCACCCGCAGATGCTGCGCTTTTTGGCGCAGAGCATTGAGCAGGCGGCGCGGGGCTAGAACCGGCTCCCGCTGCGCCGCCGCGGCCTTGAAACCGCGGCGGTCGCCCATAATTCGCAGCTGCCAAGGCCTTTTGGAGTGAATCCAGAAGGCCTTTCCGCTTGTCTGCGGGTTTCGCGGCGCATGCGCCGTGCGCAGACAAGGGCTCGCGCCTGCCAGCGCGAGCTCCGTTGCGGTCTGGAATTGGCTTTCCGCTTGTCTGGTGCGCTTCTTCAGCCATTTTGGCTTGAAGAACCGCATGAATCCTCGTTCTACGTTTTCGAACCTGAGCCATGAGCACCGAAACCCTGGGTTTTCAAGCCGAGGTGAAGCAGCTGCTTCACCTGATGATCCACAGCCTGTACTCCAACAAGGAGATCTTCCTGCGCGAGCTGGTGAGCAATGCCAGTGACGCGCTGGACAAGCTGCGCTTCGAGTCGATTGCCAATGCGGCGCTTGCCGAGGGCGCAGGTGAGCCGCAGATCACCGTGAGCTTCGACAAGGCGGCCAAGACGGTGACGATTGCCGACAACGGCATCGGCATGAGCCGCGAGGAAGCCATTGCCCACCTGGGCACGATCGCCAAGAGTGGCACCAAGGAGTTCTTCAGCAAGCTCTCCGGCGACCAGCAGAAGGACGCCGCCCTGATCGGCCAGTTCGGCGTGGGCTTCTATTCCAGCTTCATCGTGGCGCACAAGGTCACGGTGCTGACGCGCCGCGCGGGCACCGCCTTCAACGCGGCAACGCGCTGGGAAAGCACCGGCGAGGGCGACTTCACGGTCGAGCCAGCCGAAAAGCAGAGCCCCGGCACCGAGATCACGCTGCATCTGCGTGACGATGACGCGGAGTTTGCCGACCGCTGGCGCCTGTCTTCGATCATCAAGAAGTACAGCGACCACGTCGGCTTCCCGATCCGCATGAAGAAGCAGGAATGGGACAAGGAGGCCGGCGAATACAAGCTGCTCGACGAATGGGAGACGGTCAACCAGGCCGCCAGCCTCTGGACGCGCAGCAAGAGCGACATCACCGACGAGCAGTACACCGAGTTCTACAAGAGTCTGGCGCATGACATGCAGGCACCGCTGGCCTGGACGCACAACCGCGTCGAGGGCCGCAGCGAGTACACGCAGCTGCTCTACCTGCCGGCCAAGGCGCCCTTCGATCTGTGGGATCGCGATCGCCCGGCCGGCGTAAAGCTCTACGTCAAGCGCGTCTTCATCATGGACGATGCCAAGGAGCTGATGCCGGTCTATCTGCGCTTCGTGCGCGGCGTGATCGATTCGCAGGACCTGCCGCTGAACGTCAGCCGCGAGATCCTGCAGGAAAGCCGCGACGTCAAGGCCATCCGCGAAGGCTCCACCAAGCGCGTGCTCTCCATGCTCGAAGATCTGGCCGAGAACAATAAGGACGACTACGCCGGCTTCTGGAAGGAGTTCGGCCAGGTGCTTAAGGAAGGCCTGGGCGAGGACTTTGCCAATCAGGAGCGCCTGGCCAAGCTGCTGCGGTTTGCCTCAACTGCGGCCTCCACGAGTGCTGACGAGCAGACCGTCTCGCTGGCCGACTACGTGGGCCGCATGAAGGAAGGCCAGGAGGCGATCTACTACATCACTGCCGAAAGCCTCGCTGCCGCCAAGGCCAGCCCGCATCTGGAGATCTTCCGCAAGAAGGGCATTGAAGTCCTGCTGCTGACTGACCGCATCGACGAATGGATGCTCAGTCACCTGAACGAGTTCGACGGCAAGCCCCTGGCCAGCGTGGCCAAGGGCGGCGTGGACCTGGGCAAGCTTGAGGACGAGGAAGAGAAGAAGGCCCGCGAGGAAACCGCCGAGCAGTTCAAGGAGTTGATCGAAGGCGTCAAGAAGGTGCTGGGCGAGCGCGTGAAGGACGTGCGCACCACCGGCCGCCTGACCGACAGCCCCGCCTGCCTGGTGGTGGACGAGCACGAGATGAGCGCCAACCTGCAGCGCCTGCTCAAGCAGGCCGGCCAGAAGGCCCCGGAGACCAAGCCCATCCTCGAGATCAACCCCACGCACCCGCTGGTCTCGCGCATGAAGGCGGACTCCGCCCGCATCGAGGATTTGTCGCACGTGCTGCTGGACAACGCCCTTCTGGCCGAAGGCGGCTACCTGGAAGATCCGTCGGCCTATGTGGCGCGGATCAACAAGCTGCTGCTTGAGCTGGGTGCTTGATGCGCAGTACGAACCCTCCCCTGTGCACAGGGGAGGGCAGGGTGGGGTTCCAGGAGCAACAGCACGTGCCTCATGACCCCACCCCAACCCTCCCCTGCGAGCAGGGGAGGGAGCGTTTGCGGCTTGCGGGGCTCGCCCCCGTTGTTCAGCGCGACACCCGCCTCCTGATTCTCGGTAGCTTCCCCGGCGCGGCCTCCCTGGCCGTGCAGCGTTACTACGCGCACCCGCAGAACCACTTCTGGTTCCTGCTTTCTGCCATCCTCAATGAGCCGCTGATCCACTGGCCCTACGCGCTGCGCTGCGAGCGCCTGCTGGCGCGCGGCATCGGGCTGTGGGATGTGCTGGGCGCCTGCGAGCGCGAAGGCAGTCTGGACAGTGCCATCGAGGCGGGTGAACCCAATGATCCCGCCGGCGTGCTGGCGCTCGCACCGCGGCTTGAGCGGGCCTGCTTCAATGGCGCCTTTGCGCAGGCGCATCAGCAGCGCTGGGCGGCCGCCGGTCTGACGGCGGTCAGCCTGCCGTCGTCCAGCCCGGCCAACGCCGGCCAGCGCTTCGAACACAAGCTGCAGGTCTGGCGCGCAGCCCTGCACATGGAAGGACACCCTTGAGCGCAGCCCGCAAGCCCGGCAGAGGCATCGAGCCGGCCTATGACCCGGTCACCATTTCGGAATCCGACGGGGTTCGCTACCTGCACTTGGGTAGCGAATGGGTGCAGGGCGCCATGCGGATTCGTCGGCCCTTCGATCTGGAGATCGACTACACGCGCGACATGATGGCCTGGGAAGGCCTGGTCGAGTCGCCATCGCACATCGTGCAACTCGGCCTTGGCGCCGCCAGTCTCACGAAGTACTGCTGGCGTCAGTATCCGCAGGCGCAGATCACTGCTGTTGAACTGAACCCGCAGGTCATCGCCTGTGCCCGGCAGTTCTTCAAGCTGCCTGCCGACGACGCACGTCTGGGCGTGGTCCAGGCGGACGCACTGGCATGGATCGCCAACCCGCGCCGCAAGGCAAGCATCGATGTGCTGCAGGTCGACCTGTACGACGCCACGGCCTCCGGGCCGGTGTATGACGGCGAGGACTTCTACGCGGCCTGCCGCAAGTCGCTGGCGCCGGGCGGTGTGATGACGGTCAACGTGTTCGGTCGTGGCTGGGGCTTCGAGGACAGCTTTGCCGCGGTATTCGCCGCGTTTGGTGGCCGCTGCGAGGCTCTTGCCCCGGTGGATGCCGGTAATCGCATCATCGTGGCGCAGAAGCTGCCGGCGTGACGGCGGTGGCATGCCTGGTTGGGTTCCGGTTACGCACTGAAACTTTGCGCGGGGTCGCTCGGCGCGACGTTCCGCGCGGGCGCCTAAACTCTTGGGCTTTCCTGATCAGAGCCGCGTCCCGCGCTGTCATGAGCCGCGTCGGAGCCGGTCCGTACCGAGAGGTTCTCACATGCATGTCCAGTCCGGCGTTCGCGCGCTGCTCGCAACACTTGTCTCCACTGTCGCCGCACTGAGCGCGCCGGCTGCACTCGCTCAGACGAGCGCTGCACCCGCAAGCCCCGCAGCACCTGCGCGCGTCGGTGTGACCGTGAGCCTCGCAGACTACGCACCGATCTTCGCAAGGTCGCTTGACGCCCCGGTGACCGAGGATGCGATGAAGTTGCGCCTTTGGGGCCAGCAGGAGATCGCCGCGCGTCTGCTCAACGAGGCTCTGGGCGAAGCAGCCGTCAATCAGGCGGTACTGGCCGCCTGGCCCAAGTACGACGCCGCAAAGGACACGCTCTCCAAGGGCTTCTCGGGTCTGACGCCATCGCCGGTGGACTCGATGAACCGTATCAACGGCGCGCTGCGTTTCCGCCAGGGCCTGAAGCTCAATTTCGTCACCTATGCCGGCTTTTTTGACGGCCGCGTGCTGTCCACGGCCGACGAGGGCGTGGGCACGCTCTTGCTGCCGGTGGAGCAGGGCGGAGCGCCGATCGTCCCGGCGGTGTCCCGCGAATACGCCCGCATCGTCGTCACCCAGCTGCTCGGCGCTCGTGCGACCGGGCGGTCGCTGGCCGATCTGGCCGTCCATGAGGGCCTCGCGCTTCAGGTGGCGCGGCAGTCGCTGCCTGACGCCGACGAAGCGGCATTCTTCGCACCCGGCGAGTTTGCCCGCCTGAATGCGCAGTCCGCCGAACTGCTGCGCACCACCAAGACCCAGCTGGCCGAGACCAATGCGGACAAGCTCGCACGCTGGATGGACAACCGCAACGGTCAGGCCGTGCTCAAGCCCGAGGCCGTGTTCGTCGGCTACCTGATCGTCGGCCGCTGGCTGCGCGACGGCGTGACGATCGAGGAGGTGCTGAAGACCCCGCGTGCCGACATGGCCCGGGTGGCTGGTCGAGTGATTGACCGCCTGCAGCAAGGTGCCAAGCGCTGAATTCCAGGGATCAGGACACAGACGAAACGGCCCGCGATGCGGGCCGTTTTTCATTTGGTCGCTACCCACCGAGGGACAACCCTCAGCCGGACGGTCGGCGATTCACGATGCGCGGCGCGCCGCCACCCAAATCACGGCGCTAGCATTTGCGCATGACGCAAACGCTTCCAAAGCAGCCCGCCATTGATGTGCACGGCGTACGCCGCGTGCTGCACGATCTGTGCACCGTGGCTGCACAGGCTTGCACGCCACCACCTGCGTTCTCGGGCAGTCTGGAGGATTCGCTCGTGGAAAGTCTGCGCCGGCAGCTTTCCGACACGACATCCGTACGCACTGTGCTTGAGCGCCATCGACAAGCCTTCGCGGCGCACTATCCGGAGGTGTTGTTGAAGTCCCTCCAAGGTGCGGTAGAGCGCGCAATCAGCCAGGCGAGCCTCACGACAGACTTTTCGGCGATTTCGCTCGAACTGATCCCGGAGGATGCGATCGTGCGTCGCATCCGCGTTGGCTATGCCGTGCGCGGTGTGAAGACCGAAGGCACGGAGGGGCTGGATTTCCTCAGCCATCGCATCAACGAGCTGCTCAAGCAGGCGGGCTGCAAGGCGCGCATCGATGCAGAGAACAACCCCTTTCGGCCAGCGCTGTTCATCGACGCTGTGGGGGTGGCCTGGCGGCAGGTCACTCAGGTCGATCGCGATGAGCTGATGGTGATCGATGGATTCGGGCCGCTGCTCGCGTCCACCATCGAAGAGGCCCACAAGCTTTTGAACGAGCGGCTGGATCAGCGCTTTCCCGTCAGTTCGGCGCGACCGGTGCAGGCCCAGGGGCGCACCCATGCCCCAGCCGGCGGTGCGGCTGCGCCGCGGCCAAGTGCGGCGGATGTGCTGCGTGCGAGTGGTGGCGCACAGTCGCTGGGCAGCCCCACGCGCCCGCTGCCCACAGCCACGCAGGACCAGTTGATGCGGCGACTTGCCGGCGAGCGGGCACGAGAAGATGGCCCCGGCGAAAGCGCGGCACTTGGCCAGATGCTCGAGCGACTGCTGGCGATGCTTGGCGGCATGTCGCAAGCACGCGGGCACTCCGCGCAGGCCCCCGAACAGACTTCACTTGCGTCGACGGGTGCGGCGGGCCGCTCCGTACAGCCACAGACGGCCGATCTCAATGTCCTGACGCGGCTGACCGAGCTTGCCCGTGAGCACGCCGTCCAGGATGCGGACCAGCGTCGGCTGGCCTTGCTGGCACAGGTGTTCGGTGTGCTGCTTGACGATCCGGCGGTCCATGGCCGGGTCAAGGAGATCATCGGCCGCATGCAGGTGCCTCTGCTGAAGGTGGCGCTCGATGACGGGGACTTCTTCTTTGACGAGAACCACCCTGCGCGCCGCATGATGAATGAGCTCCTCGCGGCCGGCCTGCAGGATGAGTCGCCAAGCGAGGAACGCGTTGCGGCCCTGGACGCGCTGGTGGACCGCGCCGAGCGCGTGCTTGCCGATGCACCGGACGAGCAGGCGCAGCTGATGCTCGATCTGGACGAACTGCAGCGCGAGGAGCGCGAGTTTGCAGACTCAATCATTGCTGAGGCGGCACCGGTTCCCGATACCGAGACCGATCGCGTGGAAGCCGCACGGCACGAGGTGGCACAGATCCTGGGCGAGCGCATCAGCCGAGACGGCGTGCCGGAGTTCGTTGCCCAACTGCTGAGCGAGCAATGGAGCGAAGTGCTCGCCATGGCTTACGTGCGCCGCGCAGCGGACCCCGCGGTCTGGCTGGATGCTGTGCGCGTCATGGATCTGCTGATCTGGAGCGTGCTGCCTGCGACGGCGCCGGATCATCGGACGAAGCTGATCAAGAGCCTCGCAGAGCTCATCCAGGGTTTGAACGCAGGCTTTGATGCACTGAGCTGGCAGAGCGATGCGCGCGCCGAGTTTCTTGACCAGCTGGCGAGCTGGCATGCGTCGATCATGCGCACCGGCCGGGTGCCGGACGAACCGGATGCGGGGCGTCCCACCTCCGTCATGCTGCATTTCGAAGCGGATCTTGATGCCCTGACACGCGGACAGTGGCTGGAATTCATCGACGAGCATGGCCCGGGCGAGATGTTCCGCATCTCATGGATCAGCCCGATGCGCACGCGCTTCATCCTCACGCCGGCCAAGCGAGCAGGCGTGCGCCTGCTCACCGCCGTGGAGCTGGGGAGCCGCCTGGATACTGGCGTGATTCGTGTGGTGAATCGCGCCGCAGCCTTTGATCGTGCATTGCAGCTCGCCGTGGAAAGTGACGCGCTGGGTTGACAAAGCTCGCGCGTAGAGAAAACGGGCAGCCTGAGCTGCCCGTTTAGTTTGGCGCTGCGAGTACCTACAACGCGTCCGCTGCAAAGTCCGCCAGACGCGAACGCTCTCCGCGAGCGAGGGTGACGTGCCCGCTATGCGGCCAGCCCTTGAAGCGGTCGACGACGAACGTCAGGCCGCTCGAGCCTTCGGTGAGGTAGGGCGTGTCGATCTGGGCGATGTTGCCCATGCAGACCACCTTGGTGCCGGGGCCGGCGCGGGTGATGAGCGTTTTCATCTGCTTGGGCGTGAGGTTCTGTGCCTCATCGATGATCAGGAACTTCTGCTGGAACGTGCGGCCGCGCATGAAGTTCATGCTCTTGATCTTGATCTTGCTCTTGATCAGGTCGCTGGTGGCCTGCTTGCCCCATTCGCCGCCGTGACCGCTGCCTGAGGGGCTGCCGAGCAGGACTTCGAGGTTGTCTTCAACGGCACCCATCCAAGGCGCCATCTTCTCTTCCTCGGTGCCCGGCAGGAAGCCGATGTCCTCGCCCACAGGCACGGTGGCGCGCGTCATGATGATCTCGCTGTACAGGCGCTTGTCCAGGCACTGCGCGAGCGCTGCAGCAAGGGTGATGAGTGTCTTGCCGGTGCCGGCCTGACCCAGCAGGGTGACGAAGTCCACTTCCGGATTCATGAGCAGGTTCAGCGCAAAGTTCTGCTCACGATTGCGCGCGGTCACTCCCCAGACGGCGTGCTTGGCGTGGGTGTAGTCCTTCACCGTCCGCATCACCGCGGTCTTCCCGCTGATCTCGGTCACCTGGGCGTACAGGCTCTGCCCGATGCCGTCGGTCGTTTCGTGGAACACGAACTGGTTGACGAGCATGCTGGCGACGGCTGGGCCGGTGACGCGGTAGAAGGTGGCGCCACCGTGCTGCCAGCTCTCCATGCCCTTGGAGTGCTTGTCCCAGAAGTCTGCGGGCAGGGCGAACACGCCGGAATACAGCATGTCGCGGTCTTCAAGGACCTTGTCGTTGAAGTAGTCCTCGGCCGACAGGTTCAGCGCCCGGGCCTTCACGCGCATGTTGATGTCCTTGGACACCAGTACGACTTCGCGGCCCGAATGGATCTCGGAGAGCGCGCGCACGACACCGAGGATCTGGTTGTCCGCCTTGCCCACGGGCAGGGTGGCGGGCAGCGCGTTGGCGGTGGCCTGGGTCTGGAAGAAGAGCTTGCCGGTGGCGTCCTTGTTGCCGAGCTTGGAGAGCGGGATGCCCTTTTCCATCGGCTCTGCAAAGCCCTCGACCAACTGGTCAAGCATGCGGCTCACGCTGCGCGCATTGCGCGCCACTTCGCTCATGCCCTTCTTGTTGTTGTCCAGTTCCTCCAGCGTCATCATCGGGAGGTAGATATCGTGTTCCTCGAAGCGGAACACGCTGGTTGGGTCGTGCAGCAGGACGTTGGTGTCGAGCACGAAAAGCTTGGCCGGGCCGGTGCCGCGGCGGGCGGCGCGCCCACCCTCTGCATGCTGAGTCGCGCGCTTGGCGCCGCCCAGTGTGGCGACGTTGCTGACCGGTTGGCGATCTTCTCTCTCCGCGCGGGGCGCGCGAAGTCCTCGACTGCGCGAAGGTTCAACGGCGGGCAGGCTCAACTCCTCGAACAGCGCCGGTTGCTCCACTGCACGCAGCAGTGCGGGGCTTTGCGCAGCGGGTTTTGACGGAGCACTTGCCTGAACGCCTTGCGGTTTCTTGTGGGCAGCGGGTTTGCGGCTGCTGGCGCGGTGTTCTTCGAGATCGACGATGTCAGCGGGCTTGGCAGGTGCTTTGGGCAGTGGCATCCAGAGGCTCCGGTTGCGTGGGTGAGAAAGCGGGAAGTGCAGAAGTGAAAAGGCCGCTTGACCGGGTAAACCGGGCAAGCGGCCTGGGTACAGCGGCCGATCGGGTGGGCACTGCGCTCAGGGCGCGGCGCGAATCAGAGTGACTTGACGTAGGCAAGAACCTCTTCCGCGTGGCCCGGCACCTTCACGCCGCGCCACTCCCTGGCCAGTACGCCGTACTGGTCGATGACAAAGGTGCTGCGCTCGACGCCCTGCACGGGCTTGCCGTACATGGTCTTGGTCTTGATGACGTCGAAGGAGCGGGTGAGCTGTTCGGCGACATCCGAGATCAGCGGGAAGGGAAACTTCTCCTGTTCGCAGAAGGACTGATGGCTCTTCAGGCTGTCGCGGCTGACGCCGATCACCGCGGCGTTTTCCTTCACGAACTGATCGTGCAGGTCGCGGAAGTTCTGGCCCTCCAGCGTGCAGCCCGGGGTGTTGTCCTTGGGGTAGAAGTAAAGCACCACCTTGTGGCCCTTCAGCAGAGACAGGGTGATGTCGCCAAGGGTCGAGGGCGCCGTGAAGTCAGGAACCGGATGGCCAAGTTTGATCGTCATGGGGTGATGCCTTTGGTGGTTTTAACTGGAAAGCTCGGACTCGATGATGAAAGCGCCCACAACCCGCCGGCCTTCGGCCATCAGGATGTTGTACGTGCGACACGCAGCTGCGGTGTCCATGACTTCAAGGCCGATCCGCTGCCCGGCCAGCTGGGCAGCGACCCGCGGATGCGGGAAACGCTGCCTGCGCCCGGTGCCCAGCACGACGAGTTCGGGCTGCCCGTTCGCCAGCTTCGAGACGACATCTGCATCCAGCGCCGCAATGTCCTGAATGCCCCAGGAGGCCACGGGGCCTTCAGGAGCGACGACGATGCTGTGCGGGAATGCGACGGCGTTGATTTCGATGCCGACGGCGGAGTAGCCCGTGACCGTGTTGAGCGATGCGTTGCGAGGATCGGCGTGGAGCTTCACGGAGGACTGCAAAAGGTGCGCACACGGGGTGCAGCGACCCTGTCATTATACTCAGTTGTGCAACGCCGCATCGGGCTGCCATCCTGGCCGAAATTGATGCGCACCGAGCAACCCTACCCAATCCGGGTGGCGGCTGCCGGGATAACCCTAGTGACCGAATGCCTTTGAGTGCGAAGCACCCAAGCGCGGTCGTATCGCTCCGAGCGCCTTGCCATGAAAACCATCGAGAAGTCCCAGAAGCTCTCTAACGTCTGCTACGACATTCGCGGCCCCGTACTGGACCGCGCGCGGCAGATGGAGGAGGAGGGCCACCGCATCATCAAGCTGAACATCGGCAATCTGGCCGCGTTCGGCTTCGAGCCGCCAGAAGAGATCGTGCAGGACATGATCCGCAACCTGCCCAGTGCAGTGGCGGCTGGCTACACCGACAGCAAGGGCTTGTTTGCGCCACGCAAGGCCGTCATGCACTACACGCAGGAAAAGGGCATTGCCGGCGTGCACGTGGACGACGTGTATCTGGGCAATGGCGCCAGCGAGCTGATCGTGATGGCCATGAACGGTCTGCTCAACGACGGTGACGAAGTACTGGTGCCCATGCCGGACTACCCGCTCTGGACGGCCGCAGCCACACTCTCCGGCGGCAAGGCCGTGCACTACGTGTGCGACGAGCAGAGCGACTGGTACCCGGACATCGCCGACATCAAGCGCAAGATCACCGACCGCACGAAGGCCATCGTGGTGATCAACCCCAACAACCCCACGGGCGCGCTGTATCCGAAGGAGGTGCTGGAGCAGATCGTCGACGTGGCGCGCCAGCATCAACTGATCGTGTTTGCCGACGAGATCTACGACAAGACCCTGTACGACGGCAACGTGCACACCTCGATCGCCTCGCTGGCCGATGACGTGCTGTTCGTGACCATGAACGGGCTGTCCAAGAACTACCGCTCCTGCGGATATCGCTCGGGCTGGATGGTCGTCAGCGGCGAGAAGCGCCATGCGCGTGACTACATCGAAGGCCTGAACATGCTGGCCAGCATGCGCCTGTGCGCCAACACGCCGGGGCAGCTCGCCATCCAGACGGCGCTGGGCGGCTACCAGAGCATCAAGGATCTGGTTGCACCGACAGGGCGCTTGACGCGTCAGCGCGACACGGCGTGGAAGCTGCTGTCCGAGATCCCGGGTGTATCCGTCGTCAAGCCGAAGGCGGCGCTCTACATGTTCCCGCGGCTGGACGCGAAGATGTATCCGATCGCTGACGACCAGCAGTTCGCCTACGAGCTGCTGGATCAGGAGCGCGTGCTGATCGTGCAGGGCACCGGCTTCAACTGGAAGTCGCCGGATCATTTCCGGCTCGTTTTCCTGCAGGACACCGACAACCTGACCGAATCAGTGAACCGCATTGCGCGATTCCTGGACGGTTACCGCCGCCGGCACAACACGCAGCACTTCGTCAGCACGTCGGCCAAGCCATTGCGCTCGGTGGCCTGAAGCACTCGCACGACTGCGCGGGCCACGATGCCACGCGCTGATCGAAACAGAACATGAGGGAGAGTTCCATGGAAGCGATCCGAGTCGGGTTGCTGGGTGCCGGTGTGGTCGGCAGCGGCGTGGTCAGCGTGCTCAAGCGCAACCGGGAGGAGATCGCCCGCCGCGCCGGGCGCGAGATTCGCGTGGTGCAGGTCTGCGCACGCAATCTGGAGAAGGCACGGCAGCTGGTGGGTGATGAGGTGCAGGTCGTGGCTGATCCGATCGCCATGGCCACATCGCCGGATGTGGACGTGCTGGTGGAGGTGATCGGCGGCACCACGGTGGCCAAGGACGCGATTCTGGCGGCGCTGAAGGCCGGCAAGGCGGTGGTCACAGCCAACAAGGCGCTGCTGGCCACCGCCGGCAATGAAGTCTTTGCTGCAGCGCGTGCCGGTCGCGTGCCGGTCATGTTCGAAGCCGCAGTGGCTGGCGGCATCCCGATCATCAAGGCCCTGCGCGAAGGGCTGGCGGCCAACCGCATGCAGTGGGTGGCCGGCATCATCAATGGCACCACGAACTTCATCCTGTCGGAAATGCGTGCCAAGCGCCTGCCCTTCGAGGCGGTGCTCAAGGAGGCGCAGCGTCTGGGCTATGCCGAGGCCGACCCGACCTTCGACATCGAAGGCGTGGATGCCGCGCACAAGCTCACGCTGCTGTCTGCACTGGCCTTCGGCATCCCGGTGCAGTTTGATCGCGCATCTGTAGAGGGCATCAGCAAGCTGCAGGCGGCTGACATTGCCTATGCCGAGGAGCTGGGCTACCGCATCAAGCTGCTGGGGATCACGCGCAAGCATCCCGCCGGTATCGAACTGCGCGTGCACCCCACGCTGGTGCCCGCCAAGCGCCTGATCGCCAGTGTGGAAGGCGCCATGAACGCCGTGCTCATCAAGGGCGACGCCGTCGGGGCCACGCTGTACTACGGCCCGGGTGCCGGCAGCGAGCCTACGGCCAGTGCGGTGATTGCCGACCTCGTGGATGTGACGCGCCTCTTCACCGCAGACCCGGAGCACCGCGTGCCAGCGCTGGCCTTCCAGCATGACGCGCTGGCCGCCACCCCCATCCTGCCCATGAGTGAGGTGGAAACCGCCGCCTACATGCGCCTGCGCGTGGCTGACCAGGCCGGTGTGCTGGCCGATATCACGCGCATCCTCGCGGACAGCAACATCAGCATTGATGCCGTGCTGCAGAAGGAAGCCGCAGACGGCTCGAGCGAGACGGATCTGATCATCCTCACGCACCGCACCAAGGAAGGCTCGATCAATGCGGCCATTGCGCGCATGGAGATGCTGCGCAGCGTGAAAGGCAAGGTCGTGCGCATTCGAATGGAAGAACTTGCGTAAGCAGCCTCAGAGGGCTTTCCGCTGTATCCATGCGGGTTTTCAGCCGTTTTGGCCTGAAGGCCCGCACCAGAAGCGCGTCTCACTTTTCGGAATTTGAGTCTCATGCGTTACATCTCCACCCGCGGCGCACTGGCTGACGCACCTCAAGGCTTCTCCGACTCCCTGCTGGGCGGTCTCGCGCCGGACGGCGGGCTGACCTGGCCGGTGCAGATGCCCCAGGTCACGCCGGCCGAGCTTGAAGCCTGGCGCCACCTCTCCTATGCCGAGCTGGCGTTCGCGGTGCTTTCCAAGTTCGTGGATGACATCGAGCCTGCCACGCTCAAGGCCCTGTGCGAGAAGACCTACACGCCGCAGGTCTACTGCAACACGCGCCCAGGCGAGCGGGCGGCCGACATCACGCCCCTGACCGCGCTGGGTGTGGAGCAGGGCGCGCCGCTGTCCCTGCTGGCCCTGTCCAACGGCCCGACCCTGGCCTTCAAGGACATGGCCATGCAGCTGCTCGGCAACCTGTTCGAGCATGCACTTGCGGCCCGCGGTGAGCAGATCAACATCCTGGGTGCAACCAGCGGCGACACCGGCAGTGCGGCGGAATACGCCCTGCGCGGCAAGCGCGGCGTGCGGGTGTTCATGCTCAGCCCGCATGGCCGCATGAGCCCCTTCCAGCAGGCGCAGATGTTCAGCCTGCAAGACGCCAACATCTTCAACATTGCCATGCACGGCGTGTTCGACGATTGCCAGGATGTGGTCAAGCGCGTCAATGAAGACCTGGCCTTCAAGACGCAGTACCGCATCGGCGCGGTGAACAGCATCAACTTCGCCCGTGTCGTCGCCCAGGCCGTCTACTACTTTCGCGGCTGGTTTGCCGCCACGGCTGCAGGTGCCAAGGACGTCAGCTTTGCCGTCCCGTCAGGCAACTTTGGGAACGTGCTCGCTGGGCACATCGCGCGTCGCATGGGTCTGCCGATCCGCAGGCTGGTGGTGGCCACCAACGAGAACCGTGTGCTCGACGAGTTCTTCCGCACGGGCGTGTACCGCGTACGCAAGAGTTCGGAAACGCTGGAGACATCCAGCCCGTCCATGGACATCTCCAAGGCCTCCAATTTCGAGCGCTTCGTCTTCGACCTGGTCGGTGGCGATGCCGCCCGCGTGCGCGATCTGTTCGCGCAGGTTGAGCGCGGCGGCTTCGATCTGTCGGCCGATCCGGCGTTCAAGCGCATCAGCGACTTCGGCTTCGTCTCCGGCTGCAGCTCGCACACCCACCGGCTGGCGGTGATCCGTGATGTCGCGGGCCGCTACGGCGAGGTGATCGATCCGCACACTGCGGACGGCATCAAGGTCGCGCGAGAGTACCTGGAGCCGGGCGTGCCGATGGTGGTGCTTGAGACGGCGCAGCCCGTGAAGTTCGGTGCCACCATCGAGGCGGCGCTGCACCGTGCTGCGCCACGGCCCGCCGCCTTCGAGGGTATCGAGCAACTCCCCAAGCGCTTTGAGGTCATGAACGCCGATGTGGCGGCCATGAAGGATTACATTGCCCGCCATGTCGGCTGAGCCATTCACTCCCCACGCTGAAGCGCGCGCACCGAAGGCGTTTCCGGCCCTCACGCCGGTCGCGGTCGCGATCGATCAACTGCGCGCCAGTGCAGATCCCGTTCCGACCGAGTCCGTCGCGCTCATGCAGGCCGCTGGTCGTGTGCTGGCCGAGGAGATCGTCGCGCCCATCAACGTGCCGCCGCATGACAACTCCGCGATGGACGGCTACGTCCTGCGCGTGGTGGATGCGCAGCGTTCGGTCGAGCAGGCTGCCGTGCTTCCCGTCAGCCAGCGCATTCCGGCCGGGCACCTCGGCGCGCCGCTGGCTTCGGGAACTGCTGCACGCATCTTCACCGGCGCGCCGATCCCCGACGGGGGCGAGCTGGTCGTGCCGCAGGAGCTGACCGAGGCGAGCGACGCGGGCATCCGGCTGCTGCAGCCGATGGGTGCCGGACAGCACATCCGCTGCGCTGGCGAGGATATTGCGCAAGGCAGCGTGCTGGTACCCGCAGGCACCCGCCTCTCCGCGGCGCATCTGGGCTTGATCGCCAGCGTGGGGCAAGGCCGTGTGACCGTTCGCCGGCGCCTGCGTGTGGCCGTGTTTTCCACGGGGGACGAGCTGCGCATGCCCGGCGAGCCCCTCGGCCCCGGGCAGATCTACAACTCCAACCGCTTCGTGCACACCGCGCTGCTCGCGCAGATGGGCCACGAAGTGACGGACCTCGGCATCGTGCGCGACTCGCTCGATGCAACCCGCGCGGCCCTGCGGGAGGCGGCTCAGCAGCACGACATCATCATCACCTGCGGCGGCGTGAGCGTGGGCGAGGAAGATCACGTCAAGGCTGCTGTGCAGGCCGAAGGCGAGCTCACCCTGTGGAGCCTGGCCATCAAGCCTGGCAAACCGCTGGCGCATGGCAAGGTGCGGCGTGCCGATGGCAGCAGCGCGCAGTTCATCGGCCTGCCGGGGAATCCGGTTTCCAGCTTCGTCACGCTGCTGATCGTCGTCGCCCCCTTATTCAAGGCCATGTTGGGTGAGACGGCGCGGGAGCAGGCCCTGGATCTGCGTGCGGACTTTGCGTGGCCCAAGCCGGACAAACGGCAGGAATTCCTGCGGGTGCGCATGAATGCGGCGGGCGGTCTGGATCTCTATCCTAATCAGGGCAGTGGCGTGCTCACCTCCTGTGCGTGGGCCGATGGACTCGTGGACAACCCGGGTGGCCGCGCCATTGCGGAAGGCGATACGGTGCGCTTTCTTCCTCTTTCCGGATTGATGGGGCTCGCATGAAGATCAAGCTCCTCTACTTCGCCAAGCTCCGCGAGCAGGTCGGTGTCGATGCCGAAACCCTGGAACTGGGGCAGGGCGCGTGGACCGTCGCGGATTTGCGCGCCCATCTGCGCGATCGCGGGGCCGCCTGGTCGGACGCCCTGGCCGAAGGCAAGGCCGTGCGCGCTGCGGTGAACCAGCAGATGGCGCAGGCCAGTACGGCTGTGCCCGACGGCGCCGAGGTCGCGTTCTTTCCGCCTGTCACCGGCGGATGAGGCAGGGAAGTCTGGATATGAGCGTCCGCGTCCAGATCGAGGACTTCGACCTCGGAGTGGAAGTCGCTGCCATGCGCGCTGGCCGCACCGACATCGGCGGCATCGCCAGCTTCATCGGCACGGTGCGTGATCTGAACGAAGGCGATGCGGTCTCGACACTGACGCTGGAGCACTACCCCGGCATGACCGAAGGCGCGCTGCAGGGCATTGTCGAGGAGGCGCACCGCCGCTTCGAGCTGCTTGATGCACGCGTGATCCATCGGGTGGGCCGACTGGCACCGGGCGATCAGATCGTGCTGGTCATCACGGCGTCGGGACACCGTGGCGAGGCCTTTGCGGCCTGCGAATTTCTGATGGACTACCTCAAGACCCGCGCACCGTTCTGGAAGAAGGAGGTCACGCCGGACGGCGAGCGCTGGGTGGATGCGCGTGAGCGTGATGACGAAGCCGCTGCGCGCTGGAGCTCTGCTGACGAGCGAGGCGCGCCCTGATGAACGTACTGGGCACGGCGAGCAGCGCGAGCCTCTGGGTCGGCGGTGCTGCGGTGTTCATCGGCGCCGGCGTGGGCGCCGTGGCGCGCTGGGTGCTCGGCATGAAGCTGCCGCTCTGGCAGGGCTTTCCGCTGGGTACGCTGGCAGCCAATCTCGTGGGGGCATTTGCAATCGGCGTGCTCTCCGTGTGGCTTGCGGGTCAGCAGGGCATGAACCCGCTGCTGCGGCTGGCGCTGATGACTGGTCTGCTGGGCGGGTTGACGACTTTTTCCACCTTCAGCCTCGAATCGGTCACGCTCATCCAGAACGGCCGCGCGTTCGAGGCGCTGCTGCATGCAGGCCTGCACCTGCTGGGCAGCCTGCTGCTCGTCGGCCTGGGTGTGTTTGCAGCGCGCTCCGCGCTGCAGTAGGCCGCTCCGTCGCCACAGCCTCGCGCGCGGACGTGATCGCGCCGAAAAGTTCCCCAAACGGCTGAACATTCGCTGACGTCTGCGTGGCGCCACGCTGAACACGCGAATAGCCAACTTCGTTTGCAGCTTCACTGTCAACCCTAACTCGGTTTACAGCGCGTAACTGCGAAGTGACTTCCATGTACTGGATCTTTGTGGGCCACCCATAACCTGAATTGCAGGTTCCGCGCACACATCAACCAGAAGGCACCGGGCCGCGGAACCCGCCCGGATGCCCATAAGGAAAGACCTCCATCATGAAGAAGACCCAGATCGCAGCAGCAGCGCTCCTCCTCTTAGGCCTTGGTTCCACTGGCGCCGTCATGGCGCAGACCGCGCAAGGTTCCTATGTCGGCGCAACGGCCGGCGTGTCGCGTTTCAGCGGTGATTGCACCGGCACTACGAGCTGTGACAGAAACGGCACAGCCTTCAAGCTCTACGGCGGTGTGAACTTCAACGAGATCTTTGGCGCGGAGCTTTCCTACAGTGACCTGGGCAAGGCCAAGGCTGCCGTCGGTCCCTTCTCCGGCGAGATCAAGGCGCGCGCGTTTGACGTGGCCGGCACCGCACGCTTCCCGGTCACCAATGACGTCAGCGTCTTCGGCAAGCTGGGCATGAGCAACATCCGCGCAAAGGGCTCGGCACTGGGCTTCTCTGAGAGCGACACAAGCTGGCAGCCCGTGGCCGGCGTGGGCGTGAACTGGAACCTGTCCAAGGAATTCGCCCTGCGTGCGGAGCTTGAGAACCGCCGCTACAAGCTGGGTGGCGAGAAGGACACCATCAACACCCTCAGCGTCGGCGCGCAGATGAACTTCTGATCGCTCGCACATCAATGAAAGGGCCGGCCGTGAGGCTGGCCCTTTTGCTTTGCGGTGCGGCTGTGCAAAAGCAGGAAGTGCTTTCCGCTTGTTGGGTGCGGCTCTCCAGCCAATTTGGCTTGGAAAGGCGCATGAATGCTTGATCCAGTACGGCTTTCCCGGGCTTGTGGCAGCGCACCGGGGGTTGATCCAGAGCAACCCGCTCACCGGGGATGCACTCGATGCTTGAATTTGTGGCGCGCGGCACGATATGCGTCTCAACTCAAGCTCTGGCCCCGGTTCGGGCCGCATTCATCAGCCCAAGCGAGTCGGAGAACTCCCATGCGACTGGACAAGCTCACCACCCGTTTTCAGCAGGCCCTGAGCGACGCGCAGAGCGCCGCCGTGGGCAATGACAACCCCTACATCGAGCCGGTGCACGTGCTCGGCGCGCTGCTGGCGGCCGAAGACGGCGGCGCACGCTCGCTGCTTGCCCGTGCCGGCGCAAACATCCCCCGCCTCACGCAAGCCCTCAAGGACGCCGTGGGCCGCCTGCCTCAGGTGCAGGGCAACGCCGGGCAGATCCAGCTGGGGCGCGACACGCTTGCGCTGCTCAATCTGGCCGACAAGGACGCCCAGAAGCGCGGCGACCAGTTCATCGCCAGCGAGCTCTTCCTGCTGGCTCTCGCCGATGACAAGGGCGATGCGGGCCGCGCGCTGCGCGACGCTGGCGTGAGCAAGGCGGCACTGGAGCAGGCCATCACCGCCGTGCGCGGTGGCGAGTCCGTGAATGATGCCGAGGGCGAGAGCAACCGCGAGGCGCTGGCCAAGTACTGCCTGGACCTGACCGACCGCGCGCGCCAGGGCAAGCTGGACCCCGTGATCGGCCGCGACGACGAGATCCGCCGCGCCATCCAGATCCTGCAGCGGCGAAGCAAGAACAACCCCGTGCTGATCGGCGAGCCCGGCGTGGGCAAGACCGCGATCGTCGAAGGCCTGGCGCAGCGCATCGTCAATGGCGAAGTGCCCGAGACCCTGAAGGGCAAGCGTGTTCTGGTGCTGGACATGGCCGCGCTGCTGGCTGGTGCCAAGTACCGCGGCGAGTTCGAGGAGCGCCTGAAGTCCGTGCTCAAGGACATCGCCAAGGACGCCGGCCAGACCATCGTCTTCATCGATGAGATCCACACCATGGTGGGCGCCGGCAAGGCCGAAGGCGCCATCGATGCCGGCAACATGCTCAAGCCCGCGCTGGCGCGCGGCGAGCTGCACTGCATCGGCGCCACCACGCTGGACGAATACCGCAAGTACATCGAAAAGGACGCCGCGCTGGAGCGCCGCTTCCAGAAGGTGCTGGTCGATGAGCCGAGCGTGGAGGCCACCATTGCCATCCTGCGCGGCCTGCAGGAGAAGTACGAAGCCCACCACGGCGTGGACATCACCGACCCCGCCATCGTGGCCGCCGCCGAGCTCTCGCACCGCTACATCACCGACCGCTTCCTGCCGGACAAGGCGATCGACCTGATCGATGAGGCCGCCGCGCGCATCAAGATGGAGATCGACTCCAAGCCGGAGGCGATGGACAAGCTTGATCGCAGGCTGATCCAGCTCAAGATCGAGCGCGAGGCCATGAAGAAGGAGACGGACGACGCCTCCAAGGCTCGCCTGCTGCTCATCGAGCAGGAGATCGAGAAGCTCGGCCGCGAGTATGCGGATCTGGAAGACGTCTGGAAGAGCGAGAAAGCTGCCGTTCAGGGCGCCAAGACCATCCGCACGCAGATCGACACCATCCGCGCCCAGATGGCGGACTTCCAGCGTAAGGGCCAGTTCGACAAGGTGGCCGAGCTGCAGTACGGCAAGCTGCCGCTGCTCGAGGCGCAGCTCAAGGCCGCCGAGCATTCCGAGAAGACGGCCAGCAAGCCCAAGCTGCTGCGCACGCACGTGGGCGCCGAGGAGATTGCGGAAGTCGTGGCCCGCGCCACTGGTATCCCCGTCAGCAAGATGATGCAGGGCGAAAAGGACAAGCTGCTGCACATCGAGGACGCGCTGCACAAGCGCGTGGTGGGGCAGGACGAAGCCGTGACCCTGGTGGCCGATGCCATCCGCCGTTCACGCGCCGGCCTGGCCGACCCCAACAAGCCCTACGGCTCGTTCCTGTTCCTCGGCCCCACCGGCGTGGGCAAGACCGAGCTCACCAAGGCCCTGGCCGGCTTCATGTTCGACAGCGAAGACCATCTGATCCGTATCGACATGAGCGAGTACATGGAAAAGCACAGCGTCAGCCGCCTGATCGGCGCGCCGCCGGGCTACGTGGGCTATGACGAAGGCGGCATGCTCACCGAAGCCGTGCGCCGCAAGCCCTACAGCGTCATCCTGTTCGACGAGGTCGAGAAGGCCCACCCGGACGTGTTCAACGTCCTGCTGCAGGTGCTGGACGACGGCCGCCTGACCGACAGCCAGGGCCGCGTGGTGGACTTCAAGAACACCGTCATCATCATGACCAGCAACCTGGGCAGCCACCTCATCCAGCAGATGGCCGGCGAGGAGCCCGAGCGCATCAAGGGTGTGGTGTGGCAGGAGGTCAAGCAGCACTTCCGGCCGGAGTTCCTGAACCGAATTGACGAGGTCGTGATCTTCCATGCCCTGGCGCGCGAGCAGATCAAGGGCATCGCCCGCATCCAGCTGCAGCGTCTGGAAGAGCGCTTGGGCAAGCTCGAGCTGGGCTTCGAGATCAGCGACGAAGCACTGGAGCGCATCGCCAACGCCGGCTACGACCCCACCTTCGGCGCCCGCCCGCTCAAGCGCTACATCCAGGCCCAGCTGGAGAACCCGCTGGCCAAGAAGCTGCTCGAAGGCGGCTTCCTGCCCAAGCAGACGGTGAAGGTGGGTGTGGCGGACGGGGAGTTCGTGTTCTCGCACTGAGCCTCACGGCGCAGCAGGCGGGGATGGTTGCACCCGCCTGCTCGACCGCCATGTGGCTTGAACTGTCAGCGGCGCATGCAGCTCACACTCATGGCCGCCAGCCAGAGCGACAGTGCACTCACTGCCAGGGCCGTCGGTACCTTGGCTGACACGCCCACGAGTGGCCCCGCCAAGCCATACAGCAGCATCGCGCAGCCCAGGGCGCCCAGGTACATCCAGCGCGGCCATCTTGCCTGCCAGCCTGCCCAGGCGAGCGCGGTCAGGGCCAGGCCCATGAACAGGCTCACGCCTAACAGCTCGCCGATACCCCCGCCCCAGCTGTTGAGTGCTTGGAACTGCATCTCAATCAGCGTTCGACCAGGCGTATCGGCCAGCGCGTGCTGGCTAGCAAGCTGCGGCATGGCCGTGAGCCAGCGCAGGATGCCTACGCTACGCGCCAGCACCGACAAGCTCAGCAGGCTCATGATCAGGGCATGCCAGTCTGCGCCGACCGGCCAACGCCGGAGCAGCGCGGCGCAGGCCGGCAGAAGCAGCACCGAATACAGGAGATAGCTGGCATAGCCCAGTCGAACGGCATCCACCTGGGCTGCGATCAGCTGCAATTGATCCGCCGCCGGGCGCGCGAGTGAAGCAGGCCAGCCAATGGCAGGCCCCAGGATGGCCACGGGGGCGAAGGCCAGCAGCGCGGTGAGCAGCATCAATCCGCCAAGCGCAATTCGTGCGCCGAAGCTCATGTCCGTGCCGGTGCTTACGCCCATGCTCGGGATCGAGCGGGCTGGCGCGCGATCTGTCGTGGCGCTCATGCTGCACCTCCTGCCCGCGCTGTATCGGCTGGCACCGAACCAGCAAAGCCCAGGCGGTGCAGGGTGTCCCCTATGGCCTGGTCCACCGGCGTGTGCGGTTCGATGCCGATCACATCGCGCAGGGCCTGGCCATCGAGACGGTGGGGCCGCTGCCAGAGGTAGGCCATCTCATGCAATGCCGCCCACGGGCGGTAGATCCGTCCGACCGCGCCGATCAGGCCCCAGGGCAGCTGCTTGCGCCGGTAGGGCCGCTCCGGCTTCATGGCGGTCTCGATGCTGTCGAGCAGCATCTGGCCCGTGAGGGTATGTCCGGCGAAGTGATAACGGGCGAAGTCTGGCAGCGCAGACTCACGGTCGGCCATGCGCTCAAAGGCCCGCGCCAGATCGGGCAGATAGGCCCAGGCGTGCGCCCGGTCCGTGGGACCGGGGTAGAGCAGGGTGCCGCGAGCAAGATCCTTCACGATCGCCAGATCGAACCAGCTGCCACGTCCCGAGCCGAAGAAATCGCCAGCGCGCAGCACTAGGCTGCGCAGCCCGCGTGACCGCGCATCTTGCAGCGCCTGATCGAGTGCGATGCGGATGCGGGCCTTGGACGTGTTGGCTGCGAAGGGTGTGCGTTCGTTCAGTACCTCGGGCAAATCGGCACCGAACTCGTAGACATTGCCGGCGAAGATGAGCCGCGCATTCAGGCGCAGGGCGATCTCGATCGCCTGCTGCATCAAGAGCATGGCTTCCTGTTCCCAGCGCGTATAGGCCGGGTTCAATGCATGCACGATGACCCGCGCACCCGTGGCCGCAGCAGCAATGCGTGCGGGTTCCGTCATGGGGATCAGCACAGGGCGCACGTTTGCGTCGGGGGGCGTGTCGAGGGGCCGGCGCATCTGCGCGTGGACCGTCCAGCCTGTGGTCGCGAATGTGTGAACCAACGCCGCGCCAAGCCGGCCGCGGCTACCCAGGATCAGGACCGAGCGATGTGTGTTCATGGCAACCTCTTCAAGTGCAGGTCAGCGGACGTGCTGAACCCTTGAAGCCATTCTCGGGACACGCTCTAATATTCGCTAGTGGATGAAACTGTCATCCTGATATGCATAAGTGAATGTTTTGGCCGCCGAAAGAGCCCCCACTCCACTGCCGGTGTCCAGCTTTGACTGGACGCTGATCCGCAGCTTTCTGGCGGTCCTGGAGCAGGGCAGCCTGATGGCCGCAGCGCGCGCACTCGGGATGCATCAACCTACGCTGGGCCGGCACATCGAGCAGCTTGAGCGGCAGCTGGGCGTGAGCCTGTTCGAGCGCACCGGCCGAGGGTTGGCGCCCACGCGCAGTGCATTGGCCATTGCCGACGAAGCGCGCCAGATGCGTGATGGTGCGCGCAGCCTGCAACGCAAGCTGTCTGCGCGACAGTCCGATCGATCAGGCACGGTGCGGCTCAGCGCCAGCCAGGTGGCGGCCGCGTGGGCGCTGCCGGGTCTGATCGCTCAGCTGCGCCAAGCCGAGCCCAACATCGCCATCGAGCTGGTTGCCACCAACAGCGCCAGCAATCTTTTGCGCCGCGAGGCAGACATCGCCCTGCGAATGTTCGCGCCCGAGCAGGACAGCCTGATCGCCCGCAAGGTGGGCGACATCCCGATTCGTACCTATGCGCATGCGGACTACCTCAGTCGCTGCGGTACGCCACGCACTCTCGAGGACCTGCTCTCGCCGTCGCACACCCTGGTGGGCTACGACACGGATCGCATCCTGCTCGACGGCTTCGCCGCCCAGGGCGTACCGCTGCAGCGCGAGCAGTTCGCGCTCCGCACCGACGATCACATCGTCTACACACACCTGGTGGGGGCGGGTTGCGGCATTGGTTTTCTGGCGGCCTACACCGCGCGGCAGCTCCCTGGCCTGCAGGCCGTGCTGCCGCAGCTGCGCATACCGTGCCTGCCGTGCTGGCTGGCCGTGCATCGTGAAATCCGCAGCGATCCAGTGATCCGGCGGGTGTTTGATCTGCTCTTCGAGCTGCTCCGTGCTCAGCTACGCGAGCCTGCTGCGGCAGATCGATAGGCGAACCGCAGCCACCCTACGGCAGTGGTTTGACCATCCGCCAGCGCAGGATGCCGTGCGGCAGCAGGTCCATTGTGTCCGCCACGGTGTAGCCGTGCCGCTCGTAGAAGGGCCGGGCCTGGAAGCTGAAGGTTTCCAGGTAGACGAGGGTGCAGCCGCGTGCTCGGGCTGCGTCTTCGAAGGCCTTCATCAGTTCGCTGCCCAGCCCGCTCTTGCGCAGCTCGGGCCGTACCCAAAGCTGCTGCAATTCGCAAGCGGTCGCCCAGGTACGGCCGACGGCGCCGCCTGTCACCACACCCTGCGAGTCGCGGGCGATCAGTGCCAGTGCTTCCACCTCATGCAGCGGCGCGGCCTGCTGGTTGAATTCACCAAGGCCGGCGTCAATGACATCGGCCTCCGGAGGTAGCGTGTTGTAGGTATCGATGCGCATGGAACTCATGGCGTTAGCATCGCCGCTTTCACTTGCCGGGCAAAGCGCTCATGAGCCTCCAGATGTTCTCGAAAACCCGCAAGCACGTCATGCTCGCAGCGTGGCTAACCGGTGCAGCCTGCTCGGCCGCTTATGCGGCTGAAGGCGTCCATCCCCTGCACGATGTCCCGGTGGACGCCATCAGTTCGACGACCGGCGTGACGCTCACGCCGCAATGGCTGGAGAACGCGCGGCTGGCCGCCGGGCGCTTCGGCTCCTCGTCCGGCTTCGTGTCTGCCGACGGTCTGGTCATCACCAACCACCACGTGGCCGAAGGCTGCCTGTTTCGCCTGAGTGCGACGCGCCCGACGATCTATCGCGACGGCTATCTGGCGGCCACGCGCGAGCAGGAGATCCAGTGTCCCGGCGCGGACGTCACCGTGCTGGAGTCCTTCGAGAACGTCACGCAGCGCGTGACCACCGGGCCTGAGAATGCGCGGGCGGCGCGCATCGTCGGCATCGAGCGCGAGTGCTCCGAGCAGACGAAGCTCAGCTGCGAAGTTGTGACGCTCTACCGTGGTGCGGAGTACTGGGTCTACCGCTATCGGCGCATCAATGACGTGCGCCTGGTCTGGGCGCCGGAGCGCACGATCGGCCTGTTTGGCGGTGACCGAGACAATTTCGTCTACCCCCGCTACAACCTGGACGTGGCGCTGCTGCGCGCCTACGCGGACGGCAAACCTTACCGCCCCGCCCGCTGGTTCCGCGTGGCGCCCCAAGGTGTGAAGGAGGGCGAACCCGTATTTGCCATCGGCAACCCCGGCAGTACTTCGCGCCACCTCACGGTGGCCGATGCACGCTTTCAGGCGCAGAGCTGGCTACCCCTGCAGCTGGAGCTGGCCAAGCGAGAGATCGAGGCGCTCAAGGCCTATTCCGCACGCTCACCGCAGGCCGCCGCGCAAGCGGAGAGCAATCTGTTCGGCACGCAGAACTACTTCAAGACCACCAATGGTGCGGTGCGCCGCATGCAGAGCGAGGAGTTCTGGCAGACCAAGCAGGAGCGCGAGAAGCAGGTGCGTGCCGCTGTTCCGCTGGAGGGCGACGACCCCTGGAAGCAGATCGAGGCTGCCGTGCAGCTCGAGCGCAAGCACGGCCGAGAGATCACGGCCATCTCCGGCGGCTGGCGCACGCTCCTGGCCACGGCCTATGACATCGTCGATCTGGCCTTTGAGCAGGAGTGGCCGGCGGAGCAGCGCCTCAAGGCCTTCTCTGCCGCCAGTGTCCAGCGCCTGAGCCGCCGCCTGACGGCGCAGGCGCCGTTCCACCCCCAGCTCGAAGCGCTGCGCGTGCAGTTGCGGCTGGAAGCCTCCCTCGATGCGCTTGGCAAGGACCATGCCTTCATCCGCACCCTGCTGGCCGGCCAGACACCTGCCAACCGTGCGCAGACCTGGGCCGCCAACACCGGTCTGGGCAATGTGGACCTGCGCCGCCAGCTCGTGGAAGGCGGCGCGGCTGCCGTGCGTGCCAGTAGCGATCCACTGATTGTGGTGGCGCGCGAGGCCTATGCCTTCCGCCGCCAGGTGCGCCTGTTGCAGGAGAACCAGATCGCCGCCGTCAAGGAGCGCGCTTACGACCGCATCACCCGCATGGAGCGTGCCGCCAAGCTGCCCGGCCTGTATCCGGACGCCACGGGCAGCATGCGCCTGAGTTGGGGCTATGTGCGCGGCTACGACCGCGACGGCGTCTGGACCGCCTGGGCAACCACGCTGCATGGGTTGTACGAGCGCTCGGCCGTCATGCAGGGCCAGCCGGACCGTGCGGACTTTGAATTGCCCAAGCGCTGGCAGGACGCACGGGGCCGCCTGAAGCTCGACACCCCGCTGAACTTTGTGAACGACCTCGACATCATCGGCGGCTCCAGCGGATCACCCGTGCTCAACGCCGCCGGCGAGCTGGTGGGCGTGCAGTTCGACGGCAACATCGAGCAGACCGGCAACCAGTTCGGCTACGACAGCCGCGAGGCGCGCGCCATTGCGGTCGATGTTCGCGCCATGCTGGAAGCGCTGCGGGTGGTGTATGGCGCCGATGCGCTGGTGAATGAGTTGCTTGCCCGTTAGCACTCGCTGCTCGGGTATCGAATTGCTGGAACAAGCATTCATGCGGTTCTCCAGGCCAAAATGGCTGGAAACCCGCGCCGGACAAGCGGAAAGCCTGCCCAGGAGCCGCTGCCCGCCGGCTTGGGCGATCGCACTCGGGGTGGGTTGCCGCACCGATGTAACGATTTCGTGCCGGCAAGCGAATGGATGGGCTGGTGAGCGCTGATACAGCCCCCGCGGCGCCCGACGCCTTTGAACAGTCGCTTGCGCCGCTGTGGCGCAAGGCGCAGGCGGGTGACGAAGCGGCCTACCGTGCGGCGCTGTCGCTCATGACCGGCCGCATCCGGGCCTACCTGCGGCGGCGGTTGGTGGATCAGGCCGCCGATGTGGAGGATCTGGTGCAGGAAGTCTTGTTGGCCGTGCATCTGCAGCGCGGAACCCATGTGGAGGGCCTGCCGGTCAGCAACTGGCTGTTCGCCATCACGCGTTACAAGCTGGTGGATCACTGGCGTCGGCAGGGGCGGCAGCCCGCGGCGACGGATGATCTGGACGCCCTGGACGACGTCGCGTCCGCCGATGATGGCAGCGCGGCACAGGCCCGGCGCGATCTCCGCAAGCTGCTGGCTCAGCTGCCCGAAGCACAGCGCCGTGCCATCGAACTGCTCAAGCTCGATGGCCTGACTGCGCCGGAGGCCGCGCGCGAAGCCGGTGTGACGGAGTCCGCCATCAAGGTGCAGGCCCATCGCGGGCTGAAGCGGCTGGCCGCATGGATTCGAGGTGAGCATGAGGACCGATGACCTGATCGAGATGCTGGCACGGCAGGCCGGGCCAGCGCCACGGCACGCGCTCCTTCGAACCCTCGGGCCTGCGCTCTGCATGGGGGCGCTCGTCAGCCTGGCGCTGGTGTTTGCGCTCAAGTCTCCGGTACCGGCTAGCTTCTGGGCCACCGCTGCGCCGTGGGTGAAGCTGATTTATGGACTGGCGCTGGCGGCTGCAGGTCTGTGGTGGGTGACTGGCGCGGCGCGGCCGGCTGCGCCGCAAGCTATGGCGCGTCACGCTGCGTTCTATGTTCTTGTTGCCATGGCTGTCGCTGGATTGGCTGCCTGGGCGCTGGCCCCGGCGCCCGAACGCATGAGCTCACTGCTGGGCAGCGACCCGCTGGGCTGTGTGCGCAACGTAGCGCTCGCCGCATTGCCGGTAGCAGTGTTGCTGTTCTGGGCCATGCGACGCCTGGCGCCAACACAACCGCGCGCAGCCGGTGCGGCAGCCGGGCTGGCAGCGGGAGCAACCGGCAGCGTGATCTATTCGCTCTCCTGCACCGAGACCGGGCTGCCCTTCGTGGCTGTCTGGTACACAGCCGGTGTGCTGCTGGTGGCAGGGTTGGGCGCGTGGGTCGCTCCCCGGGTTCTGCGCTGGTAGAAGATTTTTTCTGCGTGCTGTAACGCTTTGGCGCGCTGCGGCGAATAGACAGGTACCCATCCAATTTCACGGAGCCTGTTCATGAGCCTCTTCTCCGCACGCATGTCCGTTGTTGCCCGCGCCGCACTCGGTGCCGGTCTCTTGGGCGCAAGCCTTTTCGCGCATGCCTTGGACGTCAAACCCTTCAGTGCTGAAGCCTTGGCCGCTGCCCAGCAGGCCGGCAAGCCCGTCGCCGTGCACTTCCATGCCAACTGGTGCCCGACCTGCCGCAAGCAGGAAGCTGCCTTCAACAGCCTGAAGGCCGACAAGACCCTGGATGACGTGACCCTGCTCGTGGCCAACTACGACACCGAACGCGATCTGCGCCGCACCTTGAACGTACGCAGCCAGTCCACTGTGGTGGTCTTCAAGGGTGCGCAGGAACGCACCCGGGTCGCCGGCGAGACAGACACCGCCAAGCTCGCGACCGCGCTGCGCAGCGCACTGTGAGCAGCGCACTCTGAGCAACGAGCGGGGCTGGGCGTGCATGGCGCGCCCGCCCGATCGCACTGTTGCTCTCCGATCGACCTTCACGGGCGCGGGTTGAGCCGCTGCCCACGCGCTGTGCGGCTTTCGCGCAGCCGCCGGCGCACTTAATGGAGCCACCATGCCCGTCAGCGTCACTCACGCCGGTCTGAGCCTTGCCGCCGGCAGCCTGACCACTCTGAGCCCCTGCGTCTTCCCTTTGCTGCCGCTGGTGCTGGGTGGGGCGCTGCAGGGGCATCGGCTTTCGCCCGTGGCGCTTGGCCTGGGCATGGCGACTTCGTTCTCCGTGATCGGTGTGGCCTTGGGCGCGCTCGGCCCGGCGCTGGGCATCGACAGTGATTCCGTGCGCGTCTTTGGCGCCTGGCTGCTGATCGTCTTTGCGCTCGTGATGCTCGTGCCGGCCTGGAGCGAGAAGTTCACGCAGCTCATGGCGCCGCTGGCCAGCAGTGCCAACACGGCGGCCACGCGCTTCTCAGGCAGCTCGCTACCCAGCGCCTTCGGGCTGGGTGCGGTGCTCGGTCTGGTCTGGAGCCCATGCTCCGGCCCTTTGCTGGCCAGCGCACTGACGCTGGTGGCCAGTGAGGGCGGCGCGCTGCGCGGCGGCCTGATCCTGGGCTTGTTCGGCCTGGGTGCGGCGATTCCGCTGGTGGCTGTGGCCTATGCCTCGCGCGCCGGGTTCATGAAGGCACGCGGCTGGGTGATGGGCCACATCCACTTGATCAATCACGTGTTCGCCGGCCTGCTCGGCTTCATGGGCGTGGCGATCCTGATGGGCTGGGACAAGTGGCTGGAAGCGCGCATCCTTGCGCTCTTGCCTGAGTCCTGGGTCAATCTGACGGTGATGTTCTAGACACCTGCCAGGCACCTGCGCGATGCGGCGTAATCGGGCCTATGCTGCGCGCCGCCCTCCGTAGACCTGCCCACGTGTCGTGAACTCCGTACACCCTCTCCTGAATCGACTTTCGTCGCTCGCCGCATCACTGCAATCCCGACCCGACGCGCTGGCCCTGCTGGCGCTGGGCTCGGTGGGTCGTGAGACCGAGCGCATCGACGCGTGGTCCGATCTGGATTTCTTCGTCATCGTGCGCCCGGGCGCCAAGGCGGCGTATGTCCGCGAGCTGGATTGGCTCGCTGCGGCGCACCCCATCGCCTGGGCTTTCCAGAACACTGCCGACGGCTACAAGGCACTGATGGCCGACGGCGTGCTGTGCGAGTTCGCGGTGTTCGAGCCGCGGGAGCTGCCGGGCATTCCCTTCGCGCCGGGCCGCTGGATTTGGCGCCGCGAGGACGAGGTGCCCGAGCACTGGGCCGCGCCCGTGCCTGCGCTGCCGCAAGTTCAGAGCACCGATTGGCGCGTCGGCGAGGCGCTGAGCAATCTGCTGGTTGGGCTCCAGCGCTACCTGCGTGGCGAGCGCGTGGCGGCCATGCGCATGGTTCAGGTGTATGCGATGGACCGCGTGATGGAGTTGATTGACACCGCCGAACCCCACGCACCCGGCGTGAGCCGCGACCCGTTCACTGCTGACCGCCGCTTCGAGCGGCGCCATCCTGCGCGCGCCAGCGATGTGCAGCGCTGGGCGCCGGGGATTGACCGCACACCTGAGGCGGCGCTCGCCTTGCTTGACGAGCTGGCCCGCCATCAGCCGCTGCCCGAGGCGATGCTTGTGCGCATCAGGGCGCTGGCAGCGCAGTGTCTGGCGCCACGCTGAGCCGCGCTCAGCGCAGATTCAACTTCAGCGCATCATCGCGCTGTCCCGGCTCACGAACAGGCGTACAGGCTTGTTCTTCGCTGGATCCGCGCTGCCGATCGCATAAACCGTGTAGGAGTTGCCTTCTTCCAGATTGAAGGCCACGGATGCGCTGCCGGTGCCTGAGGCCGTGGTGAAGCTCACACCCACGGTCTTGCTGCCCGGCGAGTTCTCGCCGTAGGGGCTGGCTGTGCCGAAGGCGACGCTGCCACCGGTGGACGAGCCCGTGAACGTGGGTGCGCCCTGGGTGTTGCTGATCAGGTTGGCGATGCGGATGTAGCCGCGCGCTCCGGCAAACACGGTGCGGGTCTCGTCCTTGAGCACCAGCGCCTTCAGGGCCGTGGGCAGGTCGTAGGCGACCACGGTGTAGGCAGCATCCTTCTCGACCGGCAGGGTGGCGCTGAGCAGGTTGGTGCTGCTGCCCGCCACGTTCACCTTGATGCTGCGGTTGCCTTCCGGTGCGGCCTTGTAGGGCGAGAGCGTGCCAAAACTCAGGTTCTCGATCGCCTTGGCGTCGTCCACCAGAATATCCACGGCCGGCGCCTCGGGTGAAGCGTGCAGGGCGCGCAGCTTGCTGCCCATCACGGGCGGCTCGGTCGGTGGCATGGTTGCGGGCCGGTTGCGCAGCAGCTGGTTGAAGCCGCGTGCGCGGACCACGAGCAGATCGACCGGGCTGGCCTGCGCCGGGCTGCCCGCCTTGGGCGGGACGGCGGCGAGCAGCAGGTCGTCACGCGGCCAGATGCCGAAGCGGCCGGAATCAAACACCACGGTGCGCTGACCCGCCACGGTGATCCGCACGCGGTACAGGCCGGCATCCACGGCCACTGCGGCCGCATCGCCGGCCGGGAAGGCGGCCTTGAACGCGAGCGCCGGGATGGTGGGCGCTGCTGGCAGATCGGTGGCGTCCGGCGCGGTGAGGTAGACGTCCACAGCGGGAACGTCCGGCGCGGCATGCAGCACGCGCAGTTTGGCCTTGCCCATCGCGGGCTTGGTGCCGTCGTCCACGATCACTACCGGCTCGATGGCCGCGAGCTTGTTGAGCGCGATGACGGACACGGCCTTGCGCGCGGGCAGCGTCAGATCGGCGTTGATGACGGTGGTGCTGGTGCCGGCCGCGTTGACCTTCAGATTGATCGCGCCCGGGGCCACATTAAGAATTCGGCTGTCTTCACGAAAGGCGAGGCTACGGATCACGCTACGGTCGTTTGCGAGCACGTCCACAGCGGGTGCTTCCGGAGAAAGATGCACTGCGCGCAGCGCGGTACTCGGCGCGCGGATGAGGGTCGGCTTGCCATCCGAGGGCAGCACCAGCAGCGCCACCGGTGCCGCACCTTCAAAGGCAGGGATCGCTGCGACCAGCACATCCTGGCCACCGGGCAGGGCGAGCTTGCCGGAGTCGAACACCACGTCCCTGGCGCCAGCCTGGGTGATGCGGATCTGATAGTCGCCTGCGGGCACCTTCAGCGAGGGCTGATCCGCCGGCGGCGCGAAGTTCGTGAACGCCAGTGCGGGAATGCTGGGCGTGGCGGGCAGCGCAGCGTCTGGCGCCGTAAGGTAGATGTCCACGGCCGGTACGCGAGGCGCGGCGTGCAGCACGCGCAGGCCGGTCTGGTCGGCCGCGATGTCCGCGGCATTCTGGCGTGCGGTGATTGTCTTGAGGTTGGATGAGTCGCCCGTGGCGATCACCGTGAACTGGTCGCCGGGTTCGGCGGTATTCATCATGCCCGCGGCCAGACTGGCGGCCGACAGGGTGCCACCGGTCTGCGTGGCGGTGCCTGTGCCGGTTGAAACCTGCTCTGCGGCGACATCGAGCGTCATGGCCTTGCCGCGCGGCATGTCCATCAGATCCGTGACGGGCACATCGACGGTCGCGGTCTGCAGCGTCGTGCCGTCTGCCTTGAGCTGGGTGACGGCGGCATCATCGAGGGCGTTGACCGTGCGCACCTGCGGAGCCGCAGCCGCGGGCGGCGGGCTGCCGGGCGCGCGCCCGACGTCGCTGCGCGGCTGCTGACCGCCGCCGCAGGCGGCCAGCAGGCTCAGCGCCACGCCCGCCAGCCAGAACGCGGCGCGCTGGTGGCACCCTCGCGCTGCGTCGCGTGCTGCGCCACTGCGATCTCGTGGTTCGCCGCGCAGGGCAGGGTTCAAGGGCAGGGCCATGGGTGCTTCTCCTCGTGATCTTGTCTGGTCAACAAGCCGCCGACCGCAGCCGCGTTGTAGGCCGCAGGCCCCGCGGGCATCTGTTGCCCTTGAATGACGGTTTGCAACGAAGTGATACCGATGAGTAGCAGCGCGCTTCCCGAGCGCGCTGCGCCTTGCCCTTGCGCGGGGTCAAGGCGTGGCGCCACCGTCGGCGCATGCTGGGCGTATCCATCCATCGCATGCAGCGAGGCCCGCATGACGCACGACGCCGCTGACACCCACGTTCCGCACTCGGATGCCCGCATCACACCGGTCCGGTCGCGCAGGCGCCTGCTGGGTCTGATCCTGGCCGGCGGCGCAGCGCCTGCATTCATTGGCCGAGCCGTGGCGGCGCAGCCCGGTTCACCCCTGCCGGTGCCGCCCTTGCTCGATCTGGACGCCAGTGCCCCGCAGCGTCTGGAGGCCATGGCCGGGCGGCGTGAGTTTCTTGCTGGTGCGCGCGCCGATGTGCTGGGCTATGGGCAAGGCTTTCTCGGACCGGCGCTGCGCATGACGCGCGGGCGGGCTGCACGCATCGATCTCGTCAACCGGCTCGATGAGCCGACCACCGTGCACTGGCACGGTCTGCACGTTCCGGGCGAGCTGGACGGCGGGCCGCAGTCCGCCATCGCACCGGGCGCGCGCAAGTCACTCAGCCTGCTCGTGGATCAACCCGCGGCCACCTACTGGTACCACGCTCACCAGCATGGCCGCACCGCGCCGCAGGTGTATGCGGGCCTCGCCGGCCTGCTGATCCTGGACGACCCGCGTGCGGCCGATGCCAGTCTGCCGCAGCGCTGGGGCGTGGACGATCTGCCGCTGGTCATCCAGGACCGCGCCTTCACACGCGGCGGCCAGCTCGCCTACAGCGCCATGGGCCCGACCATGATGGACGGCTTCAAGGGCAGTCACATCCTGGTCAATGGGGCGCTGCAGCCGCAGGCTCGCGTACCGGCTGCCTGGGTGCGCCTGCGCCTGCTCAATGGCTCGAACGCACGCATCTACCAGCTGCACTTCGACGACGGCCGGGCGCTGCAGCAGATCGCGAGCGACGCAGGCCGGTTGCCCGTGCCGGTCGCGCACACGCGCCTGCTGCTCGCCCCGGGCGAGCGTGCGGAAGTGCTGGTGGACTTCAGCTCAGGCAGCGGCGCGCGCCTGCTCTCCGCGCCCGACACCAACGGCCACATGGCCGACATGATGGGCGCCGCCGCCTCGCCGCCGGCTGTGGGTGAGGGCGGGGTCTTCGAGGTGATGCGATTTGCCACCGAGCCCGCCGGCACGGGCGCGGCTCGCGCACTGCCTGCACGCCTGGCGGGCGCCGCGCTTGCGCCGGACTGGCCCGCCGCGGTGCGCCGGCGCGTGTTCACCCTGGATGCCCATGGGGGCATGCGAGCCGGGCGCGGCAGAGGGCCGATGGGCGGCATGGCGGGCATGGGTCGCGCAGGATCGATGGGCGGGATGATGACCATCAATGGTCGCAGCTTCGACATGGGCCGGCTGGACTTCGCCACCCGCCGCGGCGAGGTGGAGCGCTGGGAGGTGCGCACCGAAGGCATGGCCCATCCCTTCCATGTGCATGGCACTTTGTTCCAGATACTGAGCCTGGACGGTGTGAAGCAGGACTTTGCCCGCACCGGCTGGAAGGACACGGTGCTGGTTCAGGACCGTGCCGAACTGCTGGTGCGCTTCAGCCAGCGCGCCGACCGTGCGACGCCCTACATGCTCCACTGCCACATCCTCGAGCACGAGGACGCCGGCATGATGGCGCAGTTCAGCGTGGCCTGAGCGCAGCGCGTCCGTCCTCAGCCCGGTGCGCGCCCGAGGGCACCGCTGCCGATGTACACGCCGAAGCTCTCGCACCAAATGGTGAGGGTGTGGAACATTGACGGGTCGACGCCCGCAGGGAGCAGGTAGTTCTGTGCCCCCTCGAAGCTGCGCAGATGCGCCAGTTTCATGCGGCCGCTGTCGGACTTGAACGCAGACTCCTCGCCAACCGCTCGGGTGTTCAGGTAGAGCCAGTAGTTCGGCCCCGGCCCGGCCTTGAAGTCGCCGTTCAGGCGCAGCACCCAGCCCTGCTCGGTCTGCATGAAGCTGCCGGTGCCGTTGGCCCAGTGGATCGGGTCCCGGCCGGGCGCGGACTCATCGAAGCGAAAGCGCAGTGCTGCAGCAGCCGGCTGGCTTGCAGTGCCTTGCGACTGCACTGCCATCGGCGGCGCGTCATTGGCGGGCGGCGGCGGAAACAGGAAGGGGAAGGCGATCAACATCGCGGCGGCGCCGATCGCAACGCCTGCAACGAGGCTCGCTAGCGCGATCAGGCTGGATTTAAGAGAGGGCAGGGCGAGGCGCATGGGGTGACGAAGATGAAGTGAATTGCAGTGAAGTGAAGATAGGTCGCCAGCGCTGCCCGCAGACTTACGCACCCGCTGCTAGGGGAAACGCGGGGGCGATTCCGCGTCGCACCAGCGGCAGGCGCAGACGCGCAAATCCGTGGTCGCGCGAGCCAGCTCAATGCGGTCGTGAAAGCGCTTCCGCTTGTTCCATGCGGCCTTCCAGCCACTTTGCTCTGGAGAAGCGCATGAATGCTGGGTGCGGCAAAGAAAAACCCGCATGAACCGAGCATTCATGCGGGTTTTCAAGGCAAACCGGCTGGAAAGCCGCGCCAGATCAGCGGAAAGCCTGTCTACAGCCGCATCTCCAGGCGCACCGAGGCATTGATGTCGGTCCGCTGATTGCTCACCGTCTTCTGCAGCTGGTTGGGCAGCAGGAAGCTGGATTCGGTCACGCTGTCGTCAGCCGACAGGTTCGACAGTGTGAAGCGCAGGCGCGTGGTGCTGTTCACGTTGTAGAGCGCGAACACGTCGTAGACCTTTCGGGTGGACAGGCGCTGCTGCTGCTCGTTGGTGATCTGGGTGGTGTAGGCCGGCGTCCAGTTGAAGTTGCCGCCCACGCTCCAGGGCGTGCCGCGGAAGCGGTAATCCATGCCGAAGTTGCCAGTCGCGCGCGGTTGCTGGTCAATGAAGTTGTAGGGGCCGCGCACCTGATTCACCTTGCTGTCGAACACCGACAGGTTGGTGCGGAAGTTGATGGGGATGGCGTCGTCGATGAGCTCGGGCAGCTGGAACTTGGCATCGAACTCGATGCCGCGGGTCACGGCGTTGCCCAGGTTCACCGGGCGGGACACGTAGCGCGGCACCGGCGCCCAGCTGACGGTCTCCAGACTCGTGGCGTTGCGGATCAGGTCCTTGATCTGCCGCTGGAACAGGTTCACCGACAGGATGCCGCCGCTCTTGAAGTAGTGCTCGTAGGCGATGTCGATGCCGTTGGCGCGCTCGGGCTTGAGCTCGGCATTGCCGGCGCGGTCCGGGCTGGTGGGCGTGTTGGCGCCGGGCACCGGGAACTGCGTGTTCAGACTGGGCCGGGCGATCAGCTGCTGGCTGTTGGGTGCGCGGTAGCTCTGCGTCAGCGCGAAGCGGATCTGGTCGCGGCGCGGCTGGGCAAAGCGCCAGACGGCCTGCGCCAGCGGCGTGGTCACGCTGCTCTTGTTGTTGACGGGGGTGCCGGCGTCGCTGCTCTTGGTCTCGATGCTCTCCCAGCGCACGCCCAGGTAGGTGGACCAGTTGGGCGCCGGGTCCCATTCGTCCTGCACGTACAGCGCCTGACGCAGGGTGGAGACGTTCAGCGTGGAGCCGAATTCGGCGAGCTGCGGCACGCCGTTCTGCAGCGTGACGGGGGACTCCTTGCGCTTGACGCCTTCGAGTTCGCCGCCGACCACCAGACTGTGCGTGCCGTCCAGCGAATGCGTCAGCTTGCCAGCCAGGTTCCAGCTACGGTCGGTGATGTCGTTGCTGCTTTGCTGGATGAGATTCTGCGTACCGCTGCCGTCAAACTGGCGCAGGGTGGAGGCACTGTCCAGCTTGAACTGGCCGCCGCTCGCACGCAGCTCATAGCGTGCCTTTTCGCTCAGGCGCTTGTTGAGCTGCGTGTTGAAGCGCGTCACCCAGAAGTCACCCTTGTTGTTGAACTCGCTTGTCGCGTACGGCGCTGTGCCCACGGGCTGCTCCAGCGTCCCGGATGAGCGGTTCTTGAATTCATTGCGCACAACGAAGGGCTGGATGCTGAACATCTCGCCCTGGCCCAGGCGCCACTGGAAGCGGCCGCTGCCGAACAGACGCGTCGTGTCATTCACGGACTCGCTGCGGGTGCGCTGATCGAAGCTCAGGTTGCCGCCGGGCAGGTCGGTGTAGGTGGTGCGGCTCTCGTTGCTGTTGCGGTTGCGGTCGTGGCCGGCACTCAGGGTCGCGTTGTAGGTGCCCGTGGTGCTGAGCACGCCGTTGCGGTTCCAGCTCGCGTTGCCGGACGGCTCGCCGCGCTCGAACTGCAGGCTCGCGCGAACATCATTGGACAGCTGGCGCAGTGGCTCACGCAGGATGATGTTGATGGTGCCGGCAATGGCGCGGGCCCCGGTTTCGGCGGTGGGTGCGCGCAGGATCTCGATGCGTTCGACCTGCTCGGGCGTGATCTGCTCGACCGAGAAGCCGGGCGGGATGCGCTCGCCGTTGATCAGGATCTGCGTGAAGCCGCCGCCCATGCCGCGCATGCGGATCGGGCCGCCGCGCCCCGGGGGGCCGCCCTGCGTGACGCCTGGCATGCGGCGCAGTACATCACCCAGGTTGCTGTCGCCGTACTGCTCGATCGTCTGCCGGTCGATGACGATCTTGCTCGCTGTGCTGTTGCGGCGCTGGTCGTTTTCGCCAGTGCGGTTACCCGTGACTTCCACGCCGGGCAGCACGCGCTGGGCCGGGTTGCCGCTGGTGGCACCTGCGGGAGCACCCTGCGGGCGAGTCCCAGCCGGCGCCGAAGGCACTGCACTGGCCGGCGCGGGGGCCGCCGCCGGAGCAGGTGCAGGCGCGGATGCAGGCGTATCAGCCGCAGGGGCAGGTGCCGGAGCAGGGGTGGGTGCCGGTCCCGGGCTCGGCGCCTGCTGCGCATGCGCCGCAAAGGCCAGGCTCAGGGCGAGTGTCAGTGCCGTGGGGGCGAGGGCCTTGAATCGTGGGGAAACAGAACGGGCTGGGCGTACGGCAGCAGTGTGGGCGGGCATGAGTGACGAACGAGAATTCAGGCGGAGGAGGTGAGCACGCGAACCGCGCCAGCCATGGCCGCGCGGCACGCGATGCCCTGCATTGTTGTTTGCGAGGGCGGGAGTTCCCGCGCCGCGTGCTTGAGCAGGTCAATCCGCCAATCTACACGGCCGGGCTACCCGACCGTCAGCGGGAAAACGCCTGTCCAGCTGGGCCGGCCGCAGGTGCATGCCGGGGCCTTCAAGGCGGCGTGCAGGACCGTCCCAGGGTCGGCCGACCCGAAGCGCGCCTAACATGCGACTTTGACGTTTTGCCCCCGCAGGATCGGCTTCATGACCACGGCATCCTCTGCCACCGTGCAGACCCCATCCGGCGGCGTGCCCGCAAGTGAGCGCACCGCAGACTGCCCGCAGCGCCGCCGCGAAGACATCGCCACCATCAGTTTCATCGGCCTGTCGCACGGCACCTCGCATTTCTTTCACCTGCTGCTGGCCGCGCCGCTGTTCCCGTTTCTGGCCCAGGCCTTCAGCGTGAGCTACACGCAGCTCGGCCTGCTGATGACCGTGTTCTTCACGGTCTCGGCGATCGTGCAGGCCGGCGCAGGCTTTGTGGTGGACCGCGTGGGTGCGCGGCCGGTGCTGTACTTCGCCATCAGCTGCTTTGCGGTGGCGGCGTTCTCGGCCGCCGCCGCGCCGGTGTTCTGGACGCTCTACGCGAGTGCCGCACTGGCCGGGCTGGGCAATGGCGTGTTCCATCCGGTCAACTACTCCATCCTGAACGCCCGCGTGGCCAAGCCCCGCCTCGGGCATGCGTTCTCGGTGCACGGCATCACCGGCAACCTGGGCTGGGCGGCCGCGCCGGTGTTTCTGGCCGGCATTGCCGCGGCCACCAGCTGGCGCCATGCGCTGGCCGCCGCCGGTTGCGCGGCGCTGGCCTCGCTCGCCGTGCTGTTCAGCCAGCGCAGGCATCTGGATGACAGCGCGCTGGCCGCGCAGCGTGCTGCCGAGCGCCAGAGCCAGAAGGCGGGCGAGAGCAATGCGCTGGCCTTCATGGCCAACCCGGCCGTGTGGATGTGCTGGACCTTCTTCTTCTTCACCACCATGGCGGTGGGTGCGATCCAGAGCTTTGCGCCGACGGTCGCTACGCTGGAGTACGGCTTTTCGGCGGAGCTGTCGTCCACCATCATCACGGTCTACATGGTGGTGTCCGCGCTGGGCATGCTGCTGGGCGGCTGGGTGGTGGCGCGTTTTGACCGGTATGACGGGATCATCGCCGTGGCACTGGCCATCAGCGCGCTGGCCGCGGTGCTGATCGCCATGAAGGCGCTGGCCGGCCTGGGCCTGTTGCTGCTGCTGGCGGTGATGGGCTTTGGCGCCGGCATGGCAGGCCCCTCGCGGGACATGCTGATCCGCGCCGCGGCCACCAAGGGTGCCCTGGGGCGTGTGTATGGCGTCGTCTACAGCGGGCTGGACGTGGGCCTGATGGTGGCGCCGGCGCTGTTCGGCTGGCTGCTGGATCACGGCCACACCAACAAGATCTTTGCCTTTGTGGCGGTGTTCCAGACGCTTGCGATCCTGACCGCCTGGCGGGTGGGCAGCCGCACTGCGCAGGCCGCGCCCGCTGCAGCATGAAGGTCCGCTCGCTGGGCTTGCAGACCCATCTGATGTTTGCCCGCTTCGATGGCCAGATCATCGAGCGGCCGGACTGCATCGTGGTGCGCTCGCCCGCCAATCCGACCTTCTACTGGGGCAATTTCCTGCTGTTTCCGCAGGCGCCCAAGGGCTTTGACGACATCAAGTGGATCGCACGGTTTCACGAGGAGATCGGCGCGCATCAGCCCGAGAGCAAGCACATCGCGCTGGCGGTGGATGCGCCTTCGCCGGGCAAGATCCCGCCCGCCTTCAAGGACCTGGGCTTCGAGTTCTTCGAAAACGCCACGCTCGTGCTCGATACCCTGCCGCCACTGCCGGCGCTGGCATCCAGCGCGGTGCAGATCCGGCCGATCGACTACGCCACTGAGCTGGAGGCGCTGATCGCGCTGGAGTTGAGCGACGGCGGCGACGGCTATGAGCCCGTGGGCTATGAAATCTTTCGCCGCAAGCAGCACGCGCGCTACGCCGCCATGGTGCGGGCTGGCATGGGCCAATGGTTTGGCGCGTGGCTGGGCGATCAGCTGGTGGCCGGCTGCGGCCTCTTTCACGAGAACCGCCTCGGACGCTTCCAGTACGTGATGACGCACGAGGCGTTTCGCGGCCGCGGGATCTGCACGCGGCTCATCCACGAAGCCACGCGCATGGCCTTCGAGCAGTGGCACTGCGAGCGCCTGGTGATCGAAGCCGAACCCGAAGCGGGAGGCCACCGCGTGTACCGCCGCGTGGGCTTTCGCCTCAGGGAGTCCAACTGGGGCATGCAGCTGCGTGCGCCGGCCGACCGCAAACCCCAAGCACTTTCTCAGCCATGAGCCTGGCGATGTCGACGCACACACCTGCCACCACTGACCTCTGCGACGCCCACGAAGACCTTCTGGCGGACGGCCGGCTGCGCGTGCTGCCCGATGTGTTCCGCCTGGCACTCGGCCAGCGCCGCGCCGCCTGTGGCCCGGCCGTGACGCTCAAGCTCTTCGAGGACAACACCCTGGTACGCGCCCAGCTTGAAATGGCGGGTGAGGGCAGGGTGCTGGTGGTCGATGGCGGCGCGAGCCTGCGCCGTGCGCTGGTGGGCGGCAACCTGGGCAAGCTGGCCGAGCAGAACGGCTGGGCCGCGATTCTCGTGAACGGCGCCGTGCGCGATGCCGAGGAGCTGAACGCCTGCACGGTGTGTGTGCGCGCGCTCGGTGCCAGCCCGCGCAAGACCCCCAAGGGCGGGGCGGGCAGTGTGAATGTCGCCGTGGAGATTGCGGGCGTGACGGTGCGGCCCGGGGAGTGGATCTACATCGACCGCGACGGCATTCTCGTCAGCACCGAGGCGCTGTAGTCGGGCTGGGTGTTCGGGCTCGGTGTTCGGGCTCGGTGTTCGGGCCGGGCGTTGGCCTCGTCGGGCGGCGTTCAGGCAAGCCGGCCGAATCGCCTGATTGCGCGAGCGCAACGCCGCTGCGCGGCTCGTAAGCTGGAAGTCTTCCATTCACGCTCCCATGCCCCCGGAGACTCCATGGCCCGCCTGCTTTTCGTCTACGGCACCCTGCGCAAGGGTGAGACCAACGACATCAACCGCTTTGAACCCGCGCCGAGATACGTCGGCGAAAGCCGCATTCGCGGCTACCTCTACGACCGCGGCACCTACCCCGGTCTGGTGCTGGATGGCTCCGGCGACTGGGTCGTGGGTGAGGTGTATGACATCGCGCCCGAGCTGGAGCCGCAGCTCGACGCCCTGGAAGCCGAATATCCCGCCGCGCCCGACGAATTCCCCAAGGAAACCGTGCGCCTGACGGTCAATGACGAGCGCGAAAGCGCCATCGTCTACGCCATGCACAAGAAGTTTGCGGCCGAAGCCACGCCGATCGCTGGTGGCGACTGGGTGTCGTATCGCAGGCTGCGTGACGCGGGGGCGCTGTTGCCGGACGCGGAGGATGCGTGATGCTGCGCCGAATCTTTGTAGCGGCTGGCGTGCTCTCCGCCTTCGGTGCTCATGCTGCGGAGTCCTGCGACAAGCGCCTCGTTCTAGCGCTCGGTGAGCGTGATGTTGTTGCCTTGTCGAGCTTGCTGGGCGGCGGCACTGCTGAAGGCGTGACGCGCATGCTTAGCGAAGCGGGGTCACTCACCGCGATCACGTCCGTGGAGCGGCCGCGCTTCGTGAAACATGTGCGGCTGACCATCAAGCGTGCTGCACAGGCGGATCGGTACTCGTACGCACCGATCTGGATCAATGCCCTGTCCAAACCGCTTGGGCCGGTTCAGTTCCACGCAGAAGTCATTGATGCCAACCGTTGCAGCCTGGCTGCCTTGCACCTTGACCAGGAAGCCCCCTGACACGGCCGGCATCTCATAATACGAAACGTTCGTTTCGCATCAAGAAACGCCCTGCGGCGCCGCCGCATCCACGCGTTTCACGATCCCTCATCTCGTTTCATATTGTGATTGACGCAAGTCAAATCATTGATTTTGAACGAGAAAAAATTCTTATATAAGACATAAGAATTGGTTTGCTGCAGCGCAAAACCGTCCTATCCTGAATCCAAGCCCAACGCACTTGTGACATGGCTCTCGCGTACCCCGCACCGCCATGCCGCGCCAGCGCAAACCCGGTCTGCCGACCGGGTTGATTCAGGAAAGACCACCGCGCCAGCGCGCCGGCCCGCCCAAATCGGCAGCCGCGCACACCCCTGACAGTGAATGCGTCACTGCACAAATTTTTTGTCTCAACAGGAGTGGAAAACCATGTCTTCACGTGAACTCGAAGCCCAGAAGCTGCAACGCGAGTGGGAAACCAGCCCCCGCTGGAAGGGCATCAAGCGCGGCTACACCGCCGAGGACGTCGTGCGTCTGCGCGGCTCCATCCAGATCGAGCACACCCTGGCCAAGCGCGGCTCCGAGAAGCTGTGGAAGCTGCTCAATGAAGAGCCCTTCATCAACGCCCTGGGCGCGCTCACCGGCAACCAGGCCATGCAGCAGGTCAAGGCCGGTCTGAAGGCCATCTACCTGTCTGGCTGGCAGGTGGCGGGCGACGCCAACCTCGCCGGCGAGATGTACCCCGACCAGTCCCTGTACCCGGCCAACTCGGTGCCGCAGGTGGTCAAGCGCATCAACAACACCTTCACCCGCGCCGACCAGATCCAGTGGAGCGAAGGCAAGAACGACATCGACTTCTTCGCACCCATCGTGGCCGACGCGGAAGCCGGCTTCGGCGGCGTGCTGAACGCCTTCGAACTGATGAAGGCCATGATCGAAGCCGGCGCCTCCGGCGTGCACTTCGAAGACCAGCTCGCTTCAGTGAAGAAGTGCGGCCACATGGGTGGCAAGGTGCTCGTGCCGACGCGTGAAGCTGTCGCCAAGCTGGTGGCGGCCCGTCTGGCAGCCGATGTGATGGGCGTGCCCACGCTGCTCGTGGCCCGTACGGACGCTGAAGCCGCAGACCTCGTGACGAGCGACGTGGACGACACCGACAAGCCCTTCTGCACCGGCGAGCGCACGGTGGAAGGCTTCTACCGCACCAAGCCCGGTCTGGACCAGGCCATCAGCCGCGGTCTGGCCTACGCGCCGTATGCAGACCTCGTGTGGTGCGAAACCGGCAAGCCGGATCTGGCCTACGCCAAGGCCTTTGCCGAAGCCATCCACAAGCACTTCCCGGGCAAGATGCTGGCCTACAACTGCTCGCCCTCGTTCAACTGGAAGAAGAACCTGGACGACGCCACGATCGCCAAGTTCCAGCGTGAACTCGGCGCCATGGGCTACAAGTTCCAGTTCATCACCCTGGCCGGCTTCCACAGCCTGAACTACTCCATGTTCAACCTGGCCTACGGCTACGCCCGCGACAACATGAGCGCCTTCGTGCAGCTGCAGGAAGCCGAATTTGCCGCCGCCGAGAAGGGCTTCACCGCCGTGAAGCACCAGCGCGAGGTGGGCACCGGCTACTTCGACGCCGTGACCACGACGATCGAGAAGGAAGCCTCCACCGCAGCCCTGAAGGGCTCGACCGAGGACGAGCAGTTCTTCGACAAGAAGGTCGCCTGAACCTGACACGGTGAGCACGCCCGCCGCGCGCTGCAGACCCGCAGCGCGCCGGACGCGGCAGGAGGAGACAGGCGCAGCCCGCGCGGGGCACACCGCAGCGGCTGCGCACACAAGCGCAAGACCACGCCGGCATCCGCAAGGAGCCGGCGTTTTTTCTTGGGGCGCGGCGGCGAACAGGCGCGGCATTGCGCCCCTGTTCAGGCCTTCAGTCAGCGCGGGTTCTGCCGAAAATCAGGACAGGCTCAATCCCCCCTGCGTTGTTCCCATGGCCCAGCAAATGACCCCGGTCGATCCGAGGTCGATCCCGATCGGCAAGCCCTTGCGCGACCCCGTGTATGCGCGCGACGGCACGCTGCTGCTCGCCAAGGGCCAGATCGTGCCGAATGTGCAGTCGCTGGAGCGCATCAAGGGCAACGGATTCTTCCGCCCGTCCTATCTCGAAACCCAGCTGATGGCCGAGCTGCCGCGGCTGGAGGAAAACACCCGCCCCGAGCTGCTGCACCCCAATGCCCCGCCAGAGCCCGAGAAGCCTCGGCCGGTGGTGGGCGTGGTGGGCAAGAAGGCCAAGCGCACGATTTCCAGCAGCCGCGTGCTGCGCGTGACGGCTGCCGGCGGCACGGAAAGCTTCAACGTCGTGCTGATCGGCGGTCTGGAAGGCAAGTCGCTGGTCATCAGCGCGCCCGAGCGCGACGGCAAGCTCGTCTTCGTCAAGGAAGGGCAGGCCTGGGACATCCGCGGTTTCTCCGGCCAGGAGGTCTTCACCTTCCAGCTCGAAGTGACCAAGGTCGCGTTCTCGCCGTTTCCCTATGTGCACCTGAGCTGGCCCACGGCCAACGCCGTGACCCGTGCCCCCGTGCGCTCCACGCGCCGCGCGGTGTGCATGCTGCCCTGTGTGGCCAAGGTGCCCATCACGCGCCACAGCCTGGGCAAGGCGACCACAGAGCTGGAAGACCTGCACGGCATGCTGCTGGATCTCTCGGACAGCGGTGCCCGCATGGGTTTGGGCCGGCGCCTGCCGCCGGAAGTGGAAAGCTTCGAGCTCGCCTTCCGCGTCAAGGTGGGCGAGCGCATCCGTCTGATCAAGGTGGACGCCAAGGTCGCCCGCGAGCTGGAGCCCGCCGGCGATCACGAATACGTCTACGGCCTCTCCTTCACGGCGCCGGACGAGGAAACCTGGTTCGCCATGCACGCCTACGTGCTGCAGCAGATCGTGCTGGAGCTCGAAGTGCCGATTTACGCCGTGGATGACTGATTCTGGCTTATTGACCCGGCCGGAAATGATTGAAAATCACGATTTTCCAGCTCAGATCGCCTGAAGACCGTTGTCCAGCAAGCGGAAAGCGGTCTATCCCAGAGGGCATAAAAATCTGACCGAAAGCGACGGAATGCTTCGGCCGATCTTGTCGATCACCACGCCGTATCGCTGCAGCAGACCCGCCTACCGATCCCAGTAGCTCGGGTTCGAGTAGGTCTGCTTGAGCGTGTCGATCAGCACCCGCACGCGCAGCGGCAGGTGCCGGCGCTGCGGAAACACCGCGAAGATGCCCGTGGTCGGCGCGGCGAACTCGTCCAGCACGCTGTTCAGGCGCCCGGCGGCCACGTCCGCGCCCACCTCCCACCAGCTTCGCCAGGCCAGGCCGCAGCCGGCCAGCGCCCATTCGTGCAGCACCGCGCCATCGCTGCATTCCAGATAGGGCTGAGGCCGGATCAGGCTCGTCTCGCCATTCACGCTGAACTGCCAGCCGCGCTGGCCGCTGCCCGGCCCCAGCGCCGGGCCCAGCGTCAGGCAGCGATGCTTTGCAAGATCGTCCAGCGTGCGCGGCGTACCGGCGCGCTTGAGGTAGCTGGGTGCGGCCACCAGCACCCGGCGGTTGTCCGCCAGACGCAGGGCCACCAGCCCGGAGTCCGCGAGGTCGCCAATCCGGATCGCGCAGTCGAAGCCTTCATTGATCAGATCGACGAGGCGATCGGACAAGTCGAGCGAGACGGTCACGTCCGGGTAATTGCCGGAAAACGCCGGCAGCAGCGGCGCCACGTGCCGCCGGCCGAAGCCCGCCGGGGCCGACACCTTCACGTGCCCGCTGGGTTTGATGCCGCCCTCGGACACGGCGGCTTCGGCGTTGGCCAGATCCGAGAGGATGCGTTGGCAGTCCTCCAGGAAGGCCTGGCCCTCATGCGTAAGGCTGATGCGCCGCGTGGTGCGGATCAGCAGCTTCACGCCGAGGCGCTCCTCCAGCATGTCCACCCGCCGCCCGGCCATGGCCGGGGCGATGCCCTCGGCCGCCGCAGCGGCCGTGAGGCTGCCCTTGGTGGCCACGGCGACAAAGGTGGAAATCTGCTTGAAATGGTCCATGAGCGGCGAAAGCGGCGAGGGCGGCGGGTGGGGCAGGGCGATTACTGCACGAAAGTAAAAGATAACCCCGCTTCGGGCGGCCGAATAGCGGCAATTTGTGTGGCTAAAGTCCTTGCCATGCCCGATTCCGCCCGCTCCAACCCGTCTGCCGTGCGCGCCGTGATCTTCGACGCCTACGGCACGCTGTTCGACGTGTATTCCGTCACGGCCCGGGCCGAGCAACTGTTCAACGGGCAAGGTGCGCCGCTGGCCCAGCTCTGGCGCGACACGCAGATCGGCTACACCCGCCTGTACACCCTGTCCGGCCGCTACAAGCCCTTCTGGGACATCACGCGCGACGCCTTGCGCTTTGCCGCCGACAAGCTCGCTCTGAGCATGAGTGAGGAGCAGGAAAACGCGCTCATGCAGGAGTACGCCTGCCTCACGCCCTTCCCGGAAAACCTGGCCACGCTGCGCGAACTGAAGGCGCGCGGCTTGCCCCTGGGCATCCTGTCCAACGGCAATGCGCAGATGCTGGAGATTGCCGTGCGCTCGGCGCGCATGGAGGGCCTGTTCGATCACGTGCTGTCCGTGGACGCCGTGCGCAAGTTCAAGACCGCGCCCGAGGCCTATGCCCTGGGCCCGGCGGCCTTCGGCATGCCTGCCTCCGAGATTCTTTTCGTCTCCAGCAACGGCTGGGACGCCTGCTGTTCCACCTGGTACGGCTACCGCAGCTTCTGGGTCAATCGCACCGGCCAACCCGCCGAGCGCCTGGACGTCAGCCCCACACACACGGGCCGCACGCTCACCGACCTGCTGCCGCTGCTGGCCTGAGTCCAAGCTTCTGCGACTTTCATTTTTCTCTTCACATCGCCACGGAATCATGACCATGACCCAACGCACCACCTACCACGGCCTGCAAGTGGCCACGCCCCTGGCCAAGTTCATCGAAGACCGCGTGCTGCCGGGCACCGGCATCACGGCCAATGCCTTCTGGAAGGGTTTTGACGCCATCGTCCACGATCTGGCACCGAAGAACGCCGCGCTGCTGGCCGAGCGTGACCGCATCCAGAGCGAGATGGATGCCTGGCACCGCACGAACCCCGGCCCGATCAAGAAGATGAAGGCCTACAAGAAGTTTCTGGGCGAGATCGGCTACCTCAAGCCCGTGCCCAGGAAGGTCAAGGTCACCACGGCGAATGTGGATGCCGAACTCGCCCTGCAGGCTGGCCCGCAGCTGGTGGTGCCCATCCTGAATGCCCGCTATGCCCTGAACGCCGCCAACGCCCGCTGGGGTTCGCTCTATGACGCCCTGTACGGCACGGACGCCATCAGCGAGGAGGGCGGAGCCACCCGCGCCGGCGCCTACAACCCCGTGCGCGGCGCCAAGGTCATCGAATACTGCCGCTACGTGCTGGACCGCACCGCGCCGCTGAAGAAGGGCTCGCACATTGATTCCGTGGGCTACGCGGTCGAGGACGGCAAGCTCGTCGTCACCCTGAAGGGCGGCAAGACCACCAAGCTGGCCGACAGCAAGCAGTTCATCGGCTACCAGGGCGAGGCCAAGGCGCCCAGCGGCGTGCTGCTCAAGCACAACGGCCTGCACCTGGACATCCGGATTGATCGCGGCACCGCCATCGGCAAGGATGACCCCGCCGGCGTCTGCGACCTCGTGGTCGAAAGCGCCCTGTCCACCATCCTGGACCTGGAAGACTCCGTGGCCGCCGTGGACGCCGAGGACAAGCTGCTGGCCTACGCCAACTGGCTGGGCATCCTGCAGGGCACGCTGACCGAGGAAGTGGCCAAGGGCGGCAAGACCTTCACGCGCCGCATGAACGCGGACCGCGTGTACACCGGCACCCACGGCAAGCCCGTGAGTCTGCATGGTCGCAGCCTGCTGTTCGTGCGCAACGTAGGCCACCTGATGACCAATCCGGCCATTCTTTACGGAGACGGCAAGGAAATTCCGGAAGGCATCATGGACGCCGTGATCACCACCACGATCGCGCTGCATGACCTCAAGGGCTTGGCAAAGAACGGCATCCGCAACAGCCGCACGGGCAGCGTCTACATCGTCAAGCCCAAGATGCACGGCCCGGATGAAGTCGCCTTCGCCGCTGAACTCTTCAGCCGCGTGGAGAAGATGCTCGGCTTGCCCGACAGCACCGTGAAGCTGGGCATCATGGACGAAGAGCGCCGCACCAGCGTCAACCTCAAGGCCTGCCTGGCCGCGGCCGCCAGCCGCGTGGCCTTCATCAACACCGGCTTCCTGGACCGCACCGGCGACGAGATGCACACCGCCATGCTGGCCGGCCCCATGCTGCGCAAGGGCGACATGAAGACCAGCAGCTGGATTGCCGCCTACGAGCGCAGCAACGTGCTCACGGGCCTGGCTTGCGGCCTGCGTGGCCGCGCCCAGATCGGCAAGGGCATGTGGGCCATGCCGGACCTCATGGCCGCGATGCTGCAGCAGAAGTTGGGCCACCCCAAGGCCGGCGCCAACACCGCCTGGGTGCCCAGCCCCACCGCTGCCACCCTGCACGCCATGCACTACCACCAGGTGGACGTGTTCGCGGTGCAGAAGGACATCGAGAAGACGCTCGACAAGGTGGATCTTGACGCGATCCTGAATGACCTCCTCACCATTCCCGTGGTGGCCAAGCCCACCTGGAGCGATGCCGAGAAGCAGGCTGAACTGGACAACAACGTGCAGGGCATCCTGGGCTACGTGGTGCGCTGGGTGGACCAGGGCGTGGGCTGCTCCAAGGTGCCGGACATCAACGGCGTAGGTCTGATGGAAGACCGCGCCACCCTGCGCATCTCCAGCCAGCACATCGCCAACTGGCTTGCGCACGGCATCGTCAGCGAGAAGCAGGTCAAGGACACCTTCCGCCGCATGGCCAAGGTGGTGGACGGCCAGAACGCCGGCGACCCGCTCTACAAGCCCATGGCCGGCGCCTATGAGAAGAGCGCGGCCTATCAGGCGGCGCTGGACCTCGTCTTCAAGGGCAAGGAACAGCCCAGCGGCTACACCGAGCCGTTGCTGCACGCCTGGCGCTTGAACGTCAAAGCCGCAGCCTGATTGCCCGGCCGGGGCGCGGCGCCAGCTTCGGGGGGCAATCCCATAAGCTTGCGTCGTGCCTCAAACCGACTATCAGCCCGACCGCCTCACCGCCGGCAGCTACCTGACCGACCCCGCGCACTACGACGCCGCCCATGCGGACGTGGTGAGCGATCTGCCTTTCTGGCGGCGCATGGCGGACAGCGCGGGACCGGGCGCGCGCATCCTTGAGCTGGCCTGCGGCACCGGCCGCGTGGCGCTGCAACTGGCCAAGGCGGGGTTCGCGGTCAGCGGCGTGGATCTGAGCCGCGCCTTCATCGAGGCCGCGCGCCAGAAGGCCGCCACCCAAGGGCTGGATGCACGCTTTGCCGTGGGCGACATGCGTGACCCCACCCTCGCAGACACCGTGCTGGAAGGCCAGCGCTTCGATCGCGTCTTCATCGCCTTCAACAGCCTGGGTCTGATGCTCAGCGCCGCGGACCTCAATGCCGCCGTGGCTGCGGCCGCCGCCTGTCTGGCGCCGGATGGCGAACTGGTGATCGACACCTACCCGCCGGACATGGTGCGCGACACGCCTGCAGCCGTGGCGCATCCGGCCATCTTCCCCACGGGCAAGCCCGGCGTGGTCTGGCGCTGGGCCTATCCGCACCCGGAGACCGGCCTGCCCGTGGCGGTGGATCATCGGCATCGCTTCGATGCCGACACGCGCCTGCTGCGGCATGCCTTCATCATCCACCACGGTGCTCCCGCGGCGCCGATTCCCGCCCACCTCACGGTGCGCCTGCACAGCGATGCGGAGATACGGGCCGCTTTCGATGCCGCCGGCCTGCAGGTGACGCAGCGCATGGGCGACCACCGCGGCGGCGCGGTGAGGCCGGGTGCGCGGCACAACATCTGGGTGGCTCGCCGAGTGCTGCCGCGCGCTTGATCCGCGGCCCGGTCGGTGCGCCGGGCAGACGCCCGCGGGCCGCCGGCCTATGCTCCGCGCACAAAAATTCTCGGAGGGATGGACATGAAGCGAGGCATTGCCGCCTGGGCGTTGTTATTGGTGTGCGTATTGGCAGCGGCCGCGATCGGCCTGCTGGCACCGGTGGAGGCGGGCAAGGTCTCGCGCGAAGCGGCGCAGCTGCTGCCGGCGGACGCCGCCTGGCGCGCCGCACTGCCGGCCGACCCCGATGCCGCGACGGCGGCCTATCTGGCGCGCATTCCGGCGGCGGCGCAGCAGCGCGTGAATGCCTATGTGGATGGCGACAACGCCCTCATGTTCTGGGGCTGGCTGGCGGGGCTGGCGGTGGCGGCGGTGCTGCTGTTCACGGGCTGGTCGGCCAGCCTGCGCGATGCGATCGAGGCGCGCGTGCGCGCCAGTGCGCTGCGCACCGCGATCTACGGCGCGCTGTACATGCTGATCACGAGCCTGCTGCTCGCGCCGCTTGCGATGTATTCCGGCTTCTTTCGCGAGCATGCGTTCGGCATGTCCAACCAGACCCTGGGCGCCTGGGCGGTGGATCAGGCCGTCGGACTGGCCGTGTCTGCCGTGCTGGGGGCGCTGGCCATCGCGGTGCTGTACGCGGTGATCCGCCGCGCACCGCGCAGCTGGTGGGCCTGGGGCGCGGGCGTGGCCACGGTGCTCGGCGCGCTGCTGCTGCTGATCGCGCCGGCCGTGATCGACCCCTTGTTCAATACCTACAAGCCGCTGGCCGCCGGCGAAGTGCGTGACAGCATCCTGTCGATGGCGCGGGCCAATGGCGTGCCCGCCAGTGATGTACTGGAGTTCGATGCCTCGCGCCAGACGCACCGCATCAGCGCCAACGTCAGCGGCATCTTCGGCAGCGCGGCCATTCGCCTGAACGACAACCTGCTCAAGCGCACCAGCCTGCCGGAGATCCGTGCGGTCACCGGGCACGAGATGGGCCACTACGTGCTCAACCACATCTACAAGGCCCTGATCATCATGGGCGTGGTGTTCGTGGCCGTGGGCCTGCTGGTCCACCACGCGAGCAGCTGGCTGCTGGCACGCCACGGCGCCCGCTGGGGGCTGCGCGGCATCACGGACGTGGCCAGCCTGCCTCTGCTGGCTGCGGTGTTCTCCACGGTCATGCTCTTTGCCACGCCGGTCACCAACAACCTGACCATGAGCCAGGAGATCGAGGCCGATATCTTCGGCATCAATGTGGCGCGCGAGCCCGACGGGTTTGCCGAGGTGGCGCTCAAGCTGTCCGAATATCGGAAGGTCAAGCCGGCTGCGTGGGAAGCCTTCGTCTTCAACACCCACCCCTCTGCCTACGACCGTGTGCTCATGGCCATGCGCTGGAAGGCAGAGAACCGGGCGCTGTACAAGCCAGCGCAATGAAGCGCCTGCACCGAGCACGCCGTTTGAATTGCTGCGGGAAGAGCTGTGCGGCGGGGTGCCGAGGTTCTTCAGGCAACGAGTACCGGATGATGATCTTTCGACTCGCACACCGCCGAGACATCGACACTTACACCGCGCTGGCGCGCAGTGCGCAAGGCTGGTTGCAGGCCCAAGGGCTGGGCCAGTACGTGCCCGCGGCCCACCCCGAATACCTGCAGAGCATTCACGCTCGGGTGGCGCAGGGCACGCTCTATGCCGTGGATGAGGGTTCGGCGCCGGTCGCTTTCTTCAGCCTGGACAACGGCCCGAACCCCTGGTGGCCCGTTGACGGACGACCGGCCGTGTATCTGGCCGGCATGGTCGCTGCGCGGCGCGGTCAGGGCACCGGCAGTCGCATCATCGCCTGGGGCATGCAGCAGGCTGCGCAGCGCGGGCATCGGCGCTTGCGGCTGGACTGCCATGCCGGCAACAACCGCCTATGCGCCTACTACGAAAGCCAGGGCTTTGTGTTGCGGGGCCGCATTGAGCAGCATCCGGGATACATGGGTTGCATGTACGAGCGCGTACTCGGCTCCAGCGTGTTCGAATGAAGGTCTACCTAACGCACTGAGCGTGCCATGAAGAGCTCGAGCGATTTCAGCCAGAGCGCGGCCGCCATCGGGGCGCCGCCTGGGCCTATTGATCAGGACGCCAAGTTGCTTGTGGCCTGCGCTGCGCTCGCACACCGCCTCGGTTTGGGCGAAACCCGGCCGGAAATCATCGGCCGCTTTTCCAATCGCGCGGTGCACCTGCGGCCCCTGGCGATCGTTGCGCGCGTGCCGACGGGCACCACCGCCGTGCGCGATGCCCGCAACTTCGCGCAACGTGAATGCGAGCTGGTGCAGTACTTGGCGCAGGCGGGTGCGCCGGTCATCGGGCCGCTGACCCATGTGCCTGCCGGGCCACATGAGCAGGCGGGCTGGGCCATCAGCCTCTGGCAGCGCGCCGAACTGATGGAGCAGACGCCCGACCCCGTGGCCAGCGCCTGGGCTCTTGCGGCCTGCCACGCAGCGCTGCACTCGGCGCCGCCTGCCGTCAGCAAGCGCTTCGTGCTCTGGCAGCCCTTTGATGAGGTCGATCAGTTGCTGGCCCATCCTGCAGTGATCGCTCGTCTTGCGGCCGAAGACCGCGCCCTGCTGGCGGCACAGAACCGATGGCTGCGAACCGCCTTGCTCGCGCAGAGCGCCAGCCTTCAGCTTGTCCATGGCGACGCGCACTTGAACAACGCACTGAGCACGACCCAGGGCATGCGCTGGCACGACTGGGAAGACGCCTTCATCGGCCCCGTTGAATGGGACTTAGCCTGCGTTGTGGCCGCGGCGCGGGTGCTGGGCAGTCACGTGGACTGGAGCGAGGCCGTGCTCGCCGCCTATCCCGCGCCGTGGGAGGCGAAAGTGCTCTCGCTTTGCATCCACGCCCGCACGGTGTTCACAGTGGCATGGATGGCGCTTTTGGCAGGAGATGATGCCGACAAGCTCGCCCGCCTGCAGCGGCGTCTACGCTGGCTGTGGGGTCATGCGGGTTCGCGGCCGACACAGGGTGATGTGCCTGCGCCGTAGAGCCAGAGCATCTTCAACGCAAGGACGGATCGAATGGATCGCGCAGCAGACTATTCCAAGGGTGCCGCCTACGTGGGCGGCCAGTACGTGCCCACCGGCCAGGCCGCTGTGCCGATCACGGACTGGGGCTTTTTGCGTAGCGATGCGACGTATGACGTGGTCACCGTCTGGGAGGGGGCATTTTTCCGGCTCGATGCTCACCTGGAGCGCTTCTTTGCCAGCTGCCAGCGCTTTCGCTTGAACCCCGGCCTGGACGCGCAGGGCGTGACCGAGGTGCTGGCGCAGTGCGTGCGCTTGAGCGGCCTGCGTGCCTCCTATGTGGAGATGATCTGTACGCGCGGCCAGCCGCCCTGGGGCTCGCGCGATCCGCGCCAGGCAGTGAACCAGTTCATGGCCTTTGCAGTGCCCTACGTGTGGATTGCCAATGCCGATCAGCGTGAGCGCGGGCTGCGCGTGAAGGTCAGCAGCGTGCAGCGCATTCCGCCCAGCTCCGTGGACCCCACGGCCAAGAACTACCACTGGAATGACCTCACCATGGGCCTGCTCGAAGCGCTTGATGCCGACTTCGACACGGTGTTGCTGACCGACGCGCTGGGCAACGTGGTCGAAGGCCCGGGCTTTAACGTGTTCGCAATCCAAGGCGGCGTACTCACCACCCCGCGCGAAGGCGTGCTGGAGGGCATCACGCGCCGCACGGCCATCGAGATCGCCCAGGCGGCTGGCCACAGCGTGCGTCTGGCGCCGCTGCCGCGTGAGGCATTGCTCAACGCAGACGAGGCATTTCTCACCAGCTCCGGCGGCGGCCTGCTGCCGGTCACACAAGTGGACGGTCAGCCGATTGGCGATGGCGCGCCCGGGGCGATCACCCGCCGCATGATCGACACCTATTGGGCCTGGCACCGCGACCCGCGCTACAGCCTACCCGTGCAGTACTAGGCGCAGTTTGAACAGCGCAGGGGGTGAATTCCGCTTGTCTGGTGCGGTTTTTCACGGCATCGGGCGGAAGATGACGTCTTGGCGCGGCTTTCCAGAGATATGCCCTGAAGATCCGCACCAGACAAGCGGAAACGCCGGGACAGCGCCTTGTTGCTTTCGATATCTCACGGTGCGCGCAATGCCAAGAGGTGGGTCTTTGTTGCCACGAGCACGATTCCACTCGCCAAGACGATGGGTGGAGTGACCATAGCGCCGTAGGTGGAGTGGAACAGCACGCGGCGCTCGCCGTTAGCGTTGAACGCTGCGAGTTCCGTGCCGTCAGCAACCAATAGGGTTCCGTCCGGCGTGACAGCGAGGCCGCCGGGCGTTGCTGTGACCGGCTTGGTCCAAAGTACTTGGCCGCTGGCAGCCACCGCGATCAGGCTCTCTCCCATGGCAACGAAAGCACGGCCATCTGCGGCGACTGTCGGTGGGTTCGGAAAGCGCTCTGGGCTAGGTGGCAGGGAGACGGCCGGCCACGCCGCGCCCTGCGCGGAAACGCGCAGCAGTGCGCGGCCTTTGCTTGTGCTGACGATCAGGTGCGCGTTATCGGATTCGTCGCTGCTGATCGCAAGAGGCTGCGCGCCGAGGGCATATGCCGCTTGGATGCTCAGATCAGCGCCGACAGCCAAGAGCGCGCCTGGAACGGCAGCCCATGTGACTTTTGGTCCCCGTGCAGAGAACAATGGGCTTGCGGGGATTTGCACGTTGCGCGTCTTGACGCCAGTCACCAGTCCGCCGGAACGCACCTTGACCTGGGGCCCGAAGCTCAGAATCTGCAGGTGACTGCTGCCCGGGGCCATGGGTCCACGAGGCGCCGTCGGATCAAGCGCTTCGAAGTCACCCCTGGGCAGCTCGAATCCAGCCAAGAGCACATCGGGCCCGCGCTTGCTGAGCAGAGAGAACGCCGAAGCGTCGCCATGCAGCGGCATGACAATGAAGCGGCGCTTGCCGTCTGTCAATGCGTTGGCTGCTAAAAATCCGTTCTGGTCGATGAACATGAGTGCACCGTCATCGAGCATCGTTTGGGCGGGACCGGAGAAGCCACTCGCCACTGGGCGTCCATCGGCCGCAAAGAGCTGCCACTGGGCAGCCTGTACGACGATGGCTTGGCCGTCGGACAGCACAAAGCGCGGGGTGAGCTCAGACGGCATGGGACGTTGCCATGCAACAGTCAGTGCTGCGGCACGCAGGACATGTGTCTGACCGTTCTGCGCGTCGTTGCCATGCGGGGTGTAGCCGGTACGGGCAGCCGCGCCTGCGGTGGGTGCACTGCCCGAAGCGCGGCTAAGCGGCCGAAGGTCGAGGTTCTCGGTTCGGACATCGAGCGGCGAATTCTGAATCTGAATCTTCATGGAGTCTCCCTCCGGGGAGCGCGACATGGGTTTTGACTGCTGCGCGCTCGCGCTGCCCGCAGTCAGCGCAAGCGCCAGGGCGAAGGCCAGGGCAGCGCGCGCAGCTTGCAGCGGCCTAAAGTGCAGCGACCGTGCCATTGGGAATGACTTCTTTGACGAGGTCCTCGAGGTCGGCTGCGGTGACGTCGGCGCAGGCCTTGAACACGCCGAACATCGACGGAAACTGCTCGCTGACCAGTGGTGCCACGTCACCGAAGTCGCTAAGCGTGATTCGTAGATTCTGATCGCGCCGCACCGCCATGAGATGGTCACGCAGGGCTTCTGCAGCGTCAGCCGTGTCGATGACAGTCTGCTCGCGCGCCGCGGCGGTTGCATTCCCGGGAGGCGCAGGGAGCCATGCGTCGCAGGCCGTCACAATGTTGTCCAGCGCGTTGATGCGCTCGGTAAGCCGGACTTCGTCCAAGGCGTCGTATCCGGCAAGTTGTCCGCTGATGGTGCTCAACGCGCCATCTGGTGGCGTCAAAACACCTCCCGCCATACCGACACCAGCGTCGAAATCTGCCTGCGATGGTGCATTAGGTGCGGCGCCCGCAGGCATCCAACGCGCCTCAGCGCTAGCGGTGGGATCGAATACGACATGGACCGCGAACTGAAAGCCCATGTTGTCGCGCAATGCACCAGCCGCCGTCGCCTTTGCGCCGTTGTAGATGGGATTGCCGGTGACTGGGTGCACCTGATGTGCATTCGAGACCACAAAGCGGGGCGAAAAGTGAATGAGACACCGCTGAAACTGGCGTGCCTGCGGTGTGTTCGCATTCACAGTCCCGGTTGCATAGAAACGGCCGTTCATGCCCCCCAATCTGTCACGCACTGCAGCGGCGAAGGGTTGCAGAATTCGACGGTGATTGGTCTCTACGGCCGCCGCCACCGTCCATTGGGGCATGCCCAGCGCCAGATTAATCATGACGACCAAAATCCCGTCATAGGCGTTTGCGCTGCCCACCGCAGTACCCAGCCCAGTTTGCGCGTACTTGTCCTTGCCTAGCGCGTACAGAAGCAAGTGTGACTCGCCGCGATTCTCGGCGGCGTCCGGCCGCCAGGTCATGCTGGCGTTGATGGGCCAGTTGGCGTAGGTACGCCCGGCCGTGGCGTGGGTCGGGAGGTAGTAGTCGTCGTACGCGCCAATCTTGACCTTGAAGCCGACGTTGGTCACCGATCTGGCCCATTCTGCAATGTGCCAGTAATAGCGATTGCGCACCTCAATGTTCGAATTCATCATTGCTGCGCCCGGCTCGCCGAACTCCACGGTGCGGCCATCGGGTTCATAGGGGTCGCCAGGGATGTGCCAGCGCAGACTCAGCTGCCCATAGCTGAACGCACTCCACCGTTCGCAATAGTCGTCATTCAGACCCACGCCGTGGCCGCATTCGTGCGCACCGACGAACCACATGGTGCCGCTGCCGTCATCCTCTTCGGCGCATCCGAGCTTGGAGAGCTCGCCCGTGCCTTCGGTGCCGTTAAACCAAGACCGCGGATTTGCCTGGTACTCAGGGACTTCGATCCTGCACGCAAATTGCGCTTGGTCGCCGGGCAGGCTCTGGCCAAACCACACAACATCCACCTTCAAGGCCGCTGCAGGCGCGGCGCTCGGAAGGAATTGAGCTCGGGCTGCAGGCGGTTTGCCATCCGTGCCGTTCCAGCGCGCCGCCACGTTGGTGACAAATTCCTCGCCATACTTGAGCTGCGCATTGCCGGCGAGATTGGCAGGCACTGGCTGGGGCACAGCTGCGCCGGTATAGGTCGCCTGCACGGTGGCGTTCGGCGCAGGAAACGCGAAATTAATGCGGAAGTAGACGAGGTTGACGGCCTTCTCGTCGGTGCCGTCAATATCGCAGCAGCGCAGCAGCGCCAAGTCGAAGCGGCCCAGGCGCACGGTGGAAGGTGCCGCATGGTCGTACTGGATCTGTGCGAAGCGCTGCGCATGCTCCAGCTCGTGCAGCGGCTCGATGGCGAAGAAGGGTTGCGCGGTCACGCCAGGTCGTGCCGCAACGGCTGCGGCCGGTCGGCCGGTGACAGCATCCACCCAGCGCACGGCGGCGCGCGCGCCGACCACATCGCTGGCGTGATCTGGTGTGCGTTGGTCGAAGACGTCGAACAGATTGCCCTCGCAGGCCACCAGGCGTGTCCAGTTCGGATAGTCCGCGATGTAGTTGGTGTTCAACTTGATCTGGCTGAAGTAGCTGGTGTGGATACCGTCGCCGCCGGCGGGGTTGTAAACGCCGCGGTCATTGACCCAGCGCCGGCCCTTGAGGGTCGGCTTTTGAGGCTTGCCGGCCGTGGGCTGGGCCTGCGGGCCGGTGTCACCCGGGGCCTTGGCCGCACCGGGCGACGCCGCAAAGCTGTGGGCAAACACCGCGACGCGCGTGGTGTCCGTCCACGGCGTTTTGACAGGACTCAGGTCCGCTTTTGTGAGCACGATGTCATCGAAGGAGAAGACGATCGGCTTGGTGGCGGTGGTGTCCTTGGCGGCGATGTCCTCGTAGGGGCCGAACTCGCCGTCGGTATCCGAGATCCAGCCGAAGTAACCGCGCGATTTCCACAGCTTGGGTAAGTCGTAGTACGCGAGCCGCGCGACTGCTGGTGTATTGCGCAACGCATCGTCTGTGAGGTCGATCAGCTTGCGGTCGCCGGCAGCCACGCTGTGGATGAAAGGGTGGGCTTCGGGCCGGCTGATGCGCAGCAGCGTATCGGCATCCGGCTTGATCTTGTCGGCAGCACGCGTGCCGTCCTTGCTCAGGATCCAGGGCAGGCACTGCACCGCCTTGTCCTCGGCCGCGTCGTTGAACCAAAGGGCAAGCGAAGACGCCGGCTCCGTGGCCTCCTTGGTCTTATCGCGCCAGGCCTCAATCCACAGGGGTAGCACGTCGCCATTGGCCTTGGCCGGCACGCTGATGGGGTCATCGCCCTTGAGCTTGCGGTCGTAGTAGACAAAGCGTACGAACTGCCAGACCGGCGCGAGCGTGAACTCCGCCGGAGCGGCCGGAGTTCCAACCACCGCAGCCTCGGGTTCGAGGTTGTTGATCTTGCTGGCGTCCTGATCGAGCGCGGCGGTCTGCAGGCTGCCGGGTTTCAGGGCCCAGTCGGCATTGGCCAGCGTCCAGGTGGCCACGGGCAGGCGGAACATGCGCTTACCAGTCTTCAGGGCGTCCTTGAGGGCACCGGCGTTCGGATCGGCTTCGGCGATGTAGGTCTGGCTCGCGGGATCGCCCGGCTTTTCGCAGACCACGCAGCCGGCGGTGGCCTGGGTGAAGTCGACGTTGACGCTCTTCGCACTGCGCAGCACTTCCACGAACGGCTGGCCGTTGAAGCTAAGGCGGCCCTCGGCGTCGGTCAGCACGGTGCGTTCGCCGGCCTCGGCCCCGGCTTCGAAGCTGAGCTTTACCGGCACATCTTTGGGGAAAGGGCGCACCGTGCCGTCTGGGTCCTTGAACTGCAGCTTGATGTGCAGCCGGATGATGCGCTCGACCTTGAAAGCCACATTGACCACGCCACCACCGACGATGCGCTCGCTGGTGCGTACAGAGGCACCAACCACGCGGAACTTCTCGGCATTTGCGGGGCTCAGCGGCGCCACACTGATGGCGTAGGCGCCGCCTTCATCCAGGTCGGTGTAGAGCGTGATGCCCGAGGCGTTGGTGGCCTTGCGGTCGGCCCCCTCGCGCAGGATATCGATGGCCTGCACGCCGCGATTCTGCTCATCGGTGACTTCAACGCGAATTGCGCCTGTGCGTGTCACCGGCGTGGGCTTGGGGCCGGGCTTGGGTGGTGGTGGGAGCTTCGGTGGGCGCGGAATGATGTGCACGGGGTGTGGCGGCAACTCCGGTGCCGTGCACAGGCGAATCTGGCCTAGGGCCAAGGTCAGTGCAAGCTGACGCAATAGAGTCGGGTCACCCACCCGGTAAAGATGATCTGCAACGCCGGCGTCCAGCAGCGCCAGGCGCAGGATTTCCAGGTCGCCGCCATCGGCAAAGTGCTGCTGCAGCCAGCCGAGGGCGCCGTCCTCGGTCGGGAAGGGTAGGGCGCCCTTGCAGTCGGTGCAGCGCGCAAAGCCGCACACGGTGTACTTGCCGTTGCAAACAACTGCGGTGAACTTCATTCGACCCTCCCGATCGGGAAGTTGCTGGGCGTATTTCTGGTCGCACGGAACGCTATCACTGGGCCACAGCTGGCTCAATCCTTCATCGCGAGGATGTGGGTCACTTGTCAGCTATGTTGCAGCGCATCGCGGGCCAGCCAACCAACGCGGACACGCCCAAGTGGTGCGCAAGGCTGCCAAGCAAAGCAGGGCACTGAAACCATGGGTTACGTGCCGAGCTGCCGACGCAGGCAAAGCGTTGATACGCTCAACGCTCATTGCGCTGCCATGCCCGGCGCGTACCCATCGGCCCTCAAGCGACGCCCATGCGACCCTCTCGTTCCTTTAATTTCCGCGCAACGCAATCGATTCAATCGCTAGGTTTCGGCCTGCTGCTGGCGTGCAGCCTGTGCATGCAATACGCATCGGCGCAGAGCCCTGGCGCGGCGGGCGACGCCGCTGAGTCTGTGCCGGTGGCGGTGCCGCTTACCGGCCCGCGCTTTGCCTTCGATCCGCCCGAAGAGTTTGTGCCGGGCGATCGGGTGAGTTTGCGCGTCCAGGGCCTGGCGCCGGGCAGCCGGGTCCATGTGACCGCGCAGCGGCCGCGGGAAGAGGGCGGGAGAGTGGTGCTGTTTGAAAGCCAGGCGCTGTTCACGGCCAGCCCGCGCGGCGAGGTGAATCTGGCCACCGACGCGCCGGTGAATGGCAGCTACGAGGGCGCGGACCTGCGCGGGCTGTTCTGGTCCATGCGGCCCACCAAGGCGCCGCGCCCCGAAGGCTGGCTGGCCAGCGAGGTGCGCTTCACCGCGCGGCAGGACAGCGCTGCCGGCGCGGTGATCGCGGAAGGCAAGCTGCGCGTGACCCTGCAGCGCCCTGGTGTGACCGTGGAGCGCGTTGCGCCCTTTGAAGGTGCGGTGCTTGCGCGGCCGGCCGAGGACGCTCAAAACGGCGCAAGCGGCGCCGCGAAGCCGTCGCCCCGCAAGCGCCCGGCGCTCATCCTGCTCGGCGGCAGCGAGGGCGGCAGCCGCATCACGCTGGATGCGCCGCTCTGGGCCTCGCACGGCTACATCGCGCTGGCCTTGCCGTACTACTCGCCACCGGGCTTCGGGCCGGATGGCAAGGGCGGCATGGGGCCGCTGCCGGCCGAGCTGCCGAGCCTGCCGCCGAGTTTTGTGGACATTCCCATCGACCGTCTGCAGACCGCGCGCGACTGGCTGGCGCAGCAGCCGGGCGTGGATGGCGAGCGCATGGGCATCATGGGCACCAGCAAGGGCGCGGAGTTTGTGCTGCTGGCCGCCACGCGCATGCCCTGGGTACGGGCCGTGGTCGCTGTGGTACCCACCGATGTGGTCTGGGAGGGCTGGGGGCCGGATGCGCCCGTGCCCGGCCAGCGCAGCAGCTTCTCCTGGCAGGGCAAGCCGCTGGCCTTCGTGCCCTACAAGGGCATGAACGAGGAGTTTGCGGGCTTTGCCACCGGCGCCGAGGTGCGTCTGCGTCGCCCGCAGGACGCCGGGCGCGAGGCCAACCCGGACCGCGTGGCGGCGGCGCGCATTCCGGTGGAGAACTATGCCGGGCCGGTGCTGCTGATCGGCGGCATGGATGATCAGGTCTGGGCCTCCGGCCCCATGGCGCGCAACATCGCGGACGCCCGGCGCCGCGCCAACCTGCCGGTGGTGAGTCTGGTGTACGAGGGCGGCGGGCATGCCATGGGCGGCCACGGCTGGAGCCCGACCACGACCTACAACGCCACGCCCTACAAGATTGGCGGCACGCCGCCCGTGGAGGCGCGCGCCCAGGCCGACGCCTTTGCCAAGACCATCCAGTTCCTGCGCAGCAGCCTGGGGCAGTAGGGCGCCGGGCTGCCGGGCTGGGGGGGCTGCCGGGCTAGGGGGTGTACGGAGCGCCAACGCCTCGATTAAATTGCCAAAGGCAAGTAAATTCAGGGTGAACAGATCGCTGCGGCGGCGCCCATGAGCCGCCCGCGCACGGAGGATGCCGTGGTCACTCGTCACACCGCTGAAGCCCCCCCGTCTCGTCCAAGCGAGTCAGCTGAACCGACCCGCCCGCTGGCCGAACGCGCCGCCCGACTGCGGGCCTTCAACCGCTTCTACACCCAGCGCATCGGCGCCACTCGGCAGGACTATCTCGACAGCCCCTACACCCTGGCCGAGATGCGCATCCTGTACGAACTTGCGCACCGTGACGGCGCCACGCTCTCCAGCCTCTCATACGAACTCGGTCTGGACGCCGGCTACCTCTCGCGCACGCTCAAGCGCTTCACCCAGCAGGGCCTGGTGGCCAAGTGGCAGAGCAAGGCAGACCATCGCCAGATGCTGCTCACGCTCACCAAGGCCGGGCGCGAGGCCTTCGCGCCCTTCGATGCCCGCAGCCAGCAGCAGGCCGAAAGCCTGCTCGCCGCGCTGCCCGAAGACGGCCAGGCCGAGCTGATCGCCCATCTGGCGCAGGCCGAGGCTCTGCTCACAGGCAGCGAGTCAGACGTGACGATGCGCTCCCACCAGCCGGGTGACATGGGCTGGGTGATCGAGGCGCACGCCCGGCTGTACGCGCAGGAATACGGCTGGAACGGCGAGTTCGAGCTGATGGTGGCGGAGATCTGCACCCACTTCCTGAAGCACTTCGACCCCAGCCGCGAGCGCTGCTGGATCGTCGAGCGCGCCGGCCAGCGCCTGGGCTGCGCCTTCGTGGTGCAAAAGAGCAAGACCGTGGCGCAACTGCGCTGCGTGCTCCTGGAGCCCGCCGCCCGCGGCATCGGCCTGGGCAAGCGCCTGGTGAGCGAGGCCATCGACTTCGCCCGCGCCAGCGGCTACCGCGAGATGATGCTCTGGACCAACGACTGCCTGCACGCCGCCCGTGCGGTGTACGAGCAGGCCGGCTTCACGCTCAGGAGCGAGGAGCAGCACGAGAGCTTTGGCGTGAAGCTGGTGGGGCAGGAGTGGATGTTGAAACTCGATGGCCGGAAGTGATTTCATCTCAATTCAACAAGAACCACTTTCCGCTTGTCCAGAGCCGGTCTTGCTGAAGTATTGGTCATTGAGCGGGGCATCCGAAAATGATCTAAACCAGCACTGGAGCGCGTCTCCGGGCATCCCTGCTTCGGCCGAAACGATGCGGATTGCGCCCCAAAGCCCCCCAAGCCCCTCAAAGCGTGACAAAAGTCACAGACTCCCCCCGCGCTGCCCCGCACAATGCGCGCCGTGCTGCCCCTCCGGGTCGCGCATCCACCACAGCGGCCACGCCGCGTCCATGAACTTCACTGAACCGCCATGCTCCGCTTCGACATCCCCCGCGTCTGGTCCAACGTCATCCGTTGGGAGGCCTTCATCACCTTCGCGCTGTGCTGGGTGGCGCTGTTCGTCACGCCCTGGGTGCTCGCGATTCTCGTGGCGCAGGGTTTCGTGCGTGGCTTCTTCGGGCACCACCGCTGCCCCTCGCACGGGCTCTGGAAGCGCGTGTTCACCGCGCAGGGCTGGGCCGGCAAGCAGGAGGACGCGGGCGCCAAGATGTTTGCGAACAAGATCCTGTTTCTGGCCAGCAGCGTGGCGTTCACGCTTTTTCTGGCCGGCAGCAGCCTCTGGAAGGTGCCCACCAGCCTGCTGATCGGCTTCTCCTTCCTGGAGTGGGCGCTGTCCTTCTGCGCCGCCTGCTGGGTCTACGGCGCCTGGTACCGGCGCTTTCCGCCGGCGGCTTGAGCGGCCCGCTGCGGGGTGGCACCGGGGGCGAGACGCTCGGTGTCCCGCACGCCGCGCAGGCCGTTCACCGGCCTGACGGCATTTTTTTTGGCCGAAATAAATTTTTTTCGGGTACTTGTATGCTGTCAGATGCCCGAAGATTGGCTTCAGACAAGCGAAAAGTGCCAAATGAGCTATCTTTTATTTTTTGGCCGAAAATAAAATATTTCACGAGCGTGCCGGCCGTGCCACCAGCGCCACACCGGCGCAGGTGATGGCCATGCCCAGCACGCTCAGGCCGGAGGGCAGCAGGCCGAACAGTGCCCACTCCGCCAGCACGGCCACCACCGGCGTCAGATAGATCATGCTGGTGGCACGCGTAGCCTGGCCGCGGCGCATCAGGATGTAGAGCGCGTTCACCGCCAGGATGGACGCGCCGATCACCAGGAACACGATCGCGCCCACCAGCGGCCAGCTCCAGCGCACCGCAAAGCCCTCAAAGTGCAGGGCCAGCGGCGCGAGCACGATCAGCGAGGCCGCGAACTGGATCATGCTGCTGGCGCGCAGATCCACCTGGGGCGCAAAGCGCTTCTGGTACAGCGCGCCGAGCGTGATGCCCAGCAGCCCCACACTGGCGGCGGCCAATGCCGGCAGGCTCATGGTGCGCGCATCCAGCTTGTGCCAGACCACCAGCACCACACCGGCCAGCCCCAGCACCACGCCGAGCCACTGCTCGCGCCGCAAGTGTTCATGCATGAAGCCCTTCGCAATCAGTGCCGTGAGCAGGGGCTGCGTGGCCAGCAGCAGCGCGGTGATGCCGGCCGACAGGCCGAAGTACTGCGAGTAATGGCTGCCACCGAGGTTGATGGCATGCACGCCCAGCCCGGCCACCGCCACATGCAGCCAGGCCGTGGGCGTGGCCGGCCAGACGATGCTGCGCCAGCCACCCGCGCTGCGCGCCACCCAGGCCATCCAGAGCGCCACACACGCCATGCCGAAGACGTAGCGCAGCGAGAGAAACGTGAACGGCGCCGTGTACTGCAGGGCGATCTTGGTGGCCAAAAAGCCGGCACCCCACACCAGCACGAAGTACCAGACCAGCAGGGCTGATGGCAAGCCGGCGGCGGGCGGAGGGCTGGGCGGTGTGCTCGGTGTGGCGGAAGGCTGGGTCAAGGCGAGCAGGGGGCCGATGGGCGCGTTGCGAGGCAGAGCGGGGCAAAGGCGTGGCGCGCGCCGCTCAAGCGATGCTGATTCTGCACGTGCCAACGCTCACCCGGAAGCGGACTGCCTGCCGCTGAGACACGGTCTCCTGGGCCGGTTGGGGTCTGAGTCGGTGGAAGCGGCCGGCGTCCGCGGCCAGTCGCCCAATACGCAGCGCGCGATACGCCGCGCCCGACACGCAGTGCCCGACACGCCGCGCGGCGTACCCGGACACGTCGGGAAACCTGCGTTCGCGTGGTTCACGGGAAGTTTCACTTTCGGCAATAAACGAACAAGCGAGGCCGCATAGGATCGGTTCGGGCGAGCACGAACATGAGCGCGGGCACTGGGGATCCTTTGGTGCTCGCAGCGCCCCGGCAGTGCGGCCGGATGCTGGCTAGAGCCGGCAGCCGGCGATGCACCGACCGACAACAACCGGAGGAACACCCATGACGATCCGCAGACCGCCCGCCGCCCTGGCGGTGGCCCTGGCACTGGCCGCCATCGGCCAGCAGGCTCACGGCCAAAGCATGAGCAACCCGCCCCCGCCCGACTGGTACATCCTGCCCAACATCAGCGTGCTCGATCCCGACAGCAAGTGGGCGGCCGACAAGACCGGCTACGGCGGCGGCTTGAAGGCGGGCATCCCGCTGTCGCCCAATCTGGATCTGCAGCTCGGCGCGAACTATGCCCGCAGCAAGGACGGCAACGACAAATACAACCAGACCCTGCTTGGTGCGGACGTGCTCTACCTCTTCGGCCAGAGCCGCCTGCGGCCCTTCGTGCTGGGCGGCATCGGTGCCGAGCGTGACAAGCTCAGCCTCGCGCCCGGCGTGGGGCTGCCCGCGGGCCTGAACCGCAGCAAGACCAGCCCGTACATCAACGCCGGTCTGGGCGTGCAGTACCGCTTCACGGACAACCTGGGCCTGCAGGCCGACATTCGCCGTGTTGAAGGCTTCATCCGCGAAAACAGCACCTTCGGTTTCCGCCGCAGCGGCAACAACTACTTCAATCTGGCGCTGATGTACGCGTTTGGTGGCCCGCCGCCCGCACCGGCGCCTGTGGCGCGCGTGGCGCCGCCACCCCCGCCGCCACCGCCGCCTGTGATGGCCCCGCCACCTCCGCCGCCGCCGCCCGTCGCGCCGCCACCCCCGCCGCCTCCGCCCGCGCCGCCCGTTGTGGAGAAGATCACCATGTCCGCCACGGAACTGTTCGGCTTCGACTCCGCGGTCCTCAAGGCGGGCCAGCCTCGGTTGGACGACTTCGCCCGCACCCTGGTGGCCAACCCCACGGTGACCAATGTGCTGATCACCGGCCATACGGACCGGCTGGGCAGCGCGGCGCACAACCGCAAGCTCTCGCAGCAGCGCGCCGACGCCGTGAAGGCCTATCTGGTCAAGCAGGGCGTGGCCGCCAACCGCCTGCGTGCCGAAGGCCGCGGCGCGGCCGATCCGGTGACCAAGGGCTGCAACCAGAAGAGCAGGCAGCAACTCATCACCTGCCTGGCGCCTGATCGGCGGGTCGAGATCGAGCAGGTGACCGTGGAGAGGCGCCGCTGATTTTCGGACCACGGTTTGAAACGAAAAGGCTCCTCAGTCGCGGGGGCCTTTTCATGTGCCTGTGCGTTCAACGCGAGTTCTGCTTCAGCAGGCGCTGCTTCTCGCGGTTCCAGTCTTTTTCCTTCGCCGCGTCACGCTTGTCGTGCAGCTGCTTGCCCTTGGCCAGGCCGATCTCCAGCTTGATGCGCCCGGCCTTGAAGTGCATGTCCAGCGGCACCAGGGTGTAGCCGGCGCGCTCCACCTTGCCGATGAGCTTGCGGATCTCCTCGGCGCGCAGCAGCAGCTTGCGCGTGCGCGTGGGCTCGGGCTTCACGTGCGTGGAGGTGGTCTTCAGCGGGCTGATGTTCGCGTTGAGCAGGTACAGCTCGGCATCGCGCACGATCACGTAGCCTTCCTTGATCGTGACCTGCCCGGCGCGGATGGCCTTGACCTCCCAGCCCTCCAGGACGATGCCGGCCTCGTACTTCTCTTCGATGAAGTACTCGTGCCCGGCCTTGCGGTTGTTGATGATGCTCACGGTGCGGTCTCTACAATCCTGCGCCATTCTATTGACTGCACCAGTTGGGTCTCGTGCCTCAGGTTTCCAAGTCCGTCCTTCTGCCGTATTCGCCGGCCCAGATGTATGCCCTGGTCGAAGGCATCGAGTCCTATCCGGAATTCCTGCCGTGGTGCGCCGCGAGCCGCGTGCATCGCCGCACCGAGGCGGAGACCGAGGCCACCATCGAGCTGGCCTTCAAGGGCGTGCGCCAGTCCTTCACCACGGTCAATGCGAACCAGGCACCGACCGAGATCCGGCTCGCACTGAAGGATGGTCCCTTCAGCCGCCTGCAGGGGCAGTGGCGCTTCATCGCACTGGGCGATGCAGGCTGCAAGGTCAGCTTCGAGCTGCAGTACGACTTCGCCTCCCGCGCGGTGGCCGCGCTGATCGGCTCGGCCTTCGAGAAGATCACCGCCACGCTGCTCGATGCCTTCGTGACCCGCGCCGACTCGGTCTACGGCAGCGCGGCATGAAAGCGCCCGAATGATCCGCATCGAGATCGCCGTGCTGGACGCGGGCGTCGTGCGCTGCCGCACGCTCGATCTGCCCGCGGGCAGCACCGTGCAGGAGGCGCTTGTCGCGGCCGGCATCGATGCGCAGGGCAGGGGGCTCGCGGTGTTCGGCCACGCGGTCCCGGCGGAGCGGGTGTTGCGAAGCGGCGAGCGCATCGAAGTGCTGGGGCCGCTCACGGCCGACCCGAAGCTTGCGCGCATGCAGCGCGTGCAGCGCAGCCGCGAGGCGCAGCAGGCCAAGCGTGATGCGGCACGGCGTGTAACGCAGCGGGGCTGAAGCGGGCAGGCAAATGAAAAGGGCAGCCGCGTGGCTGCCCTTTGTGCGATCTGCGATGGCTCAGTTGCAGGTTTTGGCCACGGCGTCTCGCAGTTGCGCCACACGGGCTGCACGCTGAGCGTCGTCAAGGAAGACCCGCTCACCCTTGGCGTCCGTCGTGGCCACTCGCTGACCGCTCTCGAGATTGCGTAGCGCCTCGCGGTTTTGGTTGCAGGCTTGCGCCTTGCGGTCGGCTTCGGCCTTGGCCTTGGCTGCCTTTTCCTCAGCTTCTCGTGCGTCCTTCTGGCGCTTCTGGAAAGCCTCTTCAGGCGTCAGAGGCTTCTCTGCGGGTTTGGCGTCCTTGGCGGCCGCAGGGCTTGCGGCCTTGGCGTCCTTGGTGGCCGCAGCAGCCTTGGCATCCGGCGTAGGCGGCGTGCCCGAGGTGCCATCGGTGTAGACCACGCCGCGGCTGGTGCTGCCGCGCTGCGGCGCAGCAGCTGCTGGCGCCTGCGAGGCGGCGGGTGCGACCGGCGAGGTCGCCGAAGGCGTGCTGTTGCGGGGGCCACTCATGTCGGGCTTCGGCATGTCGGTGCGGGGTGCCTGCGGCTTGTTGGTCGTGAACCCAGGCCCCTTGATGATGTCGGAGTCCTTCGTGCCGGGCGGAGGCGGCTGGTCAGAGAACACCATCCGGCCTTGGGCGTCGCGGTACTGCCACTGGGCATGGGCCGCAGCAGTGCCGAGCACGAGGCTCAGGGCAAGCGTGGCGCGCGCGATGTGGGCAAGCGAATTGGGCAACAGCATGGTTCTGGCTCCAGAGAATCCCTTGAGTGTATGCCTCTGATGCAAGTTATGCACGCGCGTATAATCGTTTTTTGCGTCTGGAGGTAATCCCATGCGGCTCACCAAGAAGGCACTGACCTTCGATGATGTGCTTCTAACGCCGGCGTTCTCGGCCGTCCTTCCCAAAGACACCTCGCTCGCCACGCGCATCTCGCGCAACATCTCCCTGAATATCCCGCTCGTGTCCGCCGCCATGGATACGGTCACCGAGGCGCGCCTCGCGATTGCGCTGGCTCAGGAAGGTGGCATCGGCATCATCCACAAGAATCTCACGGTCGAGCAGCAGGCTCGCGAGGTTGCGAAGGTCAAGCGCCACGAAGCCGGCGTGCTTCGCGACCCGATCACCGTCACGCCGGACATGCGCATCCGCGACGTGCTGGACCTGATCCGCACGCACGGGTTCTCCGGTTTTCCGGTGCTGCATGGCAAGCAGGTGGTGGGCATCATCACCAACCGTGACCTGCGCTTTGAGGAGAACCTGGACGCCAAGGTCTCGGAGAAGATGACGCCGAAGGAGCGCCTGGTCACTGTGAAGGAAGGCGCCACGCTTGAGGAAGCCAAGCGCCTGCTGAACAAGCACCGTCTAGAGCGCGTGCTGGTGGTCAACGAGGCCTTCGAGCTGCGTGGCCTGATCACGGTCAAGGACATTCAGAAGGCCACCGAGCATCCGCTGGCGGCCAAGGACGAGCACGGCAAGCTGCGTGCAGGTGCTGCCGTGGGCGTGGGCCCGGGCACCGAGGAGCGCGTCGAAGCGCTGGCCCGCGCCGGAGTGGATGTGATCGTGGTCGATACCGCCCATGGCCACAGCCAGGGCGTTCTGGATCGCGTGCGCTGGGTCAAGAAGAACTTCCCCGGTGTGGACGTGATCGGCGGCAACATTGCCACGGCGGCTGCAGCACGGGCGCTGGCGGACGCTGGCGCCGACGCTGTCAAGGTCGGCATCGGCCCCGGTTCAATTTGCACCACGCGCATCGTGGCCGGCGTGGGCGTGCCGCAGATCACCGCCATTTCGGACGTGGCCGAAGCGCTCAAGGGCACGGGCGTGCCGCTGATCGCCGACGGCGGCATCCGCTACTCCGGTGATATCGCCAAGGCGCTGGCTGCGGGCGCGCACTGCGTGATGATGGGCGGCATGTTCGCCGGCACGGAAGAAGCACCCGGCGAGACCATCCTCTATCAGGGCCGCACCTACAAGAGCTACCGCGGCATGGGCAGCCTTGGCGCCATGCAGCAGGGCTCTGCGGATCGCTACTTCCAGGACAACGCCGGAAGCAACCCCAACACGGCCAAGCTGGTGCCGGAGGGCATCGAAGGCCAGGTGCCGTACAAGGGTTCGGTGGTGCAGATCATCTTCCAGATGGCTGGCGGCATCCGTGCGTCAATGCACTACTGCGGCTGCGCCACGGTGGAAGAGATGCGGACCAAGGCGGAATTCGTGGAGATCACCTCGGCGGGCATGCGCGAAAGCCATGTGCATGACGTGCAGATCACCAAGGAAGCGCCCAACTATCGGGTCGAGTAAGCACGAGCGATTCGGCGACCTGCGGGTCGCCGAGTTGTTTTGAGCGGAGCCTCTTGTGAAGACCAAGCTCGAAATCGCCAAGAACTGGCTGCCGCGCTATACCGGCATGCCGCTGGAGCGCTTCGGTCGCCAGATCCTGATCACCAACTTTGCCGACTATGTGCGTCGCTTTGCCGAGCGCTTCGATTGCGACATCTACGGCGAGGGCCGGCCGATGCAGGCCGCAACCAACAGCCAGGGCCTGACGATCGTGAACTACGGCATCGGCAGTGCCAATGCCGCGACGATCATGGATCTGCTGATCGCTGCCAAGCCGCATGGCGTGCTGTTTTTGGGCAAGTGCGGCGGGTTGAAGCACTCGACGGACATTGGCCACTTCGTGCTGCCCATGGCTGCCATCCGCGGGGAGGGCACGAGCAACGACTACTTCCCGCCCGAGGTGCCAGCCATGCCCAGCTTCAAGCTGCACAAGTTCGTCAGCGACAAGATCGTGGCGCGCGAGCTGGAGTACCGCACGGGCGTGGTCTACACCACCAATCGGCGGCTCTGGGAACACGACAAGGCCTTTCTCAAGCGCCTGAAGGCGCTGCGGGCGCTCGCCATCGACATGGAAACCGCCACGGTGTTCATGGTCGGCCACTACAACCAGATCGCGCGGGGCGCGTTGCTGCTCGTCAGCGATGTGCCTACTACGCCCGAGGGCGTGAAGACCGAAGCCTCCGACAAGAAGGTCTCCCAGAAGTGGGTCAATACCCATCTGGACATCGGCATCGAAGCCATGACCGAGATCGGCAAGCGCGGCGAAAAGATCAAGCACTTCACCTATTGAGTTCTCATGCAACACGAAAAGATCCTGATCCTCGATTTCGGCAGCCAGGTCACGCAGCTGATCGCCCGGCGCGTGCGCGAAGCCCATGTGTATTGCGAGATTCATCCTTGCGACGTGTCTGACGACTTCGTGCGCAGCTTCGGCGCCAAGGGCATCATCCTGTCGGGCAGCCACGCCAGCGTCTATGAAGAGACGACGGATCGCGCGCCCGCAGCGGTGTTCGATCTGGGTGTGCCGGTGCTGGGCATCTGCTACGGCATGCAGACCATGGCGCAGCAGCTGGGCGGCAAGGTCGAGGGCGGGCACAAGCGTGAGTTCGGCTACGCCGAGGTCCGTGCCCACGGCCATACCCGTCTGCTGGACGGCATCGAGGACCTGCGCACGCCCGAAGGCCACGGCATGCTCAAGGTGTGGATGAGCCATGGCGACAAGGTCACTGAATTGCCTGCCGGGTTCAAGCTCATGGCCTCCACGCCGAGCTGCCCGATCGCCGGTATGGCCGACGAGACCCGGCGCTTCTATGCGGTGCAGTTCCACCCCGAAGTCACGCACACGGTGCAGGGCGACAAGCTGCTGCGGCGCTTCGTTCTCGAGATCTGCGGCACGCAGCCGGATTGGGTCATGAAGGACCACATCGCCGAGGCCGTGGAAGCGATCCGTGCACAGGTTGGCAGCGAGGAAGTGATTCTGGGCTTGAGCGGCGGCGTGGATTCGAGCGTGGCCGCTGCCCTGATCCACCGTGCCATCGGCGACCAGCTCACCTGCGTGTTTGTGGACCACGGGCTGCTGCGTCTGGACGAAGGCAAGCAGGTGATGGACATGTTCGTGGGCAAGCTGCACGCCAAGGTGGTGCATGTGGATGCGAGCGAGCAGTTCCTCGGCGAGCTGGCCGGTGTGAGTGATCCAGAAGCCAAGCGCAAGATCATCGGCCGCGAGTTTGTGGAAGTCTTCCAAGCCGAGGCAAAGAAGCTCACCAATGCGAAATGGCTCGCCCAGGGCACGATCTATCCGGATGTGATCGAGTCAGGCGGCGCCAAGAGCAAGAAGGCCGTGACGATCAAGAGCCATCACAACGTCGGCGGCTTGCCCGAGACGCTGGGCCTGAAGCTGCTCGAACCCCTGCGTGATCTGTTCAAGGATGAGGTTCGTGAGCTCGGTGTGGCCCTGGGTTTGCCGCCGGAGATGGTCTACCGCCATCCTTTCCCGGGCCCGGGTCTGGGCGTGCGCATCCTGGGCGAGATCAAGCGCGACTATGCAGACCTGCTGCGGCGCGCGGACGCCATCTTCATCGAAGAGCTTCGCAACACCCGCGACGAAAAGACCGGCAAGACCTGGTACGAACTGACGAGCCAGGCGTTCACCGTGTTCCTGCCGGTGAAGAGCGTGGGTGTGATGGGTGACGGCCGCACTTACGACTATGTCGTGGCGCTGCGCGCCGTCCAGACCACCGATTTCATGACCGCCGACTGGGCGGAGCTGCCCTACAGCCTGCTCAAGCGCGTGTCCGGCCGGATCATCAACGAGGTGCGCGGGATCAACCGCGTGACTTACGACGTGTCATCCAAGCCGCCTGCAACGATCGAGTGGGAGTGATCGGTGAGGGCGCTGCTCAGTTTGGTTGGTCTGATTGCCGCGGTGCTCGTCATCGCCATGCTTGCCCGCCAGCAGCTGGCTGCGTCCAAACCAGGGAACTTGCCACCCGCTGCCGGGACGACAGCCCACCAGCCCGCCTCCAATGCGACACCGTCTTCTGTGCAAGCCAAGGCCGTGGCCATCGAAGTGGAGCGCCAGGCCGATCAGGCTAAGGCCCGGCTTGAAGCAGCGGAGGCAGCCGGCAAGTGAACGACGGGATCTACCTTCGTCAGGCGCTCGAACAGGCGCACAACGCCTGGGCCGTGGGCGAGGTGCCCGTGGGCGCGGTGATCGTTCACGAAGGGCGCGTGATTGCAACGGGCTTCAATCAGCCGATCTCGAGCAATGATCCCACGGCCCATGCCGAAATTGTCGCCATGCGTGCCGCCGCAGAGGCGCTCGGGAACTATCGACTGACCGGGTGCACTCTCTATGTGACCCTGGAGCCCTGTGCGATGTGCGCCGCTGCCATGATTCACGCCCGCATCGGACGCGTGGTGTTCGGCGCCCCGGATCCCAAGACGGGCGCCTGTGGCGGCAACATCGACATCACCACGGCCAGCTTCAATCACCAAACCCGGTTCGAAAGCGGAGAGCTGGCTGCGGAGTGCGGGCAGGTACTGAAACGATTCTTCGCAGAGCGACGCCAAAAACCGCTTGCGAAGGCCGTGGTGAGCGTCGAGGCCACCGAGTTCATTGAAGTGCGCGTGATCGACGACATCGGGCAGGAGCCCGGAGGGCAGACATGAGCCAGAAGACGGGGGCCGCGGCACAGGCCGGGCGGGGCGATGCCAATGAAGCGCTCGTACAGCAGCCCTCGATCTACCTGTTTTCGCCGGCCGGAGCGGTGCAGGAACGTACTCGCATCGCCAAAGCGGCCAAGACCCTGCGGACGGCGGGATGCGAAGTGAACATCGACGCGGCGGCGGGTGCGCGCTTGATGCGCTTTGCCGGCTCGGACGAGGAGCGCGCCGCGGCGTTTGCCCGTGCCGCCGCCAGTGGCATGGACGTGGCGCTCGCCACACGGGGCGGGTACGGGATGCATCGCCTGATGCATCGCCTTGACTTCAAGCGATTGGCCAAGTCAAAGGTGCAATGGGTCGGCATGAGTGACTTCACCGCCTTCAGCCTGGGCATGTTGAGCCAGGGCGGCGGCGCGCCGACCTGGAGCGGACCCCTTGCGACCGATCAGTTTGCCGCTGACGAGCGCGACGACGTCACACTCGAAGCGTTTTTGGAGGCCATGCGAGGGGAGCTTGAGGCGGTGGGTTTCGTCAATACGAGGCCTGCAGCGAGGAGTCTGGATATCAAGGGCACGCTCTGGGGAGGCAATCTCTGCGTGCTGACCTCCTTGCTCGGGACGCGCTTCTTCCCGGAGATCAAGGGAGGCATCCTGTTTCTGGAAGACGTCGGTGAGCACCCCTATCGCATCGAACGCATGCTGCTTCAGCTGCTGCATGCCGGGGTGTTGGCTCGCCAGAAGGCCATCGTCCTGGGGCACTTCACGCAGTTCAAGCCCGCGGCGAACGATCGCGGTTTCAAGCTCAAGACCGTGATTGAGTTCGTGCAAAGTCAGATCAAGGCACCCATCCTGACGGGCTTGCCAGCGGGCCATGTACCGACCGTCTTGACGTTGCCGATCGGGCGCCCAACCCGGCTGCTCGCGGCGGGGCGCGACGCATTCCTGGTCTGGGAGCACCACCACTAGGGTGGCAAGCAGACGCTCAGCGCGTCAGATCTTCGAGCGCTGCGCTGGGTGCGTTGCTCTGGCAGCTCAGCATGCCCTGGCGGGCGGAGTCTGGGGTCGAGTACATCTGGCTGGTGCCGATCACCTGGCCGTTGGCTGCCTTGAGCGTGAAGTAATGACGCCCGTTGCTCGAGACATGGAACGCAAAGCGGTGCGTCTCCGGCGCATTCTTTTTCACCGACTCCACGCCATTGATTGCCGAGGCGCGTGCCTTGTAGGTTTCCGACGTCAGGATCACCTGACCGTTGGCGGCGAGCAGATTGAACATGATCTGGCCATTGCCCGCGGTCTTCAGTTCGAACTTGCCCGACATGATTGATCCTCCGTCCTGTTTGCGACTTGGCAGTCGCGGAGTATTCGTCGAGCGTCTGTTCGTTTCAAGCCGAAAACCCGAGGCGCTTGTAAACGATTGAAAAAGCAAGAGGCTCAGGTGCCGCGTTTGGGGGATGCGGGAGCACGAAGAGATCTGGGTCAGTCTCCTGCTTGGGGACGATGTGCACGCATCTGTCACCTCGCCCCACGCACGCGGTTTGAATTCGGCAGCCTCTACATCGTCCGCAGAGACTGCTTTGTGCCCAGCCTCATCCCCCGATGTAGCTCATCTCGATCTTTTGTGTGGGGGCGGTGTGGGCGCTGCGCTGCTCGGAATAGTTGTCTCGTCGTGACGACCAGATGGCCGCAAGCGTTGCGGCGAGCTGCGCTGGGGTGATGGACGCATCTCGCACCAATGTGCGAAGGTCATAGCCTTGCTGCGCGAACAGGCAGAGGTACAGGCGTCCTTCAGTGGACAGCCGTGCGCGTGTGCAGTTGCCACAAAAGGCCCGCGTGACGCTGGAGATGACCCCGATCTCGCCCGCGCCATCGGCATAACGCCATCGCTCCGCAACTTCGCCGGGATAGTCGCGATCCACCGGTTCAAGCGGCCAGACGGCGGCAAGGCGCTCGATCAGCTCGCGGCTTGGCAGGACTTCATGCATGCGCCAGCCGTTGGTGCTGCCGACATCCATGTATTCAATGAACCGAAGAGTCACTCCGGTGCCACGGAAGTGGCGCGCCATCGGGACGATCTGCGAGTCGTTCACGCCGCGCTGCACGACCATATTCACCTTCAGGGCGGTGAAGCCGGCAGCCAAGGCCGCGTCGATACCCCGCAGCACATCGCCGACCGGGTAGTCGGCGTCATTCATGCGCTTGAAGATGCTGTCATCGAGCGCGTCCAGGCTGACAGTCACGCGCCCCAGCCCCGCCGATCGAAGTGCTGCGGCGTGTCGTTGAAGCAGCGAGCCGTTGGTCGTGAGCGTGAGATCAATTGCATCACCAGTACTGGTCTGCAACGCTGCCAACTGGCTGACCAGACGATCCAGCTGCTTGCGCAGCAGCGGCTCCCCGCCGGTCAAGCGCAGCTTGCTCACGCCCAGCGACACAAATGCCGCCGCCAGACGCGTGATCTCCTCGAAGCTGAGCAGCGAGGATTGCGGCAGAAACGGGTAATCACGCCCGAACACTTCCTTGGGCATGCAGTAGGTACAGCGAAAGTTGCAGCGGTCCGTGACGCTGATCCGCAGGTCGTGCAGCGGACGGCCGCGAAGGTCCAGCGGCGCGCGCGCGGTGTGGCCTGCGTGGGGGCGGGGCAGCGGCAGTGGGTGGTAGCGCGCTTCGGCGATCGGGATCACACGATCGGTCATGTCGGGACGGCGAAGGTAGGGCGTGACGCCTGATAGTACCGAGCGCGGCGCCGCATGCTTCATCCGGCCTTTGAAATGAAAAACGGGCAGGTACGACCTGCCCGTTTTCTCATCTGCAGCCTTCGCGGCGCGTCAAGCCGGCTTGCGGTGCTCGGGCTTGGTTTCGACCTGGATCAGAGGCTCAGTAGACAGCGGCGGCAGGACCGGACGTTCACGCGGCACGCGCACGGGGCGCGGGACGGCGGCCATCTTCGCCTGCACCTGGGCATGCTTGTCGCCGTCCGTGTGGACCCAGTTCAAACCTGCCTTGGCGACCACGATCTCCAGTGCGCCCTTGTCCAGCGTGGCGAAGCTGCCTTCAACCCGGACTTGTGGTGCACGCACGGTGCTGCGGTCGGCGCGTACGGCTGCTGCCGGGGTGGCCGAGGCCACAGGCGCCGCGGGCGCAGGTACGGGCGCCGGCGATGGGGCGGGTGCCGTATCCGCCGCGGCGACCACCGGGCTGGCCGAAGAGGTGTCGTCCTGCTCATCGGTTGTCGCGTCGTCGGCGCTGTCGGTACCCTCCGCAGCGTCCAGGCTATCCACGCCATTGCCTTGCTCGTCGCGGCGGCCTCGACCACCACGGCGGCGCCGGCGGCGCTTGCGTTCGCCCTGCTCAGCCGTTTCGGCGCCGGTCTGCGATGCATCCGCACTCGGCTGAACCGCTTCGGTGCTCGCGGGCTCGGCGGCCTCTGTCGCGGCCGCGGCAGACGCGGCTGCGCCCGCGATCACGGCAGTTGCCGCCGCTGCGGCGCTGGCTTCGAGCCCATCGACCGGCGGCTGCGCAACATCGTCCTTGCGGGCGGCGTCACGATCACCGCGCTCGCCGCGGCCGCGGCGGCCGCGTCCTGAGCGCTCGCTGCGATCACCCTCGGCGCGCGCCGGGGCTGCTGCATCTGCCGGTGCGGCGCCTTCGGCGAGGCGTGCAGGCTCAGCAGTGCGCTGGCGGCTGCCGTCGGACTGGCTCTCGCCATCACGGCGGTTTCGGCGTTCGCCGCGCGGATCGTTGCGACCGTCATTGCGGGTTTCGCCGCGATTTTCGCCTCGTCCCTCGCCTCGTCCTTCACCACGACCATCGCGGCGGCCGTCGCGGCGCTCGCCGTTGCGGCCGCGGCCGTCACGGTTGTCGCGACCTTCGCGGCCACCACGCGGCTCGCGTTCGCCGCTCGCAGCAGCGGTCGGCTGTTGTGCAGCCTGTGCGGTCTGTGCCACGGCGCCGCGAATATCCGGTTGCGCTTCCTGCGGCTTGCCACCCGTCAGCCAGCCAAACATGCGGGCGAAGAAGCCCTTGGGTTCCGGCGCAGGTGTGGCGGGGCGCGGTGCGATCGGCACGGTCTTGGCCATGGCGGGTGCCGGTGCGGCGATCGGGGCCGGTGCTGATTCAGGCGGACGCTGCGGAGCTGGCTGGTCGGGCACGATGCCCTTGACCTTGGCCACCTGACGCGGCTTTTCCTCACGCTCTGCCTTGGCATCGAAGTAGTTCACCTCTTCGGGCAACTCCGGCATTTCGTACGTCGGCTTGGGATCCTCAAGGCGCGGGTCATCGTGCTTGACGCGCTCCAGCTTGTAGTGCGGCGTCTCGATGTGCTTGTTGGGGATCAGCGTGACGGTGATACGGTGGCGCGCTTCGAGTTTGGCGATGTCCACGCGCTTTTCGTTGAGCAGGAAGGTGGCCACGTCCACGGGCACCTGGGCGAACACGGCGGCCGTGTTCTCCTTCATCGACTCTTCCTGGATGATGCGCAGGACGTGCAGTGCCGAGGACTCGGTGTCGCGGATCACGCCGACGCCGTTGCAGCGCGGGCAGGTGATGTGGCTGCCTTCATTCAGTGCGGGGCGCAGGCGCTGGCGCGAGAGTTCCACCAGGCCGAAGCGGCTGATCCGGCCCATCTGCACGCGGGCGCGGTCATAGTGGAGGGCATCCTTCAGGCGCTGTTCGACCGCCTTCTGGTTCTTGCCTTCCTCCATGTCGATGAAGTCGATGACGATCAGGCCACCCAGGTCGCGCAGGCGCAGCTGCCGGGCCACTTCATCGGCGGCTTCGAGGTTGGTGCGGGTCGCGGTTTCCTCGATGTCGCTGCCCTTGGTGGCGCGCGCCGAGTTCACGTCGATGGCGACCAGCGCCTCGGTGTGGTCGATCACGATCGAGCCGCCGGAGGGCAGCGGCACGGTACGCGAGTAGGCCGTCTCGATCTGGTGTTCGATCTGGAAGCGCGAGAACAGCGGGATGTCATCGCGGTAGCGCTTCACGCGGTTGACCATGTCCGGCATCACGTGGGCCATGAACTGCTGGGCCTGCTCCGCGATGTCGTCGGTATCAATCAGGATCTCGCCGATTTCGGGCTGGAAGTAGTCCCGGATGGCGCGGATGACGAGGCTCGACTCCTGATAGATCAGGAAGGCGCCGCTCGCGGAGCGGCTCGCGTCATCCACGGCCTTCCAGAGCTGCAGGAGGTAGTTCAAGTCCCACTGCAGTTCCTCGGCGGTGCGGTCGATGGCGGCGGTGCGCGCGATCACGCTCATGCCCTCGGGCATCTTGAGCTGGTCGAGCTTCTCGCGCAGTTCGTTGCGATCATCTCCCTCAATGCGGCGCGATACGCCGCCACCCTTGGGGTTGTTGGGCATCAGCACGAGGTAGCGGCCGGCCAGCGAGATGAAGGTGGTCAGGGCGGCGCCCTTGTTGCCGCGCTCTTCCTTTTCGAGCTGGACGAGGACTTCCTGGCCTTCCTTGAGGGCGTCCTGGATCTTGGCGCTGCGCACATCCACGCCGTCGCGGAAGTACTGGCGGGCGACTTCCTTGAAGGGCAGGAAGCCGTGGCGCTCTTCGCCGTAGTTGATGAAACAGGCTTCGAGCGAGGGCTCGATGCGGGTGATGACGCCCTTGTAGATGTTGGACTTGCGGCTTTCCTTGCCCGCGGTTTCGATGTCGATGTCGACGAGCTTCTGGCCGTCGACGATGGCAACGCGCAGTTCTTCTGCGTGCGTTGCGTTGAACAGCATGCGCTTCATGCTTACTCCCGGCGTCTTGCGACGCATCTGTTGCGCCTCAGGTGGGGCGCGTTCGGCGGGCGGGAGGGCGGGGGCGCGCGCGCGGCGCGGCCACAGGGATCAGCGGGGCGCCGCAAAGGGATTGCGGGCGCTGCGCACCTCGAGCGCAGAAAAGCGCACGGGATGCGGCGCAGTGGCCAACGCTGGCCGGGCATGTGACGCTGCACCAAGCTTCGACCCATCACCGGCGCTCAAGGAGCGGGCATCGGTTCTGGGGAGAGGGCGCCACCGCGGGGCACGGGCGGGGGCCGGACTGGCCGGCACATTGAAGGCCTGCGGCGCGGGGCTGCAGTCTTCAACGTTTGGGAATTCGCTATCGGTCTGTGGATCGTGGGGCGCGGGTTCGCTCAAGCCTTCACACAACCCGGTACTCATACAATGGCAGCCTGTCTCGCTTGCCGGTCCGGCGGGCACAGCGTGCTCAAAACAGCTTCTGTGTCCTGTGTTCCCGACCGGGGCTCAAAATGGGGAGGCGCACTCAGATATACAGGGCGCGCTTTCGCCTTCAAACCACCAGCCAAAAGTATATACGTGCCCCCGCCAAAAACCGCGTCAATTTCTGCGTCGCGCGCCCGCGGTGGCGCACAGGGGGTGCGCGGCAAGTCGGCGGGTGCGCGGTCCGGATCGACCGGTGCCAATGCTTCGGCCACTCAGGCGTCAGCCACCCAGGCAGCGGCGCGTTCTGCACCGAGGTCGCGCGCGACCAGCTCGACCCAAGACCCGCCGAAGCGCGAGCTCGATCGCGCGGCCAAGGCACGCTCGGCTGTCCCGACGCCGGCACTTCCGGCCACAGCAGAGGTCCGCCACCTCGTTGTGGACGAAGCCGGCGAGGGCCAGCGCCTGGACAACTTCCTGCTGCGCCACCTTAAGGGCGTACCCAAGAGCCATGTGTATCGCATCGTGCGCTCGGGCGAGGTACGGGTCGATGGTCGCCGCGCCGGCGTCGATGACCGGCTCGCCATGGGCGAGACCGTGCGCGTGCCGCCGATCCGCCTGGCCCAGCCGGCCGCCACAACGGCCGCACCGGCGCGCGAGTTCCCCGTGCTGTTCGAGGACGATCACCTACTCATCATCGACAAGCCCGCTGGCGTGGCGGTGCATGGCGGCAGCGGCGTGTCCAGCGGGGTGATCGAGCAGCTGCGCGCCGCGCGGCAGCCCAAGTTTCTCGAGCTTGCGCACCGCATCGACCGGGAAACCAGCGGCATTCTGGTGCTGGCCAAGCGCCGCTCTGCGCTGACCGCAGTGCAGGCCGATTTACGCAATGGTGGCAACTTCGGCGGGAATGCGGGTGGCTGGAAGAAGGAGTACCGCCTCGCCGTGTTTGGACAACCGACCTTCGAGCGCAAGGAGGTCAAGCTCGCCCTGACCAAGGACACTGGCGCGAATGGCGAACGCCACGTGCGGGTGGACGAGGAAGGCCAGTACGCATTGACGCGCTTTGCCGTGCAGCAGCGCTACGCCCACGGCGCGCTGCTGTCGGCGCGCATTGCCACCGGTCGCACGCACCAGATCCGCGTGCACGCCCAGTCGCTCGGTCTGCCGCTGGTGGGCGACGAGCGTTACGGCGACTTTGCGCTGAACAAGGCGCTCAAGGTTGGGCGCATGCTGCTGCACGCGGCACGCCTCGAACTCACTCACCCGGCCAGTGGCGAGCGCCTGGTCGTTGAAAGCCCGCTGCCCACCGACTTTCAGCGCGAACTCAACAAGCTGGACACCCGATGAGCCGATCTCTGTACGACGCCGTGGTATTCGACTGGGATGGCACCCTGATCGACTCTACCGCCACGATCGCCAGGTGCATCCAGGCCGCCTGTGTCGATGCGGACGTGCCGATTCCCGACTGGAACACCGCGCTTTCGGTGATCGGTCTGGCGCTCACGCCGGCCTTGGCGCGCTGTGCGCCCACCGCCACGCCCGCGCAGCTGCAGATCATCACGAACCGATACCGCTATCACTATTTGCTGGGCGACGACCAGCTCGCGCTGTTCGAGGGCGCGCAGGCGTTGCTCAGCGACCTGCGCGCTGCCGGTTTTCGCCTCGCCGTGGCCACGGGCAAGAACCGGCGCGGGCTGGATCGCGCGCTCGAACTCACCGGCTTGGCTGGGGTGTTCCACACCACGCGCTGCGCCGATGAAACCGCCGGCAAGCCGGACCCGCTGATGCTGCACGAGATCATGGACGAGCTGGATCTCGCCGCGCCGCGCACCCTGATGGTGGGCGATACCACGCATGATCTGCAGATGGCCCTGCACGCCAGTTGCCCTGCGGCGGCCGTGACCCAGGGCGCACACCCGGAAGACGAACTGCTGCGCTTCGCGCCCGTGGTCTGCGTGCCCACCGTGGCGCATCTGCGCGAGCACCTCGCGCTCAGCGCGCCGCCGCGCTGACGCCGCACGGGGCCGGCGCCGATGACCCAGTGGACCTCGCTGCGCCTGTGCGACAGCCACGAACTGGCCGAGCGCGGCCGCGCCATCCGCTTTGCGATTGACAGCCCGCAGGGCGCGGGTAGCGCCTTCGTGCTGCGCTGGCGGGGCAGGGTGCATGCCTACATCAACCGCTGCCAGCACATTCCGATGGAAATGGACTGGTCGCCCGGGCAGTTCCTGGATGAGGCCGGTATAGAGATCGTCTGCGCCACACACGGCGCGGCCTACGCACCGGATACCGGCCGCTGCGTGGGCGGGCCCTGCCGCGGCCGCAGTCTGGTGGCGCTGCGCGTCGAGGAGCGCGAGGGCGCGGTGTGGTGGCTGCCGGATGCCAACGCCTGGCCGGCGGGTTGAATTATCAACAATCGTTTGATAAGTAGCGCTTCAACGGCCTGATTATGAAACTATTGTTGAAAATTAATGAACCTCAGTTTCCGCTTGTGCAGTGCGGATCTTGGCCTGTTTTGATGCTCTGATTGATGCGCTGCATCTCAGGGCGAAGGGCTTTTTCGGGTTATTCTCAACACTTGTTTGAAAAAAGCCTGTCTGGAACTGAATTTTTCAATCATTTTTTGAATATGAGGGCGGCGACTTTCCGCTTGTAGCAAGCGGATCTTGATCGATTTGGCACGTGCTGGAGGCGTACTGCATGTCACGAATCCGTTGGGGAATGATGTGCCATGCTCCTCCAACGTCGGGCACATGCTCGAACTCGCTCTCGGCAAGCAGGCGCCGATGATCAGCAGACCCGATTCAGCCGATACGCATCAGCCTGGCAGCGTCAGCCGATCAGAAACACCGCCGGGCGCTTGCCCAGATCCGGCAGCGGCAGGCGCTTCCACTGTTCGATGCTCGCACTGCGAATCCACTCGCTGGGCGCGGTCAGGTCGCAAGCCACCGCCAGGCGCGTGTTGCCCTGCAGGGTGGCGAGCAGGCTCTCGAGCATCGCGGCGTTGCGGTAGGGCGTCTCGATGAAGAGCTGGGTGGCCTTGTCGCGGCGCGCCGCCTGTTCAAGCTGCCGCAGCTTCTGCTGGCGCTGCGTCGCGTCCGTTGGCAGATAGCCGTGAAAGGCGAAGTGCTGGCCGCTCATGCCGCTGGCCATCAGCGCCAGCAGCAATGACGACGCGCCCACCAGCGGGCGCACCGTCGCGCCCATTGTGTGCGCTGCCGCAACAACAGCCGCGCCGGGGTCGGCCACGCCGGGGCAGCCGGCTTCGCTCATGAGGCCGACGTGCTCTCCAGCCCGAAGCAGGGCCAGCGGCGCGGCCAGATCGGTCTGACCGTGCTTGTCCAGCTCGAACCAGCGCAGCTCGGCCATCGGGCGCGGGTGGCCGAAGCGCTTCACAAACGCGCGCGCCGTCTTGGCGTTCTCCACCACGAAGGCGTTCAGCCCGTGCACGATGGCGCGCACGTCAGCCGGCTGCGTCGCGCTGTCCGGCGCGTCCTCGGCCAAGGGCACCGGAATCAGGTAGAGCGTGCCCGTCGCCGGTTGTGCGGGTTCATTCATGCGTGGCTTCCGTAGCCAGCGCCAGTGTGTCCACCCCCGCGCGGCGCAGCATGGCCAGCACGGTCAGGACCGGCAGGCCGATCAGCGAGCTCGGGTCGGCAGACTCGATGCGCTCGATCAGGTGCTGCCCCAGCGCTTCGGACTTGATCGCGCCGGCGCAGTCCAGCGGCTGCTCGGCGGCCACGTAGCGCTCGATCTCTGCGTCTGAATAGTCGCGCAGCGTCACGCGCACTTCATCCAGCGCGGCCTGCAGCGGTGCCACGTTGGAGGCCACGGCCACGCCCGTGAACACGGTCAGTGCCGCGCCACGCATCGCAGCCAGTTGCGCCACAGCACGCTGCGCCGTCCCCGGTTTGCCCACGGGCTGCCCGGCATGGTCGATCACCTGATCCGATCCGATCACGAACAGGCGCGATCCCGGCGCGGCGGACGCCAGCGCCAAGGCCAGACCAGCCTGCGCCTTGGCCTGCGCGAGCCGCAGCGCCAGCGCTGCAGGGGTCTCGCCAGACAAGGGCGCCTCGTCCACCTGCGGCGCAAGCACCTCGAAGCGCAAGCCCGCGCGTGCGAGCAGTTCGCGGCGATAGCGCGAGGTGGACGCGAGAACCAGGGTGGGATTCATTCTTGCTTTGTAGAGCTGCGGGAGACGTGGATGAGCCGAGGCGGTGCCAGGCGGCCGATAATACGAGCGTGGGGCGCGGCGCTTGCTGCACAGCCTGCCCCGAATGCAAGCGACCTGGAGCTCTGACGCCCGTGCCTGTCTGGATCGATCTGTTCCGCTTCTGCGAGGAAGGCCGTTCGCAGGACGGCGAATGCCTTGTGCGCGATCTGCCGCGCCTGGGCGGTGAAACCGCAGAGCTGTCTGCGCCTGTGCGCTGGCAGGCCGCCGGCCGCGTCGAGACCCTGGCGGGCGTGTATGACGAGCAGGGCGCACCGCGCCGCCGCCGGGCCTTGTATCTGGCGGCCCAGACGCAGCTGACGCGCGAGTGCGACCGCTGCGGTCAGCCCATGCAGGTGCCGATCGATCTGCGGTCCCGCCTCGAAGTGTTCGATACCGAGGACGAGGCCGACGAAGCTGCCATGGAAGCCGCAGACGATGATTTCGACCCGATCGTCGGCGCACGCAAGTTCGATTTGCTGGCTCAGATGGAAGAAGAAATCCTGCTTGGTCTGCCCGCTGGGGTGGTCCATGAGGTGTGCCCGAAGCCGGTCGGTGCTGGCAGCAGGACGCCGAAGAGTGTTGCTGCGGAGGCAACTTCCGGTCCGACGCCGCAGGAAGACCCCGTGGCCGGAGAAGGGCGAACGGTGCGCCCCTTCGCGCAGCTTGATGCCCTGCTCAAGGCCGGAGCGGCGCAGACCGGGCGCAAGAGCAAAAAATAGGTTAAGATCAATGTTTTAGCTCGATCCAGATTGAGCGCGGTGGTCCAGCCTTGAAAGCTGCACAGCTTTGATGGCTTGATCGCGAGGCTGCGGCCCGCAAGCACCGCGCGCGCAGCCGCACCGCGGTTCGGCAAGATCTGAAGGGCGATCCGGTTCATGCCCAGGTCAGGTTGCGCGCACCAATGCGTGCAGTGCGATGACCGAGCAGCGCCCAACACAGTGTTTATTTCGGAGTCATCATGGCCGTTCAACAGAACAAGAAGTCGCCGTCCAAGCGTGGCATGCACCGCTCGCACGACTTTCTGAACAACCCGCCCACCGCCGTGGAGCCCAGCACCGGCGAAACGCACCTGCGTCACCACATCAGCCCCAACGGCTTCTATCGTGGTCGCAAGGTTGTCAAGACGAAGGCTGACGAATAAGTCTGCTAGGCATTGGGTTTTCCAGCTTCAATGCCCCCACCGCTGCTCGCAGGGCATCCCTGATGCCAGCCACCACCGCTGGGCAGCGGTCCGCCTCGATCGCCGTTGATTGCATGGGCGGCGATCATGGGCCGAGCATCACGGTGCCGGCCTGCATCAGCTTTGCACGCGCCCACCCGAATGACCGGCTGATCCTCGTCGGTCGGCGAGAGGCCATCGAGCCGCTGCTCGCCGCAGCAGGTTCGGCGTTGCCCAACATCTCTGTGCACCACGCCTCCCAGGTCGTCGAAATGGATGACCCGGTGGAGGTCGCCCTGCGCAAGAAGCGCGATTCCTCCATCCGCGTCGCTGCCACGCTGGTGAAGGAGGGCGAGGCCGCTGCATGCGTGAGCGCTGGCAATACCGGCGCGCTCATGGCGATCAGCCGATACGTGCTCAAGACCCTGCCCGGCATTGATCGCCCCGCGATCGCCACCGCCATGCCCAACGTGCTGGGCCGAGGTACGGTGGTTCTCGATCTCGGCGCCAATGCCCAGTGCGAGCCTGAGCATCTGCTGCAGTTTGCGGTCATGGGCTCGGCCCTGGCCACGGCACTCACCGATGAAGAACGGCCGCGCATCGGCCTGCTGAACATCGGTGAAGAGGTCATCAAGGGCAATGACATCGTCAAGCGTGCCGGCGAACTGCTGCGTGCAAGCGAGCTGAACTTCATCGGAAACGTGGAAGGCAACGACATCTTCCGCGGTGTGGCCGATGTGGTGGTCTGCGACGGCTTCACAGGCAATGTCGCCCTCAAGAGCACCGAAGGTGTGGCGCAGATGATCAAGGCGATCATCGCGGAGGAGTTCGGCCGTGGGCTGATCTCCAAGGTACTGAAGCTGGTGGCCGCGCCCGTGCTGCTGCGGGTGCGCTCACGCGTGGACCATCGCCGCTACAACGGTGCTGCCCTTCTGGGCCTTAACGGCGTGGTCATCAAGAGCCACGGCAGCATGGATGCGTTCGGTTTCGAGAAGGCGCTGGAGAAGGCGCACGAAGCCGTCACCCATCGCATGCTCGAACAAATCACAAGAACGCTGGAGCCCCTGCGCAGCGTGCTGCATGCCACCGCAGTGGGTGAGGCTCCGGTCGAGGAGACCATGCAATGAGCGCGGCGCGCTTTGCAAAGATTGTGGGTACGGGCTCGGCGCTGCCGCCCAACGTGGTGAGCAACGCGGCCCTGGCCGAGAAGCTCGCTGCACAAGGCGTCGAGACATCGGACAGCTGGATCGTCGAGCGCACTGGCATCCGCCAGCGCCATATCGCGGCACCGGAAGTCACTTCAAGCGAGCTGGGTACGCAGGCTGCGCTGGCCGCCTTGCAGGCGGCCGGCATGCAGGCCAAGGACATCGACCTCATCATCTGCGCGACATCGACACCGGACTTCGTCTTCCCGAGCACGGCTTGCCTGATCCAGGCCAGGTTGGGCGTTGCAGGCGGCGCCGCCTTCGACGTTCAGGCGGTCTGCAGTGGCTTTGCCTACGCCATGGCGACAGCAGACGCGTACATCCGCACCGGGCTCGCAAGGAACGCGCTGGTCATCGGCTCGGAAGTGTTCTCACGCATCCTGGACTGGAACGACCGCACAACCTGCGTGCTCTTTGGTGACGGCGCAGGCGCAGTGGTGCTGGCGGCCAGCGAGTCCCCGGGTATCCTCGCGAGCCGTCTGCACGCAGATGGCTCGCAGCAGCACATCCTGCGTACGGCCGGCAATGTGTGCGGCGGCGCCATCGTCGGTCATCCCTTCCTGACCATGGACGGTCAGGCGGTGTTCAAGCTGGCCGTACGCGTGCTGGACGAAGTTGCGCGCGAAGTCGTGACGGAGGCTGGCATGCAACTCGATCAGATCGACTGGCTGATCCCGCACCAGGCGAATGTGCGCATCCTATCAGCCACGGCCAAGAAACTGGGGCTGCCGGAATCGAAGACCATCGTGACCGTGGATCAGCACGCCAACACATCGGCTGCATCGATACCCCTGGCGCTGGATGTGGCCGTACGCGATGGCCGCATCCGGCCGGGCCATCATGTGCTGATGGAAGGCGTGGGTGGCGGCTTCACTTGGGGCGCGGTGCTTGCTCGCATGTAGCGCCCGGGCTCTGGCGTTGCGCCGCCGTGCGGGTTGCGACGGTACGACAGCTTCACAGAACAACAACACACAACAAGGAAGATCATCGCGATGAAGATTGCCTTCGTCTTTCCCGGTCAGGGCTCACAGTCCGTGGGCATGCTGGACAGCTTCGCCGACAACGCCGTCGTGCAGGACACCCTGGCGCAGGCGGACGCTGCCCTTGGTGAATCTCTTTCAGGGCTCATCCGGCAGGGTCCGGCCGAGCAACTGAACCTCACGACGCACACTCAGCCTGCAATGCTGGCCTCCAGCGTGGCGATCTTTCGCGCGTGGCGTGCCGAGGGTGGGGCGGCCCCGGAGTTGTTGGCGGGGCACAGTCTGGGTGAATTCACTGCGTTGGTCGCGGCGGGCGCGCTGGGCTTTGAAGACGCCGTGCGCGTGGTCCGAGCCCGAGCCAACGCCATGCAGGACGCCGTGCCGGTCGGCACCGGCGCGATGGCCGCCATTCTCGGCTTGAGCGACGACGAAGTCCGCGCCGCGTGTGTCGATGCGTCCGAAGCCGGTGTGGTGGAAGCGGTGAACTACAACGCCCCGGCGCAGGTTGTGATCGCTGGCGCCAAGGCCGCCGTTGAGAAGGCCTGTGAAGCAGCCAAGGCGCGCGGCGCCAAGCGGGCCTTGCCTTTGCCCGTATCGGCCCCGTTTCACTCCGGTCTCATGCAGCCTGCCGCCAAGGTGCTCGAAGGCGTGCTTGCCAGTGTGGTCATCAAGCAGCCGGAGGTCGCGCTGATCAACAACGTCGATGTAGCGATTGTGTCTGACCCGGCAGCGATCCGCAGCGCACTGGTGCGTCAGGCTGCCGGCCCCGTGCGCTGGGTCGAAACCATCCATGCGATGCAGCAGGCCGGCGTGACGCACGTGGTCGAGTGCGGGCCGGGCAAGGTGCTTCAGGGCCTGTGCAAGCGGATCGCACCTGAGCTCCACGCGCTGTCCGTTAGCGACGCAGCCAGTCTGGGCCAGACCCTGGAGGCACTGAAATGAGTTTCTCGGTTGATCTTCAAGGCGAGGTGGCGCTGGTCACCGGCGCGACTCGCGGTCTGGGTGCAGCCATTGCACTGCTGCTCGCGCAGTCAGGCGCCAAGGTCATCGGAACAGCCACGAGCGATGCGGGTGCGCAGGCCATCACCGCCGCGCTTGCCTCGTTTGGCGGGCGGGGCGTAGTCCTCAACGTCACGGAACATGCTGCCGCAGAGGCACTGGTTGAAGAGATCCAGAAGGCTGACGGCAAGTTGTCCATTCTTGTGAACAACGCCGGCATCACGCGTGATGGTCTGGCGATGCGCATGAAGGACGACGACTGGAACGCCGTTGTGCAAACCAACCTGAGTTCGGTGTTCGTGCTGTGCCGCGCGGCCATGCGCGGCATGATGAAGGCACGCCACGGGCGCATCATCAACATTTCGTCGGTGGTGGGCTCAATGGGCAATGCCGGTCAGGCCAACTACGCCGCGGCCAAGGCTGGATTGGAAGGCATGACCAGGGCGCTGGCGCGTGAACTGGGGGGCCGCAATGTCACGGTGAATGCCGTGGCGCCCGGCTTCATTGACACGGACATGACGCGGGCGCTGACCGAGCAGCAGACCGCCATGATGCTGCAGAACATCCCGATGGGGCGCTTCGGCCAACCCGAAGACGTCGCGGGTGCAGTGCTGTTTCTTGCATCGAAACTCGGCAGCTACGTCAACGGGTGCACGCTGCCGGTCAACGGCGGGATGCATATGTAGCTACCGGCAGTTGAATTGCCTAGAGAGCCTGCTCTAGGTGTTTGTTAAACTCTTACGGTTATTCCAATAGCTCTGGAGGAGCGAATGAGCGATATCGAACAACGTGTCAAGAAGATCGTGGCCGAGCAGCTGGGTGTTGCCGAAGCCGACATCAAGAATGAGTCCTCGTTCGTGGACGATCTCGGTGCCGACTCTCTTGATACCGTTGAGCTCGTCATGGCACTCGAAGACGAGTTCCAGTGCGAGATTCCCGACGAGCAGGCTGAAAAGATCAAGACCGTTCAGCAGGCCATCGACTACGTCACAAGCAACCTGCCCAAGGCCTGAAGTTCATCATCGTTGGTGCGTGCAGATTGCGGCTTGCCGCGGCGCGTGCCGGAGCAGATGAAGTTCGCCAGCCTTGAGTAGTGAGCTGAAGCAGGGCCCGGCATCCGGGCCCTGTTCATTTCTGAGACGCTTTCGGAGAACGCAGTGAGTCGTCGTCGAGTTGTCATCACCGGCCTGGGTCTCGTGACCCCTTTGGGCAATGACGTGAACACCAGCTGGAACGCAGCGCTGGCAGGCACGCCAGGGATTACCCGCATCACAAAGTTCGACCCGGCCAGCTTCTCCGCACAGATCGCGGGCGAAGTGAAGGGCTTCGACATCGGTGCGTATCTGCCGCCTAAGGAAGCCCGTCACATGGATACCTTCATCCACTACGGACTGGCTGCGGGCATGCAGGCCTGGCGTGACAGCGGTCTGGAAGCGACCGACGAAAACCGTGAGCGCATCGGCGTGGCGATCGGCTCGGGCATCGGCGGCCTTCCGATGATCGAGGCTAATCACTCGGACTACCTGGAGCGTGGAGCGCGCCGCATCTCGCCGTTCTTCGTGCCCGGTTCGATCATCAACATGATCTCGGGCCATTTATCGATGCACTTCGGGCTGATGGGCCCTAACGTGGCCATCGTCACCGCCTGCACGACCGGACTGCACTGCATCGGTGATGCAGCGCGCATGATCCAGTATGGCGATGCCGATGTGATGGTCGCAGGCGGCGCGGAAGCCACCGTCTCGCCCCTGGGCATCGGCGGTTTTGCGTCAATGCGTGCGCTGTCCACGCGCAACGATGACCCGGCGACTGCCAGCCGCCCCTGGGACAAGGACCGCGACGGATTCGTCATGGGCGAGGGCGCAGGCGTGGTCGTGCTTGAGGAGTACGAACACGCCAAGCGGCGTGGTGCGAAGATCTACGCAGAACTCGCCGGCTACGGCATGAGCGCGGATGCCGGTCATTTCACCGCACCACGTGAAGACGGCGCAGGTGTGGCGCGTTGCACGACCAACGCCATTCGTGATGCTGGCCTGAACCCGGCGGACATCGACTACGTGAATGCGCACGGCACATCCACGCCCTTGGGTGATGTGGCCGAGACGGTGGCCCTCAAGCGCGCCTTCGGCGATCACGCGTCGAAGCTCGCGATCAGTTCGACCAAGTCCATGACCGGCCATCTGCTGGGTGGCGCGGGCGGGATCGAGTCCGTGTTCACCGTGCTATCCGTCCACCACCAGGCTGTGCCGCCGACGATCAACCTGCACAACCCGGATCCGGCCTGCGATCTGGACTACGTGCCGAATACGGCCAGGCAGATGCCGATCCGCGCCGCGATCAACAACAACTACGGCTTTGGCGGTACCAACGGCTCATTGGTGTTCGCCCGGGTTTGATCCCGAGAGTGGGGCACTTGTCCTTCTGTAGACTGTGCCCATCTCCCGGGCGAACCCGAGCCTGAACTCCAAGAACAGAGCCGTTGAACCAAAAAGCGGACCCCCCAGCCTCCAACCCTGACCGCGACGCCGATGCGTTGCTGGTCGAGCGCGTCCAGCGGGGCGACAAGAAGGCGTTCGAGCTGCTTGTCATCAAGTACGAGCGGCGCATCCATCGCTTGCTGTCGCGAATGATTCGCGATCCCGCTGAGCTGGAGGATGTCGCTCAGGAAGCCTTCATCAAGGCATACCGAGCGCTGCCGCAGTTCCGTGGCGACAGCGCGTTCTACACCTGGCTGTACCGGATTGCCGTCAATACGGCCAAGAATGCCCTCATGGCGTCTGGGCGTACTCAGGCGACTTCGCTGGATCAGGGCGACGGCGATGAAACTTTTGCCGAACCCGAACATCTGAGGGACATCAATACGCCGGAGTCCATGCTCGCCACGCGGCAGGTTGCCGAAACCGTCAACCGCGCCATGGCTGCACTCCCGGACGAACTGCGCACCGCCATCACGCTGCGCGAGATCGAAGGCATGAGTTACGAGGACATCGCCGAAGCGATGGGGTGTCCGATCGGTACGGTACGTTCGCGTATTTTCCGGGCGCGAGAAGCCATTGCAGCGGAGCTGAGGCCGCTGCTGGGCACATCGGAAAACAAGAGGTGGTAGCAACATGAACCAAGTAGTTAACGTGGCGGGTGCCGCAGTCGGCCATCGTGGCAAATACGCGGAGCGGATGTCGGCAACGCTGGACGGCGAGGGTGCCCCCGACGATCTGGATGCGGTACTCGCAGACCTCCGAGCGCAGGGGCCTGATTCGCGCTGGAGCGAATACCACCTCATCGGCGACCTGCTCCGGAGTGCCGAGCTTCTTCCGGTTCGGACCGGCTTCTCTGCGTCTGTCATGGATCGGCTGGCGGTGGAGCCGACCGTGTTGGCACCCGCTGCGCGTGCAGCTCGGCGCGGCGTGTGGGTGCGCTGGGGTTTGCCTGGAGCGTCGGTGGCGGCGGCGGCCGCGCTGATCTGGGTGGCCGTGCCGCGGATTGCCGGTACCACGGGAGAGCCGGCTGTGGTTAACGCGTCTGCGGCCGGTACCTCGGCACCGTCGCAGGCAGTGGTGGTTGCGCAGGACGTTCCGCTTGAGTCGGCTGGCGTCGATCGCTACCTGATTGCGCACCAGCAAGTCTCACCGAGCGCCAATCGCCACGGCATCGCGCCGATGACCCGCGCTGTGTCCTACCCCGTCTCGCAACGCTGATTCCCTTTCCCTCCATGCACCCACCGATCGCGGTTCGGTCATCGGCCTACCTGCGCTGGCTCAATACGGCGCTCTGTGTATCCATCGTTCTAGGGTTTGTCGCCCCTCAGAGTCGGGCTCAGCAGGGCGGCGCAGCCGCGGCTGACTCGCGCAGCGAGCTGGTCTGGCTGGCCAAGATCCAGCAAGCGGCGCTGCGGCAGAACTACGCCGGCCACTTTGTCTACCAGCAGGGCGCGTCGATGCAGTCCTCGCGGATCGCGCACATGGTCGAGGGTGGCAATGTCTTCGAGAAGCTCGAAGTCCTGGACGGTCAGCCGCAGGAAGTCATCCGCAAGAACGATCAGGTCTATTGCTACATCCCCGGCGCGCGCACGTTGCTGATTGAGCGGCGCCCGAACCCGGACCAATTTCCTTCTCTGTTGCGCCGCCCGGCTTTGGAAGTGGCCGAGTTCTACGACGTCCGCCTTGGCGGCAGCGAGCGCGTGGCGGGTATGGACTGCCAGGTGTTGACGCTCAAGCCCAAGGACGCCTTCCGCTACGGCTACCGACTGTGGGCGGATCGCGGCACGGGGCTGCTGCTCAAGGCGCAAACCCTGGACACGCAAGGCAACGTGATCGAGCAGATCGCGTTCACGCAGGTACGTATCGGCGGCAACATCGACCGCAAGCTGCTGCGCACGAGCGTGACCTCGACCGAAGGCTGGCGGATCGAGCGCGCCGACCTCGGGCGCGCAGACCCGGCGCTTGCCCAGTGGCAGGTCAAGAGCGTCCCGCCCGGCTTCACGCGGACTCATGAGATCGTGCGCAGCGTCGGCGGCCGCCAGCAGGTCGGGCAGATTGTCTATTCGGACGGATTGGCGGCGATCTCGATCTTCATCGAGCCCGCGGCCGCCGTGCCCAACGGCCAACGCGAGGGCTCGACGGTTCAGGGGGCCGTGAGCGTGGCCATGCGCAAGCTGGGCGAGCATTGGCTCACCGTGGTGGGCGAGGTTCCGATGCTGTCGGTACGCCGGGTGATTGGCTCGATCGAGCAAGTCACGTCCGGCGCTGCAGCTGCACGCTGAGGGCGCGGTCGCGCCTCCTTTCTCATTTTTCCTACTCGCCGTCGTCTGCACATGAAAACACAGGTCACCCGTCTGTTTGGCGCCGCACTGCTTGGCGCCGGTCTTCTGGCTGCAGGGCCTGCGCTCGCGCAAGGCGCTGCCACGCCTGCTCGCACCGCCTTCGTGGACTTTGCCGAGGTGGTCGAGCGCGCCGACCCCGCTGTGGTCAACATCCGCACCACCGAGCGCCCACGCGGGCCGCGCGGCCCTCAGGGTGCCCCGGGTGCACCGGGCGAACAGGACCCGTTCGAGCTGTTCCGCCGCTTCTTCGGCCCGGATGTGCCGAACATGCCGCGCCCGCAGCCCAACCCGCGAGCACCGCGCGGCGGCAATCAGGACGAGGTGCCCCGCGGCGTCGGTTCTGGCTTCTTCATTTCGGCTGACGGCTTCATCCTCACCAACCATCACGTGGTCAATGGCGCTGACGAGATCTACGTCACCCTGACTGACAAGCGCGAGCTCAAGGCCCGCGTCATTGGTTCGGACGAACGTACGGACGTCGCGCTGATCAAGGTCGAGGGCACGGGCTTCCCGCGTCTGCCGATTGGTGACCCGGGCAAGCTGCGCAAGGGCGAATGGGTGATGGCCATCGGCTCGCCCTTCGGCCTGGAAAATACGGTGACGGCGGGCGTGGTCAGCGCCAAGAGCCGCGATACCGGCGATTTCCTGCCCTTCATCCAGACGGACGTGGCGGTTAACCCCGGCAACTCCGGAGGGCCGCTGCTGAACACTCGCGGCGAGGTCGTCGGCATCAACTCGCAGATCTTCACGCGCAGCGGCGGCTATCAGGGCATTTCGTTCGCGATTCCGATCGACGAAGCCATTCGCGTGTCGGATCAGCTGCGTGCCAGCGGCCGCGTGTCGCGCGGCTTCCTGGGCGTAACGCTGGATGACGTCACCAAGGACGTGGCCGAAGGGCTGGGTCTGGGCAAGCCGCAGGGCGCGGTGGTCATCAACGTCGCCGCCAACACGCCCGCGGCCAAAGCCGGCCTGCAGGAGGGCGACATTGTGCTGCGCGTTGACGGCCGATTGGTGGAGAACCGCGCCGAGCTGGTGCGCCAGATTGCCAACATCCGTCCCGGCACCAAGATCACGCTGCAGGTGTGGCGTGCCGGCAAGACACGCGATGTCACGCTCACCCTGGCTGAACGCCCGGCAGAACAGACGGCGCAGCGTGGCGGCGAAACTCCGCCCAAGGCACCGGACAACGCCAAGGCCAATGAGCTCGGCCTGATCACGGTGGATCTGAGCGACGCGCGCCGCAAGGAACTGCGCATCAAGGGCGGCGTACAGGTGGTGTCCGTGGATGGCGCTGCTGAACGCGCCGGGCTGCGCGCAGGCGACGTGCTGCTCCAGTTCAACAACCAGGAAATCCTGTCTGCGGCCCAGTTCAACGAACTGGTGGCGAAGGCAGACCTGCGCAAGACCATCGTGGTGCTCGTCAACCGCAACGGCGCGGTCAACTACGTGCCGATCCGGCCCTCGCGCTAGGAAAACAGGCAGTAGATTGAGAATTGGTGCGGCTTCGCAGGCCAAAATGGCTGGAAAGCCGCTCCAGACAAGCGGAAAGCCTTGTGACATGTGTTGTGGCGTGCGGCTGACCGAAGTGCCCCGTCCGGTTGAGCCGCCGAAAAGGCCGGAAACGTAGATACAGCATCGGCGCGGCTTTCCAGGCCAAAACGGCCGGAAACCCGCACCAGACAAGCGGAAAGCACCGTGACGGTCTTGGCGGGAGCGCCTTGCAGCCTTGCGAGGCGCTCCTCGCTCAGCGTTTCCTCCAGCGGTGTCCGCCGCGGCGTTCTGCAGCACTCCGCCCACACACGCCACCGTGCGCCACCACTCATGGCATCGGATGGTCTGTTGGCCCCCTGCTGCCGGCCGCTTGGCTCGGGCCATTCGCCGCAGCACGGTGTCACTCGCATACTGCAGGACACGTCGTCTGCACGTCAGCCCGGTTAAACTTGAAAGCTTTGCAATCGTCAGCGCAGCGCCGAGATCGGCGCGCGCCTTGAACATTGCAGCCGCCGCGCGCGGCCAGAACACATCCTCCCATGCAGCACATCCGCAACTTCTCCATCATTGCCCACATCGACCACGGCAAATCCACCTTGGCCGATCGCATCATCCAGCGCTGTGGTGGCCTGTCTGATCGCGAGATGGAAGCCCAGGTGCTGGACTCCATGGATCTGGAGAAAGAGCGCGGCATCACCATCAAGGCCCAGACCGCGGCGCTGCACTACAAGGCGCGCGACGGCAAGATCTACAACCTGAACCTGATCGATACCCCGGGGCACGTGGACTTCAGCTACGAAGTCAGCCGCTCGCTCTCCGCCTGTGAAGGCGCGCTGCTGGTGGTGGACGCCTCCCAAGGGGTGGAAGCCCAGACCGTGGCCAACTGCTACACCGCCATTGAGCTGGGCGTGGAAGTGGTGCCGGTGCTCAACAAGATGGACTTGCCCTCGGCCAACCCCGAAGGCGCAATCTCCGAGATTGAGGATGTCATCGGCATTCCGGCCGAAGACGCGGTGCCCGCGAGCGCGAAGACCGGCATGGGCATCGACGAGATTCTCGAGCGCATCATCGAGCGCGTGCCGACGCCCAAGGGATCGCCGGACGAGCCGCTGCAGGCCCTTATCATCGACAGCTGGTTCGACAACTATGTCGGCGTGGTGATGCTGGTGCGTGTGGTCAACGGCACGCTCAGGCCGAAGGACAAGATCCTGCTGATGGCCACCGGCGCTACCTATCTGACCGAGCAGGTCGGGGTGTTCACGCCGAAGAGCTCGCAGCGCGAGAAGCTCGTGGCCGGCGAGGTGGGCTTTGTGATTGCCGGCATCAAGGAGCTCAAGGGCGCCAAGGTTGGCGACACGATCACGATTGCCGGCAAGGCCGCGCCCACGCCTCTGCCTGGCTTCAAGGAAATCAAGCCGCAGGTGTTTGCCGGCCTCTATCCGGTGGAGGCCAACCAGTACGACCAGCTTCGCGAGAGCCTCGAGAAGCTCAAGCTCAACGACGCATCCCTGCAGTTCGAGCCGGAAGTGTCCCAGGCGCTGGGGTTCGGCTTCCGCTGCGGCTTCCTGGGCTTGCTGCACATGGAAATCGTGCAGGAGCGTCTGGAGCGCGAGTTCGACCAGGATCTGATCACGACCGCGCCGACGGTGATCTATGAGGTCGTGCAGCGCGACGGGACAGTCAGCATGGTGGAGAACCCCTCGAAGATGCCCGAGGTCTCGCGCATCGACGAGATCCGCGAGCCGATCGTGACGGTCACGATCTTCGTGCCGCAGGACTATGTCGGCTCCGTCATCACGTTGTGTACAGAGAAGCGCGGCATCCAGCTCGACATGTCCTACCACGGCCGTCAGGTCGTGCTGAAGTACGACATGCCAATGGCCGAGATCGTGCTCGACTTCTTCGACCGCCTGAAGTCCACGTCGCGGGGCTATGCGTCCATGGACTACGAGTTCAAGGAGTACCGCGCCAGCGACGTGGTGAAGGTGGACATCCTCATCAACGGCGACAAGGTCGATGCCTTGTCGATCATCGTTCACAAGAGCGCCGCGCGCTCGCGTGGCCGTGCCGTGGCGGAGAAGATGCGCGAGATCATTCCGCGCCAGATGTTCGATGTGGCCATCCAGGCCGCGATCGGCGCCGACATCATCGCCCGCGAGAACATCAAGGCCCTGCGCAAGAACGTTCTGGCCAAGTGCTATGGCGGCGACATCTCCCGCAAGCGCAAGCTGCTGGAAAAGCAGAAGGCCGGCAAGAAGCGCATGAAGCAGGTGGGCAACGTGGAAATTCCGCAGGAGGCCTTCCTGGCCATCCTGCAGGTGGGAGACAAGTAAGTGATCGATGAATTCGGGGCGAAATTCTTCGCCATGGTGCTGCTCGTCCTGACGATCCTCACCGGCATCCTGTTCGTGCTGGACCTCGTCGTGTTCCGCAAGCAGCGCCGTGCCCTGGCCGACGCCGCAGCCGCCCGATTCGATTCCGGCGAGGCCTTGTCGATTCGCGCCGGGGAGGGCGATGATGCCGTCGCCCAAGCGCGCAAACGTGTGATCGATGGCCAGATGCGCCAGCCCTGGTGGCTGGAGTGGACCGCCGGCCTGTTCCCGGTGATTGCTGCGGTGTTCTTCCTGCGCAGCTTCATCGCGGAACCTTTCCGCATCCCGTCCGGCTCCATGATCCCCACGCTGCTGGTTGGCGATCTGATCCTCGTGAACAAGTACACCTATGGCATTCGGTTGCCGGTGACCAACTCCAAGATGATCTCGACGGGCAGCCCGCAGCGCGGCGATGTGGTGGTGTTTCGCTACCCGCCGAACGAGCGCGCCGGAAAGCCGAGCGTGGACTACATCAAGCGCGTCATCGGCGTGCCCGGCGACGTGATCGAGTACGCGGACAAGCGTCTGGTGCTCAATGGCAAGGAGGTCGTGACGACCTCGACCGGCCCGTTTCTTGATCCTGAGCGGGCGGTATATCTCGAACGCTTCACCGAGCAGATCGGTACGGTGTCGCACGCCATTCTCAAGGACTCCAGCCGACCCTCCAGCGTGATGCCGGTAGAAGGTTTTGACTATGCGGGCGCCTGCGACCTGCTCGCCAACGGCGTGAAGTGCACCGTTCCCGCGGGCAAGTACTTCGTCATGGGCGACAACCGCGACAACAGCATCGACTCCCGTTTCTGGGGATTTGTGGATGACCAACATGTTGTCGGAAAAGCATTTTTCGTGTGGATGAACTTCAGTAACATCAGCCGCATCGGTCGAATCCAGTAAGGGCGAGGGCACAAGTGATGTTTTCTAAGCAACGCGGATTGAGCCTGCTGAGCGTCGTCTTCCTGCTGATCGTGGTCGGCGGCGGTTTGCTGCTCGGGATGAAGATCACGCCCACCGTGACCGAATACCTGGAGATCAAGAAGGCTCTCAAGAAGGCTGCCGAAAAGGGTGACACCCCGGCCAGCGTTCGCGGTGCGTTCGACCTGATTGCCAGCGCCGGCTACATCACCAGCATCGGCGGCAAGGACATCGCTGTCACCAAGCGGGGTGACAAAGTGATTGCCTCGGTGGCCTATCAGAAGAAGATCGAACTGATCGCGCCGGTAAGCCTCGTCATCGACTACGAGGCGAGTTCCGAGTAATCCCATGGATCTGAAGGGCCTCGAAGAACGTCTAGGCCATCGGTTCAAGCAGCCGGCGCTACTGCAGCAGGCGCTGACGCACCGGAGCTTTTCTGCCGTCCACAACGAGCGCCTCGAGTTCCTCGGGGACTCGGTCCTGAATCTCGCCGTCGCGCACTTGCTCTACGACAAGTACGCCAAGATCGATGAGGGCGATCTCTCGCGTCTGCGGGCCAACCTCGTCAAGCAGCAGGCCCTGTTCGAGATCGCGCAGACCATCTCGGTCTCTCAGTATCTGAACCTTGGCGAAGGCGAGCTGAAGAGCGGAGGTTTCCGGCGTCCATCGATCCTTGCGGACACGATGGAAGCCTTGTTTGGGGCCATCTTCCTGGACGCCGGCTTTGACGCCGCGGCCAAGGTCGTGCGCAAGCTCTACGAGGCGGTCCTCGCGCAAATCGATCCCAAGACACTGGGCAAGGACGCAAAGACCCTGCTCCAGGAATATCTACAGGGTCGGAAGATCGCGCTGCCCACCTACAACGTGATCGCGACCCACGGCGCGGCGCACAATCAGGAATTCGAGGTCGAGTGCCTCGTGCCAAAGCTGGATGTGCGCGTGGTGGGCATGGGCGGAAGTCGCCGCGCCGCAGAGCAGGGCGCCGCAAAGCTTGCGCTGGAAGCGGTTGTGGCGCTCGCGCCGGCAGCCGCCAAGCGCGCGCGCAAGACAACGCGCCGCGACACACAGCTCAGCTTGCCTGTCGCCACCGTTCAAACGCCCCAGGCGGACCTGCTCACGCCGACCGATCCTGCGGTAGGCAAGACGGCGTGAGTACCGACGCATCTGCCGCCGTGCCGCATCGCGCCGGGCTGGTCGCGATTGTGGGCCGTCCTAATGTGGGCAAGTCCACCTTGCTCAATGCACTGATCGGCGAGCGCTTGTCGATCACATCGCGGCGGCCGCAGACCACACGACATCGCATCCTGGGCGTGTTGAGCCGTCCTGGCTATCAGATCGGCTTTGTGGACACGCCTGGGTTCCAGACCCGCCATGGCGGGGCGATGCCCAAACTGATGAACCGTTCGGTCACGCAGGCGATCACCGGGGTAGAGGCGGCGCTGTTTGTCAGCGAAGGCGGAGAGCTGGGGCCAGCCGATCTCAAGGTGCTGGACATACTGCCCAAGCCGCTGCCGGTGCTTGCAGTCATCAACAAGATTGACTTGATGACCAGCAAGGACGAACTGCTGCCCGTGATCGCCCGGTTCTCGTCGGTGCGCGAGTTCGCTGCCATAGTGCCTGTTTCCGCAGAGAAGCGGTTGGGTCTGGACACGCTCGAGCGGGCGATCGCTGCGTTGCTGCCGGAATCGGAGCCGCTGTTTGAAGAGGACACGCTGACCGACCGGAGCGAACGATTTCTCGCAACCGAACGTGTGCGTGAAAAGGTCTTCCGTCTGACCGGCGACGAAGTGCCCTTCGGCACCACAGTCGTGATCGAGACCTGGGAGGACACCCCGCGTGGCAAGCGCATTGCCGCGGCCATTGTGGTCTCGCGCGAGAGCCACAAGCCGATCATCATCGGCCACAAGGGTGAGCGCATCAAGCGCATCGGCCAGGAGGCGCGACTGGATCTGGCCAAGTTGTTCGACTGCCCCGTGCACCTGGAGCTTTGGGTCAAGGTGCGCGAAGGTTGGGCCGAGTCCGAGGCGAGTCTTCGCTCGCTGGGTTTCGACTGACTGACGCAGGCGCCATGGCGCAGCGCCCCGCGTCCGCGGCTAGCAAGACGCTGGCCTTCGTCCTTCATGTCTGGCCGTACTCGGAGAGCAGCCTGATCGCGGAGTTGCTGACGCGCGATCGAGGGCGAGTGGCTGCGCTTGCCAAGGGCGCGAGGCGCCCGCGGTCGGGCGTGCGGCCGCTTCTGCAGCCCTTCGCGCCCGTCATGTGCAAGCTCGCGGGGAAGTCCGACGTGCAGGTGTTGTCCGCGCTCGAATGGGCCGGCAGCGTCGGAGCGCTTGAGGGCGAGCGTCTGATGAGCGGCATCTATCTGAATGAACTCCTTCTGGGCCTTCTGCCACGGCACGACCCGCATCCCGAGGTGTTCGACCACTACACCCAGGCGCTCGCCGAGTTGGCGACCTCCCACGCGGCCGACGGCAGCCTGCGACGCTTCGAGTACCGGTTGATGCGCGATCTGGGCTACATGCCGATGCCGGATGTGGTTGCGCTCGACCCCGCGGTCCCGGCGCTGCCTTGGTGCCTCGACGCGCATGAGGGCTGGCAACCGGCGGGCGCACGGACAGGCGATCTGCAGACCGCAGACTTTCTGGCCCTTCTGGCAGATGACTTCGCTGACACTGCGCGCAATCGGCGGCTGCAGAGTGTCCTGCGGCGCGTCATCGATCAGGCGCGCACGGGATGTGGGGCGCGCTCGCGGCTTGCCTGGCAGGAGTTCAACCGGCTGCGCGGCCGGGCGACGCCGGTGCAGCGAGTCGATGCGGGGGCCGCATGATCTTTGGCGTGGGTACCGACATCGTGGACATTCGGCGGATCGCGCAGACCCTCGCGCGCCAGCCTCGATTTGCCTCGCGCATCCTGGGGCAGCAGGAACTTGCTGTGTACGAACGCCGACTTGCCGCAAATCCCGCGCGCGGCGTGACCTACCTGGCCACGCGCTTTTCCTGTAAAGAGGCCTTCTCCAAGGCCTGTGGGTTGGGTATGCGCTCGCCCATGACCTGGCAGGCGATCGAAGTGCTCAACCAGCCAGGTGGTCGTCCGGCAATCGTTGCTCATGGCGCGATGCGAGAATGGCTGCTTTCCAGGAACCTGATCGCTCACGTCACGCTCAGCGACGAGCGAGACCATGCGGTCAGCTTCGTCGTGCTCGAAACCACTTCCACGCCTTCGCCTGTCTGATTTTCATGAGCAACACACCGCTTCCCGGCCCTGTCATGGTTGATGTGGCCGGTCTGACCCTGACCGACCATGAGCGCGAACGGCTGCGCCATCCGCTGACGGGTGCAGTCATTCTGTTTGCACGGAACTTCGAATCGCGCGCTCAGCTCAAGTCGCTCTGCGACGACATTCATGCGACGCGCTCGCCGCGTCTGCTGATTGCGGTGGATCACGAGGGCGGTCGTGTGCAGCGCTTCAGAACCGATGGGTTCACACACCTGCCGACCATGCGCGCTTTGGGGGAGCTCTGGCAGCGCGACGCCATGAGCGCGACGCGCGCAGCCACTGCATGTGGCTACGTGCTTGCGGCTGAGCTGCGTGCCTGCGGAGTGGACTTCAGCTTTACGCCGGTCCTCGATCTCGACTATGGCCGCAGCGCCGTCATCGGAACGCGCGCATTTCATTGGGACGCACGGGTGACCGCCGTTCTCGCCAAGAGCCTGATCCACGGCTTGCTGCAAGCCGGCATGAAGAGCTGCGGCAAGCACTTTCCAGGGCACGGCCATGTGGAGGCAGACAGCCACCATGAGATCCCGGTGGATGAACGCACTCTGGATGAAGTACTTGCTGGCGATGCCATGCCCTATGCGTGGCTTTCGGAATCGCTGGCCAGTGTGATGCCGGCGCATGTCATCTTCTCGAGGGTCGATCCGCAGCCCGCAGGTTTCAGCCGGTTCTGGCTCCAGGACGTGCTGCGAACGCGCTTTCGGTTCCAGGGGGCAATCTTCAGTGATGACCTCGCCATGGAAGGCGCAACTGTGGCTGGCGATATCCACGCACGAGCGCGAGCGGCGCTCGACGCCGGCTGCGACATGATCCCGATCTGCAACCGGCCCGATCTTGCCGACGAACTGCTCGCGGCAGATGCACTGCAAGTCGATCCGGTGCGCGGGCGGCGCATCCAGGCGCTCCATGCGGTGGGCGATCCCCCGGACTGGCAATCGCTCCAGGCAGATCCGCTGTATCGGGCGGCTCGCAGCCTGATCGAGCCGCTGCTGGGCCAGTGATCCTCGGGCAGGAAGTGTTGGCGTGACAGAGCCTGAGTCCGACAGCAGTCATGACACCGCGCCGATCGAGCCCGCGGCGCGCGATGCAGAGTTGCGCGCGTTCATCGCGAGCCTGCCGGCACTGCCTGGTGTCTATCGGCACATCGGAGCGGACGACAAGGTGCTGTATGTGGGCAAGGCGCGCGATCTGAAGAAGCGGGTCTCGAGCTACTTCCAGAAGACGCTGACGAGTCCGCGAATCGCGCAGATGGTGGCACAGGTCGAGCGGATCGAGGTGACCGTCACCCGCTCGGAAGCTGAGGCGCTGCTGCTTGAGAACAACCTCATCAAGACGCTGGCCCCGCGCTACAACATTCTGTTCCGTGACGACAAGAGCTACCCCTTCCTGAAGCTGACCGACCACGCTTTTCCGCGAGTGGCGTACTACCGCGGCGAAGCGACGGGCAAGGCGCAGTTCTTCGGGCCGTATCCCTCGGCGTGGGCCGTGAAGGAGAGTATCGGCCTGGTGCAGAAGGTGTTCCAGCTGCGCAGCTGTCAGGACTCCGTGTTTCGCAATCGATCAAGACCCTGCTTGCTGCATCAGATCAATCGCTGTTCTGCGCCCTGCGTGGGCAAGATTGATGCCGTCGAGTATTCGGCGGACGTGCATCGAACCGTGCAGTTTCTGCAGGGCAAGAGCGGTGAAGTGCTATCAGAGCTGCAGGAGCGCATGCTTGCCCACGCGGAGGCGCTTCAGTTCGAGCGTGCGGCGCTGGTGCGCAACCAGATCTCCGCGCTGTCCAAGGTGCTGCATCAGCAGAGCGTGGACGCCTTGGGTGACGAAAACGTGGACATCGTGGCTGTCACCGTCGCGGGTGGACGCGCGTGCGTGAACCTCGCGATGGTGCGGGGCGGTCGTCATCTCGGTGATCGCCCGTTTTTTCCGAGCGTGAACTTTGCCGAAGGCGAACAAGAACCCGCAATCGAGGTGGCTGCCGCCTTCATCTCGCAGCACTACGCGGAGGGTGCGATTCCGGATGTGATCGTCAGCAACGCGGCGCTGGATGAGGAGTCCATCGCATTTCTGAATGCGCAGGCCGGGCGCAACATCCGCATTCTCAAGCAGCCACAGGAGCAGAAGCGCATCTGGCTGGAGCAGGGCGTACGCAACGCAAGCCTGGCGCTCGCACGGTTGCTGGCCGAGCGTGGCACCGCGCAGCAGCGCACCCGCGAACTGATCGACGTGCTTGGGTTGAGTGTCGATGACACCGCCAAGCTGCGGATCGAGTGCTTCGATATCAGTCACACCGCCGGTGAAGCGACGCAGGCTTCATGCGTCGTGTATGCCCGGAACGAAATGCAGTCGAGCGAGTATCGGCGCTTCAACATCACTGGCATCACGGGCGGCGATGACTACGCCGCCATGCTTCAGGCGCTCTCGCGCCGCTACGGCAAGCTGGCCGAAGCCGAAGACGCGGTCTGGCCTGATGTGGTGCTGATCGACGGCGGTGCTGGCCAGCTCGCCCAAGCGGTCAAGGTCTTCGAGGACCTCGGGGTGGATGATGTGCTGCTGGTCGGTGTAGCCAAGGGGGAGGGGCGTCGCGTTGGACTGGAGACGCTCATCTTTGCGGATGGGCGTGCACCTGCGGAGTTGGGCCGCGAATCGGCAGCACTCATGCTCGTGGCCCAGATCCGCGACGAAGCACACCGCTTCGCCATCACGGGCATGCGGGCCAAGCGGGCCAAAGTACGCAATACTTCAAAGCTTGAAGATATCGAAGGCGTCGGGCCGCGCAAGCGCCAGCGCCTGCTGGCCCGCTTCGGGGGCGTGCGGCAACTGCAGGCGGCTTCCATCGACGACATCGCCTCGGTCGAAGGCATTTCGCGCGCACTTGCCGAGACCATCTACCGCACGCTGCATTCCTAGAACAACACAGATACAACGCCCGCTCATCCGTGCTGACCCTGCCCACCTTGCTGACCTGGCTGCGCATCCTGGCCATCCCGGTTCTTGTCGCGCTCTACTACCTGCCTGAAACGATCAATCCCGTCACGCGTGACCTGGTGGCAACCGTGATCTTCGTCGCTGCTGCGGTGACCGACTGGTTCGATGGTTGGCTGGCGCGCAAGACCGGGCAGACGTCCGCCTTCGGGGCCTTTCTTGACCCTGTGGCCGATAAGCTGCTCGTGTGTTCTGCGCTGCTGCTTCTGCTGGAGTTCAACCGCGTGTCTGCGCTGGTCGCATTGATCATCATCGGGCGCGAGATCACGATCTCCGCACTGCGCGAGTGGATGGCTTCGCTGGGCAAGCGGGGCAATGTGGCCGTGAATTCCTTGGGCAAGTTCAAGACGGCCGCGCAGATGGTGGCTATCCCCATGCTTCTGTTCAACGAGAAGTTGTTCGGCGTGATTCCGGTGCGCGAGATCGGCACCGTGCTCCTGTATGTCGCGGCGGTACTCACGGTCTGGTCGATGGCCTATTACCTCTGGCTTGCACGTGTGCACATGCGCGATTGAGCGGGCGCTTGCGCTCGCAGATTCGAGGCGCGCATCGACTGCTTTCCGGCTGCTCAATTTGACGGGCTGCGAATCAGTGTGTAATATTTAGGGCTCTGCGGGAGTAGCTCAGTTGGTAGAGCGCAACCTTGCCAAGGTTGAGGTCGCGAGTTCGAGACTCGTCTCCCGCTCCAGACAAACAAAGGGAAGCGTCGCTTCCCTTTTTCGTTCCAGATGCCTGTGCAGGCCCACGCAATCGAGCGTGATACAGTGCCAGCACCAGTCATGGCCGTGGCGGGTTAGCAAAGCGGTTATGCAGCGGATTGCAAATCCGTTTAGCTCGGTTCGACTCCGGGACCCGCCTCCACTCCCTCTCCTGACTGCACGCAAGCGGCCCAGCGCCGTCCCTGCGCCGCGGTGGTGAAATCGGTAGACACAGCGGACTTAAAATCCGCCGAACGGTAAAACGTTCGTGCCGGTTCGATTCCGGCCCGCGGCACCAGCCTTCCGGTTTACCCATCCTCTCTCCTCCATCGGCTCTCGGGCCGAAGCGCAACACGCCATGAAGGTTTTCGATCTGCAGTGCGAACACGGCCATCGTTTCGAGGGCTGGTTCGCGAGTCATGAAGCGTTCGAGCAGCAGAACACCGGCGGTCTCGTGGTCTGTCCGATCTGCGGCTCGATCGAGATCGCAAGGCAGGTCACCGCAGCACGCATCAATACCGGCGCCGTTGCACCCACAGAGCAGGCAAGTGACGCGCTGGCCGTGCCTCCGCAAGCCATGTGGAAGTTCATGCGTTCTCTCGTGGACGGCAGCGAGGACGTCGGCGAGCGCTTCGCAGCCGAGGCCCGCGCCATTCACTACGGCGAATCCCCCGAGCGCTCCATTCGTGGCCGTGCCACGTCGGAAGAGCGGCAGGCCCTGGCCGAGGAGGGTATCGAGACCCTCTCGCTGCCCATGCCGTCCTTCCTCAAAGAACCGCTGCAATAGGCTGCGCCGATGCCGCGTCCGATCCAGGCTCGCATCAGCCACGCAGCGCTTGCCCATAATCTTTCTGTTGCGCGCCGCCACGCAGGTGGCGCCTTCGTTTGGGCCGTCATCAAGGCGAACGCCTACGGCCATGGCATCGAGCGCGGAGTCGCGTCATTTGCTGCGGCGGATGGCCTGGCGATGCTGGACCTCAACGAAGCCGTGCGCTGCCGCGAGGCCGGCTGGGTCAAGTCGATCCTGCTGCTCGAGGGCATCTTCGAGGCGCGCGATCTGGAGATTGTTGAGCGCTACGGCCTATTAATGACGGTGCACTGCGCACAGCAGATCGATCTGCTGCAGACCCATGCCCTGCAGCGACCGGTCGACGTCTACTTGAAGATGAATTCCGGCATGAATCGGCTCGGCTTCAAGCCGGCGGCCTATCGGAACGCCTGGGAGCGTTTGCGGGCCTTGCGGCACGTCGGCACCATCACGCTGATGACGCACTTTGCCGACGCCGATGTCGCTGGCGGCACGGACGCGGCCCGCACCCTGTTTGCGCAGACGACCGAGGGCCTGCCCGGCCCGCGCGCCTTGGCCAATTCCGCCGCCGTGCTCGGTGTGCCCGAGGCGATCGGCGACGCAGTGCGGCCGGGCATCATGCTCTACGGCTCCTCGCCCTTCGCTGATCGGACCGCAGCGAGCCTCGATCTGCAGCCGGGCATGACCCTGGTGTCGGAGATCATCGGCACCCAGGATCTGCTGGCCCGCGATGCGGTGGGCTACGGCAGCACCTTCCGCGCAGAGAAGCCGATGCGGATCGGCATCGTCGCCTGTGGCTATGCGGATGGCTACCCGCGCCACTGCGCGACCGGCACGCCGATCGCTGTGGCGGGCGCTCGCACACGCACCATCGGTCGGGTGTCCATGGACATGCTCGCGGTGGACCTGACAGATCTGCCGCAAGCGGGCATTGGCAGCTCGGTGGAGTTGTGGGGCGCACAGATTCCCATCGACGAGGTCGCCCGCGCCGCCGGCACGATCGGGTATGAGCTGATGTGCGCGGTGGCACCGCGTGTGCCCATGCTGTCGGTGGACTGAGGCGAACCCCGAGACGATGAGCAAAGCCAAGAGCCAGTACGTCTGCAGCGAGTGCGGTGCTGCGAGCCCCAAGTGGCTCGGAAAGTGCCCGGGTTGCGGTGCATGGAACAGCCTGACCGAGACGGCGGCGCAAAGCGCGCACGGCAAGCGCTTCGAGCCGCTCGTGGGCCAGCGCGCCGGTCCAAGCCAGGTGCAGAAGCTCGGTGCCGTGCAGACCATCGAGGTCGAGCGCATCGAGACCGGTATCGACGAATTCGACCGCGTGCTCGGCGGCGGGCTCGTGCCTGGCGGTGTGGTGCTGCTGGGTGGCGACCCGGGCATCGGCAAGTCCACGCTGCTGCTGCAGTCCCTGGCGGACATGTCGGCCCGCGTGCCGGCGCTCTACGTGACGGGCGAGGAGTCGCTCGATCAGGTGGCGCTGCGTTCGCGGCGCCTTGGCGTAGCGGCCGACAACCTGCTGGCGCTCGCCGAAATCTCGATCGACCGCATTCTGGAGGCTTTTGCCGAGCATCGGCCGCAGGTTGCGGTGGTCGACTCCATCCAGACGCTGTATTCGGAAGCGCTGTCGTCCGCGCCGGGTTCGGTGTCCCAGGTGCGCGAGTGCGCGGCCATGCTCACGCGGGCTGCCAAGCAGACGGGCTGCACCGTGATCATGGTGGGGCATGTCACCAAGGAAGGCACGCTGGCCGGGCCGCGCGTGCTCGAACACATTGTTGATACGGTGCTGTATTTCGAGGGCGACACGCATTCGTCATTCCGACTGATCCGCGCCTTCAAGAACCGCTTCGGCCCGGTGAACGAGTTGGGTGTGTTTGCCATGGGCGACCGCGGCCTGAAGGGCGTGAGCAACCCCTCGGCGCTGTTTCTCTCGCATTCGCATACGGGAGACGACAAGCCGGTGCCCGGTACCTGCGTGCTCATCACCCAGGAGGGCACACGCCCGCTGCTGGTGGAGGTACAGGCCCTGCTTGATTCCGCTGGCGGCAGCCCGCGCCGCCTGGCGGTGGGTCTGGATCAGGCGCGGCTGGCACTGCTGCTGGCGGTGCTGCATCGCCATGCCGGCATCGCCAGCGGGGATCAGGACGTCTTTGTGAACGCGGTGGGCGGGGTGCGCATCACCGAGCCGGCGGCGGATCTGGCGGTAGTGCTGGCCGCCGTGTCGTCCCTCAAGAACCGCGCGCTGCCCAAGGGCCTGGCGGTGTTCGGCGAACTCGGCCTGGCCGGTGAGATTCGGCCGGCGCCGCGCGGGCTGGAGCGCATCCGGGAAGCCGCCAAACTCGGCTTCTCGCACATCATGCTGCCGCGCGCCAACCTGCCCAAGGGGGCGAGCGCCAAGCAGGTGCCCGAAGGCCTGACGCTGCTGCCCGTAGGCCGCATCGAAGAAGCCATGGACGCGCTGCGCGGCCTGCAGTAGCGCGTCACGGCTGCTTCTTGGCGAGCCGCTCGGAAGTGCTTTCCGCTTGTCTGGCGCGGGTTTTCAGACACTTTTGGCCGGTAAGCCGCATCAGCGTTGAATCCGCTGGAAGAAGTGAGCATTCATGCGCCTTCCCAGGGCAAAGCGCCTGAAGAAGCGCATCAGAACAGCGGAAGGCCGCTTTGACGGTCTGCGGCCCGCTCAGTGTGCCGCCCAGGCCGCCGCAGCTTGGCCGGAGAGCACGGCGGCTTCCAGCGTGGCGGGCAGGTCGGGCTCGGTGAAATCGCCGGCCAGACGCAGGGCAGGGTGCGAGGTGCGCGCAGGCACGGCCTGCATGGCGGGCGTGCAGGCAAAGGTGGCGCGCTTTTCAATGATCAGCGTGCGGTCCGTGGTGGCGGCCAGGCCGGGCAGGGCGCTGCGCAGATGGGCCTCGACTCGGTCCATCCAGACCCCGCGCTCAACGCTGAGCGAAGCGCGGGCGGCACTGGTCACCACCGCGAGCATGGGGATCTGCGCACCGTCGAGATTGTGTGTCCGGTCAAACAGCCAGTGTCCAGGGGCAGCCGCTCCACCGGTGCCGCTTCCCTGAGGCAGCGCCAGCATCGGCGCGGGCAGGACGGGAACGGGCCGTGCCAGGCGGAAGAACACCGTGGCGATCGGTTCGTAGCGCAGCGCTTCGAGTGCTGTCGAGGCCTGGGCGTCCAGACCGTGCACCAGCCGTGCCGCAGACGACGGCGACGTGGCGAGGACCACGCGGTCAAAGCGATCGCCTTCCACGACAAGCTTCTGACTCGGTGCGCCAGCCACACCCGCGGGAGGCGCGGCAAGCTCGCGCACCGGTGTGCGCATGCGTAGCTCCACCGCCGCGGCGGCCAGGCTGCGCAGCGCGGCATCGGGCATCAATTCGGACAAGGACGCCTTGGGCACGAGAAAGTCGCTCGCCCGCAAACCCGGCGCCGCCGTATTGCTGAACAGCGCGCGCCGAAGCACGTGCGCAAAGCGGCGGGCGCAGGCGTCTGCCGGCGGGGTGTTGAGCGCCGCCACGCACAGGGGCGCAAGCAGCTCTTGCCACACCCAGCTGCCTACCAAGGGCGCGAGCCACTCCTCCACCGTCTGCCCCGGCGGCACGCTTTGCAGCAGCTTCATGCCCAGGCGTGCCATCGCCCACTTGGCGCTGCCCGCGAGGCGGCTGCTTGCAAGCGCGGCGGCCACATGAAGCGGTGCTGGCCAGTCGGGTGCGCGCATCAGCCAGCCCTCGTGCGTGGGCAGACCGAAGGGCATGCGGTGAAAGGCGCTCGCGGGATCCACGCCGGCACGCCGCATCAGGTCCAGGCAGCCGGTATAGGCGCCAATCAGGATGTGCTGGCCGTTGTCGATCGGGATGCTCTGGCCCAGGCTGTCCCAGCGCACGGTGCGGGCGCGGCCGCCGGGTTCCGGGGCTGCGTCGAACAGGGTGATGCGGCGCGGCTCGCGCGCCGGTGTCTGTGCGAGATGCAGGGCGCAGGCCAGACCCGCCCAGCCCGCGCCGATGATCGCAATGCGCCTCATGCAGCAGCGCTCGCTCAGCGGCCCAGCGCCCGCAGTGCCGCGCGCGGGAACACCCAGCCCTTCCAGGCCAGCCACAGCTTGCGCAGGGGCGTCAGGGCAATGCGCTGGTTCAGCACTGCGAAGTCTTCGCGCGCGATTTCTTCGAGCAGCTCCCGGTAGATACGGCCCATGATCAGCCCGGCGCGCTGGCTGCGCACGTCTTCGGCGGGCAGGGCGCGGGCTGCGTCACGAAAGGCCGTACGGGCCAGCTCGGCCAGCTCGCGCAGCAGGGCGGTGAGGGCAGGGGAGCCCTGGCGCTGCAGCACGGCATTGCGATCTACGCCGTGAGCCTTGAGCCAAGCATCAGTCAGGTAGACGCGGCCGCGCGGCGCGTCATCACCCACATCACGCAGGATGTTCACGAGCTGCAGGGCCAGCCCCAGCTTGCCGGCGTAGTCATGCGTGGATGGATTGGCGTAGCCGAAGATGAGGGCCGACACCTCGCCGACCACGCCGGCCACTCTGTGGCAGTAGATCTTGAGCGATTCCAGGTCCGGGTAGCGCACCTGGTTCACGTCCATCTCCATGCCTGCAATGACTTCCATCAGCTGCGGTGCGCGCACACCGAAGGGCAGCACATGGGCCTGCAGTGCCTGCGTGACCGGGTGAGTCGGCGAGCCTGCATAGAGGCGATCGATCTCCGTGCGCCACCAGGCCAGCTTGGTACGAGCCAGCTGCGTGTCGCTGACTTCATCGGCCACATCGTCCACCTCGCGGCAGAAGGCATAGAAGGCCATGATGGCGTCGCGCCGTGCCGGCGGCAGAAAGAGAAAGCTGTAGTAGAAGCTGGAACCGGATGCGGCTGCCTTGTCCCGGCAGTATTCGATGGGCGTCATGCGTGGATTATCGCGGGGCGCCCAGGCTGATCGGCCCGAGCAGGCGAGTCTCGATGCCTTGCGGCGCCTGAGTCGGTTGCAGCAGCGTGCGCCAGGCGATGACCAGCCAGTCGATGCTTCCGAGTTTGGGGCGCGCGCGGCAGACGTCGTAGGCCGCAGCATCCAGGCGCGCGGCAATGCGCAGGCCGCCCTCGATCACGGCGCGCAGCTCCAGACCGCCGCGCCCACCGATGTGCGCGGGCAGGCCATAGCCGAACTGCAGGCGCGCCCGGGCGTCGTCGACCAGCACGCGCATGAGGGCGCGCCAGGCCTCGGTCTGCATGAGGCGGGCCGGCGCTGCGACGAGCTGTGTTTCGTCCACACCGAACTGCGTCATTTGCGCGCGCGGGATGTAGATGCGTGGCTTGGCCAGGTCGATGGCCACGTCCTGCCAGAAGTTCACGAGCTGCAGGCCGGTGCAGATCGCATCGGCCTGGGCCAGCGCTGCCGGGTCGTGGTCGCAGTCATAGAGACGCAGCATCAGGCGCCCGACCGGGTTGGCCGAGCGGCTGCAGTAGTCCAGTACCTCGGTCATGTCCGCATAGCGGATCTTCTCCACGTCCTGCGAGAACGCCGACAGCAGATCAAGCAGGGGCTCCGGGCGCAGGGCGTGCGGTGCGATGTGCGGCTGCAGGCCAGCGACGGCGCGCAGCAGCGGGTCGTCGAAGGGCGCTGCCGGTCGGGTCGAGTCGGCAAACAGCTCCCGCACGGCCTGCGCCATCCTGGCCAGATCGGTCAAGCGCCGTGTTGCGTCGGCGTGTCCCTCGTCGGCGACATCATCAGCCGTGCGGGCGAAGCGATAGATCGCCACGATGGCGGGACGCAGCCGGGCCGGAGCCAAGCGTGAAGCCACAGGAAAATTCTCGTAGTGATCAACAGCCATGGGATGGCGCGGGCAGTTCGTCGATGGTGTGTCGCGCCGCAGCATACGGGCTGCGAACCGCGACGGGCAGAACGGGCAAGACGCGCTCCGCCGGGGCGCCAAGGCAGGGTCTGCGCCTTGGCTACAATGCTTCGCAAAGCAAGTACGCGGGGAAGTACGTGTCTCGGGCGCTTGAGGCAGGACCCTCAGCCCGCCTGACCGGACGGACCGCACTTGCATGCGAAGGTGGCGAAATTGGTAGACGCACCAGGTTTAGGTCCTGACGCCTTCACCGGCGTGGGGGTTCGAGTCCCCCCCTTCGCACCAGCGAGACCTCAGAATCCCCCCGGGTTGAGTTCCGCAAGTATCAACCCGATCATCCATTTTCAGGTGTGTTCATGACTGCAGCAATCGAGACCCTTTCCGCCATTGAACGCCGCGTGGCGCTGGACGTGCCCCTGGCCGATGTGAATCGCGAGGTCGAGTCGCGCCTGCGCCGTCTGCAGCGCACCGTGCGCATGTCGGGTTTCCGTCCGGGCAAGGTGCCCTTCGGTCTGGTGCAGCGCCAGTACGGCTATGAAGTTCAGATGGAAGTGCTCAACGACAAGGTTGGTGAAGCCTTCAACTCCGTGGTCAGCGAGAACAAGCTGCGCGTGGCAGGCATGCCCAAGGTCGAGCCGATCAACGCCGACAATGAAGCCGCGGCCGAAGCCGCCAAGTTCACCGCAACTTTCGAGGTCTATCCGGAGATCAAGTTTGGTGACTTCAAGGGCGCGACCGTCGAGCGCATCGTCTGCACGGTAGGCGACGCCGAAGTCGACAAGACCATCGACATTCTGCGCAAGCAGCGCGCCACCTACGCTGCAGTGGATCGCGGCATCCAGACCGACGACCGCATCACCTGCAACTTCACCGGCACGATCGATGGTGTGGAGTTCAAGGGCGGCCAGGCAACTGACTTCTCCTTTGTTTCCGGTGCCAAGCGCATGCTTCCGGAGTTCGAAGCCGCTGCGCTCGGGCTGAAGGCCGGCGAGAGCAAGACTTTCGATCTCTCATTCCCTGCCGACTATCACGGCGCGGATGTCGCCGGCAAGACGGCGCAGTTCAAGCTCGATATCACCAAGGTGGAAGCTCCCCAGCTGCCTCCAGTGGATGCCGAATTCGCCAAGACTCTAGGCATCGTCGACGGCGATGTGGCCAAGATGCGCGAAGAGATCCGCGCCAACCTGCAGCGTGAGGTGGCCGCGCGCACCCGCAACCAGACCAAGGAGAGCGTGATGAACGCCATGCTGAAGGTCGCTGAGTTCGAGGTGCCCAAGGCGCTGGTCGGCAATGAGACCGGTCGCCTGGCTGAGAACGCTCGCGCCGATCTGGCTGCGCGCGGCATGAAGGTGGATTCGTTGCCGTTCCCGCCGGATGTGTTCCAGGCGCAGGCGGAGCGCCGCGTGCGCCTCGGTCTGATTCTTGCTGAACTGGTCAAGATCAACGGTCTGACCGCCAAGCAGGAGCAACTGCGCGCCAAGATCGAAGAGACCGCGCAGAGTTACGAGAACCCCGCCGAAGTGCTGCAGTGGTACTTCAAGGACAAGCAGCGCCTGGCGGATGTCGAGGCCGTGGTGCTTGAAGACAATGTGGTGGAATGGGCTCTGAACCAGACGACGGTGGTGGACAAACCCGTGGCCTTTGACGAACTGATGGGTAACGCCGCCTGATTGATCAGGACTGCAGCGCAAGATTTGCGCAGGAGACAAGCTGATGGCATTTGACGTTCGGGACTGGCAGCGCGATCCACAGCGCTTTGAACCGCAGAATCTCGGCATGGTGCCGATCGTCATCGAGCAGAGTGGCCGGGGCGAGCGCGCCTACGACATCTACTCGCGGCTGCTGCGCGAACGGATCGTGTTCCTGATTGGTCCCGTGCATGACGTCTCGGCCAACCTCATCGTGGCGCAACTGTTGTTCCTCGAGGCGGACAATCCCGACAAGGACATCAGCTTCTACATCAACAGCCCGGGCGGTTCGGTCTATGCCGGCATGGCGATCTACGACACCATGCAGTTCATCAAGCCCGATGTGTCCACCATGTGCTGCGGTCTGGCGGCGAGCATGGGCGCGTTTCTTCTGGCTGCGGGCGAGAAGGGCAAGCGATTCTCGCTGCCCAACAGCCGCATCATGATTCACCAGCCTTCGGGTGGAGCCCAAGGGCAGGCGAGCGACATCCAGATTCAGGCGCGCGAAATTCTCGATCTGCGCGAGCGCCTCAACAAAATTCTTGCTGATCGCACAGGCCAGCCTATCGACAAGATCGCGAATGACACGGACCGCGACAACTTCCTCTCCCCCGAGGAAGCACAGACCTACGGGCTCATCGACAAGGTGCTCACCTCGCGCGAGCAAGTCGCCTCGGGCGGCTGATCGTATCGAGCTGAGTTCTAGCGCAGGGAGCAGGGAGGCACGATGACCGAGAAAAAGACGAGTAGCGAAAAGCTGCTGTATTGCTCGTTCTGCGGCAAGAGCCAGCACGAGGTCAAGAAGCTCATCGCTGGCCCCTCGGTCTTCATCTGCGACGAATGCATCGACCTGTGCAATGAGATCATCCGCGATGAGGTCGCCGAAGCAGCAGGCCCTACGACTCGCAGCGATCTGCCCACGCCCAAGGAAATCAAGGAGATCCTTGACCAGTACGTGATCGGCCAGGACCAGGCCAAGAAGATCCTGTCTGTCGCGGTCTACAACCACTACAAGCGGCTCAAGCACATGGGCAGCAAGGACGAGGTGGAACTCGCCAAGTCCAACATCCTGCTGGTCGGGCCTACAGGGTCCGGCAAGACGCTGCTGGCGCAGACCCTCGCGCGGCTGCTCAATGTGCCGTTCGTGATTGCGGACGCGACCACGCTGACCGAAGCCGGCTACGTGGGTGAGGATGTCGAGAACATCATTCAGAAGCTGCTGCAGAACTGCAATTACGAGGTCGACAAGGCACAGCGGGGCATTGTCTACATCGATGAGATCGACAAGATCTCCCGCAAGTCCGACAACCCTTCCATCACTCGCGACGTGTCTGGCGAAGGCGTGCAGCAGGCCCTGCTGAAACTGATCGAAGGCACGATCGCCAGCGTGCCGCCGCAGGGCGGCCGCAAGCACCCGAATCAGGATTTCGTGCAGGTCGATACGACCAACATCCTGTTCATCTGCGGTGGTGCATTTGATGGCTTGGACAAGGTCATCCGCAACCGCTCGGAGAAGAGCGGGATCGGTTTCGGCGCCTCAGTCCGGGGCGAATCGAGCCGTAGCGTGACTGAACTTCTGGCGGAAGCCGAGCCGGAAGACCTGATCAAATTCGGCCTGATTCCCGAGTTGGTCGGGCGGCTGCCGGTCGTTGCCACCTTGGGCGAGTTGCAGGAGGAAGCGCTCGTACAGATTCTGGTCGAGCCCAAGAACGCCCTGATCAAGCAATACAGCAAACTGCTTGGCATGGAAGGAGTAGATCTTGAGATCCGCCCCTCGGCCATGCGCGCGGTGGCGCAGAAGGCGCTCAAGCGCAAGACAGGTGCACGTGGTCTGCGCTCGATTCTTGAGCAAGCTTTGTTGCAAACCATGTATGAGCTTCCGACCATGGAGAATGTGGCCAAGGTGGTCGTCGACGAGAACTGCATCACCCAAGGTACGCCACCACTGCTCGTGTACCGCGAACAGCCACGCTCGGTCGCGCTCGCAGCGTCCTGATCGAGCCCCGCGTACTTCGTGCTCCAGCGAGTGCCGTAGCGCGAAGAATCAGAACGTCGCACAGTTGACAATTCCTGGTTTCTGTACGGGCTTTACGAGCCGTATTGCTCTCGCTTGATGCTCTCTTTGCGGTGCTACAGTCGTTCGCGAGCACATGCACGCGTTTGCCTCCGAGGCGCGACCTTGCAATCGCATGACCTGCCCGCAGTTTGTGTGGGTTCCCTTCTGAAAGCCCGATATGTCTGAGGCCAAGATTCTCTCCTTGCCGCTGCTGCCCCTGCGCGATGTGGTGGTGTTCCCCAACATGGTCATTCCGCTGTTCGTGGGGCGGCCCAAGAGCATCAAGGCGCTTGAGGTTGCTATGGAAGGCGGGCAGGGCATTCTGCTGGTCGCTCAGAAAAATGCGACGAAGGATGATCCGGCAGCATCGGATCTGCACGAGATCGGCTGCATTGCCAATGTCCTTCAGATGCTCAAGCTTCCCGATGGGACGATGAAGGTGCTGGTGGAGGGGTCCCAGCGCGCGTCCCTCCATGCGGTTGAAGATGGCCCGACGCACTTCACTTGCGAAGCGGAACCGCTTGAGTCCCAGGATGCAAATGCGCCCGAGGCCGAGGCGCTACGGCGTGCGGTGATCAGCCAGTTTGACCAGTTCGTCAAGCTCAACAAGAAGGTGCCACCGGAGGTTTTGACTTCGGTGTCGGGCATTGATGAGCCAGGTCGTCTTGCCGATACCGTGGCGACGCATCTGCCCATCAAGATCGAGCAGAAGCAATCTGCGCTGGCCGTTCTGCGCGTGCCGGAACGCCTCGAACTGCTGCTCTCCCTGCTTGAAGGTGAGATCGACATTCTCCAGGTGGAAAAGCGCATCCGCGGGCGGGTGAAGCGCCAGATGGAGAAGAGTCAGCGCGAGTACTACCTCAACGAGCAGGTCAAGGCGATCCAGAAGGAACTCGGCGAGGGCGAAGACGGAGCAGACCTGGAGGAACTCGACAAGCGCATCAAGGCCGCGCGCATGCCCAAGGAGGCACGCAAGAAGGCCGAGGCTGAGCTCAAGAAGCTCAAGCTGATGTCGCCGATGTCTGCTGAGGCGACGGTAGTGCGCAACTACATCGACACCATCGTCAACCTGCCCTGGAAGAAGAAGAGCAAGATCAACAACGACCTCAAGCACGCTGAAGATGTGCTCAACGCAGACCATGATGGCCTCGAGAAGGTCAAGGAACGCATCGTCGAATACCTCGCCGTGCAGCAGCGTGTTGACAAGCTCAAGGCGCCGATCCTGTGCCTCGTCGGCCCGCCAGGCGTGGGCAAGACTTCGCTTGGCCAGTCGATCGCGAAGGCGACCAACCGCAAGTTTGTTCGCATGGCCCTGGGTGGCGTGCGCGACGAGGCTGAGATCCGCGGGCACCGTCGTACCTACATCGGCTCAATGCCAGGCAAGATCCTGCAGAACCTGTCCAAGACGGGTGTTCGCAATCCGCTCTTCCTGCTCGATGAGGTGGACAAGATGGGGCAGGACTTCCGCGGCGATCCGGCATCTGCACTTCTCGAAGTGCTGGATCCCGAGCAGAACCACACCTTCCAGGACCACTACATCGAAGTCGACTTCGATCTTTCGGACGTGATGTTCGTGGCGACCTCCAACTCGCTGAACATCCCGCCGGCGCTGCTGGATCGCATGGAGGTGATTCGGCTAGCGGGCTACACCGAAGACGAGAAGACCGACATCGTCGAGCGGCATCTGCTGCCCAAGCAGATGAAGAGCAACGGTGTGAAAGAAGACGAGCTGCACGTGTCCGAAGCCGCCATCCGAGACATCGTCCGCTACTACACCCGCGAGGCTGGCGTTCGCTCTCTGGAGCGCGAGGTGTCGAAGATCTGCCGCAAGGTCGTCAAGCAGCAGTTGCTCGGCAAAGCCAAGGGCAAGGTCAACATCACACCCAAGAATCTTGACAAGTACCTGGGGGTACGACGCTTCACCTATGGCGTCGCAGAGAAGGAAAACCAGATTGGCCAAGTGACGGGGCTTGCATGGACGGAAGTCGGTGGGGACCTGTTGACGATCGAAGTAGCCACCATGCCCGGCAAGGGCAATGTCCAGCGCACGGGCTCGCTGGGCGATGTCATGAAGGAGTCGGTCGAGGCAGCCCGCACGGTGGTTCGTGCTCGAGCCCGACGCCTGGGCATCAAGGACGACCGCTTCGAGAAGCTCGACCTGCATGTGCACTTCCCGGAAGGTGCCACACCGAAGGATGGGCCAAGCGCCGGTATCGCGATCACCACAGCCCTCGTCTCCGCGTTGACAGGCATTCCGGTCCGATCGGATGTCGCGATGACAGGCGAGATCACGCTGCGCGGCGAAGTGCTGGCCATCGGCGGCTTGAAGGAAAAGCTGCTCGCAGCGCTGCGCGGCGGCATCAAGAAGGTGCTCATTCCTGAGGAAAACACCAAGGATCTCGCAGAGATCCCGGACAACGTCAAGAACCGGCTTGAGATCATTCCGGTGAAGTGGATTGATCGCGTGCTGGAGATCGCGCTGAGCGACACGCCAGTCGCTCTGCCGGATGACGAGGTTGCTGCAGCGGCGACGTCTGCCGAAGGCAAGCCCGCTGCGTCAGGCGAGGTTGTAAAGCATTGATTCAGCGTGTTGCGGTGCGTTCGGTGTCGAGGCAGACGCCGCGCGCGTTTGCCTTGACATGCCAAGAGAGCGACGCGTTAAATCGATTGAAGCGGTTATAGTCCGCGTCCTTTGTCGGCTGCGGGCCGACACACCAATACGACCGACCAATCCTGTTTCTAGGGGGTTTAGAAAGTGAACAAGACCGACCTGATCGATCACATTGCAAAGAACGCAGACATCTCCAAGGCCGCAGCAGGCCGCGCTCTGGATTCGGTGGTCGGCGCCATCAAGACGACGCTCAAACGTGGCGGCTCGGTCACGCTCGTTGGGTTCGGTACCTTCACGGTGGGCAAGCGTGCTGCCCGCTCCGGCCGCAACCCGCGTACAAATCAGCCGATCAAGATCAAGGCCGCCAAGGTGCCAAAGTTCCGTCCGGGCAAGGCCCTGAAGGACGCTGTAAACTAATGTGCTTTGCGGGTGCTTAGCTCAGTTGGTAGAGCGGCGCCCTTACAAGGCGTAGGTCGGGAGTTCGAGCCTCTCAGCACCCACCACCGCAAAGCGCAAGACACTTTTGCCTGAGTGCAGGCAAGACGATCAGGGCGAACCGGGTTCGCCCTTTTTGTTGTGCTCTGCCTGGTCTGTGAATCCTGATTCGGGAAGTCAGCATCGATGTTTGAGTTCATTCGCACCCACAAGCGCTTCCTGCAGTTTGTGCTGCTGATCTTGATCCTGCCCTCGTTCGTGTTCTTCGGCGTCCAGGGTTATTCGCGGTTCATGGAGGGCGACCAGGCGCTTGCCCGGATCGACAAGGCGAAGGTGACCCAGCAAGAGCTGGACAACGCCATGCGTCAGCGCGTGGATCAGATGCGCCAGCAATTCGGCTCGCAGATCGAGGCGCGCCTCATCGACACGCCCGAAGCACGCAAGGCGATGCTGGATCAACTGATTGACCAGCAGGTCGTGACTGCTGAGATCCGCAGCAACTGGATGGTGGTCTCCGACGCCTACCTGCGTGACACCATTGCTGCGATTCCTGCTGTGCAGAAGGACGGCAAGTTCGACCTCGAGATGTACCAGCGCGCCTTGGCCAGCCAAGGCCTGTCAGAGCAGGGATTTGAGGCACGCCTGCGCAATGACATCGCTTCGGCGCGGGTTGCAGAGGCACTGTCGTCCTCGAGCATCGTTCCCCAGACGGTTCTCGAGAAGCTTGCACGCCAAGCCGAGCAGCCGATCAGCTATCGCGAGCAGTTGTTCCGGGCCGCAGACTTCGCATCAAAAGTCGCGGTCAACGATGAAGCGCTCAAGAGGTACTACGACGCGAACCTCAAGCAATTCGAGCAGCCCGAGCGGTTGAAGGCAGAGTATGTCGTTCTAGACCTCCCCACAGTCTCCAAGATGGTCGAGGTCAAGCCTGAGGATGTCCGTGCCTTCTACGACAAGAATCAGGATCGCTTCAAGTCCGAGGAGCAGCGCAAAGCCAGTCACATTCTGGTGAAGGCTGACAAAGGTACCGCGGCTGACGAGCAGGCCAAGGCAAAGACTCGCGCCGAAGCGCTTCTGGCGCAGGTCAAGGCGAATCCGGCAAGCTTTGCCAAGATCGCGCGCGAGTCGTCGCAGGATGAAGGCTCGGCCCCGTCCGGGGGCGATCTCGGCTTCTTTGGCCGCGGAGCGATGGTCAAGCCCTTCGAAGACGCCGTGTTTGCGATGAAGGAAGGTGAGATCAGCACTGTCGTCCAGAGCGACTTTGGCTTCCACATCATCCAGCTGACGGGGCTTAAGCCCAGCGCCGTACGAAGCTTCGATGAAGTGCGCGCTGAAATCGAGAGCGAACAGCGCAAGAACCTCGCAGCCAAGAAATACGCCGAGCTCGCCGAGAGCTTCACCAATACGGTGTTTGAGCAGTCGGACTCGTTCAAGCCAGTCGTTGAGAAGATGAAGCTGCCGGTCAGCACTGCGGATGGCATCACGCGTGATCGGCTGAATCAGCCATCGCGCCCCGGTGACGTACTGTCTGCGCGCGTGATCGAATCGCTGTTTTCTGCAGACTCCATCAAGAACCGGCGCAACACCGAGGCGATAGAAGTTGCGCCGAACACGCTCGTTTCTGCCCGGGTTGTGGATTATCAGGCGGCGAGAACCCCGCCGCTTGAGGAGATCAAGCCCGCGGTTCAGGCCCGGCTGGTTGCCCAGGAATCGGCTCGTCTTGCGCGCGAAGCAGGTGCAGCGCGCCTGCAGGCGCTTCAAAAGTCGCCGGCTGAGGTCGCTGGGTTGGGTGAGGTTCGAAGCGTCTCACGTGCAACTGCGCAGAACGTTCCTCCGCAGGTCGTGAGTGCAATCGCTCGTACATCTGCAGGAACGCTGCCCGCTGCCGTGGGTGTTGATGTTCCCGGGCTGGGCTATGGCATTTACCTCGTCACGGCTGTGGGCGAAGCGCCGGCGTTGAGCGATGAGCGGCGCGCTTCGCTTGCTAGCGCCCTGCAGCGCGTCACGGGTGAGCTGGAGTCTCGCGGCTTGCTCGCTGATCTGCGCCAGCAGCACAAGGTCAAGGTGCTCAAGACAGACTTCACCAAGCAGGATGAGTCCGCCGCTGGAGCCAGCAAACCGGCGGAGAAGAAGTAACTCAGCTAGCCGATGCTGGCACACCATAGAGAAGCCATCCGACTGCGGATGGCTTTTTCTTTGGCGCTGAGAACGTCAGGACTTCAGCAGTCGGCTCAGGCTCGGCCAGACTGTCGCTAGCATCCGGGGCTGCGCCTTTTCGTTGGGGTGAATCCGGTCGGCCTGAAAGTAGCTCTGATCCGCAGCGAAACCCTCCAATAGGAAGGGCACGAGTGCGATCTTCTCGCGGCTCGCTACGGTCGTGAAGGTTTGCCGGAACTGTTGCGTGTACTGCGCGCCATAGTTCGGCGGCACCTCCATGCCGACTAGCAAGACGCGGGCCCCCGCTCCCCGGCCAGTCCGGATCATGCGGGTCAGATTGGCGTCCGTGGCAGAGAGCGACAGGCCGCGCAGGGCGTCATTCGCGCCCAATTCGATCAGAAGCACTGCGGGCTTGTGCTGCTGTACCAGACGCTCAATGCGTGCTGCCCCACCACTGCTGGTCTCGCCGCTGATGCTTGCATTCACCACGCGGTGCGAATAGCCCTGCTTGCGAAGCTGGGTCTCCAGCAAGGCAACCCAGCCAGTGCCACGGGGCAAGCCATACTCGGCTGAGAGGCTGTCGCCGACAACAAGGATCACGGGTGGGGGATTTTGCCCAGAGGCAGGCTGAACAGCCGCCGCTAACATGAGCACAGCAGTGGCACCAAGACCGCGCAGGCAGACTCGCCGATAACAATGCATTGACTCCATGACCTCCTCAAGTACCAACGAACGACAGGCCGTTCAGGCTGCACCCGCCGCCACAGCTGCGCAGTCCGAGGTGATCCTCGCTGCAAAAAATGTTAGCAAGACCGTCCGTGACGCCGACGGCACGCTGCCCATTCTGCAAGACGTGCATCTGGCAGTGCATCGGGGCGAGACCGCAGCGCTGGTCGGCGCCTCCGGTTCGGGCAAGTCCACCCTTCTTGCATTGCTGGCCGGTTTGGACCAGCCATCGAGCGGTGAAGTTCTGCTCTTGAACCGATCGCTCGGCAGCCTCGATGAGGACGCACGCGCGCGACTGCGGCGTGGGCGCGTGGGCTTCGTCTTCCAGACCTTTCAACTCTTGCCGCACCTGTCGGCACTCGAGAACGTCGCCATGCCTCTGGAAATCGGAGAAGGGCTGAGCAGTGCGCAGGCGCGAGAGCGCGCCACGCAGATGCTTGGCCGTGTTGGCTTGGCTGAGCGCCTGAGCCATACGCCGCGGACGCTCTCAGGCGGCGAGCAGCAGCGGGTGGCGCTTGCGCGCGCCTTTGTCACCCAGCCCGAGATCGTGTTTGCTGACGAGCCGACAGGCAGCCTCGATGCGGCGACCGGCGAACGTGTCATGGATCTGATGTTTGCGCTCAACACTGAGCAGCAGGCGACGCTGATACTTGTGACGCACGATTCCCGCTTGGCAGCTCGCTGCAAGCGTCGATTCAGGATTGACGCCGGCCGAGTCAGCGAAATCAGTTGAAGCGGCTTCGCTGAAGTTCGTTGGTCACACGGGCGCAGGTGTCTGCCAGCCGTGCAAGGTTCAATCCGCAGCTTCCTCCGAGCCGCGCTGCCTCCAGCTCGGCCGCTCGGCCGTGGATCCAGGTCCCCAGACGTGCGGCATCAAGAGGGGGTAGCCCTCTTGCAAGCAAGCCGCCGATCAATCCAGCGAGACAGTCCCCCGTGCCGCCCGTTGCAAGGATCGGATGACCGCTCGCTGAGACCCAGGTTGAGGCCGATCCCGCTCCACTGATGAGTGAGCCATTGCCCTTAAGCACTGCGACAGCATTGAAACGCAGCGCAAGGGCACGGACCGCCGCAAACCGGTCCTGCTGGATCGCCGCCGCGGAGACACCCATCAATCGCGCTGCCTCGAGCGGGTGTGGCGTGAGTACAGCCGGAGCGTGACGCTGCGCCAGCGCCGCCGCTGCAGTACTTGATTGCGCCAGCAGGTTAAGGGCATCTGCATCCAGAAGCAGCGGGCCCGGGTGTGAAACTGCGGCTTCGAGCGCCACCAAGGCGTCGCTGGACTGGCCCAAACCACAGCCGATCACCATGGCCGCACGTTCCGGCACGGGAGTTGCCCAGGTTCGTGTCTGAATCTGCGGTGATCGCTGGATACCTGCCGCAGACGCTACGCTCTCAAGTGCTGCGAATACCCGACCGGCCCCGGTCGCCAGCGCTGCCGTCGATGCGATCCAAGCCGCGCCAGTCATGCCCTCAGCGCCGCCGAGTATCCATACATCGCCGCGCCGCCCCTTGTGCACCGTGCCATCCTCACGCAGGAACAGTGAGGCAAGCGTCGCAGCGTCATCCAGCAAGCAGCGCGTGGTGCCTACGTGCAAACCGAGTGACGCGACACTGATCTGGCCGGCTACTGCAGCGCCTTGGTAGGTCGCCAGCCCGCGCTTAGGGCCGATCATGGTCACGGTTCTGGAGGCCTGGATGCACATCGCACCATCGGACAGCGCACCGGTGTCGGCATCCATGCCGCTGGGCACATCAATCGACAGCACCGGGACGCCGGCAGCGTTGACTTGCTGAATCACTGCCGCCATCGGGCCATTCTTCACCGGGCGCGCACCAATACCCAGCAGCCCGTCGATGATCAGATCGAAGGGGCGTGGTGGTGTGGGTAGGTGATCGTTCGACTCGATCGCTGGAGGCAGGTCGGAACGTGCGCTTGCACGTAGCGCACTCTTGCCGGGCGCGAGCGGCTCAACAAGCACCACCTGTACGCCTCGAGTGATCAGCAGGTGCGCCGCCAGCAAGGCGTCCGCACCGTTGTTGCCGGGGCCTGCCAGCACGGCGACGCTCGGATTGACCAAGCCGCGCAGCCAGGTGGTCCAGGCAAGTTCAGCAACTGCGTGGGCGGCGCGCCGTGCCAGTGTTCCGTCGTGCAGCGCGACGCCTGCTGCCGCTTCCGCGGCGCGAATCTCATCGACTGTGTAAAGGTTCACCGTTGGATCAGGCATGGCGTGAGGTCGGCACGCGCTGTTGGGGAACGCTATTGATAGCGATCCCAGCGCAGACCGTCCAGGTCGATTTCAGGTGGCTTGTCACAGATCAAGTCCGTGGTGACCTGCGCGCTGCCGCAGGCCATCGCCCAGCCGCTGGAACCATGCCCCAGGTTCAGCCACAGGCCGTGCACTGGCGTGCCACCCAGCAAGGGGGCGCCGTCTGGCAGCATCGGGCGGTCCCCCTGCCAGTAGGTGGCCGTACTGCTTCGCGAAGCGGCCGGGAACCAGTCCTGCAGCACCTTGTGGAGCGTGTCGATTGCTGCGCGGTTGTGCTTGTTCCCCTGAGCACCGATCTCTGCGGTGCCGGCGACGCGCAGCCGATTGCCCATCCGCGTGATGGCGACCTTGTAGTGCTCGTCCATCACGCTTTCGCGTGGCGCATGTTCCGGCGCGTGGATCAGCGTGGTGGCCGAATAGCCGCGCACCGGCAGCAGCGGTACACGCATACCCAGCGGGCGCAGCAACTCGACTGAACCCAGGCCACCCGCTACAACGACCTCATCGCACTCCAGAGCTGTCTCGTTGCCCAGCACATCGCGCAGGCGCACCCCAGTGACGCGCGAGCCTGATGTTTCGATGACCTGCACCGGGGCTCCGAACAGCATCTCGCAGCCCAATGCCTGGGCCTGACCGCGGATCAGCCGAGCGAACAGAGCGCAGTTGCCCGTGAAGTCGTCCGGCAGGTGCAGGGCGCCGGCCAGAGCGGTGTCCGGATTCAGGCTGGGCTCGTGCGTGCGTGCTTGAGTGGCGTCCAGCACCTGGTGTCGGATGCCCAGGGAGGCGAGCTTGCTGCTGTGCGCCTGGGCTGCTTCCAATTCCCCCGGTGTACGCAAGAGATGCAGGTAGCCTGTACGTTGCTCATAGTCCAGCTGCAGCGACTTGCCGGTCTGCAGCAGGATATCGCGGCTGTAGAGCGCGAGGCGCTGCATCCGCTCACGGTTGGCGGCGTAGCGGTCACTGCGGCACTGGCGCAGCCATGCACGGAGCCATGACCACTGCGCGGCACTCGGGCGCGGATGCCAGCGCACCGGGCGGTGTGTCTTGAACGCCATGCCCAGCAACTTGGCGGGCATGCCGGGCGCGGCCCAGGGCCCCACGTAGCCGGGTGCGACCACGCCGGCGTTTCCGAAGCTGCATTCCTGCGCAACGCCGCTGCGCCGTTCAAGCAGCGTGACCCGGCAGCCGGCCCGCTGCAAGAAAAAGGCGGTGGTCACGCCAACGATGCCACCGCCAATCACCACAACTCTCTTGCTCATCCCTGATCTACATCATCTTCGCAGGCAGCCATGTTACGAGTTGTGGAAACACCCAGATCAACAGCACCGCGGCGATCATCAGGAAGAACATCGGCAAGGTCACGCGGGCGATCCACGTCAGCTGCTTGCCGGTCATGCCCTGCAGCACGAAGAGGTTGAAGCCGACGGGTGGCGTGATCTGTGCCATCTCTACGACCAGCACGATGAAAATGCCGAACCAGATGGGGTCGATGCCTGCCTTCAGCACCGTAGGCATCAGTACGCCCATGGTAAGCACCACCATGGAAATGCCATCCAGAAAGCAGCCCAATACGATGAAGAAGACCATCAGCGCCATCAGCAGCGCGAACTGGGACAGCCCCAGCCCGCCGATCCACTCGGCCAGGTGGCGTGGCAGGCCCAGGTAGCCCATGGCCAGAGTCAGGAAGGCGGCGCCGGCCAGGATCAGCGCGATCATGCAGTACAGCCGCGTGGCGCCCAGCAGGGCTTCCTTGAAGCTTTGCCAGTTCAGGGATCCCTGAACGGCGGACAGCACGAGCGAGCCCACGACGCCCACGGCCGCTGCCTCCGTGGCCGTGGCCACGCCGCTGTAGATGCTGCCCAGCACGGCGGCAATCAGCAGCACCACCGGGATCAGGCTGCGTGACTCCTTGAGCTTCTCCACAAAGGAGAACCGTCGCTCGACGGGCGGCACCTTGTCCGGATTCATCAGCCCCCAGACCGCGATGTACCCCGAGAACAGCATTGCCAGCAGGATGCCGGGGATCACACCGGCGATGAACAGCTTGGCGATCGATACATCGGCCGCGACGCCGTAGACGATCATGATGATCGACGGTGGAATCAGCAGACCGAGGGTCCCGGCACCGGCCAGTGTGCCGATCACCTGCGCTTCCGGATAGCCGCGCTTGACGAGTTCTGGCAGGGTCATCTTGCCGATGGTGGCGCAGGTCGCGGCGCTCGACCCGGACACCGCCGCAAAGATGGCGCAACCGGCGACGTTGGTATGCAGCAGTCGGCCGGGCAGGGCGCTCATCCAGGGTGCAAGGCCCCTGAACATGTCTTGCGAGAGCCGCGTGCGGAACAGGATCTCGCCCATCCAGATGAACAGGGGCAGGGCAGTCAGTGTCCAACTGGACGACGAACTCCAGATGGTCACCGCCATGCCGTCGCCCGCCGCACGCTGCGTGAACAGCTCCAGGCCGATCCAGGCCACGCCGGACAGCGCCAGCCCGATCCAGACGCCCGAGGCGAGGATCAGGAACAGGCTGGCGATCAGCAGGAGCGAAATGCTGAGGTCACTCATTGCGCAGACTCTCCGCCGGCGCATCGTGGGCGCGACGTCCGCGCAGCTCCAGAACCAGTTCGTCGATGAAGGCAATGGCCAGCACGATGGCGCCCACCGCCATGCCGATCTGCGGGATCCACAGCGGCGTGGCGTCATTGGCCGTCGAGATGTCGTTGAACTCGCGTGACTGCCAGGCCAGTCGGGCGCTGTAGAACGCAAACACGCAGGCGAGTCCGGTGGCCGCAAGCAGCGCCCAGATCTCGGCCGCGCGTTTTGCGCCACCGCTCAGCGCGTTGATCACCAGGGTGACGCGGATGTGTTCACCGCGCTTGAGCGTGTGTGCCAGAGCCAGGAAGCCCGCGCCGGCCATGAGGTAGCCGGCATAGGCGTCTGTGCCCGGGACATGGAAGTGCAGCAGGCGGCCGAGGATGGACAGCAGCACCATCACCAGCACGCCCACCATGCACAGCGCCGCAAGCCACGCGGCACCTGTGTACAGGCCATCGAGCAGACGGCGCATGGCTTACTTGTTGAACGCGTCAACGAGTGCCTTGCCTTCGGGGCCGGCCTTCTCGATCCACTCCTTGAGCATGGTGTCGCCCACCTTCTTCATGTCGGCCTTGAGTGCAGCCGGCGGCGGGGCAATCGTCATGCCAGCCTTTCGCAGCAGGTCCAGGTATTCGCCGTTCTTCTGGCGCGACAGGGCCCAGCCACGGGTCTCGGCATCGGCGGCAGCCTTCAGCAGCGCGGTCTGCGTGGGCTTGTCGAGCGCGTCAAAGGCCTTCTTGTTCATGATGACTGCATTCTTGGGCAGCCAGGCCTGGGTGTCGTACCAGAACTTGAGGTGCTCGAAGGTCTTGGTGTCATAGCCCGTGGCGCCGGATGACATGTAGCTCTCCACCACACCGGTGGCCATGGCCTGAGAGAGTTCTGCGGCTTGCACGGTCACCGGTTGCGCACCCACCAGCTCGGCAATGCGTGCCGTGGCGGGGCTGTAGGCGCGCCACTTGATGCCCTTGAGATCGGCGGCGGAACTCAGCGGCTTCTTGCTGTAGATGCCCTGCGGCGGCCAGGGGATCGAGTACAGAAGCATCATGCCTTGCTCGCCCAGTTTCTTCTCGATGGCGGGCTTCTGCACGCGCCAGAGCTTGGCGGCTTCGTCGTAGCTGTCAGCCAGGAAGGGCACGCCGTCCAGGCCCCAGACCTGCCATTCGTTCTGGAAGTTGGCCATGAGAATTTCGCCCGCCTGGGCCTGACCGGACTGCACCGCGCGCTTGATCTCGGGCGCCTTGAACAGCGAAGCGTTGTTGTGCACGGTGATGACCAGCTTGCCGGCGGTGGCCTTGTTCACGTCCGCGGCGAACTGCGTGAGGTTCTCAGTGTGGAAGTTCGTGGCCGGATAGGCGCTGGGCAGATCCCATTTGGTCTGCGCGCCGGCCACCAAGGGCAGGGCGGAGAGTGCGGCCAGAGAGAGCAGTCGAGCTACGAGCTTCATGGGTGTCCTCCTGATGGCGACCCGGTGTTTGCGTGCTTGGGTCATTGCAACGTTGAAAAAACGTCGATAAATTGTTGACGTTGTTTTTGCACGGTGTCAACAAAAATGTCACGACGCAAGACCGCAGGTTCTTCTGCCCAGCCCACCGCGCCGGCCTATCCACGAGTCGCCGAAACCAGCATGGGAGCCGCCATCGTCTCCTCGGCGCATCTGGTGTCGGAGCGCTCCACCGAACTGTCCGAGTTCGAGTTCGGCCTGATCATCGCGGGCAATGCCTTTGCCCGCTGGGCCGTGCGCTGCATGGCCGCCGCCGGGCTGCCGGACCTCACGCTCACCGATGTGCTGGTGCTGCACCACGTGAATCACCGTGAGCGCAGCAAGAAGCTGGCCGACATCTGCTTCACCCTCAACTATGAGGACACCCACGTCGTGAACTACTCGCTCAAGAAGCTGGTGGCCGCCGGCGTGGTCGAGAGCGAGAAGGTCGGCAAGGAAGTCTTCTATCGCACCAGCCCCGAGGGCCAGCGCATCGCCCAGCGCTACCGCGAAGTTCGCGAAGCCTGCCTGATCTCGGCCATCTCCGCGGATGAGAACGAGGAGATCGGCCAGCTCGCGGCGTTGCTCCGCGCGCTCAGCGGCCTGTATGACCAGGCGGCCCGAGCCGCCACCTCGCTCTGAACCGCGCCTGAACTCCAACACGGATACCGCATGAATCCCAAAGCCCAAGACCGCTGGCAGTTCTGGATCGACCGTGGCGGCACCTTCACTGACATCGTCGCGCGCCGGCCCGACGGCAGGCTCGTCACGGCCAAGCTGCTCTCTGAGAACCCGGAGCAGTACCGCGACGCGGCCGTGGCCGGCATCCGCCAGCTGCTGGGGCTTCAGCCGGGCGAACCCGTGCCGGCCGACCGGATTGAAGCCGTGAAGATGGGCACGACCGTGGCCACCAACGCGCTGCTGGAGCGCAAGGGCGAACCCACGGTGCTGGTGACCAACCGCGGCTTTCGCGATGCCCTGCGCATTGCCTACCAGAACCGCCCGCGGCTGTTCGATCGGCACATCCTGCTGCCCGAGCTGCTGTACAGCGAGGTCATTGAACTCGACTGTCGTGTCCTCGAAGATGGCACCGAGATCGGCTCCTGGAGCGCCTCTCAGGCCGAAAATGCCCTGAAAGCCGCATGGGACAAGCGGTACCGCTCCGTGGCGATCGTCTTCATGCACGGCTGGAAGCATCCGGCGCATGAGCAGGCGGTGGCTGAAATCGCGCGAAGTATCGGCTTCACGCAGATCAGCGCCAGCCACACGGTCAGCCCGATGATCAAGTTCGTGGCGCGCGGCGACACCACCGTGGTGGACGCCTACCTCTCGCCGATCCTGCGCCGCTATGTGGAGCAGGTCGCCGCAGAGCTGCCCGGCGTCAACCTGCAGTTCATGCAGAGCAATGGCGGGCTCACGGCTGCCAGCGCCTTCCAGGGCAAGGACAGCGTGCTCTCCGGGCCGGCCGGCGGCATCGTCGGCATGGCGCAGGTGAGTCGCAGTGCGGGCTTTGACCACGTGATCGGCTTTGACATGGGCGGCACCAGCACGGACGTGTCGCACTACGCCGGCGAGCTGGAGCGCGAGTTCGAGACTCAGGTGGCGGGCGTGCGCCTGCGCGCGCCGATGATGAGCATTCATACGGTGGCTGCCGGTGGCGGCTCCATCCTGCACTTTGACGGCAGCCGCCTGCGCGTGGGGCCGGATTCCGCCGGCGCCAACCCCGGCCCGGCCAGCTACCGCCGCGGCGGCCCGCTGGCCGTGACGGACTGCAATGTCATGCTCGGCAAGATCCAGCCGGCCTGGTTTCCCAAGGTCTTCGGCCCGAACGCGGACCAGCCGCTGGACCGGGAGGTGGTCGTGGAGAAGTTCACGCGTCTGGCCGACGCCGTGAGCACGAGCACCGGGCGCATCGCCGCGCCCGAGCAACTGGCCGAGGGCTTTCTGCAGATTGCCGTGGCCAACATGGCCAATGCCATCAAGAAGATCAGCGTGCAGCGTGGGTACGACGTCACGCGCTATGTGCTCACCACCTTTGGCGGTGCGGGCGGGCAGCACGCCTGCCTCGTCGCGGATGCGCTGGGCATGAGTTCGGTGTTTGCCCACCCGCTGGCCGGCGTGCTGTCGGCCTACGGCATGGGGCTGGCGCCGCAGGTAGCCATGCGCGAGCGCACGGTGGAAACCGCCCTGGACGAGGCCGCCACCGTCCACGGCATCCTGGATGACCTGGTCGAGCAGGCCCGCGCGGCGCTGATTGCGCAGGGCGTTCAGTCCGAGCACCTCCAGGTGCTGCGCCGCGCCCAGATCAAGTACCGCGGCACGGACAGCACCATCGCCGTGGCCTGGGACACACCCGCCGCGATGCGCGCCGCATTCGAAGCGGCCTACCGCCAGCGCTTTGCCTTCCTCATGAGCGACCGGCCGCTGGTGATCGACAGCGTGGTGGTCGAAGCCGTGGGCGGTACCGGCGAAGACAGTGCACGCGCGGCGCAGTTCAGCCCCCGCAGCGGCCCGCTGCTGCCCGCCGAGACGGTGCAGATGCACGCTGGCAGCGCCTGGCACAGCACGCCGCTGTACCGCCGCGCGGACCTGCGGCCGGGCGATGTGCTGCAGGGCCCGGCCATCATTGCCGAGCCTAACGCCACCACCGTGGTGGAGCCCGGCTGGCAGGCCGAACTCACGCATCTGGACCACCTCGTGCTGCGCCGCGTGGTGCCGCGCGATGCCAGGCACGCCATGGGCACGGCCGTGGACCCAGTGATGCTCGAGGTCTTCAACAACCTCTTCATGAACATCGCTGAGCAGATGGGCTACGCGCTCCAGAACACCGCGCACTCGGTCAATATCAAGGAGCGGCTGGATTTCAGCTGCGCCATTTTCAGCGCCGCGGGCGAGCTCATCGCCAACGCCCCGCACATGCCCGTGCATCTGGGCAGCATGGGTGAGAGCATCCAGGCCGTGATCCGCGACAACGCCGGCAGCATGAAGCCGGGCGATGTGTATGTGCTCAATGACCCCTACCGCGGCGGCACGCACCTGCCGGACGTGACGGTGATCACCCCAGTGTTTCTGGACGGCGACCAGCCCGCGTTCTACGTCGGCTCCCGGGGGCACCACGCAGATATCGGCGGCCTGACTCCCGGCTCCATGCCGCCGGACTCCCGCACCATCGAGGAAGAGGGCGTGCTGCTCACCAACTTCAAGCTCGTGGATGAAGGGCGCTTTCGCGAGGCGGAGTTGCTCGCGCTGCTGACCGGCGCGAAGTACCCGGGTCGCAACCCGAGCCAGAACATCGCCGACCTGCGCGCCCAGATCGCCGCCAACCAGAAGGGCGCCGAGGAACTGCGCAAGATGGTGGCGCAGTTCGGCCTGCCGGTGGTGCAGGCCTACATGGGCCACGTGCAGGACAACGCCGAGGAAGCCGTACGGCGGGTCATCTCCGCACTGAAGGACGGCGCATACCGGCTGGAACTCGACAACGGCGCGATCATCGCGGTCAAGGTCACCGTCGACCCCGCGAAGCGCGAAAGCGTCATCGACTTCACCGGTACCAGCCCGCAGCAGGACAACAATTTCAATGCCCCGCGCGCCGTCACCATGGCTGCGGTGCTGTACGTGTTCCGCACCCTGGTGGATGACGACATTCCGCTCAATGCCGGTTGCCTGAAGCCCCTGAAGGTCATCGTGCCGCCGGGCTCCATGCTCAACCCGAATCCGCCGGCGAGTGTGGTCTCGGGCAATGTGGAGACCTCAAGCTGCGTGACCAACGCCCTCTACGGCGCCCTGGGCGTCATGGCCAGCAGCCAGCAGACCATGAACAACTTCACCTTCGGCAACGAGCGCTATCAGTACTACGAGACGATCTCCGGCGGCTCGGGTGGGGGCCATGGGTTTCCGGGCACGGCCGTCGTGCAGACCCACATGACCAACAGCCGCCTCACCGACCCTGAAGTGCTGGAATCACGCTTCCCAGTCGTGCTGGAGAGCTACGAAATCCGCCGCGGCTCCGGCGGCGCAGGGCGCTGGCGCGGTGGTGATGGCGGCACGCGCCGCGTGCGCTTCCGCGAAGCCATGACCGCGAGCATCCTGTCCAACAACCGCATCCATGCGCCCTTCGGCATGGCCGGCGGCCAGCCGGGTGCTCTGGGCGCGAACCGAGTGGAACGCGCCGATGGCCGCGTGGAAGTGCTCGGGCACATCGGCAGCGCGGAAATGGCGCCGGGGGACGTGTTCGTGATCGAGACGCCGGGGGGCGGGGGGTACGGGGCGGCGTGAGCTCTACTCGGGGCGACGATCCATCAACCACATCCACCAACCGAAGAGCCCGCCTGCAACTGTCCAGATCAGCGCGCGGAACGCCACGTCACCCCAGTCATAAGCGCTCGGGTTGCTGAGGATCGGGAAGAGTCCGACCGCGACGAACATCGTCAGTCCCCACGGCAAGCCCTTGCGGATGATCCCGCGCACCACGCCTTTGCGTCGCTGCTCGTCCCACTGACGTTGCGCTTCCCGTAGACCAAATGAGTTGTCGCCCCGCCATTCGGCCAGGCGCCAATCGTTCGGCACTTCCTTGAACCAGAACACCCGGATGCCCTTGCGCAGAGCCCACCCATGGAGCAGGTTTGCTGCAAGCACGTTGAGCAAGATGCCCAACAGCCAACCTGTTCCTATGCCAAGCACCATTCCAGCCAGCAGTATCACTGCGAGCCACCAACCCCAAGGTGCCATGTCGAGCGGCGCATTCCACGGAATGTCCAGCGCGTAGGAGATCACAACTGGTACAGCAATCATGACCACGAACATGCACAGCATGGGCAGGGCATTCATGGCCCAAGCGTAGCGGCGCCGCAGTCCTTCGACGGTGACAAATGGGCGAGCGAGGGAAGCGTTCACGAGCAAGCAGAATGGATTACGAAGCCTTAGTCTGTTGGATTCTTCCGCTGCGCTGAACTGGGGTTGCCCCGAATCGTGCGCCAAACCGGTGAAGTGAAATCCTCTCCCAGAGCCGCTCTCCAGCCAAAAGTGCCTGGAAACCCGCACCAGACAAGCGGAGAGCCACACTTGACCACCGCCGCTTATCCGCATTGAGCGCGAACAGCACCTGCGTCGGACATGACGTGCCACAACGAGCGCCCGGGGGAAATCAGCCGCACAGGCATGATGCGCAACGATGCGCTCGGTGTCCAAACCTTCAGGAGGGCGGGCGCTTTGGAGCGTTCGACCGTGCCACTTAGGACCGCAGGCAGCGATTGACAAAGCTGGAGGCGATGTCGCGGACCATTCGGTCTACCGCGGGGTTGACCAGCGTTCCGCGAACTGTCACCTCGCACTCAACGGGTCCTGCATCCCCACGTTTCAGGCTCACGGTTGCGCCGTCCGTGATCCAACCAGCGATGACATCACGGCGGACGCCGCGAAGCGCCAGGACAACCTGCCGGGTGGTGTCGCCCGACTGTTGAGCCTCGCCAGACACTCGAAAGCCGGCAGCCTGAATTTGATCGCTGAATTGTGAAACAGCATCCGCAACCGCTTTCTGGCGTCCGTCTTCCGGAGTCGTGGCCTGGTTCAGCCAAGCGCCGGGTCCCGCATGACCGGCCAATCTGTTGCTCCCATCAATAACTTGAAGACGCAACACCTCTGTCTTGCTTACCGGAGCTTGGCTTGATCCTGTTACTTGCACTGTGGTGCCGCAGGCAGCCAGCAAAACTGCGATGGGCGCGAGGCTGATCGATCTAATCATGTTCATCGCTAATGAGCGTTGGGCGGTCACGCATTCAAGCAGTTCAATGGTGCTCGCCCAACTAGGGATGTCCCGTCACGCTCCGATTGACATGCAATCTTCGGTGCCAGACCCGTTCCCAGAGCCAATCTCCAGCCCAAAATGCCCGAAAACCCGCACCAGACAAGCGGAAAGCCCCTTTGCACTGAAGCTGCTCGCGCGTGTTGAGCGCGCATCACGCGCGTCGCAGCAGACCCACAGCAGCGTGCCGTACGGGGCGCTGCAGCCCGCACCCGCCGCTACCATCGCCGCACCGTAGACGCATAACAAGGTGAAGTTCGTGAAGTTGGCGATTCGCGTGCTCAAGTGGATGGTGGGGCTGGTGGTGGTTCTGCTCGCCGTGGGCGTGGTGCTCTGGTTCGTGGCCAAGGCGGCGTTTTCGCCGCGGGTGGAGGGCGAGCTGGCGGCCAAGGGGCTGCGCGAGCCGGCGACCATCCTGCGCGATGTGGATGGCGTGGCGCACATCCGTGCCACCTCGGTGCGCGACGCGATCTTTGCGCTGGGCAACCTGCACGCGCAGGAGCGGCTCTGGCAGCTGGAGACGCACCGGCGCATCGCCAGCGGTCGCCTGTCGGAGATCCTCGGTTCCGGTGCGCTGTCCACCGACAAGTTCATCCGCACCCTCGGCGTCCCGCAGGCCGCTGCCGAACGCGCGAAGGCGCTGGATGACCGCACCCGCGAGCTGCTGCAGGCCTATGCCGATGGCATCAACAGCGTGATCGCCAGCGGCAAGACTACGCCGGAGCACCTGATCCTGCGCGCCGGGCCGATCGAACCCTGGCGGATCGAGGATTCGCTGGGCTGGCAGATCATGATGGCCTGGGATCTCTCCACCAACTGGACCAACGAAGTACTGCGCCTGCGCTTGTCGGGTCTGACCGACAAGGCCGGCATCGACAGCCTGCTGCTCAATGACCCCGTGCCCGCAGCCACGCGGGACTACGTGGCGCTGTATCGGGAGCTGGGCATTGCGCCCGGTGTATCGCCGGTGCCGAAGGTTGAAGCGCCGCAGCCGGATCAGCCGGGCTGGATGCAGCGCCAGCTGCTGGCCCAGCTTGCACCCATGCTGGATCTGGAGGGTAGGGCGCAGACCGCCGCCGAAAAGAATGTGGGCAGCAACAACTGGGTGGTGGCCGGGCAGCGCAGCGCCACGGGCAAGCCGCTGCTGTCCAATGACCCGCACCTGAGCTTCTCCGCCCCCTCGCTCTGGTATTTGGCGCATCTGCAGGCGCCGGGGCTGGACGTGATCGGCGCCAGCATGCCGGCGCTGCCGGCCATCGTTCTGGGCCGCAACCAGACGGTGGCCTGGGGCTTCACCAACACCGGGCCGGACACGCAGGACCTCTACATCGAGGAGATCGACGCCAGCAACCCTGCGCAGTACCGCACGCCGGACGGGTTTGCGCCGTTCACCACACGCACCGAGGTCATCAAGGTCAAGGGCGAGGCAGACGTGCAGCTCACCGTGCGCAGCACCCGCCACGGCCCGGTCATCAGCGAAGCATCCAGCACCCTGAGCAAGGCCCTGGCTGGCCAGAACAAGTATGTGGTGGCGATGCGCTGGGCCGCGCTGGAGCCGGATGACCAGACCATGCGCGCCAGCTTCGACATGAATCTGGCCGGCAACTTTGATGCCTTCGTGGAGGCCCTGCGCAACTTCCACGCGCCGCAGCAGAACATCGTCTTTGCCAGCACGGACGGGCGCATCGGCTTCGTGGCGCCGGGGCGCATTCCGCTGCGCGCCATCGACAACGACCTCATGGGTCTGGCCCCCGCACCGGGCTGGGAAGCCAAGTACGACTGGAACGGCTTCCTGCCCTTCGAGAACCTGCCGCGCAACCTGAACCCCAGCACCGGCGCACTGTTCTCTGCCAATGCCAAGGTGGTCACCCCGGACTATCCCTTCTTCATCACCGCCGAGTGGGCCAGCACTTACCGCACGGACCGCATCGGCGAGCTGCTGCGCGCCACCGACAAGCACACGCCCGAGAGTTTCGCTGCCATGCACATGGACAACATCAGCGGCGGCATGAAGGCCTACCAACCCTTCTGGCGCAAGATGTTCAACAGCGGCAAGGCCGCGCCCGGCCGCGTGACGGATGTGCTCACGCGCCTGGCTGTGTGGAACGGCCGCATGGACGCCGGCAGCGAGAGCGCCATCATCGCCGCCTGGTGGCGCGAAATGGTGCGCCTGAGCTTCGAGGACGATCTCGCCGGCGTCTGGCCGGATGCCTTCAACAGCCAGCTCAACCGTGCGCTGCTGGCCGCCACCCAGGGCAGCCCGGCACAGGCCCGCTGGTGCGATGACATCCGCACGCCGGCCAAGGAAAGCTGCGAGGAGATCGGCCTGAAGGCGCTGGACTCGGCCCTGACGCTGCTTGAGCGCGTCAGCGGCACGGCCGACATGAGCCAGTGGAACTGGGCCGCGCTGCACAGCGTGCGCATGGAGCACCGGCCGTTCTCCCGCGTGGGGGCGCTGCAGGGCCAGTTCGAGCTGCGCTTTCCGGTGGCCAGCGACCCGTTCAGCGTGAACCAGAGCGGCTTCCGGTTGCGTGACCCGGACCTGAGCAGCGGCGCCAAGCCGACCGATCAATTTGCCACCGTGCACGGCGCCGGCTACCGCGCCATCTACGACCTGGCCAACGCCGACGGCGGCAGCTTCATCAGCAGCACCGGCCAGAACGGCCTGTTCATGCTGCCCGGCTACAGCGACTACGGCCGCAAGTGGGCCGCCGGCGAGCGCGTGCCCATGCGCATGAGCGACGGCGCCATGAGCACCGGCACCCGCTATTCGCTCAAGCTGGTACCGGCGCAGTAGCGCGGCGTCCGGCGGGCTGTGCCCGGACGAAGCCCAGCATCCATGCGCTTCTTCAGGCCAAAGTGGCTGAAGAACCGCATGGGACAAGCGGAAAGCCGTTGCGGCTTCACGCGCTGCAGCCCCGGCCGGATGCTGCGGCGGTGCGCTGGGCAGCATCGCGGTCCGCGTTCAATCCTTGTGCGTGCGCTGTCCGTTCAGGCCGCGGCTCGGCAGACGGGCGCGGCCGTCCGGTCATCGACAGGGGGATGGGACGTCATCTTTGCAAGGGTTAACCCCAAGGTATTCGAAAAATTTGAATGACACCAACAGGCCGCTTTCCGCACGTAGCAAGCGGATCTCCAGGTGTTCCGGGTTGTCCGCAGTGACACAGAAGGTCAAGTCGCACAAATAATTCGCTACTTGCCGGTAGCGCTGCACGAGGGGCTGTTTCGCCTCTCAGCCGCGCGCAAGCGACTGCCCGCCCGGCAGCCCGCGGCACCCCATCCAAACCAACACGGAGCGAAGCATGTCCTCTTCCAAAGTTTCCAACCGCCGCGACTTCCTGCGCGTCGGCGGCGCAGCGGCCACCGCCGTGGCGGGCGCAAGCCTCGCCCCGCTGGCCTGGGCACAAACCGCACCGGCCCCCGCGCCTGCTCCCGCACCCGCCGCAGCGCCTGCGCCCGCTCCGGCACCCAACTTCGGCACGCCCAATCTGCCCGCACCGGGCTTTCGCCGCATGAAGCTGGGCAGCGCCGAGATCATCGCCCTGAACTGCGGCGTCGCCCGCCGCCCGCTGGCCGAAGGCTTTGTGCGCAACGCCCCGCTGGCCGACGTGCAGGCCGCGCTCAAGGCCGCCAATCTGCCGACCGAATTCGTGGACATCGGCTTCACCGCCTTCCTGGTCGTGGACGGCAAGCGCCGCATCCTGATGGACACCGGCAACGGCCAGTTCGGCGCCCCCACCACCGGCCGCATGCTCGCCAACCTGGAGGCCGCCGGCTTCAAGGCCGATGACATCGACACCGTTGTCATCACCCATTTCCACGGCGACCACATCAATGGCCTGCGCAACCGCGACGGCTCACTTGTGTTCGCCAAGGCCAAGGTCTGGGTGCCCGAGATGGAGTGGGCGCACTGGATGGACGACGCCAAGATGAACGCCGTGCCCGAGGCCCAGCGTGGCGGCTTCAACAACAGCCGCCGCGTGTTCAACAACTACCCCGCGGCCCAGCTGGAGCGCTTCAAGCCCGGCCACGACTTCGGCGCCGGCGTGAAGGCCATCGAAGCCTACGGCCACACCCCTGGCCACACCCTGTTTGAAGTGACCCAAGGCCGCGACAAGTTCCTTTACGTTGGCGACCTCTCTAACGTGCCCGAACTCTTCGTGCGCAACCCGGATTGGGCCGTCCAATTCGACATGGACGCCGAAGCCGCCCGAGTCACCCGCCGCCGCGTCCTGGACCGCGCCGCAGCCGACAAGGTCATGGTCGGCGGCTACCACTTCCCGTTCCCGGCGTTTGGCCGGATCGAGAAGATGGGTAATGGCTTCGACTTCAAGGTGGTTTGAAGGCGGCCGTTAGTCACAGCCAGGAAAACGGGGCCGCGGCCCCGTTTTTCGTTTCAAGTGCATCGTCTGGCCGGGCCAAGGCTGGCTTTCAGGGGGACGACCGCCTAGGCGAGGGCAGGGGCATCGCGGCGCGTCCCGCGGGCGCAGCCCGTAAAATCCCCTTTTACGCGCCAACCCGCCCGCCATGACGCCCTCCGCAGCGCACACCTCCGCGCAGTCTGTCCAGTCTCCCGCCTCGTCCACCACCCTCGCACTGCCTGGCCCCCAGGCGCTGTCTGACTTTCGCCGCGCCCGGCTGCTGGCCAGCCTGCGGGAGGTGTCGGACGCGATCACCGACGTGGACGCCTGGTATGTCCACTACGTCTGGCTGACCGAGGCGCCCAGCGAGGCGGTGCGCAACACCCTGAACGGGCTGCTGCACTACGGCGTGCCCATGGCGGCTGATGCAGCAACCGGCGAACACCTGGTGGTGGTGCCGCGCCTGGGCACGGTGAGCCCCTGGGCCAGCAAGGCCACGGACATTGCCCACAACTGCGGCCTGGCAAGCGTGAAGCGCCTGGAGCGCGGCGTCGCGTATCGGCTCACGCTCAAGCGCACGCTGCTCGGTCTGGGTGGCGAGGCCAAGCTGAGCGCCGAGCAGCTGCAGGCCGTGGCGGCGCTGCTGCATGACCGCATGACCGAGACCGTGATGCCCGCCGGCTTTGACGCGGCGGTGGTCTTTGCGCAGCGTGAAGGCAAGCCGCTGGCCACGGTGGACGTGCTGGGGCATGGCCGCGCCGCGCTGGTGGCGGCCAACAGCGCGCTGGGCCTGGCGCTGTCCGAAGACGAGATTGACTACCTCGTGCGCGCCTTCACGGATGAGCTGAAGCGCAACCCCACGGACGTGGAGCTGATGATGTTCGCGCAGGCCAACAGCGAACATTGCCGCCACAAGATCTTCAATGCGGACTGGACCGTGGACGGCGTGGCGCAGCCCCTGTCCCTGTTCAAGATGATCCGCAACACCCATGCCGTGAGTCCGCAGGGCACTGTGGTGGCGTACTCGGACAACGCCTCCGTGATGGAAGGTGCCGAGGTCGAGCGCTTCGTGCCGGTTTCGCCCAACCCGGAATTTGCCTTTGGCACGGTCTGGACGCCCCGCCGCGAGCTGACCCACACGCTGATGAAGGTGGAGACGCACAACCACCCCACGGCCATTTCACCCTTTGCCGGCGCCTCGACGGGCGCGGGCGGCGAAATCCGCGATGAAGGTGCAACCGGCCGCGGCTCCAAGCCCAAGATCGGCCTGACCGGCTTCTCGGTGAGTCACCTGCACCTGCCGAATCTCGCAGAGCCCTGGGAAGACGATCAGGACGTGACCGCGCCCTACGGCGTGGACGGCCGCGAGCGCGAGGCCATGGGCAAGGCGCCGGACTACGGCCAGCCTGAACGCATCGCCAGTGCGCTGCAGATCATGATCGACGGCCCGCTCGGTGGCGCCGCCTTCAACAATGAGTTCGGCCGGCCGAACCTGAACGGCTATTTCCGCGTGTTCGAGCAGAACGTGGCTGGCACGCGCTACGGCTATCACAAGCCCATCATGATCGCCGGCGGCCTGGGCAACATCCCGGCGGCCAACGTGGGCAAGCATGCGTTGCCCGAAGGTGCGCTGATCATCCAGCTGGGCGGCCCGGGCTTCCGCATCGGCATGGGCGGCGGCGCAGCGTCCAGCATGGGCGTGGGCAGCAATACCGCGGAGCTGGACTTTGACAGCGTGCAGCGCGGCAACCCGGAGATCGAGCGTCGGGCGCAGGAGGTCATTGACCGCTGCTGGTCCATGCAGACCAAGAACCCCATCCTGTCCATCCATGACGTGGGCGCGGGCGGTCTGTCCAATGCCACGCCGGAGATCGTGAATGACGCCGGCCGCGGCGCAAGCCTGCTGCTCAAGAACATTCCGGTCGAGGAAAGCGGCCTGTCGCCGGCAGAGATGTGGTGCAACGAGAGCCAGGAGCGCTATGTGCTGGCGATCGGCCCGGAGAGCCTCGAACTCTTCGACTTTGTCTGCCAGCGTGAGCGTTGCCCCTATGCCGTGCTCGGCCAGGTGACTGAAGTGCGCCAGCTCACCGTGGCGGCGGATTCCGGCATGGCGCCTGTCGATATGCCGCTGCAGGTGCTGCTGGGCAAGCCGCCCAAGATGCACCGCAACGTGCAGCGCGCGCTGCCCACGCTGCCGGCCATTGACTGCGCCCAGCCCTGGAAGCTGGAGGATCTGGCCAAGGCCGTGCTGCGCCACCCCACGGTGGCCAACAAGAGTTTCCTGATCACCATCGGCGACCGCATGGTGGGTGGGCTGACGCACCGCGACCAGATGGTTGGCCCCTGGCAGGTGCCGGTGGCGGACTGCGCCATCAGCCTGATGGACTACAGCGGCTATCGGGGTGAGGCGATGGCAATGGGCGAGCGCACGCCACTGGCCATCTTCGACCCCAAGGCCGCCGCGCGCATGGCGGTGGGTGAGGCGATCACGAACATCGCGTCTGCGCCGATCGAGCGCATCGAGCACCTCAAGCTCTCCGCCAACTGGATGGCGGCCTGCGGCGAGGCCGGCCAGGACGCCGCGCTGTTTGATGCCGTGCACGCCGTGGGCATGGAACTGTGCCCCGCACTGGGCATCAGCATCCCGGTGGGCAAGGACAGCCTGTCCATGAAGACCACCTGGACCGAAGACGGTCAGGCCCGGAAGGTGCAGGCGCCGGTCTCGCTGATCATCAGCGCCTTTGCGCCCGTGCCCGACGTGCGCAAGAGCCTGACGCCGCAGCTGCGTACGGATGCAGGCGAGACCGCGCTGCTGTTCATCGACCTCGGCTTTGGCAAGCAGCGCATGGGCGCGAGCATCTTCTCGCAAGTGACGCAGCAGATCGGCAATGACGCACCGGATGTGGACGATGCCGACCGCCTGCGCGCATTCTTTGCGAGCATCCAGACGCTCAATGCAGAGGGCGCCATTCTGGCCTATCACGACAAGAGCGATGGCGGCCTGTTTGCCACCGTGGCCGAGATGGCCTTTGCCGGCCGCTGCGGCGTGTATCTGAACATCGATCTGCTGACGATCGATCCGCACGCCAAGGACTGGGGCGACTTCAAGATCCGCCCCGAGCAGGTAGTCGTCCAGCGCAACGAACTGACCTTCAAGGCCCTGTTCAACGAGGAACTCGGCGCCGTCATCCAGATCCGCAAGGACGACCTCACGCCGGTGATGGACGTGCTGCGCGCCGCCGGCCTGGGTGCGCATTCGCATCTGATTGGCAAGCCCATGCAGGGCGGCAAGATCGAGGTGTACCGGGACGCCAAGTGCATCCTGTCGGCATCGCGCAGCGAGCTGCAACAGGAATGGAGCCGCGTCAGCTTCGAGATCCAGAAGGGCCGCGACAACCCGGCGGGTGCCGACAGCGAATTCGCGCTGATCGCCAACGAGACGCATCGCGGCCTGTACGCCGAACTGAGTTTCGATCCGGCTGAGGACATCGCGGCGCCGTTCATCGGCAAGGGCGCCAAGCCCAAGGTCGCCGTGCTGCGCGAGCAGGGCTGCAACAGCCAGGTGGAAATGGCCTACACCTTCCACAAGGCGGGCTTCGAGGCCATCGACGTCCACATGAGCGACCTGATTGCCGGGCGCGCCAAGCTGGCCGACTTCCAGGCGCTGGTGGCTGTGGGCGGTTTCAGCTATGGCGACGTGCTTGGCGCGGGCGAAGGCTGGGCCAAGACCATTCTCTTCAACGCGCAGCTCACCGAGCAGTTTGCGGAATTCTTCCGCCGGCCCGACACCCTGAGCCTGGGTGTGTGCAACGGTTGCCAGATGATGGCCAACCTCAAGCCGCTCATCCCGGGCGCAGATGCCTGGCCCAAGTTCACGCGCAACAAGAGCGAGCAGTACGAAGCCCGCACGGTGATGATGGGCGTGGAAGCCAGTCCGTCGAAGTTCTTCGAGGGCATGACCGGCACCCGTGCACCGATCGTGGTCTGCCATGGCGAGGGGTATGCGGACTACAGCCAGACCGGCAACATCGCCGCCACGCTGGTGGCCGCCCGCTTTGTGGACGGCACCGGGCAGGGCACCGAGGTCTACCCGCTCAACCCGAACGGCGCACCCGCCGGCATCACCGCCGTGACGAGCACAGACGGCCGCGCCACGATCATGATGCCGCACCCGGAGCGCATCTTCCGCACCGTGCTGCATTCCTGGGCACCGCAGGGCTGGGGCGAAGACGGGCCGTGGATGCGCATGTGGCGCAATGCGCGCAAGACGCTGGGGTGATTCGCCACTGAGGTGTCCCAAAGCAAACGGGCCGCAACTGCGGCCCGTTTGCTTTGACCCGGGCAAGGCAGCCCGGGCCGATTGGCGGCTTACTTCTCGAGGTGTTCAGCCAGGAACTTCAGCATGCGCTCGTAGAGTTCCTTGTTGTTCTCGACTCGCCCGAAGCCGTGGCCTTCATTGTCCGCAATCATCACGTCCTTGGGCGGGTTGCCGGCACGCGTGAGTGCGTCGATCATCAGGCGCGTCTGTTCCAGCGGCGTCCGGATGTCGTCGCGACCTGCGTAGATGAACACCGGCTGCTTGATCTGATCAGCCCAGAAGTTGGGCGAGATCTGGCGCACGATCGGGTCATCCAGGTTGGGTACGCCCAACACACGGCGCCAGTATTCGACTCCTGCCTCATTGCCTGCGGTATCGCCGAAGCGCGAGGTGAGCTGGCGCTTCATGTCCACGACCATCAGGCCGGACACACCGCACTTAAACAGGTCCGGCGACTTCTGCAGGGCGCGCATCACGGCGTAGCCGCCGTAGCTCGCGCCCGAGATGCACATGCGCTTCGGATCAGCAAAGCCCTGAGCAATGGCCCAGCGCGCGGCGTCTTCATGGTCTTCGGACATCTGGCGGCCATAGGCGCCGAAGCCCTTGTAATAGACGTCGTTGCCCAGGCCTGGCGTGACACGGAAGTTCGGGATCACGACGGCATAGCCGCGCGACGCGAGGATCTGGCCTTCCATGATGCCGAAGCTGAACTGGCCCCAGAGGTCGGCACGCGCGAACGGGCCGCCGTGGATATGAAGCACCGTGGGGATCTTGGTGCCTGGCACGTAGTCACGCGGCAGGATGTAGTACGAGGGGATCTCCAGACCGTCGCGGGTCTTGAGCAGGAAGGGGCGGACTTCAGCCAGCTTGTCGGCGTTCAGCCAGGGGCGGCCGGCACCAATCTCCTCGAGCGTCTTCTTTTCCTCGTTCATGAGGTACCAACGCGGCGAGCTGCGGTCCGACACTGAGGTGACGAGGAACTGCTTGCCGTCCGGCGTGCGGCGGAAGGTGTTGACCGTGTTGGGCAATGCACCGTCGATCATGCGCTGGAAGCGCTGGTAGGCTTCATCGATCCACACGGTCTGCGGTTTGTCGGCGGAGACGGCATAGCCAATGATCTTGCCGGTGCCCGGTTCCGTGATCACGCCGGGAACGATCTGGCCCTGGGCATCTGCACCCATGTCAAAGCGCGGATGCTGCGCCGCAACTTCGATCATCTTCTTGGCTTCCGGGTTGTAGCGGAACACGGCCATGTTCTGGCGCTCGCCGTTGTAGGCCACCTGCAGTGTCTTGTCGTCCGACTCGAAGGCCAGCGGCTTGAAGACCGGGCCCTTGGTCGGGTCGTAGCGCGCGATCTCTTCCCAGGGTGAGTCGGCGTCCTTGCGGTAGTGGACGGTCGTGATCAGCTCGTCACGACGCACCATCTCGACCACGCGGGGCACGAGCTTGCTGTCGAGCACCCAGCGCGTGGCGATGCCCGCAGGGCGACCTTGGGTGATCAACGTGGATCGGCCCGTGCGGACATCCACGCGGTACACGTCGGTGGAGTCGGCAGAAGTCAGGTTGCCAGTGGCCAGGAACTCGGTGTCACTGCCCGGGATGGATCGGAAGTAGGACAGGCCACGGTACACAAACTGGTTCTGCGCCCGCACTTCGCGGATGGTGGGCGAGATGCGGCGCTGGTACTTACCATCGCGACTGACTGCGAACAACCCACCCCCATCTTGTTGTCCTGGGCCAGTCGGTGTGTTCTGCTGACCCAGCGAGAACACAAGGTGATCTTCACCGACCCAGTTGATGGAGATGACGTCAAAGTCGGACAGCGAGCTGAGCAGCGAACCCTGGCGAGTCTGCAGGTCCATCACAACCAGATTCATGCGGCCGCGCGAGGGGGCGGTGGACGCGAAGTAGCGCCCGGATCGCGACATGATGGGCTGTGTGAGGGCCGGCTGGCGTACGAAGTCTTCGACGCTGACCAGACCGGCCTTTGTCCCCTGGACCTCAACGCGTGTGGGGTTGTTGGGTGCGGCGCCTTGCCCTGTTTGGGCCAGCGCGGCGCCTGCGGCCGCGAATAGGCAGGCCGCAGTGAACTGTTTGAACATCAGCTTCTCCTGGTCAGATCCCGGGCGCGCGTTCCCTGATGAGGGACGCACGCTGCCTGAAAGCGGCGGCAGAATACCGTAGGGCACCGCAGCCGTCGCTTATGGTGCACGAACGGCTCGTTCCGTGGATCAGGTGGCGGGTAAACACGGATCAGCTGTGGCGCTCAGGTTCAGACGGCGCCCAGGGCGCCCACCGTGCAGATTCGTGCAAAGCGCCCCGCCAGAACCAGTTCCGTACGTTCCTTGATGTCTGCCGGGCTGAACACGCGGCCATTGGCGTGGTGCATCGGAAAGGTGAGGGTGGCTTCGGTGACGTAGTCCACCTGAAGCCCTCGGTCAGAGGCGTCGCGCGTGGTGGTCTCGCAGCACTGTTCGGTGCGGATGCCGCTGATGACGACTCGGCCGATGCTGCGCCGCAGCAGCCATGCGGCGAGGGGTGTGCCGGCAAATGCAGAGTGCGCGCGCTTGTGGATCGTCAATGCTGAGTTGAACGCGCGCAAGCCATCGATTGGCCGCACCAGGCCGCTTTCCAGGCTGAAGGGGCCGGTGTCTTCAACATGCAACACCCGCACGATCGGTTTGCCTTGCTTTGCAAATGCGTCAATCAATCGATTCTGCGCGTCCAGCCAGCCCGGAAGGTCCGTGTCCTGCCAATAGGGGCGCGCCGCAAAGGATGCCTGGGCGTCAATCACCAGCACTGCCGCGGACAATTGAGCATCAGTTTCGGTCATCTTTAATCATCCAATGAATTGCGTGGGAAAGACCATTGGACATGCGGAGATTGCCATTAGACAGACCAAAATCGGATCAAATTCGGTCACTCTCGGATGTGTTGTTTCGCGGCCTGCGTGCTGCGTTGCCATGCCGTCGACCATCCTCACCGGGGATCGGTGTCGTCACTTTGTACTGGTGCCCAGCGGATAAAACTTGAGGCAAGTTGCATATAACTCTCCCCAAGTTGGAGGATCTGCGGGCTTCGTGCAACGACGAAGTCGCTCCTAGGATTGGGTGTAACAAAACGTTCCAGCTGTGGAGGTCAGGAATGTCCAGTTCATTCAATCGTCGCCAAGTGCTCGTGTTCGGCGCCCTGGGCGCCATCGGTTTCGTAACCAGCACGTCCGTTTCCGCGCAAACACGCAAGCCGCCAGTCGCCGCAGCGCGCAATACGCCGGGAACGAATATCGACCGCGCGGGCCGCAGCCAGACCGATGGCAACCGCATGGCGCGCAGCTATGCGCAGGTTCTTCTGGGTGTGGAGCCTGATGTCGGCCTTCGCGCGATCACGGAATCCACGCGCAACGTGGACGCGTCGTTCCAGACGATCGAACTGGCCGTTCCAGCCAGCGGGCCGCTGCGGCAGTCCCTGAAGCTCGCGGCCGACGACTGGGCCGAGGTCAAGCGTCACTTCCTGCGCCAGCCCACGCGCGGTGGCCTGTATGCCATGTACGTGGCGTCCGAGCGATTCTCGGAAAGTGCCGCCGGTCTGACCCGTGCACTGACCGAATCCTCGCGCCAGCCGGCGGCAGCGCTCACCAGCACGGCGGCGATGCAGCGCACCCGCGTCATGCAAATTGCACGCGGCTACCTGCTGCAGCAAGCGGGGGTGGATGTGGGGCAGGGCGTGCGCATCGCACGGACGAGCTTCGATTCCGCGCACACCTCGCTGGAGAAAGCCGCAGAGACGACGCCCGCGATCCGCGCCCAGCTGGATGCTGTGAAGATCCAGTTCGGCTATCTGGCCACTGCGGTGGACCAGCGCAATGTCGACGCCGCCAAGTTCTCCGTGGCCGCGGTCAGCGCCAGTGAGCGCATCGTTGAGCTGATGGACGATGTGGTGCGCGGCTACGCCCTGCAAGTCACGGCCTGAGTCGTTCGCGCATGCAAAAGGGCAGCCGCTGGCTGCCCTTTTTCTTTGCGGCCCGATTGGCGCCGCTTCGGCTCAAGCGTTGCCGATGAAGTCCCCTTTGCCCAACGGAACGCCGTTGCTGCGCAGAATGGCGTAGGCAGTGGTGAGGTGGAAATAGAAATTGGGCATGACGATGTAGCTGACATAGGTGGCTGCGTCGAACTGCTTGTCCTGCCCGCCGATCTTGATGCTGATCGTTCGGGACTCCGGACCGTCGAGCTGCTCGGGCTTGAAGCTCTGGACGTAGTCGATGGTCTTGGCGATGCGAGCCTTCAGGTCGGTGAGGCTCGCCTCGTTGTCTTCCCACTTGGGCACGTCGACCCCGGCCAGCCGCGACATGGCGCCTTTCGCAAAGTCGCAGGCGATCTGCACCTGACGCGTGAAGCTCAGCATGTCGGCGATCAGACGGAGCTGCAGATAGTTGCTGCTGTCAAACTTCGTCGAGTCGGCGTGGTGCTGAGCCTTGTCCAGGATGCTGGACAGGTTCGTGAGCTGGCGAACAAAGGTCGGGGCGGTCTGGGCGTAGAGCGTAGGCATGAGGAGCGTCCTTGCGGTTCTGAAGAGAGCGGGAGGCGGCGGCCTCCGGGCGCAGCGAGTGTATGCAATGCGCCCGCTGCCGGTGCGCAGTGTTGCGAACCCCGCTGTTCATGTCGCCATCCCTGCCAGTGATGTGCGGGAACCGGCGATCCACCCTCTGCCCACGCTCGCCGGAGAGGCCGCCCATACACTGCGCCCATGCAGTCATCCACCCAAGAACTCGATCGGCCCCCCACCGCGCCGCAAGCCCCGGCGTCTGGCCAGACCGCGGCGCCCGAGTCAAACGGCGCGGCGAGCGCCGCGCCGCTGCCCGAAGTCGACACCACCGGCATGAACTGGCTGCAGCGCAAGTACTTCACGTGGGCGCAGCCCAAGTACTGCATGTTCAGCCCCGAGCAGCGCGCCGACGTGATGGCGTTCGATCTCTGGCTGTACTCGCGCCGCTCTCTGGGGGCGCTGTTCGGGCTCGTGGCCTCGATGGCGGGGATCTCTGCCGGGCTGATTTTCAATGGCGTGCACCCCGTGCTCGCGGTGATTTCCAGCCTGGTGCTCTGGTCGGTGCTCATCATCACCGTGATGACGGCCTGGTTCGCCCCGGACGGCATCACCACGCGGCGCCGCCCGGCCTGGCGCCACGCGGCGACCTTCATCGGCTCCGGCTACCTCGGCGGGATTGTCGGCTACACGGCGGCGCACACCGTGAGCACGGGCGACTGGTCGCTCGCATCGCTGATCGGTACCGCCACGGACGCAACGATTCGCACCATCCCGGTGGCCATTGCCGGCATCGCGACCGTGGTGGGCGTGGCCTTGCTGGTGAGCTGGATCCGTCGGCGCCAGCTCCAGCAGCGCCTGCAGGGCCAGCTGCGCGAGGCTGAGCTCGCCGCCCAGCGCGACGCCGCCGCGCGCGCAGCGGCCGAGGCGCGCCTGAAAGTGCTGCAGGCGCAGATCCAGCCGCACTTTCTGTTCAACACCCTGGCCGCGCTGCAGCACTGGGTGGACGCTGGGGACAAGCGCGCGGGGCCTTTGTTGCGCGAACTGACGCAGTTTCTGCGCGCGAGCACGCAGCTGCTCGGCCGCGAGGATGTGAGCCTCGCCGAGGAAGCGACCCTGGCGCAGCGCTACCTGACCATCATGCAGGCGCGCATGGGCAGTCGGCTGCAGTTCGAGGTCAATGTGGACGAGCGCTCGGGCTCGGTGCGCATCCCGCCGGGCATTCTGCTCACCCTCGTGGAAAACGCGGTGGAGCATGGGATTACTGGTGCACTGAGCGGCGGTTCGGTTCTTGTGTCGTCTGCGCAGCAGGGCCGCACAACGGCGATCGAGGTCAGCAACAGCGGCATGCCGCTTCCTGCGCATGTGCACGATGGCACCGGGCTCGCAAACACCCGGGAGCGTCTGGAGCGCAAGTTCGGCGACCGCGCACGGCTCGAGCTGGACACGGCCGATGACGGCCGCACGGTCGCCCGCGTCACGCTGGAAGGAGCAATGGCATGAGCGTCTGGCAGTTTCTCGCCCTGTTCTGCTTTGGCACCTATCGCAACTTCACGCCAGCGGAGCTGACCCGCGCCGCCAACGAGCCGATGCCTCGCGTCTGGCTGATCTACATGGTCGCTTACGCCACCTTCGTCTTTGGGCTGGACTATGTGGCCAGCGCCCTGGCCGGCCCGGCACTGTTCATTCGCGTTGCCGGTGACCTGCTGATTGCCATGATGGTGATCTGGGTGGTGTATCGCGTCTGGCGCCGTCCGGTGGTCCGTACCGGAGCGGCCAATCTGGCCATCGTGATTCTGTGCATCTTCGGCGTGACCTTCGGCATGTTTGCGCTCATGGGCTTCCTGGGCTTGCCGCCGGCCAAGGTGCTGACGGAGACGGAGATGAGCCGGATGCTGACCTCATGGACGATGGTGCTGTCCTTGATGCTCATCTTCAGCATCTCGCGCACCGTGATGGTCGAAGGGCGGCTGCGCGAACTCGCGGAGACCGACAAGCGCCTTGAGATGCAGCGCCAGATGCTGGCCGCGCAGATCCAGCCGCACTTCCTGTTCAACAGTCTGGCCAGCCTGCAGCAATGGGTCAACACCAAGGACGACCGTGCCGCGCCGCTGCTCGAAAGCCTGACTGCTTACCTGCGTGCCACCTTGCCCATGTTCCAGAAGAGCAGCATTGCCATGGGCGAGGAAGCCGCAGCAGTGCGCAGCTACCTCGAAGTGATGCGCGCCCGCCTGGGCGATCGTCTGCAGTTCGAGCTATCTGTGCCCCAGGCGCTGGAGTCCGTCTTGCTCCCACCCGGCATTCTCCTCACCTTGACCGAGAACGCGGTGGAGCACGGCATCACCCCGGCGCTGCGTGGTGGCTACATCAGTCTGTCGGCTCACGTGGCTGGCGACCGTGTCCTGATCGAGTTGGCCGACACGGGCGTTGGCCTGCCGCCGGGGGGTGTGCCGAGCATCACGCCTGAGGCACCCTCGGCAGGAAAGCAGGGCGGCAAGGGTGGCGTCGGGCTGGCCAACTCGCGTCTGCGTCTGGCTCAGGCCTACGGCGATGCGGCGCAGTTGGAGATTCTCGACAACCCGGCCGGGCAGGGCTGCCTTGCGCGCTTGAGCCTGCCAGCAGGCCCGCCGTTTTCAGCCCCCGCAGCGCCTGCCCTGAACGCCCCCGCGCCGGCGGATTCGACCTGAGCCGCTCGGCACTGCACGCGCGCACGCTTTCCACTCTTCTTGCCACCTTTCCATCCCACGTTCCGCTGCAAAAATGACTACCCTCCTGATCGCCGACGACGAAGAAGCTCCCCGCGAAGCGCTGGCCAGTGCCATCGCCCGACTCTGGCCCGAGGCGCAGATCGTCGCCAAGGCAGAAAACGGCGTGGACGCCTGGGACAGCTACCTCGAGCATGATCCAGCGGTCTGCTTCCTCGACATCCGCATGCCTGGCCTGACCGGCATTGACGTGGCGCGCCGCATCGCGGCCACGGAGCACAAGGCGCAGGTCGTGTTTGTCACCGCTTTCGACGATCACGCACTGGCCGCGTTCGAAGCCGGTGCGGTGGACTACGTCATGAAGCCCGTGGACGACGCGCGTCTCGCCCAGGCCATTGCACGCGTCAAGGCGCGCATGGTGGCCCCGCCGGCCGACCTGCAGAAGCTCCTCGGCCAGCTCATGGGCTCGGGCAGTCTGGATGCACTCGCTGCGCGCCGCCCGGCGCCGCCCAGGTTCATCCAGGCCAGCGTGGGCAAGGAAGTGCGCATGATCGCCCCCGAGGACGTGATCTTCTTCGAGGCCGACAGCCGCTACACCCGCGTGGTCTACGGCGGCACGCAGCCCGGCGAGGCCCTGATCCGCACCCCGCTCAAGGAGCTGCTGGCCGCACTGGACACCGACCGCTTCTGGCAGATCCACCGCAGCGTGATCGTCAACTGCCACAGCATCGCCAGCGCCGTGCGCGTGGACGAGAACACCATGCACGTCACGCTCAAGACCCGCAGCGAGAAGCTGCCGGTGTCACGGCAGTTTCAGGGCCTCTTCAAGGGCCAATGAGCCACGTGGCGGCGCCCCGGCGCATCCAGGTCGTTGGGCTGTCGGGCAGCGGCAAGACCACGCTGGGGCGTGCGCTGGCACGCGAGCTGGGTGTGACCTTCATCGATCTGGACGATCTGCACTGGGACCCGGGCTGGGTCGAAGTCCCGCCCGCCACGATGCGCGAGCGCCTGGCACCGCTGCTCGAGCAACCCGGCTTCGTGATCGCCGGCAACTACCGCAGCCGCACCTGGCCGCTGACGCTGCCGCTTCTGGACACCATGATCTGGCTTGATGTGTCGCTGCCGCGGCTCTTCGTGCGCGTGCTGCTGCGTTGCCTGCGCCGCGCATTCACACGCGAGCGTGTGTGCAACGGCAACGTGGAGAGTCTGGCGCGGACGTTCGCCAGCCGCGATTCCATCCTGCTCTGGGTGCTGACGCAGCATGCGCCGCGCCGCGTGGAAATGCAGCGCTTCATCACTCAGGAAAAGCCGCCCGGCTTGCGCGTGCTGCGCCTTGATCACCGCGCCAACGTGCAAGCCGTGGTGGAGCCCACTCCAAGCCCGGAAACCAGAAGCTAGATCCAGCATTCATGCGCTTCTTCAGACCAAAATGGCTGAAGACGCCCGCCAGACAAGCGGAAAGCACTTTGGGGAACTTCTAGAAACCGTAGCGAGCGTGCCAAGTTGCGTGTGAGGAGCGCAGACAGTACGAGCAGTACGGCGAGCACCGGAGCGCGCAAATTGGTCCGCGGATTAGGTTTCTAGAAGTTCCGTTCTGGATGCAGCCTCAGAATGCCTCCTCAAGCATCTGCCGGTAGTCCTGCGCGCTGGCAGTGCGCGGATTGGTGCCGTGGCAATGGTCGCGCAGCGCGTTGGCGATCACGCCGTCGAAGTCCGCACGCTCCACGCCGATCGCTGCAAGCCCCGCAGGCATCTTTAGTGTCCTGTTGAGATCGGCAAAGGCCTGCGGTACTGCCGCTGCGGAGGCCACGCCGATCTCGCGTGCCAGGCGATCCATCTTGGTGCCGACCGCCGGTGTGTTGAAACGCAGCACCGTGGGCAGCAGCAGGGCGTTGAGGGTGCCGTGGTGCAGATGCCGGCCGGCAAGCCCGCCCAGCGCGTGCGCGAGCGAATGCACACAGCCCAGGCCCTTCTGGAAGGCCATGGCGCCCTGCATGCTGGCGCTCATCATCTGCCGGCGTGCCTCGCGGTCGCTGCCGTCTTTCACGGCGCGTTCGATATGCGCCAGGCCGCGCGCCAGACCGTCCAGCGCAATGCCTTCGGCGGGTGGATTGAAGGCAGGCGCCAGGTAGGTTTCCACGCAGTGCGCAATGGCGTCCATGCCGGTGGCGGCTGTGAGCCCGGCGGGCAGACCGAGGGTGAGTTCGGGGTCGAGAATGGCGACGCGCGGCACAAGATGCCAGCTGTGAAAGCCGAGCTTGCGGCCGTCTTCCACGATCAGGATGCTGCCGCGCGCGACCTCGCTGCCGGTGCCGGCGGTGGTCGGGATCGCGATCAGCGGTGCGGCTTGCGCAGTGATCTTCGGGCTGCCGCCCTCGATGGTGGCGTAGTTGACCAGTCGCCCCGGGTGCGTGGCCATGATCGCGACGCCCTTCGCGCAGTCGATGCTCGATCCACCGCCGAAGGCGATCAACCCATCGCAGCCCTGTGCCTTGTAGAGCGCGGTGGCGGCCATGACCGCCGCCTCCGTCGGATTGCCCGGCGTGCCATCGAACACGGCGTGAGGCAAGGCGCTGAGCGCGGCAAGCAGCCGATCCAGCAGGCCCGCGGCGCGAATACCCGCATCGGTCACGACGAGCGGTTTGGTGATGCCCGCGGCAGCCAGTTCGCCGGGCAGCAGCGACAGACTGCCAAAGTCAAACTGCACGCGGGTGATGTAACGGATCTCGGGCATGGGGTCTCCGTGGTCAGCCGTGCAGGTGCCCAAATGAACAAGGGCACCCGAAGGTGCCCTTGATTGTGCTGCGCGCGCTGCGGCCAGTGAACCCGTCGCGGCGCGTGGCCAGAAACTTGCCTTACTCGACCTTGGCCTTCTTGGTCAGGTCTTCCTGGAAAGCGCGCAGCTTCTGCTGCTGAACCATCTCGGTCAGCTGAGGACGCACCTGATCCAGCGGCGGGAACTGGGCCTGACGGGTGTCTTCGAGACGGATCACATGCCATCCGAACTGCGTCTTGACGGGGGTCTTGGTGGTCTCACCCTTCTTGAGCGCAGTCATGGCCTTGGTGAACTCGGGCACGTAGGCATCGGCCGGGGCCCAATCCAGGTCGCCACCATTGGCTGCGGAGCCCGGATCCTTGCTCTGCTTGGCGAGGGCTTCAAACTTCTGGCCCTTGGCGAGGTCGGCGATGATCTTCCTGGCCTGTTCTTCCTTCTCGACCAGGATGTGGCGAGCGCGGTACTCGGTGCCGCTGGCCTGCTTCTTCTGCTCGTCGTAGGCGGCCTGGATTTCAGCGTCGCTCGGCGGGTTGGACTTCACCACATCCTGCACCAGAGCGCGGATCAGCAGCTGCTGGCGCATGGTGTCCATCTGCAGCTTGAAATCCGGCGTGTCGGTCAGGCCGCGGCGTTCGGCTTCCTGAGACAGGATCTCGCGGTTCACCAGTTCCTGGCGAACCATGCTGCGCAGCTCGGGGGTGTCTTTCTGACCTTGCGAAGTGACCTGCTTCATCATCGCGTCGACGCGCGAGGAGGGGATGGGCTTGCCGTTGACGATGGCCGCGTTCTGGGCAAGTGCGGCAAAGCTGAAACCAGCGACCAGAGCCGCGGCGAACACTTTCTTCATGGAGTCCCTCGTGAAATGTTGATCGGCGTGAACCACACAGCGCCGGATCAGGCGTCCGATCAGGCCTGAACTACTCGGCTGGCACCGCGGTTTCGAGGGCCAGCGCGTGGACTGGATGAGGCATCAGATCGGCGACGGCATCATACACAAGGCGATGTTGCTGAACGCGGGTTTTCCCTCGGAAACATGCCGCTACAACTCGCGCGTGGTAGTGCCGTGCGCCACCCTGCGAACCTGCATGCCCGGCATGCAGATGACTCTGATCCGTGATGACAAGTTCCATCGGCGCGAGTGCGGCAGCGAGTCGGTTGCGCAGCTGTGCCGTCAGCGGGTGTTCAGGAAGCTCGCTCATCAGGAGCCCTTGGACTCGGCCGGCGGCGGCTCATCGAGCTTGATGTGCCGACTCACATAGATCGCCACCACGACCGTGAACGCGATGATCGCGCCAGTGATGCCCCAGGTGCGCCAATAGACCCAGGTTTCGGTCGGGTAGTTGAGCGCGACGTAGGCATTGGCGGCAGCCAGGCCCGAAAAGAAGATGCACCACATCTGCAGCAGGCGGAGCCAGACGCCATCGGCCAGTTCCAGCTGCGCACCGAGCAACCACTTGAGCAGGTTGCGTCTGAAGCCGTACTGGCCGATCAGCAGCGCACTGGCTGCGAGCAGATACAGCACCGTGGGCTTCCACTTGATGAAGCGCTCGTCATGCAGCGCAATGGTCAGGCCGCCGAAGAGCACGATCACGATCAACGACAACCAGAGCAGCGGCTGGATCTTCTGCTTGGTCAGCTTCATGTACAGCACGACGAGCGCGGTGACCGCGATCCCGAGCTTGGTGGCGAAGTAGATGTCGCCCAGCTTGAAACCGACAAAGAAGGCGATGGCGGGCAGGAAATCGATCAGAGCTTTCAAGAGCTGACTTTCGTGGCGATGGGAGCCGCAGCGGCGCCAGGCTGACGCGTGAAGACGCGCCTATTCGGTGGCGCCGGCGCGGAAAGTGAGAGCGTAGCCGTTGATGCAATAGCGCAGGCCGGTGGGCGGCGGGCCGTCCTCGAACACATGCCCCAAGTGCGCGTCGCAGACATTGCAACGGATCTCGGTGCGCACCATGCCGTGCGAGTGATCGGCGATCTCGCGCACGTTCTCCGGATTGAGTGCCTTGAAGTAGCTCGGCCAGCCGCAGCCGGAATCAAACTTGGTGTCGCTGGCAAACAGCGCCGTGCCGCAGCACACGCAGTCATAGATGCCATGCTCATGGCTGTTCCAGAAGCGCCCAGTGAAGGCGCGCTCGGTGGCGGCTTCACGTGTGATGGCGTACTCGATGGGAGACAGCAGGGCACGCCACTCGGCTTCGGTTTTGGTGACCTTTTTCATCTTTGGCTCCGATAACTGACACTAGGACGAACAGCTCACTTCGAGCGAGCCGGCCCAATCCGGCGGCATTGCTGCGTAGGCCTCATGTTCAGGCTGTTCGTCGTATGGGGCGGCCAAAACTTTCAGCAGGCGTGCGACTTCGCTGTCGTCGCGTTCATCCGCGCTCTTGCGGATCGCGGTCTCGGCCAGATGGTTGCGCAGCACGAACTTCGGGTTCACGCGCTTCATGGCGGTTGCTCGCTCGGCGTCAACGCTGCCTTCGCTGCGCAGGCGTTCGCGGTAGGTCGCGGCCCACGCATCGAATGCGGCGCGGTCGATGAACAGATCGCGGATCGGCGCGTCGGCCGATTGATCGTCCAGCTTCAGCTCCGCAAGCCGGCGAAAGAAGATCGTGAAGTCCGGGTGGTTGCGGTGCATCAGCTCCAGCAGCTGCGTGAGCAGCTGCGCGTCGCCTTCCTGCCAGCTCTTGAGCCCAAGCTTGTGCTGGAACGCCGCGCTGAAGGCAGACTCGAAGCGATCCACGTAGTGCTGTACCGCAGCCTTGGCTTCGTCCACGTCGCCGATAAGCGGCAGAAGGGCCTCCGCCAGCGCGGCGATGTTCCAGTGTCCGATGGCGGGCTGGTTGTGATACGCGTAACGGCCCTGGTGGTCGCTGTGATTGCAGATGTGTCCGGCGTCAAAGCCGTCCATGAAACCAAAGGGGCCGTAGTCCAGCGTCAGCCCGAGGATGCTCATGTTGTCGGTGTTCATCACGCCGTGCATGAAGCCCACAGCCTGCCACTGCGCGATCATGTCTGCCGTACGTCCCGCCACGTCCTTGAACAGCGCGGCGTAGGGGTTGGCGGCGCCACGCGCCTCGGGTCGGTAGGTGTCGATCGTGAAGTCCGCCAGCGCGCGCAATGCATCGTGCTGCTTGCGGCTCGAGAAGTGCTCGAAATGGCCAAAGCGGATGAAGCTGGGCGCAACGCGGAGCACCACGGCGGCGGTTTCGACGTTCTCGCGGATCACCGGGTCATCGGTGCCCACCACGCCCAGCGCACGGGTCGTCGGAATGCCCAGGCCGGCCATGGCTTCGCTGCACAGGAATTCGCGAATCGAGCTGCGCAGCACGGCGCGGCCATCGCCCATGCGGGAGTAGGGTGTCTTGCCGGAGCCCTTGAGCTGCAGCTCATAGTGCTGACCATCCGCACCCCGCACCTCACCCAGCATCAGTGCGCGGCCATCACCCAGCTGGCCCGCCCAGACACCGAACTGATGCCCTGAGTACACGGTCGCAAGCGGCGCACCAGAAAGGGGTACCGCGCGTCCAGCAAGGATCTCCAGCCAATTTGCCTTGGAAAGGCGCATGGATGCTGGATCCAGCATTTGCGCCACCGCATCGGAGAAGCCAACCCAGCGTGCCGGCTGAGCCAGCGGCTGCGGCTGCAGGCGGGTGAAGAAGGCTTCGCCCAGAGCCGCAAATCGGTTGGTGAAGGGCAGGCCGGTATCGAGTTCTGGCAGGCCGCCTGCCGGCACGCCACGTTGCAGCGCAGATTGGAAGGGAGCATTCATATGGGCTACTTTCGGCCGGATTTTAGGTGGCTGCGCTCCCGGCGGAGATCAGGGTACTGCGCGCAAGACCCCACAGAAACCAAGGAGACTGGACGATGCTGCACGGGCTGATGATGGACGCGCCCCTCACGATTTCAAGCCTGATCGAGCACGCTGCAAGGCATCACGGCGAAGGCGAAATCGTTTCGCGCGGGACGGAGGGCGTGATCCGCCGCAAGACCTGGGCGCAGATCCGCAGCCGCGCCAAGCAGGTCGCCAACGTGCTCACGCAGATGGGCGTGAAGCCCGGTGATCGCGTGGCCACGCTGGCCTGGAACACCGATCGGCATCTGGAGCTGTACTTCGGCGTCTCCGGCATGGGGGCGGTGCTTCACACCATCAACCCGCGCCTGCACCCCGAGCAGATCGCATGGATCGCCAACCATGCCGAAGACACCGTGCTGTTCTTCGACAGCACCTTCCTGCCGATCGTCAAGGCGATGGCTTCGCACGCCAAGACCCTGCGCCACCTGGTCATGCTGACCGACGCAGCGCACATGCCGGCTGACAGCGACCTGAATCTCCAGTGTTACGAGACCCTGCTGGGCGCCGCCTCCGAGGCGTTTGACTGGCCTGTCATCGATGAGCAGGCCGCATCCAGCATGTGCTACACGAGCGGCACCACCGGCCACCCCAAGGGCGTGCTTTACAGCCATCGCTCCACGCTGCTGCACACCTATGGCGTGTGCATGCCGGACTCGCTGAACATCAGCGCTCGTGACAGCCTGCTGCCCGTGGTCCCCATGTTCCATGTGAATGCCTGGGGCCTGCCGTATGCGGCAGCCGCCACGGGCTGCAAGCTCGTCATGCCCGGCCCCGGGCTGGATGGCAAGAGCCTGCATGAGCTGTTTGAAGCGGAGGGCGTGACCATATCCGCTGGTGTGCCGACGGTCTGGCTCGGGCTGCTCAACCACATGCGCGAGCACGGGCTGAAGTTCTCGACGATGAAGCGCACAGTGATCGGCGGCTCCACCTGCCCGCCGGTGATGCTGCGCAGCTTCGAGCTCGACTATGGCGTGCAGGTGCTGCATGCCTGGGGCATGACGGAGATGAGCCCGCTGGGCACGAGCTGCACGTTCAAGCGCCAGCACATGGTCCAGGACCGTGAGACGCAGTTTGCGGTGCAGTTCAAGCAGGGGCGAACCGTTTTTGGTGTGGACATGCGCATCGTCAACGACGCTGGCGAGTCCTTGCCCTGGGATGGCACGACCAGCGGGCACCTGCAGGTGCGCGGCCCGTGGGTGCTCAAGAGCTACTTCAAGAACGAAGGCGGCGATCCGCTCACGCCCGACGGCTGGTTCCCCACGGGCGATGTGGCCACCATCGATCCCGAGGGCTACATGCAGATCACCGACCGCAGCAAGGACGTCATCAAGAGCGGCGGCGAGTGGATCAGCTCGATCGACCTGGAAAACATCGCCATGAGCCACCCCGCGGTGGCCATGGCGGCCTGCATCGGCGTGCCGCACCCCAAGTGGGACGAGCGCCCCCTGCTGCTGGTCGTCAAGCGGCAGGGTCAGGAGGTGAGCAAGGCCGAATTGCTCGCACACTTCGACGGCAAGATTGCCAAGTGGTGGATGCCTGACGAGGTGCTGTTCATCGACGCCATTCCGCTCGGTGCCACTGGCAAGATGCTGAAGACCAGGCTGCGCGAGCAGTACGGCCACACGCCGCTGCCGGCATGAACGCTGCGTAGGCGGGTCGACTGTTGTTTCCACCCCGCTTTAGGGAAACCCCGACACCTGCTTGGATTGAATGCTGCGCTGCGGTTTACCTACATTCGGCGGTACCCAAGGGTTGCCCCGGAGCATGGGGCCAGAGATCACAACAAGGAGACATGTATGCGCAATCTGCGCTTGAAGACGCTGGCAGCAGTCACGCTGGTCACGGGTTCGATGCTTGCGGGCAGTGCCTTCGCCCAGACCAAGGTCCGGATCGCATTCATCGACCCGCTCTCCGGCCCCTTCGCGCCGGTGGGGCAGAACCAGCTCAAGAGCTGGCAGACCGTCGCCGAACTCGCCAACCAGCAGAAGTGGGCGCCGGGCTATGAGTTCGAAGTCGTGGGCTTTGACAACAAGACCAGCCCGCAGGAAAGCCTCACCGTGCTGCGCACCGCGATCGACCAGGGCTTCCGTTACGTGGCTCAGGGCAACGGCTCCAGCGTGGCGATTGCGCTGTCCGATGCCATCAGCAAGCACAACGAGCGCAATCCGGGCAAGGAACTCGTCTTCCTGAACTATGCCGCCATCGACCCCGTCCTGACGAACGCGCAGTGCAGCTTCTGGCACTTCCGCTTCGATGCGAACGTGGACCAGAAGATGGAGGCGCTCACGACCTACATGCAGAACCGCAAGGAGATCAAGAGCGTCTACCTGATCAACCAGAACTACTCGTTCGGTCAGCAGGTTGCGCGCTCGGCCAAGGACATGCTCTCGCGCAAGCGCCCGGACGTGAAGATCGCCGGTGAGGACCTGCATCCTCTGGGCCAGGTCCGCGATTTTTCGCCCTACGTGGCGAAGATCCAGCAATCCGGCGCGGACACGGTCATCACCGGCAACTGGGGCACCGACCTCGCGCTGCTGATCAAGGCCGCCAATGACGCCGGCTTGAAGGCCAACTTCTACACCTACTACGCCGGTACCACAGGTGTGCCCACAGCCATGGGCGCCACGGGCGCTGACCGCGTGCGCATGGTGTCCTACTGGCATCCGAACGAAGCCACCTTCAAGGGCGCAGACGTCGTCAAGCGCATGAAGGACAAGTTCAAGGACGACTACTACTCCATGGCCACGTTCAGTGCCATCCGCATGATGGCCGACAGCATCAATGCCTCCAAGAGCGCCGACCCGGTCAAGGTGGCTTTCGCCATGGCCGGCCGCAAGAGCCAGAGCCTGAACGGCGAGATCGAGATGCGCGCCATGGACCATCAGCTGCAGCAGCCGCTGGTGATCGCCACCTGGGCCAAGGTCGATGGCAAGGCCGTGAAGATCGACCAGGAGAACACCGGCTTTGGCTGGCGTACCGAGTCCGTGCAGCCGGCCTTTGTGGGTGTGCAGCCGTCGTCGTGCCAGATGAAGCGTCCGGCCCAGCCCAAGTAAGTCATGCTCAAGCACAAGCCGCGGAAGTATCTTTCCGCGGCTTTTGTTTGGCTGAAAATCTAACGATCGTTCGCATTCTCAATCGCTACCCAGCGGCGTGAGCCAACGGCCGCTTTCCTACTGAGCCTGCATGGACTCCACCTGGATCACCTCCATCCTGAACGGGCTGGCCTACGGGCTGCTGCTGTTCATGCTGTCGTCGGGGTTGACGCTCATCTTCTCGATGATGGGCGTGTTGAACTTTGCCCACGCCAGCTTCTACATGATCGGCGCCTATGTCGCCTACCAGATCACGGTGCTGAGCACGAAGGCGCTGGGCGGCAACGCGGGCTTTGTGCTGGCGCTGATCCTGGCGCCGCTGGTTGTCGGCGCGCTGGGTGCGCTGATCGAGCGTTACGGATTAAGGCGGGTGCACAAGTTCGGGCATGTGCCTGAGCTGCTGTTCACCTTCGGCCTGTCCTACATCATCGTGGAGCTGGTGCAGGTGATCTGGGGGCGCGCTGCGGTGCCCTATCGCGTACCCGACATGCTGACCGGGCCGATCGACTGGCTGCAGCAGAGCATGGGGCTGACGTTTCCCGAGTACCGCCTGTTCCTCATGGGTGTCGCGGTCGCGATGCTTGCTGCACTGTGGCTGGTGCTCGCCAAGACTCGCACGGGTTTGGTGATTCAAGCCGCACTCACGCACCCCGAGACGGTCGAGGCGCTGGGCCACAACGTGCCGCGGGTGTTCATGCTCGTGTTCGGCGGGGGATGTGCGCTCGCGGGGCTGGCCGGGGTGATCGGCGGGCCGGCCTTCGTGACCGAGCCTGCGATGGCTGCGACCCTGGGCTCGATCATCTTCGTGGTTGTGGTCGTCGGCGGCATGGGTTCGCTGGCCGGCGCGTTCGTCGCGTCGATCCTCATCGGCCTGCTGCAAAACCTCGCGGTGAAGGTGGACTCGAGCGGTGTGGATGTCTTCCGCGCACTTGGCATGACAGTCACAGAGCAGACCTTCGGCTACGCCGTCTGGAAGCTGTCGCTGGCTCAGGTGGCGCCTGTGCTGCCGTATCTGCTGCTGGTGCTGATCCTGATCTTCAGGCCCAAGGGACTCCTTGGGACGAGAGAAGGGTGAGCATGGACATGAAGGCCTGCAAGTGCAGGGCTGAATGCCTTGCGAACGACCGCAGACTCCGGCTGCGGGCTGGAGGAGCGTGCTGATGGCTCGCGACACCTTCCGCTTCAAGCCGATCAACTTCGGCCGTTGGTTCATCTGGGGGTTCACCGCGCTGCTGTTCGTTGGCGCGCCGCTGGTGTTCGACAGCGGCTTTGCGATCACGCTGCTCTCGCAGATGGGCATCATGATCATCTTCGCGCTGTCCTACAACATGCTGCTCGGTCAGACCGGCATGCTGAGCTTCGGCCATGCGGTGTATTCGGGCTTGGGGGCCTTCTTTGCCATCCATGCGCTGAACTGGATTGCCGCGGGCAAGCTGCATCTGCCGGTGAGCTTGCTGCCTCTCGTGGGCGGTCTGGCCGGTGCATTCTTCGGCGTGATCTTCGGCTACGTGACGACCAAGAAGGCCGGCACGCCCTTTGCCATGATTACCCTGGGCATCGGCGAGATGGTGTTTGCCTGCTCGCTGATGTTCCCCGGCTTCTTTGGCGGGGAGGGCGGCATCACCGGCAACCGCGTCGTGGGTGAGCCCTTCTTCGGCCTGACCTACGGCCCGGCGATCCAGGTCTACTACCTCATCGCCGTCTGGACGCTGGTGTGCATGGTGATGATGTTCGCCTTCACGCAGACGCCGCTGGGGCGCATGGCCAATGCCGTGCGTGACAACCCCGAGCGGGTCGAATTCATTGGCTACAACACGCAGCGGGTGCGCTGGTTCGTGCTGATCGCATCAAGCTTCTTTGCGGGCATCTCGGGCGGGCTCACGGCCATCAACTTCGAGATCGTGAGTGCCGAGGCGGTGAGTGCCATCCGATCCGGTGGCGTGCTACTGGCGGTGTTTCTGGGTGGTGCGCTGTTCTTCTTCGGGCCGATCCTGGGCGCGATCGTGTTCGTGATCTTTGCGATCTCCATGAGCGAGTTCACCAAGGCCTGGCAGCTCTACCTGGGTGTGGTCTTCGTGCTCATGGTCATGTATGCGCCGGGTGGACTGTCCAGTCTGATCCTGATGAACCTGCGCGTTGTCGGCTATGGCAAGTTCAAGCGTCTGTTGGACCCCTACTTGGGCGTATTCGCCGGCAGCCTGCTGCTCACGCTTGGCGTGATCATGGTCATCGAGATGACCTACCACCTCACGCTGGAGGCCGCCAACGGGACCGTGCGCAGCCTCTTCGGTTTCCAGATGGACACCGCCGGCGTCACGGCCTGGATCATCGCGGGCTCGCTGCTCGTGGGTGGCACGCTGATCTTCGAACCCATGCGGCGCCGATTCAAGGCCGAGTGGGACGCGATTGCCGAAGAGATCGAAGACGAAGAAAAGAAGAAGCTCGTTCTATGACGCACGCCGCGCTCAAACTCACAGACGTCCGCAAGTCCTTCGGCAAGACCGAGATCATCCGCGGCGTGAACCTGAGCATTGCCTCGGGCGAGCGGCACGCCATCATCGGCCCCAACGGTGCGGGCAAGTCCACGCTGTTCAACCTGGTCAGCGGGCGCTTTGGCGTCAGCAGCGGCCGCATTGAACTGAACGGCGCCGATGTCACCCGCAAGAAGCCCTTTGAGATCAACCGCATGGGTCTGGCGCGCAGCTTCCAGATCAACAATCTGTTCGGCAACCTCAGCGTCTTCGAGAACCTGCGCTGCGCGGTGCTCTGGAGCCTGGGCTATCGCTACTCCTTCTGGCACAAGCTCAGCCAGCTCAAGGACGCGCGGGAACGCGCCGAGCAGGTGATGGAGCGCATCGGCCTGAAGTACCGGCGCGACACCAAGGCGAGCCTGCTGACTTACGCCGAGCAGCGCGCTCTGGAGATCGGCATCACGATCGCCGGTGGCGCTGACGTGATTCTGCTCGATGAGCCGACGGCCGGCATGTCGCGCAGCGAGAGCGATCGGGCCGTGGAGCTGATCCGCGAGGTCACCATTGGCAAGACCCTGGTCATGGTGGAGCACGACATGAGCGTGGTGTTCGGTCTGGCGGATCGCATCAGCGTGCTGGTGTACGGCGAGGTGATCGCCAGCGACACGCCACAGGCCATCCGCGAGAGTGCGGCCGTGCAGGAAGCCTACCTCGGCGGACATGGCGCGGAAGAAGCGACGGAGGCGGCTCATGGCTGAAGACTTGCTCTCGATCAGGAATCTGCACGGCTGGTACGGCAAGAGCCATGTGCTGCATGGTGTGGACATGCACGTGGGCAAGGGCGAGATCGTCAGCCTGCTGGGCCGCAACGGGGTGGGGCGGTCCACCACGGCCAAGGCCATCATGGGGCTGGTGGACGCCACGGGTTCGGTGCGCTTCAAAGGGGCTGAGCTGGTGGGCAGGAAGGCCTACGAGATTGCGCATCTGGGCATGGGCTACGTGCCTGAGAACCGCGACATCTTCCCCACGCTCACCGTCGAACAGAACCTCACTCTGGGCCTCAAGGCGACGAAGCCGGGCCAATGGAGTTACGAGGACATGTACCGCATGTTCCCGCGCCTGAAGGAGCGCCAGCACACGCAGGCCGGGGTCCTGTCCGGTGGCGAGCAGCAGATGCTGACGCTCTGCCGCACACTCATGGGCGACCCGGAGCTGATCATCATCGACGAGCCGACCGAGGGGCTTGCGCCCAAGATCGTCGAGCTCGTGGCGCAGTATCTGCAGGAGCTCAAGCGCCGCGGACTGTCCGTGCTACTCATCGAACAGAAGCTGGCCATCGCTCTGGATATCTCCAACCGCGTGTACGTCATGGGCCATGGCAACGTGGTGTTCGAGGGCACCCCGGCCGATCTCAAGGCCAACGAAAAGGTGCGCAAGGAGTGGCTGGAGGTTTGATCGCCGCCAAGTTTGGCCGATTTTGACTGATTTGATTTGTCTAATTTGCCACTTCCCGCTTGTATGAAGCCATTTCTGGCCGGTTCTGGTGATCGGAATTCATGACCGAATGTGTGACTCATCGGCGTCGAATTGACTTGGCTTGCCGAGCGGCACACTGAAACCGAACGGTCGTGCTTTTTGAGGTACGCTGCCCCAATCGAAGCGGCGCCGCAGCTGGGCTTCAACGCGAGCGCCGCCCATCCTCCCAGGAGACTTCATGACCGCCAAATACGCACTTCACGGCGCCATTGCCGTCCTCACGCTGGACAACCCGCCAGTCAACGGCCTGGGCTACGAGACCCGCAAATCCCTTTGCGAGGGCATCGAGCACGCCAATGCCGATGCCGCCGTCAAGGCCATCATCATCACGGGTGCGGGCAAGGCCTTCTCGGGCGGCGCGGACATTCGTGAATTCAACACCCCCAAGATGGCGTTGCAGCCGGACCTGCACGCCTGCATCCGCACGGTGGAGCTCAGCGCCAAGCCGGTGATCGCCGCCATCCACACCGTGTGCATGGGCGGCGGGCTGGAGCTCTCCCTGGGCTGCCACTACCGGATCGCCGCGCCTGGCGCGCAGATTGCGCTGCCGGAGGTGAAGCTGGGCCTGCTCCCCGGCGCAGGGGGTACGCAGCGTCTGCCGCGCGCCCTGGGTGTCGAGAACGCGCTCAACATGATCGTCAGCGGCGAGCCGGTCAAGAGCGAGCTCCTGGCCATGGCGCCGGGCCAGAAGCTTTTCGACAAGCTCAGCAAGAGCGTCGAGACCCTGGCTGAAGAAGCGCTGGCTTTCGCCAATGAAGTGGCAGACAAGCGGCCTTTGCCGCTGGTGCGCAACCTGCCGGCCAAGCATGCCGAGGCCGACGGCTACTTCCAGTTCGCCCGCAACACGGTGCGCGCCGTCGCGAAGAACTTCCCGGCGCCGGTCAAGTGTGTGGACTGCGTGGAAGCCGCCGTCAAGAAGCCCTTCGATGAAGGCCTGAACTTCGAGAAGGAGCAATTCATCGAACTGATGATGACGCCGGAGAGCAAGGCCCTGCGTCATGCCTTCTTCGGCGAACGTGCCGCCAGCAAGATCCCGGACGTGCCGGAGAGCACGCCGGTACGCGAAATCAGGAAAGTGGCTGTCATCGGCGCCGGCACCATGGGTGGCGGCATTTCCATGAACTTCCTGAATGCCGGCATCCCGGTCACGATCCTGGAGATGAGTGCCGAGGCCTTGGAGCGCGGCACCGGCATCATGCGCAAGAACTATGAGGGCCAGGTCAAGAAGGGCAAGCTCAAACAGGAGAAGCTCGATCAGCGCATGGCGCTGCTGAGCACCACCACGAGCTACGAGGACATCAAGGACGCCGATCTCGTCATCGAGGCCGTGTTCGAGGACATGGGCGTCAAGGAGAAGGTGTTCACGCAGCTGGACGCCGTCATGAAGCCCGGCGCGATCCTGGCGTCCAACACCTCCACGCTGGACGTGAACAAGATTGCCAGCTTCACCAAACGGCCGCAGGACGTGGTGGGCATGCACTTCTTCAGCCCGGCCAACGTCATGAAGCTGCTGGAGGTGGTGCGCGGCGCCGCCACCGCCAAGGATGTGCTCGCCACGGTCATGAAGGTCGCCAAGACCATCCGCAAGACGGCCGTGGTCAGCGGCGTGTGCGACGGCTTCATCGGCAACCGCATGATAGAGCAGTACAGCCGCCAGGCCCTGCAGATGGTGGAGGAGGGCGCCAGCCCCGAGCAGGTGGACCGCGCCATCGAGAAGTTCGGCTTTGCCATGGGCCCCTTCCGCATGAGCGACCTGGCCGGCAACGACATCGGCTGGGCCATCCGCAAGCGCCGCTATGTCGAGCAGTCCGAGCTGAAGTACAGCAAGGTCGGCGACAAGCTCTGCGAACTCGGCCGCTTCGGCCAGAAGACCGGCGCCGGCTGGTACGACTATCTGCCGGGCAAGCGTGATGCGCTGCCTTCGTCGGTGGTCAAGGAACTGGTCGAGAAGCACCGCGCGGACGCAGGCATCACGCCGCGCAAGATCGGCAACGACGAAATCGTCGGCCGCCTGGTGTATGCGCTCGTGAACGAGGCCGCGCACATCCTAGAGGAAGGCATTGCCAGCAAGGCCAGCGACATCGACATGGTTTACCTGACTGGCTACGGCTTCCCGCTGTGGCGCGGCGGCCCCCTGTGCTACGCCGACACCATGGGTCTGCACAACGTGGTTACCGACATGAAGCGCTTTGGCAGCCAGCCGGGTGCGGACGCTGCGTTCTGGACGCCCGCGCCGCTGCTCGTGAAGCTGCTGGCCGAAGGCAAGCCGCTCGTTTGAGCCTGATGACGAAATGACCTCGCGCTGCGCGGTTTGATGACGGTCGTCGAGCCTGTCTCGATTGCCCAGATCGAAGCCCGCAGCACGATCCTCCGGAGAATTCACATGCAAGACGCAGTCATTGTTTCCACCGCACGCACGCCTCTGGCCAAGAGCTGGAAGGGCGCCTTCAACATGACCCACGGCGCCACGCTGGGCGCCCACGTGGTCAAGGCTGCTGTGGAACGCGCCGGCATCGACGGCGGCGCCGTGGAAGACGTGCTCATGGGCAACGCCTTCCCGGAAGGCGCCACGGGCAGCAACATCGCCCGCCAGATCGCGCTGCGCGCCGGCCTGCCCGTCAGTGTGGCGGGCGCGACCGTGAACCGCTTCTGCTCCAGCGGCCTGCAGACCATTGCCATGGCGGCTCAGCGCGTGATCGCGGGCGAGGGTGATGTCTATGTGGCCGGCGGCCTGGAAGCCATCTCCTGCGTGCAGAACGAGATGAACACGCACATGCTCAAGGAGAGCTGGCTGGACGCGAACATCCCCGCCATCTACTGGCCCATGCTGCAGACCGCCGAGACCGTGGCCAAGCGCTATGGCATCGGCCGCGATGTGCAGGACGAATACGGTGCGCTCTCCCAGCAGCGCGCCTGCGCCGCCTGGGCGGCCGGCAAGTTTGCCGATGAAGTGGTACCCATCACCGTCACCGCCGGCGTGGCCGACCCCGTCATGGGCATGCGCACCAAGGAAGTGACCGTCTCGGTGGACGAAGGCCTGCGTGAAGGCACCACCAAGGAAGCACTGGGCAACATCAAGCCCGCCCTGCCGGGTGGTGTGGTGGCTGCAGGCAATGCCAGCCAGTTCTCGGATGGCGCCGGCGCCTGCGTGGTGACGAGCGCAAGGTACGCCGAGCAGAAGGGCCTGAAGCCCCTGGGCATCTTCCGCGGCTTTGCCGTGGCGGGCTGCGAGCCAGACGAAATGGGTATCGGCCCCGTGTTTGCCGTGCCCAAGCTGCTCGCCCGCACTGGCGTGAAGATGGACGACATTGGCCTGTGGGAGTTGAACGAAGCCTTTGCGGTCCAGGTGCTGTATTGCCGCGACAAGCTCGGCATCCCGGCCGACCGCCTGAACGTGAACGGCGGCGCCATCGCCGTGGGCCATCCCTACGGCATGAGCGGCCAGCGCCTCGTGGGCCAAGCGCTCATCGAGGGCAAGCGCCGCGGCGCGAAGTATGTGGTCGTCACCATGTGCATTGGTGGCGGGATGGGGGCGGCGGGGTTGTTTGAGGTGTGCTGATGCGAGCACGAAATGCCTTGATATCCGTGCTGCTTGCGCTCGCAAGTAAAGGCGCTACGGCCGTTGAGTTGCCTAATTCGTTGCTCAACCGAATTGCAAAGGGCCAGTGCGATCAAGCGGTCGAGCAGCTCAACGGCATGCTGGAAAAGCCGACTGCTGCGACTTACTTGATTGCTGGGTCGATGTATGAGCGGGGTGCCTGCCTCAAACCAAACACCGACCGTGCGCGCGATTTCTACGCCAAGGCGTGGGGGCTGGGTGACACGGCGCGGGCTCCTGCCTATCTGGCTGCGCTGTCGGCCAGCGCGGCCGGTGGCGCCGACGTCGCACAGACGCTTTGGTGGTACGCCCGCTTGCCCGATGGCGGGCGTGCACCCATGCCAGAGATCTGCCGTGTTGCGAAGACCGAAGATGTCGAGGCGTTTGTGCGTGGCATCGAGTCTTGGTCTGCCGATCGGCGCGAGCGATGCCGCCTTGCGGTGGGCCTGGAGGCCATGGCGTCAGCGATCAAACCGTTCTATCCCTTCGCGTCGCTGCTGGCGGGCGGCCAAGGGCAGTTTGATGTTCGCGTCGATTTCGCGAGAGGGACGGTTGAAGTAATGGAGCGATCTGGTTTTCGATCGACCCCGCTCAAGGACCTGCTCGAAAAGCTCTATCGCGATGCGGTCGGACGCCTGGGGCCGCCCAAGGTACAGCCCACGGCTGAATGGGTCGTTGTGACACCCTGGGAGTTCAAGATCCAATGAACGATGCACTTCGGCTGGAGCTCTCTTTTCAGATGGAACAGTGGCTGGGCGTGAATGCATTGACCACACGTCAGCGCTTCGCCGACCACTCCCCCGACACCTTCCAGGCTGCGCTCGATCTGGCCGAGAAGCTGGCCCGCGAGCACTTCGCGCCGCACAACCGCAAGGCCGACGAGAACGAGCCGCGCTTCGATGGCGAGCGGGTGCATCTGATCCCTGAAGTCAAAACGGCGCTGGATGCCTTCATTGCCTCCGGTCTCATTGCGGCCGAGCATGACTACGAATTCGGCGGCATGCAGTTGCCGCAGGTGGTGGCCAAGGCCTGCATGGCCCATGTGATGGCGGCCAATGTGGCCACAGCGGGCTACCCCTTCCTGACGATCGGCAATGCCAACCTGCTGCTGGCCTACGGGAGTGCGGCGCAGATCGACGCCTTCGTGCGCCCCGAGCTGGCCGGCCGCTTCTTCGGCACCATGTGCCTGTCCGAACCCCAGGCGGGTTCCAGTCTGTCGGACATCACCACGCGCGCCGAATTCGAGGGCGACTCAGCGCTGGGCCCGCAGTATCGGCTGCGCGGCAACAAGATGTGGATCTCGGGTGGTGACCATGAACTCACCGAGAACATCGTGCATCTGGTGCTGGCCAAGATTCCGGGGCCGGACGGCAAGCTGATTCCGGGCACCAAGGGCATTTCGCTCTTTGCCGTGCCCAAGCGGCTGGTGAGCGTGGCCGGGCAGGGCGACAGCGCGCAAGTGACGGTAGGCGAGCGCAATGACGTGGTGCTCGCAGGCCTGAATCACAAGATGGGTTACCGCGGCACGGTGAACACGCTGCTGAACTTTGGCGAAGGCCAGTTCAAGCCGGTGGGCTCGAGTGGTGAGGCGAAGGCGGGTGCGATCGGCTACCTGGTGGGTGAGCCGGGCCGCGGCCTGAACGCCATGTTCCACATGATGAACGAGGCGCGCATCGGCGTGGGGCTGGGCGCCACCATGCTCGGCTGGGCGGGCTATGTGGCCAGCCTGGAATACGCCCGCGGCCGGCCACAGGGCCGCCCGATGACCGCGGCGGGCAAAGACCCGGCCAGCCCGCAGATTCCCATCATTCAGCATGCCGACGTGAAGCGCATGCTGCTCGCCCAGAAGGCCTATGCCGAAGGCGCGCTGGCCCTGAACCTGTTCTGCGCCCGCCTCGTGGACGAGGAAAAGACCGGCGAGACCGAGCAGGCGCGCAAGGACGCGACCCTGCTGCTCGACATCCTGACGCCGATCGCCAAGAGCTGGCCCAGCCAGTGGTGCCTGGAGGCCAACGCCCTGGCCATCCAGGTCCATGGCGGCTACGGCTACACCCGGGACTATCCGGTCGAGCAGTACTACCGGGACAACCGCCTCAACCCCATCCACGAAGGTACGCACGGCATCCAGGGGCTGGATCTGCTGGGCCGCAAGGTCGTCATGGCCGAGGGCGCAGCCTTCAAGCTGCTGGGCGAGCGCGTCAAGGCCACCATCGGCCGGGCCGCGCAGAGCAAGAGTGCCGACACGCGGCGCTGGGCGCAGATGCTCGGCGAGCGTGTCATGCGCCTGGCCGCCGTGACGCAGACCCTCTGGGGCGCGGGCGATCCGCAGAAGACCCTGGCCAATGCCACGGCCTATCTGGAGGCCTTTGGCCATGTGGTGATGGCGTGGGTCTGGCTGGACCTGTCGCTCGCGGCGTCGGCTGCATGGGACGAAAGCAAGAGCGACTTCCTGCATGGCAAGTGGCAGGCCTGCCGCTACTTCTACCTGTACGAGCTGCCCAAGGTGGACTCGCAACTGACGTTGCTGGAGTCGCTGGACACCACCACGCTGGATATGCAGGACGCGTGGTTCTGAGGGGCGTGCAATGAGCTGGATGGGCGTCTTCACCAACCGCTTCGAAGGAATCATCTGGATCCTGATCTACGGCGGCATGATCGTCACCGCAGGTGGGCTGTACATGATGTTCAACGAGCTCGCGCCGGCGGTGACGCCCTTCGTGCTCACGGGCGGCGTGCTGGCGCTCATCATCGGAGTGGCCATGATCTTCAAGCGCGCCCGCATGACCCTGCCGGAGGACGAGAACCCATGATCCGCCACGTGGTGATGTGGAAGCTCAAGAACCCGGCCGACGCGCCCGAGTTCAAGCGCCTGCTGGACAGCTGCGCCACGGTGGTGCCGGGCATCCTGCGTTTTGAGGTGGCACTCGCGACGCCGGGGCTGGAGGCCAATGCAGACGTCATTCTCGTCAGCGACTTTGCGGACGAAGCTGCGCTGGTCGCCTACCAGAGTCACCCGCACCACAAGGCCGTCGGCCAAGCCCTGGGTGCGATGCGCGAGACGCGCAGCGTGCTGGATTGGCGGGTCGAGTGACTCCGAGTCGCGCCGCTTTGGAAGGCTTTCCGCTTGTCTGCGGGTTTCGCGGCGCATGCGCCGTGCGCAGACAAGAGCTCGCGCCTGCCAGCGCGAGCCCCGATGCGGTCTGGCATGGGTTATCCGCTGGAGCCGGGGTTTCGCCGGGCACTGCCCGGCGCCGGCGCAAGAGGCGAGTCTTGCAAGCCTCGCCCCCGATGCGGTCTGGCATGGGCTTTCCGCTTGTCTGGCGCGGCTTTCCAGCCATTTTGGCCTGAAGAACCGCGCCAAATGGACTTCCACGTTTTCACATCGAGGACACCATGAGCATCAAGCAGCTGCTTGACCTGTCCGGGCGCACGGCGCTCATCACTGGCGGTTCGCGCGGGCTGGGCCTGCAGATCGCCGAGGCGCTGGGCGAGATGGGCGCGCAGCTCATGCTGTCAGCCCGCAAGGAAGACGAGCTGCGCGAGGCGGTGGCGCACCTGGCAGCCCAGGGCATCCGCGCCGGCTACGTAGTGGCCGACGGCAGCGACGAAGGCTCGATCGACAGCCTGGCGCACGAGAGCATCGCGGTGCTCGGGCATGTGGACATTCTGGTCAACAACGCCGGTGCCACCTGGGGCGCCCCGGCCGAGGACTACCCGCTCGAAGCCTGGGACAAGGTCATGGATCTGAACATCCGCGGCCTGTTCCTGCTCACCCAGGCCATCGGCAAGCGCAGCATGATCCCGCGCAGGTACGGCCGCATCATCAACGTGGCCAGCATCGCCGGCCTGGCCGGCAACCCGCCCGGCACCATGCAGACGATTGCCTACAACACCAGCAAGGGCGCGGTCATCAATTTCACGCGCACCCTCGCAGGGGAGTGGGGGCGCCACGGCATCACGGTCAATGCCCTCGCCCCCGGTTTCTTCCCGAGCAAGATGACCAAGGGCGTGCTCGCCGCCATCGGCGAAGACCGGCTTGCGATGGGTGCGCCCTTGCTGCGCATCGGTGGGCCCGAAGATCTCAAGGGCGCCGCACTCCTGTTTGCCAGCAACGCCGGCCAACACATTACCGGGCAGGTGCTGGCGGTGGATGGCGGGGTGAGTGCGGTGTGAGGAGCTGAGATGCCGCTCGGCGAATTTCTGTTTGAGGTTGGCTTCCGTGTGGTCGGTGAAGTGCTGTTCGCCGGAGCCTTCGACGGGCGCAAGCAAGCAAACAACCTCGACTCGAGCACCGCTCAGGAGTTACGAGAGCGGTTCGCGGCGGAAGCTGCGCGTGTGCCAGGCTCAATCTTTCTTGGCCTGATCGACGGCAAATCTGTCGGAGTTTTTCGGGACGGTGAAGGCATGTATCGGTTGCACACCATCTATCTTCCGGGAAAGCGCGACAAGCGCTGGCACGCATATACGAAGGCACTCGATTCGACGGCAGCCAAGGCCCTGATCATGAAGTACGGACTTGCGCCGATGGATCCCCTTCGACTCCACCTACCCAAATGAGCAAATCCCTCGCCGCCCGCGGCATCGAAATCCCTTTTCACGACGACCTTGGCCTGGACTACGGCCCGGTGGAGGGCGGGCGCGCCGAGTGCTATCTCGACGTGGGCCGGCGCCACACCAACAGCTGGGGCGTGGTGCATGGCGGCGTGGTGATGACCATGCTGGATGTGGCCATGGCGATGGCGGGGCGCTCGGTGCAGGCCTCGCAACAGGGCGGCAATGTCACGGTGGAGATGAAGACCACCTTCGTGCGGGGTGCCAAGGGGCCGCGGCTCACGGCGCGCGGCACCTGTTTTCACACGAGCACGAGCATGGCCTTCTGTGAAGGCGAACTGATCGACAGCGAAGGGCAGGTCTGCGCCAAGGCCAGCGGCACCTTCAAGTTCCTCAAGTCCTGGGAAGCCGCTGCCAAGCTGGGCATGGCCCCCACCACCATTCTCAAAGGAGACTGAATCATGGCCACCACGTTCAACCGGATCGTCCTCGCATCCCGCCCCACCGGCCCCGTCACGCCGGACAACTTCCGCCTGGAGAGCGTCACGGCGCCTGATCTGGCCGACGGCCAGGTGCTGGTGCGCCATCACTACCTGAGCCTGGACCCGTACATGCGCGGCCGCATGAACGAGGGCCGCAGCTATGCCCAGCCGCAGCCGCTCAACGAAACCATGATCGGCGGCACGGTGGGTGAGGTGGTGGAAAGCCGCAACCCGCACTTCAAGGCAGGCGACAAGGTGGTGGGCATGGGCGGCTGGGCGGAATATGCCGTGGTCGATGCCAGCCAGCGCGGCGTGCTGCAGAAGGTGGACACAACCCACATTCCGCTAAGTGCCTACCTGGGCGCCGTGGGCATGCCCGGCGTGACCGGCTGGTACGGCCTGACGCAGATCTGCGAGCCTAAGGCGGGTGAGACGGTCGTGGTCTCGGCCGCTTCCGGCGCGGTGGGCGGTGCGGTGGGGCAACTCGCCAAGGCGCGCGGCTGCCGCGCGGTGGGTATCGCCGGCGGCCCGGACAAGTGCCGCTACGTGGTGGAGGAGCTCGGCTTCGATGCCTGCATCGACTACAAGGCCCACAGCGACGGCAAGGCCCTTGCCAAGGCGCTGAAGGAATCCGCGCCAAACGGTATCGACTGCTACTTCGAGAACGTGGGCGGCTGGATCATGGACACCGTGCTGCTGCGCATGAACGCCTTCGGCCGCATTGCGGTGTGCGGCATGATCGCCGGCTACAACGGCGAGCCTCTGCCCATGGCCAACCCGGCACTCATTCTGGTGAGTCGCCTGAAGATGCAGGGCTTTATCGTCAGCGAGCACATGGACAAGTGGCCCGAGGCGCTCAAGGAACTGGGCACGCTCGTGGCCACGGGTAAGCTCAAGTACCGCGAGACGGTCTCGCAGGGCCTTGCCAGCGCGCCCGAAGCCTTCATGGGCCTGCTCAAGGGCGCCAACTTCGGCAAGCAGCTCGTCAAGCTGGTCTGAATCACTCCCAGAGGGCATGTCGCTCAAGCACGTCGTCATTCTTCGCGCCGGACCCCAATGGCAAGCTGGTCAACCCCTGCGCAGCCAGCGCTTCCATGTCGAGCACCTCGCCCATTGGGGCAAGTGGCTCAACAAGGGGCTGCTGCTCGAGGGCGGCCACTTCATGGACCACTCCGGCGGCCTGATGATCCTGGCCGAGGGCGTCACGGAGGAGGACGCCATGGACTTCGCGTCCAAGGACCCGGCCGTGAAGAACGGCGTGCTGATTGCCTACGTGAAGCCCTGGTACCAGACCGTCACCTCGCTGGTGGCGGCGCCCACGGCGCGGCCGCGCGACCCGGATCGATTCTGACTGGCCGCTTCGTGCGAGGCGCGTTGCGGCGCTTGCCTTTGGCCAGCATTCAGCCGGAAGGGCGTCCATGAGCCAGCACACCACGCCGCCGCAGGGCGAAGAGTTCCGCAATGACGAGCGGCCTGCCGTTGCCGGATCGGTCGCGGCCGGGTCCAGCGCCTCAGCGGCCGCGCCACGCAAGCTGCTGAGCGCAGACGAACTCAAGGCCTTCACCGCCTTGTCGAGCGCCCAGGGCGGGCTGGCGGTGCTGCGCGTGTTCGGGCCGGTGATCGCCGTCACCGCACTGGCGGTGGCAACCCAGCACTGGGCGGCGGTGGTGCTCGCCATCCTCGTCAACGGCGTCCAGCAGCACGCCATGTTCGTGCTGGCCCATGAGGCCACGCACTACCGGCTGTTCGAGCATCGCGGGCTGAATGACTTCTTCGGCCGGCTGGCTGGCGTGCTGGGCGGCATCTCGATGTGTACCTACCGCGTCACGCATCGCCTGCATCACAACAACCTCTACGGGCCGGAAGACCCGGACACGGCCATCCACGGCGGCTATCCGCGCGGCCGCGCCTATCTCTGGAAGAAGCTCGCGCAGGATCTGGCCGGGCTGAACGCCTGGAAGACCTTTGCCTACTTCTTCGGCAGCCCGGCGCTGAATGCCGACACCGGCAGGAGCATCCGGCCGCTGGATGACACCTCGCCCGCCCTGCGCGCCGCTGCCCGCAAGGACCGCTGGCTGGTCGTCGCCGGGCAGCTGCTGCTGCCGGCGCTCGCGGGGCTGATCTGGGGCGGGCAGGGGCTCGCGCTGTATCTGCTGCTCTGGGTGCTGCCGCTGGTCACGGTGCTGCAGCCCATCCTGCGCCTGCGGGCCATCTGTGAACACGGCGCGGTGACGGACCTGTCCTGGCCACTCACGGCTGCGCGCACCAATGAACTGCGCGGTCTGCCGGGGCTGATCGCGCGCGCCGTGTTCTTCCCGCTGCACGTGAACTATCACCTGGAACACCACTTGTACCCGGCGGTGCCGCACTACCGGCTGCCGGCCCTGCACGCGCTGCTGGCCACGCGTGGCCATCTGCACGGGGCGCAGGTGATGCCCTGGCCGCACACCCTGCGCACCGTGTTTGCGCCGCGCCGGCCGAAAGCGCAGGCCGCTCAAGACGACACGCTGGACCATCCCCGCACTGCATGACTTCACAAGCTCCCGCCCTGGTCTGGACCTGGGCCCGATTCCCCGATCTCAGCCCCCATGACGTCTATGACCTGCTCGCCCTGCGCAGCGAGGTCTTTGTGGTGGAACAGAATTGCGTCTTTCAGGACCCGGACTACGTGGATCAGCAGTGCTGGCATCTGCTGGGCCGCGCGGACGATGCTCAGGGCAAGCTCCTGGCCTATCTGCGTCTGGTGGACCCCGGCGTGAAGTACCCGGAGCCCTCGATCGGCCGGGTGATCAGCTCGCCCGCAGTGCGCGGTACGGGCATCGGCCGCGTGCTGGTGACCGAGGGCATTGCCCGCCACCACGCGACCTGGCCGGGGCAGAAGAACCGCATCGGCGCACAGGCGCGGCTGGAGCGCTTCTACACGGACCTGGGCTTTCGCACGATCTCCGAGCCCTATATCGAAGACGACATTCCCCACATCGAAATGATTCTGGAGGCAGCATGAAGCAGTTTGCCGGCCGCACGGCCGTGATCACGGGCGCGGGTTCGGGCTTTGGCCTGGAGTTTGCGCGTGAAGCTGCACGCCGCGGCATGAACCTGGTGCTCGCCGACGTGCAGGACGATGCGCTCGCCTCAGCGGCCGCCGAACTGCAGGGGCAGGGCGCCCGGGTGCTCGCGCAGAAGGTGGACGTGGGTTCTGCCGCCGCCATGGAGGCCTTTGCCGCTGCGGCCATGGAGCGCTTCGGCGTGCCGCACCTGGTCTTCAACAACGCCGGGGTGGCCTTCGGCGGCCTGATCTGGGAGCACACCCAGGCGGACTGGGAGTGGGTGATCAACGTCAACCTCTGGGGCGTGGCCCATGGCGTGCGCCTGTTCACGCCGCACATGATCGCCGCCGCGCAGGCCGATGCCGCCTACGAGGGCCACATCATCAACACCGCCAGCATGGCCGGGCTGCTCAACGCGCCGAACATGGGTGTGTACAACGTCAGCAAGCATGCGGTGGTGAGCCTGTCCGAGACACTGTACCAGGACCTTGCCCTGGTCACGCCGCAGGTCAGCGCCAGCGTGCTGTGCCCGTACTTCGTACCCACCGGCATCCACCAGAGCCACCGAAATCGCCCGGCAGACCTCAAGGGCGCGCGGCCCACCAAGAGCCAGATGATCGCGCAGGTGATGAGCGAGAAGGCCGTGACCTCCGGCAAGGTCAGCGCCGCCGAGGTGGCCGCCAAGACCTTTGCCGCCATCGAGGCGCGCCAGTTCTACATCTACAGCCACCCCCAGGCCCTGGCCATGGTGCAGACCCGGCTGGAAGACGTGGCGCTCGGCCGAAACCCAACGGACCCCTTCAAGGACCGCCCGGACCTGGGCGAAAAGCTGCGCTCCCAACTGCGCGCCGAGGGCTGAGCCGTGGCTGCCGCGATCCGCGACGGCCAGTTTGCCGAGGTTCAACCCGGCATCAAGCTGCACTACGCCACAGCCGGCACGCCCGGCGCCCCACTCATGCTGTTCATCCACGGCTTTCCGGAAGCCTGGTTCGAGTGGGAGGCGCAGCTGGCGCACTTTGGTCAACGCTACTTTGCCGTGGCGCCGGACCTGCGCGGCTTCAACCTCTCCAGCAAGCCCGCCGAGATCGCTGCCTACCGGCCCAAGTTGCTGCTGGGTGACCTGACGGGCCTCATCAAGCACCTGGGCTATGACAGCGCAATCGTCGTGGCGCACGACTGGGGCGGGGCGCTGGCCTGGAACCTCGCCATCCAGCAACCGCAGTGGGTCAGGCAGCTGGTCATCATCAACTCGCCGCACCCCTACGTGTTCATGCGTGCGCTGGCGACCGACCCGGCGCAACAGGCCGCAAGCCAATACATGAACTGGCTGCGGGCGCCCGGCAGCGAGGAGGCGCTGGTCAAGAACGGCTTTGCCGCCGCCGAAACCTTCTTCAACGGGATGGGCCAGCCGCCGGCGCCCTGGTTCGAGCCCCTGCGCGCGCGCTACCAGGCCATGTGGTCCGTGCCCGGCGAGAACGGCAGCCATTCCATGACCGGTGGGGTGAACTACTACCGCGCCAGCCCCCTGCATCCGCCCACCCCGACCGACCCCGGCCCGGCGGCCCTGAACCTGCAGCCCCAGGACTGGCTGGTCAAGCGGCCGACTTTGGTGATCTGGGGCGAACGCGACATGGCGCTGCCCGCGACCCTGCTGGACGGCCTGGACGCGCTGGTGAGCCCTCTGAGCATCGAACGCATTGCCGAGGGCGGCCACTGGGTGGTGCATGAGCAGCCGGAGCGCATCAACGCCGCGATCGACGCTTGGCTCGCCAGCCAGCCGTGACGCCCGGACTTCGAATGCGAGATCGGCTCTGGATGCGGCTCTTCAGGTCAAAATGGCTGAAGAAGCCCGTGGGACAAGCGGAAGCGCTTTCGGCTTTTTGGGCACCTGCCGCAGCCGGGCGTCCTGCATGACCGCATCGGGTCTCGATCCGCAGGTCGCTGTGCTGATCGCCCAGGCCGGCAAGCGGCGCACGCCGCACTTTCGCGATTTGCCGCCGGCCGAAGCCCGCAAGCTCTACGAGAAGCAGGCGCCGATCGTGGACATCAAGCCGGTGGCTCTGCCGCGCGTGGACGATCTTCATTTGCCTTTGGCAGGTTTTGGCGGCGGTGCCAGCGTCCCGGCCCGGCTGTACTACGGCGCCGAACCCAACCCCTGGCTGCCGCAGCCGGTGCTGCTGTTCCTTCACGGCGGCGGGTTCACGATCGGCTCCATCAATACACATGAGCGCATCTGCCGCTGGCTGGCCGCCAACGTGCCCTGCGCGGTGCTGAGCGTGGATTACCGCCTGGCGCCGGAGCACACGTTCCCGGCCGCCGTGCATGACGCCTGGGGCGCGCTGCGCTGGCTGGAGGTGCATGGCGCCGGCCACGCGCTGGATACGGGTCGAATCGCGGTGGGTGGAGACAGCGCCGGCGGCACACTCGCTGCTGTTACGGCGATCCACGCGCGCGACCACGGCCTGATGCTGGCCCTGCAGCTCCTGATCTACCCCGGCACGGCGGGCCACCAGAACACGCCGAGCCACAAGCGGCTGACGCACGGCTACTTGCTGGAGCGCGAGGACATCGACTGGTTCTTTGGCCTTTACCTGCGCAGCCCCATCGACCGCAACGACTGGCGCTTCGCACCGCTTGACGCGCCCAATGCGCCGCCGCTGGCCGGCGTGGCGCCGGCCTGGGTGCTCACCGCTGGCTTCGATCCGCTCTGCGACGAAGGCCGCCTGTACGCCGAGAAGCTGCAGGCCCAGGGCGTGCCGGCGCAGTGGGTGGACTTTCCCAACATGATCCACGGCTTCTTCAACATGGGCGGCTGGGTGGACCGGGCGCGCGTTGCTCACGAGCTGGCGGCCGGCGCACTGCGCGAAGCCTTCGGGCTGAGCGAGGGCATCGTCCCCGGCTTGGTCGTCTGAGGATGGCTTTCCGCTTGTCTGGTGCGGGTTTCCAGCCGCTTTGCCTTGAAGAGGCGCGTGAATGCTTGAATCAGTTCATTCTTGTGAGGATCCATGCGCTTCTCCAGCCCAAAATGCCCGGAGATGCCCGCCAGACAAGCGGAGCGCCTTCCCTGACCTTACCCAACCTGCCCATCATCCATGAGCCAACGCACTGACTTCGCCTTCCTCCACACCCTGCGCGTGCGCTGGGCCGAGGTGGATCTGCAGAAGGTGGTCTTCAACGGCCACTACCTGACCTACTTCGATGTCGCCTTCACCGAGTACTGGCGCGGCACCGGTCTGCCCGGGCCGCTTGAGCAGCACGCCGCGGGGCAGGAGCTCTACGCCCGCAAGGCCACGATCGAATACCACGCCCCGGCGCGCTTCGATGATCTGATCGAGGTCGGCGTGCGCTGCGTGCGCATTGGCAGCAGCTCCATGCGCTTTGCGCTGGCGATCTTCCGGGAGGCCGAGCTGCTGATCACCGGCGAACTGGTCTACGTCTTTGCCGAGAGCGCCACCAGCACGCCACAGCCCGTACCCGCCGCCTGGCGCCAGCGCCTGGCGAGCATCGAGAAACAGCCGATCGAAGGGCTGGGCTGAGGTCTCTCCGGCAAGCGCCCAAAGCAAAAGGCCCCGGCATGCCGGGGCCCTTGCGTTGCTGCAGCGATCAGCGCGAGGTCAGGTAGCTGCCGCCCGTGCCCACAGCGAGATACACACCGAATCCGGCCAGCACCGAGCGCAGCTCCGCGGTGGAACCGCTGGTGACTGCGTTCCAGGTGGTGCCATCCAGGCTGTTCAGGATCGGGCCGTTGGCGCCAACCACCACGAACTGCGAGGCGTAGCCGCCTGCGCGCAGGTTGGCGGTGACGGTCGATGTCCGCGCCGTCCAGGTGATGCCGTCTTCGGAGGTGACGATGGTGCCACCATCGCCCACGGCGACCAGACGCGCCAGGCCCGTGGGCAGCGGAAACACCTGCGGCAGCACGATCAGGCCGCGCAGATTGGCCGTGGTGTTGCTGGTGCGCGCCGTCCAGGTGATGGCGTCCGTGCTCGTGAGAATCGTGCCGCCGTCGCCGACCGCCACGAAGACGTTCAGCAGCACCGAGTAGCGCACTGCATTGAGGTTCTGCGTGGTGCCGCTGGTGCGTTGCGTCCAGGTGGCGCGGTTGCTGGTGGGGGCCGTGAAGATCGCGCCGCCTTCACCGACTGCCGTGAAGTTGGACGAACCGCCGAAGTTGGCGTCCACGCCGCGCAGGTTTGGGTTGCTGCCGCCCACCTGATTGACCGCCCAGGTGGTGTAGTCGCTGCTGCTGACGACCGTGCCCGCATCGCCCACGGCGATCGGGATGCCCGTGGCGCTGACCGCCGTCAGGTTGGCGGTGGTGTTGGTGGTGATGTTGGTCCACGTCGTGGCATCGGTGCTGGTGGTCAGGAAGCCGCCGTTGCCCGCAACGAGGTAGCGCGATCCGAAGCTGCTGATGATCCCGCTGATGCCGTTGAGGTCGGCCGTGCCGATCGGCGTCGCGGTGGTCCAGTTGATGCCCGCCAGACGCGGCGTGGCCGTCACGGAAGGTGATCCGGGCCCGGCCGGGCTGCCGCTACGCGTGGATAGCACGACAAAGGCGTAGGGCTTGCCGTTGGTCAGCGAACCGATGCTCACGCTGGACAGACCGCTCGGGATCTGAAGAATGCGTGCATCCGGAAACTGGTTGTAGTTGTCGAAGGTGATGGCTGACGCCTGGGCCATGACGATCCAGTAGTTCAGACCGGCTTCCGTGGTCCAGCTCACGGTGACGGTGCTGTCCCCGGCAACCGCCGTCACGCCTTGCGGCGCCGTGCTGGGTGAATTGCCACCGCCACACCCTGCCAACACCAACGCCAGACCGGCCGCCAGACCCATAAGCACGCGCTTCACGGACAAGAACACTAGCTACTCCTGCAACGCGGCCGCGTGAACAAAAAGCGGGCCGCCGGAAATGTCGGGAAACATGCAGTTTAACGACCTTCACAAGCGGCCCTGGGGCAGCAGGGGCGAGCCGCGCTTGAGCGCGTGGCGGGGGCGTGCCGTGCTGCTGCAGCTGTGCGCCGCACGGGTAGCGCGGCCGGCGCGTTCAGGCTTACTTCAGGGCGCCGGTGAAGCCCATCGGACGTTCATAACGAACATCAGGCTTCACACCGTGTTCACGTTCGAGCTGGGCCAGAAACTGTTCAGCCACGATCGGTTCATCAAACAGCAGCCACTGGCGCTTGACCGTGGCGAAGTCGCCGGGTGCGAGCAGACGCAGCAGGCGCAGCCGCTGCCGCTGGTCATCCGTCAGGCGCGCCGGATCACCGCCCAGCGCTTCGGTGACGAACATGCGTTCGCGCTGCTCCGGTGTCAGCGGCAGGAACTTGATCTTGAACGAGAAGCGACGCAGCGCGGCTTCGTCGATGCGCTCCATCAGGTTCGTGGTGCAGATGAAGACCCCGGCAAAGCGCTCCATGCCGGCCAGCATCTCGTTGACCTCGGAAATCTCGTAGTTGCGCTGCGCCATCTGCCGGTTCTGCAGGAAGCTGTCGGCTTCATCGAGCAGCAGGACCGCACCTTCGCTTTGCGCCTCCTCAAACATGCGGGCCATGTTCTGTTCCGTCTCGCCGACGAACTTGCTCACCAGATCGCTGGCGCGCTTGAGCATCAGGGGGCGATCGATCGACTGCGCGATGTGCTCGGCCAGGGCCGTCTTGCCACTGCCGGGAAGCCCGTAGAAGCACAGCGTGCCGGCCTTCTTGGCCTGCAGGCTCTGAATGATGCGCTCGACTTGGAACTGGCTTTCGATGTTGAGCAGGCTCAGGTCGTAGTGGGTCACGACCGGGCGGCCGCTGGCGGCCTGCTTGACGCCCATGGCGGCGTCGGACAGCTTGATTTGCCGTTCGATCAGGGTCTCGACGGATTCATCGAGCACGTCACAGGTCAGGCGCACGAAGCGGGCGGCAGATTCAATCTGGGCCGGAGTGAGGGTGGGGCGGCCAGCGAGCTTGGCAACAAAGGCCTCGGAGATGTCCAGGCCCTGCAGGTGCTTGCGCACGATGTTCTCGCGCACGTTGGCCGGCGGGTTCTTCAGCTCCAGGTGGTACTGGAAGCGGCGGAGATACGCCGGGTCGATCTGGCGGATGTTGTTGGAAATCCAGATGGTCGGCACCTGATTGGATTCCAGGGTCTGATTGACCCAGGCCTTGCCGTTCACGGCCATGCTTTGCGTTTCGGCGCTTGCCCCGAACAGGCCCAGAATCTCGCGGGGGGTGGACGGAAAGACGTCCTCCACCTCGTCAAACAGCAGTACCGTATTGCGCCGGCCCTTCAGGAAGGCCTGGGCGATCTGCATCGAGCGATAGCGGTCCCGGCCCGTCAGCCCGCCGCCGGCGGCGTCCGTGCTGTCAACCTCGTAGAGTTCGCAGCCCGCCTCGGAGGCGAGCAACTTGGCCAGCTCGGTCTTGCCCGTGCCCGGCGGCCCGTAGAGCAGGACGTTCACGCCGGCCTCGCCCCGCTTGGCGCTGGCGGCGAGCAGGGCGCGCAGATAGCGGGCGTCGTCTTCCAGATGCATGTAGTCGGCGAGCTTGAGCTTGGGTGCGGCGGCCGGCTTGGTGAACACCGCCATCAGCTCGCTTTCTTCCTGGTACTCGGCCAACAACGGGGCGAGCAGCCGGTCACTCATCCGAACCAGATCGCCCAGATCGGTGATGGAGGCTTCAGGAATCGGGCTGTCGATCAGACCCAATGCCTCAAGTCGGGCGCCCGGCTTGAGCGCAGCGGCAACATCTGCCGGCGGCACACCACCCCATTGCGCCATGAAGGCATAGGCCTCCTGGGCGTGGGTGACCTTGCAGTCGACCAGTACGCTGCGGACGTCGCGCTTGAACTTGGTCAGTGCGCCGGCGTGCATCAGCCAGCGCTCGGCCGGCGTCAGCCCCAGCACATGGGCCAGGAGCGTGGTGTTTTCGAGCAGGCGCACCGGGTTGCCCGCCAAGCGCGCGGCTAGATGGTCGCGCGTGATGCCGAACACGGCCATGAGGTCCTTGCCGTGCTGCTTGACGTACTCGTCAAGGTAGTAATAGATCGTGGTGTCGTTTGAGACCGTCCCACTCCAGGCGCCATGGCGCTCCATGAAGGCGCCGGGGCTGAGCTTTCCGCAGCCGCGCCAGGGCTCATAGTCAGCGCAGCGGCTGGACAAAAAACGTTGCAGCCGGGCAAGCACAGCCTCTGGCCAGACCAGCAGCGGGGCAGCGACCATCAGCACATCGTTGATATGCGTACGCAGCGCAAAGCGCGTGCCGTAGCGGCAGACGGCATCCAGCGCGAAATGGGCACAGGCCAGCTCCACCGCGGGCGCGGTGTCCGCCTCAGGCAAGCTGATCGGCTCGATGTGCTTCATTGGCCCCCCCGAAAAGAAAGCCGTGGTGCGCAAATCCGCGGGTGCAACAGGGTCAACCCGCATGCGTTCGAAATTAGCGCATGCCAGCGCACATGCAAGCAGAAATTGCAGCCTTGCCCCAGTGCAGTCAATTCACACGCGTGCCGGCGGCTCGCAAAGGCCCCTCGCTTGATGAACCCGCGTGACATCGACAGGTCTCAGCAAGCTGCCGCCGCACACAAGAGCGTGCGACGAATACGGGTAAACGCGGCGCGAAGCCCGGTTGAACATTCGCCTGCTGCCCATATCATTGTCTGCAAACCACTCGTGCAGCGCGAGCTGTATCACTGAAATGAAGCGCATCTTTCTGTTTGTCCTGACCAACTTCGCCGTCGTCGGCGTTCTCCTCGTGGTCTCCAGCCTGCTGGGGGTCAACCGCTTCCTGACTGCAAACGGCCTGAACCTGACCATGCTGGCCGGTTTTGCGCTGGTGATGGGCTTCGGCGGCGCGATCATTTCGCTGCTGATGAGCAAGCCGATCGCCAAGTGGAGCACCGGCGCGCGCATCATCAACCAGCCGCAGACCGCGCAGGAAGCCTGGATCGTGCAGACGGTGCAGAACTTTGCCCAGAAGGCCGGCATCGGCATGCCTGAAGTCGGCATCTACGAAGGAGAGCCCAATGCCTTCGCGACGGGCGCATTCAAGAACAGCGCGCTGGTCGCTGTATCCACGGGCTTGCTCCAAAGCATGAGCAAGGAGGAAGTTGAGGCCGTGATCGGCCACGAGGTGGCTCACGTCGCCAACGGCGACATGGTCACGATGACCCTGATCCAGGGCGTGATGAACACCTTTGTCATCTTCATCAGCCGCGTCGTCGGTTACTTCGTGGACAAGGTCGTGCTGCGCAACCAGAACGATGGGGTCGGCATCGGCTACATGATTACCGTGATCGTGATGGACATTCTGCTGGGTGTGCTCGCCGCCATCATCGTGGCCTGGTTCAGCCGTCAGCGCGAGTTCCGCGCGGATGCAGGTGCTGCACAGCTCATGGGCCGCAAGCAGCCGATGATCAACGCACTTGCTCGGTTGGGCGGCATGGCACCGGGCGAACTGCCCAAGACGGTGGCCACGATGGGCATCGGCGGCAAGATGGGGTCGCTGTTTTCCAGCCACCCGCCGATCGAGGAGCGCATCAAGGCACTGCAGTCCGCCCAGGGCTGATCCATCGCGAACGCCCCGTGGCCGCCGCGTCGCACAGACGCCGCGGCCACGTTCGTTTCAAGCGGCGGGTAGCGGGTAGGTCAGCCGCACGCACGCGCCACCGAGCTGGCTGGCGCCCAACTCCAGGGCCGCACCGATCTGCCGGGCACGCTGCTTCATGCCCTGCAGGCCCCGCCCGCTGCGGCTGCTGGCGGGCAGACCGTCGCCGTTGTCGAGAATCTCGATCACCAGCTGCTGGCGTCGGGTGTCAATGTCGCAGCTGAACTGCGCGGCAGTCGCGTTTGAGTGCTGGATCACGTTGCTCAACGCCTCCTGCACGACGCGCGCGAGATGCCGATTGACCCCGGCTTCCAGCTCAATCTCTGCCACGCCGTCCGCCATGTGCCATCGCAAGTCGATTCCCAGGCGTTCAAGCGCGGGCTGAAGCCGGTAGCGCATCGCCGCCAGGAGGTCACTGAGCGACGCATCCTCAAGCGACAGCAGATCGACCGTGGACTTCATTTCGAGCAGGCAGCGTTCGATGGCGTCGGCAATCAGGCGATGGTGCGGCTGGCTACGATCCAGCAAGGCGAGCGCGGAAACCAGTTCGGAACCGGGTCCGTCGTGCATCTCCTGAGCGATGCGCTCGCGCTCCTGCGTCAGCGCAGCGCGCTTGTCACGGGAGTGCAGGTTCTCCAGGACGCCACGCAGCTCCTGAGTGCGATGGTGCAGCTCGATTTCCAGCTGGCGGTTGGTCTCGATCAGCCGCTGCGACAGGCTGGCAAGGCGCCCAACCATGGTCAGCGCCATCACGACGATCAATGCAGGGTAGACAAACGGGCTCAGGCTGAGGGCGCCGTAGCCCTCGTGGCTGAGTTGCACATTCAGCAGGTCCCAGAGCGCGCTGCTGACCAGGATGACCGTCGACAGGCCTCCCGCCAGCAGAATGGTCGATCGCTCCTGCCGCCAGGCGAGCAGCATGCCCAGGCCCGTCAGCGCAGCGGGCGCGATGCTCAGCAGCTTCACCAGGGCTGCGCCAGGCTGTCCAACCAAAACGACCTCGATAAGCACGCCAGCTGACATGCACACGGTGTGCACGGTGCGCGAGGCGTCGAGCACGACAGTTCTGCGTGCGGCAAGGCGCGCCAGAAAGCCGCATAGCAACCACAGGAACAGGTGAAAGCTCAGTGCATGGACGAGGTACCAGGCCACGGCGGGCAAGGGCGGATCGACGAACAGTTCGAACAGCAGGTAGCCCGCCCAGGCCAGGGAGGCCGCAGCGAACCAGACATCCGCCGCAGTTTTGGTGTGCCACCACAGCAGGGCCGCGACGAGGCTCATGATCAGCATGAGCGAAAACAGGGCTGTGATCGCACCGTTCTGCCAGACCCAGCGCCGCTCGTACAGAGGGCGCAGTTCCGCCTGCGGTCCGATATAGAAGTCGGCAAGTCCGGCCGCGCCAAGCGGCGCACCCGTAATGACGACGTCAAGCTGGTTGGCACCGGAAGCGACCTGGGCCGGCAGCGTGATCCAGTGCGGCGTGAGGTTGTAATTGGGCAGGGTGTGTCCGAAAGTGCCGACCTGCGCCGCCAATCGCCCGTTGACGAGCACAGTCAGTACGTTGCCTGCGCGAGGCAGGTACATCGCCAATGGCACGGCGGGGTCCGTGACGGTGAAGAAGGCGCGATACGCGTAGGTGCCGCGCAGGGGCGGGCTGGCCACGTCCCACGCATGCGGGAGTGCGACACGCCCGATCCGCTGCAGCTCGCCCGTCGGCTGAACTGCGTGCAGATCCGCCTGGTACACCCGCAGCACGGCGCGCGCGGCGTCCGGCGCTTCCACCTCCGCACGAGCCGGCGCGACGGCCGGGCCGATGGTCCACGGCAGTGCGATGACGGCGATGATCAGACCGATCAGGACGCGCACCACGTTGCTGCTCAATTCAATGCTCCGTGGTCTGCAAGCCACGAACAGGGCTCAGACGAGCCCCAGCAACGCCAGCTGTTTAGCCGCCTGAGCGCGCGTGCGCACCTGGAGCTTGCGATACACGTTCTTCACATGCGTGTTGACTGTGTGCACGCTGATGGCGAACTGGGTCGCAATCTCCGTGTTTGTGTAGCCCAGCGCGACTTTACGGATGATGTCCTGCTCGCGCTCGGTCAGTTCTTCGCGGGCTTGCGGGACAGCAAAGCGTGGAATGGGCAGCTCTGCGGCCAGCGGGCGGGCCGCCGCAACAGCGCGAGCGGGCGGCAGAGTCGCTGCGCTCTGGAAATACTTCAAGAGTCGGCGCGCGATCAGCGGCGTGATCGGCGATCCGCCGTTGACGGCCTCCACGATCGCTTGCGCGTAGTTGTCGGTGGCGCTGCCTTTGAACAGGAAGCCGACCGCACCGGCAGTCAACGCCCGCATGACCGCTTCGTCATGGCCCAGCGCGGAAATCACGATGATCTCGATGGCGCGACCCGCTGCTCGAACTTCCGCAATCAAGTCGAGGCCTGAGCCGTCGCCAAGCTCCAGATCGACCAGAAGCACCTGGAACGCCTGGTTGCTCAGCAGTTTTCGGGCTTGCGCAAGGCTCTCCGCCTGGCCGGCCAGATGGACGCGTGGGTCGCCGTGCAAGGCACGAGCAATCCGCTGACGACTGTGCAGGTCGTCATCCACCATCAGAACGCGAATACCGCCTCGCGTGCCATCCGGTTCGGGTTGGGCGCGCAGGCGCTGCTCGGCGACGGATTGCGCCACCGCGGTGAACTCGGTCATGGGTTTGCTCCCTCGTTCGCGGCCTTGAGGGGTTCTCCGGCCGTCGCGTCGTGCCGTTTGCAGATCGCTCGCATTCAGTTGGTTGCGAATCCGACAACGGAGCGCGGACGATATGGAGCCGCTTGCACGCGGTCAATCGACCGGCCTTGGCATCTCAACGAACTGGGGAGAGGCTGCTACCGCGTTTGCGGCATGCGACTGGCGCGAACACCTGCGCCGCTTGCATGTCGTCTCACGCGAAATGTGAGCGGGCGCTCGCGCGGACGTGTATGCACATTCGCCGCAGCAGCACCTCTTCATGTGTGCGAGCTAGCCCGAATGAGTGAGTACGGCGGGCGATCAGCGAGTGACTCGGGCTAGCCGCGCCGAGCGATTGTCGCGCCGTCAACCGAGGCAAAGAATGCCGCCAGGTGCTCAGCAAATCGTCTGGCATCAGGCCCCAAGAGATGCGCAGCTCTGCACGGCCGATTCAACAACCTACGTCAATCTTTGGTGAGGAAAATCATGAAGAAGCTTGTCATCGTCCTGGCTGGTCTCGTGTCCACCGCTGCGTTTGCCGGCGCGTCGGAAGTGAAGGTCAATGGCGTGTCTGCCCAGACCGCCGCATTCGCAGGCAGCGAAGTGGTCAACGCCAGCGGCGTGGCCCGTACCCTGGCTCAGCAGAACATCTCCACGAATGCCGGCAACGTGAAGATCAACGGTGCCTCCGCACAAACCACGGTGGCTGCAGGCTCGGCCATCGTGAACGAAACCCTCGGCATGAAGAGCACCGCGCTGCAGAACGTGTCCAGCAACGTGGGCAAGGTCACGGTGAACGGTCTGTCGACCCAGTACACCGCCGCAGTGGGCTCGCTGGTGTGGAACGCCTCCTATGGCGTGCACAGCAAGGCCGTGCAAAACATCGCCACGAACACCAGCTGCGCTGGCTGCAAGTAAACACGCGCGCCAGAAGGTCGGGGTTCAGAGACCCCGACCTTTTTTGGGCCTTCAATCCAGACTTTCGGGATCCGCCATGTTGCTTCGCTCATCTGCCTGCGGCAGCTGCACACTTCGCACTCTTGTGTTGACTGTCGCCACGCTCGCATCGTTCTGCGCATGGGCCGCTGCACCGGGCGAAGACCCCATTGTTCTCAACAACACTGCCGTGCCCCAGGGCAGCGCGCAGCCCGGGCTGGCCCCTTCCAGCAGCGATGCGGCACGCAGACTGCTGCCTGCGCGCATGAAGGCCAAGATGGCGCGCTACCAGGCACGAGCCTTCCGCGACGACCTCGACGACATCTACACCGACAACGATGTCGTGCGCAGCGCGTCGGCTGACGGTCTGAAGAAGGTCTGTGTACAGGAAGTCGGCAGCAACACCGTTCCCGCCAACACCGGGCCGTCATCCGGGCGCTACGGCCCGCAGGCCCGGCAGCAGATCGTCGTGCTGCGCGGTGATCTGGTCAACGTGTGCAAGTAAAGCCCGCAGGAGCCGCAATGCGCCGCTTCGTGTTCGTTCTCGGCAGCGCGCTTGCGCTGCTGAGCGGTTGCGCCAATCTCGACGCCCGGCGTGACCTTCCACTGCTCAGCACCGTACCCACGGAAAACCGACCGGTGGTTCGGCCCGTGCGCTCGGTCTCCAGCTTCTCCGAGTCCCTGGTCTGCATGGACCGCATGTTCCGGGACGCACGCATTCCGCCCACACTCATCGCCAGCAAACAGATTCCGGACGCTTCGGGCAAGGTGCCGGTCGCCGCCAAGGAAATGATCGTGACGGCCCTGTCGCAGCTGTCCCGCACGAGCGGCGCGTTCCGCTACGTCGACTATGAGATCGATCTCGTCAAGCAGGACACCGTCCAGAATCTGACCACGCTTCTGCTCAACAACAATCAGATTCAGCTGCAGCGGCCGGCGCTCTATGTCAGTGGTGCCATTTCGTTCTTTGACCAGAGCGTGGTGTCGCGCAGCGGCGAGGCCGGGACGTCAGCGTCACGGCTGGAAACGGGCTACAGCCGCAATCGCAGCGCTTCGCTCGTCGGGCTGGAGCTTCATCTGGGTGAGTTCCGTTCGCGTACGCTGATCCCGGGCATCGACTCTGCCAATGAGGTTGTCATTGGCACCGGCAATGAGGGGCTCGACGTGGCAGGGCGCATCGGTCGCTATGGCGTCCAGTTCAACGTCGGCCGTGACTATGCCCAGGGCACCGGCGCGGCCGTTCGCACCTTGGTCGAGCTGGGCTTGATCGAGGTTCTTGGCAAATGGGCTCGCGTGCCGTACTGGCAATGCCTGTCGCTGGATCAGGCCCACCCGGAGTTCCAACGCCAGATGCGCGACTGGTTTGACGAGCAGAAGCCCGAGGAATCCGTGGCACTCGTTCAGCGGGCGTTGGTGGCCGAAGGCTATCTGCAGGCGCCTGTGGCCACGGGCATGAATCCGGTGCTCAAGACGGCACTTGCACGGTTCCAGGTCGATCGCGGCATCACGCCCAGCGGCGACATGAATTTCGAGACCTGGGAGCGCGCGCTGCGCAACTACGTGAGCTTCGACGAGAAGGGGCAGCTGGTTCGTGTCGGCTGGGGTCGACCCGGGTTGGGCCAGACCGACATCGCCAAGCCGGTCAACGCTGAAGCCCCCGCACTGCCCGAATTGCCCGTCCAGCCGGCCGGCGCAGACGGCAAGTCCGTCGAGCCTGCGGCCATGGCTGCAGCCGCTGCAGTGACGCGGCAGGTGGATGTGCGGATCGAGAACGTGTTGCGCGGCACCAGTCAGTTCGAGGTGGGTGAGCAGGTCTTCCTGTCGGCCACACTGTCGCATGCCGGCTTCCTGTACTGCTTCCTGCAGGATGCAACCGGCACCGTGGTGCGCGTTCTGCCCAACAATCAGCATCGCTCTGTGATGGTGCCGGCTCGGCAAGCCGTGCGCATGCCAGACTGGATGAGCCCGAACCCGGGCTTCATCATCGAGCCGAGCGACCCCGGTGCAGAGGCTTTTGTGTGCCTGGCAAGCGATGTCGAGCTCACGCCCAGGTTGCCCGAGCCGCTGCGCGTGGCGCCATTCATGCCGATCCAGGGTGTTCAGACGCCGGAACAGCTCGTGACCTTGTTCAAGCAGGCGGGCGAGGTTGCCGTGGGTACCGTGAGTTGGCGTGTCGTGCCGCGCACGTCCGTTCAAGTCAAGAAGTAGGTCCTGAATGCGGGCGGTTCGCTCCCTTGCGTGGCACGCTCTTGCAGTGCTGGGCCTGTGTGCCGCTCTGCTGGCGCCCGGCACGGAGCACGGCACATCGGCCAAGGTCATTGTTCAGCCCGCACCGCCTGAGGCGCAGCGCCCTGCGCCTGCAGAAGAAGCGGCTGCCAAGAGCTACATCGTGGACAGCGGCCGGGACGAGCTGCTCGAGCAGCTGCGGGCCGAGTCGAAGCAGGCCAAGGGCGGTGAGGCCAGCCTGCGGCTCGGTCTCCTGTACCTGCATGGGCTGCGCGTGCCGCAGGATGCACGCAGCGCCCAGGCCCTGTTCGAACGCGCCGTGACGCAAGGCGAGCGGCGTGCCGCAGCGGCAGTGGCCTGGTGCCTCCTGGAGGGTTGCGTGCGCAGCCCGGATGTGGGCGGCGCGCTCGCGTACATCGCGCGCAACCGCAGCGCGATGCCGGCACGCATGGACTATCTCGAGTGGGTTGCCCTGGGCCGGCAGCTTGCAAGCGATGCGCGTGATCGGCAGCGGGCACAACTGCTCGACCGAGCAGTGCGTGCGCGCGATCTGCACGCGCAGGTCGAGCAAGGTATCCAGCGATTCGAGGAAGATCGCTATGCGGACTCGGCGGAATTGTTTCGGCAGGCGATGCAGCAGGGCAGCCAGGCTGCGAGTCGAAACCTCGAGCTCGTGCGCCAGCGGATTGCGGAGATGGACGCGAGCAGCGCGCTCGCAGCGGCGAGCACCCCCGCAGAGGCGCAGCGCCTGTTTGCGCGGGCTCAGGCCGCGCACCGTGGCATCGCGCGACCGATCAATTACGCTGAGGCGCTCACGCTGTATCGGCAGGCGGCAGCGCGTGGCAGCGCGCCTGCCGGGCGGATGCTGAATCTGATCGTCTCCCGCCTGCGCGCGGATGGCAGCGTCGACCCGATCTGGATGCAGCAACTCGCGCTGGTCGACATCCAGCGTGACATGGGCGGGATGGTCCGAAGCGTGGCCCCCGGCATGCTCGCCAGAGAACCCAGCCCGCTCTACGACCTGCTGCCTGCGGCGCTGCGAACGCTTGGCGCGATCCGCTGAAGCCTCCGCCTGGCAAGATGCGCCGGTGGCTCAGTTCATCGGCGGTTTGGCGGGCGCCGGATCCGCCGCGCCGGGCATGCGCACCGTCCCGCTGGACTCGAACCGCAGGCTCCCCAGCCCCGTACCGCCCAGCTTGCCCTTGAGTTCATAAGGCACGCCTTCCTTGGGCGGGTTACGGGTGAGATTCAAGGCCTGGCGTACGACCGAAAGTGCCGACACCGTGACCGGCACCGTCAGCACCGCCTCGCCAAAGCGGGGGATCGTGCCTTTGGCGTCGCTCACGCCGCTGGCGAACGCGCTGCCGTTCAAGCTCAGATCGAGCGCAATGCCGTCGTAATCCAGCGCCATGTCATTGGGGTTCTGCACGCGCAGCTTGACCGCGAAGCGCGCTTCCAGGCCTTCGCTGGGCAGGGTGTCGATCCCCGCAACATTGACCCGAAGCCGATCAACACCCAGCGAGGCGCATGCAGTCAACACAGCGAGCATCGCCAAGGCCAGCCAAACACGGACGTGCTTCATTGTTGCTCCTGTTTGCCGGCGAACCGGCACTTGCGGTTGTGTGCCACCGAGTCAAGCGAGAGTGACTTCGGCGCGAACCGTGCCCGCGCGGTCCGCCCTTGCCAGCAGTTTCACGGTCTGGCCCGCCGTGCCGCGCACGATCCATTCGGCACTGACCCGATCGCCCGTTACTTCGCGGTTGGGCAGGAAGGCGTGCTGCGTCATTTTCTGGGCGTAGCCCTCCAGATGCGCGGCGATCTCGCGCGCCTTGCCCTGCACCAGCGTCGCCCCGGCCGGCGTGTCGATCTCGAACACGCAGCCGCGCACCACCTTGCGCGCGAGGGCGCGCTTGGAGATGTAGCTCGGCAGATAGCCCGCGTTGTTCACGGCAAAGCGCACGCGCCAGGTGTCCGGCCCCAGTCGCTCGGCCTCGGCCTTGAACACTTCCAGCCTGGGCAGGGCCAGACCGATGTAAGTCAGCCAGGCGGGGAAGCGGGCGGCTTCGCGCTCGCGCAGGTGCGGCGGCGGATTGCGCCAGAAGTTCATCTTGTCCCAGCCGCCGATTTCCACCTTGCCGAGTTGCGGGTGGTCGAACTCATACCAATCCACGAACGCCTTGCCGCCGCAATCGCGATCACTCCACTGCAGCAGCTTGATGTCGTCTTCCACCGGGTGGTCGCGGAACCAGTCGATCCACTTGTAGCCCTCGATGCCGGCTTCCTTGTTGGGTGACCAGATCTCCACCACCCAGAACAGGCTGCCCAGATGCTCGTAGATCCAGTCCTGCGTGCCGGTGATGACTTCCTTGGGGTGGTAGCGGAATTCCTCGTAGATCGAGATGGCCGGGTAGCCCGTGGTCTGGGCGCCGACCTCGCTGAACTTCTGGAAGGTCCAGAGATCCTCGGGGATCATGTCCTTGTCGGACTCCGTGCCCATCGGGCGCAGGATCACGCCGCTGTGGGTATGGAAACTCATGCCGGCGCCGATGTTCGGGTGATCGACGATGAACTGCACCATCGAGCGCACCTCCGGCTCGCTGGCGGGGTAGGGGCCGGCACCCCACTGCTCGAACTCCTGACGCCAGAAGGCCGGGAAGTTGCGGTTCAGGTCCAGACCTTCCTTGTCCTTGTTGACGCTGAAGTTGATGCCGTCAAAGCCCGCGATCGTGCCTTCGGGCACCAGGCGGTAATAGGGACCACCCAGCGGAGGGGGCAGGTCGTCGGGCTGGCGGGGCACCAGCAGGCGCGGGTGATCCGGATGCTTCTTGTAGGTGCCGTTGGGGTCTTCGATCCGCATCGAGAGCATGCGGCCGTCGCCGTCCACGTCTTCGATGGTCAAGCCTTCAACCGTCGGCTCGTCGAAGGGGTAGGGGCGGGTGCTGGAGCGGATATGCCGCGGCTTGTCGGCCAGGGCCAGCTCAGCGCCGTCCGGGTTCAGGCGCGGCACGATGTAGAACGTGCGGGTGTCCAGCAGGTGCGTGATCTTTGGGTCACTGCCGTAGTGCGTCGCCAGATGGTTGATGTAGTACAGGCAGGCGTTGGCTGCAGACAGTTCGGCGGCGTGGATGTTGCCGTCGATCCAGAAGGCCGGCTTGTCGATGTGCGCGCCCGTGGCGGTGTTGGTGACCGTCACGCACCAGATGTCGCGCCCCTCATGACTCTTGCCGATGGAGGCAAGCGAGAAGATCTCCGGCCGGGCGGCGCAGTAGCCGCGCAGCAGTTCGGTCAGTAGTTCGTAGCGGGGGAAGACGGAGAAATCGGGGCGCGGAAGCTGTGCGTTGGCGGGCATGAAGCGTGTTTATGGTTCTGAGGATGAAGAAGCCGGTTGCGCCTTGTGGGCGCTGCGGCGGACGGTGAATTGATGCGTGCTCTGCTCGTGAGGTACGCCGTTGGAGGCGTCGGGCGGATAGCGGCGTTCGGTGACGGTCACGTCCTGGCGGACCACTTCCAGCACGGTGCTGGCGCGGGTGCCGTAGCTGTCGGTGGCAATGAACACCGCGGACAGGCGGCGCTCCCAGTCCAGGGGCACGCCCGTCTGGGGCAGGGATTCGTCATGGGCCATCACCGGGTCGCGCAGGCCGTCGAGCATGGCGTCGTGGCCGGGGCGCATCAGCAGATCCATCGTGAAACGCCCGACCGCGCGCTGCACCTTGGGCCAGGGGGTGTCCAGCGTGGCGTTGGACAGACCATAGATGCCGGGCGTCAGGCGGCGCGGGCCGAAGTCCTTGGTGTGCAGGAACCAGCACTCCTGAGCATCGAAGGCCACGCTGCCGACGATCAGGTTGAAGCCGTTGTAGCGGCTGCGGCGGCTGGCCACGTCGAAGATGTAGCGCGAAGGGCTCAGATCGCCTTCCAGGAACGCCGCCACCAGCGGGCCGCGCGACGGTGCATCCGGCCGTGCCTCGCTGGGGGCGCGCACGTTGGTGATCAGCGCAAAACGGCCGCGGCGGTTGATGCCCATCCAGGTGCTGGGGGTTTCGATGGCCAGATCCCGCCCGGCCAGCACTTCGTCGCCGGGCCAGAACTGCAGTGCTGCGGCGGGCCGGTGATAGAACTCGTCACGATTGGCGGCGATCACCAGCGGCCGGTCGGCGTTCCATTGCCAGGCGATCGTTGCGATGCACATGTCGGGCGGGCGTACTTCAGGCGGTGATGTCGATGATCTCGTAGGGCAGGGGCTGCAGGCTCAGGCCGCGGCCGTCAGCGAGCTTGAGGTTACCGGCTTCCTGCGCGGCCAGTGGCGCCTCGAACAGAACGAGCCAGCTGCCATCGGCCGTGCTCGCTGCTTCCACCACCGCACCCACCGGCTCGGCGGCCCCCTCGGCGAGCACATCGGCCAGCGGTGCAATCTCGGCGCCGGCCGCCACGCGCGCCAGTCCCATGCGGCGCTTGAGCTTGCCCAGATACTGGCTGCGCGCCACGACCTCCTGGCCGGGGTAGCAGCCCTTCTTGAAGTTCACGCCGCCCACCAGCTCGAAATTGATCATCTGCGGCACGAAGGTCTCGCGGGTGCGTTCGTCCACGCCGGCCTGGGCCGCGGCGATGCGCGCGGCATGCCACTGCGCCAGTGCCGATGCCGCGCCAAACTGCGCGGCCAGTGCGGCGCGCATTCCTTCGGCTGCGGTCGCCGGCACGGCCAGTGTGATCTGTGTCTGCTCGCCCACAGTCCGGCTGATCGCCAGCCCGGCGTCGGTGGCGCTGGCGCTACCGGCCGGAGGCACCTTCAGGCCGGCGACCTGTTCCGGCGCGGCGCCGCTGAACTGCAGGCCGAATAGCGCCCAGGCGGCGGACTCATCGGCCAGCTTCGCCTTGGCGCGCAGCACAAACATGGACAGGCGCTTGGCCAGGAAGGCCGTGTTGTTGCGAGGGAGCACAAACACGAAGCGGTCGGCCGCAAGTCGCGCGACCTCAAAGGTGGCGAACAGCCGCCCCTTGGGGTTGCAGTAGCCCGCCAGCCGCAGGCCGCCCGGCGCCATGCCCGCCACGTCCTGCGTGAGCTGGCCTTGCAGGAAGGTGGCTGCGTCGGCGCCTTCGGCGCTGATGAGTCCGGTGTCAGTCAGTTCGAACCACTTCATGATGCAGAGGGATGCAGGCGGATGCACTTTGGCGGGCTCGATGCGCCGAGCCCGAAAACGTCGCTGGCTATCATACGTAGCACTCTGGCAGGGGCGGTGCGGCGCCACGGGCGCTCCACGGAAGGGCCCTGCAGCCACAGGGGCTTTCAGCCTTCGTCGGCATGCCGACGCCCGACCTGCCACTACACCCCGGACCGATTTGAAACTCCTCAAGACCCTGCTTCTGCTCATTGTTCTGGCCCTGGGCGCCGCTGCGGCCCTCGTGGGCTGGGTGGCGGTGGCGCCGGTGACGTCCAAGCCGCTGGAAGTGGCCGTCATGCAGGGTTCCGGTCTGCGTGCGATCGCTCGTCAGGCGCGCGAAGCCGGTGTCGACATGAACGAAGACCTGCTGGTGCAGGGGCTGAAGTGGGCCACCCAATGGACGGATCGGCCGGTGCGCGCCGGTCTATATGACCTGCCAGCGGGCGCATCTGCACTGACCGTGCTGCGCAGCTTCACCAGCGGCAAGCCGCGTCTGGTCAGTGCCCGGCTGCCGGAAGGCGCCACCTTCCGCGACCTGCTGGGCTGGCTGGCCAAGTCGCCCTATCTGGTCAGAGATCTGTCCGCGCTCAAGCCCGCCGAAGCAGCCAGGCTGCTGGGCGCCGCCAGTGCGAGCGAGCTGGAAGGGCTGTATTTCCCGGACACCTATCTGCTCAACCCCGGTGCCAAGGAGAGCGACGTGCTGCGTATGGCGCGCCGGGCCATGGACGAGCGCCTGGCTGGCATCTGGGCGCAGCGCGCGCCGGACGCCGCGCTGAAGTCACCGCGCGAGGCGCTGATCCTCGCCAGCATCATCGAGAAGGAAACCGGGCGCGACGCGGAGCGGCCGCTGGTGTCTGCGGTGTTCAACAACCGCCTGCGCATCGGCATGCGCCTGCAGACGGACCCGACCGTGATCTACGGCCTGGGCGAACGCTTCGACGGCAACCTGCGCAAGGTGGACCTGACCACCGACACGCCCTGGAACAGCTACACCCGCGGCGGCCTGCCGCCCACGCCCATCGCGCTGCCCTCGGCCGCTTCGCTCATGGCGGCGGTGCAACCGGCAGCCTCCCAGGCGCTGTACTTTGTGGCACGTGGCGACGGCACGAGCGAGTTTTCGACCAATCTGGCGGACCACAACCGCGCGGTGAATCGCTATCAGCGGGGACAATAGCTGTGGCCGAAAACGTCATTTATTCCGAGCGTGACATGTCAGCTTCCGCTGTCCAGCAGGCATTCTTGACGAAGAGTGGGTGGCAAGAATTTGTGGCCGATTTTGTTTTTTCCAGCCTGAATGGAGAACCGTGACCCTGCGCTTCATCAGCTTTGAAGGCATCGACGGCGCGGGCAAGTCCTCGCAAATTGCTGCTGCGCGCGCCTGGCTGGAAGCGCGCGGCTTCGAGGTGCTGGTCACGCGTGAACCCGGCGGCACGCCCCTGGGTGAACGCCTGCGCGAGCTGATTCTGCAGCAGTCCATGGCGCCGGACACCGAGGCGCTACTGATCAACGCTGCCCGTGCGGAGCATCTGGCCACCGTGATTCGCCCGGCGCTCGAGCGGGGCGCCTGGGTGTTGTGCGACCGTTTTGCCGACAGCACCCTGGCCTATCAGGGCTACGCCAAGGGCGGGGATCTGGCGCAACTGCGCCGCCTGCAGCGGGAGGTCGTCGGCGGCACCATGCCGCGCCGCACCTATCTGTTTGACCTGAGCGTTTCGGATGCCGCGGCGCGCCGCGCGGCCGGCCGCGAGCAGGCGGAGTCCGACAAATTCGAACGGGCGGGGGCGAGCTTTCAGGAGCGTGTGCGGATGGGCTTCCAGGCCCTGGCCGCAGCTGAACCCGGGCGCTTCCATGTGCTGGACGCAGGCTTGCCACCCGCAAGCATTCAGGCGCAGATCGAGGCTGATCTGGCATCGTTTCACGCTCAAGCGATGGTTTAAATAAGCGATGCAAGATACTGATTTTAAAAAGCTTCCTTGGCTGCGCCTGGCTCACGACCAGGTGCTTGCTCAAGGCCAGCGTCTGCACCATGCGTTGCTGCTGCAGGGGGGCAAGGGGGTCGGTTTGCCGGAGCTGGCCCTCGGTCTGGCGCAAAGCCTGCTGTGCGAAAAACCCACGGCTGCGGGGGCGTGCGGGCAGTGCGAGTCCTGCCATCTGTTTGCCTCAGGCAATCATCCTGACCTGCACATCATCCTGCCGAGCGTCAAGGACAGCGACGACGCCGCAAGCCCGGCCGAAGAGGGTGCCGCGCCCGAAGTCGTCTGGCCGAGCAGCCACACACCCGAAATCACCGCGCGCGGCGAAATCAAGGTCGAGTCCATCCGCCAGCTGATTTCCGCCAGCACCCTGGGCACGACCCGCGGCGGTCGGCGCATTGCCCTGCTGTATCCGGCCGAGGCGCTGAACGCCGTCTCCGCCAACGCCCTACTCAAGACCCTCGAAGAGCCCCCGCCAGGCATGATGCTTCTGCTGTCGACGAGCGAACCGGGGCGGCTGCTGCCCACCATCCGCTCGCGCTGTCAGGTGGTGAACGTGCCCACGCCGGCGGCAGATGCGCCGGAGGTGCTGGCCTGGCTGGCCGGGCAGGGCGTGCAGGACGCCGCCGCCTGGCTGGCGCTGGCCCGCGGCGCGCCCTACGCCGCGCTCAATCTGGCGGCGCAAGCCGAGACCCTGGGCGTCACCGAGCGCCTGGCCGCCTGGTGTGCGCCGGACGACAGCCGTTTCTGGAGCAGCGGCAACCTGAAAAAGGGCGAAATCCGCGCCTGGCTGGAGTGGTACTACCGCTTCGCCGCGCACTGCGCGCAGCTTGCCGCCGGCGGCACGAAGATCACTGCCTGGATGGGTGTGAGCGCCGCCCAGTGGCAGGCCGCGGCGCAGCGCCTTTCCCCGGCGGGCTGGCACAAGCTGCTGGCCGCCATCACGCGCTCGCTGCGCGCGGCCGAGCACCCCCTGGCGCCCGCGCTGGTCACTGACAGCCTGCTCGTGCATTATTCGGACTTGCTCGCCGCGGAGCAGGGCACCCAGCCCGACCGCAGCGCCGGCCGCCGCTGATGGCTCCCCTGAATTGATACACACCGAATGACCCAAGCCGCTCCGACGACTGCCCGCCCCAGCATCATCCAGCTCGCCATCAAGGAAAAGGCCGCGCTCTACGCCGCGTACATGCCCTTCCTGAAGAACGGCGGCATCTTTGTGCCCACGGCCAAGGAGTACAAGCTGGGCGATGCGGTGTACGTGATCCTTGCGCTCATGGACGACCCCAACAAGCTGCCGATCGCCGGCAAGGTGGCCTGGATCACGCCGCGCGGCGGCACCGGCAACCGCACCCAGGGCATCGGCGTGCAGTTTCCGTCCGATGAGACCGGCGCGAATGCCAAGGCCCGCATCGAGGAGATACTGGGCGCGGCGCTCGGCTCCACGCGGCAGACGCATACGCTCTGAACCGGCGCGGGCAGGGGGTGCACGCGGGCGTTCTGCTGCGGGGCGAATGAACACTGCCCGGAGAGCCGCACCCGTACTTTCTTGTTTCATTGTCGGCCGGAATTTTTCGTGGTGCTGAGAGGGTCCTTTCCGCGCACCAGACAAGCGGAAAGCCGCTTTCGATCTGTTCAATAACCTTCAATTTCGGTCGTGTGAATGCGCACGGCCTGCTCCATCTGCCCCGTACTTGCGCCGTGTACTTTGATTCCCACTGCCATCTGAACTTTCCGGAACTGCGCGGCCAGCTGCCCGAGATCCGCAGCCGCATGCAGGCCGCCGGCGTGAGCGAGGCCGTGGTGGTCTGCACGACACTTGAAGAGTTTCCGCAGGTGCGCGAGGTCGCAGGCATGGACGCGCACTGGTGGTGCTCGGCCGGCGTGCATCCGGACACCCACGAGAGCAAGAACGAGGGCATGGAAGAGCCCACGGTCGAGCGCCTGCTGGGTCTGGCCGCGGACCCCAAGGTGGTGGCCATCGGCGAGACCGGCCTGGACTACTACTGGCACAAGGAAGACCAGCCGGGGGCGCTCGACTGGCAGCGCGAGCGCTTTGCCGTGCACATCCGCGCCGCCCGAGCCTGCGCCAAGCCGCTCATCATCCACACCCGCAGCGCCTCGGACGACACCCTGCGCATCATGCGCGAGGAGGGCGCCGAAGGGGCAGGGGGGGTGATGCACTGCTTTACCGAGACCTGGGCCGTGGCGCAGGGCGCGCTGGACATGGGCTTTTTCATCTCGTTTTCCGGCATCGTCAGCTTCAAGAACGCGGCCGAGCTGCGCGATGTCGCCGCCCGCGTGCCGCTGGACCGCCTGCTGATCGAAACCGACGCGCCCTACCTGGCGCCCGTGCCGCACCGTGGCAAGACCAACGAGCCGAGCTTCGTGCCCCACGTGGCGCGGCAGATTGCCGAGCTGCGTGGCATGACGCAGGAGGCGGTGGCCGACCTCACGCGCGAAAACGCGCGGCGGCTGTTCAAGCGAGTTGCTTGAGTGTCAGGCGAACGCGCGCGCTTTCTGGCTCTTTCGAAGTCTGCTGGGGGGTCAAATTTGTTCAAGCGAATGATCCACGCCTTACACCTAGCTTTGGCGCTCGGGATGGTCGGGGCATGCTCGCCGAGCTCATCGCCGACTAGCGCCGACGTGGCGCGTCAGGCGGCAGACGCGCGCTACGCTGCTCATGCACAGGTCATTGGCGGTCTGAAGATGCCCGCACCCGATCCGACCATCGAGGTACGAGCATCTGACTTTGTGTTTGTGTATCGCATTTCTGAGCACCAGTCGCTGGTCGTCATCGTCGACAAGTCTGGAGCAGTATCTGATGGCCTCACAGCCGCAAACTGACCGAGCTTGTTCATGTTGAGCGCTTGCATGCTGCGTATTGCAAATCTCTTTCCTCTCCTCTCTCGGCTGTTCTGCGGCTGCTGCCTTGCGATAGGGCTGCTGGTCCTAGCGAACCCGTCAATCGCGCAGTCCGGCGCGATGACGCCCGCCGAAGTCCTGCGGCGCGCCGTGCAGCTGGATGACGCCGCGGGCGTGCGCCGCCTGATCGACGGCGGTACCGACGCCAATGCGCCGATCCACGAAGGCCTGCCGCCGCTTCATCTCGCGCTCATGGAGGGTTCGCTCAAGGCCGCCGAGGCGCTCGCCAACCATCCCAAGGTTCAGATCAACGCGACCAGCAATGTCGGTGACACGCCGCTGATGATCGCCGCGCTCAAGGGGCAGGCTGCCATGGTTGATCTGCTGCTCAAGCGCGGCGCCCGGGCGGCCGGGGCCGCCGACGGCAAAGGCCTCTGGACACCGCTGCATTACGCCGCCCTGGGTGGGCACGACGCCATCGCCGAACGCCTGCTGGCCGCCGCCGCGCCCGTGAACGCCACGGCCCCCAACGGCGCCACGCCGATCATGCTGGCGGCCCGCGGCGGGCATGATCGCCTTGTACGGCGGCTGTTGCGCGCCGGGGCCGACATCCGCGCCCGAACGGACGCCGATCTGGACGTCGTGGCCTTTGCCAGACGCAACAATCACCCTGAGCTGGCGGATGCCATCCCGCGCTGGGCCGATCAAGCGCGAGCAGGCAAACTCCCGCTGAATCTGCCTTGATCCTTGCCCGTGTTCCGCGTGCTTGCGCTTGTTCGTCGCTCGGGCCGTGGCTGACGCGCTGCGATGCGGGAAGCCGCTTGAAGATCCGCTTGAAGGAGTGCCCATGAATTCACCGATCCTTGCACGACACCTGGCTGCAGGCCTACTGGTGTCTGCCGCCTGCCTGGCGGTGCCGCAGGCGAATGCCGCCGGCTGGGGCGCCGCGCTGCGCGACGCGCCGCTGCGTGACTTCACGGACGAAGACATCAGCCAGCACCTGGCCGCCATCCGCAAGGCCCTGGACAGCGAAGACCCCAAGGCCGTGGTCGAGTGGCGCAACGAAGCCACCGGCGCCGGCTCCAAGATCAGCGTCATCGGCCAGCCCAAGCTCAAGGGCTACGGCGCCTGCAAGCGCCTGAGCACGCTGTCGTTCAGCAAGAAGCGCAAGGGCTACGCCACGCCGTTCACGGTGTGCAAGAACACCGAGGGGCGCTGGGTGGTTGCCGGTAGCTGACCGGGCTGCGCCGGTGCCATGGTGGGATCTGGGATCTTCTTTGATAACGCATATTTGTGTTATGTCAACCGTCCGGCGCGCGATCCTGCGACATCCTGCCGCACTCGCTTTCGCGTAAACCCGAACGCAAACCCGCCACGGCCGCGCCGATCACGTTGCGCATATGGCAACGATGAACACCCTGCCGGATGAAGTGACGGCCGAAGCGTTGAGTGCGGCGACAAGAATTCCTTGACTGGTAACCGCCCTTTTGCGACACAACCAAGACTTCTAGGGAAAGCTTGGAAAGTCTCGCTTTGCTGTCGTACGACAAGAATCACCACGATGCAAGCGTAACGACAAGAATTCCTTGGCCACGCACCGACAACTTGCGTCAACACCACCCTTCCAGCACACATTCGTACGCGCGCGGAGGACATGTCTATTATTTTCGGAGGACAAAGTGCGGCGTCATGAATGCCTTTAACGATCGAACCATGCGCGTGCTAGGGGGCAGCCGCGGTCGGTCGGACATATCCGTCGTCCATTTGCGTCATGAATCAATTGACCAGCAGACGGTGCGACACGAGAGAGTTGTGTACCTGCAGTCGAGCGCGAACGACTGCGCCATCCCATCCCCGCACCGAGCATCCGCCCACATCGGTACAGATCAAAATTTTCTGCTGATAGAGCGATGCCTGCTTGGTCGCGTCCTTGACTATCCGGAGCCGAGCGCCTATGCGCTGCCCCCGCCTCGACTTGCCTATAGATAAGTCGGGCAGGGTAGGTTGAACACCCGGGTCAAATTTCGATCGGCACAATCCTCACAAATGGGTCAGTTTTCGGTCAGCGTCAACAGCCATGGAAGCAATTCTGCGACCGATGTGGCTTGTGCGGGCTGCGGCACTCATGCGACTGATCAGCTCAGCCATGTTCGACAGCAACGCCTCATTCCGTTAGCTGCACGACGTCCTGTAGCGGCTGCCTTCGCTTCCAGCCTGTCAGGCACTTCCTGCAGCATGGCGGCAGTCTAAGCGGCGCGGCGCCTCAGGCACACGACAGCAGCGGTTTCCAAAGCAGTGGTCCGGTTAGAAGCGGAACTCTTGGAACGGTTACTGACGCGCACGACGTGTATGGTCAATCCGACCGCCCAAGGCTGGCGGTTTTACGAATACGCGCCGGATGTCGTGGGCCGAGTCGATGAGGATTACCCCTCAGCCCACGAGGTCACGGTTGGCGCGACTGGCGCTGTTCACATGACTTCGGTCAAACCAAGCCCTTCAGCTCCGCCACCCTGACGGCGAGGAAGTCCAGCCACCGCGATACCTTGGCAGGCTGACGGCGGCCGAAGCCGTGCAGGGCATGCAGCGGGTACAGCGGTGGCTGCCAGCCGGGCAGCACGCGCTCGATCTCGCCTGCCTCGCGCGCGGGCTCGAAGCGCCACAGCGGCCCGGCGTGGATTCCGCCGCCCGCGGCGATCACGCGCAGAATGGCATCTATGCTGTTGACGCCGAAGCGCGAGCCCATGCGCACTTCCGCGGCGCGGCCATCGTCGTGCCGCAGCCTAAGATGGTCCCCCGCCTCAAGGAAAGAGAAGAGCACGAAGTCGTGCGAGTCGAGATCGCTCGGCTGCTCGGGCCGTCCGCGCCGAGCGAGGTAGTCGGTCGACGCGTACAGGCCGAGCTGCATCACGCCCATGCGGCGCGCTGTCAGCGCACTGTCTGCGAGCTGGCCGATGCGCAGGGCCACATCCACGCCGGCGGCGCGCAGGTCAACGAAGCGGTCGTCCAGCAGCAGCTCCACCGCGACCCGCGGGTAGCCGCTCTGGAACTCGTGCAGCCAGCCGGCAACATGCCGCTCGCCCAGGCTCACTGGCGCGGCCACCCTCAGCAGCCCGCGCGGCGTCTCTGCTTCCTGGCGCAGCTCCGCTTCCAAGGCGTCTTGCTGGTCGATCAGACGGCGCAGGCCCTCGAAATAGCGCAGCCCGGCCTCGGTCGGCTCTGAGCGACGCAGACCGCGCTCGACGAGCTTCTGGCCAAGGCGTTTCTCAAGCGCCGCCAGCCGCCGGCTGACGGTCGACACATCCGTCTGCAGCGCCTTGGCCGCTGCGCTCAGCGAGCCGGTCTCGATCACACGCAGAAAGCTTCTCTGCGGCAGCAGGCCATCGTCATCCATGCCTTGCACTTTACGCAAATCTACTTTGCATATGCAACGAGTTTCGGCGCGAACGGCAAAGGAAGATAGTCACGTCCATGCCGCGATGTCCGCGGCGTTCCACCCCCGAAAGGACTGTCATGAGCACCGCTTCCACCCCCGCATCCACCAAGATCTGGTTCATCACCGGCGTGTCCAGCGGCCTCGGCCGCGAACTGGCGATCAAGGCCCTGGCGGCCGGCGACCGCGTTGTCGGCACGCTGCGCCGCCGCGAGCAGTTCGCGGCCTTCGAAGCGCTGGCCCCGGGCCGCGCGTTGGCCGTGCAGGCCGACATCACTGACGCTGCCGCCGTGCAGGCCGCTGTGAAAAGCGCGATCAGCACCTTTGGTCGCATCGACGTGCTCGCCAACAATGCCGGCTACGGCACGGTCGGCGCCGTCGAGGAGACCTCGGCCGCCGAGGCGCAGACCATCTTCGATGCCAACTTCTTCGGCCACCTGCATGTGATCCGCGCGGTGCTGCCGCAGATGCGGGCGCAAGGCTCGGGTCGCATCATCAATTTCTCAGCCGTGGGCGGCTTCACCGGCTTCCCGGGCCTCGGCGTGTACAGCGCCGCGAAGGCGGCGCTGGACGTGATGACCGAAGCCCTTGCCGCCGAGGTTGCGCCCTTCGGCATCAAGGTGACGGTGCTGACCCTGGGCATCTTCCGCACCGAGTTCGCCGGCGGCTCGCTCAAGAGCACCGCCACGGTGATGCCGGCCTATGCCGACACGGCGGCCGGCAAGTTCCGCGGCTTCATCGGCAACCTGGCCGGCAAGCAGCCCAACGACCCGATCAAGGCGGCCGACGCCATCCTGCAGCTGGCCGCCGCTGAGCAGCCGCCGATGCATTTGGCCCTGGGCGGCGACGCGGTCGGCGTGATCCGCAAGAAGCTCGCCGGCGTCGAAGCCGACCTGCAGGCCTGGAGCGAGCTGTCCACCAGCGTCGCCTTCACCGCCTGAATCGGGAGCCCGCCATGAGCACTTCTCTGAACCAAGGCGGGCCGGTGACCCTGGTCACCGGCGGCACCCGCGGCGTCGGCCGCGCCATCGCCGAGCGGCTGGCGCGTGCCGGCCACCGGCTGATGCTGAACTACGCCGGCAATGCCGCAGCCGCTGACGCCGCGCGCACCGCGGTCGAGGCCCTCGGCGGCGAGGCGCTGACCCTGGCCGGCGACGTGGCCTCGGCCACCGACGTCGAGGCCCTGTTCCAGGCCGCGCAGGCCCGCTTCGGTCGCGTCGACCATGTGGTCGTCAACGCCGGCATCGAGCTGATCGACACCCCCATCGTCGACATCAAGCCCGAGGCCTTCGACCGGCTGCTCGCGGTCAACGCCCGCGGCGCCTTCCTGACGATGCAGGCCGCCGCGCGCCACCTGCCAGACGGCGGGCGCATCGTGCAGATCGGCTCCACCACCACTCTGTTCCCGCACGCCGGCTTCACCGCCTATGCGGCCAGCAAGGCGGTGGGCCGGATGCTGGTAGACGTGCTCGCCAAGGAGCTAGGCCCGCGCGGCATCACGGTCAACAGCGTCATCCCCGGGCCGCTGTCGGACGCGGGCGTGCTGCTGGACGCGCCTCTTGATGCCAAGCAATGGATGGCCTCGCTGTCGCCACTGGCTCGCATGGGCACCAGCCACGACGCGGCCGGCGCGGTCGCCTTCCTGCTCTCCCCCGAAGCCGGCTTCGTGTCGGGCCACCACCTGGTGGTCAACGGCGCGGCCACGATCTGAAAGGACTGTCATGAAACCCCTGATCTCCCTGCTGACCGCCGCACTGCTTGCAGTCGCCCCGGTTGCCGGCGCCCTCGCGGCCCCCGCTCCCAGTCCCGTCGAGACGCGGCTCCGCGCGCTTGAAGACCGCGAGGCCCTTGGCCAGCTTGTCCTCGACTACGGCAACAGCTTCGACCGCCGCGACTGGGTCCTGCACCGCTCGCTATTCACCGACGAAATCGAGATGGACTTCTCCGCCTCCATCGGCCCAGGCTTGGTGCGCATGAAGGCCGACGACTGGGTCAACGGCGTGAAGCCTTTCTTCGAAAGCCTGCAGGCGACGCAGCACATCGGCATGGTGCTGAGCCTGCGCATCGACGGAGACCGCGCAAACGCCCGCACGATGCTGCACGCGCAGCACTACCAGCCCAATCCACGGGGCGACGCGGTGCAGCGCATGGTGGGCACGTACGACATCGAATTCGTCCGTACGCCCAGCGGATGGCGCATCCGCAAGATGGTGCAGCATATCGACTGGAACGAGGGCAACTGGTACGTGTTCCTGAAGGCCGCCGGCCTGGCCAAGTGACAGGAGGACGACATCATGAAACGCCTTGTCCTTACCGCGCTGCTGGGAGCCGCCCTGACCGCGCCGGCCTTGTCGCAGGACACACCCTCGCCCTGGGTGGTTGCGCCCGAAGCCCTGCACTCCCGCTTCGGCCCGGATGATCAGCGCGGCAACGCAAACCTGCTCACGCCCGCCAAGGTGCGCGAAGCGCTGGCCCTGGTCCGCGAGGGCCGGGTCATCTCTCTGGCCGTGCCGCTGTCCCGCGACACACCGGCCTACGGCTGGCGGCGCTTCGAGCTGGTCGTGGCGCAGAACGAAGGGACGGCGCACTCCAACAACGAGGACATCGTCTCGGCGCCGATCAACACCGGCACCAATCTCGACGGCCTCGCGCACATGGGCGTGGACGGGCACTTCTTCAACGGCCATCGCGGCGACGCGATCCAGGCGGTGGACGGCCTCAAGGCGCTGGGTATCGAGCATGCGCCGCCATTCGTCACTCGCGGTCTGCTGCTAGACATCGCCGCCCTGCACGGCGTGCCACGGCTGCCCATCGGGCATGTGGTGGGCGTGGACGAGATCGAGGCCGCGATGCGTCGCCAGGGCATTGCCGCGGTTCGCCCCGGAGACGTGGTGATCTTCCACACCGGGCACCAGCGCCTGCTTGCCGAAGACCGTGCGCGCTTTCTGAGCGGACAGCCCGGTCCCGGCATCGAGGCGGCTCGCTGGCTGGCCGCCCATCAGGTCGTCGCTGTCGGCGGCGACAGCGGCAGCCTCGAAGCGATGCCGCACGAGCGCCCCGGGCTGTTGTTCCCAGTGCACCAGATTCTGCTGGCCGAGCAGGGCATCCACATCCTGGAGAACGTCGCCACCCAGCGGCTGGTCGATGCCGGCTGGAGCGAATTTCTCTTTGTCCTGTCACCTCTGCCCATCGTCGGCTCGTCCAGTTCCTGGGCCAGCCCGATCGCGGTGCGTTGAAAACTCAGGGAGCTTCCATGAAAACGCTTCTCATCGGCCTCGCCGCAGTCGCGATGGCAACGGCAACACGCGCCGCACCACCTTCGCCGCCCATGACAGCAACGGCGCTCGCCTTCCACGTCAATCGCTTTGCCCTGCGGGTGGCCGACCTGCCGCGCGCGGTGCGCTTCTGGCAGGACGCTTTCGGCGCCGCTCAAGAGCGCCGCTCGCAGGTGCCGAACATCGCGCCCGATGTAGAGATCGCCTTCCTGCATCTGAACGGTGAATTCCACATCGAATTGGTCGGCGGCGGTGAGCTGGCACCGCAGCCGATCACGCCAGACATCGCGTCCGATTACAGGCGCGCCGGCTATAGGCACATCGCTTTCAACGTGTCTGACCTGGACGCCACGTTGGCGCGCCTGTAGAGCCTGGGCATCCAGGCCGAGTACCGCATCAGCCGAGAGGACTACGGCCAGCAGATCGCGCTGCTTCGTGATCCCGAGGGCAATTTCATCGACCTCTACGCGCCGCTTATGCAAGCACTCAAGGAAAAACCATGACCTCAACTCGCATTCTCCTCGTCGGCGCCACCGGCAAGGTCGGCGGTGCCGCCGCCCGGGCGCTGGCTGGCAACCCGCAGATTGACCTGGCCGCCGGCGTGCGCGACCCCGCGGGCTACAACGGCCCTGGCCGCGCGGTGCATCTCGACCTGGACAACGCCGCCACCCTGCCTGCCGCGCTTGCCGGCGTCAGCGGCCTGCTGCTGCTGACCGGCTACAGCATCGAGATGCTGCGCCAGTCCAAGCGCGTGCTGGATGCGGCGAAGGCCGCCGGTGTGCAGCATATCGTGCATGTCGGCGCCAGCGGCAACCCGACGGCCGAGGTCGCGCACTGGGGCTGGCACCGCCTGGTCGAGGCTTACATCGAGCAGCTCGGCTTTGCCCACACGCACCTGCAGCCCGAGGCCTTCATGCAGAACTTGACCACCTTCGGGTGGCTGCAACCGGGGCGGCTCACTAACCTAATCGGCGACTGCCGATGGAGCTGGGTCGATGCCGAGGACGTGGGCGCGCTCGCGGCCGAGGCGCTGCGCCGGCCGCAGGCGTTCGCAGGCCAGACCTGGCGGCTGGGCTACGAGGCGGCCAGCATGCCCGAGCTGGCGCGTCACCTGAGCGAGCACCTTGGGCAGACCATCCAGGCGGTAGACCTCGACATCGCGGACTTCTACGCCGCCGCAATCGCGGCCGGTGCCGACCCGGCCTACATGGCCTGCGTGCGCGACCAGTTCGCGCTGAACAAGGCCGGGCGCATCGCGGGCGCGGACGCCCTGTTCGACGCCGACGCCTTCACCCGTGCCGTGGGCCGGCCGCCGCGTGACTGGGCACGCCACCTCAGCGAGGAGCAAAACCGCTTGCGGGCCGCGCTCGGTCACTGACCTCCGGTGCTCGGGTGGCCGATGACGCCGCACTGCAGGCGATTTGGGTTCCTACCGCCAAAATCGGCATCAAAAGTACGGGAACCCTCATTAAGCCGAGAGAGTCCTCTGGAGCCAATCGCGCGCGTAGGCAAATCCCTTTCGTTTTCTAGGCAAAACCCTTTCCTAATTGAGGAAAGCCGCTTTCGTACGCGGAGATGCGCATAGGGTTCTCTCTCATCACCTGGGAGCAGCGAGGCGGACGACATTGGCCGAAGTCTCGACATGAGAGCGACCAAGCAGCATCTGCAGCAGTTGGGGCTGTACCCGCATTTCGCGCGCTACAGCCGCTTCGGGCACACCGAAGTGCTCCCTCATGACCTTCAGGCTCTCGACGATCACTTCGGGCTCTTCGGTCGGGATCAGGTGATCCTCGGTCTCGCGCAAAGCTTCACCATGCCGATTCAGGCCGACATAGCCCGCCCGAGCTTGTTCCTCAGTGAATACACCGAGCTGGCGGGCCCGAAAGATGATCGCAGCCTTTGATACCCCCCAGCGCATCTTCAGCTCCGCCAGTCCCGCCCAGTTCAAGCGCGTGCCGCGAAGCGCCAGCCGGCACTCAGTGGCAAACGTGCTGCGCGGCAGCAGCAGCGCACTTGCGAACCGATTGGCTTGCGTCTCGGTTAGGCGATCACCTGTCAGAACGCCAATGTGCAGGGAGAAATGTCCGAGTTCATGGGCGATCCCGATGCGCTCGCGACAGGCAGACCGACCGTCAGCGTTCAAGGCGATCAGGGGCCGCTTGGTAGCAAAAGAGATCGCGTCGATCTCAGGGGCCAGTCCGCTCACGCGCATCACGACGGCCCCCGCGTTCTCGGCGATCCGAGTCACGCTGCTCAGCGGTCCCATGCCCAGACCAAACAGCGACCGGAAGATCTCGGCAGCACGCTCGATGGCCTCGGCGGTCTCCCCGTCCGCCTCCTTCACCTGATACGACGGCAACTCGATATGTTCATCTAGCACGCCGATCAGGCGTTTCAGCATCTCCCCACGGGCACGGGCTACCTGACGCAACGCGACCTTGGTCGTGAGTTGCCGACGGAAGTGGCACTGCTCGTCAGCGATCGGGTGGGTGTCGACGCGGTGAAAGAACTCCGGCAGGACCTGCAGTTCCTGAGCCAGACCGGCCTGGAGCTGCGCCGAGGCGGGCTCGGCGCCGGTCTCGATGCGGCTAAGGAACTGCTTGGAGACGCCAACCTTTTCGCCCAACTCGGTGAGCGACAGGTCGTGGAACAGGCGGGCCAGCCGCAGATTGCTCCCAATGAACCCGGTGTTCATCGAACTGCTTCGGCGGCTGCGTCCCCTTCGTCCCGGCGCTTGGGCCCGATCTGCGGCTTGCCGACAGGCACCGTGGGCGCCAGAGGCTGATCGCCTTCCACCCGCATCACGCGCACCGCATCGGACAACCAGCGGCAGGCAACTTCGCCACTCGGGGTGAATCCCAGGAACTCGACGCGCGGCTCGGATGCGCCGTCCTGGCCGCGATCGATGATGAAGCAGAACCGGCCGGGCTCACCCGGGCTGGCGAAATCGAGAAACTCGGTTTGGTAGCGGTTCGCGGTGAGTACCGCGTCCTTGGACGGATTCGCCGGGTCGTCATTGCTGAAGCGGCAGGGCACGCCGCCGATCGTGAAGACGACGTCGTTGTTGCCATTAGGAAGTCCGAGCCAAGAGTGCTTGCCGGATGCAGTCTCGGCCACGATGCGGTTGCGCTGGCGCCCGAACATGGTGCAGCCTCGCGTATAGCCGTCGTCTGTCGAACGGGTGAGGTCATCCTCGGTCGCATAGAGCTCTTCGAGCAACCATGTCGCGACCTCCTGAAGTCGGTCAGACGACAGCGCGGAATTGAAGGCGGCAGGCAGCGGCAGGATCATTTGTGCAAATCCAGATAATCGTCAACGGAATTTTGGTGCAAAATTCGACATTCGTCAACCCAGTATCACCTGCCAGTCCTTTGGCTCCCTCTGCACGACGAGAACGGGGCCGAAGTGCTCGACCTAGGCCATGAGCGCACCGGCCGGCCAGCCCATCGGTTGGAGAAGGACGTCTGGGTCGTGTGGACGTTTGACGCCATGTTCGGATCCCCGGTCGCCGCTGACTTGACGTCTAAGGGCGGAACGTCGCCAAGTCGTATCGGGTCATCGACCGATTCTCGGAAGACCTCGACTTGACCGTGGCTACGCTCCACTCGCTAGCCACCATCCGTCTCCAATGCACCATGCTTTGTGGCCGGGCGAATCAGTGCGAAGTGCTACGACACGTTCTACTCCTCCTCGTTCAAAAGCTGCAGACAGGGTTCGTGAAACCCCGTCGTCTTCTGTACCAATACAAGGCACAAAGCGCGCTGGACCAAGGTAAGCAGCGTCGAAGACGTGCTCGTTGTCCGTTCGCTTGACGAGCAGCATCGCGCCTTGGTGCCCACACGTCAGAGGGATGAGCAACCGGCCTTCAGCCTTCAAAGCGAGGAACCAATTCACCGGTATCTGTTGTACGCCTGCGCTGACATACACAACGTCCGCTGAGTGCTGAGGCAAAGACACTCCTGTCCGCGCTTCGATCGATACCCAAGGCCAATGAGTCACTGCGGCGCGACCACGCGCTGCTAGGTCCTCGTCGATTTCATATCCAACGACTCGTCCCGACGCGCCCACCAGCACCCCAAGAATTGCGCTGTAGTACCCAGTTCCCGCACCCACATGGGCAACTGACTCGGAAGGCGCTAGGCGACACGCCGAGATACATCTCGCGTGAAGACTCGGAAGACCGTTGGGAGTCGACGCATGATCGTCGAGTGCGACGACGATGTCTTGGTAAACAAGTGCCGGATCGTCGGATGGTGTCCGCGGGCCATCTGGAGCGAACCTCCAAGGCCCAGGGCCTAAGAAATCGTGTCGCGGGACGGTTGAGAAAGCGCGTTGGATCGCGGTGTCGTTGATGCCTGCAGCAGTCGTTACTACCTGGGCATACACGGTACGAAAGTCAGTCAATCGTTCCATTGCGTCACGCCCCCTCAAGGCCGTCCAGCCACTAGTACTTCGCTCCGAGTGTCGATACCGCTTATCAGCGAGTCAAGAGAGAGGTTGACGCGCACAAGCAGTGCGACAAGGCATGAATTGGTCTTGAGTACTTGTTTCAGGAGATCCGCAGCCCATGCGAGGAACGTATGTCGACGTTTCAGTACACGCCCGTACAGGCGCAACTGAGGTCGCTGTGCGACCTCAATCTCGGGTATCCATTCCGTCGGTCAAATGCCGACGCGGAGTACTTTGATGGCCTAGCGCCGTGGTCGCGTTCGAAGGGCTTTTCGACTGACGCCATTGAGTCAGGAGAGGTTCAACGGTAGTTCGAGCAGCATGTCACTGACCTCTTCGGCGTCGAGGACTGTGCGCTTGTTAGGGTTCCCGTGCATTTAGTGTCAACCTTCACGGTACCAGGCGGTCGCAGCCCCCATCGGTGTGACGCGTGAGGATCCTCGCGAAATTGCAGACCGGAATCGATTAGCCCCCCGGAAGATTTAGGCCGCTGCAGTTGCATCCAATGCATATTTATTGTCACACAATAATTTTTTCTGAATTCGGTGCAGGTCTGCGTGTGTCTTGCATTTCAATGGTTCCGGGACTCTTGACGTCATTTTGGCGGTACGGATATCCGCCATGGGATGCCAACTGTCTAGCTCCCTACTGCAGTTAGCTCAAATTTGGCAACTTTTGCGAATTCCATGCACAAAAGCATCCACCGCAACAACGCTGCACGCCTCTACCGCACTGCGCATCCGGGCAGTATCTAGCTCGTGTCGCGCGAAAGCGCTTGCCGGACGCGACCTGGGCTGCCGAACGCCGAGCCTGGTGTGTCTCATAACTCGCTGGCCGCGTCACTGGTGTCGCAAGATGGCGCTTGACTCCGCCTTGCTGATGCAAGGAGAGTGCGCGAGACGGGCGGTTGTACCCGAGCTTCAAACCCCGGAGACTAGGTCGCTAGCGCTGATTGCTTACGGCGAACATCTCCGCGACATCCATGCCCAGTGCCGTTGCAATCCGTTCGATGTTGTCGATGGAAACGTTGCGCTCGCCCCGCTCCACTTGGCCGATGTAGGTGCGATGCAGACCGCATGCCTCGGCAAACCGCTCCTGCGACAAACCAAGCGCGAGACGCTGCTCGCGTACAGAGGCAGCCAATCGTTCTCGCGCAGAGGGCTTTCGACGTCGGTTCATCGCGGCGCGAGAATCGACTGATGCAAACGATAGGTCTACAGACTATAAGTAGCACTTTGGTCTCGCTTCGATACGTTTCGCACCGGATCGCGGCGGTGTGTGCCCTAGAGGTGGTGGGTGAGCTTTCTGGCCATGGATCTTTCGAACCTGTTGACGGTGCTCTGCGAACAAGGTCAATTCCAGGCGTTCCGAACCGCGTTTGACTGGGGTGCGACATCTCAGGCCGGGCAGAACGCAGCCTATCGCCGCATCGGCCGGCGAGCATTAGAAGCGTTGCTCGATAGACACCCGCACCCGGATACTGACTTGCTGAGGTGGTTCGCGGAGCGCATTGATCAGGGCGTGATCGAACCGTCGGCGTCAGCTCACGACCAGTTGTCTCGCCTGGAGAGTCAGCTGCGGCTTCATGCTGAGTCCAGGCAGCGGCGCAAGCCGCCCGACAGATCGGTGCTATCGGTGAAGCGCGTGGTTCAGCTCTCTTGGTTTGGAACTGCAGGCTTCCAAGCGAGTGATCAGTACAGCGTCAAAACCTGCGTCTTTCGCTCGCCACAAGAGCGGACGTTCTACAGAGCGCTCAGAGAGAGATTTCCGGGCTTGCTGGCGCTACCGAACTACCCCTTGGACCAGATTGCGTCGCTCGACATGCTTCGCACCCATATTGATCCGAACAGTCGTCCCTACGCCGCAAGCTGGCGACTTGATGCAGTCCTGGTCACGCCGATTGAAGGCGATCCAGTCGCCTGCTTCGAGCTGGACAGTCGACTTCATGACAGTGAGCAGCAAGCTGCGCGTGACGCAATGCGCAATCAGCTTTTGGCTGCGGCCGCCCTACCCTTGTTCCGCTTGAGGTCGCAGGACCCGACATCCACGACCGTGGATGAGTGGTATCAGCTGCTCACCGAAGAGGTCCTGCCGAAGCTCGATACCGGCGATCGCATTCGAAACCGAGATACGCACGCAACGCTCGTACCACTGACCTGAGGAGCGAGTGAGCGCAGCCGTGACCTGATGCCTGACGACTTTGTGATCAACGCTGACCCATGAGCGACTCTTCCTCCCCTAGCCCACCGAAGCTTTCGGAGTACGAACCGATACTCAGGGAGCTGTTGTGCTTGTGCGGCGATCAGCCTGGCCCCGAGCTCGCGCAGCACGAGCGCAGTGGCGTGCCAATCGGCGTCGTTCGCTTGCTGGCAGCGAAGATCGATTGGCCGACGGTTCAGCTCTACACGCAATTCGGTATAGCTCCTCACCTCATTCATGCCCGTCACGACATCAAGGTGCAGGGGCTGCCGTGTCTCCTCATATTGGAATTCATCCGTACCCTCAGGCTCGCGCACGACATCTGCGCGCGGTCCGGAGCCGAGAATTTCGATGTGGATCACTTCTTCGGGAGATGGCTGCGACGACCGCTCGTTGCGCTGGGCGAGCAACGCCCCATGGACTGGTTGAATTGCCCGAGCGGCGCGGCTGTGGTCAGGCGAACGTTGAGCGCTGCTGAGTCAGGTACCTACCTCTGATCGGCTCGGGCGCAGGCTCGCCAAAAAGCTCGACAACGATCGCGATCCGAATGCGTCAGTCAAGCACGAGCCCCCGGCTTGAGCGCAAAAAGGGCTCCCAGCTGTGTGGCTCGCCGACGATCATCTGCAGCCAGATAGCCCGATGTCGTCGATATGTTGGCGTGCCTCAAGTTGTCTCGGACGGCAACGAGTTCGACTCCGGCAGCCAGAGCATGAGTCGCGTGTGTATGGCGCATCCAGTGCGGGCTGGCGGTGCGCAGCTTGTCCGCAAGCGCTGGATATGTCGTTTCGTAGTGTTCGGCCGCCTGAACAAAGAACCGCTTCACGATGCTCCAGAGACGACCGCCAGACAGCGGCCGCGTGCCGTCGCCGTCGATGCTCGCAAGAAGTGCGATGCGGGGATCCCAGCGCAGCTCGATCGCGGAGACGCCACGGCTTGATAGGTAGTCGCGCAGCGCCGTGATCGCCAGCGGCGGGACCACCACACGTGCCCGCTTCGATCCCTTGCCCTCGACCTCGAGCCAGATCACGTCTCGCTCGTCCCAGCGCAAGTCCCCGAGCCTAGCCGCCACCAGCTCGTGATTGCGCAGTCCTGTTGCGTAGCAGAAGTCAAGAATGAATCGAAGCCGCTGGGCGGCTGCGGCCGACCAGCCCAGCTGCTCGACCGCTTGGTTGGCCAGGCCACGGAGCAGTGTCCACTCGTGCACATCAAAGGCACGACTTGAGCGCTGGCGTGCTCCCCCTTGAGTGCCTCGAACCTTGATCCCGCTGAAGGGATTCACGAGCAGGTAGCGCTGTTCGATCAGCCACCGGAACAATGCATTCAGTACCTGAAGCGCGTAGGCCGTGCTTTCAGGCGACAGTGCGGACACAAATGGGCGCCACTCGATAGAACTCCGAGGGCGCACCGGACCGATCCAACGACTTGCAGGGTTTGGCCGCCGCAGAAAGCCGCGGTACGCCAAGGCATCCTCCGTGGTAAGCGACGAGAGTGGTTTGCGGCGCTCGACCAAGGCCCAGAGCATCAGACGTTCGGCTTCCTTGCGATAGGCTCGCTGCGTCGCTGCGGCCTCATGCAGGCTGATCCAGGCATTGACGGCCGCGTAGTCGTCGGTGGCATTGAGCGCGCAAGTTTCGGCGGGCGCACGGAACCGGCCTTGCGAGCCGTCCAACGCCTCGGGGGGCCGCAGGGCTTCCCAAGGGACGATGGGACTGCAGGGCATCGCTCTGATCAGGGCGAATGCCTGTGCTGTGAGCGCAGGGTGCGCGGCAAAGAAGCGCTCGATGTGTTGCGCGCTTGTGCGCCCTACTCCGCGCAATGTTCGCCACCAGAGCCGTCTGCGCGGCACCCGGACCGTCAGATCGGCCAAGGTCTGAATGTCCTGGCGCTCGAGCGCGCGTGCAAGCCGGACCGGTAACCAATGGCGCACGGCGTCCGTCACGCGAGGTTCAGGCAGCGCGGTGCGCTCGATCAGCGTCCACGTGCGTGCGACCACGCGCTCCTGCGAGCGTCGCTCTTTGGGTGAGTGCGCCAATATGCCCGTCCAATCGTCGCGCAGGCGCGCGTAGGCGGCATCAATCAGCAGACGCCTGATGCGCTGGATCTGTGCGACGGCACTGCCCTGCCCGATGCGCTCGGGTAGGTAGCGCGCTACTACCTCGCGAGGCGCCATGCCGGCATACCAGGCACGCAGCGCAGCGCTCTCTGCGTGATCGGGAAGGCGTGATCCGTGCCTGGCGGAAGGCCCCATGCTTTTTGCTCCAAGGCGACCTGCATGACTTCAACGGATCAAATTTAGCTCTTCGACATTGCTCATGTGATAAGGATACTTATCTACATAGCACGATCGAGAATGTGCCAGCCAAATCCAGCTCGGCTCAATCAATCCATGGTGTGTGCTAGGACGCAATCGAAAACGGGCAAAGCATGCTGGCGCTATGGCGCTGCGGCTCGCTGCCTGCCCGCGTCCAGGATCTCAAAGACAGCATCGATGAGTGAGTCATCCGAGGCAGTCTCATCACCCAACACAGACAAGACCTGCTGGACATCGAGGCCCGGAAGGAACAATTCAGGATTGTTCATCGCCTGCGTCCACACGTCGGCCGCTACGTGTCCCGTCACGCCAATCGGAATGATGATTTTGCCCATTGCCTGAGCGATCCTCACTTCCTCGACGACGCCGCTGGCAGGCTGGATGCCACCCATGTTGCTCGCTTTATTGCCGGCGATTACAACGACGGCGCCGGCTCGTGACAAAAGATCTTCGCGATGCCGCGTATAGGTCGCCGCTTGGTGCTCCGAGCTAGATGGAGCCGGAAACGGTCGGATCACGACACGGTCAGGATCACGCGGATCCGGCCGACCAAAAAGTGCACGCAATGCCCCAAGGGCTACTTGCTCACCGATGCCTGTGCCGAACCCGGATACAAGCCTGAAGTTGTCGGTAATCAGTCGCTGGCCGATGCGTCGTGCGATCGCATGCAAACGATCCGGTCCAAGAGGTGCGGCGTCCGCAGCGGCGCCAGAGACAAATACGCTATCTCGGTTCGTATATGCAGCGACCGCCTGCAGCAGAGGGGTCAAGTGCTCATACTCTTCGATGCTGACCGTTTGGATTCCAAAGCGCTTCAGATCAGCAACTTGATACTCGGCCTTGCGGGCTTCGTATTCAAACTCGGCGAGTGCAGCTCCAGCAAGGTCAGGCGATCGCGGCCGACGACGCATCACGCAATAGTGATCTCGCTGATTCGTGCCAAGGTGCCCACGCACGCGGGAAAGAATCTGTTCAATGTTGGGGTCGGTGAAGCTAAAGCCCAAAAACAGCAGCGTCTTTTCGATCAGATCTCCTTTGAGACTGTCAGAAAACAGAGCCCGCTTGTCTGCATAGCGCTCATAGTCATCCTTAGTAAGAACCGCATCTTGAGGCTGCGTCACACACCCATGCATCTTGTACAGGGTCACGTCCTTGCCGCGGCGCAGCTGCGCAAGGTTTTGGATTGTCAGCTTGACGTCGACAGCTTTGCCCGCTGCGGCAAATGCCTGCTCGAGCAGCTGGTCGTAGTACGTTGTCCAGACCGTATCGACTGGTAGCCGGGCGAGTACGTCGTGGAGCTTTGTTGGCACCGCACCATCTGTGAGCCCATCAATCAGCGCCTGATTGATTCCAGCGCGCGTTCCGCGGGAATTCAAGTGAAATTGAGCCAGAGCGACAAGGTCTGTCTCGCGATCGACGTCGAGATCCAGGTCGGCAGCGAGATCCCGAAGCAGGGCCTTCCAATCAACAAAGCCCGCAGCGCGAGACACCCCTGCTCCGACGAACAGAGCGCCGTCTCGACTGCGTAGGGCATCGCCGTAGTTTCGAATGAAGCGCTTCTGACCGGCAGTTGCAAACCAGTTCATGGTTGCCGGTTCATCTCAGTACGCAGCTCGAATAGCGATGGCCTCTTCGATCCACGTCGCGAGATTGTCGTTGATATGCTTGTAGACGTTGGTACTCGTCGAATACGGTGGGTCGTAGGCCTTGACGATTGACGACAGTCTCTTCTTCGACTCATTTAGTGTGAACTCCTCAAACGGATTCGCGCCTTTTGTGGTCTGCTCGCCTGCCGAATCCTTGAGATTGTGCACATAAATGCCCAGCACACCTTTGCCGTCGTTCCAAGCCTTCGCGATTTCGTAGTTGATCCATTTGCGACCTGCTGTCTCCGCACCGATCAAGACCACAGCGACAGAGCGACCGTGGAGTTGCCCATCGATCCACGCCTGGATCGCAGCGTCACCACCCTTCTTAACGGCTTCCCAGTCATTATCTGCCGCCGGCTTATTGCCTTCGACAACGCCCATGTTTCTGACCTGAGATGCACGCCAGTTGTCCGGCTTGTAGTGAAAACTGTAAAACGCTTTTCGTGCCATGACGCTCTCCTAAATTGAGTTGAACATCAGCTTCGGCTTTCGGTATCCGCTCTTCTATTGATCAACGCAAGTTGTAAATCGCGGCAAAGCGCGGCGCAACATCTACAAGTCACTCACTGTTCGCGCCTATTTGTGAGGCAATGCGTTCAATAGCCATGCTCGATGTACGAGATAAACACGTCGGCAGTGCCAGTGATCATTCGAACCGCGTAACGGCTTGAAAAGGACACCGCCCCCCAAGCTGCCAAAACGATCATCGATCCCCGGCCGCCCCAAACACCCAATCCCGGTACGACTTCGCCTGTTCCAGCCGCGCCCAGTTCGGCTCGAAACCCTTGATCTTGATAGGAGCCGCTGCGGACAGGCTGTAAACACCCGCAATCCCGTGCCCGGTGGGCGCACTGACCAGTCCCCATTGGCTCTGGCCCGTGATCGGGTCGGCATAGATCTGGCGCAAATGGCGCCGAGGCTGCGGGAACCGTGTGTCAGCAACCAGTGCCTGAAGATCTGGGGGGTAGCTGTTGCCGCTGGCCAAGTAGCTACGAAACGCCGCGTCGAACTCGCCACCGATCCGAAGCAGCTCCTCTTCTGCGGCGCGGCGCTCCATCACGGCACCCAATCCAACCGTCGCCGTGGCGGTCAGACTCGCCAGGGCCAGCAGCATCAGTACCCCGACGTAGGTGAACCCCGCCTGTAATCGCGGCCTACAGCTCACGGTAAGCACGTCCATCCCGGGTCGCGCCCGGTGCACCGCTTCGAACATCTGCAACACGTCCCCTCACCTCACCTTCGGGGCTGATCAGAACCCACTGGTTTGAAGTGTTGGTCACCGGATCAATCGGCACAGCATTCAGGTAGCGTCGCTCGACAAGCTCTTCGAGGCTTTCCGGGTAGCGCCCTGTGTCGCCATAGAAGCGCTGAAGTGTCACTCTTACGCGCTGCAGGTTCTCCTTGAGGAGGGCCTCGCGTGCTGTGTCCATGCTCTGCAGGTAGCGCGGCAGCGCAAGTGACAGCAGCAGTGCGACGATGGCAAGCACGATCAGCAACTCGATGAGCGTGAAGCCGCGGGCAGGGCGTAACCGGGTACTTAGATGGATCACGACGACTCACCAGCGCCGGTACGGCACACCGTTCAGGCCGACTGACTTTGCCGCGGAACGGATGTCGTACACGTCCTCTCCTGGCTCGAAGTTCTCGGGGTCATTGGCATAGGCGCGTTTCAGCCAGGTCTGCTCCGCAGGAACAGCCGTATCCGGATGGAAAGGATCACGCGGTATTTGGCGCAAGAAGTAGATCTTCTGGCGCAGAGGATGGCGCACGTCTTCTACGCCGTCGACCAGCACCTGCAAATTGGCTGGATAGCCCGAACCCAGTGCATTGCGCTGGATACGACCGTTGTCGCTCGCACGCTTGTAGGCATCGATCGCACCGCGGATCTCTCGCAGCGCATTCCTCAATTCCTGCTCCTGGGCTCGTTGGGTGCTGATCTGCATCAGCGGCACCGCCATCGTCGCCATCAGCGCGACGATTGCCAGGCTGACCAGGAGTTCTATCAATGTGAAACCGGCACCGGCGCGGCGCCGACGACAGGCGCAGACGTTGAATGTGGACCGCTTGCTACGTGTAGCCACCACCATGAACGATTCTGCCGGCATACGGTCCACCCCAGCGACTACGGTGCGACTGTTATTGAAGCAGGCGTCGGTACCTGCATGCCCACACTCACCCCTTCGCGGCCCTGGGCATTGAAGTTGACAAGCTGCAGCTGGGTCGGTGCGTTGGTTGGGCGGGCTCGAAGCGTGAGTACCAGGAGCGAGCCCGTCGCCCCAGTGCCTGTGGGGGGCGTCGATCCCGTGCGCTGATTTGTGACGAATACCTGGCCAGTGGAACGGTCGACTCGCGGGCTGAACACCGAGTCAGCGCCTCCCTGCTTGAGGAAGGACCCTTCCGCGACATTGACGACCTCGATGACGGCTGGATCGAACCCGATGGCGTAGCTCAGGCCGTACACAGGCTGCGATGCAGCGGCCAACAGCTGCACAGTAAACGCTTCGCCCGCCTTGACCTGTGCGGGCGCCTGCCAGCGCAGCCCGGTTGCCGTGCCGGGGGGCGGGAGATTGGGACTGGGGCTGTTTGGGGCGTAGCCGCCTCCGGCTAGGCCCGCAGCTGCAGGCGCAGTGGCCGGGTTGGTCCCGGCTGCGCTTGCCGCAGGCGCGCTTGACGATGTCGCGGCCGGGGGCGGCGACGGTGCACCACCCACGACCACCGGTGCTGCGCTGGGACCAGCACCCAAACCGCGTGCGCTGGACTCTGTGCCGGAGTCGAACTCCAGCAAGCTGGCATCCGGTCGACTCAGATTGCGCACCAGTCGCGGGGTAATCGACAACACGATCTCGGTTTTGCGCGATTCGTCGAGCTGACTGCCAAACAGGCGGCCGGCCACGGGAATACGGCCCAGCCCCGGAATCTGATTGGCCGTACGGCGGTCCTCGTCATTAATCAAGCCAGCCAGCACTTGATTCTCGCCATCACGCAGGCGCAGCACGGTGGACGCGGTGCGGGTACCAATCTGGTAGGCCAAGGTGCCGGCGCTGGTCTTGACCTGAGCAGCGATATTGCTGACCTCCAGCGCAATCTTGATACTGACTTCGTTGTCCACGGAGATCACTGGCGTGACGTCCAGCTTCAGGCCGACATCCAGATACTGCACGCTTTCAGACACAAACCCCGTTGAGGTCGATGTCGAGGTGATGTTGGGCACCTTGTCGCCGATCAAGATCTTGGCCGTCTCTCGGTTCTTGGCCCGGATCCGTGGATTGGCCAGCAGCCGAACATCAGTGTCCTGACCACGCGCGTTGATGGACAGCGCGTTGACCCCGACCCCCACGGTGTTACGGTTCAGGTTGATGAGGTCATTGACCGTTAGTGTGCCGCCGCTGGTGCTCGGCAGCGGCGTGAAGCTGAGTTGATCCGGGAACTTGACGCCCAGTTCGGTCAGGCGATTGCGGTTGATCTCCAAAATCTCAACCTCCAGCATCACCTCGGGCTCGGCCAGGTCATGGAGGGCGACAATCCGCTCTGCCAGCCGGATGGCTTCCGGCGTGTCGCGCAGGATCAGCATGTTCTGCTTTTTATCGACGATCACGTCACGGGTCTTGATCAGCGTCTTCAGACTGGTGGCCACGGCCTCCGGGTCGGCATTGGCCAGGAAGAAACTGCGGATCGTCAGGCTCTGGTGGTCCTTGAGCTTGGCCGGGGTACTGGGGTAGATGAGGATGGTGGTGGCATCCACCTGGCGCTGCTCGAGCTGGCTGGACAACAGAATGAGCTCGATGGCGTCCTTGACCGACTTGTCCTTCAGGCTCAGGCTCACGCGCTGGTCGGTCTTGACCTCGCGGTCGAACACAAAATTCAGGCCCGCAGTCCGAGCAAGCACATCGAACATCTGTTTGAGGCTGGCGTCCTTGAAGTCGAGCTGCACAGGCTTCTTGAGTGCTTCGGCAGCTCGCTGTGCCGCCGGGTTGGTGTCCGCTTTGCTGCGCTGCTCGAGCACGCGCATCAAGGTGCGGCCGACCGGGTGCTCGGGGGCCTGCAGCAGGACCTGGCGCAGAAGCACCTGCGCCTGCGCATCGTCATTGCGTTCCAATGCGGCCTGAACGGCAGCGAGCTGCTCGCTGATCCGTTCCTCTCGATCCAGCGCCAGCAGACCCGCCCCGGCCACCGGATGATTGGCATCGATTACAAGGACTTGACCGTAGCGCTGCCTGGCCAGTGTGGCGTCCCCGCGCGCGGCGGCGGCCTGAGCCTGGCTGACGATGGCATTGAGCTGCGCTTCGCGCACCTGGATGTAGGCCGCACGCAACTCAGCGTTCTTTGGTTGGTCTTTGAGCCCCCGCTCCAGCACGGCCAGTGCCGCGCTTGGCTGACCGGCCGCCTGCAGGTCGCGTGCTTCGCGCAGCGCCGGTGCCACCGAACTGCAGCCCAGCAACGCAGTGAACAGAACCGCCACGGCGAGGCCCACACGCGAGGAAGCCCGATGCTGGGCGACTCGGTTCAACTGAAGGTTGGAAAGATGGGTGCGCACCGCTCAGTCAAAACTCATGGGTTGGGGTTGATTGAGCGGCAGGTAGGTGAATACGGCACCCTCGCCGCTCAGGCTCACGAGTCGGTACTGCCCGTCGATTTCCTCACCTTGGCGAACGACCAGCACATCGCCGTTGTCCCGCCTGACGAATAGCTGCCAGGCCTGACCGTCAAATTGACGACCGATGTAAGTGAACGGCAGCGGTGGAGCCGCTGTCATGCTCTGGGCCGGTGCGTCGCGTGGCGTCGCAGGCGGCGCCTTGGGGGCCGTGGCCGCGAAGAGCTGAGCGCCATGTGGCTCGGATATGCGTCCCATCTCGCCTCTGCCGATCAGCGCCTGCCGGTCAAGCAATCGGGGCAGATCTACCTCATGGCCCGTCAGCGAGCTTGCTTGACCAGCAGGCAATACCGGTCGGGCGGGAGTATCCAATCGGGCGATCTGCGTGGCGGATTGCAGCCGATCGACCTGCTCAGTCTGCGCTCGGCTCGCCACCTCCGCGATGCGCGGGGTGGCTGGACGACGATCCCCCCACACAGCCAAGGCCAGCGCGGCCACCAAGGCCACGGCCAAGCCCACGTGCCGAACTCTCGATCTCATGGCGTGCGTCCTTGGGGCACATCGGAGGCCTGCGTCGAGCTCTCCACACCCGATCGTGGAGGCGCGCGCCCCACTTGGACATCAAGGTACAGGATGAATCGCAGCTGCGCCTGCACCTCTGCGCCGCGGACGCTGTCGCGCTTGAAGCGGGCGTCCAGTAGCGCAGCGTGCGGCAGGGCCAGCAGGCTGCGTTCGACAAACCGTCGGATTGCACCGTAGCTACCGCGCACCGGGAGGTCGATCTGGTAGGTCTGCAGCAACGCGCTGGGATCCGTCCCGAGGAGGTAGCGCCCTTCAGCGAGCTGAACACCCTCGCGCTGCGCAGCTGCAAACAACGATTGCGCACTGTCCTCGACGTAGGCGGCGGTCGGCAACTGCGCCTGCAGGGCCGTGAGCACAGCCGCACTGCTACCGCTATCGAGTCCTGCAGGGCGCGTGCCGCCCGCGCCGCGTTGACCCAGCTGCGAGGCGCTCGACTGCGTGATCGTGGCTTCGATCTGTTGACCGACGCGCTCCACACGCTCCTGAGTCGCGAGAAGACTGCGCCACTGGACCGCTACGGTCACGAGGCTGAAGGCGACGACCAGCCAGAGCGCAAAGTGCACGCGAGCGGCTGTCGGACACCCCACCCACCAGAGCGAGATACGGAGAAACAACCCGCTCATTGAGTGTGCTCCATCGCCGACATGAGCACGGCACGGCCGCCGGGAGTGGCAAATGCCGATGACGCGGCCGGCGCCAAGGCGGGTACAGCGGGCCCCTCTCGGCGGGCCTCGTCCCAGCGCAGCAACACCGTGAAGCGCAGCGACTCGGGTGCGCTGGCCTGGGCTGTACCCAGAGCGCCCCCCTGCCCCGCCTCGTTCACCCACTCATGGCGCAGCAGTGAGACCGATGCCACCAAGGGTTCTCGCTTCAGACGGCGCAAATACTCGAAGAGCTGATTGGGTTGCGTGGTCTGCGCCACCAGCACCATTTCACTGCGCTCGGCCCGCGGCTCAAGGCTCAAGAGCGCTACTGAGCCCGGCGTCGAAGCCTCGACGGCGTCGAACAGGTCGCGCCAGGGCAGGTTCAAGTTCGAGACAGCCTGCTTCAAGGCCAGGAGCTGGTGCTTCGGTAGCGCCGCAGCGGGGGCGCTCATGGGCTTGGCACGCTGCACATTGGCGAGCCGACCCTCCAGGCTGCTGAGGCGCGCTTCGGCAAGCGTCTGTCGTTGCTGCAGTACCCAGGCGATCGCACCCAGGGCCAACACGGCCAAGAGGGCCGCGATACCCCCCACCAGAGACCGCCAGGGTACGACCTGCAAGCGGGCGCGCCGTGGGACCAGATTGGGATTCGATTCAGTGCTCATCCAGCCACCGGTGCCCTTGGTCCCACCCCCGGGTTGGGGTGCTGTGGTGTCGATCCGGCGGATACGGATTCGATCGGCTCATCAGTCATCCAGCTCACGTCTTGACCCTCAATCCGCACTGCGTACAGGTGGGCCGGCGTCCGACGCCCGATCGGCGAAGGGCCGCTATGCAGGACGTGTACCCGTGTCGGCACGGGCTCCCCCAGCGCCACGGCCGTGCGCAACAGCCAGCCACGGGCATCGTGGGGCGTGTCCCAGGGGACTTCGCCACCCACATCCTGGTCCAAACTGAACCAACCCGCTGCCGAACGCCCGATCAGCCGAACGTGCGCGCGCCGGCCTGTCGAGTCAACTTCCCGTAGAACCCACCAACCCAGGCCCGTACGCTTCGCTTTGGCAAGCTGTTGCCAGGCGTGCAGGATGGCGGGCGAGACAGACTCGAGCCGCAGACCCTGCCCGGTTGCCATATCAAGAACCGCCTGCCCGAGGGCTGCAGGCATCGCAGCCACAAGAAATCGCTCTTTGAGATCTGGCTGTGCGTCGAACCACCAAGTCTGCGGGTCGTCGCCGTAGAGGTGCTCAAAGCGCAGACGAATCGCTGCATCGAGGTCGGCAGATCCTCGTGCGCCGCGCGGTGTCTGCACCGCAAAGCAGCGCGTCCAGGCATCAGGCAACACCAACTGAAGGCGAGCGCTTGATACGAGCTGCGGCCAGCGCTGTTTCGCCCGGCCGAACAACGCCTCCCACGCTACAGGATCGGCGTGCGCGAGTCCGCTTACGTGCGGCACATCCAGTGATTCACTCCTACCGGAGAAGGGCTCTCCCCAAAATGCGCCCCCGTTCGGTTGCACGTGCAGCACATGGACCGGCTGCCACGGCCAGGCAATTCGTCCCAGACGGCTGGCTCCACGGCGCGGTATGTGAGAGTTCAAGGGCATCCGGTCCATGGCTCAGGCGCTCAGCGTGACACGCAGCACTTCATCGACCGTGGTCTGGCCGCTGAGCAGCAGGGCCAGCGCCGCGTCCCGCAGCGCGCGGCTGCCGCGTGCGCGGGCCAGTGCCTTGAGCTGCGCCACCGGTGCCTTGCGCACGATCAGCTCGCGCATCTCATCGTCCAACACCAGAACTTCCGCGATGGCCCGTCGACCCCGATACCCGGTGCCGCGGCAGTCGCCACAGCCCGTGCCAGCGCGCAGGGTCGCGCCTTCCACGCTTGAATGCTCCAGGCCGAGGGCGCGGCACTGCTCGCCCGTGAGCTTGACGGGCTGGGCACAGCGCTCGCAGTTGACCCGCATGAGGCGCTGCGCCCAAACGCCGTTCAGGGCACTGGCAAAGGCATAGGGATCGATACCCATATGGGCGAAGCGGCTGAAGACGTCATACGCACTGTTGGCGTGGACGGTGCTGAACACCAGGTGTCCCGTCAACGCAGACTGCACGGCAATTTCGGCGGTTTCCTGGTCACGGATTTCGCCCACCATGATGATGTCGGGGTCGTGGCGCAGTACAGAGCGCAGGCCGCGGGCAAAGGTCAGGCCTTTCTTCTCATGCACAGGAATCTGCAGCACGCCGGGCAGCTGATACTCCACCGGGTCTTCGATCGTGATGATCTTCTCGCGGCCGGTGTGGCGCTCGGTCAACGCGCCATACAAGGTGGTGGTCTTTCCCGAACCGGTCGGTCCAGTCACCAGCAACATGCCGTAGGCCTGCTGGGCTAGCAAGCGCAGCTGCCGCTGGCTATCGGCATCCAGACCGAGACTGTCCAGGGTGAGGCTCCCTGAGGTCTGCACCATGCGCTGCTTGTCGAGGATCCGAATCACCGCATCCTCGCCATGCACACCCGGCATGATCGACAGGCGCAGGTCGATATCTCGGTCCTCGGCCCGAACCCGGAAGCTGCCATCTTGAGGGATGCGTCGCTCAGCAATATCGAGCTGTCCCAATACCTTCAGCCGGGAGATCACTTGCTGCGCCAACTCGACCCCCGGCATGTTGCCGGCCGGATCCAACACCCCGTCCAGCCGATACTTCACAGCCAAGCCGTTCGCGGTACTTTCCACATGAATGTCGGAGGCACCCGCCTTCAGCGCGTCGTACAAGGTGGAGTCCACAAGACGCAGTACCGGATGAGACTCGGCGCTGATCCGTGCATAGCTCAGCACCGTGGCTGGCGCCTCGTCGTCCAGAAGGTCTGTGCCCAACGTGTGTGGGGAATCGCTGAGCACGCCGTCGGACGCCCGGGTCTGATCGGCGTGCTGGGCCAAATAAGCGTCCAAGTCCGCACGCAGTACGAGCACCAGCCGGATGCCTGCGGGGGCCCGGGCACGCAGCCAGGTCTGGGTATCCAGGTCCAACGGATCGGTGAGTACGCCCAATAGGGTCTGCGGACTGGGATCACTACCCGCGGCGAGCTCCCCCTCCCCGGCGCCGATCCCCAGAAGCACGACATGCCGCTGCATGCAGGTCAGCAGCGGCACCGTCTCCCAAAGGGGCGGCCGCTCACGAAGTCCTGCGTTGTCGATCACGGTCCAGCCGAGCTGCCGCGCCAGATCATCGAGCGCATCGCGAGCCGAAAGCCCATTCAATTCTGCCCAGACGTCCGTGAGGCTACGCCCCTGCGCCCGGGCCTGGCTTGCCCCAGCTCGGATCTCCGCCCAACGCGTCTCGCTCGCGCCCTCTTGGGCACTCGGATGGGTTGCTGGGCGTGCTAGCAGTCTCGCGTTCATGGCTCAGCCCAGATTGCCGGCCAGATCGAAGATCGGCATGTAGAGGACGACCACGATCAACCCCACAACGAGGCCGATGCCCACCATCAGCAACGGCTCAACCGTGCGCGTGGCGCGGGTCACGAAGCGGCTGGTCGCGCCGTCATAAAACTCTGCCACCTGGCGCAGCATGCCCCCGAGGTCACCGCTGCGCTCCCCCACGCGTAGCAGCCGATCCGCCACCGGAGTACTCAGTTCTTCGGCGCGCAACGCGGCGGACAAGGCTTCTCCGCGCTGCACTCGCTGGCTGACGCGTTCCAATGCTGGCTTGACGCTCCCCACGCTCGTTGCGATCACCGTGCGCAGGGCCGGCACCAGAGCAATGCCGCCTTGCAGCAGCACGCCCAGCGTCAGATAGTGCCGAGCAAGCGCAAAGGTACGGATCTCTTCGCCCACACGTGGCAGGCGGGCCAAGGCATCCAGCCAAGCGCCCGTGATCACCATGCGCCGGCCCCAGGCACCGAGGCTGGCAAGCACGATCAACGCCACCATCGCCACCTGCCCGGGATGCTCTGCAACGGCCCGACCCAGTTCGAGCATGAGCTGTGACACCCAGGGCAGATCGCGGCCGCTGCCGCGGTACACCAGCGCGAATCGCGGCACCACATAGCCCAGCAGAAACACGATCACACCCAGCCCGACCGTCAACAGGATGGCTGGATAGATCGCCGCACTGACCAGCGCCTGGCGAAGCTGATCGATTCGCTGCCGATAGTCGATGTAGCGCGCAAGAGCCAGCGGCAGGTCACTGGTGCCCTCTGCCGCCTGCATCAGGCCCACAAACAGTGGGCTGAACACCTTCGGCTGCCCGCCGAGCGCCGCCGACAGGCTGCTCCCTTCTTGCAGCGCGCAGCTGAGCTGCGCAAGGACTGCCGAGCCTGCCCCTACCGAGGCGGCATGCACAACTCCACCTTGCTTTTGCGCCAGCGCATCGATCGACTCAGTCAGCGTCAGGCCAGCGCGAAGCAGTGCAAGGAGCTCTTGAGCAAACAAGGTCACGTCAAAGCGTGCAGCGCGGGGTGAGCGCGCCAACCAGCGTGGCAGTCCTGCGCCTTGGTCGTCATTCGGCCGTGCGAGTTCAATCGACAAGGCGCGCGCACCTCGCTGCTTCAGGACGATATGAACAGCAGCCTCGTCCTGCGCATCAAGCTCCATCTGCTCGATCGCGTTGTTCGCAGACAGGACTCGTACCTGGAATCTCACTACCACCTCAGCTCAGCTTGGGGTGGCCACGATCAAGGCCGCACCAAATCGGGGCTGCTGTGTCCGTCCTGCCCGAGCGAGGCGACCTCATACTCGCCGCGCGCACCCGGGGTCCGGTACTGATACGGCCGCCCCCAGGGATCCAGCGGTAGATCGGTCTTCAGGTAGGGGCCATTCCAGCGTGCAGTGGGGCTGGTCTCAGCACCCGCCGGCCGAGCCACCAGGGCCCGCAGGCCTTCCTCAGCTGTGGGATACCGGCCCATATCGAGGCGGTACGTATCCAGCGCCTGGCTGAACGCCTCCAGCTGCGCGCGTGCCACAGTGACTTCCGACTTACCCAGTTGCCCGAAGTACTTCGGGCCGACATAGGAGGCCAGCAAGCCGATGATCACGATGACCACCAGCAGCTCGAGCAGGGTGAAGCCGCTGCTGCTGTGGCGCACGGATGTTGGTGGGTTGGATGCGGAACGGATACCTGCGGACAGCGGCACGTAGTGGACGCGATGCATCGCGCGCCCCCACAGGGACTGGATCGGAGCCATGTCATTCCTCCCTCGGCATGGCGCAGGCCTCCTCGCGCGATTTGACGAGTGGCCTGATTTATTGAATAGGTAGAGTATTTCATGCGCGGCGAAGCGCATCCACCTGGCCCAGGTGACGGCTTATCACGGTGGCGCCGTTCTCCGTGGCGGGCGTACCTCGTTTCGGGTAGCGGCTGTGGGGACGGCACCGAACGAGCTGTCGGCTCTGGCGGGCATGCCAGAGCCGACTAGAAACGCATCGTCCGTCAGCTCACGAAGAAACGCGATCAGGTCGCTCTTCTCGTCGGGCGTGAGGATCAGCGGCCGACCATTGGATTGGCCGCGGTAGTAGATCTCTTGGTCGACTGCCGCTTCCAATGTCGCCACGCTGCCGTCATGCATGTACGGTGCGGTGATGGCTACGTTGCGCAGACTGGGGGTACGGAACTTGCCAATATCCGCCGGATTCAGCGTAACGGCAAAGCGGCCCAAGGCGGCGAGATCCGCGTTGTTCAAGATGGCATGGTCCAGGGGCTGGCCCGCCTGACGCGCCGCTACCACCTGTTGGGTGAGCGCTGCCAACCTGCCCTGCCAGCGCTCAGTGCCCGTCCCCACGGCGTGGAACTGGTTGTCAGTGAAAAGCGGCTTGGGACCGGTGACAGTGTGGCAAGCGGCGCACTGGGCGCGGCCTGTGAACAGGTCCATCCCCCGGACGGCTGATGGGCTCAGTGCGGGCTGGCCGGCTATCGGCGGTCGGCTCGTCACGTGGCGGTCCACGGCAGCATCGCTTGATTCCAAGCTACCCACGAAGGCCGAAAGTGCTGCTGCAATGTGCCGAGCGTCGAGCCGTTGCGAGCGGACACCGAACGCCTTGGCCACAGCGTCCGCGAGTTCGGGCTGATGGCGAACGGCCACCACGACATCCTCGGGTGTCTTGAAGCCGTGCTCCACAGGATTGAGCAGCGGATCGAGCATCAGTTCAGCGAGCTGCTGGCGTCGACCGTCCCAAAACAAGTCCGGCGTGGCACGCAAGTTGAGCAGACTGGGCGCGTTGCGCGTACCAAGCTGCCCTTGAATGCCCTCAGAAACCTGCTTGCCATCCGTGAATGCGCGCTCCGCGCTGTGGCACGAGGCGCAGCTCACACGGCCAGAGCCTGCATCCAGCGGGGTCATGAACAGGCGCTCGCCTGCAAAACGCAGAGCCTGCACATCTGGAGAGATGCGCGGCTGCGCGGCAGCGCCTAGCGCGAAACTCAGTCCGACCAACCATAGCCACCCTGCCCTCACGACACCCTCTCTACATCGTCAAACGATGATTTGCGAGACAAAAAATAAACTGACTACGGCGCAGAAGAGAATAGATTGAAATCGGATGGGTTTTTCGGGTTCCACAGATGCTTGGGGCGGGCCTCGGGATACACAGGAAGTAGCGAATCACGAATGAGTAAGTAGGCCTTTTGGTATACCAATACCAAGAATCACTGCGGCAGATAAGCTGCCCAACATTTACCTTGCGGATGCAGGCTGACGAAAGAGTCGCGATCTAACGCCGATTCAGACTGCAACCTCACCAATTTGATCCAAGTCAACGCCGGAAGAGCGTTCGGAGTCGTGTGTCCTGCAACAGGTTAGCGCATACCAGTTGGGCAGGATCAAACACTACCGGTACCCCATCTATTCGCTTGATATCATCGAAATAAAAACCCGATGCCAATGTGCTCTTTACGCTCGAATCGACAAGAAGCTCCATGCTACGCTCATTTCGACTAACAATGATATCCAAATAATCTGTTCCAACTCGTGGATAGATTTTGATTTCCGCGTAATCAATCAGTGGAATAAGCTGGCGATAGTAAAGCACCGGCAGAAAATAATTCTCAGCCTCCAATCGATCTAAAAGCTGCTGACAAGCCTCTGAATAAACCCAGCCTTCAAAAGGCAAGACGCCGGCGCACTCACATAGGCGGGGCTCGATTGATCTTGATAATTCGTTATGTGGGCTGAAATATCGACGACTGGCAACATCCATCGGATGGTTATGAATGGCGGACAAAAAATGGTTTATATCCTTTAGAACCGCATCGTTGCCGAGCGCGGCGCACGGCAACGAGAATATAAACAACAGAGCAGCGACAAAGGTGAACAAACGAAAATGTTGAATGGCTGTCATGTGATCAATACGCTGTAACTGGACAGCCCCGATTTCGCTTCAAGAAATCGCGCACCGAGCTGCTATCGGTCAAGGTGCACCCTATACAGCCGTTTGTACCAAACTTTCCTCCATCGGGATGAATCGCAAAGTCTGAGCGTAGACCGTCAGGGGTTCGGGGCATGGGAAATCCAGGTATGAGAGGTGCGGACCAGCAATTGCCTGAAGCGTCGCAAAACGCGCCACCTTGATCATCTGCTGTCTTCGTTCGCACAGCGTCAACATTATAGACGCCGGGCGGAATTGGCCCATTTTTTTGCGACCAAAGTTTTCGACTGTTATAAGGATTGCTTGTGCGGGCAGCCATTACATCTACTTGAACGCCATTCTCTTCAAATATCAGAACACCGGGCTCTGTGTAGTATATGATCGAACACGCCGGTGGCCCACTGTTGCCTGGCGGCTCCAGTCCGCTCGGATCCGTCAACATCACCGGATTCCCGCCGACGTAGGCGTAGTTATTCGTCTGCCCTGAGGCCCAGCCGATGGGGTCTTCCGAGATGAACCGCGCACACCCTGGAAGGTAGTACCGCGCCCGGTAGTACATCAAGCCCGTGTTGTCGTTCTCCCGGCCCGTGTACTGCTGGCTGTTGTCGCTGGGGGTGCCGGTTTGTGTGCTCTGGCTGACGTTGCCATAGGCGTCATAGTCGTAGCGGGTGGTGAAGCCGGGGGTGGCTTGCGCGTTGGTGATCCCCAGGGTGTTGTTGTTGGCATCTCTGAGCAGGTGCTCTGGCGTGCTGCTTGTGATGCTGGTCCCAGTGGCGGCCAGGCGCTGGCGCAGCAGGGTCTGGTCGATGCCAGCGGTGAGCAGGTTGGCGATCAGGCTGGCCTGGGTGCCGTCGGTGCCTGCAGCTGCGGTGTTGGCCTCGCTCAACTCCTGCACGAAGTTGGCGCCGTCGTACAGGAAGCCGGTGGTGGCCGCGCCTACGGTCTTGCCGGCGCGTCGGCCCAGGGGGTCATAGGCGAAGCTGGCGGCCGGCACACCGCTTGAATTGACGGGGGCGATGCTCTGCAGCTGGTTTCTGGCGTTCCAG
>LJIA01000010.1 GCA_001295775.1 beta proteobacterium AAP99
GGCCGGGGCGGGCGCCGGCGCAGACTGCGGCGCCTCCACCGAGATTGCGCAGCCACTCAGGGCAAGCGACACGGCCAGGGTGATCGGGGCAAGCGGGAAAGCGGAACGAGGCGAGAGCATGTAAGCGAAGCCTGAGTGAGTGGTCGCGGCAGACGACGGGTAGGTCGCCCGCCGCATGAAGAACGGCGCTGCGTCAGGCTCTGCATGGGAGCCCGCCTGCAGCACCGCGCGGGAGCGCGAATCACACCACAGCGGCGGCGCGGCATCCACGCGGATCAGCACCAACTGCGGATCCCGTGACATGAGCTGCGGTGCAGTTCCGGCAATGTGTGGCGTGCAGACCGCCCGGTGTGTCGAGACGGCCGGCGGGCCGCGCCAGCCTTGCAGGCAGGCGCGGCAATACACTGCGCGCCGTTGCATTCATACCGAGACCTGCCCGTGTCCGATCGTCTTGCCGTTCTGCCCCGGTACCTCATGCCCAAGGGCCTCATGACCCGCGCGGCCGGGGCGGCGGCCCGTTCCCAGGGCGGCGCGCGCACGCAGTCGGTCATCAAGTGGTTCATCCGCCGCTATGGCGTGAACATGGCCGAGGCCGCCGAGCCCAACCCCGCGGCCTACGCCAGCTTCAACGACTTCTTCACCCGCGCGCTCAAGCCGGGCGCCCGCCCGCTGGCCGATGCGCCCTTCATCTGCCCGGTGGACGGCGCCATCAGCCAGTTCGGGGCGATTGAGCGCGACCAGATCTTCCAGGCCAAGGGCCACCACTACAGCACCGCCGCGCTGGCGGGCGGCGACGAACTGCTGGCCGGGCAGTTCCGCGACGGCAGCTTTGCCTGCCTGTATCTGAGCCCCAAGGACTACCACCGCATTCACATGCCCTGCGCCGGGCGGCTGACGCGCATGATCCACGTGCCCGGCGAGCTGTTCTCCGTGAACCCCACCACCGCACGCGGCGTGCCCGGCCTGTTTGCGCGCAACGAGCGTGTGGTCTGCGTGTTCGAGACACCCCGCGGCCCGTTCGTGTTGGTGCTGGTGGGCGCCACCATCGTGGGCAGCATGGCCACGGTGTGGCACGGCGTGGTGAACCCGCCGCGGCCGGGCGCCATCCGCGACTGGCGCTACGACAAGCAGCCCATCGAACTCGCGCAGGGCGCCGAGATGGGCCGCTTCCTGCTCGGCTCCACGGTGGTGATGCTCTTCCCCAAGGGCTGGCTGAACTTCAACCCGGCCTGGGCGCCGGGCGGGGCGATCCGCATGGGGGAGTTGATGGGTACGGCCGCCTGAGGGCTATCCGGCCGAGGTGCGCTGCCCGGCGCGCGTGATGGCAAACACCACTTCATCTTCGAGCTCGTCGTGCATGTCACGGGTGTAGGCATGCAGGATGCCCTCGCGCTGCATGCCCAGGCGCTGCGCCATGCGGTGCGAGGCATGGTTGCGTGAGTCACAGAACGCCTCCACGCGCGCCACGCCCTGGGCAAAGGCCCAATCCACGGCCCAGCGGCAGGCTTCAGTCAGCAGGCCTTGGCCCGCGCTGTCGGGCAGGGCCCAGTAGCCGAGCTGGCAGCGCGGTACATCCAGGTCCCAGCTGTGCAGGTCGATGCCGCCCAGAAAGGCGCCGGTCTCGAGTGACCAGAGGTGCCAGATCTGGAAGTGGCCCTGCTCAAACTCCTTTCGGGCGTCCAGCGTGCGTTCGAGCACACGCGCTTCGCTGAGGGGCTGCTCGGTCCACCAGACCCAGGGGTTCAGGAAGGGCAGGGCGGCGTTGATGGCCTGCGTGCGGACCGCGACGGTGTCGGGTTCCGGCCAGCGCAGGCACAAACGAGAAAGCCGCACCTCTTTGGGTGCGGCTTTCAGTCGTGCGAGCAGCGCGTCAGTGCCTGCGTTCACTCGGCCGCGGCCAGCACCGAATCCACCGTCACCAACTCGCCGCGCAGGGAGTTGGGGTAGGCCTGGGTGATGCGCATGTCCACCATCTGGCCGATCAGCCTGGGCTGGCCGGCAAAGTTGACGATGCGGTTGTTCTCGGTGCGGCCCATCAGCTCGCTGGCGTCCTTGCGCGAGGGGCCTTCCACCAGCACCTTCTGCACCGTGCCCACCATGCGGCTGCTGATCTCGCTGCCGTGCTTGGTGAGGACGTCTTGCAGGCGCTGCAGGCGCTCGAGCTTCACGCCCTGCGGGGTGTCATCGGTCAGGTCGGCCGCGGGGGTGCCGGGGCGGCGGCTGTAGATGAAGGAGAAGCTCTGGTCGAAGTAGCAGTCTTCCACCAGCTTCAGGGTCTTGGCGAAGTCGTCCTCGGTCTCGCCGGGGAAGCCGACGATGAAATCGCTCGAGATGCAGATGTCCGGGCGCACGGCGCGCAGGCGGCGGATGATGCTCTTGTATTCCAGCGTGGTGTAGCCGCGCTTCATGGCGGCCAGCACGCGGTCGCTGCCGCTTTGCACGGGCAGGTGCAGGAAATTGACCAGCTTGGGGTATTCGGCATAGACGTCGATCAGACGCTGCGTCATTTCCTTGGGGTGGCTGGTGGTGTAGCGGATGCGCTGGATGCCCGGGATCTCGTGCACGTACTCCAGCAGCAGGGCGAAGTCGGCGTGGTCCTCGCTCTTGCCCATGCGGCCCTGGTAGGCGTTCACGTTCTGGCCCAGCAGGGTCACTTCCTTGACGCCCTGGTCGGCCAGATCGGCGATCTCGGTGAGCACGTCCTCAAAGGGCCGGCTGACCTCGGTGCCGCGGGTGTAGGGCACCACGCAGAAGCTGCAGTACTTGCTGCAGCCTTCCATGATGCTCACGAACGCCGTGGGGCCATCCACGCGGGCCGGCGGCATGTTGTCGAACTTCTCGATCTCGGGGAAGGAGATGTCCACCTGCGAGCGGCCGGTTGAGCGCTTGGCCTCGATGAGTTCGGGCAGGCGGTGCAGGGTCTGCGGGCCGAAGACCACGTCCACATAGGGCGCGCGGCTGACGATGTGCGCGCCTTCCTGGCTGGCCACGCAGCCGCCCACACCGATGATCAGGTTGGGGTTCTGCTGCTTGAGGTGCTTGACGCGCCCCAGATCGCTGAAGACCTTCTCCTGCGCCTTCTCGCGCACCGAGCAGGTGTTGAAGAGGATGACATCGGCGTCATCGGGTGTCTGGGTGAGGGTGAGCCCCTCGCTTTCGCGCAGTACGTCGGCCATCTTGTCCGAGTCGTACTCGTTCATCTGGCACCCGAAGGTGCGGATGTACAGCTTCTTGCCTTGACCTTGACTCACAGATACTTCCTTGCCGGGGGCCGGTTTAGAGCCGGTGCGGTTACGGGGGCTTCGTAAACCTACTGCGCGGGCCAATCTGCGCACTGCGGTGCTCGTCGTACTACTCGTACTGCCTGTGCTCCTCGCGCACAGCTTGACCCGCTCGCTATGGTTTCCGAAGCCCCCGGATCCAACCTGCGGGGGAAACCGTCGCGCGAAAACTCGAAGGCTCAGGGATTGCGGGCCTTCTCCGCGTCGGTGAGGATCCAGATGGTGCGGACCTCGCCATTGGGGTTCAACGCATAGCGCACCACCGCGCCCACGGGCAGGTTGGCGTGCAGCACGATCAGATTGTTGGTCCCGAAGATCTTTGCGCCGGCCGCCATCTTGAAGGGCATGCCGTTGAGCAGCACGGTCGGGAACACGCCCTGACCGATCACCGCCTTGGGCGCCACCTTCGGGTCGGCCGGGATCGGCACGGTGCGAAAGGTGGTCTGCGTCTGTGCCAGTGCGGTTCCTGCCAGGGGCAGCAGCGCCAGGGCGAACAGGGCGGGTCTGATAAGTTTGCGCATCATGAGATTTTAGGGGCAAGGCCGCACTGTCTGCTCGCGCGGCCGGTACGGCATGCACCCGCCCCGCCGCCTGCCGCTCACGATGGTCGTCCCCCGCCGCCTGCGCAACCTGCCCGAACCGCCTGCCAGCCCCGCGCCGCCGACCTGCGCGCTCTGCGGCCGGCCCGTGCTGCCTGGCCCCTCGGCCGATGAGCATCACCTCGTGCCGCGCAGCCAGGGCGGCAAGGAGAAGACGCTGATTCACCGCATCTGCCACCGCAAGATCCACTCAGTCTTCTCCGAGCGCGAACTGGCCGAGCGCTTCAACACCTGGGCGGCGCTGCGCGCGCACCCGGAGATCGCCAGTTTCATCCGCTGGGTGGCCGGCAAGCCGCCCACCTTCTACGACAACTCGCACCGCATGAAGCGTGATCGGTCGGCGGACTGAACGCAGCGTTTCGCAGGGCACCTGGCTGTTTCCGCTGAACCCGGGGTTTCGTCGGGCACTGCCCGGCGCCGGGTGAAGAGTCGGGGCATGCAGGCCCCGGCCCCGTTACGGTCTGATGGACGCATTCCGCTGAACCCGGGGTTTCGTCGGGCACCGCCCGGCGCCGGGTGAAGAGCCGGGGCATGCAGGCCCCGGCCCCGTTGCGGTCTGATGGACGCATTCCGCTGAACCCGGGGTTTCGTCGGGCACTGCCCGGCGCCGGGTGAAGAGCCGGGGCATGCAGGCCCCGGCCCCGTTGCGGTCAGATGGACGCACTCCGCTGAACCCGGGATTTTGTCGGGCACTGCCCGGCGCCGGGTGAAGAGCCGGGGCATGCAGGCCCCGGCCCCGTTGCGGTCTGATGAACGCATTCCGCTTGTCCCATGCGGTTCTTCAAGGCATTGCCTTGGAAACGCTTGTCTGGTGCGGCTCTTCAGGCGCATGCCTTGAAGAACCGCGCCCGACATGCGGAAAGCCGGTAGTACCTTGTCAACACACCCACCCGGCTCGCCCCGTGGCTCAGGTCCCGATGATCCCGCCGTCGTTCCTGCGGATCACGATCGTCGCACTGCGCGGGCGGGCGCCGTCCGGCCACGTGGACACGGCGGTGGGGCGGTCGGGGTCGCTGCGTTCGCTGCCGGGTTCACCGGGGTGCTGGATGTTCACGAACATCGTGCGCAGGTCCGGTGTGGCGATGACGCCGGTGATCTCGCAGCCGTTCGGGCCGGTGAGGAAGCGGCGGATCTCGCCGGTGCTCGGGTCGGCGGCCAGCATCATGTTGTTGCCCGTGCGCGCGTAGTCGCCACGGTTCAGGGCGCTGGTGGACACATCGGTCTGGATCCAGACGATGCTGCGCGAGTCCACCCAGATGCCATCCGGGCTGCCGAACACGTCGCCGCGGATGTTGCCCTGCTTGTTGGCGGCGGTGTTGGCTGGATCACCGGCCAGCACGAAGTGGTCCCAGGCGAACCGGGTGGCTGCGGTGTCGCCGTCTTCCTTCCAGCGGATGATGGCGCCGAAGGTGTTGTCGGCGCGCGGGTTGGCGGCGTCCACGCCGGGGCGGCCCTCGCGCCCGCGCTCGCTGTTGTTGGTCAGGGTGCAGTAGACCTCGGCCGTGTTCGGGTCCACGGCAATCCACTCGGGGCGGTCCATCTTGGTGGCGCCCAGCAGATCGCTGGCCTGCCGGGCCTTGATGACGACGTCACCCTGGGTGGCAAAGCCGGCGGCGGCCGTCAGCGGGCCCTTGCCAGCTGCCAGTTCGATCCACTCGCCGCGGCCGCCGGCGTCAAAGCGCGCCACGTAGAGCGTGCCGTGGTCCAGCAGGTCGCGGTTGGCCGCGGCGCCGCCGGGGCGGATGCGGTCGCGGCTGACGAACTTGTAGATGTATTCAAAGCGCGCGTCCTCGCCCATGTAGACCACGGCGCGGCCGTCCTTGCTGGTGGTGACGGTGGCGCCTTCGTGCGCGGCGCGGCCCAGGGCCGTGCGCTTGATGGGCGTGCTGGTCGGGTCCGTCGGGTCGATCTCGACCACCCAGCCGAAGCGGTTGAACTCGTTGGGGTGGCGCGTCATGTCGAAGCGCTCGTCGAACTCGGCCCAGCGGTAGGGTGTTTCCTTGCGGGCGCCCCAGCGGCGGGCGTGGGCGTCCGGGTTGTCTCCCGCGGCGAAGTAGTTGATGAAGTTCTCTTCGCAGGTGAGGTAAGTGCCCCAGGGCGTGAAGCCGTGCGCGCAATTGTTCATGGTGCCGAGCACGCGCACACCTTCCGGGTCGGCGGCGGTGCGCATCATGGCGTGGCCAGCGGCCGGGCCGGCGATGCGCATGGGCGTGGCGGCCGTGATGCGGCGGGCGTAGCGGCTGGGCCGTACCACCTGCCAGCCCTGCGCGGTTTGCGCCACCTCGACCACGGACACGCCGTGCGCCGCCTGGCTCTTGGCCACCTTCTCGGCGCTCCAGGTGCGCATGCCGTCGGTGTGCAGCAGGCCGTCGTCCACGTATTCATGGTTCATGGCCAGCAGGCCGCGACGGTTGCCGCCGCTGCCCGATTCGAGCGGGAAGTAATGGATGCCGTCGTGGTGCATGCCGGCCTGGGCGGCCTGCTCGGCGGCGGTGTTGGTGGCGTCCGGCTTGTAGGCGGGCAGGTTGCCGGCGATGCCGACCGCGTCGCCCCAGCGGTAGAGCACCTCAGCCGTGTAGCCCATGGGCACGGTTACGGTGTCGGTGGTGGCGACCGACACGCCCACAAAGCCCAGCTTGCCGCTGTAACGCATCGGGGCGGCCGGCGCCGTCTGCGCCAGGCTGGCCAGCGGCGCAAACAGGCCGCTCACCGCCGCGGCCAGGCCACCTTGCAGCACGCGGCGGCGCGACGGGTCCGACAGGCTGTGGATGCTGGGGTTGGACGAGCGGTTGCTGTCTTCCATCAGGGAGAAGTCTTTGGCCATGGCGAAGGTCCGACGCGAAGGGAGGAGGGAAGACGGCACCCTAGGAGGGCTGGATGACGTGTCTGTGACACTGCGCCATGACACCCTGCCACGGCCCCGCGCCGACTTGTTGCCGGGCGGTGTGCTCAATAAACTCGGTCGCTTCAATAGCCGGGGTCAATCGACACCATCCTTTGACCTTGCCCCACGCCAACAAGGACCGCCATGCCCAAGACCCTCATCTCCAGCACCGATGCACCCGCCGCCGTCGGCCCCTACAGCCAGGGCGTGCGCGCCGGCAACCTCGTGTTCCTGTCCGGGCAGGTCGGTCTGATCCCCGGCACCAAGAATCTGGCCGAGGGCTTTGAGGGCCAGGTGCGCCAGGCCTTTGGCAACATGCTGGCGCTGGTCAAGGCTGCGGGTGCGGAGCCCACGCAGCTGGTCAAGCTCACGCTGTTCGTCACGGACATCAGCAAGTTCGGCATCGTCAACCAGATCATGGGCGAGCTGATTCCGCAGCCGTATCCGGCGCGCTCCACCGTGGGCGTGGCCACGCTGCCGCTGGGTGCGGAGTTCGAGGTCGAAGCGATCATCACCCTGGACTGAGCCCGCTGCTGCGTTCGACCCAGTGACTGCAGCCGTGGCCACCGCCCCCCGCAAGCGCGCCGCTGCCGGCAGCGCGCGCGCGAAGCGTGAGAACAAGGCCGCTGCGGCACCCGACAGCGCGCCCAAAGCGCCGCCCGCCAACAGCGCGGCCGGCAAGCTGGCCAAGCTCGGCCTGCGCCGGCCGGAGGACTTTCTGCTGCACCTGCCGCTGCGTTTCGAGGACGAAACCACCGTCACGCCGATTGCAGACCTCTCGCCCGGCGAGCATCAGCAGGTGGAAGGCGTGATCACCGACAGCGAGGTCAAGTACAAGCCACGCCGCCAGCTGGTGCTGGCGCTGCGGGACGACGCCGGCGACAGCATCAGCCTGCGCTTTCTCAACTTCTACGGCAGCCAGGTGCAGGCCTGGGGCATTGGCACGCGCATCCGCGCCCGCGGCGAGGTGCGCGGCGGCTTCTGGGGCTGCGAGATGGTGCACCCCGGCATGAAGCGCGTGGGTGAAGACACCGCGCTGCCCACCACGCTCACACCTGTGTACCCGGCCAGCGCCGGAGTGCCGCAGGGCCTGATCCGCAAGGGCGTGGACCGTGCGCTCATGCACTACGCAGACAGCGGCCAGCCGGACTACCTGCCGGATGCCTGGCGCGAGCGCCTGAAGCTGCCCACCCTGGCCGCCAGCCTGCGCCTGCTGCATCACCCCTCGGCCGAGGTCAGTGCCAGCAGCCTGGAGGGGCGCACCCACCCCGCCTGGCAGCGCATCAAGTTTGACGAGCTGCTGGCCCAGCAGCTCAGCCTGAAGCGCGCGGTGGCGGCGCGGCGCATCAAGAACGCGCCTCGGCTCACCGACCGCGCGGGGAAAGACGCTCTCACCGCCCAGCTCATCGCCCGCCTGCCTTTCAAGCTCACGGGTGCGCAGGCGCGCGTGTGGCGCGAGACCGCATCCGATCTGGCGCAGCCGTACCCCATGCACCGCCTGCTGCAGGGCGATGTGGGCAGCGGCAAGACCATCGTGGCCGCACTCGCCTGCCTGCACGCCATCGACAACGGTTTTCAGGCCGCACTCATGGCGCCCACCGAGATCCTGGCCGAGCAGCACTTCCGCAAGATCGCCGATCTCATCGCGCCCCTGGGCGTGCCCGTGGCCTGGCTGACCGGCTCCTTGAAGACCAAGGCCAAGCGCGAGGCTCAGGCCGCCGTGGCCAGCGGCGCTGCGCGGCTGGTGATCGGCACGCATGCACTCATTCAGGAGAAGGTGGAGTTCGAGCGTCTGGGGCTGGCGGTGATTGATGAGCAGCACCGCTTCGGCGTGGGTCAGCGCCTGGAGCTGCGCACCAAGAGCGCGCAGGCCACCGGCATGGAGCCGCACATCCTGGCCATGAGCGCCACGCCGATCCCGCGCACCCTGGCCATGACCTACTACGCCGACCTCGATGTCTCGGTGATTGACGAGATGCCGCCGGGCCGCACGCCCATCGTGACCAAGGTGTTTGCGATGGAGAAGAAGGACGAGGTCGTCGAGCGCGTGCGGCAGTGGGCCAGTGAAGGTGGCGGAGGTCAGGTCTACTGGGTCGTGCCGCTGGTGGAAGAAAGCGAGATGCTCGAGCTGCAGAACGCACTCGACGCCCACGCGCAGTTGTCCGAAGAACTCGCGCCCATCCCGGTGGGGCTGGTGCACGGGCGGCTCACGCCGGCCGAAAAGCAGGCCGTGATGGATGAGTTCGTCGCCGGGCGCCTGCGCGTGCTGGTGGCCACCACCGTGATCGAGGTGGGCGTGGACGTGCCGGCGGCCTCGCTCATGGTCATCGAGCATGCCGAGCGCTTTGGCCTGGCCCAGCTGCACCAGCTGCGCGGCCGGGTGGGGCGCGGCGCGGCGGAGTCGGTCTGTGTGCTGCTGTATGCCAGCCCGCTGTCACCGACGGCCAAGGAGCGCCTGAAGGTCATGCGCGAGACCACGGACGGCTTCGAGATCGCCCGGCGCGACCTGCAGCTGCGCGGCCCCGGCGAATTCCTCGGCAGCCGCCAGAGCGGCCTGGCCCTGCTGCGCTTTGCCGATCTGGAAGAAGACCAGGCCTGGGTGGCCGCCGCGCAGGATTGCGCCACCGATCTGCTCGCCCACGACCCCCACGCCGTGCAGGAGTGTCTGCGCTGGTGGATGGGCGGCCGAGAGCACTTTCTGAAAGCTTGAGATGGTCGATGTGCTGATCGATGAAATTGCGGCTGCTTGGGGATGGACCGGACTCGTACCCGAAAAAGTTGTTGCAGAGAATGAGTTTGGGAACTTGATGGTGCGTGACGTGCAGCGACGCTATTGGCGTATCTGCCCGGAAGACTTGTATTGCCGACTGATTGCGCAGGATCGACCAGCATTGGACGTGCTGCTAGAGGACGATGAGTTCGTCGCAGACTGGCAGATGGAGCGGTTGGTAGCGACTGCTAGAGACCATCTTGGCGATTTGCCCGAGGGTCGTAAGTACTGTTTGAAGATCCCCAGTGTGCTTGGCGGTCAGTATGAGATCCCCAACCTTGCGACGATCTCGCTCGTGGACCTGATGAGGGCCTCGGGGCACATTGCGCACGAGATCGACGATTTGCCCGACGGTGCGCAAGTCCGCCTTGTGGTCACTGATTGACCCCTATCTCCAGGAAAAAGCTCTGATGAAATTCGTGCGCTACGGCCCTAAGGGCAAGGAAGTCCCCGGTGTCATCGACAGCACCGGCACGCTGTATTCGCTGGCCGATGCAGTAAAGGACATCGACGGCGACGCGCTGGCGAACGACCTGCCGGCGCGCGTGCGCAGCATCGGCTGGAACGGGCTGCCGGAAGTCACCACGCCACCCGAGGGCGGCTGGCGCTGGGGCAGCTGCATCGCGCGGCCCGGCAAGTTTGTGGGCATCGGCCTGAACTATGCCGACCACGCCCGGGAAGCCGGCCTGCCGATTCCCACCGAGCCGATCATCTTCCTGAAGGCCTCAAGCAGCATCAGCGGCCCGACCGACCCCATCATCAAGCCGCCGCATTCCACCAAGCTGGACTGGGAGGTGGAGCTGGGCGTGGTGATCGGCAAGAGCGCGCGCCACGTGAGCGTGGACGAAGCGCTTTCCTACGTGGCCGGCTACTGCGTGGTGAACGACGTGAGCGAGCGCAATTTCCAGATGGAACGCGGCGGCACCTGGGACAAGGGCAAGGGCTACGACAGCTTCGGCCCCACCGGCCCCTGGCTCGTCACGCCCGACGAGGTGCCCGACCCGCAGGCGCTCACGCTCTGGCTGGACGTGAACGGCAACCGCGCCCAGAGCGGCAGCACCGCCACCATGATCTTCAACGTGGCGCAGATCATCAGCTACGTCAGCGAATACATGACGCTGGAGCCCGGCGACCTCATCACCACCGGCACGCCGCCTGGTGTGGGCATGGGCTTCAAGCCGCCGGTGTTTCTGGATGTGGGCGACGTGCTGACCCTGGGCATCGAAGGCCTGGGCAGCCAGCGTCAGGAGGTGGTGGCGTGGTCTCGTTGATGGAATTCTGCGTTCCTCCAGACCACCGTTCCGCTTGTCTGGCGCGGCTTTCCAGCCATTTTGGTCTGGAGATCCGCACCAAATGGACATCTAGTGGTGCAGGGGGCTCGCGCTGGCAGGCGCTCGCTCTTACGCCGGCACCGAACTGCGTTCGGCGAAACCCCGGCTCCAGCTCTGGAAGCCAGTCTTCATTTTCAGGACTCTGCGCATGACGCTCACTGAACTGCGTTACATCGTCGCTGTGGCCAAGGAGAAGCACTTCGGCCGCGCGGCTGAAACCTGCTTCGTCTCGCAGCCCACGCTGTCGGTCGCCATCAAGAAGCTCGAAGAGGAGCTGGGCGTGGTCCTGTTCGAGCGCGGCTCCACGGAAGTGTCGGTCACGCCCATGGGCGGGCAGATCGTGGAGCAGGCGCGTCGCGTGCTGGAGGAAGCCGGCCGCATCAAGGAGCTGGCCAAGAGCGGCAAGAACCCGCTGGTGGGGCCGCTGAAGCTGGGCATCATCTACACCATCGGGCCCTACCTGCTGCCGCGCCTGGTGCCTGCGCTCATGAAGGCTGCGCCGCAGATGCCCCTGCTGCTGCAGGAAAACTTCACGATGAAGCTGATCGACATGCTGCGCGCCGGCGAGATCGACTGCGCCATCATGGCCCTGCCGCTCCCCGATGCCGGCCTGATGCTGCAGCCCCTGTACGACGAGCCCTTCGTGGTGGCCGTGCCTGCGGGCCATGCCTGGGAGAGCCGCAAGAGCGTCACCGCCACGGAGCTGAAGAGCGAAACCATGCTCATGCTCGGCGTGGGCCACTGCTTCCGTGATCAGGTGCTGGAGGTCTGCCCCGAGATGGCGCGCTTTGCCGCCGGCGCGGACGGCGTGCAAAAGAGCTTTGAAGGCTCCTCGCTGGAAACCATCCGCCACATGGTGGCCGGCGGCATCGGCGTGACCGTGCTGCCCGCCAGCTCCGTACCGGAAAAGCCCAGCAAGCGCGACCTGCTGCGCTACGTGCCCTTCGAGAAGCCCGTGCCTGACCGCCGCGTGGTGTTGGCCTGGCGCAAGAGCTTCACCCGCTTGCCCGCTGTGGAGGCGGTGCGCAAGGCCGTCATTGAAAGCGAGCTGGCTGGCGTCCATATGCTCAATGAGTCTGCCAAGCCGCAGTGAAGCGTGCTGCCCCATGCGCATGAACACGGAACCCGAGTTGTGTAGGCTTGCTCAATTCTGTTGACTAGCCGCCTCTGAACCCCTCAAGCCAAGGAGCCCCCATGGCCAAGAAAGCTGCCTCCAAGCCCGCCAAATCCGCGACCGCCGCGACCGCCGCGGCCAACGCGCCGATGATCGACATCGGCATCAGCGCCAAGGACCGCGAGAAGATCGCCGAAGGCCTCTCGCACCTGCTGGCGGACACCTACACGCTCTACCTGATGACGCACAACTTCCACTGGAACGTCACCGGCCCGCAGTTCAACACCCTGCACACCATGTTCATGGCGCAGTACACCGAGCTGTGGAACGCTGTGGACCCGATCGCCGAGCGCATCCGCGCCCTGGGCTTCCATGCACCGGGCACCTACGCGCAGTTCGGCATGCTGTCCTCCATCAAGGAGCCGGCCGGTGTGCCCAAGGCCACGGAGATGATCCAGCTGCTGCACAAGGGCCACGAGTCCGTGGCCAAGACCGCTCGCGCCGTGTTCCCGCTGGCCGACAAGGCCGACGATCAGCCCACCGCAGACCTCATCACCCAGCGTCTGGACATCCACGAAAAGACCGCCTGGATGCTGCGCTCGCTGCTGGAAAGCTGATCGCGCCCGCCGCAGGGCTATCCTGCGGCCCATCCAAGCCACGCGCCGCACCTGCGGCGCTTTTTTCTAGATGCAAGAACGCCTCAAGCTTTATCTGCTGCTGATCCGCTGGGACAAGCCCGTCGGCACGCTGCTGCTGCTCTGGCCCACGCTCTGGGCGCTGTGGGTCGCCGCCAATGGCGTGCCGCCGCTGGGCACGCTCATCGTGTTCGTGCTGGGCACCTTCCTGATGCGCTCGGCCGGCTGCGCCATCAATGACTTTGCCGACCGCGACTTCGACCGCCATGTGCAGCGCACCGAGCAGCGCGTGCTCACCAGCGGCAAGATCAGCGCGAAGGAGGCGGTGGCCGTGGCGGTGGTCTTGTCGCTCGTTGCCTTTGCGCTGGTGCTCACGCAGAACATGCTCACGGTGCAGCTGTCCTTTGCTGCGCTGGCCGTGGCCGCGACCTATCCCTTCTTCAAGCGCTTCTTTGGCATGCCGCAGCTGGTGCTGGGCGTGGCGTTCTCCTTCGGCATCCCCATGGCCTTTGCGGCGGTGCAGGGCGGCATTCCGCCCATGGCCTGGTGGCTGTTTGCGGCCAACCTGATCTGGACGCTCGGCTACGACACCGCGTACGCCATGGCCGACAAGCCGGACGATCTCAAGCTGGGTCTCAAGACCTCGGCCATCACCTTCGGCCGCTTCGATGCAGCCGCCGTGATGGTCTGCCACATCCTGTTCATCGGCATGATGGCGCTGGCCATCGAATACATGGGCATGGGCCTGGCGGCGTGGATCGGCCTGGCCGTGGCGGCAGCGCTGTGCGGCGTGCAGGCGCCCAAGGTGTTCAGCCGGGACCGCGCCGCCTGCTTTGCTGCGTTCAAGTCGAACCACTGGGTGGGGCTGGCGCTGTTTGCGGGCATTGCGCTGCAGTTTGCGCTGCGTTGAGTGGCCCGGTTGGCGCTGCATCACGGTGCGGATTGCGCTATGGCAAACGCGCAGCAGGACTTACCCGAAGTTACGTGCGCTGCATGGATTCCGCGCGCGGCTTGCCCGAAAATCCGGTAACGCAACTTCGTCACCCGACCGCAGTGTCGGGGCCGCCTCCTCCAATGCCCTTCCGCGATCTGCCTGTCGCCACCTTTGACGACCCGGTCGAGATGCTCAGCGTCTGCCATGGCCGCATGCAGCATGCCCTGGATACCCTGCGCCGCCTCGAAGCCTTCCTCGGCAGCCGCGGGGCGAACGAGGAATCAGCCAGTGCCGCGTCCGCCGTGCTGCGCTACTTCGACATCGCCGCGCCCCTGCACCATCAGGACGAAGACGAGGACGTCTACCCCGCGCTGCGCGCCTGCGTGGCCGAAGACGACCCGCTGCGCCTGACGCTCGACGAGCTGCATGAGGAACACCAGAAGCTCGACGAACTCTGGGCCTTTCTGCGCACCGATCTGCAGGCCGTGGCCGCCGGCGAAGCCGTGCAGCTGGACGGCCAGCTCGTGCGCCAGTTCCGCGACGCCACACAGCGTCACCTCGCCATCGAGGACAGCATCGTGCTGCCCTACGCGCAGCGCCTGCTGCCCGCAGACGTGCGCCGCACAGTCGGCCGCGCCATGGCCCAGCGCCGCGGCCTGGATCTGCCGCAGAAAGAAGTCGAGAAGCAGGCTTGAGCGCTGCACGGGTGCGCAACGCAGCGCACCCGCTCGACCCCAACCCAACCCCGATCGGGCGGTGATCCAGCAATCATCGCAACCCCTCAAGCGCCCCTCGGCTACTTCGCCGGCTTCGCCAACTGCTCGGCCATTTCGGCGGCGCGTTCGCTGGCCTTGTGCAGGGCCGCGGTGATGGTTTCGCCCACCTTGGCGTCCCACATGTGGGAGAGCGCCGCGTAGGTAGTGCCGCCCTTGCTGGTGACGCGTTCGCGCAGGGTGGAGAGCGGTTCGGGGTCCTGCTTGGCCAGCTCGGCCGCGCCGCGGAAGGCGGCCACCGAGAGCTTGCGGGCCTCGTCTGGCGCGAAGCCGAGTTCGATCGCCGCGCGCTCCATGGCTTCCATGAAATAGAACACGTAGCCCGGGCCGCTGCCAGTGATGGCGGTGATGGGGTCGAGCATGGCTTCGGTGGCGACCCACATGCGTTCGCCGCTGGCGGCAAACACGCGGTCTGCAGCAGTCCGGTCGGCCACGCTGCAGCCGGCGGTGGCAAACATGCCGGTCAGGCCCAGGCCCACCTTGGCCGGCGTGTTGGGCATGGTGCGCACCACGCGGCCATGCCCGCCCAGCCAACCTGCAATGGTCTCGATGCGCATGCCGGCGGCGATGCTCACCACCACCGTGCTTGGCTTGAGGAAGGGCCGTGCGGCTTCGCAGGCGCCCTGCAGGGTCTGCGGCTTGGTGGCCAGCACCCAGATGCCGCAGTCGCCGAGCGCATCCGTGGGTTCCGTGGCCGTGGCAATGCCCTTGGCCACAGACACCTCACGAGTGGCCTCAAAGGGCTCCACCACAAAGAAGTCAGCCGGCGTGCGGCCCGCGGCCAGCAGGCCGTCGATGATGGCGGTGGCCATGTTGCCGCCGCCGATGAAGGCGATGCGAGAAGCCTGGGTTGAAGTCACTTGCGGATTCCGAAGTCGAAGGGAAGCTGCACGCGCATGGGCACGGGCAGGCCGTTGAGCGTGGCGGGTCTGAACTGCGAGCACATCACCGAAATGGTCGCGTGATCCGAAAACGGCTTTCCGGGGCTGTCCTTCACGGTGATCTCCACGGGCTCGCCCGAGGCGTCCACGGTGAACTGAACCACCACGGTGCCGCTCACGCCCTTTTGCAGTTGACCCACCGGGTAGATCGGCACGGCAATGCGCATCTGCGGCGGCACCAACGCTTCGCCGTCCTTGGTGGTCTGCGTCTTGGAGGCGCGCCAGTCGCCTTCGCGCTTGAACTTGCCGCAGTCTGGGTGACGGGCGGCGGCTTGCGCGGGGTCTTCCTGGGCTGCCGCAGGCGCTGCTGCGAGCAGCGTGAGGCACAGCACGGCAGCGCAATACGTGGCAAGCCGCAGGCAAAGCGGGTTCATTGCGCGCACCTCAGCGATTGAACGAGTATTCAAACGGGATGTTCACCTGGGTAGCCACCGGCGCACCGTTCACGGTGGCCGCGCGGAACCTGGCACATTCCAGCGAGCGCATCACCGCGGCAGAAAGCATCGGGTCCGGACTGCTTGTGATGGTGACGTTTTGCGGCTGCCCCTGGGCGTCGACACGCAGGTCCACGTACACCACCCCCGCAATGCCCCGGCGCCGCGCTTCGATTGGGAAGTCCGGTTGCGGCATTTGGCCTTCTGCGGCTTTGAAGTCTGCGCCGCTCGGCACAGGGTTGGTGATCAGCGCCATCCATTCCCGCCGGAACTGCGACTTGGAGCAGTCCGGCGCAGCGGCACGCTCAGGCGCCGCCTGGGTTTGTGCGTGTGTGAGCGACGGCGTGGCGAAGGCGCCAAAGGCAAGAACAAGCGCTGCTGCGGCGTAGCGGAGAGCAGTCATGTGTGGCTCCGGAACAGGGATACGCCGCAGGATAGCGAGCGCGCGTGCGGCCGTCTGCGGCGGGGTCGCACGTCGCGCTATCAAGACCTGAAGCGACTATCCAAGACTAAGCCCCAAAACTCGCCAGCAGCGTGGCGTTGCCGCCCGCGGCCGCGGTGTTGATGGTCACGGTCTGTTCGGTCACGAAGCGGGTGAGGTAGTGCGGGCCGCCGGCCTTGGGGCCGGTGCCGGAGAGGCCCTGGCCGCCGAAGGGCTGCACGCCCACCACGGCGCCGATCATGCTGCGGTTCACGTACACGTTGCCCACGCGCAGCTTGCGCGCGATGGCCTCGGCCCGCGCCGTGATGCGCGTCTGCACGCCCAGCGTGAGGCCGTAGCCCAGGGCGTTGATCTGGTCCATCAGCGCGTCCAGCGCCTTGGCCTTGTAGCGCACGATGTGCAGCACCGGGCCGAAGACTTCTTCCTTCACGTCGGCCAGGCTGGGCAGCTCGTAGGCCACGGGGGCGAAGAAGTGGCCGGCGGCCAGATTGCCGTCTCCTGATGCACCTTCCGGCAGCTTGGGGGCGCCGCCCACCGCCTTGCCGCGGCTGCTCAGTTCACGCTCGTAGTTCTGCAGGCGCTCGAGTGCCTCGCGGTCGATGATCGGGCCGACGTCCGTGGCGGCATCGGCCGGGTGGCCCATGCGCAGCACTTCCAGCGCGCCGCCAATGCCGGCAATGAGTTCGTCGGCAATGTCGTCCTGAACGCAGAGCACGCGCAGGGCCGAGCAGCGCTGGCCGGCCGAGCGGAAGGCGCTCATCACCACAGCGTCGATCACCTGCTCCGGCAGCGCGGTACTGTCCACGATCATGGCGTTGATGCCGCCGGTCTCGGCAATCAGCGGGGCCAGCGGGCCGGGCTTGGTGGCGAGCGTCGCGGCGATCAGCTTGGCCACTTGCGTGGAGCCGGTGAAGGCCACGCCGGCGGTGAGCGGGTGCTGCGTGAGCGCGGCCCCCACCTCACCAGCGCCCGGCAGGCAGTACAGCGCGTCCTGCGGCACGCCGGCCTCGTACATGAGCTTCACGAAGGCGTGCGCCACCAGCGGCGTCTGCTCGGCGGGTTTGGCAATCACGCTGTTGCCCGTGACGAGTGCTGCGGCCACTTGCCCCGCAAAGATCGCCAGCGGGAAGTTCCACGGGCTGATGCAGACCCACACGCCGCGGCCGCGGGCCGTGAGCACATTGGTCTCGCCGGTGGGGCCGGGCAGGTGGTCGGGCGCCATCAGGTGTTCGGCCTGGTGGGCGTAGTAACGCAGGAAGTCCACGGCCTCGCGCACCTCGGCCACGCCGTCTGCATAGGTCTTGCCGGCTTCAATGGCCAGCAGGTGCAGGTAGGCGGGCATCTGCGCCTCCAGCGCGTCCGCCGCGCGGCGCAGCATGTCGGCGCGCTCGGTCACGGGGCGGGCTTCCCAGTAGGGCCAGGCGGCGTGCGCGGTCTCGATGGCCATGGCCACGTCTTGCTTGGTGGCCCACTGCACGGTGCCCACCTGGGTGCCGTCATTCGGGCTCAACACCGGGGCTTTGGGGGCGGGAGACCAGGATCCATGCGGTGTTCCAAGACAAAATGCCTCAAAACCCGCATGGGACAAGCGGGAAGCCAGTTCGCTCTGCACCGCTGCGCGCATCTGCAGATCCAGCCCCTTGCTGTTGGCACGGCTGGCGCCATACAGCGCCACCGGCATCGGCAGCGCCGGCTGCGCAGCAATGCCAAACGGCAGCTCGGTGAGCAGGGCGGCGGGCACGCGCGGGTCGGCCAGCTGGTGCACAAAGCTGGTGTTGGCGCCGTTTTCCAGCAGGCGGCGCACCAGGTAGGCCAGCAGGTCGCGCGGCTCGCCCACCGGGGCGTAGATGCGCACGGGCACGTTCAGGTCGGCCGCGGCCACTTCGTACAGGCTTTCGCCCATGCCGTGCAGGCGCTGGAACTCGTAGTGCGTGTTGCTGCCGGCCAGCGCGCGAATGGCGGCCAGCGTGGCGGCGTTGTGCGTGGCAAACATGGGGTAGATGCGGTCGTGCAGCTCAAACAGGCGCGTGGCGCAGGCCAGGTACGAAAGATCCGTGTGCTGCTTGTGCGTGAACACCGGGTAGTTGGGCAGGCCCAGCTCCTGGGCGCGCTTCACTTCGGCGTCCCAATACGCGCCCTTGACCAGGCGCACCGCAATCTTCACGCCGTGCTTGGCGGCCAGATCCCCAATGTGGCTGATGGTGTCCAGCGCGCGCAGGCCATAGGCCTGAATGGCCACGCCCAGCATGTAGGGCGCGGGCTTGGTGCGCTCGATCAGCGCCTCGATGAGGTCCAGGCTCAGTTCCAGGCGCTCGCTTTCCTCGGCATCGATGGTGATGGGCACGTTCAGCTTGAGCGCTTCTTCCACCAGCGGGGCCACGCGCTCCAGCATCTCGGGCAGCACGTGGGCGCGCTGCACTTCTTCAAAGCGCGGGTGCAGGGCGGTGAGCTTGATGGACACATTCGCACCGCGGTGAGGTTCGCTGCCACCCTTCTGCAGCTTGGCGGTGGCGATGATCGCCTCGTGATACGCGGCGAGATACCGCTTGGCCTGGGCCTCGTTGCGGGCGCCTTCGCCCAGCATGTCGAAGCTCACCGTCTCCTTGCTGTTCTTGGCGGCGCGGTCCACGCCGTCATTGATGTTGCTGGCAAACACAAACTGCTGGCTCAGCACCGCCACCGCGGCGCGGCTGGCGCGCACAAAGGTCTGCGCGCCCAGCTTGGTGAGCAGGCTCTCCGCCAGCTCGCTTTCGCCTTCGGGCAGCAGCTTCTTGCCCAGGCTGATCGCGCTGCGCGTGGCCTTGGCGATCATGTCTTCTTCGTCCTGCTTGTTGAAGGTGGCCGGCGCAAACACGTCGGCCGCCAGCAGCGCGGCGGTATCCACATCAGGAATGCGCAGCAGCGCCTCGGCCAGGCGCAGCAGGGCCAGGCCCTCGGCCGTGCTGATGGGGAACTGCGCCAGCAGGCGCTCCACCGCAAAGGGCGGCTGCTCCTTGCGGCGCAGCGCCTCAATCCACACGTTGGCGCGGGTGCGGCTGCCTTCCAGCACCGCACGCTGCGGCTCCACACGCGCCAGCAGGGCGCGGCAGTGCGCCAGCTCGTCGCGGTAGGGGGCGCCGGTGCGCAGGGGCGCGGGGCCGGTGAGGGTGGCGGTCAGGCTGGGCGGCAGGTCAGAAGGCTTCATGGTCAGTCAGCTCACGGCAGGTGCAGGGCACAGGCCACAAGCGGCCTGCGCAGAAGGTGCTGCATTGTGAACAGCTTTGCGCGAAATGAGCTTCGTGATTTAGGTGTTAAAGCCGAATAAGATTTGGCCAAACCGCAGAAAACTGAGTAAATCCATGGACATCGACCGAACAGACCGCGCCATTCTTCGCATCCTGCAGGAAGACGGCCGCATTACCAATGCCCGGCTCGCCAGCCTGGTGCACCTGAGCCCCGCGGCCTGTCTGGAGCGCGTGAAGCGCCTCACGCGCGAGGCCTACATCCGCGGCTACCGCGCCGAGCTCAACCCAGACAAGCTCGGCGCCGCCATGCTCGCCTTTGTGGAAGTGAAGCTGGACCGCACCACGCCCGACGTGTTCGAGCGCTTCAAGCAGGAGGTGCGCGCCCTGCCCGAGGTGCAGGAGTGCCACATGGTGGCCGGCGGCTTTGACTACCTGGTGAAAGTGCGCGTGGCCGACATGGCCGCCTACCGCGCGCTCATGGGCAAGAGCCTATGGAGCTGGCCCGGCATCCGCGAGACCCACACCTACCCCGTGATGGAGGAGGTGAAGGCGACGGGGGCGGTGATGGTGGTTTGAGTTGGTAAATGAGGCCGAATGCGCCTCAGAAATATCCAGTTTGGAGCACGTCGTCCTCGACTGGTACCTCATTAACCATGAGATCGCGCACGTGGTTGACAAACCGTTCCATCATCTCTGCGGAAATCGGATTCTTCAGCAAGAACTCTGAATATCGACCACGCCACTCTTGTCTTTTTTGTACCGTCCCGAAATTCGCGCGAATAGTCGAAGAAAGTCGTTTGGCCTTTCGCAGGATAATTACCTCATCTATATCCGTGGGGGCTGTGCTTAGAGGGGTCATGTCTAGCCACTCACACAGAAGAAAGTATCTCGCTCCAGTCACCGCCGATTTCACGTCATTTGCCGTGGCGCATGCTTCTTGAAACATAGTTTTATCTAGATTCGTCTTGCATTCTGTAGCCACATAAGCAAGATATGTTGACTTCGTCACTGTGTCGGCAAAATCGGCACTGTGGGATGCCTTTAGATAGAGCTTCTTGGCAATTGTGAAATCCTGATCCTTCGTGCGTAAGCTCAGTCCACCGTCTGCGCTTTGGGCGTCTAGACTTGATGCAAAGTACGCGGATGAAAAGCATGAGGCAGGACCATAATATAGGCCTTCATGATTCAATGTTGGTAAGGTTTGTGAATTTATTAGCCACGGGAGAAACTCTTCCACTACGCTGTTGTCGATCTTGAGTTGCCCTTTTTGTCTATAGAGAAAATCTGCGGGGCTGTCAAAGACTAAGTCTATATCAATGTAGTTCCGATAGGCGTTTAGCGAATTAACTAGTGCCCTTGTTTGCTGCGCCTCGGCTTCGTTACTCAAGATTGTGGTCATTTCAATGATCCACTGCTCGTAGCGCCGTATAGCATCCTCGACGCGCGGGCGATCAAGTTCCGGAAGCTTTTCGTTTATCAGCAAAGAGGAAAGCTTTTCAAGGTGTGGAGTGGGGAAGGACATTTTTAGATCCAGTTCTATAAATCGACTCGGAGTGCATCGGGTACGTTGAGTGCTGACTCCTGGAGAAGTGGTGAGGCAAGTACCGTTGAGGCGTTCGCGCAAGCTGCTTTCAATAGGCTCTTCGATTTTTCCGGTGCCTCGTTTAAAGTGCTCATAAGGGCGCTTACTGCAACGTCGCGAGCGATGTTGTCCATTGTCTCAGTGGGTACTGCGCTTGCTGCGCAGAAGTGCAAAACGTCCTCGTAGATCAACTGACCAAAACGGTTGACGAACTTTCGCTCCTGTTGCAAGAGTGGTTTGAAGTTATAGCATTTTTGAACAATCTCGGTCAGAAGCTTGCCGTTATAGAGCGCTGTTCCTAGTACGTTTGACTGGCGTCCGATAATCAAAATGACTCGTGCATCAGGTTTGCAAACGCGGAAGATCTCACTCAATGCTCGGTTGATGTCGATGCAATACTGAATCACTGTTAGAAAGCGATTCTGGCGATGTTTGCGATTGGCTCCGATCTCTGAGCGTGCGGCACTGAGTGGTGCGCAACCGATGGACTCGATAATCGGTCGATATTGCTGATGGTAGTTAAATACATTAATGTAGGGCGGGGAGGTAACTACTAGGTCAACATGTTCGTTTGGGAGGTTTACTGAGCGGGCGTCAGACAGTTTGACTGTGGGCGGTGTCGATATTCGAGGTAATCCTAAGATCACCTCAGTCATTTTTGAGATTGCACGGGACACGCTTCTCGCCGATGTGACTTGGTCCGATCGAAAAGCGTTTAGAAGTATGTTTGCTGCCACTATATTTGAGCTTTTGCAGCCACTCCACTTTATGGTTTGAGCGCTAGTGGCTTGTATCTGTTCAATGTTGGTGGGGGAGCCCAGTTCAGAGTCTGAAATCAACTGCTGTGCATAATCAATTATCTGACGTCTTCTCAACAAAGTTTCTGCTGCAAGACCATAAATGTTTCCAAGGATGAAAGCAGCGGGATTGACTTCGCAACCATGGAATGAGTGTCCTAGGGCTATGGATTCGTTGGCGACTGTCGCGCTGCCAGCAAATGGATCAAATATCAGTCTGCTTTTTTCGCTGGTATAATTCGCAATGAGTCCATTCACAAGCTGCGGGGAGAATTGACCATTCCATCCAAGCAGATTGGATCGGTTCTTAACTGCGATATCGAGATCGTCTTGCGACAGGCTGCGGGGCTCAAATTGTGCTGTATGCATGTCCAGCAGCTTAGCATCGGCGTTACAGGTGTGCGTTGAAGCCTTGTACTGGCGCCAAAGTTCGAGATTGCGCACAGCGCGATTCCGTCAGACTGTGCGGCCGTTGGTCCACCCCGCCACCACCGCCAACGGCACCAACATCACCAACGCCCCCACGCGCTGCAGCAGGCCGTTGTAGGCGGCGCGGTCCAGCGGAATGAGGTCGCTGTACACGCCGGCCACGGCAAAGAAGCCGAGCACGCAGGCGGCGCACACCCAGCGCAGGGCGCGGGCGTCTTTGAGCTGCAGGGCAATGGCCAGCGCCACGAAGGGTGCGGCAAACATGCCCGCGCCCAGGGCGCCGGGGTTGTGCCGCGGGTCTGGCAGGGGGTAGGTGGCGGCCCAGGCGGACGCCAGTCCGAAGCTGGCCACACAGGCGGCGGCCAGCAGCCCGCTGCCCACGGCGCGCCAGGCGGGTGCGCCCCCGCCGCGCAATGCGGCGTCTTCGCCTTGATTGCGCAACGCGCCGGCCACGCCCCAGCCCAGCCCGGGCGCCCCCAGCAGGCTGATGAGCGCCACCCCGTACACAGCGGTATTGAATAGAGCGGGCGCAGTGGAGCGGTCTGAACCGAGTAGGGACGCCACGTCCCGCAGCACGCTGAAGCCGGGGTAGAACGCCGCGCCCAGCACCTGCGCGCCAAAGTAGGCCAGCGGCACGGCCACGGCGCAGGCCAGGGAGAAGCGGAGCAGGGTGGGGTGCATCAGGTTCTGAGTGTTTCTAAACAGTCTCCGCTTGTCCCATGCGGTTCTTCAGCCACTTTGGCCTGAAGAGGCGCGCCAGAAGCCAATCTTGGTCTGGAAGTGCGAGCGTGGGGCCGCCCACATTCAGCCGCAGCTGGGCACCGCCGGCGGTGCGGGGCTGATGAAGGTGACGCTTTGGCCACAGACGCGATAGGCCAAGGTGCGGGCGACGCTTGCGGGAGCGAGCGTGCGCGATTCGTGCAGCACCTGCGCGAGGTTGTCTGTGCCGCGCAGCAGGCGCACGAGGCTGGGTTCGTTGTCTTGCGCGGGTGCGTTGACTTCCAGGATCAGGTCCGAGCCCATCGGCACGCGCACCACTTGCCGCGGCAGTACCGCCAGCCCCACGGCCTGCGGCTGCGCGCTACCCACTCGGACCTCCACGTTGAACTGAAATGCCTGCGGGTTCTTCTGTGGCGCGGTGGCCTGCGTGCCGAACGCGGCGGCAGATGCGGTGACGAGCGCAGTCACAAGCGCCAGTGCGGCCAGCGGAGTGCGATTCATGGCAAATCTCCTTCTACGGTGTGCCTGAGCGCAGGGCGTGGGCACGTGGAAGCTCGGGCGAGCAAGCGCAATCGCTATGGTGACGGCGCGCACTGAGCACAGCATTTGGGGTGGTACAGCGTCAAGCAGGGCTGCCTGCTTCGCGGTACCCGTCGTCGCACGCTTCTCCGCTTGTCCCATGCGGTTCTTCAGCCACTTTGGCCTGAAGAATGGCTCTGGGAGCCGATCTTCAAATCGCGCTGCTAGGCGGTGATGCGTTGCCATAGCGCGGCCGCGTCCTTGAGGAGGATGTTGAGCTGGATGCGCCAGCGGTAGGCCTTGGCCGCTTCCTGCATGGGGGCACTGCCGGTCTGCAAGTCGTAGATCAGCCAGCGCGGCGGGGCGTCGACGGCAAAGCCTGCATTGAGCAGGCGGCGGCCGGCGCTGGTGTCTCCTGCCATGTTGGCCTGCCAGCCCTGCATGATCAGCGCCTGGGCCAGCAGGCGCTGCGCCTCCTGCCCGCCCTTGTTGGCCAGCACATAGCGCGCGGCGCGTTCTGCTTCCCCGTAGTCGCCCACGCGCAGGTAGATGGCAGCCGCGTTGAGCACGGGCCATGGCGAGGTTTGCTCGGGCAGTACGAGCTGGTCAAACTGCGCGGCAAACCGGCGGGCGCCGGCGGCGTCGCCACGTTAAGCGGCGTCGCGGCCCAATGCAAACAGGGCGGCGTTCATGGCCAGGCGCGCGTCGGGGTCGAACTCGCGCCGTGTGGCGCCGCGCGCGACGGAGACTTCAATGGCGCGCTCGTACCAGGTCTTGGCTTCCGGTGCGAGCAGCAGTTGGCCGGCGTTGGCTGACACGGCCTGGGCCAGCTCGGCGTAGTTGGTTGCCAGGCGCGGGCTCAGCCCGCTGCGGGCGGCTTGATCAAAGCGCTCACGCGCCTGGGCGTACTGGCGATCCAGATAGTGGATGCGGCCGACAACGCGCAGCGCCTCCGGGTCATCGGGCGCGAACTGCAGGGCACGCGCGGCGTAGTCGCGCGCCTTCTGCGTATGGGCGTCATCGCGCCGGCCGGCGTCGATCCACTGCCGCGCGAGAACCGTCCACGCCACGCCGCACTGGGGGCCAACGGCGGTGGCACGCGCCGCCATCTGGCCCGCCGCGCGGCAGCGGTTGGTGTCTGGATAGTGATTGCAGTCGAGGTAGGTGCGCTGCGATTGAGCCGCGAGTTCAAGGGCTTCTGCCGGGCAATGGCCTGCTGCGGCGCTGCCGGCTAGCGGCCAACCCAGGCTGGCTGCCGCCACGGCAAGCATCAGCCTCTGGCCAGGCAAGCACTTGAGGACAGCAGTCAGCGCGCGTCGAACCACGAGGCACTCCAGCATTGCGGTGCGCCGACTATGCCGCAGCCGGCGTGGCGTGTGGAGTGGGGGCGGGCGTGGATGCCACAGCGCGCGAATCGCGAGTGCGTTTCCGCACATCTGGCGCGGCTCTTCAGGCAGTTTGCCCTGAAAAGCCGCATGGATGCTGGGCCTGGCTGCCGTTACCCGGGCGTGCAGGCCGCCCAGTGCTTCTGTGCCAGCATCACCCAAAGAAAGGGCTCGCCAAACAGGCCGCTGCCGGCGGCGGGCTTCTGCATCTGGCGCAGCTCAAGGATGTCCAGTGCGCTGCCCCAGTGCTGGCGCAGTTGTGCCTCGGTGTAGCCCAGGCCGCCACCCAGGCTGCCGCGTTCATAGACCTGCGCGTCGGTGAGGCCGCTGCCGCCTTCGGGGCGGAAACAGGTGAGCGCGAACAGGCCGCCGGGCCTGAGCGCATCGTGTACGAGCTGTACGTAGCACGCGCGGCGGTGCGGGGCAATGTGGTGGAAGCAGCCGGAGTCGTAGATCAAGTCAAAGCCGCCGGCAGGCAGATCGAGCGCAAAGACGTTCTCGCAGCGCAGCTTGAGCGTGGCACCCGCGGCGGCGGCGCGCTCCGTGGCCCAGCGGATGGCGGTGGCGGAATAGTCCACGCCGGTCACGGCAAAACCCTGCTGCGCAAGAAACACGGCGTTTCGGCCGTTACCGCAGCCCAGGTCCAGCGCGGCGCGCGGTGCTGTGGCTCCGGGGCGCGGAATGCGGCCGCTTTCCAGCCAGCCGTGCAGGCTTTCATCGGGCGCCGTGCCAAAGAAACCGCAGGGCCGCGCACGGTCTGCGTAGAAGGCGTCCCAGCGGGGGCTGGTTTCGCGCGTGAGCTGGGCGTCGAGGGCGGCGGCGTCGAGGTGCTCGAAGTTCACGTGCTACCGCGCGGCCGGCGCCTGCTCAGTGGCGCGGGGCTGCCAGTGACTGCGCCACATCGACGCTCTCGCGCGCGTCCAGGCAGATGGCCTGGGCGCCGTAGCGCGCGGCGTCGTGCGCGTGCAGGCCGAACACGGGGCCGCCGAGCAGCAGGGGGCAGCCGGGGTTGCGCGAGGCGCGGCGCAGATCGGCCACCAGCCGGGGCAGGCCGGGCAGCTGGGCGTCCAGCGCGACGGACAGGCCGATGACGTCGAACCACTCGGACTGCACGGCGCTGCACAGTTCCGCCGACGTGGCGGCGATCTCCAGCACGACGTCCCAGCCCTGCTTGCTGAAGAATTCAGACACGATGGACAGGCCGAGCACGTGCTGCGAGCCGGGCGCGCAGGCGAGCATGATGCGGCGCACGGCGCTGGCGCGCTGCGGGCCGCCGCTGTGGCCGTAGCCCAGGGTGTGCACCAGCTCATGCAGCACGCTCAGGCCGATGGTGACCGCGTCGAAGCCCATGCGGTCGTCTTCCCATGCGTCGCCCAGCCAGAGCGCGGCGGGGCCGATGAGGTCGATGAGCGCGGATTCGGCCTGCAGGCCGTGGATCTGCAGAGATTCGAGCTGTTCGAGCGCGGCCTCGCGGTCGCCTCGGGCGCAGGTGCGCGCTAGGCTCTCGATGTCGGGGGCGGTGACGACGGCCGAGGCGCGTGTCGGGGCGGCCACGGCGCCATCACGGCTCACGGCCAGCAGGCGCGGAATGATCTGGGACTCCAGCACCGAGCGCATGGTGCGGCGGCACTCGGCGTGGCGGGCGGCGTCCTCGGGGTTGGCTGCGTCGGCCTCGGCGGTGTGGGCTTGCACGCGCTCGGATTCGCCGGTGGACGACAGGAGCGGTTGGTCAGCGGCGCCCGACCGCCCGGCGGCAAGACGGTGCCATGCCCTGAATTGGCTCAGGAGCTGATTCCAGCCGGGTCCGATCTGCAGAGAACGCATTGAGCAGCGCCTTTTACCTTGTGGGGGTTCGGCGTGTTCCGCTTGGAGCGCGCGTTGCTCAGCCTATCTCGCGTTCGGCCAAAACGCGATCAAAGCCCTACGTTGTGCAGTGCAACGCGGCGTCATGCTGCACCGCATCAGCCATGCGCAGCACATGATCGGCCGACCCTGCGCAGCGAGGACTGGCGCGCCTTTCCGGCACAAACGGGCTGGAAAGGCGCACGGCGCAAGCGACGAGGGCCGGCGCGCGAGGCGTGGTGCGGCCGGCCGGGCTGTCGCAAGCCGCTCAGCGCAGATCCTGCAACCAGGCGCTGAGCTGGTCGCTCACGGCGCGGCTGCTGAGCAGGTCGAAGTGGTTCAGGCCGTGGAACAGGGCCTGATGGCCGGGCGGCAGGCACAAGTCGCGTTCGGGCAGGCGGTGCTGGCCGAGCGCGCTGGCCACCGGGACGAGGCCGTCGCCTTTGAGAGCCTTACCGGTGGTAGGGGCTGCGCTGGTGCTGGCGGCCACAGTGAAGCACGCCACGCCGTGCGGCCAGGGGGCGGCGGCCGCGGGGTCTGTCCCCTCCGGCAGCACGCGGCCGGAATGCAGGTCTTGAATGCCGGCGCTGCGCCGCGCGCCCAATTTGGCAAAGGGTGCGGTGTAGGGGCTGCGCGCCAGCAGCCAGGTGAGGCCGCTGCCGGCGCGCTCCAGTGGCGCGCCCTGGTGCGGCGTGCCCAGACAGATGAGCGCGGCAAGCTTGCGCCGCCACGGCGCGCGGGCGCCGGACTGTGCACAGGCACTGCGCGCCACCAGGCCGCCCATGCTGTGGCCCAGCAGCACGATCTGCGTGACGGGCACCGGCCAGGCGCGCTGCAGATCCGCGAGCAGCGCGGCCAGTTCAGCGCCGTTCTGCGCGATGGAGCGGCCCGTGTTGTAGTGCAGGTAGAGCGGCGTGAAGCCGTGGCGCGCAGCCAGTGCGGCGCCGTGGTTGTGGCCGCGGCGCGTCCACTGCAGGTCATTCATGCACAGGCCGTGGATCAGGATGAGCAGCCGGCCTGTGGGCGGCGTATCTGCCTGCGCGGCCCAGAACTGCGCGAGGGCCTTGCGCTGCATGGGCAGCGCCTGCCCGTTCACGCGCAGCTGCATGGGGATGGCCAGCGCGTTGCCGCTGGCGGCGAGGTGGTCGCCAAACACGCCGTTGAGTGCCGCCAGTGCAGCAGCGCGCTGGGCCGGCGGCACGAGGCGATCCGTGCGCTCTGCCAGCGCCCGCTTCATGGCAGGCGGCAGGGCAGCGGCCACGCGCGGGCCAAGCTGCGCCAGGGCCAGATCCAGCGCCCCGCCCACCAGCGCCGTCACACCGCGCACGCTGCGGTACACCAGCCCGGTGATGCCCCGGGTGCCTTGCGGTGCTTCGGTGTCTGTTTTCGCACGCCTGATCGGCGGTGCCAGCCGCACCACGCTGCCATGTACGCCTTCCACGGTGCGGGTGACGCTTTGCACGGCGCCGACGGCCAGCTGGCTGGCGCCGCGCAGCGCCTGAATGGTGGCAGACGGGGCGGCGGGCGATATGCCAGCGGGCGTTTTGGGCTTGCGGCGGGCGGGCAGCGCTGAGTTCAAGTGGATCTCCTGGGCGCACGGCCCGCGGCTGCGGTCGGCGTGCAGGGCCAGCTTAGGGGGCGCAGGCGGCAGCGGCGCGCGAGGGTGGTGGCCTCACTCCAATCGCGCCTTGCGCCTTCGGGGCGCTGCGGGCGGTGGCGCGGGATGCCTGCGGGTCTGTCCCAAGCCGCGCGGCGGGCGCGCTGAACTACAACCTTGATCCATCGTTCGCGGCTGCCGCCGCAGAGGCGCCATCGGCGCAAGGAGCCGTGTCTTGGGTTTGTTTGCATTTGCCAGCGGGGCCTGGCTGGCCATGGCGCTGGCCTCAATCCTCAGCGTGTTCGTGGGCCGCGCGCAGGACCATGAATGGGGTGCGTGGGGGTCCATGCAGGTGCTGTGGTGGGTGGCCCTCGCGCCAGCGTTCTTTGGCATGGTGGCCTTTACCCTGGGTGCCAACGTCGCGCGCGTGTATCCGGCGACGCGTTGGTGCCTCGCGCTGGGTGTGGCGTGCGGCGCGCTGGCCTGCGTCCTGGGCTGGGGCGCCAACGTGCTCAGCGCCAAGATCAGCACGGGCTGGGTCGTGGTTGGCGCGGTGCCGGTGCTGGCCTTCCTCGCGCCGCGGGTGTTCGGGCGGTTTGCGCCGGCTGAACCAGAGCCCGCGGAGCCGTAGCAACGCGTTCGGGGGCAACGAGGCAGGCAGCGCGCAGACGCCCGTGCATCCGCCGCGGCGGCGTCGCCACAAAGCGCTTTCCGCTTGTCCGGCGCGGTTCTTCGGCCGTTTTGCCCTGAAGAATGGCTCTGGGAGCGGATCTCGCTTTGGGCCTCCAGGCGTGCAGTGCGAGCCCGGGCGCACGGCGCCACCGCAGCCCTCAATCCAGGCCCGCAATTCCTCAACCCGTCCCGAGGCGTGCCGCGTGGTCGAGCCAGGCGCATAGACTGGCCTGCATGCACTCTCCGAACCCCGCCTTCGTTCAGCCCGCCTCGCCTTGGCAGTGGGCGCCGCCGCGTGAGGTACTGCGCACCTACGCACTGGCCTGGCTGCCGATCCTGCTGATCTACATGGTGGCCGTGGAGACAGACGGCATCTGGTCCCGCGGCTTCAATCTCTTCAGCGCGATGCACGGCACCCTGCGCAATCTGGGGCCCACGTTTCTGCTGCTTTTGCTGCTCTGGCCACTCACGGGCTGGATGGAGGCGCGGCGCTTCGGTGCGGCGCGCCAGATCGCCGTGCATGCCGGCGCCGGCGTGGTGTTTGCATTCGCCTATTACGCGCTGCTCTGGCTGCTGATCGCGGCCGAGAGTGGCGTGGCGGCCGCCGAGCGGGCACGCGAGAATTGGTTCATCTGGCAGATCCAGATCGGCATGCTGATCTATGCCGCTGCGGCCGGCGCCTTTGCCGCCTACCGTGCCGTACAGCGCGCCCGCCGCGAGGCCGCGGCCGCCGCGCAGGCGCAGACCCTGCTGGCGCGTACGGAGCTGGCGGCGCTGCGCAACAAGCTCAACCCGCATTTCCTGTTCAACACCCTGCACAGCATCCTCGCCCTGGTGCGCAAGGATGCCGTGCGGGCCGAGCAGGCGCTGTTCGGTTTCTCGGAAATGCTGCGCTACCTGCTGGATACCGAACGCAGCGGGGACGACCAGGTGCTGCTGCGCGATGAACTCGCCTTCACGGAGCAGTACCTCGCGCTGGAAGCCATCCGCCTGGGTGATCGCCTGAAGATCGACTTGCAGGTGGACGAGGACGCGCTGGCGGTGAGCATCCCCGCGCTCACCGTGCAACCGCTGGTGGAAAACAGCATCAAGCACGCCTTCAACCCGCGCAGCGAGCACGGCACGCTGACGCTGCGGGTGCGGCTGGTGGGCGAGCGGGTGGAGATCGACGTGGCGGATGACGGCGCCGGCGTGCAATTGCCTGCGGACGGCAGCCTGCCCAAGGGCGACGGCCTGGGCCTGCCCACCGTGGCGCGGCGCCTCGCGTTGCGCTGGGGCGATGCAGCGAGTTTCAAGGTGCAGTCTGCGCCCGGCGCAGGATTTCAAGTGAAAGTGGCCATTCCGCGATGAGCATCCGCGTCCTGATCTGTGAAGACGAGCCCCTGGCGCGCGAGACCCTGCGCGACTTCATCGCCACCCAGCCGGAGCTGCTGCTGGTGGGCGAGGCCACCAATGGCCGCGAGGCGCTCAAGCTGATCCGCGCCCTGAACCCGGAGCTGGTGTTCATGGACATCCAGATGCCCGAGATGACCGGCCTGGAGGTGGTGCGCCAGCTGGAGAGCGTGCCGCCAATCATCTTCACCACCGCCTACGACCAGCATGCCGTGACGGCCTTCGAGCTGAACGCGCTGGACTACCTGCTCAAGCCCTTCACGCAGGAGCGCTTTGCCAAGGCCGTGGAGCGCGCGCTCGACGTGCAGGCCTCACCGGCCGAGCGTGGTCAGACGGCGGAAAGTGCGCTGGCCCGCAGCGAGGCCGAGCCGCTGACGCGCATTCTGGTGCGTGACCGCGGCCGCATCTTCCCGCTGGCGATCGACGACATCGAGCACCTGAAGTCCGACCTGAAATACACCCAGATCACCGCCAAGGGCGCAAGCTACCTGGTGCGCGTGCCGCTGACGGATCTCGAGCCGCGCCTGGACCCGGAGCGCTTCCTGCGCGTGCACCGCAACGCCATCGTCAACCTGGACCACGTCGTGTCCATGAAGCCCGACGAACAAAGCCAGCTGCAGATCCTGATGCGCGACGGCACCGAGCTGCTCGCCAACCGGGAGGCGAGCAAGCGGTTGAGGGATGCGTCGATCTAGTCGAGCGCCGATCACTACAGCGAATACGCCCCACCCTCCGCCAGCGCCTTCTGATACGCCGGCCGGGCGTGGATCTTCTCCAGAAACTTCGCGATGTGCGGACGCTTGGTGGCGTTCGCGCGGGAGGCAGCGGCTTCCAGCGGGAAGCTCATCTGGATATCGGCGGCGCTGAAGTCATCGCCGGCAAACCAGGCGTGCTTGCCGAGCTCCTTCTCGATGAAGTCCAGGTGCAGCTTGATCTGCGGGGTGATGAACTGTTCTTTCACCTTGCCGGAAATGGCGCGCGCGATCGGCTTGGCAAAGAAGGGCATGGGGCTGGTCTCGATCTTGTCGAAGATGAGCTTGAGCAGCAACGGCGGCATGGCCGAACCTTCGGCGTAGTGCAGCCAGTAGCGGTAGCGCAGGGCTTCGGCGCTGCCGGCCTTGGGCGCGAGGCGGCCGCTGCCGTAGCGGTCGACGAGGTACTCGATGATGGCGCCGCTCTCGGCCACGGTGATGTCCCCATCGGTGATGACCGGGCTCTTGCCCAGCGGGTGCACCTTCTTGAGCGACGCCGGCGCGAGCATGGTCTTCTTGTCGCGCTCGTAGCGCTTGATCTCGTAGGGGATGGCCAGCTCTTCAAGCAGCCAGAGCACGCGCTGCGAGCGGGAGTTGTTCAGGTGGTGGACGATGATCATGAGGACAGCCGGTGGGCGCGCAGCAGGCGCAACGCCGCGCATTCTCGCAGCAGGGCGTGACCGGCGCGTGCCGCCTGGCATGCCCGAGTGCCGCGGCAGCCCGAGCCTGGATAGGCCTTTCCGCTGTTCTGGTGCGGCTTTCTGGGCGCTTTGGCCTCGAAAGTCGCATCAGTACTCAATTCTTTCAAGGAAATGAGCATTCATGCGCCTCTTGAAGGCAAAGTGGCTCGAAAAGCTTGCCAGACAAGCGGAAACGCCCGTGGGGTGGCAGCTACTCCCGACGCTGCGGCGGCGCCAGGGGCTTGAGCTGGAACTTGCCGGAGTGCTCGAACAGCACGGTCTCCGTCCATTCGATCGTGTCGCCGATGAACAGGTTGGCCTCTGGCTTGGGGTACTTGATGCTGCGCAGGATTTCGAGCGCGCGCGGCGAGAAGCGGCGGTCTGCGCCGTGGCGGTAGATGTGCAGGTCCACAAGTTCGCCGGCGGCGTCCACCTCCACATGCAGGATGACGATGGCCGGCACCAGCGGCGGCAGCGGCGCGGGGTAGACGTCCTTGCTGTTGGCGGCGTAGATGGCCTTGGCTACGGCGAAGCGGTACTCCTCGATCTGCTGATTGCGCACGCCCAGGCGCGCAGCTTCGGCCGCGGCATTGCGCGACTCCAGCGAGAGCAGGGCCTGCGCAGTGGCGGCGGCTGCGGCCTTGCGCATCTCCGGCGTGATGGGCGCGCCGCTGGGCCCGGCGGCGGGCGGCGTGACGGGGCGGTCTTCGCCGAAGAGCGAATTGCCGGGCTTGGCGGCTGCTGCGGAGGGCGTGGGCAGGGCGGGCGGCGCAACTGCGGCAGCCGGCGCGGCGGTTTGCGGGGTAGCGGCAGCGGCGTTTTGTGGCGCAGTCGGGTCGCTCTTTGCGGGCTCGGTGCGCGCTGGGGTTCCCAGCGCACCGGCGGCGGCCTGCGCCCGCAGGTAGTCCTGGTGCGAGCCGCCACGCACGGCGTTCACTACGCTGGACACCACGCCGGCTGCAGCCTGCAGCACCTGCGCCGGGCGCGTCAGGGCGTCTGCCGCGGCGCCGGCGGCCGTGGCAGACGCCGCCGGAGCTGCTACTGCGGCAACCGTGCCCGCCACGGCGGTGCCGGCCGCCGCGGCGCTGCCCACAGCCTGCGCCGCGCTCGAGCCCGCTGAGGACGCGGCTGACGGGGCGCGCTGCGCGGCATCGCTCGCGGCACGCGCAGGCGCGTCCGCCGGGTTGGCTGGCTTCTGCACCGGCTCTGCAGGCTTGGGCGGCTCGGGAGGCGGGCTGCCACCGGTGTTGCCGGCTGCATTCCCTGCGGCGCGTGCCGCGCTGGGCAGATCGGCATCGAAGGGGCCGACGCGGAACAGGCGCAGGACGTCAATGCCGTCCTTGATCAGGCCAAATTGGGCGCGATGCTTGGCCAGATCAGCCGGCGCCAGCGCCACTTGCCCCGCGCTCACGGGCAGCTGCTCGCCGGCGATGTTCTCCAGCACGGTGGCGCCCTCGTTCACGCGGTGGTACAGGCCTTCCAGCGGCGCACCCGGCTCGGCGGTGTCGACGAGTGTCATCTCGAAGTCCGTGCCGCGGATGCCGATGGTGCCGGTGGCGGTACGGAACTGCACGGTCTCGGGTGAGCGCTTGCCGATCAGGCCCGTCACCGCGCGCAGGCTTCCTTTGAGCAGTTGCATGACCATGCCGTCGCGCTCACCCGCGGCAGCTGCCTGGCGGTAGCGCAGGGGCGTGAGCTGGGTGTTGGCGCGCATGGCCAGCAGGGTGCCGTCATTCAGTCGGATGAGTGCCTGACCGTCTGCACCGGTCTGAATGCGTTCAAGTTCGGCGATCGGCTCGCCGGTGCGTGCAGGGCGCTCACCACGCGGGCTGATGATGCTCACGCTGCCGGTGCTGCGCTGCACCGCACCGATGGCGGCGGCCTCCTGCGCGTGCGCGTGAGGTGCAGCTGTCAGGCACAGCAACGCGGCAAGCAGCGCCGCGCAGGCAAGAACGTGAAGATGACGAACAGACAGACAGGCGCGCGCGGCCGCGGCACGCTCGCAGGCGGGCTGAAACTGCATGAACTGGCTCCCTGATTGAGGCCGATCGAGCGGCCCCGAGATTCGATCCCCTGCGGGCGACTATTGCAGAGCCATGTGGCGCAACCCGCTCGAAAAGCGGGGTGGATGCGTGGGAATCTCGACGATTTGGGGAGCGCTGCAGTCCGCAGATCGGCCGTCCGAAAGCGGCGCAATGCTTTGCGTGCTCTTGTGTCTAGTTGCGCTGCGTGGCTTGCCACCAGCAGCGCGCCGCCGCCAGATCCCACAGCGCCGAGCCGACAGACTTGAAGATGATGGGCGCACCGGCAGGCAGTACGGCGGCGTCGGAGAGCTGCGGTATCTGCGCCCAGTCCACACTGGCCTGCAGCAGGTCGCCGGCTTCGGCGCGGCAGCCATCGGTGGTGTCCACCACGCTGCGGGCGCGGCGCACCAGCGCGGGCGGCAGCTCGGCCATCTTTGAGGTGAACGCGCCGACGGCGCAGATCACGGCGTCATCGCGGGCTGCGTCGTCCATCACCGGCGTGCTGCTCGTGGTCGCAGTGACGATGAGGTCTGCGCCGCGCAGGCTGGCTGCGGCGCCAAGTTCCGCCTGCAGACCGTGCTCGCGGGCCAGAGCGATCAACCCCTGTGCACTGGCCGGGCTGCGGGTCTGCACGGACACCTGCTTCACGCCCAGGCAGGCCGCAAAGGCTTCCATGTGCGCGCGAGCCTGGGCACCGGCGCCGATCAGCTGCAGCGCGGCGCCGGACCAGTCCGTGCGGCCGGTGAGCTTGCGTACCGCCAGGGCCGAGAGCGCGGCGGTGCGCCGTTCGGTCACCACTTCGCCATCCAGCAGGGCCAGGCGCTGGCCGGTGCGCGCGTCCATGACCAGCACGGCAGCCTGCACGGCGGGCAGCTGCTGCAACGGGTTGCGGCCATGCACCGTGACCACCTTCACTACAGCCAGCTCGCCATCCGTGGCGGGCATAGTGAGCAGCACGCCGGCGTCTGCTGCATCGGGCGTGGCGCCCAACTTCAGGCGGTTGCGCACGGGGCAGCGCGCACGGCCGTCGCGTTGCGCGGCGAGGATGTCGTCCAGCGCACCCAGCATGCCCGGCCAGGGCAGGGCGGCGGCGGTGGCTTGGGCGTCGAGGATCTTCATGGCGCGGGCTTCAGTGTGCGTTGGTAGATGCCGATGGGCTCGCCCTCGTGCAGGGCGGTGTCGATCTGCTGCCAGCCGCAGCGCATCAGCAGTGTGTGTGCAGTGCGAGTGGCACTGAACAGCTGCGTGAAGCCCAGGCGCTGCGCATGCGGCTCCAACGCGGCGATCAACGGCACACCGATGCCGCGCCGCCGCAGAGTGTGCGGCACCACGGCGGCACCGACCCAGGGAAAGAGCTGCGGGTGCGTGGCGAAGCGCTCGGTCTTGATGGCGGCAAAGCCGCAGGGTGTGCCGTTGTGCGCAGCCACGACACCGAGCGGCAGCGCGTCTGTGTGCGCATAGGCGTGCAGATCGCGCAGCGCCTCGCCCGGGCCTTGAGGGCCGTAGTAGCTCGGCCACTCGGCTTCAAACCAGGCAGCGATCGTGGCCATCCACTCCGGACGATCCGCCAGCAGCACGAAGCTCAGATTCAAGGCTTGCATTGCACTCAGATGATGTTGCGCTCGACATAGCGTCGGCCTTCGACCAGACGCGCGACCGAAAGCGGCGAAAGGTCCAGGCTGCGGTATTCGCCGTGCAGGATCAACTCCGCCAGACCGCGCCCGGCGGCCGCGGCATGTTGCAGGCCGTGGCCGGAGAAGCCGTTGATGAAGTACAGGTTCTCGCAGGCGGGATGCAGACCCATCAGGGCGTTGTGGTCGATCGGATTGAACTCGTAGTAGCCGGCCCAGGCATGCTCGACGCGCAGGGCCTCGAAAGCCGGCACCCGTTCGGCCAGTGTGGGCCAGACGTGCTCATCGAAGGCCTGCAGCTCGGGTTCGAGCGGCAGATCGTCGGCATCGTCTTCTTCGCGCGGCCCCCAGCCGGCGATGAACTGTGCGCCCGAATGCCCTTCGCTGCGGAACCACAGCCCGCTCGTGTCAATGACCAGCGGCGTGTGACCGATGGCGGTGGCGCAGCGCAGCGCAAACACCGTGCGGCGGCGGGCGAACACCGGCAGCTCGATGCCGGCCATGGCCGCCACGCTGCGCGCCCAGGGGCCGGCGGCGTTGACGAAGGCCGCGGCGGCGATGCGCTCTCCGGTGTCCGTGAGTGCATGGGTGATGCGGCCCGCGGCGCGTTCAAGTGCCGTTGCGCGGGCGGTGCTGAACACCGCACCGAGCGACTGCGCCTTGGCGCGCAGCGCGCGCGTGTACATGTAGCCGTCGAACCAGCCCTCGCCGCCCAGCCCGAGCGATGCGCCGGCCAGTCCATCGGTCTTCAGCCAGGCAAAGCGCTGCGCGAGTTCCGCCGGGCTGAGCAGCGCGACAGGCGCGCCCAGTTCACGCTGCACGACATGATTGGCCTGGAGCACCGGCATGCCCGCAGCGGTGGCCAGAAACAGGTAACCGCTCTCGATGAAGCCAGTGCTGGGCGCGGGCTCGCCATCGACTGCCAACAGGGTCTCGGGCTGAGCCACATAGGGCAGGCCGAACTGGGACATCTGCACGTTCAGCGCCGTGGAGAATTGCTGACGGATCGACCCGGCCGACAGGGCCGACGAAGCGCGGGCGTAGGTCGGATCCGGCTCCAGCACTCGCACGCTCAGGGTCGGGTCGATCTGCAGTGCGAACAGGGCGGTAGCGCAGCCCATGACACCGCCGCCGATGATCAGCAGGTCGGTGTCGGTGTGCGCGGTGCGGATGAGCATGGCGCGAACATAGCGGCTTGCCCGGCCGCGGTGTGTCGGTTCGGGCGAAATGACTGCGTGCATATTGCCCATGTGTCGCCCGGCGATACTCGCAGGCATCAACGCCACACAAGGGCTGCCCCATGTCTCATCCCATCAGTCAGTTCCCGGTCCCTGAACTCAAGGACCTGCCCGAGGACCTGCGCGAGAAGTTTCTCGCCGTGCAGGAGAAAGCCGGCTTCATCCCGAACGTGTTTCTCGCCCTGGCGCACCGGCCGGACGAGTGCCGCGCCTTCATGGCCTATCACGACGCGCTGATGGAAAAGGGCGGCAATCTCACCAAGGCGGACCGCGAGATGATCGTGGTGGCCACCAGCGGCGAGAACCGCTGCCTGTACTGCGTGGTGGCGCACGGCGCGATTCTGCGTATCCGCGCCAAGAACCCGCTGATTGCGGATCAGGTGGCGACCAACTGGCGCAAGGCCGACCTCACGGCGCGCCAGCGCGTCATGCTCGAGTTTGCGGTGAAGGTCTCGCAGCAGTCCCATGCGGTGAGCATCGAGGACCGCGCCGCGCTGCACACGGTGGGCTTTGACGACGAGGACATCTGGGACATCGTCGGCATCGCGGCCTTCTTTGCAATGAGCAACCGCATCGCCAACTCGCTGGCGCTGCGGCCAAACGACGAGTTCTATCTGATGGGGCGTGTGCCCAAGGCCTGAACCGGACGGCTGGCGTGCCGATCAAAAGCAAACGGGGCCGCGAGGCCCCGTGTTCATCTGCGCGATCTGATCAAGGCTTCTTGGGCGGGGTGCTTCCTGCACCCGCAGGCGCCGCGGGTGCCGTGGCCGCCGGCGTTGCCGGACGGGGGGTGGCGGGTGCAGTGCCAGTTGTCGACGGCGTCGCCCCTGCGGCCGGTGCGGCGCTCCCGGCTGCAGGGCGGGCGGGCGGGCCGCTGCCTTGGTTGGGCAGGCGGCAGCCGATCTGGCGATTGGCGCCCGTCAGCTGCTCGAAGTACGCCAAGGGTGCAACGCAGCTGAGCTTCTCAGTAGGAGCGACGGAGTCCGGCGTGCCATTGCACACAAAGGCCCCAGTACGCGGATTGATGCTCGCGCGATTGAGGTTCCAGCCCCAGGGGCAGGTGGTGGCATCGGGCAGGGGGACGGCTGGTGTCTGGGCCGGCGCCGGCGCTGCGCCCTTGGCCGCGGCCCCTGCAGCCGCCACGCCCACGGCGGCGCCGTAGGTGCCGGCCGCAGCGGCCGGCTTGGCCTCCGCCACGCTGATCACCTGCTTCTGGGTCTTGCCGGAGCAAGGCAGGCTGATGCCGACGACCTTGGGCTCGGCCGACACGGTGAAGGTGCCGGGGCGGGTGAAGGTGTAGCGCACCACGGCGGGGATGTCGGTGTCCTTGCTGATGCGCAGATCGACGGACTTGCCGTCGCCATAGACGATGCGCAGGCCGCAGTTGATGCCGCCGCTCTTGTCGGCCACGTCCAGCTGCGCGGTGATGCGCACCTCCTGGCCGACGGTGGCCGATCCCGGTTCGAGCCGCAGGCTGGTGAGGGTCTGGGCCGAGGCGGCGGAGGTGGCGAGCAGCAGGCCGCCGCTCAGGGCGGCCGCGAGGGAGCGGAAAGCGAAGGTACGCATGATCATGTGGAGGATACGAAACGCCGGCCCAACCGGCCGGACGGGGTGCATGGGCGAGGGAGATTCAGCCCCTCAATCCGGCAATGCTAGCGGGGCGTCGCGCGGCAGGTTTCGGCCCGCCGCGCGCTTTTGTGAGCAATTGTGGCCCGGCCCCTGCACCGAGGGGCCGTGCGGGCGTCAGCGCTTGCCGCCGATCTCGGCGAAGAACGCGTCGCTGTTGGGCTTGCGGCCCAGGAAGGCTTCCACCAGTTCATGCGGCGGGCGCTGGCCGCCCGGTGAGAGGACCAATTGGCGGTATGCGCCGCCCACCTTCTGGTTGAGCATGCTGCCGCCGAAGGCGGAGAGCATGTCGAGTGCCAGCACCTCGCTCCACATGTAGCCGTAGTAGCCGGCGGCATAGCCGCCCACCAGGTGGCCGAAGCCCGCCGGGAACAAGGTGCCGTCCACATAGCCTAGCGGCGTGCTGCCCTGCAGGCGCTTCCAGGCATCCAGGCTGGTCTTGTCCTTGCGGTCATGCGTGAGCGCCATGTCATAGCTGGCATACAGCCACTGGGTGGCGTAGCGCAGGCCGGCGCCGAACTTGCGCGCAGCATCCAGCTGGGCGATCTGCTCCTTGCTGAGCACCGGGCAGCTCGGGCCGCAGACCTGGGCGAAGAACTTCAGCGGCTCCTCGCGGCGCGCCCATTCCTCGAACATCTGCGAGGGGGCCTCGACGAAGTCGCGCTTCACGCTCGTACCTGCCTGGGCATTGAAGCGCGCCACGGACAAGGCGCCGTGCAGGGCGTGGCCGAACTCGTGCAGCAGGGTCTCGAGCTCGTTCTGGTCCAGACCCTGGCGGTTCAGATTGGTCACCAGCACCGGGATCGGCGTGCGGCCTGCAATTGTGGACACATTGCGCACCGGCCAGACGGCCGCATGGTTGTACTTGCCCTCGCGCGGGAAGAGGTCGAGATAGATGGAGCCGATGAAGGCATTGGTCTTGGCGTCGAAGACATTGACCACGCGGACATCCGGGTGCCACGTGGGTACCTTGGTGTCTTCGAAGCGGATGCCGTAGAGGGTCTCGGACAGGCGCAGCATGAAGCGCACGCTGGCTTCGGTGGGGAAGTACTTGCGCAGCGCCTCGTTGTCCACGCTGTAGCGCTCCTTCTTGAGCGCCGTCTGCAGGAAGGAGACGTCCCAGCGGTTCACCCGCGTGGCATCCAGCGGCGTGTTGAAGGTCTTCGCCTTGAAGCTGCGAAGCTCCGCGATGTCCTGCTTCTCGCGCTCCAGCGTGGCCTGGCGCACGCTGGCCAGGAAGTCCATCACGGCCTTGGGGTTGCCGGCCATCTTGCGCTTGAGCGTCAGGGCCGCATAGTCCGGGTAGCCGTACAGGCCGGCCAGTTCCTGGCGCAACTCGGTGATCTGGTCGAGCAGCTTGAGGTTCTGCGAACCGCCTTCGCTCTGCTTGGCGCGCCAGACCCGCTCGCGCACGGCCTCATTGCGCGCGTTCTCCATGATCGGGATGTAGGTCGGGTAGTCCAGGGTGACGAGCAGGCGGCCCTGGTCATCCTTCTTGAGTGCATCGATCACGGCCGGCGGCGTGCCGGCCAGCTCTTCGGCGGTGACAGGGATCTTGGTGCCGTCCTCGCGGATGTTGCGTTCGAAGTCCTTGGCGATGTTGGCCATCTGCTCGGTGATGGCCTGCACGCGCTTGCGCTTGGCCGGCGGCAGGGCAATGCCGCTGTCCTCGAAGGCGTCGAGCAGGTCCTGCTTGTAGACGCGATCCACGGCATCGGCCGGCTTGGCGGCCTTGACGCGCTTGAACAGGCGCTCGCTCTGGTAGATCTGCGTTTCCAGCGGCGCGTACTTGACGGTGCAGTTGTCGGCCGCGTCACGCGTGGCCTTGTCCGGGCTGACGTTGCCGATGATGTAGAGCGGGCCGGAGACGTCCTCGATGAACATTGACAGAGTGTTCATCGCGCGGAACACGTTCTGGTTCACGCCACCGGACTCGATGCGTGCCAGCAGTGCACGGGCGGCGGCGAGGTCCTTGTCGCAGCGGTCATTGATTTGCGCGGCCGTGGGCACGGGCAACTGCGGCCGGGCCTTGCCGGGGGCTGAGGTCTGGGCAAGGGCGCTTGCGCCGGCCAGGGCCAGCGTCAGGGCAAGGAGGGTAGAGCGCTTCATGGAGGCTGGGCGCTCCCGGCAAGGGAGCGGCGCGGAGGTTGACGAAGCGCGGAGTGTAGGTGGCGGGCTACGGGAAAACCCGCAGGCTTTCGGCCGGTGGAACGAACTGCGGAATTCGATGAATGAGCTGCAGTCGTTTGCTGCGCTGCAGCGAGCCGGTCAGCCGGCGTTCTTGCGCTGCTGCCAGAGCACGTCGCCGGCCGCGCCACCGAAGCGGTTGAGTACGCGCGCCAGCACAAACAGCAGATCCGACAGGCGATTCAGATACCGCTGCGGATTGGGGTTCACGGCCTCGGCGGCAGCCAGCGCCACCACGGCGCGCTCCGCGCGCCGCGCCACCGTGCGGCACACATGCGCGAGAGACGCGGCGCGGGTGCCCGCCGGCAGGATGAACTCCGCCAGGCGCGGCAGGGTCTCGTTGTGCTGCTGCAGGGCGTGGTCCAGGCGCAGGATGTGCGCGTCGGTGATCATGGTGTAGCCGGGGATCGAGAGCTCGCCGCCGAGATCGAACAGGTCGTTCTGCACGCCCACAAGCAATTCGCGCACATCATCCGGCAGCGGCTCGCAGAGCAGCACGCCCAGGTTGGAATTCAGTTCGTCCACATCGCCCATGGCCGCCACGCGCAGGGCGTCCTTGCGGGTGCGGCTGCCATCGCCCAGGCCGGTGCTGCCGTCATCCCCGGTGCGGGTGGCAATGGCGGAGAGTCGGTTGGCCATGGTGTGGGTTCCTTGGGTGCGCGGCAGCAATACAGTTCGCCGGCATTCTATGAGCGGCCCATAATCAGCCTGATTGCCGTCTCTTCAGGTGTTTCCATGAATGCTCCGCTGCCCCTGCGCACCACGCCGCCGCTGACCGAAGCCTTTCTCGCCGCACTGTCTGCGCGCTTCGGTAAGCAGCTGTCCACTGCCCAGGCGGTACGCGAGCACCACGGGCGCGATGAGTCTCCTTTTCCGCTCACTCCGCCGGACGCCGTGGTCTTTGCGCAGAGCACTCAGGACATTGCGGACTGCGTGACGCTCTGCGCCGCGCACGCCGTGCCGGTGGTGCCCTATGGCGCGGGCTCGTCGCTGGAAGGAAATTTCCTCGCCGTGCAGGGCGGGGTGTGCATCGATGTGTCGCAGATGAACGCGATCCTGGCCATCAATGCCGAGGACCTGACCGCTACCGTGCAAGCCGGGGTGACGCGCAAGCAGCTCAACGAAGCCCTCAAGGACACCGGTCTGTTCTTCCCGATCGACCCCGGCGCAGACGCCAGCCTAGGCGGCATGAGCGCCACCCGCGCCAGCGGCACCAATGCCGTGCGCTACGGCACCATGCGCGAGAACGTGCTCGGCCTGACGGTGGTGACCCCGGCCTGTACGGTCATCCACACCGCGCGCCGCGCCCGCAAGAGCAGCGCCGGCTACGACCTCACGCGCCTGTATGTGGGCAGCGAAGGCACGCTCGGCGTGATTGCCGAGGTGACGGTGAAGCTCTACCCGCAGCCAGAGGCCATCAGCGCCGCGGTCTGCACCTTTCCGAGCGTGGATGACGCCGTGGCCACCACGATCGAGATCATCCAGATGGGCGTGCCGATCGCCCGCTGCGAGATTCTGGACGCCAACGCCGTGGCGGCTGTGAACAAGCACGACCAACTCACCCTGCCCGAGCAGCCGATGCTGCTGTTCGAGTTCCATGGCTCACCGGCCAGCGTGCGCGAGCAGGCTGAAACGGTGCAGGCAATCGCGGCCGAGCACGGCGGCGGCCACTTCGAGTGGGCGGAGAAGCCCGAGGACCGCAGCCGCCTCTGGAAGGCGCGCCACAACGCCTACTTTGCGCTGCTGCAGATGAAGCCGGGCTGCCGCGCCGTGACCACCGACACCTGCGTGCCCATCTCCCGCCTGGCCGAGTGCTTCCGCGAGACCGTGGCCGACTGCGAGCGCCTCAAGGCCGAGCACGGCATCCCCTACGGCATCGTCGGCCATGTGGGCGACGGCAACTTCCATGTGCTGATGCTCTGCGACCCCGACAAGCCCGAGGAACGCGACTGGGTCGAAGCCGTGAACGACCGCCTGGTGCAGCGTGCACTCGATCTGGACGGCACCTGCACCGGCGAGCACGGCGTGGGCCTCCACAAGATCGACTTCCTGGTGAAGGAGCATGGCGACGAGACGCTCGCCGTGATGCGCGCCATCAAGCGCGCGCTCGACCCGCAGAACCTGATGAATCCGGGGAAGATTCTGCGGCTCTAGATTCGGTTGGAAGAAGGGAACTTCTAGAAACCTACTGCGCCGGCCAATTTGCGCGCTCCGGTGCTCGCCGTACTCCCCGTACTGTCTGCGCTCCTCACACGCAACTTGGCCCGCTCGCTACGGTTTCTAGAAGTTCCCAAGAACCGTTCCCGCTTGTCTGGTGCGGTTCTTGGCGCACTTTGGCCTGGAAAGCCGCGCCAGGCCTTGATCTGGCGGGCAGCGCCCGGGCCTCAGCTCGGTGAACCGGTGCTCACCGGCGTCGGGCTGGCGAGACGCGCTGCCCCAGGCCGATTGCACTTGCCCTGCTCCTGAATCCAGTACACCGTGTTGCCGACCAGGGCCACGCTGCCCGAGACGATGCCGCTGACCGCCACACCGGCCAGCGTGCCGAGGATCTGCTCGGTGCATCCCTGGCCGCCGCAGGATTGCAGGTCGGTGATGCGCTTGGTATCCAGGGTCATGCGCTTGCGCTCCATCTGGCAGGCGCTGTCGTAGCTCACTTGGGTCGATGGAGTGACGATGACGCAGCCGCTAAGCAGCAGGGCAGCGGCGGGCAGAAGCGGGTGCAGGCGGCGCATGGGGCGAGGCTTGAAAGGCGGTGGAAGATTCGAGCGTATCAGCGGGCGTGAGGCGCAACGACGGTCACCCCTCCCGCGTTCACGGGGTGGCGGGGCGGCTGATACAGGCGCGCGACGCTTCAAGGATTCAACGCGCTGCAGGGGAAAGCGTGATCACCACGCGCTCGCGCCACCACATCCAGGTGATCGAAAAGAATCCGATCACGAAGATCAGCGAGCCCCACCACTCGGTCACGTTTTCCACGCGCACCTTCAGTTCGCCGCCGATCACCGCGGCCACGATGGCATTGCCTACGCCGAGCAGCACGAGCGTCACGGCCAGCCCCACCATGCTGCGCTCAAGCAGCCGCGGCAGACTCAGGCACCCGGCGCGCACGGCGCGCTGCACGGCGGCACCGGCAATCAGCAGACACAGGCAGGTGAAGCCGAAGTAGATGACGGTGCCGTATTGCCGCAGCCAGCGGTAGATCTGACCTTCCGTACCGAGAAACGCGCCGTACAGCACCAGGGCCGCAGCTGCCGTGATGCCCAGTGGCGCCAGCCAGCGCAGGCCCGTGCCCGGCCCCGCCAGAGGCCTGAGCCAGCGCGAGAGCAGCAGCCAGGTCAGCCCCTGCAGCGCCGCGGCGGGCAGCACGAAGCCGCGAAAGATGTAGCTCGGCAAGTCGTAGCGTGCTGCGCGGCTGACCGAGGTGCAGCCGTCCCAGAACGGGTTGCAGGCAGGGATCAGCTGCAGATGCGTGGAAAGGGCCCAGGCCATGAGCGTGCCGACCAGCGGCAGCAGACCGGCCAGCAGGGCCAGGGGCCAAAGAGGGGTCGCGGCAGGGGGCAGGGACGCGCTGGGCGGCATGGCGCCCAATGCTTGCAAACGCCGGCACGGATCGTCCAGCGGCGCGCGCGGAGACCCCGCGGCGCGCAAGGGCATGTGTTGCCCTCAGGCCATGCGGAACACACCAACGGCCAGCTTCAGGGACTCCGCCCGGCGCTGCAGGTCCATGGCGGCAGCGGCCGACTGCTCGACCAGCGCCGCGTTCTGCTGGGTCATGCCGTCCAGATCGGAGACGGCTGCATTGACCTGGGCAATCCCCTCGGTCTGCTCGGCCGAGCTGCGGGTGATGGTCTGGACCAGCGCATCGGCGCGCTGCACCGACTCGATGATGGCCGCCACGGTATGGCCGGCATGGCGCACCTGGGTGTTGCCGGCTTCGATCTGATCGACAGACTGGCTGATGAGCTGCTTGATCTCGCGCGCAGCCTCGCTGGTTCGGCGTGCCAGTGCGCGCACCTCGCCGGCCACCACCGCAAAACCGCGGCCCTGGCTGCCCGCGCGGGCCGCTTCCACCGCGGCGTTGAGCGCGAGCAGATTGGTCTGGAAGGCAATGCCATCAATCACCTGGATGATGTCCGCGACCTTGCGCGAAGAATCGGCGATGCGATCCATCGTGTCCACCACGCCGCTGACGGCGTCCGATCCGCGCTGCGCCGCCGTGCTGGACTCCACCGACATGGCGCTGGCCTGTGCGGCGTGCTGCGCATTGGCCCGCACGCTGCCGATGATCTGCTCCATGGAAGTGGCCGTCTGCTGCAGCGCGCTGGCCTGGGACTCCGTGCGCCGCGAAAGATCCTGCCCGCCATGCGAGATCTCCAGCGCGCATTCATCCAGCTCGGCCACCTGGCGGCGGACATCGCTCACCACGGCGCGCAGGTTCACGCGCATCTGGTTCAGCGCGCGCGCCATGCGGCCCAGCTCGGTGTTGCCCTGGGTGGGTATCGCGCTGGCCAGGTCGCAGGCAGCCAGACGGTTGGCATGCGTCACCATCTGGCGCAGCGGCAGGGTCAGGGTGCGGTGCACAAACCAGGCGATCAGCCCGGTCGCTGCGAGCAGTACGCCGGCATGGATCCAGGGCATCCAGCCCGTGTGGGCGCCCGGCGCGAGATCCAGCCCGATACCCAGCAGCGCCACGCTGAACATGGCCAGGCTGATGCGCCCGCTTGCGCCCAGACGCAGCGCGCGCAGCAGGCTGCCGCGCCAGCCGCGTGGCCAGACCTGACCGCGATGCAGGGCAAGACTCTGGCGGTTCTCGTGCTCCTCGGTGCGCATGCGTGCATAGAGGGCCTCGGCCTCGCGGACCTGCTCCCGGCTGGGCGTGGTGCGCACCGAGAGATAGCCGCTGATCTGCCCGTGCTCCATCATGGGCGTGACGTTGGCCTGCACCCAGTAGTGGTCGCCGTTCTTGCGGCGGTTCTTGACGATCGCTGACCAGGGGCGGCCTTCCTTGAGCGTGGCCCACATGTCCCGAAACGCCTCGCGCGGCATGTCCGGGTGGCGGATCATGTTGTGCGGCTGGCCGATCAGCTCGGCGCAGCTGTAGCCGCTGGCGCGTTCGAACGCAGCGTTGCAGTGGGTGATGACGCTGTGCACGTCGGTGGTGGAGACCAGCATCTCCCCGTCTTGCAAGGCGTATTCGGTCTGGGTGACGGGCAGGTTTTCGCGCATGGTGAAGTTTGGTCGGGTGCCGCAAAAGTGCGGGTTAACGCCACCATAAGAGCTGTAGGGGTATTGGGATTTTGTGAAATGCGTTGAAAACTCCGCACATTCCTTGCGCTGCGCGTGCTCAGATTGCGACACGCGCGCCATCCGTAGCCGCCTTCTCATCTGCTCATGAACCGTATCCCGCCCATCCACGCCCTGCTGGCCTTTGAAGCCTCTGCACGCCACGGCAGCATGGCTGCGGCGGCCGGTGAGCTGTGTGTCACGCCCTCGGCCATCAGTCACCGCATCCGCCAGCTGGAAGAGTTCATCGGCCAGACATTGATTGAGCGCGGCGGCAGCCAGTGGTGGCTCACGGCGGCCGGGCATGACTATCTGCGCATCGTGCGCGCCGGGCTCGAGACCCTGGGCACGCTGCCGCGCACGCCGCTGCTGCGCCAGCGCCTGCGCGTGGCCGTGCCGCCCACCTTCGGCCGGCAGCTGTTTGTGCCGCGCCTGAATGACTTTCTCGAGCGCTATCCGGAGATCGATCTCACTGTGCAGCTCACCATCCCGCTGCTCGATGTGCGCGGCGAGGAGAGCGATGTGGAGGTGCGCTTCGGCAACGGCGTGTACCAGGACGTGGTCACCGAGCGGCTGATTGCCGAGACCGTGTTTCCCGTTGCCAGCCCGGCCTACCTCGACGCGCATGGGCCCTTCAAGCAGCCGGCGGATCTGCTGCGCGCCCGCCTGCTCAAGAGCCCGCTGGAGCCCTGGGCGCCTTGGCTGGAGGCTGCAGGCGCCGCCGGTGCAGAGCTGCCGGGTGCGCCGCAGTTCAACGACGCCGGCCTGCTCATGGAGGCCGCCATGGCGGGGCAGGGCATCGCCCTGGGGCGCATGAGCCTGTGCAAGCCCTGGATCGAGGCGGGCAAGCTCGTGCGCGTGACCGATCTGGCGGTGCAGTCGCCGCACGGCTACTGGCTCACTTACCGCCAGCCCAGTCTGGAGCGGCAGGAGGTGCGTCTGTTTGTGGACTGGCTCAAGGCCACCCTGCAGGGCTGACGCGCAAGACGCTCTGGGGGCTTCGGGTTTTCCCATGCAGCAGCTGATTCAGCGCAAGCTTGAAGCGGATTCACTCGCGGCCCTGCGGGGGCGTCCATAGAATCCCCTGAACTCTCAAGAACGAGGCTCGCGCCATGAACGCACCCGTAGAACACGCCGTCGTGACTGCGATTGACGCCGAACGGCAGCGCGCCGTGGTTGCCGCACTCAAACAGCTCCTGCCCGCCCATTGCGTCCTATGGCGCGAGGAAGACACCAAGCCCTACGAGTGCGACGGGCTCACACTCTGGAAGCAGCTGCCCATGGTGGTGGTGCTGCCCGAAACCGAAGCGCAGGTCATTGCGATCCTCAAGACCTGCCACCAGATGGGCGTGCCGGTGGTGCCGCGCGGCGCCGGCACAGGCCTGTCCGGCGGCGCCACGCCCATGGGCAACGGCGTGCTGCTGGGCCTGGCCAAGTTCAACAAGATCTTCAAGGTCGATGCCTTTACGCGGACTGCGGTGGTGCAGCCCGGCGTGCGCAACCTCGCCATCAGCGACGCCGCCGCACCCCACAAGCTCTATTACGCGCCCGACCCGTCCAGCCAGATTGCCTGCACCATCGGCGGCAACGTGGCCGAGAACTCGGGCGGCGTGCATTGCCTGAAGTACGGCCTCACCGTGCACAACGTGCTCAAGGTGCGCGCCATCACGATGCAGGGCGAGGTGGTGGAGTACGGCAGCCTGGCGCCGGATGCGGCGGGGCTGGACCTGCTCAGCGTCTTCATCGGCAGCGAAGGCATGCTCGGTGTGGTGACCGAGGTGACCGTGAAGCTCGTGCCCAAGCCCGCGGTGCAGCGCGTGATCATGGCCAGCTTCGATGACGTGGAGGTGGCCGGCAATGCCGTGGCCGCCATCATTGCCGCCGGCATTATCCCGGCCGGGCTGGAGATGATGGACCAGCCCGCCACGCAGATGGTCGAGCCCTTCGTGAAGGCCGGCTACGACCTGAACGCCAAGGCCATCCTGCTGTGCGAGGCCGACGGCACGCCCGAAGAGGTGGCTGACGAGATTGCCCGCATGAAGGCGGTGTTCGAGAAAAGCGGCGCCACGCGCCTGCAGGTCAGCGAGAGCGAGCCCGAGCGCCTGCGCTTCTGGGCCGGCCGCAAGAACGCCTTTCCGGCGGCGGGCCGCGTCAGCCCGGCCTACTACTGCATGGACGGCACCATCCCGCGCAAGCGCCTGGGCGAGATGCTCAAGGCCATCGCGCAGATGGAGACCAAGTACGACATGCGCTGCCCCAACGTCTTTCATGCGGGCGACGGCAACCTCCACCCGCTGATCCTGTTCGATGACAACGACCCGGACAGCGTGGCCCGCGCCGAGGCCTTCGGTGTGGAGATTCTGGAGATGTGCGTGGCCCTGGGCGGCACCATCACCGGCGAGCACGGCGTGGGTGTGGAGAAGATCGCGCAGATGTGCAGCCAGTTTCCGGAGGCCGAGCGCGAGGCCTTCTTTGCGGTGAAGCGCGCCTTCGACCCCGCCGGCCTGCTCAACCCCGAGAAGTGCATTCCCACCCTGCACCGCTGTGCCGAGTACGGCCGCATGAAGGTCAGCGGGGGCAAGCTGCCGTTTGCAGATCTTGAACGTTTCTAGCCCGCATTTGAGAAGCTGAATCCAGCATTCATGCGGTTTTACAGGCCAAAGTGGCTGGATAGCCGCACCAGACAAGCGAGAACGCTGCCAGGAAGCGCGTGTTTCGCCCAAGAAGAACACGGGCCTTGCGCCCACGGAGACCTGCCTTGGCGTCCAACGACATTGCCGCTGAACTGATTGATCGCATCAAGAGCGCTGCAGCCAAAAAGCAGCCGCTGCGCATCCGCGGCCACGGCAGCAAGGACTTCTACGGCGAGTCGCTCGCCGGCGAGGTGCTGGACGTCTCGGGCCACAGCGGCATCATCAGCTATGAACCCACCGAACTCGTCATCACCGTGCGCTGCGGCACGCCGATTGCCGAGGTGGAGGTTGCGCTCGACGCCCGCGGCCAGATGCTGGCCTTCGAGCCGCCGGTGTTTGGCCGCACGCCGGCCACCGCAGGGACGATTGGCGGCGCCGTGGCCGCTGGCCTGGGTGGCCCGCAGGCCGGTTACAGCGGCCGCCCGCGGGATTTCGTGCTCGGCGCAAAGCTCATCGATGGGCGCGGCCAGCCCCTGAGCTTTGGCGGCCAGGTCATGAAGAACGTGGCGGGTTACGACGTGAGCCGCCTGCTGGCCGGCTCCTTCGGCGTGCTGGGCGTGATGACCGAGCTGAGCCTCAAGGTGCTGCCCAAGGCCCCGGCCGTGCAGACCCTGCAGTTCGCCTTCGATGAAGCCACGGCCATCCGCAAGCTCAATGAATGGGGCGGCCAGCCCCTGCCGATTGTGGCCAGCTGCTGGAAGGCGGGGCAGCTCAGCATTCGCCTCGCGGGCGCCAAGGCCGCGGTGGACGCCGCCGCGCGCCGCCTGGGCGGCAAGCCCCTGGACAACCTGCAGGCGCAGCGTTTCTGGCGCAGCCTGCGCGACCAGACCGAGCCCTTCTTCACCGGAGCCGCCAGCCTGGTGCGCCTGGCCGTACCCCCGGCCACGCCGCCGCTGGGCCTGGTGGGCGAGCAGATCATTGAGTGGGGCGGTGGCCAGCGCTGGGTGGCCAATGGCGATGTGGACGCAGCCCGCGCCGCTGCCCATGCGGCCGGCGGCCACGCCGTGCGCTTTCGCGGCGGCAGGGGCCGCTTCATGAGCGAGCTGCAGGGGCCGCTGCTGGCCATCCACCAGCGCCTGAAGGCGGAGTTCGATCCGTCGGGCATCTTCAACCCGAAGCGCATGGCGCCCGAATTCTGAGCGGTGACGATGCGCATCAGCCACTTCACGGTCCGCGCGGTGAACCCGCCGCTGGCCGCGCCGCACGCCACCGCCAGCGGCACCGTCACGCACTTTCCCATGGTGCTGCTGGACCTGCATACCGACGAAGGCGTGAGCGGCTGCGCCTACGTGTTCACCTATGGCACATGGGCGCTCAAGCCCGTGGCCGATCTGCTGCGCGCCCTGGAACCCATGGTCAAGGGCCAGCCCTGTGCGCCGCAGTCCATCGAGCAGATGCTGCGCAAGCGCATGCGCCTCATCGGCCCGCACGGGCTCGTGACCATGGCCATGGCCGCCATCGACATGGCCGCCTGGGACGTCGTCTGCAAGGCCGCAGGCCTGCCGCTGTACGCCATGCTGGGCGGTACGCGTCGCGCATCGCGCGCCTATGGCCCCGTGGGCATGAGCGGCATGGCAGGGTCTGCGCAGGAGGCCGAGGCGCAGGCCCGGCTGGGCTTCACCGCCATCAAAGCCAAGATCGGCTATGCCAGCGTGGATGAAGACCGCGCGGTGATCGACGCCATGCGCCGTGCGGTGGGCCCTGGCGTAAAGCTGATGGCGGACTACAACCAGGCGCTCGATGTGCCCGAGGGCATGGCGCGCTGCAAGGCGCTGGATGCCGAGGGCCTGGTCTGGATCGAGGAGCCGACCACGGCCGAAGACCTGATCGGCCACGGCCGCATCAAGGACGCCACCGTCACGCCCATCCAGGCCGGCGAGAACTGGTGGGGCCCGCTGGAATTCCGCAAGGCCATCAATGCCGGCGCGAGCGATATGCTCATGCCTGATGTGATGAAGATCGGCGGCATCACCAGCTGGCTCAAGATCATGGCGATGGCCGAGGTGTACGGCACACCGCTGTCCAACCACCTCTTTCCGGAAGTGTCGGCCCACCTCATGGCCGTGAGCCCCACGGCTGGCTGGTTCCAGTTTGCCGACTGGAGCCACCCCATCCTGGCCGAGCCCCTGGACGCGCAGGGCGGCCAGGTGCTGCCCAGCGACAAGCCGGGCATCGGCCTGACCTGGGACGAATCCGCGGTTCAACGTTTTCTTGTGGAGTAGGGCACACCGTGCAGCTCAATCTCGCAGCAGAGTTCCAGGGCACCGCCGCCGGCGAAGAAGCCAAGGCCATCGTCGGCAAGTGCGTGCACTGCGGCTTCTGCACCGCCACCTGCCCCACCTTCCACGTGCTGGGCGACGAACGCGACAGCCCGCGCGGCCGCATCTACCTCATCAAGCAGGTGCTTGAAGGCGCAGAGGTCACGGACCAGACCCGCCTGCACCTGGACCGCTGCCTGACCTGCCGCAACTGCGAGACCACCTGCCCCAGCGGCGTGCAGTACGGCCACCTGATCGACATCGGCCGTCAGGTGGTGGAAGCCAAGACCACGCGCCCATTCAAGGAACGCGCCACGCGCTACGCGCTCAAGGAAGGCATTCCGAGCAGCCTGTTCAAACCGGCCATGAACATGGGCCGCAAGTTCAAGGGCCTGGTACCCGCGAAGCTGCAGGCCAAGCTGCCAGACCCGCGGCCTGCGGGCACGCTGCCCACCCGGACGCACCCGCGCAAGGTACTGCTGCTCAATGGCTGCGCCCAGCCGGCCATGCTCCCGTCGATTGACGCTGCCACCGCCCGCGTGCTGGACGCGCTGGGCGTGCAGGCCGTGATCGCCCCCAAGAGCGGCTGCTGCGGCGCCGTGCGCTTCCACATGAATGACCAAGACGGCGGCCGCAATGACATGCGCCGCAACATCGACGCCTGGTGGCCCATGGTGGAGAAGGGCGAGGTTGAGGCCATCGTCATGAACGCCAGCGGCTGCGGCGCCACCGTGCGCGAGTACGACCACCACCTCAAGGACGACCCCGCCTACGCCGAGAAGGCCCGCACCATCACCGCACTGGTCAAGGACATCGGCGAATACCTCGCCCCGCAGATTGACGCGCTCAAACCCCTGCTGAAGAGCACAGCCCAAGCCAAGGCCGTCTTCCACCCGCCTTGCACCCTGCAGCACTGGCAGAAGCTGCGCCCCATCACCGAAGAGCTGCTCGCGCAGTGCGGTGTGGAGCTGCAGGCCTTTGGCGAGAGCCACCTGTGCTGCGGCTCAGCCGGCGCCTACTCCATGCTCCAACCCGAGATCGCCACCCAGCTGCGCGACCGCAAGCTCGGCCATCTGGAGGCGGCCGAACCCGAAGTGATCCTGTCCGCCAACATCGGCTGTCTCACCCATCTTCAGAGCGGCACGCAGCGGCCGGTGCTGCATTGGATTGAGTGGGTGGATCGGCAACTCGCAGGCGCCTGAAGCCGTGGCAGAAGAGGCCACGCTTTCACGGTTTCTGGAGGTCGGGCTTCAGCCTGTCGAAGCTCGGGTGGCAGCGCTTGAGCGACACGGGACCGATTGGTTGCACACGTTGATCGAGGAGATCTGCGAAGTGGAACCGCCAGACGCACCGAACCCGGCAGAACTTGCGGCCTGGTGGGGCGATCTTCGCGCGAACTACACCCAGTGGAACCAGCACTTGATGCAGGCGACGTTGACTCTGCACGAGGAGCGCCAGGCAGAGCCCATCAGCCGCTTCATTGGCGAGTGCCCGTGGCGACCCTTGGTGGACGTTGCTCGAGATGTTCGCGCTGAGGTGGCTGACGCCCGTTGACTCGTGCCAAGCGCCTTATGTGATGGTCGCGCACCGCTACACGCAGTAATCGAGTCTGACCCCATTTCCTCCGACCCCATTTCCTCCCCATTTTTCCGCGGTACTTCCTTCGATGCAGCAGACCTCTGAGAGTGAATAATGAGGAAGATACGGGATTATCTTCCACGCGGCTTGGAGCCAATACTCGCGTTCCTATCGCTCTTGCGGTTTGCGGTTGGGTTTGGCTTCGCCATTTCACCGCTTTGGGGCTGGCACCCAGCATTTGGGTGGATCTGTTGGTTCGCGCTCGCAGCGACCGTCTGGGACGCACGGGCCCCCCTCATAAAGTGCATGCAAGAGGGCGCCACCCGTGGTGACCGGGTCTTTGGATTCTGTGTGTTTGGGGCGCTGTTAGTGAGCTTCGCAGTCAATCTCGGTCTCTCTCTGAGCTAGTCGCATCTCTTCGGAATACCACCAACCGGGCTATCGCAAACTGTTAGAAATGGTGAGAAATGGGGTTAGACACGATTGATCTGCAATGAACTTAATAGTGTCTGACCCCATTTTTCCGCGACAGCAAAGCTCAATCTAACAATAACTCATGTAAACGGGTCGGGAGGTAAATTCATGCTCACCGAAGAACAGTATGCAGCGTTCAAGGCCTCCCAGCGCCGCTTTATTTGGGTGATGACCTTTTCTTTGACTTTCTTCTCCCTGCTTGTGCTTGTAGGTCAGGCTTACAACTTGGAGTCCATTGGGTTGGGCTTAGCGGTGTTTTCGCTGATTTTGATTGCACTTATAATCTGGAGCATGCACGGGTATCGCTGTCCTGCTTGCGGGGAGACCCCGCGGGCTAGGATGTGGGGGCTGGGCGCAAGTGAAATGCAATACTCGTCAATGGTTGCATTAAAGCCTAAGGAATGTAGTTCGTGCGGGATCTCCTTTGCTAAGCCAGCTCATATGGAGACTCCAAAGAAATGATCTTCCTAGAAATGGGGTCAGACACGATTAACCTACAATGAACTTAATCGTGTCTGACCCCATCTTTCCCGATTAATCTGCAACATGTAGAGGCAGTAACGCAGCGCAGGGCCGCCTAGTTCGCACAAGGTCGACCTCAGAAAGAACTGGCGTCAGAGGATGAACTTAATCGTGTCTGCCCCCATTTTCGTGTGAAATTAACCGTGCTCTCCCTTGTTGAACTCGATTGCCTCCAGTGCCGCATAGGAAGATTTGGGGTAATTTGCGATCAAACTGCCAGTCAGCTAAGGAAGCGTCAATGAGTTTGCTCAATAAAAGCAAAGAGCTTGCCATTATATGGGCCGGTTACTTTGTTTTCTTTTTTATTGTTGTAGCCGTTTCTGTTTATGGTCTCGGTCCACTAATCGTTTGGATAAGGACCGGCAGCTTCGGGCTAATCTATTCTATAGGTGGTCTGCTACAGTTTTTGCCTAGCATCATGTTGTCCTCTCTAGCTTTAGCAGTCGTGATGCTGGCTTGGGAGTACCTCAAAAGCAAACAGAAGTGAACCTAGCGACGTGCAGGGGGCAGGCGCTGCGGGAGGCGGCGGTCGGTACGCGGCGCGCCTCTAGCCACCTGTTCCGCGGCTCCAGCCTGGATCTGGAGCCCGTTGTGTCGAAGACACGCTTTGAGCCCGAGGACCGGCGAGCCCCCTGAACGTCGATGCACGCGGCTGACTGAGATCAACGGCATTGCTAACTTCGCCGCGCGCGACCCGCTCAGGGGCCTCCAGTTCAACGACCCCGGGGCGCGCGTCAACACGGAGTGGAAATGTCGAAGTCGAATATGCATGCTGGCCGCACATTGGCCATTGCTGCGGTGTGTGCGCTTGTGCTGGCGAGTTGTGGCGGAGGCGGTGCAGGTAGCCCCGCTGCACCTGGACCTGGCCCCGCCCCCGCCCCAGGGCCCGGACCTGCACCTGCACCCGCACCGGCACCGGGACCCGCACCTGCACCAGCGCCTCCACCCGCAAGCGAAGCGCCGCTGTTTCTGGGTGTCGACCGGAACACAGCCGCAACGCCCGGCGGTTCAACGAGCGGGTTTGCCCGTTTGGTCATGTTCCGCGCAGATGGCACGACCGCCCGCACGGCGCACAGCTTCGGATTGGGCGCGACCAGTTCGGGTTTCTGGTGGCACATCCTTACCGCGCGCAGGACCAACACACCGGGGCTGTATTCGGACCATCGGGTGCGCTCGCTATGGCTGGTCGATGGTGGCGCCGTGCGCTACCTGGACCTCGACCAACCCGCTCTAGGCTCGCGACGGGTCAGCACGCTGCGCTTGGACACACCGCAAACGGCGTTTTGCGACTTGAGGGTCATGGGATCGCGTGACATCACGGATCCACTGACAAGCAGAGCGCTCGTGTCGCAGGCTGGGCAAGACGCGCGTTGCGGCACACCGGATGACGCATCCTTCTTGCTGAGGGCGAGCCAAACGGAAGCCAGTGCGCCGCTGCCAGCTCCTGCGCTCGCTTATCGTGGCGCCATGCAGCCGCTGGAGAAGCTCGACGACAGAGCGAGCAGGCAGGACTGGCTTGTATGGCTCGCCGATGGACGGATTGTGTTGCTCAATGAGGATCTGGACACACGTAGCCCGATTGCGGTGCTTGGCAGCGTGCCGCCCAGTCCTAGTGCGTCGCTCAGCGTTGTTCAGGCGTCTTACCCGAGTGCCCGATTTGTACTCAAGATCGAAGGCGCACCGCCCGGTTTGCAGTTGATGCATGGCGATCTGGTGGCGAGGAGCGCGCGCTTGTATGGCGTAGGCGCGGGATCGCTGACCAGCGGGCTCTCGGACATCTCACCAGACGCGGCAGGCAGCTATGTGATCACAGAGGGGGCGCTGGGCTACTGGTCGGCAAGCGCAACCATGCCAACGCCCCTCGCCGGCCTTGCGGGCGACGTCGCTGCCCGGGTTCTGGTACCGATCAACAACGGAGTGACTGCGATCGGGCGCAGCAGGATCTCTGGCAACGAAACAGCACTGTTGATCACGCAGTCGGCGGTAACGCCGATCACCGCCGGGTCCGCCCAGTTCTGGTATGCCTACCCTGAGGGCAATCTGATCACAATCCTCGGGGAGCGCGACGGCCAAGTGATTCTGTGGGTCTATGACCGCAATGGCTCACAGATCAGACAGGTTGCCGTTGGGGATTTGATGGACTTGGTAGGCAGAGACGGCACCTTGGACTTCCGTACCTATGGCTCACCCAGTTCGATGCTCTTTCTGGGAAGCCAATCGAGTCAAGCGACGGACCTGATTTCGTTGAATCTGTCCTCAGGGTCTGAGGTGCGTCTGGGTTCATGGCCTGGCGCCATCGGCTTTCCCGATGTCCGCGTTGTCAGCGCAACGCGCACCGGTCGTGTGCAGACCCTTCGCGTGGTCCGGCGGACGACAGACGCTCAGGGCGTCGTTCGTCACGTGGAGGATACGGTGCTCGTGGATCTCGAAACTCCCGGCAGTCTGCGCCGGCTGACCAACAACATCAGCCCCTGACACTGCGCGCACCGGACAAGCTGCGGCTGGTCGATCGGCGCAGCGTCAAGCCGGCAATGGACAAACAGGCTCGCTGCGGCGGGCCTGTTTGCGTAGGGGCCACATTGCCGCTGCGTTGCCCGCGGGTAAGGAGTATTTCGACCCAGCGCCCGAGGTTTTTGTGGCGATAGTTGTTCGTGGAGTGTGATTCCCCAGACCCACAGTCCGGTCACCAGCGCTGCGGGAGCGCTTGCGCGAGGGGCTGGTCCCTATCGCATGACAAGCCGCTTGAATCGCATGGTCTTTGAGCCCCAACTCAGCTCCAGAATCTCACCTTGAAGCCGGCCGGTCAGCGTGCGATCCTGGCCGCTGTCCAGGGTGATGGTCAGTACGCCGTCGTCTGCGCGCTGCATCGTGCCTCTGCGCTGCTTCATCTGAACAAGCAGGACACCCTGCCCGCGCTGCGCAAACACCATCGTTGCGGGCGCGCCGCTGCCGTGCTGAAAGCGCCACAGGCCGATCAAGCTGCGCTCCGCGCTGACCGGGCCGGCGCGGAACGAAGTCTGGTCCGGGGCCTGGGCCTGCCGCATGGTGATGGTCTTTCCGTCGGCCGCCAGGATGATCTGCATTTCCGGGCCGTCGGTCTTGATGGTCCAGTGGCTGTCTTGCTCGGACCACGCGAAATCCACAACTGCGCCAAAGTCCTCCACCACGGTGCCGTCTGCAAGCACGGTGTAGACCATGCCCAAGCCGCCTCGCGTGCGTTCGGTCGATACCCACATGCCTTGCGCCGGATCGCCTCGCGTCTGCGCGAAGGAGGGCGCGGCGTGCAAGCCCATGAGCATGAGAACGAACGCAAATAGGCAGCGTAGTGTGTTGAGTTGTGTGGTGAACATGTCGAGCGTCCTGGATTGAGTTGAGTCGTGGCCTGCTGGGCGTGTTCTTGCACGGCCGCAGCACGCAGCCTGCGCCGGCTGGAGCCATCCGACACACAGTTTTCGCCTGCAGTCGCACCATCCGATACCCCAGGTGGTGGCTGCGAAGCCCAACCCATCTGTACGTGCTGCTTGTTGTGCATCTGCAGATGGCCGTGCTGCGCGCTGCCGGCCGGGCGGCTGTGCGCTCGGTGTGCCGCCTGCCCCGGCCGCATGTGCTCATGCGCTGTGCGAGCCAAGATCGTGTCGCTACGTGCCCGCAAGAGGCTGACGCTTGCGCGAAGCCCGGCGTTACGCTTGCGCCATGCTCCAAGCCCTCACTGCCCTCCTGCTGTTCCAGCTCATCGGCGAAGCGCTGGCCTTCACGCTCAGGCTGCCGGTGCCTGGCCCGGTGATCGGGCTGGCGCTGCTGTTTGGCTGGCTGGTGTGGCGGCCCGCGGCGGTCGGCACCATCAAGCCGACGGCGCTGGAGGTGCTGCGCCACCTGTCTTTGCTGTTTGTGCCGGCGGGGGTGGGGGTGATGCTGCATGGCGAGCGCCTGGCAACCGAAGGCTGGAAGCTGCTGGTGGCGGTGGTGGGCTCGGCGGTGATCACGATTGCGGTGACGGGCCTGGTGGGGCGCTGGGCGATTGCGCGTTTTGCACGGGATGACGCCGCCGCGGCAGAGGCGGAGCCCAGGCCATGAAGCCGCAAATCGCTGAACTCTGGGTCTACCTGGCGGCCACGCCGCTGCTGGGGCTCACGGCCACGCTCATTGCGTACCAGATCGGCTACGCGCTGCATCAGCGCGCCGGCATGAACCCGGTGGTGAATCCGGTGGTGATTGCGGTGTTGCTGCTGATTGCGCTGCTGCTGGCCACGGGCACGAGCTACGCCACCTATTTTTCCGGCGCGCAGTTCGTGCACTTTCTGCTGGGGCCGGCCACGGTGGCACTGGCCGTGCCGCTGTATGAGCAGCGCGCGGTGGTCAAGCGCCTGGCGCTGCCGCTGTCCATCATGCTGGTGGTGGCGGTGGTGACGGCGATCGTGAGTGCTGTGGGCCTGGCCTGGCTGCTGGGCGTGTCGCGTGAATCCCTGCTGTCGCTCGCGCCCAAGAGCGTGACCACGCCGGTGGCCATGGGCATCAGCGAGCGGATTGGCGGCATCCCCACGCTCACCGCCGTGCTGGTGATCCTCACCGGCATGACGGGTGCAATGCTGGCCCGCCCGGTGCTGCTGGCGCTGGGCGTGACCGACGAACGGGTGCGCGGCTTCACGGTGGGCGCAGCGGCGCACGGCATCGGGACGGCACGCGCCTTTCAGGTGAGCGAGACCATGGGCGCATTTGCCGGGCTGGCGATGGGCTTGTCTGCGCTGCTCACGGCGTTTCTGGCGCCGCTGTTGCTCAAGATTCCGCACTGAACTGCGCTGGCCTCGCCTGAATCGTTTCATTTGTGCTGCTGCAGCGCTCCTGACACACTGCTGTCAGCAGACGTCGCCCAGAATGGCTCCACCCCCAAACGCAAGAGGAGCGAGGCGATGAAGGACTATGCAGAGGTGTATGGCGCGCACGGCGCCGTGAGCTGGACCGAACTGATGACCAGCGACCCCGCCGGCGCCAGCGGCTTTTACAGCCAGCTGTTCGGCTGGACGGTCAAGACCGAGGCCATGCCCATGGGCGACTACCACGTGTTCTCCGTGGGCGAGACGAGCATCGGCGGCATCATGGCCCACCCGCCCGGCGTGCAGGCGCCCACCTGCTGGACGCCCTATGTGACGGTGAAGGACGTGGACGCTTCTTGCAAGCAGGTTGAGGCGCTGGGCGGGAAGATCTGCGCGGGACCGATGGACATTCCGAATGTCGGGCGCATGGCCGTCATCACCGACCCGCAGGGCGCGGCGCTGAACATCATCACGTATTCGGGCATGTGAACCGCAGGCCACACGGAGATCTGAACCATGAGCATGAGCGCCATCAGCTGGTTCGAGCTGCCCGCGCACGAACTGAACCGCGCGGTGAAGTTCTACGAAACCATCCTCGCGGTCTCACTGCGCCGCGAGATCATCGGCGACGAGATGGGCATCTTCCCCTCGGGCGAGATGGGCGTGAGCGGCTGCGTGGTCAAGAGCGAGGGCTATGAGCCCAGCGCCAAGGGTGCGGTGGTGTATCTGCAGGCCGAACCCACGCTGGGCACCGTGCTTTCGCGCGTCGGCCCGGCAGGCGGGCAGATCGTCGTGCCAGCCACGGAGCTGCCGCAGGGCATGGGCTTCTACGCGCACATCCTCGACACCGAGGGCAACCGCGTCGGCCTGCATTCGATGAAGGCTTGAGCATGGCGGCCATCCACAGCAAGGGCCTGGCCACCTGCATCTACCGCGTGCCGGAGATTGAATCTGCCAAGCGCTGGTACGGCGAGGCATTTGGCGTGGCGCCGTACTTTGACCAGCCGTTCTATGTCGGCTTCAACATCGCCGGCTACGAGCTGGGTCTGCAGCCCGAGGGCACGGCACCGGTGCCCGTACACAACGTGATGACCTACTGGCGGGTGAACGACCGGGCCGCCACCATGGATGCGCTGGTGGCCCGGGGCGCCAGCCTGTTGGATGCGCCGCAGGACGTGGGCGAGGGCATCGTCGTCGGCGCCGTGCGCGACCCCTGGGGCAACGCCATCGGGCTGATCTTCAACCCGCACTTCGCGGCGTAGACGCAGTATCCATGCGCCTTTCCAAGGCAAATCGGCTGGAAAGCCGCATGGGACAAGCGGAAAGCCTTTCCGGATCCGAGCTGGCCACGCTATCCGGCATTGGCCCGGTGACCGCCGCCTGGCTGCGGCAAGCCGGCGTTGCGGACGCTGTCGCGCTGCGCAGGGCCGGCAGCGTGAACGCATATCTGCGGTGTCTGCAGGCGGGCCATCCGGAGAACCTGAACCTGCTCTGGGCGCTGGAAGGCGCGCTCACTGGCAAAGACTGGCGTGAGGTGGCACGCATCGAGCGCGAGCGCCTTCTGTTTGCGCTGGATGACCTGAAGCGGCACGGCACTGCATGAGCAAGAAGATGACCGCGCTGGAGAAGATGCGCAATGCCAAGCCGCCGCACATCGTGCGCGAGCTGCCTGAGAAGCTGCGCAGCTGGTTGCGCGCGCAGCCCAGGCACGGCGGCACGATGGTGATCTCATCGCCCGTGGAGATCGATCACTTCATGCGCCAGGTGCCCGACGGCGCGCTGACCACAGCCGCTGATATTGCAGCCGTGCTGGCCCGGCGCCACAAGACGGACATTGCCTGCCCGCTGACCACCGGCATCTTCATCAACATCGCGGCCGCGGCGGCGTCCGAGCTGCGCACCGCCGGCGAGGTGAATGTCACCCCCTTCTGGCGCACGCTGAAGAAGGACGGTTCGCTCAACGAGAAGTACCCCGGCGGCACCGAGGCCCAGGCCCAGATGCTGCGCGCCGAAGGCCACACCGTGATCCAGAAGGGCAAGCGCTGGCTGGTGCAGGACTTTGAAGCCAAGCGCGTGACGCTGTAGAAAGCCAGGATGCGCCGCGCAGATCGCTTGTTTCAAATCGTCCAGTATCTACGGAGCAGCGCCGGAGCGCGGGGCGAGGGGCCCCGGCCGCAGGCTGGGGATCGACCAGCGCAGGCGAACACGTGCCGCGCGCGAGCAGCAAGAACCTTGGAGCGAACCAGTGCGCAGAGCTGACCGGCTCTTTCAGATCGTGCAGTACCTGCGCGGCAGCGCCGGAGCGTGGGGCGAGGGGCCCCGGCCGCAGGCTGGGGATCGACCAGCGCAGGCGAACACGTGCCGCGCGCGAGCAGCAAGAACCTTGGAGCTAACCTGTGCGCAGAGCTGACCGGCTCTTTCAGATCGTGCAGTACCTGCGCGGCAGCGCCGGAGCGTGGGGCGAGGGGCCCCGGCCGCAGGCTGGGGATCGACCAGCGCAGGCGAACACGTGCCGCGCGCGAGCAGCAAGAACCTTGGAGCTAACCTGTGCGCAGAGCTGACCGGCTCTTTCAGATCGTGCAGTACCTGCGCGGCAGCGCCGGAGCGTGGGGCGAGGGGCCCCGGCCGCAGGCTGGGGATCGACCAGCGCAGGCGAACACGTGCCGCGCGCGAGCAGCAAGAACCTTGGAGCTAACCTGTGCGCCGTGCTGATCGACTCTTCCAGATCGTGCAGTACCTGCGCGGCAGGAGATTGACCACCGCCCGCCAGCTCGCCGAGTGGCTGGAGGTCAGTGAGCGCACGATCTACCGCGACGTGGCGGATCTGATCGCAAGCGGTACGCCGATCGAAGGCGAGGCGGGCGTGGGCTACCGCCTGGCGGCGGAATACGACCTGCCGCCGCTGATGTTCAGCTACGACGAGATCGAAGCGCTGGTGGCCGGCATCCGCATGACGCAGGCCTGGGGTTCGCCCGCGCTCAAGAAGGCGGCGGAATTGGCGCAGGCCAAGATTGCCAGCGCGCTGCCCAAGGACAAGCGCATCGTGCTCGAACGCACGCCGCTTTTTGCGCCGGACTACTTCATCGACAAGCTGGTGGGCGAGCGCTTGGACGTGATCCGCGAGGCCATCCGCACGCACGAGGTGCTCACGCTGGACTATGCCGACATGCGCGGCATCCCGAGCCACCGGGACATTCGCCCCCTGGCCTGCGCCTTCTGGGGTGGCACCTGGAGCGTGGCGGCGTGGTGCGAGCTGCGCGTGGGCTTTCGCGCCTTCCGGCTGGACCGCATTCGTGCGCTGACGCGCAGCGGCCGCCGCTTTGCCGACGAACCGGGCAAGACCTGGGCGGACTATCAGCGCTTGATGGAAGCCGAGATCAACAGCGGCGAAGCGCACCGAAGCGACGCCGCCGCGCAGGGCAGGGCGGCGTGAGCATGTGGCGGTACGCAGCCTTGGCCCTGCTGGTGGCGGGCTTGAACGCCAGCCCCGCGATCGCGCAGGACGCTGCGGCTGCGCCCGGTGACGCGGGCAAGCCAGTCGCAAAGGCTGACCCCTGGGGGCCGTTGATCAGCCAGGCTGTGATCTGCCCGCCTGTGCCGGACCCGCGCCCGAGCGCCGCCGAGCTGCAAGCCCAGGCCCACTGGCGCGCCGAGACCGGAACGACCTGCTGGTGGACGGGGCAGTGCCTCCTGCCCAACAGCTATCAATACGACGCGCTGATCTTCGATGCGCTCAAGCGCGCACTGCAGTTCCGTCGTGCCGAGCTGAGGGGTGCCACGGTCTGGGCGCTTGTGCAGCGGCGCACGGTCACCTTGCAGGGCTGCGTTCAAAGCGCGGCGCAGGCGGCGCAGATCGAGGCGTTGGCGCTGCGGGTGGAAAGCGTGGAAGCCGTGATCAATCAGTTGCAGATCGGGCCGATGCCGCCGCTGCAAAAGCATCCCGCAAGCAGGACGGTGGAAGAAAAGAAGTAGCGTGTCCCATGACGCAGTAGCGCTGCCCGGAGCATGCAGCGCGGCGATATAGTCGCCAGCCAGTCGCCCCTCATCCTTTGCGCCAGCCATGAGCAAGACCAAGCACGTCTCCGAAACGCCCGCCACGCAGATGCTGCGCAAGGCGGGCGTGGCATTCGGCGAGCATCCGTATGACTATGTCGAGCACGGCGGCACCACCGAAAGCGCGCGTCAGCTCGGTGTGGACGAGCATGCAGTCGTCAAGACGCTCATCATGGAAGACGAAGCCGCCAAGCCGCTGGTGGTCCTGATGCACGGCGACAAGACCGTCTCCACCAAGAACCTCGCACGCCAGACAGGCCGCAAGCACATCGAACCCTGCAAGCCCGAGGTGGCGCAGCGCCACACGGGCTACATGGTGGGCGGCACCTCGCCCTTTGGCACCAAGCGGCAGATGCCCGTTTACGTGCAGGCCAGCGTGCTGGATCTGCCGACCATCTACATCAATGGCGGCCGGCGCGGCTTTCTCGTCTCGATCGCTCCGCAGGTGCTGACCGGTCTGCTCAAGGCCCAGAGCGTGGACTGCGCGCTGGACGCCTGAGCCTCCCCAACATCTCAACCAAAACAACAACGCACTTATGCAAGCCACACTCATCAACCTCGGCTGGGTCATTGGCGCGTACCTGCTCGGCTCGCTTTCGTTCGCCGTCATCATCAGCCGCGTCATGGGCCTGAACGACCCGCGCACGTACGGCAGCAAGAACCCCGGCGCCACCAATGTGCTGCGCAGCGGCAACAAGGCGGCAGCCGTGCTCACGCTGCTGTTCGACGCGATCAAGGGTTGGGTGCCTGTGTTCTTCGCCATCCGCTTCGAGCTGCCGGACGGCTGGGTGGCCGCGGTGGCGCTCGCCGCCTTCCTCGGCCACCTCTACCCGGTGTTCTTCAAGTTCGTCGGCGGCAAGGGCGTGGCCACGGCGCTGGGTGTGCTGGTGGGCATCAACCCGCTCTTTGGCCTTGCGACGCTCACCACCTGGATCATCATCGCGGCCTTCTTCCGGTTCTCGTCCCTGGCGGCGCTGGTGGCGAGCATCTTCGCGCCGGTGACCTACCTGCTCTGGTTCGGCGCGGACGCGATCGGGCTGGCCGTGCTCATCATGAGCGGCCTACTGATCTGGCGGCACCGGCAGAACATCAGCAATCTCATGAACGGCAAGGAAAAGCGGCTGGGGGAGAAGGCGTGATGGGGAAATTCAAGAGCAGCGTGGATCTGGTTGAAGAGAGTCTCGACCGCATCAAGAAAGTCGACCGCAGCGGGCCGACCCTGCGCAGCGTGCTGGAGGTGAACCCGGACGCACGGCGCTTGGCCAAGCAGCTGGAAGCGGACCGCAAGCGCGGCGATGAACTCGGCCCGTTGCATGGCGAGCCCGTGCTGGTGAAGGACAACATCGCAACCGCAGACCGGATGCAGACCACGGCGGGCTCGCTGGCGCTCATCGGTGCCAAGCCGCCGCGCGACGCGCACGTGGTGCATCGCCTGCGCAGCGCCGGGGCGCTGATCCTGGGCAAGGCGAACCTGAGCGAGTGGTCGAACTTTCGCGGCGCCAATTCCAGCAGCGGCTGGAGCGCGCGCGGCGGGCAGTGCCGCAACGCGCATGTGCTGGACCGCACGCCAAGTGGTTCATCCTCCGGCAGTGCGGTGGCGGTGGCGGCGGGGTTGGTGCGCTTTGCGGTGGGTACCGAGACGGACGGTTCAATCGTCTCGCCGGCCTCCTGCAACGGCATCGTCGGCTTCAAGCCCACGCTCGGGGCGGTGAGCCGTGACGGCATCATCCCCATCGCAGCCAGCCAGGACACCGCCGGCCCGATGACGCGCAGCGTGGAAGACACGGCCTGGTTGCTGGCGGGCATGGTGGGTGCGGATGTGCACGATGCCGCCACGAAGGGGCAGAAGCTTGCTTCAGCGGAGCTCATCCAGCTGGCCAAGACGCTGCAGACCGGCAAGCGCAGCACGGCGCTCAAAGGCTTGCGGATCGGTGTGGCACGCAATCTGGCGGGCTATCACCGCGGTGTGGATGCGCTCTTCGAGCAGGCGCTCAAGGATCTGACCAAGGCCGGGGCGGTGCTGGTGGATGCGAGCATTCCGAACGCGGACAAGCTCGGCCCCACGGAAGTGGAAGTGCTGCTGTACGAACTGAAGCACGGCATCGCCGCCTATCTGCGCGAGTTCGCAGCCAACCTCAAGTTCCGCAGCCTCGACGACCTCATCGCGTTCAATGCGCGCACGCCCAAGGAGCTGGCGGTGTTTGGGCAGGAGCGCTTCGAGAAGGCGGCGGCCAAGGGCCCGCTGACGGAAGCGGCCTATCTGAAGGCGCTTGCCACCAACCGCCGCCTGGCACGCACGCAGGGCATCGATGCTGCGCTCAAGCAGCACAAGGTTGCGCTGTTCGTGGCGCCCACCACCAGTCCGGCCGCGCTGATCGATCAAGTCAACGGCCACCGGCCCAGCGGCTCGGCCTCCTCGCCCGCAGCTGTGGCCGGCTATCCGCACCTGACCGTGCCGATGGGCGCGGTCAATCACCTGCCCGTGGGCCTGAGTTTCTTCGGCCCGGCCTGGTCCGATCTGTTGGTGCTGCAAGCGGGCGCGGCCTATGAGCAGCGCACAGGGCATCTGATCAAGCCGCGCTTTCTCAAGACCCTGCCAATCAAGGCTTGAGCTGCAGATGGATTTTCAACATTTACTTGATAAATGGTTATGAAATGGCCTGTATTTCAAGCGTTTTTTGAATAGGCGAATGGGCCGGTTTCCGCATGCAGGATGCGGATCTCGGCCGATTCGAGCGAAGAAATTCTGCTGTGCATCTCACGCCGGACGGTGGTGCCAACCGGACGTCAGGTGGACGGCGAACCCAGCTCTGCCAGCGGCCAGCGTGGCCGCACGTTGAAGCCGGTCTGCGCATCGTGTTCGCCGCGCGCCAGGCGCAGCGCGCCGGCCAGGGCGATCATGGCGCCGTTGTCCGTGCAGAACTGCAGGTCCGGGTAGAAGACCTTTGCGCCAGCCCGCGCGCACAGGCCATCCAGCGTGGCTCGCAGGCGCTGGTTGGCGCCCACGCCGCCGGCCACCACCAAGACCTTGCGTCCGGTTTGCTTGAGCGCCGTCATCGCCTTTTTGCTCAGCACATCCACGGCGGCGTCTTCAAAGGCGCGTGCGAGATCTGCGCGCCACGGGTCGGTCTCAGGCAGCGCTGCGCACTTGCGGGCCTGCGTGAGCACGGCGGTCTTGAGGCCGGCGAAGCTGAAGTTCAGGTCGCCCGAGTGCAGCAGTGGCCGCGGCAGCGAGAAGCGTTTGGGGTCACCGGTCTCGGCCAGCCGCGCCAGCTTGGGGCCGCCGGGGTAGGGCAGGCCGAGCAGCTTGGCGCTCTTGTCGAAGGCTTCGCCGGCGGCGTCGTCGATCGTCTCGCCCAGCAGCGTGTATTGCCCCACGCCGGCGACATCCATGAGCTGCGTGTGGCCGCCGCTCACCAGCAAAGCCACATGAGGGAAGGGCGGCGGGTCACTCGCGAGCAAGGGCGAGAGCAGATGACCTTCCAGGTGGTGCACGCCGATCGCGGGCTTGTTCAGGCCGAAGGCCAGGGCCTTGGCCAGCCCCGCGCCGACCAGCAGCGCACCGGCCAGCCCCGGGCCTTCGGTGTAGGCGACGCCGTCGATGTCCTTCATCTCCAGCCCGGCCTCGCGCAGCACCTGCTGCACCAGCAGCGCGCCGTGGCGGATGTGATCGCGGCTGGCCAGCTCCGGCACCACGCCGCCGTAGAGCGCATGCATATCGATCTGGCTGTGCAGCGCATGCGCCAGCAGGCCGCGCTCGGTGTCATAGAGCGCGACGCCGGTTTCGTCGCAGGAAGTCTCGATGCCGAGAACGCGCATCGCTGGGGTCAGCCCAGCGCGACGCGCGCGATCGCGTCCAGCACGGCGGCGTCTTCGCCCACCGGAGGCCGCAGCTCGAAAGCCACGCCGGGCAGGGAGGCCCGTGCGGCTTCGATCAGCTCGGGCAGGTCGGCACGCACATGGGCGCCGGCGGCCAGAAACACGGGCACCACGCGGATCTGCGTGCAGCCCTGCGCAGCCAGTTGAGCGGCGGCTTCGGCCAGTTCCGGCTTCGCAAACTCCAGGTAGGCCAGCGCCACGGGCGTGCCATCCGCAGCCACCCGCTCGCGCAGACGTTCAAAGGGCGCAAACCAGAGGGGGTCGCGCGAGCCATGGGCAAACAACAGGAGTCCGTTCATGGGGCGTAGTTTAGTGAGCGCTCTCGGCTTCACTTTGGCGCAGCTGGCAAGCTTCTTGCGCCATGGCGGTGCATGCCTCAGTCCAACCGTCCGCTTGCGGTGCTGATCGTCACCGATGTCGATGCCGACGAGGCCTCGGCCGCGCACGCGCTCTCGCAGGGGTTGGCGGATGCTGGGCACTTCGTGCTGGGTGTGCGCACGGGCGATCTGACTCTGCCCGAGGCGGTGGCCCATCTGCGCCCGGACGTGATCGTGATCAGCGCCGACAGCGGCGCGCGAGATGTGCTTGAGCACATCGTCATGGCCACGCGCGATGCGCCGCGGCCGATCGCGATGTTCACTGGCGACCGGGATCGCGACACCCTGCGCAGCGCGCTGTCGGCCGGGGTGAGCGCCTATGTGGTCGATGGCCTGGCGCCGGGGCGCGTGCAGGCGGTGGTGGATGTGGCCGTGGAACGCTTTGCCGTGGAACAGACCCTGCGCGCCGAGCTGACCGAGACCAAGGCGGAGCTGGCCGACCGCAAACTGATCGACCGCGCCAAGCGCCTGCTCATGAAAAAGAAGGGCATGAGCGAGGACGAGGCGCACAAGTTCATCCAGACCGCGGCGATGCAGAAGGGCCTGAAGGCGCGTGAAGTGGCGGAGCGCTTGATCGACTTCGAAAGCCTGCTGGGCTGAAGCTGGACCGCGGCAGCGCCGACTTGGTGCGACGCAGCATTCTGGTGCGTTCCGGGCTGGTGCATCGGCCGGGCGGCGCCTGAATAATGTCAATCAATTCAAAGATTTAGAAGCTGGCACTCAAACTGCTTGGGCTGTAGTGCCTGACTGGTGGCAACGGCGTCGCCAGTCGCGTGAAGAGCGAATTCGTCTGATTTGGACAAAGGCGTCCATGCCCCGCGAAAGCGGTGCGTGCGACGCCTTTTTCTTTTGGTCTCTCGTTCCTCACGCCGCAAGAACAACCGCAACTGGAACATCAACCCTTCCTTCAAAGCCCTGGAGAGATCGATGGACAAGCAGCTTGACCTCACCGCACCTGCAGCAAGCCCCAAGGAGCCCGATGCCATGCGCCGCAAAGTGATCAAGACCGCCAGCATGGCCGCAGTCATCGGTGCCATGGAACCTGCGATGCGCGCCAGCGCCTGGGCGCAAGGGTCGGATGCGCCGGAGAAGAAGGAAGTCCGCATCGGCTTCATTCCGCTGACCGACTGCGCCAGCGTGGTCATGGCCAGCGTGCTCAAGCTCGATGAGAAGTACGGCGTGAAGATCATCCCCACCAAGGAAGCCAGCTGGGCTGCCGTACGCGACAAGCTCGTGAATGGCGAGCTGGACTTCGCCCACGTGCTTTACGGCCTGGTGTACGGCGTACACGCCGGTATCAGCGGCCCCAAGAAGGACATGGCGGTTCTGATGACCCTGAACCACAACGGCCAGGGCATCACGCTCTCCAGGAAGCTGGCCGAGGCGGGCGCCGTGGACGGCGCATCGCTGGCCAAGGTGATGGCCGCGCAGAAGCGTGAATACACCTTTGCGCAGACCTTCCCCACGGGCACGCACGCCATGTGGATCTACTACTGGCTGGCGACTTACGGCATCAACCCGATGAAGGACGCCAAGGTCATCACCGTGCCGCCGCCGCAGATGGTGGCCAACATGCGTGTGGGGAACATGGACGGCTACTGCGTGGGCGAACCCTGGAACCATCGCGCCATTGCCGACAACATCGGCATCTCGGCCGCCACCACGCAGGACATCTGGAAGGACCACCCCGAGAAGGTGCTCGGCACGCAGGCGGACTTCGTCAAGAAGAACCCCAACACCTGCCGTGCCGTGGTGGCCGCCATTCTTGAAGCCAGCAAGTGGATCGATGCCGGCCTGTCCAACAAGAACAAGATGGCCGAGACGATTGCCGACCGCGCGTATGTGAACACCAGCGTGGACGTGATCAACCAGCGCATTCTGGGCCGTTACCAGAACGGCCTGGGCAAGACCTGGGACGACCCCAACCACATGAAGTTCTACAACGACGGGCTCGTGAACTTCCCTTACCTCTCGGATGGCATGTGGTTCCTCACCCAGCACAAGCGTTGGGGTCTGCTCAAGGACCATGTGGACTATCTGGCGATGGCCAGGCAGATCAACCAGATCGGTGTCTACAAGCAGGCGGCCGCAGCGACCAAGACCCCACTGCCCAAGAGCGAGATGCGCAGCTCCAAGCTGATTGATGGCGTGGTGTGGGACGGCAGCAATCCGCGTGCGTACGCAGACGGATTCAAGGTGAAGGCATGAGGCTAAAGGCCTCATGCCTTCACCTGCGGTGACTTGGACGCAAACCCCTCCCTATCCCTCCCCTTGCAAAGGGGAGGGCAATTGCAAGCCTGAAGGGTGTCGTTATGAGCGCAGTTCTCGACAAACTTGAAACGCCGATGATGCAGAGCGCAGCAGGTGCTTCGTCCTCTCCGGTCGCTGCCAATGAGCCCGTTGCCGCGGTGCCGGAGAAGAAGACCAAGGCCCAGTTGCGCGCTGCCATGGATCCGCGGGCTCGCGCAGCGCAGCGCCGCGCGATCCTGCTCAAGGTGATTCCGCCGCTGCTGGGCATTGCGGCCTTCATCCTGCTCTGGGAGATCGTCGCACTCACCAGCAAGGGCAGTTTTCCCGGCCCCTGGCCCACGGCGGTGGAGGCGGTGAAGATCTTCTCGGACCCGTTCTATCGCAACGGGGTCAATGACCAGGGCATCGGCTGGAATGTGCTGTCTTCGCTGCAGCGGGTGGGGCTGGGCTTCGGGCTGGCGGCGCTGGTGGGCATTCCGCTGGGCTTCATGATCGGCCGCTTCGCCTTCCTGAACGGCATGGTCTCGCCGCTGATCAGCCTGCTGCGCCCGGTGTCGCCCCTGGCCTGGCTGCCGATCGGCCTCTTGATCTTCAAGGGGGCCAACCCTGCTGCCATCTGGACCATCTTCATCTGCAGCATCTGGCCCATGATCATCAACACCGCCGTCGGAGTGCAGCGCGTGCCGCAGGACTACATGAACGTGGCGCGCGTGCTGAATCTCTCGGAATGGAAGATCGTCACGCGCATTCTGTTCCCCGCAGTGCTCCCCTACATGCTGACGGGCGTTCGCCTCGCGATCGGTACGGCGTGGCTGGTGATCGTTGCCGCCGAGATGCTGACCGGCGGCGTCGGCATCGGCTTCTGGGTGTGGGACGAGTGGAACAACCTCAATGTGCACCACATCCTGATTGCCATCATCGTGATCGGCGTGGTCGGTCTGCTGCTTGAGCTGCTGCTGATCCGAATCGCCAAGGCATTCACCTACGAAGACCATCACTAGGAGCGCGCGATGAACACCAGCAAATACATCGAGGTGCAGGGTGTCGAGATGGTCTTCGACACCAAACGTGGGAGCTTCCACGCACTGCGCGACATCAACCTGAGCATTGCAAAGGGCGAGTTCGTCACGCTGATTGGCCACTCGGGCTGCGGCAAGAGCACGCTGCTCAATCTGATCGCCGGGCTGCTCAACCCCAGCAGCGGCACGTTGTTGTGTGCAGACCGCGAGATCAAGGGGCCGGGGCCCGAGCGCGGCGTGGTGTTCCAGAACCACTCCCTGCTGCCTTGGCTGACCTGCTTCGACAACGTCTATCTGGCGGTGGAGCGCGTCTTTGCGGCGACCGAAAGCAAGCAGCAGCTCAAGGCACGCACGCACGCCGCGCTGGCGCTCGTGGGCCTGAGCCATGCGGCCACCAAGCGCCCGCACGAGATTTCCGGCGGGATGAAGCAGCGTGTGGGGATTGCTCGGGCACTGGCCATGGAGCCCAAGGTGCTGCTGATGGACGAGCCCTTCGGCGCACTGGACGCCCTGACGCGCGCGCATCTGCAGGACGAACTGCTCAAGATCGTCGCCAAGACCCAGAGCACCGTGGTCATGGTCACCCATGATGTGGATGAAGCCGTGCTGTTGGCCGATCGCATCGTGATGATGACCAACGGCCCGGCCGCGACGATCGGTGAGATCGTGAACGTGGACATTGCCCGTCCGCGCGAGCGCCTGGCGCTGGCGAACGACGCCAGATACATCGCGTGCCGTCAGGCGGTACTCGAATTCCTGTATCGCAAGCAGTCGCACCCGGTGGCGGAGGCCGCTTGAGCGGCCTGCGTCACCGGCAAACAATTTGGGGCACCCCCCTTCCGTCCCCCCGCCCGCGGGGGGAGACCCAAAACAGCGTCCGTCAAAGAGGCGCAATGAGCCGCAGATTCTGCAGCTCATGCATGGTTCGTGAGGTGTACGGAGATGGCTGAAGGTCAATTCAAGAAGCCGCGCCTGGTGGTGGTCGGCAACGGCATGGCCGGCATTCGGGCCGTGGAGGAGCTGATCAAGCTCGTGCCGGAGATGTACGACATCACGGTCTTCGGCGCGGAGCCTCACCCGAACTACAACCGCATCCTGCTCTCGCCGGTGCTGGCCGGCGAGCAGAAGTTCGAGGAGATCGTCCTCAACGACTGGGACTGGTACCGGGACAACGGCATCACGCTGGTCACTGGCAAGACCATCACTCAGATCGACCGGGCACGCCGCTTGGTGATTGCCGAGGACGGCACGCAGGTCAGCTACGACCGCCTGCTGCTGGCCACGGGTTCCAATCCGTTCATCCTGCCGGTGCCGGGCAAGGATCTGCCGGGTGTGATCAGCTACCGCGACATGGCCGACACGCAAGCCATGATCGATGCAGCCGACAAGTACAAGCACGCGGTGGTGATCGGGGGTGGCCTGCTGGGTCTGGAGGCCGCCAACGGCCTGAAGCTGCGCGGCATGGACGTGACCGTGGTACACATCATGCCTTGGCTGATGGAGCGTCAGCTCGACCCCGTGGCCGGCGATCTGCTCAAGCAGAGCCTCGAGCAGCGTGGCATCCAATTCCTGCTGGAAAAGCACACCGATGCGTTGCTGACTGGTGAAGACGGTCGGGTGGCGAAGATCCGCTTCAAGGACGGGCTGGAGATTCCGGCCGAGCTGGTGGTGATGGCAGTGGGTATTCGCCCGAACACTGCGCTGGCGGAGCGCAGTGGCCTGCAGGTCAATCGCGGCATCGTGGTCAATGACACGATGCAGACCTTCGATCCGCGCATCTACGCCGTGGGCGAGTGCGTGAGCCACCGTGGCGTGGCCTACGGGCTGGTGGCGCCGCTGTTCGAGCAGGCCAAGGTCGTGGCCAATCATCTCGCCGAATTCGGGATTGGCCGCTACACGGGTAGCGTCACGAGCACCAAGCTCAAGGTGACGGGCATCGATCTGTTTTCCGCCGGCAACTTCATGGGCGGCGACGGGTGCGAGGAGATCACGCTGTCCGACCCGATCGGCGGCGTATACAAGAAGCTCGTCCTGAAGGACGACAAGCTCGTGGGCGCCTGCATGTACGGCGACACCGTGGACGGCAGCTGGTACTTCAAGCTGCTGCGCGAGGGCAAGACGGTGGCAGACATCCGCGACAAGCTGATGTTCGGCGAGGCGGCGATCAACAACAACATCGGCGACGTGGGGCATCAGGGCCAGAGCAAGGCTGCCGCCATGGCAGACGACGCCGAAGTCTGCGGCTGCAACGGCGTGTGCAAGGGTGCGATCGTCAAGACGATCCGCGAGAAGGGCCTGTTCACGCTCGACGAAGTGCGCAAGCACACCAAGGCCAGCGCATCCTGCGGCTCCTGCACCGGTCTGGTGGAGCAGATTCTGATGTTCACGGCAGGTGGCGACTACTCGGCCACGCCCAAGAAGAAGGCCGTGTGCGGCTGCACGGATGCGTCCCACCAGGAAGTGCGCGACGCGATCCGCGAGCAGCATCTGCTGACCAAGGAGCGGGTGTTCGAGACGCTTGGCTGGCGCACACCGAATGGTTGCGCCACCTGCCGCCCGGCCATCAATTACTACCTGATCTCCACCTGGCCCAAGGAGGCCAAGGACGATCCGCAGAGCCGGTTCATCAATGAGCGCGCTCACGCCAACATCCAGAAGGACGGCACCTACAGCGTGGTGCCGCGCATGTGGGCCGGCGAGACCAATGCCAGCGAGCTGCGGCGCATCGCCGACGTGGTGGACAAGTACCAGATCCCCACCGTCAAAGTCACTGGCGGGCAGCGGATCGACCTGCTTGGCGTGAAGAAGGAAGACCTTCCGGCGGTGTGGAAGGATCTCGCCATGCCCAGCGGCCACGCCTACGGCAAGGCGCTCCGCACGGTGAAGACCTGCGTGGGCAGCGAGTGGTGCCGCTTCGGTACGCAGGACAGCACGCAAATGGGTAAGGATCTGGAGCGTGCGCTGTGGCGCATGTACGCGCCGCACAAGGTCAAGCTGGCCGTGAGCGGCTGCCCGCGCAACTGCGCCGAGGCCGGCATCAAGGACGTGGGCGTGATCGGCGTGGACTCCGGCTGGGAGATCTACGTGGCCGGCAACGGTGGCATCAAGACCGAGGTGGCGCAGTTCCTCGTCAAGCTCAAGACTGCTGAAGAGGTGCTGGAGTACAGCGGTGCCTTCCTGCAGCTCTACCGCGAGGAAGGCTGGTACCTGGAGCGCACCGTCCACTACGTGAGCCGCGTGGGGCTGGACTACGTCAAGAAGAAGATCCTGGACGATGAGGCCGGCCGCAAGGCGCTCTGGGCGCGCCTGCAGTTCGCGCTCGACGGCGAGCCCGACCCCTGGCACGAGCCGCAGGCCGCAAGTGTGGACACGCGGCAGTTCATTCCCATCAAACCGGCGGAGGCGATGGCGTGAAGATGGAGAGCAATCGCAACTGGGTGCGCATCTGCGCCGTGGACGACATTGCCCTGCTGGGCAGCCGCGTGGTGCGCCGCCCCAAGGGTGCCGACGTAGCCGTCTTTCGCGCCGAAGGGGACTTCATCTTCGCCGTGCTGGACCGTTGTCCGCACCGCGGTGGCGCCCTCTCGCAGGGCATCGTGCATGGCCACAAGGTCACCTGCCCGCTGCACAGCTGGAACATTGCTTTGGACTGTGGAGAGGCCGTGGCGCCTGATGTCGGCTGTACGCCGACCTTTGAAACCCGCGTGCTGGGCGGGGAGGTGTACCTGGATGCTGCGCAGCTGGAGACCATCGGTCGCGACGAGGCGCAGCCTGCGTGGTCGAAGGTGGTCCGCCTGTCGGTCTGAGTCCGTCCGTAGCCCGCACCTGAAAAACCAGACGTCCATTTCATGCGCCTTTCCAGAGCAAAGTGGCTGAAGAAGCGCGCCAGACAAGCGGAAAGCCATTCCGCATGAAGGCTGCAGCACTCATCGAAACACGCACCACCTGCCCCTACTGCGGCGTAGGTTGCGGCGTCATCGCTCAGCACGATGGCGTGCAGATCACCGGCGTGCGTGGCGATCCCGATCACCCCGCCAACTTCGGCCGTCTGTGCAGCAAGGGTGCCAACTTGCACCTGACCACGCTGCCTGAAGTGGCGCAGACCAGCCGCCTGCTGGCCCCAGCGATGCGTGTGGAGCGCACGGCGCCCATTCAGACTGTGGCCTGGGATGACGCGCTGAACCACGTTGCCGAGCGCATTGCGCACACCGTGGCCGAGCACGGTCCGGACTCGGTCGGCATCTACGTGAGTGGTCAGCTGCTCACCGAGGACTACTACGCCTTCAACAAGCTGACCAAGGCGCTGATCGGCACGCAGAACATCGACACCAACTCGCGCCTGTGCATGAGCAGCGCCGTGGCGGGCTACAAGGCGACGCTCGGTACGGACAGCGTGCCGTGCAGCTACGAGGACATCGATCACGCCCGCGTGCTCTTCATCAGCGGCAGCAACACCGCCTTTGCGCACCCGGTGCTCTACCGGCGGATCGAGGCGGCGCGTGCGGCGAATCCGGATCTGAAAGTCATCGTGGTCGACCCGCGGCGCACCGACACCGCAGCCGAGGCCGACCTGCACCTGCCCATCCTGCCGGGCACCGATGTCATGCTCTACCACGGCATGCTGCACATCATGCTCTGGGAGGGTTGGATCGACCGCGCCTTCATCGATGCGCAGACCGAAGGCTTCGATCAGCTCAAGGCCCAGGTGCGCAACGCCACCCCGGCCGAGGTGGCGCGCATCTGCGGCATTGATCAGGCCGCACTTCTTGAAGCCACGCGCCTGTTTGCGACGCACGGGCCGACGCTCTCGCTGTACTGCCAGGGTCTGAACCAGAGCGCGGACGGCACGCACAAGAATGCGGCGCTCATCAATCTGCACTTGGCTACTGGGCAGATCGGCAAGCCCGGTGCGGGTCCGTTCTCGCTCACGGGGCAGCCCAATGCCATGGGCGGGCGCGAGGTCGGCGGGCTGGCCAATCTGCTGCCGGCGCACCGCGATCTGAGCAATCCTGAGCACCGCGCCGAAGTGGCTGCCTTCTGGGGCATTGACGAGGTACCCACCACGCGCGGCAAGACGGCGGTCGAGATGTTCGAGGCCGCGCGCAGCGGTGAGATCAAGCTGCTCTGGATCGTCTGCACCAACCCGGCCCACAGCCTGCCGAACCAGGCCGCGGTGCATACGGCGCTCAGTGCGGTGCCCTGCGTGATCGTACAGGATGCATTCGCCTCGCCCGCCACGCTCAAGTACGCCGACATCGTGCTGCCCGCCACGCCCTGGGCGGAAAAGGACGGCACCGTGACCAACAGCGAACGCCGCATCAGCCGCCAGCGCGCCGTCTTGCCACCGATGGGCGAGGCGCGGCACGACTGGCTGATCGCCGCGCAGGTGGCGCAGCGTCTGGCTGCGCGCTGGGGCCGGCTGCGCAACGGTTTTGACTGGGCCGACAGCGAAGCGGTGTGGAAGGAGTGGCGCGAAATCACCCGCGGCACAGACTGCGACATTACCGGCATGAGCTACGCGATGCTCGAGGCTGGCCCCCAGCAGTGGCCGCTGCGTGAAGGCGAGACCGTCGGGGCACAGCGCCTGTTCACTGATGGACGCTTCAACACGCCAAGTGGCCGTGCGCGCTTCGTTGCACAGGCCTACAAGCCAGTCGCCGACCGCGTGGATGCGCACTTTCCGCTGGCGCTGACGACCGGTCGGCATCGCGACCAATGGCATGGCCTGTCGCGCACCGGGCTGGTGCCCAAGCTCTTTGCGCATGCACCGGAGCCGCGCATCGAGATGAATGGTGCCGATATGGGCCGCCGCGGCTTGCGCGAGGGCGACCTCGTCCGTGTGGAATCCCGTCGCGGCCGGCAGGTTCTGCCGGTGGCGGCCTCCGACGCCGTGCGTTCGGGTCAGGCCTTTGTGGCCATGCACTGGGGCGAGGAGTATTCGGGTGGGGCGGGTACGCACGGTGTGAACAGCGTCACGTCCGACGCGATCGATCCTGTCTCCCGGCAGCCTGAGCTCAAGCACGCCGCCGTGCGTGTGAGCACGCTGGATCTGCCCTGGCGCCTGGTGGCGCACGTGAGTTGCAGTCTGACGGACGTGCAGCCGCGATTGGCTGAACTGCGTCTTCTTCTCCAGGATGCCGAATTCTGGACACTGGTACCGACCACGTTCGGCGAGTCTTCCGGAATCACCCTGCGCATGGCGAACACCGTGCGCCCGGCACAGTCAGTGCTGGATGCGCTTGCTGCCGTTCTGGACCTCGCACCAAACGCGCGGCTGCTTCGCTACTCAGACGCACAGCGCGGCGTGGAGCGCCGTTTACGCGTAGTGGCGCAGGCCACTGCCGCAACCGATGCAGGCGGCAGCGGTGCGCGGTCGATCTCCGCGCTGTGGCTCAGCGGCCCGCAGGATGCGCTGGACGCAGAAGACTGGCTGCGCAGCCTCATCGACACGCGCCAGGACGTCAGCCGCCTCGGCGCTGCGCTGCTTGCCGGTGGCTCTCAAGCGCCGATGCCGGTACAGGCGCGCGGTGCTGCGGTGTGCAGCTGCCTGGGCGTGAGCGAGCCCGCCATTCGTGCGTGCCTTGCCGAAGTCACGGGCACGGCGCAGGAGCGCCTTTCAGCCCTGCAGACTCGCCACCGCTGCGGCACGCAATGCGGCTCCTGCCTGCCGGAACTCAAGCGCCTGGTGGCTCAGGTCCAGCCCGCGACAGCAATGAGCCTGGCGACGGGTGTCGCGCCTGAGCCGGTGGCCGCGGCGCCAGTCAAGTGATCGGCTTGCGGTACTGGCTTCGGCTGGCCCATCCCCTGAAAATGCATTTCTGACCTTCTCAAGCCGCGCTGGCACGCCCCGTGCTGAGATGCGGTGCATGCAAATGGGCCAGTTCTCATCCGCCGCATTCATCAAGGACCTTGGCCGAGGCAAGGAAGGCGCGCGCTCGCTGAGCCAGGAAGACACGCAGAATCTCTGGGCAGCCGTGCTGGATGGTGCGGTGAGCGATCTGGAACTCGGTGCCATCCTGATCGCCTGGCGCGTCAAGGGCGAGACGCCCGCAGAACTCATCGGCATGCTGCGCGCCGTGGATGCGCATGTGGCGCCCATGCCGGCCACGCAGCGCCCTGTGCTGGTGATTCCGACCTACAACGGCGCACGCAACCTGCCCAATCTGGTGCCGCTGCTAGCGGGTCTGGCCGCACGGGCTGGCCTGAATGTCCTGGTGCATGGTCTCCAGGAAGACGCCTCGATGTGGGGCGCCGAGCGCGTCACGACCTTCGAGGTCTGGCAGGCCCTGGGCTGGCCGGTGGCGCTGGACGACCAGAGTCTGGCGCAGACCTGGGCGGCGGGGCAGCCCGCCTTCATGCCGATCGATGCGCTGTGCCCGAGCCTGGATCGTCTGCTCTCCATGCGCCGGGTGCTGGGCGTGCGCAACTCGTCCCACACGCTCGTGAAGTTGCTGCAGCCCTTTCCGAAGGATGGGCTGCTGCTGGCCTGCTACACCCATCCGGAATACGCGGAGAGTCTCTCGCAGCTGTTTTTGCTCAACGGCACCCGCGCGCTGCTGTCGCGCGCCACGGAGGGCGAGGCGGTGGCCAATGTGCGCAAGCCGGGCGTGATCGACCGCTACGACTCGGGTGCCTTCGACCGCGTGTGGATTCCGGACGAAACCAGCAAGTCCTTCGACCTGGCGCTGCCCGAGCGTGCAGCTGGCCCCACGGCCGAGTGGGTCAACACGATTCTCGAGGGTGGCCTGCCCGCGCCGGAGGCCATTAAGCGGCAGCTGGCGATCGCCCGCGCCACATTGGGAGGACTCTGATGTCCGGCAAGGTCTATCTCGTCGGTGCCGGCCCTGGTGATCCGGAGCTGCTCACGCTCAAGGCGGTGCGCGCCATCGCTCGCGCCGATGTGCTGCTGGTCGATGATCTGGTGAATGACACCATCCTCGAACATGCCCGCGCCGACGCGCGCATCGTCCATGTGGGCAAGCGCGGCGGCTGCAAGAGCACGCCGCAGGCCTTCATCGAGAAGCTCATGATCAACGAAGCCCGCGCCGGCCACACCGTGGTGCGCTTGAAGGGCGGTGATCCGATGATCTTCGGCCGCGGCGGCGAGGAACGCGCGCACCTCATGGCGGAGGGCATCGAGGTCGAGGTCGTCAACGGCATCACCAGCGGCCTGCTCGCCGCCACCAGCATCGGCGTGCCGCTGACGCACCGGGACGACACCCATGGCGTGATCCTGGTCACCGGCCATGGCAAGAGCGCCGAGGATGGCGAGGCGCGCGTCGATTGGCGGGCTCTGGCCGCAACGGGCATGACGCTCGTGATCTACATGGGCATGGCCAAGAGCGAGTTCATCCGGAGCGAGCTGCTGGCCTCGGGTCTGTCCGCTCGATTGCCGGTGGCCATCGTGACCTCTGCGGGTACCGAGACGCAGCGCGCAGTCGTGACCGACCTCGGCTCGATGATCGACAGCATTGCCGAACATCGCCTGAAGAGCCCCGGCATCATCATCGTCGGCGACGTGGTGCGGCATGCGGATACCGCACAGATCCAAGCCACCGCACAGGATGCGTTGGCGAGCCGCAAAGTGGGTTGACGCCGACGGTTGAAACGTCGGTTGGAGTGATTCAGGGCCGCGGCGGCGTGAGCTTGCCGTGGATCTCATTGATCGCCATCAGCGCTGCGCTGCCATAGAAAGCATGCAACTCCGCCACCATTTCTCCCTTGATGACGACGGGGTCCGTGCTGACCCACGCGCGGGCCTCATCGAGGCTTGCAGTCGCAAAGACAAACAGCCCGCGCCAGCCGTCCACACCGTCCAGTGGTCCGGCCTGCACCAGCTTGCCCTCACCGGCCAGGCGATTGATGTTGGCAAAGTGGCCCTTGAACATCTCGTCGCGTTCCGGCCCGGCGGGGATGCGATTGGGTCCGGTCTTGAGGATCACAAGGACGTAGCGGCGCATGCCGCGTTCGTCCGCCCCAAGCTTCTTTGCCAGTTCCGCGTCATACGTTGATGCGCTTTGCGCCTGCAATGGCATAGCCTGCGCCATGAGTGCGCCTGCCACGAGGGCAGTGAGCGCTGCTGTGGCGATGGACTTCATGGTCCCCTCCAGAATCCGTGTTCAGCGATGCTAGGCGCGCGGCGGCACGGACGGAAGCAGCTGCCTACACTGCGCGCCATGCTCTGTACCTGTCCACACCTTGCGCTGTTCGTTCCATGCCGATGACGAACCGCTTTGACGCCATCGTCATCGGCGCCGGCGCCGCCGGCATGATGACCGCTGCCGTTGCAGGCCAGCGTGGGCGGCGCGTGGCGCTGGTGGATCACGCCGAGAAGCTCGCCGAGAAAATCCGTATCTCCGGCGGCGGGCGCTGCAACTTCACCAATGTGAATGCGGGCCCGGCGAACTTTCTCTCGGCCAATCCGCACTTCTGCCGTTCCGCGCTGGCGCGCTACACGGCATCCGACTTCGTTGCGCTGGTCAGGCGCCACGGCATTGCCTTTCATGAGAAGCATCGCGGGCAGCTGTTCTGTGACCACTCGGCCGAGGACATCATCCAGATGCTGGTACGCGAGTGCGACATGGGCGGCGTGCAGTGGTTTCGGCCCTGCGCCGTCGGTGCGGTGGCGCACCAGGCGGGTGAGTTCGTGCTGGCCACGGATGCAGGCAGCCTGCGCGCGCCGAAGCTCGTGATCGCGACGGGCGGCTTGTCGATCCCGAAGATCGGCGCAACCGACTTCGGCTATCGGCTTGCGCGCCAGTTTGGCCACAAGATCATCGAGACCCGGCCGGGTCTTGTACCGCTGACCTTCAATGGCGAGCACTGGGCGCCCTTTGCGGCGCTGGCCGGGGCGAGTCTGGAGGTGGAGATCGAGACTGGCGCAGGAAAGACGCGGGGGCACTTTCTCGAAGATCTGCTGTTCACTCACCGGGGCCTCTCCGGCCCGGCGGTGCTGCAGATCTCCAGCTACTGGGCAGGCGGCACGGCCATCACCCTCGACCTGGCCGCCGGACGGGACCTGCGCGCCGAGTTGCTGGCGGCCAAAGCCGGTTCTCGCCAGCAACTGAACACGGCGCTGGAAAGCCTGCTGCCTGCACGACTGGCGAGTACCTGGCTGGCGCTGCAACCCGCCTGGGCCGCTGCGGCCACGCGCCGGATCGCGGAGGCGAGCGACAAGCTGCTGGGTGAGCTCGCGGCGTCACTCACGGGCTGGTCCCTCGTGCCCACAGGCACAGAGGGCTACCGCAAGGCCGAAGTGACCCTGGGCGGTGTGGATACGCGGGAGATGAACCAGACCAGCATGGAATCGCTCAAGCAGCCGGGCCTGCACTTCGTCGGGGAAGTCATGGACGTCACGGGCTGGCTGGGCGGCTACAACTTCCAGTGGGCCTGGGCCAGTGGCCATGCCTGCGGCCAGTCCGTGTAGTCAGTACGAGGCCGATATTGATCAAATCTCAGATATCAGCGCATGGCTTTCCGCATGTCATAAGCCACTCTTGGGGCTTTTGACGATCTATTGATCATTGGCCGAAAACGCATTGATTGATTTCATGGGCTTCGTCTGCAGGCAGACGCCCCCAGTTCGCGGCCGCCAGCAGGCGCAAGCGCTCAAGCAGCTTCTCAGCCGCCGCGGTATCGCTTCCGGCACCCGCTCCGGCGCTTGAGAGCCGGGCTGCCACCTGGCATTCAATGTCGCGCCGGGCGCCGGAGGACAACTGCCAGCCGAGCGGCAGTTTCGGCGCCCCGGCGCGACTTTGCAGGGTGATGTGGATGAACACGCCTTCCACGGACTTGCCCTGTGCGTCCTGGATACCGCGCGTGACGTGCCACTCGGTATCCGCGAGCGCGTGGCTGCCCCGCGCGCTGCGCGTATTGAGCAGCGTGCGGATCGGCGAGAGCAGCTCTCCAAAGCCAGGCTCGGCCGGCTGCAGGGGCAGCGGGCGCAGCTTGCGTTCGCCAGGCGTGGCGACAACGGTGTCCGGGTCGTTGTCGATCTGGATCACCACGGGTAGCACGTTCAGGCCCTGTTTCGATGCTTCGCGGGTGGCGTAGCGCACGATGTCCAGCACCGTGGCGCTGCCCGAGTTCTCGTAGTAGCCGCCGTCGACAAGTCGCAGCTTGCGCACTTCGCCCGTGGTCGGGTCTGTCAGGGCGCCCACGCGGCCGGCCGGAGACACGTAGGTGAAGCGCGCGCTCAGCATGGCGGCTGTGGACAGGCTCACGTGGCTTGCGGGCGCGAGATCCGCCAGGGTAAGCAGGCCGGTCAGCGCCTCGCCGGGCGGGCTGACCGAACTGACCGCGACACGGCTGCCGCCCTCCACCCAGGTCGTGTTGAGCAGCAGCGCCGGCCGAGGTGCGCGCGCCGTCTGCATCAAGCCGTTGATCGGCAGCTCGAGCAGCGTGGGCTGTCCGGCGGTCATTGCGCGGCGCGCTGCACGCTCCAGGGCTTCTTCTTGCGCGCGGGCGCGGTCCCAGGCCGGGATGGGTACAGGCAGGAAGCGCTGCACAGCATCGCGAAACAGCATTGCCGCCACGACGGGGCCGAAGAGATCTGCGCCGAGCGTGTCGCGGCTGGCGCCGCAGAGCGTGCAACTTGCATTCGCGCGTGGCGCCTGCGGCATGGCGGCTCGCGCCGCCGCGCCCGGCGCGTCCGCAGTGTGTTCAAGCGCGCTGGTGTAGACCGCCGCACCCACGCTGCCGCCGGATACCCCGCTGATGGCGAACACATGTCGGGAGAAGCCGGGCAGACGTGCGTCCATCTGCGCCAGAACCTCCGCGCTCATGTAGGCCGCGCGAATGCCGCCCCCGGCAGCGGCCACGAAGATCATCGGCCTCGGCTGGGAAGCTTGGGGGTCCTGCCGTTCGGCCCACTGGCGTACAGCCGCGTCGAAGGCCGTGATGGGCTGCGGCGTGCCGGGCAGGGTGCGGACGGCGTGGTTGTCGTTCAAGTCAAAGAAGCTGATCAATGCCAGCCAGGCCACCAGAAGGCGCAGCACCGGCACGCGCGCGGGCGTGCCCAGACTCACGAGCGCCGCCAGCCAGGGCACGAACACGAAGGCGGAAAGCAGCACCAGCGCGACCGCACCCAGGGATTGACCCATGCTCACCGCATCGATCGTGGACCACAGCAGAAGGACGAAGCCGGTCGCAATCGAACCCACCAAAGACACACGACCGGTGCGCGCGATCCAGTGCTGGCCGAAGCGCTTTGCGTTGGCCTCGAGGACGCGGCGGCGCAGGTACAACACATAGACCAGCAGCGCCGCCATGAGCAGCGCGCCGATCGTAAAGCCCAGCGCCCACTGCGCGGCCGGCTCCGTCAGCCCGCTGCGGGCCTGCCAGCTGCACGCGGCCAGTCCCAGCCAGGGCAGGGCGCCGATGCCGCGCGGCAACCAGGTGCAGGTGCGCTGAACGCTGCTTTGCAGCAGCCAGTCGCGCGGCATGTGCGTTTGCAGCGTGACGCGAGCCCAGTACCAGTTCGCCAGGCCCGTGAGCCAGGCCATTGCACCGACAAAGAAGGAATGCAGCCAGACGTTGAACAGCAGGTTGCTGCCTCGAACATCGGCCGCCAGAACGCGCATGACCTCGGGCATCTGCGCCGGCAGGCTGACGGCCAGCGCGACGAACAGTGAGCCCCAGAGCGGTACGCGCACCAGATACAGCACGTAGCCGATGCGGCGCATGGTGCGCCACAGATTCAGGATCGCCATGCTCCCTCCGCAGTGCGTCGGGCACTGACCGCGGCGAGGGACTGCAGCCTCAGTCGAAGCGGAACTTCACCTGCAGGGCCACCGCGCCGGTCACGTCCCGGATGGTGGGCACAGCGTAGAGGTTCAGGCCGAAGCGTCTGTACTCAAAAGACGCCATGGGCGCCGCGAAGGGAAAGGGCTTGCGGTCGCGCGCGGCGATGTAGTTGTTGGTGATCTGCGCAGTGGCGCCCAGCCGGATCGGCCCGAGCTCCAGCGGCGTCCAGTTGACGCCCACATAGCGAGACCAGAGGTAGTTGCTGTTCTTGTACGTCCCGAAGATCAGCGCGGTGTTCGGACGCCAGAAGTATTCGAAGCCGAACTGGGGGTGGGTCTGGTTGAACTCGCTCTGGCGCTCGAAGTGCCGCGATACCGCGCCGGGCGTGAACCACCACTGCGTGTCGTAACCCACTGGGGCGGGCTGCTGCGTTGCCTGTTGCGCACCGGCAGGTGCAGCTAGCGCCAGCGCCAGCAGCGGGCCGGACATGGCGTGAACGAAACGGTCCCTGAGCGTCATGTGGCTTCTCCTTGTCGGCCACAGGATAGCCATGCGCCGGTAACAGTCGCTTGCATGCGAACGCGCTGCTGCCCGGATCGGGGCCCGCGGTAGGATCATGCCCCCATGATTCCGCAGTCCTTCATTGCCGATCTGCTCTCGCGCGTCGACGTCGTCGACGTCGTGGGCCGCTACGTGCAGCTCAAGAAGGGTGGGGCGAACCTCATGGGTCTGTGTCCCTTTCACAACGAGAAGTCGCCCAGCTTCACGGTCAGTCCGTCCAAGCAGTTCTATCACTGCTTCGGCTGCGGCGCGCATGGCACCGCCATCACCTTCATGATGGAGTACCAGGGCATGACCTTCCCGGACGCCGTGGAGGAACTCGCCCGCCAGAACGGCCTGACCGTGCCGCGCGAGCAGCAGGGCAATCCGGCTGAGCAGGCGGCGCGCCGCGAGAAGCAGGTCGGGCTCACAGATGTGCTTGCACGAGCTGCGGCCTTCTTCAAGCTGCAGCTCAAGGGCAATGAACGGGCGGTGCGGTATCTGAAGGGCCGCGGTCTGTCCGGCGAGATCGCTGCCCGATTCGGGCTGGGCTATGCCATGGACGGCTGGCAGAGCCTGCAGGCCGCCTTCGACGACTATCAGGACGCCAAGTTGGTGGAGTGCGGCCTCGTGATCGAGCGAACGGACGAGGACACCGGCGAGGTGCGCCGCTACGACCGATTCCGCGACCGGATCATGTTCCCTATCCGCAATCAGAAGGGCGAGGTGATCGGCTTCGGCGGCCGGGTGATCGATCAGGGCGAGCCCAAGTACCTGAACTCGCCGGAAACGCCGGTATTCAACAAGGGCGCCGAGCTCTACGGCCTGTTCGAAGCACGGCAGTCCATTCGCGAGCGAGGCTATGTGCTCGTGACCGAGGGCTACATGGACGTGGTGGCGCTCGCCCAGCTCGGCTTTCCCAATGCGGTGGCCACACTGGGCACGGCCACCAGCGGCATCCATGTGCAGAAACTATTGCGCCATACGGACCACATCGTCTACAGCTTTGATGGCGACAACGCCGGCCGGAAGGCCGCCTGGCGGGCACTGGAAAGCGCGCTGCCCTTTGCGGCGGACGACAAGCGCATCAGCTTCCTGTTCCTGCCCAGCGAGCACGACCCCGACAGCTATATCCGCGAGCAAGGCACGCAAGCCTTCGAGGCGGAGGTCAGCCGCGCCATGCCACTGTCGGCCTTTCTGCTGCGCGAGCTGCAGAGCCGGCACGACATGGGCAGCATGGAAGGGCGCAGCGCCATGATCAAGGAGGCCGGCCCGATGCTGGCTCAGCTGCCAGCCGGCGCATTGCGCCTGGCCATCATGCGTGGGCTGGCCGATGCCTCGCAGCTCAATCCGGCGGACATCGAGTCCTTGACAGGCCTGAATGCGCCGGTGCGTGGCGGGGATGGTCCGCGCAGCGGCTGGCAGCCGAATGGTGAGTTCAAGGGCGAGCCTTTCGGTGAAGCAGGCGGCTTCAAAGGTGAATGGTCGGGCGGCAAAGGGAAGTGGAAAGGCAAGGGCCGGCAGGAAGGGACCGAACGAGAGCGCATGGCCTGGCGGGCGATGGCCCGGGCTCCGCGGCCGCAGACGCGCACACCGGTCGATCAGGTCATCGACGCGCTGCTGCGCCTGCCCGAGCACTATCGAGCCGCCCGTGATCACCTGCTGATGTGGCGTGACGACCTGCCCGAAGACATGCAGCTGCTGGACTACACAAGCGCCAGCCTGGCGGACCTGATCCAGTTCTTCGAGAGCCTGATCGAGGACCATGGGCGCACGCCCGCCGCGGCGGACTTCAATGCCTTTGCCTCAACCGATCTGCAGATGGCCGAACGCTGGCGCGATGCCGGCAGACCGGAGGCCGACGCCATCGAGAGCGAGACCAGCCTGCTGGAAGCGGTCCTCGTTTTGCGAAAAAGGCAACTCACCGACGCGCTTCGCGCCGCCTCCGCCTCGCAGAACCTGCAGCGCTACCGAGAGATTGAGACGCGGATCAAGGCGCTGGGCTGAGTCCGACGCGTTGGACAGCGCGGTCGTTCAAGTGGCGGGGCTGAGCCGGACCATCTGAGCCCGTGCTCGAAAACGCTATGGAAAATCCGAAAAGCTGGCTTAAAATAAAGGGTTTTCCTGATCGCTTGGACGATTTGCATCTTTCTGCGTGACGAGCCCGGACAGCCCGGCCGCCGCAGACCCCGCCAGAGCCTGGGGTTGCTGGATTCCAAACGATGACACCGGACCGCAGGGCCCGCCTCTCACGGTGGCGCAGATTGCATCGAGCCGGGCCAGTACCTGCGTGGTGGGTACTCGGCGGAGACAGCCTCACCCTGCGGCCGTGCGCCTTGCAGGGCGGCTGTTCCAACCCAAATTGTCGTCTCGACCTCTTCTTGCCCATCGCCGGAACACTCGCCAATGGCAGACACCAAGTCTCTGAAGTCCAAGCTCATCGCCGCTGCAAACGAACTGCTGCGTGCCAACAAGCAAGCGCCCCAGGCTGCGGGCAAAGCCGCCACCAAGGCCACCGCCAAAAGTGCCGCAAAAACGACCGCCACCAAGGCGGTTGCAGCCAAGCCGGCCGTGAAGGCTGCCGCCAAGACCCCCGCCAAGAAGGCGGCTGCAAAGCCACAGCCCAAGGTCGAAGCCAAGGCTGTGAAGGTAGCCGCCAAGCCAGCCAAGGCCGAGGTCAAGGACAGCAAGTCCGAGAAAGTCGCCGTGAAGGCCAAGGCCGCTGCAAAGCCGGCGGCTGAAGACGATGAGGACGAGGACCTTGCGCCAGCCAAGCGCGGCCGCAAGCCTGCCGCTGACGCACCCGCCAAGCCCAAGGGCAAGCCCGGCCGCAAGCCGAAGCCCCGCATTGACGAGAACGGCGAACTGGAGGCCTCCGAGCCAATCCTGGACGAAGAACCCGCCGACGAAGCAGTCGAAGAGGTCGTTGAGGAGAAGCCCGCCCGCGTGAAGGGTGGCAAGCGCGCGCGCGAGCGCCAGTTGATGAAGGAGTTTGCCGAGAAGCATGCCGGCACGCCGGAAGATCTCGAGACCAAGCGCAACAAGCTCAAGGCCCTGATCAAGCTGGGCAAGGACCGCGGCTACCTCACATACGCCGAAGTCAACGACCACCTGCCCGATGACGCGGTGGACGCCGAGGCCATCGAGGCCATCATCAGCACCTTCAATGACATGGGGATCGCGGTCTACGACCAGGCACCCGATGCCGAGACCCTGCTGATGAGCGACAACACCCCGGTGGCCGGCGGTGATGACGACGCAGAAGAAGAAGCCGAAGCCGCGCTGCAGACCGTGGACAGCGAATTTGGCCGCACGACCGACCCCGTGCGCATGTACATGCGCGAGATGGGCCAGGTCGAGCTGCTGACGCGCGAAGGCGAAATCGAGATCGCCAAGCGCATCGAGGAAGGCCAGAAGCACATGATCATGGCGATCAGTGCCTGCCCGACCACGATCAACGAGATCCTCGGCTTTGCCGAGAAGATCCGCGCTGGCACGGATTCCCCTGCCGCCTACGTGGACGGCCTGATCGACCCCAACGCCGACGACGACTTCAACCCGTCCGCCGAAGCCTTCGGCGACGAGGAAGACGAAACCGAAGGCGGCGGCCTGTCTGCGAAGCAGCTCGAGGAGCTGAAGAACGGCTCGCTGGAGAAGTTCGACCGCATCTCCAAGCACTTCGACAAGATGCGCAAGGCCTTCGAGGTCGAGGGCTACAAGAGTGCGGCCTACAACAAGGCCCAGGAAGCCATCAGCAGTGAACTGATGCTGATCCGCTTCACGGCCAAGACCGTCGAGCGTCTGTGCGACACCCTTCGCAGCCAGGTGGAGCAGGTGCGTTCTCTGGAGCGCGCCATCCTGTCGATCTGCGTGGACAAGTGCGGCATGCCGCGTGAGTACTTCATCAAGTCCTTCCCCGGCAACGAGACCAACCTCAAGTGGGCCGACAAGGAAGTCAAGAGCGGCAAGAACTACGTCGTCATTCTCGAGCGCAATCTGCCTGCCGTGCATGAGCTGCAGCAGAAGCTGATCGACCTGCAGTCCAGCGTCGTCGTGCCTCTGGCCGATCTCAAGGAGATCAACAAGCAGATGGCCATGGGCGAGGCCAAGGCACGCAAGGCCAAGCGCGAGATGATCGAGGCCAACCTGCGTCTCGTGATCTCGATCGCCAAGAAGTACACCAACCGCGGCCTGCAGTTCCTCGACCTGATCCAGGAAGGCAACATCGGCCTGATGAAGGCGGTGGACAAGTTCGAATACCGCCGCGGCTACAAGTTCTCGACCTACGCCACGTGGTGGATCCGCCAGGCCATCACGCGCTCGATCGCCGACCAGGCGCGCACCATCCGCATTCCGGTGCACATGATCGAGACGATCAACAAGATGAACCGCATCAGCCGCCAGATCCTGCAGGAAACCGGCATCGAGCCCGATCCGCAGACCCTGGCTGCCAAGATGGACATGCCCGAGGACAAGATCCGCAAGATCCTCAAGATCGCCAAGGAACCCATCTCGATGGAGACCCCGATCGGCGATGACGAGGACAGCCACCTGGGCGACTTCATCGAGGACCAGGCCACTCTGGCCCCGGCCGAAGCGGCGCTGCACAACAGCATGCACGAAGTGGTCAAGGAAGTGCTCGACAGCCTCACGCCGCGCGAAGCCAAGGTGCTGCGCATGCGCTTTGGTGTGGAGATGAACACCGACCACACTCTGGAAGAAGTGGGCAAGCAGTTCGACGTGACCCGCGAGCGCATCCGCCAGATCGAGGCCAAGGCCCTGCGCAAGCTGCGTCACCCCAGCCGCGCCGACAAGCTCAAGAGCTTCCTCGAAGGCAGCTGATCGCTGCAAGCCAACCCGGCAGCGCTTCCTTCACGAGGCGCTGCCGTAAACTTCAAAGGCCGGTTCAAGCGACCGGCCTTTGTCTTTTCTGCGGGGTGCCATGCCCCGACGGCGGGCCTCTAGCTCATGCTTGGTTAGAGCAGCGGACTCATAATCCGTTGGTGCCGGGTTCGACTCCCGGGGGGCCCACCACCGCTGCCCTTGTCACGGCGTCAATACGGCAACCCGCCAATCCGCGGTGGCGGCGGGGCGGAAAATGCGGGCGCAATGCCTCGCTTTTCTTCGATCGGCCGGACCTGCGGCGAATCGACACTCTGGTCAACACCAAGCCGCATCGCGGGTGCGCGGTTCACCGCGACCCATTGTCAATGTGGATCTGCACTGCTCACTCGTGCTCACTGCCCAGACACCCCCTCAGGCCACATCCATGAACGCTCCGCTCGCTCCCGCAGAAGTTGCCCGCCTGACCGAACAGGCCGATCGCCAAGCGGCAATTGCCCAGATCATCGCCCGCCTGCCGCAGCTACCCACCATGCCGGAGGTGGCCAGGCACCTCGTCAGCAGCCTGAGTGAAGCCGATGCCGACCTGACCCCGATCTTGCGTGACGTCGGCCGCGACATGGTGTTGACTGCGAAGCTGCTGCGTCTGGCCAACAGTCCGCGCTTCGGTCTGGCACGCTCGGTGGCCTCGGTCAATGACGCTGCCACGGTGATCGGCACCGAGGCTCTGCGCACGCTGGCGTTGTCGGCCTGCATTGCAGGCAGTTTTCCCAAGATTCCCGGATTCGGCCGCGAAGCCTTCTGGCGCACAAGTCTGGCGACCGGTGGTTACGCCCGATGGCTGGCCAAGCCGGCCGCGGTTGATGCGGAAAGCGCCTACCTTGGCGGCTTCATGGTGAATCTGGGTGAGCTCGTTCTTGCGCTTGCCGTGCCGGACTATGTGCGTGCCGTGGAAGCCGTGCCGCACGCGCCAGGCGCGCGCCTGTCCTGGGAGCAGGAGCGTTTCGGTTTTTCTCATGCCGACGTGACTGCAGAGCTGGCTGCGCGCTGGGGGTTCCCGGCCGCGCTGGTCGATGCCTTCCGCTATGCCGCTGACCCTTTCGAGCCGCGTCGATTCTCCCGCATGGCTGCGGTCATTCGCATGGCCATGCGCATGGCCGAAGTGGGTTCGCACGGGGACCGAGACGGCGCGGCGATCGACGCTCTGCCCAGTGAAATCGTCGATCACCTGCAACTCGATCGCTCATGGCTGGCGGCTCACAAGCCCTGCTGGCCCGAGCTCGTGGCCGGGGCCGAAGCCTTTTGATCGGCTGCATCGGGCCAAACCCGAGTCAGGTGCGCAGAACGCGCGCCACGCCAGCGAGGAAGTGCTGCATGTCGAGCGGCTTGGTCCAGTAGTCCACTGCGCCGAGCGCTCGGGCGCGCGCCACGTCCTCCGGCAGAGCGTTGGCTGACAGGGCCACCACCTTGGGCAGAGGCGTCAAACCTGCCTCTGCACGTGTGCCGCTCTGAAGCAGCTCAAGAATCTCGAGGCCGGAGCAGTCGGGCAAGTGCATGTCCAGCAGCACCAGGTCAGGGTGCAGTTCGTCGATCAGCCGCAGGCCCTCGATGCCCAGTGAAGCGTGCACGAAGCGCACGCCAGGAAGGCGCCGCAGCATGTCCTCGACCAGCAGCGCATTGATGCGGTTGTCTTCGATGTAGAGCACGCAGGCATTCAGTGGTGCGAATGCCGTCGCGGAGTCGCTGGCGCTTGGCGCTTCATCGGACGCAGCCTGCGGCTCCGGGGCATCGGTGAGCGGCAGGGTGATCATCATGCGCGTTCCGCTCACGTGCGTGGCGTCCACTTCAATGTCACCGCCCATCGCCCGCATGAGCTGGCGGCACAGCGCCAGCCCAAGGCCCAGCCCCTCGACCTCGAACTTGTCGCGCCCGAGCCGATTGAAGGGCTGGAACAGCTGCGCGTGCTGCTCCGCACTCATGCCGATACCGTCGTCCTCGACGGCAATCTTCACCGCACGGCCCGCCAGTTGCACGTCCACGCGGACGTGTCCGTCCCGATGGTTGTATTTGATGCCGTTGGTGATCAGATTGATCAGGACCTGACGCAGTCGCATGCGATTGGCCTGCACCCAGGCGTGGGGGCGCAGGCTCATGCTCAGCGCGATGCCTCTTGCCTGGGCCTGCACCTGGCAGATCGTGATGGCCTCATCGATGACCTCGCGAGTCTGAACAGGTTCGGTACCGACATCGATCTGACCCGACTCGATGCGAGCGACATCAAGCACATCGTCAATCAGCGCCAGCAGATGCCAGCCGGCTTCCTCGATCCGCTCCGCTCGAGCCTGCTGCAGGAGCGTGAGTGGGGACGTCTGGTCCTGCCTCAGCAGCTGCACGAAGCCGAGCATGGCGTTCAACGGAGTGCGCAGCTCATGACTCATGCGTGAAAGGAACGCGGTCTTCGCGCGGTTGGCCGCCTCGGCCTCGAACTGTCGCTGGCGCGCCTCGGCGGTGGCAAGCTGCTCGGTGACATCCTCCACGACGCCGACCAGGCGGTAGTCGCCCGAAGCCGCGCGATCCAGACGGCGCAGCGAGACCCGCAGGCTCCGGCCGGACTCCACACAGCTTCGTGCCGTAAATGTGCGTGTGCCACCCGGCTCGTCGCGCAGCGCGTCGATGGCGGCGACCGCGATTGGCGCGTCGGCGTTCGACACGCCCTCGGCGATCAGGCTGTCACGCTGATTGCCGCCGCTCATCGCGGCGTAGGCGTCATTGGTGAGCAGCAGGCGCCCATCGGCATCTGCATACACAATGCCGATGGGTGCGGTGTCAAGGATCACCCGCAAACGCTGCTCGCTTTCGCGCAGCGCTTCCTCGGTGCTTTGGCGCTGCGCGACCTCGGTACGCAACAGCGCGGTGCGTTCGGCCACCTCGGCCTCCACGCGTCTTGCGCGGCCGCTCATGCTCAGGAGGAGTGCGCCGAACAGCGCCGTGCTGGCAATGCCGGCAATCGAAAACACATAGGTGGTTTGTCGCTCGATGCCGGGCACGGATTGCAAGGGTGCGTGTGCCACCAGGGTCCATTGCCGAGTGCCAAACTCCATGCGACTGCGATGCAGGAAGTGCCCTTGTGGGGGCTGGCGGCAGGTGGGCTCGCCACTGAGCACAACCTGTTGATCGGCATTGAGCTGATCAAGCAGGCAGATGCGCATGTAGCTTGGCGAGTTCTGGCGAATCTGTTGCATCAGCACGTCCGGCCGCAGCGTCACATGCACCGTGCCGCGAAACTGCGCCTGTCGATCGTCCACGCTGCGAGGCTCGCCTGAATACAGGGGGGCATAGAGCGCGACCGCGAGCTGGGGTGTCGTGGGGTGCGTGAGCCTGAAGGGCGCGGATGCGGTGAGCTGGTCGGTGATGCGTGCTTTCTCGACCGTGCGGCGCAACTCGGCGATGCTCATCTGATTCACGCCCAGCGCGCGGCCGTTGGTCGCCATCGGCTCGATATGGGTGATGACCAGCGCAGGCGCGTCCGCACGCCACTCGCCATCCTGCGGCTCCGGGCGATTGAAGACGCGGAAGTCGGCTGCTCCCATGGCTCGCATGCGCTGCTCCAGCGGCACGCGATCAACCTCCGTCGCGTAGACGCTGTAGGCCATGCTCCACAGCGCGTCGCGCTCAACCGCCGCTTCCGTGCCGACCCAGGGGTAGGTGCCACGCCGGAATTCATCGATGCCCAGCTGCGGCTTGACCCGCGTCAGCTCTCGAATGGCCAGCAGCGCACTGACGCTCTGGTCCAGGCGCGCTCGCAGCAGCTGCGCCGCGGCGTTGGCGTCCTGCTCGAAGCGCGCCTGCAGGCGCTCGCGCTCCCAGATCGAAATCTGGACGATGGCCAGCGCCAGCAGCGCACACATCAGCAACAGGGGAGCGGCCACGGTCAATGCTCGTGGCGCCCAGACGCTACGATCCCGACCGATCAGGCACAGGGCCACAGGCGCTGCAATCAGCATGCCGAGCACGTCGCCCGCCCACCAGGTCCACCAGACGCCAAACGCCGCGTCAGCAGGCAGCGCACCCCACAGCACCCGAATGCCGATGGCTGCGGTGGCGCTGAGCAGGGCGGAGGCCGGTGCAATCACCAGGAAAAATCGCAGGATGTCGCGCGGCTCATCCAGGGTCGAGTCCACGCCCAGCAGGCGGCGATACAGCGCCACGCCAGCCCAGGCCTGCAACGCAGCCCCCAGGCTGGAGACCAGACTGATCACCACGAAATCCAGCCCGAGTCGATTGCTCAGGACGCCGGTGAGCAGATTCATGCCGAACGAGCCGACCGCGATGGCCGGCAGCACGCCATAGCCATAACGCAGCACGCATGCCAGCGCGATGCCAGCCGGCAAGTACAGCGGTGCCGCAAATGATGGGGGAATGGCCAGGTACAGCGACAGCCAGCCGATGGCCACGTAGGCTGCGGCTGTGATGATCGACGCGCCGATCAGCGGCGGTGGGCGCTGCTTACCGGCAGCTGTGTCAGGCGCTGGAGCGGGTGGTGCTGGGGGCATCAGAGGCGGCGCAGGCAGGCCCGGCGGAGAGGATCGGCAAAGTCTAGGCAGCAGGGCTGCAGCTTCCCACCACCAGCATGTGAATTTCGGCACTAGCCGATTGGTCTTGAGGGGAGCTTGGCCGCTGCTGCCGCGGGAAATCCGTTGCTCGGCTTGGCTATGCTCGGCTGCCACCTCGTGCCGTACCCAACCCAAGGAAAACCCGGAGCCCAGATGACCCCAGCCATCTTCTGCATCCTGCTGGCCGCAATCATGCCGATCGTTTGCGCCGGTCTGGCCAAGCGCGGCGCCTTCGGCATCCCGCGCAGTCAGGGTGGGTACGACAACCTCGATCCACGCGGCTGGCTGGAGCGGCAGGAAGGTGCGCGAAAGTGGGCCAACAATGCGCAGGCCAACAGCTGGGAGGCGCTGCCCTTTTTCGGTCTCGCGGTGCTCTCCACCCACCTGCTGGTTGGTCCGACTTTGCTCGCCAACGTGCTGGCCGTGAGCTTTATCGTGCTGCGCGCTCTGTATGTCTATCTGTATGTGACCGGCAAGCAGGCGGCGCGCTCCGGGGTGTGGACCCTGGCGTTTGCCGCGAACGTGGCGATCTTCCTGATCCCGGTGTTTCGCTGATGCCAACGCCCGGTGCCCTGCATGGCCTGAAGGTGCTGGAGCTGGGCACCCTGATTGCCGGGCCTTTCTGCACGCGCCTGCTGGCCGAATTTGGTGCCGAGGTGATCAAGATCGAGTCACCGGATGGCGATCCCATCCGACAGTGGCGCGTGCTGCACGAGGGCAACTCGCTGTGGTGGAGCGTGCAGTCGCGCAACAAGAAGAGCGTGGCCGTGAACATGAAGGATGCACGCGGCCGCGATCTGGTGCGCCGCCTGGCGCTTGAGGCCGACGTGATCGTGGAGAACTATCGGCCCGGCGTGCTGGAGAAGTGGGGCCTGGGCCCGGCCGAGCTGATGCGCGAGCGGCCTTCGCTCGTGTTCGTGCGCCTGTCGGGCTACGGGCAGACAGGGCCGATGAAGGATCTGCCGGGCTTTGGCGCCGTCGGTGAGAGCATGGGCGGCATGCGCTATGTGTCCGGCCACCCGGACCGGCCGCCGGTGCGCATCGGCATTTCGATCGGCGATTCGCTCGCCGCGCTGCACGGCGCGTTCGGCGCCATGGTGGCGCTTCGCCACCGCGACGCCACCGGGGGCAAGCCGGCCGGGCAGGGGCAGGTGGTGGATGTGGCGCTGTATGAAGCCGTGTTCAACATGATGGAGAGCCTCGTGCCTGAGTACGACCTGGCTGGCGTGGTGCGCGAGCGCACCGGCGGTGCGCTGCCGGGCATTGTGCCCTCCAACACCTACACCTGCGGTGACGGCGCGAACGTGGTGATTGCCGGCAATGGCGATGCGATCTTCAAGCGCCTGATGCTGGCCATGGGCCGGGCCGATCTGGCCAATGACGCGGGTCTGGCCACCAACGACGGCCGCGTGCCACGCACCGCGGAGATCGACGCAGCCATCGGCGCCTGGACCGCCGCGCGCGGCATTGACGAGGTGCTGGCCACGCTGAAGGCGGCCGACGTGCCCGTCAGCAAGATCTACAGCGTGGCCGACATGTTTGCCGACCCGCAGTTTCTGGCGCGCCGCATGATCGAGCAGCACCGGCTGGCGGATGGCACGCCGATCAAGCTGCCAGCCGTCACGCCCAAGCTCTCGGCTACTCCTGGGGGTACCACGTGGCTGGGGCCGCGGCTCGGCGAGCACACCCGTGAGGTGTTGGCTGCACTGGGTTTGAGCCGCAGCGAGACGGAACAGTTGTTCGTCGAGGGCGTCGTGGTGGAGAAGCTATCACCTGGCTAGAGCACTTTCAACGTCCAGAAAAGCACAAGGCCCGCCGGCTTTCACCGGCGGGCCTTGTTGTTTCTAGCCGCAACGAGTGTTCTGGAAGCTCGCTGCTTATGAGTTGCGGTCTGCTGCGGCAGCTGCAACCTGCGTGGTTGCGCGGGCAGCGGCCACTTCAGCCTTGCTGGCCGTCACGGTCACGGTGTCCAGCGCGATCACGGGCTGCTCAGCCAAAAGGGCGGAGCGGCTGGCCACCACCGTGACCGTGTCGAGCTTGACGACATTCGCTTCCGTCTTGGGTGCCGGCACGGCTGCGAAGGCAGCGGCGCAGAAGGCGGCAGAGACGAGGGCGAAGACTTGGGCGCGGGCGGTGGTGGTGTTCATGATCGGGCTCCTTGGGGTTCGTTGCGATCGACGTGTTGTGTGTGTCGATGGAAGGCATTGTGGAGAGGTTCCCCGCAACGCGCAGCCGCATTGCGATGAGCTGCGGAATCGGCGACGCGAGCCGCAAAAACTCGGTGGGTTTCTGCGCGCGGCGCTGCGGTAACTCGGCGTCGATCCGACCGATTCAGGAGGGCTTTCCGCTTGTCTCGGGGTTTCGACCGGCACGGCCGGGCGCCGAGACAAGAGGTGGAGCCGGATGGCTGGCGAGCGCCGCTCGCCATCGGCGGAACGGCGAGCCCCCGCAGGGGCGAGACTCCTTGCGCATGCAGGCGCACGCCCCGTTGCGGTCTGGCACAGGGGTTCCGCTTGTCCCAAGCGGCTTTCCAGTCACTTTGGCCTGAAGAGGCGCATGGATACTGGGCTCAGCCATTCCGGAAAATGAAGACCGAGCGTTCATGAGCCTTTCCAAGGCAAATCGGCTGAAGAATGGCTCCAGACAAGCGGAAAGCCCCTTGGCGTGGCTGCACAAGCCGCCCTGCTGCGAGTGAACCACCCTTCGCAAGCCTGGCGTCGGGCGGCTAGGCTTGGCGCTGCCGCAGCCCCCCGGGCGCGGCCACAAGATCAAGAACACCCAGGAGGCACTGCATGTTCACGCTCAGATCGCTGCCGGTCGTGGCGCTGGCCACCGGATGCCTGCTCAGCGCGCCGGCCCAGGCTCAAACCTTCCCTTCCAGGACCGTCACGATCATCGTCCCGGCGCCGCCCGGCGGCACGGCGGACATCACGGCCCGCATGCTGCAGGAGCCCCTGTCCAAGGCGCTTGGTCAGCCGGTGGTGATCGAGAACCGCGGCGGTGGCAATGGCGCGGTCGGCACGCAGGCTCTGCTGAATGCCTCGCCGGATGGCCACACGCTGCTGATGCAGTTCTCCGGCTTTCATGTGATGACGCCGCAGCTGGTCAAGGTGCCCTTTGATCCGCTCAAGGACCTGCAGGCCGTGGCCAACGTCATGTCTGCCCCGCAGGTGCTGGCTCTGCGCAGCTCGCTGCCCTTCAAGACCGCCAAGGAGCTGGTGGACTACGCCCGCAAGAACCCGGGCAAGCTCAACTACTCGAGCGCCGGCAACGGCTCGGTGCAGCACATCGCCGCCGAGCTCTTCAAGAGCCTGACGGACACGCGCATCGTGCACATTCCCTACCGCGGCACCGGGCCGATGGTGACCGACCTGCTGGCCAGCCAGGTGGACTTCACCCTCACCACCGCGCCGCCGCTGGTGGGGCATATCCAGGCCGGCAAGCTGCGCGCGCTGCTGGTGGCCAGCGACCAGCGCCTGCCCGCGCTGCCGGACGTGCCCACGGCGAAGGAGGCCGGCATCCCCAACTTCGAGGTGCAGAGCTGGTTTGCGCTCTACACCCACGGCAAGGCGCCGCGCGCCGCGGTGGACCGCGTAGCGGCCGAAGTGCAGAAGATCGTCGCCACGCCGGACTTCCAGAAGAAGGCCGCCGATCAGGGCGCCCAGGTCACCTTCATGGGGCCGGAGGCCATGACGCGCTATGCCCAGGCCGAGTACGAGCGCTGGGGCAAGGTCATCAAGGCGCAGGGGATCAAGGCGGATTGAGTTTTGTAGATGGCCTTTCCGACTGCCCGATAAGGTTTTCCAGCCACTTTGCACTGAAGAGCCGCATCAAATGGACCTCTGCCTACCTGAAGAACGGCTGCCGCGACCAACCAAAGCATTCCGCGAACCGACTGCGCCGGCAGGTGCGTCGGCGCGTTTCGGATTGAGGGCAGAGAGTCTCAATCGATCGTCTGGCATCAGCGCACGAGCAAAAAGCGCGCAGAGATGAAACCCATGACGCCGACGCGCTTGTTCCGCATAGCAGTCCGGCTCAGCGCGTATGGGCTCGCGAGCTTGGGTGGGCATTCATCGTGCTGCGCGTTGCTGCGCCGTGGCCGGTGGACAGCCACGATGCCGACGCGGCGACATTGTCGGCAGCTTGATATCAGCTCTCGGGCTGGCCCAGCACCCGAGTTTTTGTCTCGATCGACGGGCGAGATCCTGCCCCTCAGGTTCTCGCTAGCTTGCGCAATGCCGCACCGGCTCTGGCAATTGATCCCATCAGCAAGCGCTCGAACGCTAACGACCGATGCAATGCTGCGTCCACAGGCCGGCTGACGGTCGGTGCATGCAAGGTCGACGACTTCGTTGCGATCGAGTACCTCGCTCAGCCGCTGTGGGCGGTCTCCGTTGTACGGGTATCGACCGCGGCCTGCGCCAGGGAGCTCACATTGGTCAAGTTGCCAGCAGGTTGGTGGCCTGCCTCCAACCGCGCGGTGTGCAGCTGACCGCGGACCAGGCTCGCGGTTTCAGGCTTCCCGCCTGTCTGGCGCGGCTTTCCAGCCGATTTGCCTTGGAGACCCGCACGGATACTGGATCTAGTGTTAGCGGGAAACGTAGATCCAGCATTTATGCGCCTCTCCAGACCAAAATGGCTGGAAAGCCGCGCCGGACAAGCGGAAACGGCTTTCCGATCGTTCCGCCCGGGCGCCGGCCGAAACGGCGTCTCTATTAGTAGTACGCCAGCGGCTGCGCCTTCCCGCCAAACACGCGATAGCTGAAGATCGTGTAGCCGATGATCACCGGCACCACCACGGCCGCGCCGGCCAGGATGATCTTCAGGCTCTCCGGCGCGCTGGCCGCCTGCCAGATGTCGATCTTGTCGATCACCAGGTACGGAAAGAGGCTGTAGGCCAGGCCGAAGAAGGCGAGCACGAAGATCGCCACGGTGGCGGCAAAAGGCACCCAGTTAAGTTTGTCGCCGGGCAGGGGCAGGGCGCGCAGGATGCGGTCGGTCAGCACGAACAGCACGGCCGTGGTCAGCGGAATGGGCGCGAGCAGCACCACGTAGGGTAGGCTGAACCACTTGGCAAAGATGCGCTCGCTCACAAAGGGCGTGGCCAGGCTCACGAGCAGCACGCCCACGGCCGTGAGCCAGAGCGCGCGGCGGGCCCAGAAGGCGGCGCGCTTCTGCAGATCGCCCTCGGTCTTCATCACCAGCCAGGTGGCGCCCAGCAGGGTGTAGCCGGCGGCCACGCAGGGCGCGATCAGCAGGGCGAAGCCGGTGGCCGCCCAGCTGTGCTCGAAGCCGGTGATGTAGGCGCCCAGCATGTAGCCCTGCGATAGCGCGGCCAGCAGGGAGCCGGCGTAGAACACGCGGTTCCAGGTCTCCTTGTGATCCGCATGGGCCTTGGCGCGGAAGTCGAAGGCCACGCCGCGCAGGATCAGCCCGAGCAGCATCAACGCCACGGGCAGGTACAGCGCGGTGAGGATCGCGCCGTGCGCCATCGGAAAGGCCACCAGCAGAATGCCCACCCCGAGCACGAGCCAGGTCTCGTTGGCGTCCCAGAAGGGGCCGATGGAGCCGATCATGAGGTCCTTCTGATCGGCGTCCGCCCGGCGCAGCAGGATGCCCACACCCAGGTCGTAGCCGTCCAGCACCACGTAGGCCAGCATGGACAGGCCCATGATGCCCATGAAGATGATGGGCAGCGAGGCATTGAAGGTGGAGAGCTCAGGCAGCGGCGTCATCATTCGGCTCCCTGCAGGCTGGGCTGCACCGAAGGCGCGGGCGGCGGGCCGGGCGACTTCGGCGTGATGTCACCCATCGCCGCGCGGCTGGCGCGCCGTGCCAGGTAGAACACCACCGAGATATAGGCCGCGATCAGCGCCACATAGACCACGAGGTACATGATCAGTGTGGACAGGATCATGCCGCTCGGCACCTTGCTGGCCGCCTGCGCGGTGGTCATGACGCCATAGACCAGCCAGGGCTGGCGGCCGATCTCCGTGACGTACCAGCCGGCAATCGTGGCCACCCAGCCGGAGAAGGTCATGAACAGCAGCGCCCGCGCCAGCCAGGGCTTGGGCTGACCCTGGCGCTTGAGCTGCCATGCGCCGATCCAGCTCACCAGCAGCATCAACATGCCCACACCCACCATGATGCGGAAGGCAAAGAACACCGGTGCCACCGGTGGGTGCTTGCCCTCGAACTCGTTCAGGCCCTTGATTTCGCCGTCCAGTGAGTGGGTCAGGATCACGCTGGCCAGGTTGGGCACTGTGATCTCGAAGTGGTTGGTGCGTGCAGCTTCATCGGGGATGGCGAACAGGCGCAGATCCGCGCCGCGCTCGGTCTCCCAGATGCCTTCCATGGCTGCCACCTTGGCCGGCTGGTGCTGCAGGGTGTTAAGGCCGTGCATGTCGCCGGCCAGGATCTGCAGCGGGATCAGTGCAGCGGCGATGTACACGCCGGTCTTCAGGCCGGCCATCACGCCGCCAGAGCGGTCGCCACGCAGCCAGCGCCAGGCGGAGACGCCGGCCACCAGAAAGGCTGCGGTCAGGCCGCTCGCCAGCATCATGTGCGTGAAGCGGTACGGAAAGCTCGGGTTGAAGATGATGGCCAGCCAGTCCGTGGCGTGGGCCTTGCCGTCGATCATCTCGAAGCCCACCGGCGTCTGCATCCAGCTGTTGAGCACCAGAATCCAGAAGGCCGACATGCTCGTGCCCACGGCCACCAGCACCGTCGCCAGCGTGTGCACCCGGTTGCTCACCCGGTTGAAGCCAAACAGCATGATCCCGAGGAAGGTGGCTTCAAGAAAAAACGCCGTCAGCACCTCGTAGGCCAAGAGCGGCCCGGCAATGTTGCCCACGGTTTCCATAAAGCCCGGCCAGTTGGTGCCGAACTGGAAGCTCATCGTGATGCCGCTGACCACACCCAGCGCAAAGGTCACGGCAAAGACCTTGACCCAGAACTTGTAGGCGTCCATCCACTTCAGGTCGCCCGTGCGGTTGAAGCGCAGCTTGAAGAACAGCAGTACCCACGCCAGCGCGATGGTGATGGTGGGGAACAGGATGTGGAAGCTGATGTTGGCGCCGAACTGGATGCGCGCGAGCAGGATGGGGTCGAGCATGGCGGATGCGTGAAGAAGCTGTGGGCTGGTCCGCACCGCCCTTGTGGGGCAGCGGGTGCACTCAGTGTGACCGTTCCAGCTCGATTGGTTCGGGCGAGGGCCGGGTTCTGCGTTGCCTTGTCGCAGAGACCCGCTCTAGCGTGGGGGTGCTCTGCGGCCGGCTGCCGCAGCGCGTGCTGACGTCGAACACGCGCTGAAGCTCAGCGCTTCTTTTCGGGGTGGGCGCGGCCGTCCTTGCCACCACCGCTGTTGCCACCGTTGCTACCCCCATTTGTACGCCCCGCGCTGCTCGATGAGCGCAGGGGGATGCGCAGATCGTCCAGGTAGTCCCGCGCGATATTCACGGTGCCGTGGTCACCCAGGGCCTCAAAGTTGCGCTTTAGCCAGTCGCGCCCGGATTCCAGGCCCAGCGCGTGCAGCTCGGTGATGAAGCCGCTGTCTGTGGCCAGCTTGCTGGCGGCGCCGTACTTGGCCAGTTCGTCGCCGCCGATGCGATGCATCAGCACATGCTTGTAGCGCGCAGGGTCCAGCTTGCCGTCCTTCAGAAGGCGCGCCACGAAGTCGATGGCGCGCATCTCGGCCAGCAGGCTGGCGTTGAAGGTGATCTCGTTCATCCGGTCGAGGATGTCCCGGCTGTTGGTCGGCAGATCTTCGCGGATGACCGGGTTGATCTGCACGAGCACGATGTCAGCGCTCTTGCACTCGTAGATGAGCGGATGCAGCGCAGGGTTGCCGGCAAAGCCGCCATCCCAGAACCAGTCGTCTTCAACCTCTACGGCCTGAAACAGCATGGGCAGGCAGGCGCTGGCGGCCACGGCCTCCGGGCACAGGCGCTTGCCGCTAAAGATCTCGGCCTTGCCGGTGCGCACGCGCGTCGCCGCAACAAACACCTTGGGCGCCAGGGGTGTGGCCAGGGCGTCAAAGTCCACGTGCTGCTTGAGCAGCTCGCGCACCGGATTGATGTCCAGCGGATTGAACTGGTACGGCGAGAAGGTCTTGGCAAAGGTCTCGGCCCAGAACTGGGCCGGGTTGTCCTGCACACCCCACAGGCCGAAGAGCGTGTCCATGGGTGCGCGCTTCACCGGGTTGAGCGAGGAATACGCGCTGATGCTGCGCCAGAACTGCGCCAGCGCCTCGATGGCCGCTTCGCGCGCCTTGGCGCAGTAGCTTCCGGCGCCCCGGCTGTTGTGCTGGCCGATGGCTGAGGCCAGCACCACCGCGTTCATCGCTCCCGCACTGGTGCCGGAAATGCCCTCGATCTCGACGCGTTCGTCTTCCAGCACCGCCTGCAGCACACCCCAAGTGAAGGCGCCATGCGAGCCGCCGCCCTGCAGGGCGAGGTTGATGCGGCGGGTCTCGACGCTCGACGTCACCGAGCGCGCCTCAGGCTCGCGCCTGTTCGATCAGCGCTTCGAGCTTGCGGGTGTCCGCGGCGAAGAGCCGGATGCCCTCGGCCAGCTTTTCGGTGGCCATGGCGTCTTCGTTCATGGCAAAGCGAAAGCCGGCTTCGTCGTAGCTGACGCGCTGCATGTCGTGCGCAGCCGACTCCACGGGGTGCAGCAGGCGCGGTACGGACGCATCCATGGCCGCGAGCTGGCCGAGCAGATCGGGCGAGATGGTCAGCAGATCGCAACCGGCCAGCGCGAGGATCTCACCGGTGTTGCGGAAGCTTGCGCCCATGACCTCGGTGCCGTAGCCGAACTTCTTGTAGTAGGCGTAGATGCGCCGCACCGAGAGCACGCCGGGGTCCGTCTCGGCGGTGTAGTCCTGGCCGGTGGACTTCTTGTACCAGTCCAGGATGCGACCCACGAAAGGCGAGATCAGCCGCGCATTCGCCTCGGCACAGGCCACAGCCTGCGGCAGGCTGAACAGCAGGGTCATGTTGCAAGTGACGCCCTCGCGCTCCAGCACCTCGGCCGCGCGGATGCCCTCCCAGGTGGAGGCGATCTTGATCAGTACGCGGCTCGTGTCAATGCCGGCCGCCCGGTAGAGCGCGATGATCTCGCGCGCCTTGGCCAGCGTGCCGGCGGTGTCGAAGGACAGGCGCGCGTCCACCTCGGTGGAGACCCGGCCGGGCACGATCTTCAGGATCTCCTGCCCGAACGCAACCAGCAGGCGGTCGATCACCTCGGGGGTCGCAGCACCGGGATGATCACGCAGCACCTGATCAAGCAGGGCGCGGTATTCGAGTTTGGTCACCGCCTTGAGGATCAATGAGGGGTTGGTGGTGGCGTCACGCGGCGCGTAGGCGCGCATGGTTTCGAAGTCGCCCGTGTCGGCGACCACCACAGTGTGTTGCTTGAGTTGCTCCAGTGCGTTCATGCTGTGCTCGTCGAGGTGAATAGCTCGAATGTAGCGAAGCAAAAAAAGGCCCCGCATCAGGCGGGGCGCTAAAGCTCACTTCAGGGGAAAAGCGAGCACTGGAGACTTAAGTGTGGTCACCATAGGCGGCGGCGCCAACGCCCGCCAATACTGCGTTTGTGTGAGTCGGTGATCCGTGAGCACAGGCATGGCCGGACCCCCGGCACAGTGCGGCTTTTCAAATCGGCCAGATGGGCATCGGCCAGCGCATGGACGGCGCGTCAAGTAGAGGGTGCAGGTGCTGCAGTGCGGGCTGGTAAACTCTTAAAAATCCCCTAACGTGCACCCAACCCGCGCTCGCTTTCCGGCGACATGGCGTGGGGGCGGCGTGCGCCGTTCGCAGACACAAGAACATGCCTCTGAATCTCACACAAACGCGGCTGAGCTTCCAACGTCCTCAGGCTGCGTTGGTGCTGGCCGACGGGACGGTCTTTCGCGGCTACAGCATCGGTGCCACGGGCACCACCGTCGGGGAGGTGGTGTTCAACACTGCCATCACCGGCTACCAGGAAATCCTGACCGACCCGAGCTACTGCGGGCAGATCGTCACACTGACGTATCCCCATATCGGCAACGTAGGTGTCAACGAGCAGGACGAGGAAGCGCCACGGGTCTGGGCCAAGGGTCTGGTGATTCGGGATCTGTCTGCGGTGGTCTCCAACTTCCGCGCGCAGGACGCGTTGTCCACCTATCTCAAGAACGAGAGCGTGGTCGGCATTGCCGGCTTGGACACGCGCAAACTCACGCGTGTGCTGCGCGAGAAGGGCGCGCAGAACGGCTGCATCGTCGCCGTGGGCGAGGGCGACACTCTGACGGACGCGCAGCTTGCGGACGCGGCTACCCGTGCGAAGGCCGCGCCCAGCATGGCTGGCCAGGATCTCGCCAAGGTCGTGAGCACGCGCGAAGCCTACGAGTGGACGGAAGGTTCATGGCGGCTGTTTGATGACGGCTCTTCGGAGTTTCCGGAGCTGGTCGAGCCGAAGTTCCATGTCGTGGCCTATGACTTCGGCGTGAAGCGCAACATCCTGCGCCTGATGAGTGATCGCGGCTGCCGCGTGACCGTGGTGCCCGCGCAGACGCCTGCCACGGATGTGATTGCGATGAATCCGGACGGCGTCTTCCTGTCCAATGGACCGGGCGACCCCGAGCCCTGCGACTATGCGATTGGCGCTGCACGCGAGTTCATGGCCCGCAAGATCCCGACGTTCGGCATCTGCCTGGGCCACCAGATCATGGGCCTGGCCAGTGGCGCCAAGACCCTGAAGATGAAGTTCGGCCATCACGGCGGCAACCATCCGGTGCAGGATCTGGATTCCAGGCGGGTCTACATCACCAGCCAGAACCACGGCTTTGCGGTGGACGAGAACACCCTGCCAGCCAACATGCGCGTCACGCACGTGTCGCTGTTCGACGGGTCAATCCAGGGGCTGGAGCGTACTGATGTGCCGGCTTTCTGTTTCCAGGGTCACCCGGAGGCCAGCCCCGGCCCGCATGACATTGGTGACCTGTTCGACAAGTTCATCGCGCTGATGGAGAAGTCAGCTTGACCCCCCACGTTTGCGGCCTTGCCGCTGCACTGCCCCCCGAGGGGGCGCCCGCCTCTCTTGGGGCGGCCCTGCGAGAGTCGGATCATGCCTAAGCGCACAGACATCAAGAGCATTCTCATCATCGGCGCCGGCCCGATCATCATCGGCCAGGCCTGCGAGTTCGACTACTCCGGCGCACAGGCCTGCAAGGCCCTGCGTGAAGAGGGCTACAAGGTCATCCTGGTCAACAGCAATCCGGCCACGATCATGACTGACCCCGAGATGGCCGACGTGACCTACATCGAGCCCATCACGTGGCAGGTGGTCGAGCGCATCATCGCCAAGGAGCGCCCGGATGCACTGTTGCCCACGATGGGCGGGCAGACCGCGCTGAACTGCGCACTGGATCTGCACAAGCACGGTGTACTGGACAAGTACAACGTGGAGCTGATCGGCGCCAACGAGAAGGCGATCGAGAAGGCGGAGGATCGACTCAAGTTCAAGGAGGCGATGACCTCCATCGGCCTGCAGAGCGCCAAATCGGGCATCGCACACAGCATGGATGAGGCTTGGGCCGTGCATCGCCGCATTGCCGAGGAACTCGGCAATTCCGGCTACCCGATGGTGATCCGTCCGAGCTTCACGCTTGGTGGCACGGGCGGTGGCATTGCCTACAACGCCGAAGAGTTCGAGACGATCTGCAAGCGCGGTCTGGAGCTTTCGCCCACACGCGAGCTGCTGATCGAGGAAAGCCTGATCGGCTGGAAGGAATACGAGATGGAAGTCGTCCGCGACCGCGTGGACAACTGCATCATCGTGTGTTCGATCGAGAACCTGGACCCCATGGGCATCCATACAGGCGACTCGATCACCGTGGCCCCAGCGCAGACCCTGACCGACAAGGAATATCAGGTCATGCGCAATGCCTCGATCGCGATTCTGCGCGAGATCGGTGTGGATACCGGCGGCTCGAACGTGCAGTTCTCGATCAACCCGGACACCGGGCGCATGATCGTGATCGAGATGAACCCGCGCGTGTCGCGATCGTCTGCGCTGGCCTCCAAGGCCACGGGCTTTCCGATTGCCAAGGTGGCCGCCAAGCTCGCCGTGGGCTACACGCTCGATGAGCTCAAGAACGACATCACGGGCGGCGCCACACCGGCGTCCTTCGAGCCGACGATCGACTACGTCGTCACCAAGGTGCCGCGCTTCGCCTTCGAGAAGTTCCCGCAGGCTGACTCGCACCTCACCACGCAGATGAAGAGCGTGGGAGAGGTCATGGCCATCGGCCGGACCTTCCAGGAAAGCTTCCAGAAGGCCCTGCGTGGTCTTGAGGTTGGCGTGGACGGGCTCAATCAGAAGACGACCGACCGCGAGCGCATCGAACAGGAGCTGGGTGAGCCCGGCCCCGAGCGCATCTGGTATGTGGGCGATGCCTTTGCCGCCGGCTTCACGCTCGAAGAGGTACACACCCTCACCCACATCGACCCCTGGTTCCTCGTGCAGATCAAGGAGATCGTCGACCTCGAGCTGGAGATCGAGAAGCACACCCTCGCTGACCTTGATGAGCCGACGATGCGTGAGCTCAAGCGCAAGGGCTTCTCGGATCGGCGTCTGGCGTATCTGCTGGACACGTCCGAGGCAGAGGTGCGCAAGCACCGCCACGGCCTGAAGGTACGCCCGGTCTTCAAGCGTGTGGATACCTGCGCTGCAGAATTCGCCACCAAGACGGCCTACATGTACTCGACCTATGAGGAGGAGTGCGAAAGCCAGCCGACAGAGAAAAAGAAGGTCATGGTGCTGGGTGGTGGCCCCAACCGCATCGGCCAGGGCATCGAGTTCGACTACTGCTGCGTGCATGCCGCGCTCTCGCTGCGCGAAGACGGGTTCGAGACCATCATGGTCAACTGCAACCCGGAAACAGTCTCCACCGACTACGACACGAGCGACCGACTCTACTTTGAGCCACTGACGCTCGAGGATGTGCTTGAGATCGTCGACAAGGAGAAGCCGTGGGGCGTGATCGTCCAGTACGGCGGGCAGACGCCGCTGAAGCTCGCCAAGGCGCTGGAAGCCAACGGTGTGCCCATCATCGGCACCTCACCCGAGTCCATCGACATTGCCGAGGATCGCGAGCGCTTTCAGAAATTGATCCACAAGCTGGGCTTGCTGCAACCGCCCAATCGCACCGCACGCACTGAAGACGAAGCCCTGCGACTCGCCAACGAGATCGGCTATCCGCTCGTTGTGCGCCCCAGCTACGTGCTGGGCGGCCGCGCGATGGAAATTGTCCACGAACAGCGGGATCTGGAGCGCTACATGCGCGAAGCGGTCAAGGTCAGCAACGACTCGCCTGTGCTTCTCGATCGCTTCCTGAATGATGCCATTGAAGTCGACGTGGACTGCCTGTCCGACGGCAAGCAGGTTGTGATCGGCGGCGTGATGGAACACATTGAGCAGGCGGGCGTGCACTCCGGCGACTCGGCGTGCTCGTTGCCCCCGTATTCGCTCAAGCCCGCACTGATCGACGAACTCAAGCGCCAGACCGAAGTCATGGCCAAGGCCTTGAATGTGATCGGCCTGATGAACGTGCAGTTCGCTGTTCAGGGCGAGACGATTTACGTGCTTGAGGTGAACCCCCGTGCCTCGCGAACGGTGCCCTACGTGTCAAAGGCGATCGGTGCCCCGCTGGCGAAGATTGCCGCACGTGCGATGGCCGGCAAGTCTTTGGCTGATCAGGGCTTCACCAAAGAGATCGTGCCGCCGTACTACTGCGTGAAGGAAGCCGTCTTCCCGTTCAACAAGTTCCCTGGTGTTGATACGATCCTTGGCCCCGAAATGAAGTCCACGGGCGAGGTCATGGGTGTGGGCAAGACCTTCGGTGAAGCGTTCATCAAGAGTCAGATCGGCGCCTCCACCAAGCTGCCCGAGAGTGGCACCGTGTTCATGAGCGTCAAGAACGCGGACAAGACCAAGGCCGTAGACGCGGCGCGCGGCTTCCATGAACTGGGCCTGAAGATCATCGCGACCCGCGGCACCGCGGCTGCCATCGAGGCATCCGGCATCCCCTGCAAGTCAGTCAACAAGGTGACTGAAGGGCGTCCGAACGTGGTCGACATGATCAAGAACGGCGAGATTCAGCTGGTGATCAATACCGTGGAGGAGCGGCGCAACGCGATTGCTGATTCGCGCTACATCCGCGTCGCGGCGCAGGCTGCACGGGTGCCGTCACAAACCACGATTGCAGGCGCACTCGCCGCGGTGGAGGGCATGAAGAGCGTGAACACGCTTGATGTCTTCGACGTCCAGACCCTTCACAAAGAGCTGCGTGCCAAGGGCCTCTGAGAGGCGCAAGTGCTGAACGTTCAAACCCCGGGGGCAGCTTCGGCTGCCCCCGATCCATTGAGTCCACGAGTAGATCCATGAGCACCATTCCCATCACCGTGCGCGGTGCCGAGCAGCTCAAGAGTGAGTTGCATCGCCTCAAGACCGTCGATCGCCCGGCAGTCATCACCGCGATCGCCGAGGCACGCGCCCAGGGCGACCTGTCCGAGAACGCCGAGTACGACGCAGCCAAGGAGCGTCAGGGCTTCATCGAAGGGCGGATCATGGAGATCGAGGGCAAGCTCTCGAATGCCCAGATCATCGATCCCAAGACGCTTGATGCGGAGGGCAAGGTGGTGTTTGGGGCGACAGTTGAACTCGAAGATCTGGAGTCTGGTGATGTGACGACCTACCAGATCGTCGGCGAGGACGAGGCGGATATCCGTCAAGGCCGTGTCAGTGTGACGAGCCCGGTGGCACGGGCACTGATCGGCAAGTTCGAAGGCGACACCACCGTGGTGATGGCGCCAGGTGGCAATCGCGAGTACGAAGTGCGCGCGGTTCGTTACGAGTGAGCCCGACGTGAGCAACGAGGGCATCAGCGTCGGCGGGGCGAGCGCGCCTGAGTCGCGCGTCGAGCGCTGGCTGCTGGCGCTCTACCGTCTGGCGCTCACGGCCTGGGTAGGTTGCACCTGGACGGTGGGTCTGCTCGCTGCGCCGCTCGCGTTCGCGGTGCTCACACCACGCTCTCTGGCGGGCACATTTGCCAGTCATGCGTTCTATTGGCAGAGCATCGTCGTCTTTGTTTGCGCTGCTATTGTTCTGGCACTTCACAAACGGCTGGAGCGTCGTGTCCACCTGACGCGCGTATCCGTGTACATGCTGCTGAGCATGGTCGGATTGGCCGCCATCCAGCAGTTCGTGCTCGGGCCCTGGATGGCTAGCCTGCGTGTCGAGATGATGATGCACTCTTCGCCGGTGATGCACGAGTCGCTGGCGACGCAGTTTGGCGCGCTGCATGGCGTGTCGGCCGTGTTATATGCCGCCCAGTGCGTGCTGGGCGCGATTGTGGTGGCGCGATCGCGCTGAGCAGGCCCTCGTTCAGCGACTGCGCCGGGCACCGCGGCGTGTGGTGCGCTTTCGGGACTGCTCGGTCGCTTGACGGATTCTGCGTGCGAGCGTGTTTTCCGTGTCTTCGGTCACTGACTTTCGCTTCACGGTCTTCTTGGCGGCCGTCTTTCCCGCTGCAGCCAGCTTCTTCGGAGTATGTGGGGCAGACTGAGTTCCGGACTTTTTCGCTGCTGGCGCAGCCGGCAGGTAGGGCATATCCGGATCGATTCGAGTGCTTGATTCGCCCGGACGCCAGACCACAAGCAGCTTGCCGATATGCTGCACCGGTGCGGCGCCCAACTCGGCACAGATGGATGCGTGCAGTTCGGAGCGTTGTGCGCGGTCATCGGAGAACACGCGGATCTTGATCAGCTCGTGTGCTGCAAGCTGCTCATCAATAGCCTTGAGAACGGCGGCGGTGAGGCCTTCATTGCCGATCATGACGACTGGGTCAAGATGATGGGCGTGGGATTTGAGGTTTTTGCGCTGCAGCGGAGACAGCGTGATGGTTTCTGATGTGCTCATTTCGGGATTATCCCAATGAAATCAACCAAGAAGAACAAGTTCTCGGCCGCATGGCTGATGGATCACATCAATGATCCCTATGTGAAGATGGCCCAGCAGCAGGGCTACCGGGCACGTGCTGCCTTCAAGCTCACCGAAATTCTGGATCAGTTTCAGCTGCTCAAGCCGGGCGCGACCGTCGTCGATCTGGGCGCCACGCCCGGCAGCTGGAGTCAGGTTGTGCGCGAGCGGCTCAAGAACAAGAGTGGACCGGGCATTCACGGTCGGGTGTTTGCGCTCGATTTGCTGCCCATGGAACCCGTCGCGGACGTGACCTTCCTGCTGGGCGACTTCCGTGAAGACGCGGTGCTTGCGGAGTTCGAGACGCTCGTGGGCGACGGCGCGGTCGATCTTGTGCTTTCCGACATGGCCCCCAACTTGAGCGGAGTTGGGGCGGCCGATGCCGCACGGGTGGCTCATCTGAACGAACTGGCGCTGGAGTTTGCGGTCAATCACCTCACGAAGCGCGGAGCGCTGGTGACCAAGAGCTTTCACGGCAGCGGGTTTTCCCAGACGGTGAAGCTCTACAAGGAGGCGTTCCAGAAGGTGACCGAGTACAAGCCCAAGGCCTCGCGCTCGAACTCGTCGGAAACCTTTCTGGTTGCGCAGGGCCTGAAGGCGGCCGGCAGGGAGTGATTCGAGTGCAACGGTCACGCCGAGGCTGGGGCAATCCATCGCAATGCCTGCGCTATGTCAAGCCCTGCGAGGCGTAGAATCAATCAACACATTGACCGGGCCGTGCCATTGCCCAGGAGTATGAGTAAGTGAACAACAACCTCCTCACCAAAGCGATCATCTGGCTCGTTGTAGCCATGGTGTTGTTCACGGTCTTCAAGCAGTTCGAGAACCGGCGCGCACCGGTCAACGAAGCCGTGAGCTACACGCAGTTCATGGAAGACGCCAAGGCTGGTCGGATCGAGAAGGTCGAGGTTCAGGGGCGCACGCTGACGGTCTTCCCCAAGGAAGGCAATCGCTTCACCCTGACGTCTCCTGGCGACATCTTCATGTCAGACAACCTCGTCAAGTACGGGGTCAAGGTCTACGGCACGCCGGAAGAGGGCCAGTCTCTCCTCATGACCCTGCTCATTCACCTCGGTCCGATCCTGCTCCTGATCGGCTTCTGGTTCTGGATGATGCGCAGCATGCAGGGCGGTGGCAAAGGCGGGGCGTTCAGCTTCGGCAAGAGCAAGGCTCGCATGATCGACGAGTCCAACAACAGCATTACCTTTGCTGACGTGGCCGGCTGCGACGAAGCCAAGGAAGAGGTCAAGGAACTCGTCGAGTTCCTGAAGGATCCGTCCAAGTTCCAGAAGCTCGGCGGCCGGATTCCGCGCGGCGTGCTGATGGTCGGCTCGCCCGGTACAGGCAAGACGCTGCTGGCCAAGGCGATCGCCGGCGAAGCCAAGGTGCCGTTCTTCAGCATCTCGGGTTCGGACTTCGTGGAAATGTTCGTCGGCGTGGGCGCAGCCCGCGTGCGCGACATGTTCGAGAACGCCAAGAAGCATGCGCCCTGCATCATCTTTGTGGATGAAATCGACGCGGTGGGTCGTCATCGCGGTGCCGGGTTGGGCGGCGGCAACGACGAGCGCGAACAGACCCTGAACCAGATGCTGGTGGAGATGGACGGTTTCGACACCAACTCCGGCATCATCGTGATCGCTGCGACGAACCGACCGGACATTCTGGACCCCGCACTCCTGCGCCCCGGCCGTTTCGACCGTCAAGTCGTTGTGCCGCTGCCGGATATCCGCGGCCGTGAGCAGATCCTCAAGGTGCACATGCGCAAGGTTCCGCTAGGTACGGACGTTGAAGCCGCGGTACTGGCGCGTGGCACACCCGGTTTCTCCGGGGCGGATCTCGCCAATCTGGTCAATGAAGCCGCCCTGTTTGCCGCACGCCGCAACGGTCGTGTCGTGAGCATGGAAGATTTCGAGAAGGCCAAGGACAAGATCTACATGGGTCCTGAGCGCAAGACCATGGTCATGTCCGAGGACGAGAAGAAGGCCACGGCCTACCACGAGTCCGGCCACGCTGTGATCGCGGCTTCGCTGCCCAACGCCGACCCCGTGCACAAGGTCACGATCATTCCGCGCGGCCGCGCGCTTGGCGTCACGTGGCAGTTGCCTGAGCGGGATCGCCTGAGCATGTACAAGGATCAGATGCTCACTGAGATGGCGATCCTGTTCGGTGGTCGGATTGCCGAAGACTTGTTCGTCAAGCGCATTTCTACCGGCGCGTCGAATGACTTCGAGCGTGCGACCAAGATCGCACGCGACATGGTGACCCGTTACGGCATGAGCGATGAGCTCGGTCCGATGGTCTATGCGGAGAACGAGGGCGAAGTGTTCCTGGGCCGTAGCGTGACCAAGACCACGAATATCTCAGAAGCCACGATGCAGCGTGTGGACCTCGAAATCCGCCGCATCATCGACGAGCAGTACGCCGCCGCCACCAAGATCCTGCAGGACAAGGCAGATCGGGTGGAGGCCATGACTGCTGCGCTGATGGAGTACGAGACCATCGACGCCGAGCAGATCAAGGACATCATGGAAGGCCGTCCGGTACGCGCACCCCGCCCCCCGGCCACCACATCCACGAATGATCCGGGTTCGCCCAGCGCGCCTGCCGAAGGTGCCGCGGCTACCGCCTGATCATTGCCGTACTGTCAAGGGGCGCCTGCGGGCGCTCCTTTGCCTTTGTATGTAGCACCTGCCCGCTTGTGCTCAATCATGACAGGACGCTTCAGTCCATGAATTGGCAAGCCGGTCGATTCTGCTTCGATCTTCAGGCGCGACCGCTCGTCATGGGCATCGTGAACGTCACGCCAGACAGCTTTTCCGATGGCGGGCAGCACTTTGCCCATGCGGATGCGCCGATCGAGCATGGCGAGCGCCTGCTGGCCGAGGGGGCCGATCTGCTGGACATCGGTGGCGAGTCCACCCGGCCCGGTGCGCTGGCGGTGTCGGCCGATGACGAGTGGCAACGCATCCAACGCTCGGTGCAGCACTTCGTGGCACGCGGTGTGTGCGTCTCGGTCGACACGATGAAGCCCGAGGTCATGGCGCGGGCCTTGGCGGCCGGTGCGGATGTGATCAATGACGTGATGGGCTTTCGCGCGCCGGGCGCGATCGAGGCGGTCGCCCCTTCAGGGTGCGGCCTCGTGGTGATGCACATGCAAGGCGAACCGCGCACCATGCAGCGCAACCCGACGTACCGCAATGTCGTGGCAGAAGTCAGAGCGTTTCTGGCCGAGCGCGTCATGGCCCTGCGTGCAGCCGGCATCAAGGACGAGCGGATCCTGCTCGACCCCGGTTTCGGCTTTGGCAAGAGTCTCGAGCACAACCTTCATCTGCTTGCACAGATCGGGCAGATCCGCGTGCCCTGTGAGTCATCAAGCGCGGATCTGCCGGTGCTCGCCGGAGTGTCCAGAAAGTCTATGCTGGGCCAGCTCACGGGGCGTGATGCCGGCGAGCGTGTTGCCGCGTCGGTGGCTGCGCACCTGCTGGCGGTCCAGCGCGGAGCACGGATTGTGCGGGTGCACGATGTGGCCGCGACCGTGGACGCGCTCAAGGTGTGGGCGGCGGTGCAGGCGCGCCGCTGTCGCGAAGAAGACTGATTGAATGATCCCAGAAATGAAGCAGCAGCAATGAGCAGAAAGTATTTCGGTACAGACGGCGTGCGCGGCCCGGTGGGTACGGCACCGATGACTCCAGATTTCGTCATGCGCCTGGGCTACGCCGCAGGCCGCAGTCTGGCCGCGTCCAGGACGCCGGGCAGCCGGCCGCAGGTGCTGATCGGCAAGGACACGCGCGTGTCCGGCTATCTGCTGGAAGCTGCCCTGGAGTCGGGCTTGATTGCTGCCGGGGCCGATGTCCTGCTGGCCGGGCCCATCCCCACACCCGCTGTCGCGCACCTCACGCGGGCCATGCGTCTGGACGCCGGCGTGGTCATCAGCGCAAGCCACAATCCGTATCAGGACAACGGTATCAAGTTCTTTGATGGTCGCGGCGCCAAGCTGTCGGACGAGACAGAAGCGAGCATCGAGGCGCTGATTGACGAGCCGATGGGCTGCGTGGCCTCGGCCGACTTGGGCAAGGCGCGCCGCCTGAATGACGCCGCGGGCCGCTACATCGAGTTCTGCAAGGCCAGCTTTCCGGCGCATCTGGATCTGCGTGGCTTGCGAGTCGTCGTCGATTGCGCCAATGGCGCCGCGTATCAGGTGACGCCCGCGCTGCTGCACGAGCTGGGTGCAGAGGTGATCCGCATTGGCTGTGAACCGAACGGCATGAACATCAACGACGGTGTGGGTGCAGTTCATCCTCAGGCGCTGCAGGCTGAGGTACGCGAGCACGGTGCGCACCTGGGCATCGCGCTGGATGGCGATGCCGACCGCCTGCAGATGGTGGACGCTGACGGTCGTCTGCTGAACGGCGACGAGCTGCTCTACGTGGTGGCGATGGATCGTCATCGCACCCAGCCGGTCGAGGGCGTCGTCGGCACATTGATGAGCAATTTCGGGCTGGAGGCGGCGTTCCGCAGCGCCGGCGTCGGCTTCGAGCGCGCCAAGGTGGGTGATCGCTACGTGTTGGAGCGCCTGAGTGAGCGCGGCTGGCTGTACGGCGGTGAAAGCTCGGGCCACCTGATCTTCCTGGACCGACACTCCACAGGTGACGGCACCATCGCCGCGCTGCAGGTGCTGGCTGCCATGCGCGACCAGGGCCGCACTCTGGCCGAACTGGTCGCGCCAGTGCGTCTGATGCCGCAGGTGCTCAAAAATGTGCGCCTGCCCGCAGGGTTCGACTGGAAGACCCACGCTCCATTGCGAGATGCGCAGGCTGCTGTTGAGGCTCAGCTCGGTCAGGGCGGGCGAGTATTGATTCGCCCGTCGGGCACCGAACCGCTGCTGCGGCTGATGGTGGAGGCGGAGGAGGCGCAACGCGCCGAATCGCTGTGTGCTCAGCTGGCGGCCTCGCTGCCATCGGGTGCGGCTGCCGCACATTGAAACGACAGTTTTCGGCCGGCTCAGCGCTCGGCCGCAGGGCCAGGGTTCAGTGTCTAGGTTTCAATGAATGATTGAATAACAGCCCATTTTGATGTTGATTTTCAATCTTTAGTTGAATATCAACAAACTGACTTTCCGCATGTGGCGTGCGGGCTTCGGGCTGTTTTTCGGTGTTCGTTGCGCCGTGCATCTCACGCCGAAGATGCAATGCATGCATTGCGCTGCGCCAAAGAAAACGGGCCGCTGGAGAATGCTCCAGCGGCCCGTTGCGTATCGGTCGATCAGCGGCGCGGTGCGGGCGGCAGCATCACGGTGTCGATGATGTGGATCACGCCGTTGGTGGCGTCCACATTGGCCTTGATGACCAGCGCATCTTCGAAGCCGACGAGATCGCCGGACTTGGACAAGTTCACCTCGGCGCCATTCACGGTCTTGACGCGGCTGTTCTTCACGTCAGCAGCCATGACCTTGCCAGGCACGACGTGGTAGGTCAGCACGGCGCGCAGCTGGTCCTTGTTGGCCAGCAGGGCGTCCAGGCGATCCTTGGGCAGCTTGGCGAATGCGGCGTCGCTCGGCGCGAAGACCGTGAAGGGGCCGGGGCCGGCCAGAGTGGCTTGCAGCTCGGCAGCGCCGATCGCGCGGGTCAGCGTGGACAGCTCCGGCGTGCGCTGGGCGGTTTCGGCAATCGTGGTCGGCGCAGGAGGGGTGCTGGCGCAGGCTGCCAGGGCCAAGGCGCTGACTGCCAGCAGCAGATTGCGGCGGTTCATCTGGGTGTTCTCCTAGGTTTGTCGGTCAACGTCGCGCATTCGCGGCGTCGGCGCCCACAATAGGCAGCTCACGTGACAATTCAATGACCGTTTGTGACATCGCGGGTTTCTCCCGGGTTTTGCAGTTCAATATGTCACCCCGATGTCATATTCGATCGTCACAATTCATCTCAATCCCTCCCGAACCCATAGAGGATGACGATGAAGAAACTGTTCAGTGCACTGGCCGCCAGCACCCTGGTGAGCCTGTCGATGATGGCCCCGACGGTCTCCGCTCAGGAGATCACCGGCGCCGGCGCCACCTTCCCGGCCCCCCTGTATTCCCGCTGGGCCGCCGACTACAACAAGGCGACCGGTGTCCGGATCAACTACCAGTCTATCGGTTCGTCCGGCGGCATCCGCCAGATCACGAACAAGACGGTGGACTTCGGTGCCTCTGACGCCCCGATGAGTCAGGCCGATCTCGACAAGGCCGGCATGATTCAGTTCCCGATCGCCATGGGTGGCGTGGTGCCCATCATGAATGTGCCCGGCCTGCAGCCTGGTCAGCTCAAGCTGACCGGCCCCGTGCTCGCCGACATCTATCTGGGCAAGATCAAGAAGTGGAATGAAGCCGCGATCACCTCCCTGAACCCGGGCGTGAAGCTGCCTGATCAGAACATTGCTGTGGTCCGCCGCGCCGACGGTTCGGGCACGACCTTCATCTTCACGAACTACCTGTCCAAGATCTCCGCCGAGTGGAAGGGCAAGGTCGGTGAAGGCACCAGCGTGAACTGGCCGGTGGGTCTGGGTGGCAAGGGCAACGAAGGTGTGGCCGCATTCGTGCAGCGTCTGCCGGGTTCGATCGGCTACGTCGAATACTCCTACGCGCGCCAGAACAAGATGCCGTTCGCGCAGATGCAGAATCGCGCGGGTCAGTACGTGGCACCCGACGACACGTCCTTCCGTGCCGCTGCGGCAGGCGCGAACTGGGCGCAGAACTTCGGTCAGATCCTGACCGATCAGGCAGGTGCGGGCGCATGGCCGATTACCGGCGCAACCTTCATCCTGATGCACAAGACGCAGGACAAGCCTGCCAATGGCGCCGAAGTGCTCAAGTTCTTCGACTGGGCTCTCCGCAATGGCGACGCGGCAGCCACCGCGCTCGACTACGTGCCGATGCCTGACAGTGTCGAGCCGCTGATCCGCAAGCTGTGGGCAGACAACGTCAAGGACGCTTCCGGCAAGGCCGTCTTTGCAGGCCGCTAACCAGCAGTAGTCAGCCGGGCTTGGGTGGGGTCACTCAAGCCCGGTTATGCATTTGTAGATTGATCCCAGTGGGGGTGGGTATGAGCATCACGAGTGCCCAGGTGGCACAAAGCCGGACGCGCGGGCAATGGCAGGACTTCCTGTTCATGCACGCCACGCGAATCGCGGCCATCATCACGCTGGCGCTGCTGGCGGCCATCATCGGTTCTTTGGTCGTAGCGTCCTGGCCGTCGATCAGTACCTTTGGTCTGAGCTTTTACACGACGTCCACCTGGGACCCCCCGGCGCAGCAGTTCGGCGCACTGATCCCGATCTACGGCACCCTCGTGACCTCAGCTATCGCCCTGGTGATCGCGATCCCAGTGAGCTTTGGCATTGCGCTGTTTCTGACCGAGCTGTCGCCCGCGTGGCTACGTCGCCCGCTGGGTACGGCCATCGAATTGCTGGCGGCCATTCCTTCGATCGTCTACGGCATGTGGGGCTTGCTGGTCTTTGCCCCGATCTTTGCCAACTACGTGCAAGTGCCGCTGCAGAACGCGGTCGGCAGCTGGCCGATCATCGGTGCCCTGGTCCAGGGACCGCCGGTGGGTATCGGCTTGCTGTGCGCCGGCATCATCCTCGCGATCATGATCATCCCCTTCATCGCGAGCGTGATGCGAGATGTGTTTGAAGTGACCCCAGCGCTGCTCAAGGAAGCCGCCTATGGTCTGGGTTCCAGTACCTGGGAAGTGGTCTGGAAGGTCGTGCTGCCCTACACCAAGACGGGTGTCATCGGCGGCATCATGCTCGGTCTGGGGCGAGCGCTTGGCGAGACCATGGCCGTCACCTTCGTGATCGGCAACACCAATCTGCTGTCCTCCATGTCGCTCTTCGAGCCGGGTAACAGCATTACGTCGGCCCTGGCCAATGAGTTTGCCGAGGCCGAGATCGGTCTGCACTCGGCCTCGCTGATGCAGCTGGGCTTAATCCTGTTCATCATCACGGCGCTGGTGCTGGCGGCCTCCAAGGTGCTGCTGATGCGCATGGCCAAGGCCGAAGGCGGAAAGAGCTGATCATGAGCACCATCTCTGCACAGACTCCGGTCACTACCCCAGCGGTGGACAAGACTCGCTTCACCAACGCCAACAAGCTGCACCAGCAGCGCAAGTGGATCAACCGCCTCGCGCTCACACTTTCTCTGCTGGCCATGGCCTTCGGCCTGGTGTGGCTGATCTGGATCCTTGTCACGACGCTTTCGCTGGGTATTTCCGGCCTATCCATGGCCCTGTTCACGTACGACACCCCACCGCCGGGCGCGGACGTCGGCGGACTGCGTAATGCGATCGTGGGCAGCGCGATCATGGTGGGACTTGCCACGGCGATCGGCACGCCGATCGGCATCCTGGCTGGCATCTATTTGGCCGAATATGGCAACCACAGCAAGCTCGGTGCGGTGACGCGCTTCATCAACGACATCCTGCTGTCTGCACCGTCGATCGTCATCGGTTTGTTCATCTACGCGCTGATCGTCCGGCCGATGGGTGGCTTCTCCGGATTTGCCGGCGTACTGGCCCTGTCCCTGATCGTGATTCCGGTGGTGATCCGTACGACGGAGAACATGCTGCTGCTGGTACCCAACCAGCTGCGCGAGGCCGCCTATGCGCTGGGCGCACCCAAATACACCGTGATCACGAAGGTCACGCTGAAAGCCTCAGTGGCTGGCGTCATCACGGGCATCCTGCTCGCAGTGGCGCGGATTGCCGGAGAGACGGCGCCCCTGCTGTTCACGTCCCTGAACAACCAGTTTTTCAGCCTGGACCTGAGCGAGCCGATGGCCAGCCTGCCTCGCGTGATCTTCAACTTTGCAATGAGCCCGTATCCGGACTGGCAGAAGCTCGCCTGGGCCGGCGTGTTCCTGATCACGCTGAGCGTGCTGATCCTGAACATCCTGGCGCGGACCCTGTTCTCCGGCAAGCAGAAGTGATGCTGCAGGCCCGAACCGCTTCAACCAGATACCGAACACGAATCAAGGAATGACCATGGTGACCACGACCACCCCGGCGCGCAACAAGCTTGAGGTCAAGGACCTGCAGTTCTACTACGGCAAGTTCCACGCCCTGCGCAACATCAACCTGAACATCCCCGAGAAGCACGTCACGGCCTTCATTGGTCCGTCGGGCTGCGGCAAGTCCACGCTGCTGCGCACCTTCAACCGCATGTACGCGCTTTATCCGGAGCAGCGTGCCGAAGGCCAGATCCTGCTGGACGGCGAGAACCTGCTCAACAGCAACGAAGACATCGCGCTGATTCGCGCCAAGATCGGCATGGTCTTCCAGAAGCCCACGCCGTTTCCGATGAGCATCTACGACAACATCGCCTTCGGCGTACGTCTGTTCGAGAAGCTCTCCAAGCCGGAGATGGATGATCGCGTCGAGTGGGCCCTGTCGAAAGCCGCGCTCTGGAATGAGGTCAAGGACAAGCTCAATCAGAGTGGCAACGGCCTGTCCGGCGGTCAGCAGCAGCGTCTGTGCATTGCACGCGGCATCGCGATCCGCCCTGAAGTGCTGCTGCTCGACGAACCTTGCTCGGCGCTGGACCCGATCTCCACGGCCAAGATCGAGGAGCTGATCCACGAGCTGAAGAACGACTACACGGTGGTCATCGTCACGCACAACATGCAGCAAGCCGCGCGCTGCTCCGACTTCACGGCCTACATGTACCTGGGCGAACTGATCGAAGTCGGCAAGACCAAGGAAATTTTCGTGAAGCCGCAGAAGAAGGCGACCGAGGACTACATCACTGGCCGCTTCGGCTAAGTCAGTCCGATCCAGATTCCACAGCGAGAAGGCCTACATCATGTTCGGTACCACTCACGCTTCAAAGCAATACGACCAGGACCTCGAGGAAATCCGCAGCGCCGTGCTGCGCATGGGTGGCATGGTCGAGCGCCAGTTCCACGATGCGATCAAGGGCATCACTGAGCGCAATATCGCCCTGTTTGACCAGACAATCCGCAGCGACCAGGACGTCAACCAGATGGAAGTCAGCCTCGATGCGCAGTGCGTCGAGGTGATTGCCCGCCGCCAGCCCGCCGCCAACGACCTGCGCATGATCCTGGCCGTTTCCAAGGCCATCACGGACCTCGAGCGCATCGGCGACGAGTCCACCAAGATCGCCCGCATCGGCCGCGAGATCATGGCCCGTTCCCTGCAGGTGATTCCCTGCCAGGCGGACATCGAACTTATGACGCACCACGCAGTGCACATGCTCCAGACCGCCCTGGATGCCTTTGCCCGCCTGGATGCCGCGGCTGCGGGCCGCGTCATCGGCGAGGACGAGGAAATCGATGTGCGCTTCCGTGCCATCCAGCGTCAGCTGATCACGCACATGATGGAAGACTCGCGCCTGATCGGCACGGCCATCGATGTGACCTTCATCGCCAAGTCGATCGAGCGCGTCGGTGATCACGCCAAGAACATCGCCGAGTACGTGATCTACATGGTGAAGGGTACGGACATCCGTCACGCCCCGCGCGAAACCGTTGAAGAAACCCTGAAGAACTGATCGGAGGCCTGCGCATGGCAGACACGAGCATTCTGTTGGTTGAAGACGAACCGGGCATCGCGGAGTTAGTCCGCTTCACGCTGTCCACCTCGGGCTACACGGTACACATTGCGCCCAACGTGAAGGCTGCACAGAACACCCTGCAGCTGAACCTGCCCAGCGCGATGATCCTGGACTGGATGCTGCCCGATGAGTCCGGCGTGAAGTTCCTGCGCACGCTGCGCTCGGACAAGCGCACCAAGGGCCTGCCGGTCATCATGCTCACCGCGCGCGGCCAGGAGCATGACAAGGTGGCCGGGCTGGATGCCGGTGCAGACGACTACGTCACCAAGCCCTTCTCGCCCAGTGAACTGCTCGCCCGCTTGCGTGCCGTGCTGCGTCGCCGCCAGCCCGAGCATGCCGGCGAGGTGCTGACGGGCCTGGGCCTCACGCTGGACCCGGTCAAGCACCGAGTGACTGCCGAGGGCAAGGATGTCAATCTCGGCCCCACCGAGTTCCGCCTGCTGAACGCGCTGATGGCCTATCCCGGCCGTGTGTTCTCGCGTCAGCAACTCCTCGACATCGTCTGGGGCAATTCGGTTGTGGTCGAAGAGCGCACCGTCGACGTGCATGTCTTGCGCTTGCGCAAGGCGCTGGCTGAAGCCGGGCTTGAAGAGCCGGTGCGCACGGTCCGGGGTGTGGGGTACGCTTTCGCCGGTGAATGACACCGAGAGGGCAGGCGGAGCGAGCACTCGCCCGGACCTGCCGCCCACCCAGGGGGAAGCACGCCCCCATTGCGCTCTCATTGGATGCTCCCCATCACTTTCCGCCGCTTCATGCGGCCCGTGCTGTTCAAGCTGGCGCTGATCGCCATCGTCGCGTTCGTCGCGGGTGAAGCATGGGGTGCGCGGCTGGGCTGGATGACCGCCAGCGCACTGCTGCTGCTCTATGTCATCGGTTTCGTGGTGGCGATCTACCGCACGATCCGCTGGCTTGAGGCCTCGCAGCGACGCGATGCCGTAGACGCACCCGTGGGCGAGTGGAACAGCATCGCAGCCGTGCTCTACAAGGCCCGCAAGACCGAAGCGGCCTACCGCGCCGAGCTCGACCGCTCCGTGACGCAACTGCGCGAGGTGCTCGAGCGCATGCCCGATGGCGTGGTGATCGTGGACGCCGCGATGCTGATCCAGTGGCTCAACCCCATGGCGGAGCAGCATCTGGGCCTCACGGCGCGCAAGGACGTCGGCCTGCGCCTGACGAATCTGGTGCGTGAGCCTGCCTTCATCGACGCGCTCACGTCCAGCGGCGACAGCGTGGCTTCGGTGCCGGTGAGGCTCAAGAGCAGTCGGGTGGTCGTGCTGCAGACCATTCCGTTTTCCCCCACGCAGACCCTGATCGTGACGCGCGACGTGAGCGAGGCCGACCGGCTCGACACCATGCGACGCGATTTCATTGCCAATGTCTCGCATGAGCTGCGTACCCCGCTGACGGTGCTCTCCGGCTTTCTGGAATTGGCCACACCCACGATCCCGCTGAGTACCCAGCATCTGGAGCTCATGCGTACCGAAGCCATGCGCATGCAGCGCCTGATCGACGACCTGCTCGTGCTCTCGCGGCTGGAAAGCACTGCGGCGCCCTCGCAGGAAGACCACGTGGCCCTGGCGCCGCTGGTGCAGCGCGCCGTGGATCTGGCCCGTGCGCTGTCTGCTGGGCGCCACGAGATCCGGATCGAGCCGATGCCGGCCGATCTGCGCGGTGCAGAGCGCGAGATCGAAAGCGCGCTGACCAATCTCGTGACCAATGCCGTGCGCTACACGCCGGCGGGTGGGCGGATCGTCGTTCGCGCTGCGTTCGATACCGAAGGCATCGCGCTGGTGGTCACGGACAACGGCGTGGGCGTGGCGGCAGAGCACATTCCGCGGCTGACCGAGCGCTTCTACCGCGTGGACAAGAGCCGCTCGCGCGACACGGGCGGCACCGGGCTAGGCCTGGCGATCGTCAAGCATGTCATGCTGCGTCATCAGGGCCGGCTCGACGTCGCTTCAACCCTGGGCGAGGGCAGCAGCTTCAGCCTGTGGTTTCCGCGCCAGCGTGTGGTGCTGCGCGAGCCACAGGCCGAGCCGGAGCCCGAACCGCTCGTCGTCTCCTGACGACGCTTTGCCCTTTGGTTACAGTCTCTGTACGCACCGGCTGAGGCTCGCGCCTAAGCTTGGGTGTCAGATGTACAACTAAAGCAACTCATCAGCGGTTGCGCAGGGAATTGGAGCCACCGGCATGACCATCCATGTCCGTTCTGCGCTGCCCGCGGCCGGGGAGGCCAAGGGCGCGCTGCTCATTACCGGGGCGGAGGGCAGTCTCGTCTCCGCGTACCTCGCTGCCATGTCCGGCGCCAATGCCGTGATCTTCAATGACGCCGGCGTCGGGCTGGAGAAGGCCGGGATTGCCGGCGTGCAGCAGCTCGACAGCATCGGCATGGCCGCCGCGGCGGTCAGCCACCTGACGGCGCGCATCGGCGACGGCAAGGACGCCGCCTCGCGCGGCGTGATCTCCCATGTGAATGCCACTGCGGCCGGTCTCGGCGTGAAGGTGGGCATGAAGTGCAAGCAGGCTGCAAAGATCCTGTCGCGTCAGGCGCAAGGCCCCAAGGATCTGCCGCCGCCGTATGCCTCATGGCGCACCCAGCTCACCACCTCGGCGCCCGAGATCGTGACGGTGGATTCGCTGACCCGTCTTCAGGCCGAGGATGCTGGGCGCATCGTGGTCACGGGTGTGCACGGCGGCCTGCATTCGGGCCGGCCGGAGTCTGCGTTGCCCGTCAAGGCGCTGCTGGCCGTGTTCAACGACGCCGGCGGCGGCATTGACGGCGCCGGCTACTCGCGTCTGCCTGTGCTGGGCGACCGCGGCATTGCCGCCATCACGGTCTATCACGACTCCGCCCGCATCGGTGAAGGCGCCTCCACCTGGAAGAGCGGCATCATCTCCAAGGCCAACCGCGTGGCGGCGAGCTGGGGCGCACGCGAAGGCGCGTGGCTGGCCGAGTGGGTGCGCGGCCCGGGCACGGACTACATGCGCCGGGCGCTCGGGCTGAACTGAAGGCCCGCCAGCTCATCCCCGCTGCGGCGCGAGCGGCTTGGTGCGAGGGTTCTCCGAGGCCTTTCCGCTGGTCTGGTGCGCCTTTCCAGCCTGTTTGCCGTGAAAAGCCGCATGAATGCTTGATTCAGTAAATGGGATCGAGCATTGGTGCGGTTCTTCAGGCCAAACAGCCTCAAAACCCTTGCCGGACAAGCGGAAAGCCCTGATGGGCTCGGCCGCGATCGCCTGCGCGGCTAGCGCAGATCGAAGCGGTAGAGCCGGCACTCCAGGGGGCCGTTGAACAGCACTACACGCCGCTCGGGCTTCAGGCGCATCTTGCTCTGCAGCTGCATGTCCGTGGTCAGCACGTACAGCGTCCAGCCCTTGAAGCGGCGCTTCATGGTGGCGGCGAAGGCATCGAAGAACTCGGTGGCGTCGCGCGTGTACGAGAAGCCGATCCGCTCCTCGTAGGGCGGGTTCATGAGCACGATGCCGGGCTGCTCGCAGGGCGGCTCCACGTCGCGCGCGTCCTTCACATCGAAGCGGATGGCGTCCTCCGCGAGGCCGGCGTTCCAGGCGTTGGTGCGCGCTGTGGCCACCAGATCGCCATCGATGTCCGAGCCGGCGAACACCGTCGAGATGGCTTCTCGCTTCTCGACCGCCGGGCGGCTGGGATCGCGGTGCAGAAACTTCTCGAAGGCAAAGCCGTGCAGCGCACCGGGCGGCACGCCGGCGGCCATCTGCGCGGCCTCGATCAGGAAGGTGCCGGAGCCGCACATCGGGTCGAACAGCGGCGTGCCCGGCGTCCAGCCCGCCAGCTTCAAAATGCCGGCGGCGAGGTTTTCGCGCAGGGGCGCCTCGCCGGCTTCGCGCCAGCCGCGCTTGAACAGCGCCTCGCCGCTCATGTCCAGATAGAGCGTGCAGTCGCGATCGGTCAGCACGCACTGGATACGGATGTCCGGGCGCTGCGTGTTCACGCTCGGGCGCGCGTCCATCACCTCGCGGAAGCGGTCGCAGACGGCGTCCTTGATGCGCAGGGAGACGAAGTCCAGGCTGCGCACCGTGGCGTTAAGGCCGGTGGTCGCCACGCGGATCGTGTTGTTCACGGAGAACCACGTGTCCCAGGGCAGGGCGAGCGCGAGTTCATAGACCTGCTGCTCGGTGCGCGCCGGGCCGCTCGCCGCCTGCCAGAGCACGCGGCTGGCGCTGCGGCTTTCCAGATTGATGCGCTTGGCGGTGCTCCAGTCCGCTGCAAACAGCACGCCGCCCGGGATCTCCTTCAGATCGCTCGCGCTGCAGTCCGCGCACTCCTGCGCCACGATGGGTTCGAGTCCGCGGGGGCAGGGCGCAAAGAAGCGCTCGATCAGCGGTGAATGGTGTGTCTCACTCACCCTGCGTCAGCTCCTGCGCCGTTCTAGCGCACGTTCCAGGAAGTCCAGCCGATCCTGGCCCCAGAAGCGCTCGCCATCGAGCACGTAGGTGGGGGCGCCAAAGACCTCGGCCGCAATCGCCTGCTGGCTGTTGGCCTCGAACCGCGCCTGCGTCTCGGCTTGCGCCGCCGCTGCGGCGAGCGCGGCGGCATCCAGCTCCGCCTCGCCCGCAAGTTGTGCCAGCACGTCGGGGCTGGCGATGTCCAGCTCGCGCTCCCAGACGGCGGTGAGCACTGCGCCAGTGAGTTTCAGCGCCGCGTCCTGCCCCTGCTGACCGGCCGCAATGATCATCAGCGAAGCCGGATTGCCCGCCACCGGAAAGAACTTCGGCTGCACGTGCATGGGCAGGCCGAGGAAGTCGCGCCAACGCTTGAGCTCATCCATGCGGTAGCTGATCCGCGCCGGCGCGCGCTTGGGCAGCGGCAGACCACCGGTGGCCGGGAACACCACGGCGCCATCCATGGGCAGCACGTTCACCGTCGCGCCGAAGCGCCTGGCCAGAGCCGTGAAGCGCGCATGGCCCATGTAGGCATAGGGCGACTGCGCAAAGAGGTAGTAGTCGATCACGGGTGCGCTCATGGCGGTTCCTCAGAAGGGTTTGACGACGACGAGCACCACCGCCGCAATCAGCATCAGCACGGCGATCTCATTGAAGAAGCGGTACCAGGTGTGGCTGCGCGCGTTCTGGCCCGCGCGGAACTTCTTCAGGATCGTCCAGCAGGCGTGGTGGTAGCCGATGATCAGCAGGATCACCGCCCACTTGGCGTGCATCCAGCCCTGGCCGAAGCCCACGCGGTAGCCGGCCCAAAGAATCAGGCCCAGCACCACGGCAATCACTGCCAGCCCGGTCATGAAGCGGAACAGCTTGCCCGCCATGGTGATCAGGCGCTCCTGCACCGCGGGGTGCGGGTCCATGGCCAGATTGATGAAGATGCGCGGCAAATAAAACAGGCCGGCGAACCAGCTGGCGATGAAGACGATGTGAAAGGCCTTGATCCAGAGGTAGGCGGAGTCCATGGGGTGCAGGCAGTCGGGCAAAGGCGACATGGTAGCCGCGCACCTGAACGCGGCCCAAAAGCACAACGCCCCGCGGGCTGCGGGGCGTTGTCAGGCGAGGCAGTGCCGGTCAGCCAGCCTTCTTCACCCAGGCGCTGCACCAGCCGTTGGCGTTCACCACATTGGCCGGGAAGATCGAGCAGTCGCCCCAGCCGTCCTTGCCGGCCTTGTACAGCTGGCAGTTGGCGCAATTCTGCGAGGCGGCGTGCTTGGGGTACTTCTTGGCGTCCACCTTCTTGGTGTCGTGCACATAGCCGAGCGCCGCGGCCTGGGCGTTCTTTTCGTCAAGGCGCGGCTTGCCGGCGGCTTGCGCGAGTACGGCTTGCGCGGCCGGCAGGGTGGCTGCAGCGGCCACGGTCTTGATGAGGAAGGAGCGACGGTTTGTCATGAGGATGTCTCCAGCGTGAACAGGAAACGCGAAAGTGCCAGAGTGCTGCCCGTATACCCACTGGGGTTTATCCGGCGAAGCGGGCAAATGCCGGTGATCTCCCCAGCGGTCGACTGTCGCAGGCGGGCCTGACCGTCCGGCTTTGCAGCTCTCATCGAGAATTGTTCTCAATGAGGGGGCGCGTCAGCTGCGGATCTCGCCCTGCCCGAGCACCAGCCACTTCTGGCTCGTCAGGCCCTCGAGCCCCACCGGCCCGCGCGCATGCAGCTTGTTGGTGGAGATGCCGATCTCCGCACCCAGGCCGAACTCGAAGCCGTCGGCGAAGCGCGTGCTGGCATTGATCATCACGCTCGCGGAATCGACCTCGCGCACGAAGCGCATGGCGTGGGCGTGATCGTTGGTAATGATGGCGTCCGTGTGGTGGCTGCCGTAGGTCTCGATGTGGTCGATCGCGGCGTCCAGGCTGTCCACAATGCGGATGGAGAGGATGGGCGCCAGGTATTCGGTGCGCCAGTCGTCTTCGGTCGCGTCCTTCACGGCGTGGATGCCGGCCGCGGCCAGCACACTGCGTGTGGCTGCACAAACCCGCAGTTCGACGCCCTTGGCCAGATACACGCCGGCCAGGCGGGGCAGCACGCGCGGCGCAATCTCCGCGTGCACCAGCAGCGTTTCCATGGCATTGCAGGGGCTGTAGCGCTGGGTCTTGGCGTTGTCGCAGACGGTCACGGCCATGTCCACGTCCGCGCTGGCATCGATGAAGGTGTGGCAGATGCCATCCAAGTGCTTGATGACGGGCACGGCGGCTTCGGCGCTGATGCGCTCGATCAGGCTCTTGCCGCCGCGCGGGATGATCACGTCCACATGCTCGGTGGCGCGGATCAGCGCGCCCACGGCGGCGCGGTCGGTGGTCTCAATCATCTGCACTGCATGGGCCGGCAGCCCGGCGGCTGCCAGACCCTGTTGCACGCATTGCGCCAGCAGCAGGTTGCTGTGGAACGCTTCGCTGCCGCCGCGCAGCACCGTGGCGTTGCCGCTCTTCAGGCACAGAGCCGCAGCATCGATGGTCACGTTCGGCCGGCTCTCGTAGATGATGCCGATCACGCCCAGGGGCACGCGCATCTTGCCGACCTGAATGCCGGAGGGGCGGCGTTTCATGTCGGTGATCTCGCCCACAAGGTCCGGCAGATCGGCCACCTGCTTCAGACCTTCGATCATCGAATCGATCACCCTGGGCGTGAGCCGGAGGCGGTCGATGAACGCAGCGTCCTGATGGTTCGCTTGCGCGTAGGCAATGTCCTTGGCGTTCGCGGTGGCCAGCCGCTCGCGGGCGGCGTCGATCGCCTCGCCCGTGGCGATGAGCGCACGGTTCTTGGCGGCCGTGCTCGCGCGGGCAAGTTGCCGGGCGGCAGCGCGGGCTTGCTGGCCGAGCAGCTGCACGCTGCGGGCAATGTCGGTGTTGGGCAAGGGAGCGTTCATGGGCTTTGAATGGGTCAACGTGCCGGCGCAGCCGAGCCGAACAAGGGGAACAGGCGCGACATCGCCTCCCAGGGGTCCAGCTTGCCGGTACCGTGCGTAAGCCCCTTGGACAGGCGATCCACCTGTTCCAGCCCGACCAGTGCCTGGCGCATCGCAGCCAGGGTCACTCGGCGCGCGGCCTGACCCACAGCGCCTTCGCGCGGGCCCCAGAGACGCAGCTCGTTCTTGAAAGTGGCCGGCGGTCGGCCGGCGGCGGTGAAGGTCTTGTACTTGAGCAGGGTGCGGGCGTCCTCGGCCACGAACCACACCACCAGCGGCAGGCCCTCGCCCTCGGCGCGCAGGCCGTCGGCAATGCGCTGCGCGCGGGCAATGTCGCCGCCCAGCAGCGCTTCACTCAACTGCTGCACGCCGTAGCGCGCCACGTTCAGCACGCTGGCCTGCACGGTCTCCATGCTGAGCTCGCCGGGCGGCTCAATCAGCGCAAGCTTCTCGATCTCCTGATGCGCCGCGAGCAGGTTGCCCTCGACGCGGTCCGCAATGAACTCCAGCACCTCGCGGCTGGCGCGCTGCTGGTGGCGCGCCATGCGCTCGCCGATCCAGCGGGGCAGGGCGTCGCGCTCGATCGTCGGCACCTCGATCGCCACGCCGGCACTTACCAGCGCCGTGAACCATTCACTGGACTTGCCCGTCTTGTCCAGCTTGGGCAGCAGCACGAGCGCGATCTGGCTGTCGTCCGGATGCTCCTGCAAGCCGCGCGCAAAGCGGGCCAGGGCCTGCGCGCCGCTGGTGCCGGGCTTGCCGGTGGGCAGGCGGATCTCCATCAGCCGCTTCTCGGCAAACAGCGAGAGCGAGGCGGATTGCGTGGTCAGCTGGCTCCAGTCGCTGCGTGCATCCATCTGCAGCACCTGGCGCTCCACCGCACCGGCGGCCCGTGCCGCAGCGCGGATGCGGTCTGCAGTTTCGAGCGTGAGCAGCGGCTCGTCGCCATGCACCACATACAGGCCCGCCAGGCCGCGGGCGAGATGCTGATCGAGTTGGGCGGGCGCGAGGAGCATGGCTACTTGGACGAGGCTGCAGCCGAGCCATGCGGCTTGAGCGCCGAGACGCGGCGCGCCACGAGCTGCACGATCTCATTGGCCATGTCGCGGTACAGCAGCTGGTCTTCGCTCTCCTTGGCCAGCAGGATGTTCTCGTTGAAGGAGACATCGCGCCGCTGCGTGAACTCGGTCGGGTTCATGATCTCGTTGCCCTGGGCGTCCTGGGCGCGCACGCGCACCTTCAGGAACAGCGAATACTCGCGCACCCGGCCCTGGGCGTTCACGGTCAGCGACTCGCGCGAGCGCTCCTCACCCAGCAGGTCGATACGCAGGGCCGCAGCCTTGGGGTCGCGCACGATCTTGCTGGTGGTGCTGCCGGCGATGCTGCGGCGCAGTTCGGCGGCAAACACCGAGTCTTCCGGTGCCTGCACGGCCACGGTCTCGAACTGCATGGGCGCGGCGCCGCGCAGGGTGAAGCCGCAGCCGGCCAGCAGGCCCGCGCAGAGCAGGCTCACGCCCAGCGCCCGGAAGGCTATCCGCGCTCCTGGAGCGGCTTTCCAGCCATTTTTGCCTGAAGAACCGCTCCCAGAGCGCGAGACCATGTTTACGCCACCACGATGTTGACGAGCTTGCCGGGCACCACAACCACCTTCTTCACGGACAGGCCGTCGGTGAACTTGCGCACGTTCTCGTTGGCCAGGGCCGTGGTTTCAATGAGGTCCTTGCTGGCTTCCTTGGGCACGACGATGTCGCCGCGCAGCTTGCCATTGACCTGCACCACCAGCGTGATCTCGCTTTGCTCCAGCGCCGCCGGGTCCGGCTTGGGCCAGGGCGCGTCGAGCAGCGCGCCGAACTCCTCGGCGTAGCCGACGTCTGCCCAGATCTGGCTGGTGATGTGCGGCGCCACGGGGTAGAGCACGCGCAGCAGAATCGACAGGCATTCGCGCACGCCGGCATTGGCCACCGGAGAGGGCGCCAGCTTGGCGTCTTCCATGGCATTGAGCATCTTCATCGTGGCCGAGACCACAGTGTTGTATTGCAGGCGCTTGTAGTCGAACTCGGCCTGCTGCAGCGCGCTGTGGATGGTGAAGCGCAGGGCCTTCACCTCGGCACCAGCGCCGGCCAGGCTCACGCCGCGCGCGCCCTGGATGCGCTCGCGCATCTCATAGGCGAAGTTCCACAGGCGGCGCAGGAAGCGGTAGGCGCCTTCGGCACCACTGTCGCTCCAGGCAGCGGACTGATCGGGCGGGCCGGCAAACATCACGAAGGTGCGGGCGGTGTCTGCGCCGTACTTGGCGATGATGTCCTTGGGCTCGACCACGTTGTTCTTGCTCTTGGACATCTTCTCGATGCCGCCGAGCATGACCGGTTGACCATCCGACTTGGCGGTGGCACCCACGGGCTTGCCCTTGTCGTCGTACTGGACCTCGACCTCGCTGGGGTAGAACCACTGCTTCTTGCCGTCCGCAAGCGGCCGGTAGAAGGACTCATTGAGCAGCATGCCCTGCGTGAACAGGTTGGTGAAGGGCTCGCTGTACTTGAGCAGCTTCATGTCGCGCATGACCTTGGTCCAGAAGCGCGCATAGAGCAGGTGCAGCACGGCATGCTCGATGCCGCCGATGTACTGGTCCATCGGCATCCAGTAGTCGTTGCGCTCGTCGACCATGGTGGCGGCATCGGGGCAGGCGTAGCGCATGAAGTACCAGGCGCTGTCCACGAAGGTGTCCATGGTGTCGGTCTCGCGCCGGCTGTCCTTGCCGCAGATCGGGCAGGCCGCCTTGAGGAAGTCCTCGCGCTTGTTCAGCGGGTTGCCGCTGCCATCGGGCAGGCAGTCCTCGGGCAGCACTACCGGCAGGTCCTTCTCGGGCACCGGCACCGCGCCGTGTTCCGGGCAGTGGATGATGGGGATCGGCGTGCCCCAGTAGCGCTGGCGGCTGATGCCCCAGTCGCGCAGGCGGAAGGTGACCTTCTTGTCGCCCAGGCCCAGGGCCTTCAGGTCAGCGGCCACGGCATCCACGGCGGCGGCGTAGCCCAGGCCGTCGTACTTGCCGGAGTTCACGCAGGCGCCGTGTTCCTTGTCGGCGTACCACTCCTGCCAGTTGCGGGTGTCGTAGGGCTGGCCCTTCACATCCACCACTTGCTTGATCGGCAGGCCGTACTTCAGCGCAAAGGCAAAGTCGCGCTCGTCATGGCCCGGCACGCCCATCACGGCGCCGTCGCCGTAGGTCATGAGCACATAGTTGCCCACCCAGACTTCGACCTTCTCGCCGGTCAGCGGATGCTTGACGAACAGGCCGGTGGCCACGCCTTCCTTGTCCTTGGTGGCCAGTTCGGCCTCGGTGGTGCCGCCCTGCTTGAGGGCCTCGATCTTGGTGGCCAGTGCAGGAATGAGCTGCCCGGCGCGCACGGCCAGCGGATGTTCGGGCGCCACGGCCACGAAGGTCACACCCATGATGGTGTCGGCCCGCGTGGTGAAGACATACATCTTGCCGTCACCGATCAGCTTGCCTTCGCTGTCCTTGATCTCGTGCGGGAAGGCAAAGCGCACCCCCGTGCTCTTGCCGATCCAGTTGGCCTGCATGGCCCGTACCTGGTCCGGCCAGCCCTTGAGGTAGTTGGGGTCGCTTTCGTCTGTGACGGCGCTGAGCAGTTCCTCGGCGTACTGGGTGATGCCCAGGTAGTAGCCGGGGATCTCGCGCTTTTCCACCACGGCGCCGGAGCGCCAGCCGCGGCCGTCGATCACCTGCTCGTTGGCCAGCACGGTCTGGTCGATCGGGTCCCAGTTCACGATCTGGGTCTTGCGATAGGCCACGCCCGTCTCGAGCATCTTGAGGAACAGCCACTGGTTCCACTTGTAGTACTCGGGTGTGCAGGTCGCGAGCTCGCGGCTCCAGTCGAAGGCCAGGCCCAGGGGCTGCATCTGGCTCTTCATGTCGGCAATGTTGGCGTAGGTCCACTCGGCCGGCGCCACCTTGCGGTCGATTGCGGCGTTTTCGGCCGGAAGGCCGAAGGCGTCCCAGCCCATGGGCATGAGCACGTTGTAGCCATTCATGCGCAGGTAGCGCAGCATGACGTCGTTGATCGTGTAGTTGCGCACGTGGCCCATGTGCAGCTTGCCGCTGGGGTAGGGCAGCATGGAGCAGGCGTAGAACTTGGGCTTGCTTGCGTCCTCGCTCACGCGGTAGGCGTTCTGCGCGGCCCAGGCTTGCTGGAGGGCGGCTTCGATCTGACTGGGCTCGTAACGGGGGTTCATGGAGTCTGCGCGGTGGGTGCTCGGCGCGGGGGCGAGCAGGTGTTGTAAGTGTTTGATTCGATTATAGGTTTGGGGTTGACCCTGCTCCGGCCGCGGCACAGAGGAGTGAAGGTGCTTTGCTAGACTGATTTTCTCCTCTGCACCCTGCGTGCGCCGCGCTTGAAAGCGTGTGCCCGCACCGTTTTCGGACACACCCGACCATGTTCCTGTGGGATTTCTTCAAGAAGGGCCGCATCGAAGCCCAGAAACCCGGCGCACCTGCCGCGCCCGCGACCGCGTCCGGCGGCAAGCCCGGCAAGGACGAGCCCAAGGCCGCGCCCGACCGCAGCAGCGAACAGAACAAGCGCGCCGAGCTGAACATGCTGCTGGCTGTGCCGGCCGGCCCCGAGCGCGATACCGCCCTGCTGCAGTGGATCAAGACCGCCCCAGCCAGCCTGCGCCCGGACGCCGCCGAGGCCATCAGCACCGAGCAGGGCCTGAAGGAACTCACCAAGCAGTTCAAGGATCGCGACCGCCGCGTCTACAAGCAGGCGCGCGAGCGGCTGGACGCGCTTGAACGCGCCGCCAAGAAGGCCGAGGCGCTGGCGGCGCTGACGCGCCAGTACGAGGCCGTGCGCGATGCCGAGGAAGTGGAAGTCACGCGTCTGGTCGAGGCCGATCACGCGCTGGATGCCCTGCACGCCAAGCTGTCGCTGAGTACTGAAGAGCGCGCGGGCCTCGACGCCATCCGCGAGCAGGTTCAGGCGCGGCTTGTGGCGCAGGGCGATGCGCAGCGCGGTTGGGTCAAGCTGCGTGGCGAGATCCAGCAGCTGGCCAAGAGCGCGGCTGACCAGCCGCCGCAAGTCGTGCTGGATCAACTGGCTGCGCTGGTAGCCCGCGTGGGCGAGCTCGAAGCCGCACCGGGCACCGCCCGCATCGGCCGCGAGATCGAAGCCGCCGCCCAGGCCTTGCAGCGCAGCACCCAGGAGCGCATCGACCATGCCGATCGCATCGGAGCGCGTGAGGCGCTGATTGCCCAGGCCAAGGCGCTGGACGCTGAGAAGATCGGCCAGCGCGATCTGGACGACTTGCAGGAGCAATGGCGCCGCCTGCCGGCGCTCGACCACGCCGCCGTGGAGCTGGCCGAGCGCTTCTCCAACGCGCTGGCCAAGGCCAAGAGCGCCATGGCCACGGCGCACGAGCAGCAGAAGGAAAAGGCCAAGGCCGCGCGTGAGTTCTTCGACGAGGTGGCGGGCAAGCTGGCCACCGCACTCGAGACCGGCCACGCCGTGGACGCCATCAAGGTGCACGATCAGATCCGCGCCCGCATGGCCGATCTGCGTTTTGCCCCGGCCGGCGTCTCGCGCAAGATCCATGCGCTGATGGAAGACGCCGGCAAGCTCAAGGGCTGGCAGAAGTTCACCAATGTCAACAAGCGCGACGAACTGATCGAGCGCGCCGAGAAGATCGCCGCCACACCGCTGCCGGCCGATTTGCAGGAAGCCGAGATCAAGAGCCTGCAGGACCAGTGGAAGGCGCTGGACAAGGAACTGGGCGGCGCCACCGACAAGCTGTGGAACCGCTTCCGCGGCGCCACCGGCAAGGCCTACGAGAGCGTGCGCGAGCACCGCAAGCTGCAAAGCAAGCTGCGCGACCGCAATGCAGATGCCAAGCAGGACCAGATCCGCCAGCTCAAGGAGCTGCTGGCGCAGGTGGATTGGGTTACGGTGGACTGGAAGGCCGTGGAGCAGCTGCGCCGTGAGGCCTGGACCGCCTGGCGAGCCGCCGGCCCGGTCAACCGCAAGCTGGCCGACGCCCTCTCCAAGGAGCACGATGCTGTCATGAGCGAGCTGGACGCCAAGCTCGACGGCGCCCGCGCCCAGGAGCGCAGCCGCCGCGCCAGGCTCACCGCCGAGGCGCAGTCTCTGGCCTCAAGCGATGTGCGCGACGCCATCATCAAGGTGCGCGCCCTGCAGGAGCGCTGGACCAGCGAGCGCGTTGGCGTCTTCCTCGGCCGCAAGGAAGAAGACGAGAGCTGGCAGAGCTTCCGCAGCGCCTGCAACGCAGTCTTCGCCCAGCGCGACGCCAAGAAGCAGGAGTTCGTCGGCGAGCTGGAAGCCAACTTCAAGACCAAGCAAGGGCTGCTTGCCAAGCTGCAGGAAGCCGCCGCCGGCACGGACCGCAAGGCCCTCGCCGCGGCCCTCAAGACCCTGCAGACCGAATGGGACGCCACGGGCGACGTGCCCCGCGCCCGCGTGGGCGAGCTGGTCGGCGCCTGGCGCGCTGCACAGGACACCGCCCGAAAGCAGCTGACCGTGCTCGCCGCCCAGCAGGACAAGCTGCGCATGGCCGAGGCGCGCAGCGCAGACCTCGCCCGCCGCGGCGAAGCGACCCCCGAACAGCACGAGGCCAAGCGCGCCGCACTGCTCGACCTGGAGATCGCCGCTCAGGTGGACAGCCCGCCCGAGTTCAAGGACGCCCGCCTGAAGCGCCAGGTGGCGCTGCTGGCCAAGAGCTTCCACGGCGAGCGCGATGCAGCCGGCGCCGCCGGCGGCCTGACCGACAAGCTGCTCGCCTGGCACGCCCTTCCCGGCGGCGACGAGGCCATGGACGCGCGCCTGGCAGTGATTCTGGCCAAGGCGGGGCTGGCCTGAGCAACACTTCTCTCAAGGCATAGGCCGCTTTCCGCTTGTCTGGTGCGGTTCTTCAAGGCATTCGACTGAAGATCCGCCCTGGGAGCCGGTCTTCAAGGAGCGTGCCTGAAAAATGGCTTGCAGCAAGCGGGGGCGGGGAGCATGCTGGGCGGAATTCTCAGGGGAAGCGAATGAAGGGCTTTCTGAAGGTATTGGCCTGGGTGCTGATCACGCCAGCCATGCTGGCGCTCGGCTGGCTATTTGCTGCATTCGTGCTGAATGCGTTCGACGAACAGCTCCCCGCTCAGGCCGCACATTTGATGGAGCCTGTGGTCATTGGCCCGGATGTGCTGGCAAATGACAACGGCTTTCTGATTGCGGTGGGGCTCTCGGCGCCGAATGGCATGCGCGCCCAGGACTATGGGCGAGCCTTGGTCGAGCGTCGATTCAGCGGTGACGAACGCCCTGGGCGCTCCATGGAGGCAGACCAGATCTACGCAGTCATCGAATGCAACCCTCTGGCTAGTTTGGTCAACTGCGTGCGTGTGTTGGGCGGGCGCCGTGACGCTGTGCAGGCGGCCCTGGCGGCCTATGCGGAGGTCGATGCCGACTACGCTCGCCTTCTCGTTGCCCCTCGCTATCTGGCTGCTGGGACACTGCCCAGCGCCGAGGCGCCGCTGCCTGCCTTCCAGTGGCTCGTCCGTGCAGCCGTTCGGGAGAACGATCGCATCATGCTCGGCGCCATTGCCGAGCCTGCAGCCACGGTCGCGCAGCGCATCGAACGCAAGCTGGCACAGGAGAGGCGCATGCTGGCCGGTGCCGACACGCTGGTGCACAAGATGATCGCAGTGGCCGTGCTCCGACGAACGCTAGCCACCGTTGCGCATGTGATTGCCGAGGCGCCTGCTGTGGCGAAGGAGCTCCTCGGTTTGCAAGCATTGACCACGCCTTTGAGCGGCACCGAACTGTCGATGACGCGCGTCTTTGAGTTTGAGCAGCGATTTTTAGTCCACACGTTGCTTGAGCGAACGGCGCCGTGGCAGGACTATTCGGCGGGCAGTGCAGACGAACCCGCTTGGTCCGGCCGCGTCGGAGACTGGTTTGCGGCGCGTCTCTATCGCCGTAATGAGACAGCACGCATCAATCTAGAGTGGGTTCAGGCCTTGGACCGTTGGTGCTCCACGCAGATCGGTCGAATGGCGGCCGGGCAGTAGATTGATGTCCAGCAAAGTGAACCGCCGCGGGCGTGGTTGCTGTCCCCTGTCAATCCGGTCGGTCGAAATTTGGCTGGCATCGCTGCACCGGCTTGGACGCCCTACTGCCGTCGCGTGATCGATGCGGAAGGCCACCGGCGACTGCTCCTGGCGCAGCTCCAAGCTGTTGCGGCGCCAGATGCGATACCCGCCGTGCTGGCGACCCCTGCGCTTCGAAACCCCAATACGGGCCTGCCGATGCAGTGGCACCCAGAGAAGCGCGAGCTTAGCTATGTCGCCTCGCAGGCCACGGGCGCGATTCCGCAGCGCATTTCGCTCGTGGTGCCCGCGGTCCCTGTGCCATCCGTACACCGTTGATTGTTTGTTCTCCGTACATGGTCCGTCGACCCCTGAAGCTCCTCGGTTGGGCGCTTGCGCTCGTTGCCGCTCTGGCAGTCCTCTGGCTACTGCTCGCGCTTGTGCTGAGCCGCTTCGACGACCCACCCACACCTGAGGTAGACGCCGCTCTGGCGGAGGCAGCCCGACCGGTGGACTGGTCCGAGGCCAATGGCTTTGCGTGGCTGGCCGGGCTGGATGCGCCGAAGGATCAGCGTGCCAATGAGTTCGGGCGCTCGCGGCTGGTGTTGGGAGAGCCGGTGCCCGTGGCCGAGCCACGCACCGCGCAGGACGCCTTCGGCCAGCCGCTGGAGTTCGCCGTGGGGCCGGGGCAAGCGCCCGGGCCGAGCTTTGATGCCTTGCGCTGCAAACGCAATCTGAAGGGCGTGAATTGCCAGGCCTGGTACGCCGCGCGACGCCCGCAGCTCGAACTGCGCCTGGAGCCGCCCGATGCGGCGGACCAGCGCTACAGGCAGATGCTGCTCGCGCCGAAGTTCGAGGAACCGGTGCTCTCGATCGAGCGTGCGGCCGGCGTGCCTTGGGCTGCGCTCGATGTGGCCGGTGAGCGCTATCTGGCGCGTGCACTGCTTGCGGCGGCGAACGGGCAGGGTGCAGCAGCAGCGGACGCCGCGCTCGCCAAGCTGGCCTTTGAACGCCGCGCGATGGCCGCGTCGCGCAGCCTCACGGCCAAGCTGATCTGGGCGGGCCAAGCGCGCAACTCGCTCCTCGCGCTGGCCGACTTGCATGAGCTTCAGCCCAGGCTTGCGGCCCGCAGTGCGCAGCATGCCGCACTGGCCGCGCCGCTCAGCCCCGAGGAACTTTCGATGGCTGCGGTGATACCGACCGAGATTCTGGCCGCGTCGTCCGTGCTGGGGCAGGCTTCTGCACAACGGGAGCTTGCGGCACCGGGGGCAGCCACGCACCGGGTCACGGGCTGGATGTCGACCTATCTGATTCGCAAGCAGGCGACCATCAATGAGATCGCCCGGCGCCATCTGGCGCAAGCGCGCCTGTGCGAAGGCCCTGCGACGACACTGGCTGCGCGCGGGGCGGAGGTACAGGAGGGCTTCAGCAGATTTAGTGCGATCCGCACCCTGGCCTGGCCGAGCAATCTCGCGGGCGACGTGCTGATCGAGGTCAGCACAGTCAATTGGGCGAGTCTGTGCCGGCGCGGGGTCGATACCGAAGCGCTGCGCAGGCTGGTCATGCTTCAGGCCGCGAAGACATCTGGCGCCGCGCAGTCCGATTTGCGCGATCCCAGCACGGACCAGCCTTTTGCCACCGATGCTGCCGGGGTGGAGCTGCGCTACCTCAGCACGGGCGGCGCGGAGTCGACTGAGTACGTGGTGCGTCTGCCGGCCGCTCGCTAGCGCCGGGTGGCGCGGCGAGAGGCGTGCCAGGAGCCGGGCAATCGACAGTGAGAAGCGAGAGTTGCACGTCTCGCATCGCTTGCGGGCCCGAAGCGTGCGTTTCGCGAGAAGCCGTAGGGCGTGGATGCAGAAGCGCTGTATGAGCCATTAAGCTCCCACGGGTGTTTTTGCCCCGGCTGCAGGCGTTGCCCCGCGTGCGCCGGGCGAGGCTCCTCACCGTCTGCCCAGTCTTGTCTGCGCCCGCCCAGTCCCTCCCTGCCAGCCTCGCTCGCATGCGCCTCCCCGGACTCGCATGGGGCCTGCGCATGCTGCTGGCGTGGGCGCTGGTCCTGTTCGCCGCGGCCGCGCAGCCGGCCCGGGCGGAGGCCGGTCTCACCTACATGTTTTCCAAGGTGCCGCCGGCGGTGACTTCCGCGCTCAGCGTCTACGCGCATGCTGCGAGTGACGCGGCGCCCGAGCAGTTCAAGGACGTGGAGCCCTGGCTGGCACGCAAGACGGCGCTGCCCAACGTCGACATGCGCGGCGGGCGCTACTGGCTCAGTCTGCGCATCGCGCCGCAGTCCGCGCCCGGTCTGTGGGTGATCGAGCCGGCCAACAGCTTCTTCAATAACGCGCACGTGACGGTGCTGGGCAGCGACGGCTCACGCCAGAGCTTTCAGACCGGCCTGACGACCGACACCGAGTTCGTCCTGCACCGCGGCAAGAGCGTGAAGCTGGCGGCAGATACGCGCTACTGGGTGCTGGTGGATCTGACCACGCCCTTTTTCTCCTCTCAGCCGCGCGTGGATGTGTGGCCGATCGAGCAGTACCGCGAAAAGGTGCTGACGCAGACCGTGCTGCTGCTCATGGCGCTGGGCGCGATGCTCGGCCTGCTGATGTTCAACTTGTTCATCGGCCTGTGGTCGCGCCAGCGCACCGCCACGCTGTATGCCCTGCAGCTGATCTGCAGCGTGGTCGGCTGGAGTTTCTACTTCAATGTGCCCTATGACTGGCTGGGTGTTACGGACTGGCGTGTGAACTATGCGCCGTGGTTCTTCCTGCTCTCCATCACGCACTGCTACTTCTGCATCCACTTCCTCGAGCTGCGCCGGATCGGACCGAGCCTGGCGCGCGTGGGCGACTGGCTGGCGCTGCTGGCGGCGGCCTTGCTGCCAGTGTGCTGGCTGGCGCCGGCCTATTCGCACCTTGTGGCGACCTTCGTGGTCGGCAGTGCGGTCAGCTTTGCCGTGGCCAGTGCGATCTGGGCGCTTTCGCGCCGCTACCGGCCGGCGCGTTTCTTCCTGCTGGCCTATCTGGCGGTGCTGATTCCCGGGCTGATCATCCTGCCGCCGAATCTGGGCATCATCCCGGACTTTGTCGAGAACTCGGACCTGCTGACCCTGCTGGGCACTGCACTGGAGGCCATGCTGCTGGGCTTTGCGCAGGCAGACCAGCTGGCGCTGGCCGACCGCTCGCGCGAGCAATTTCGCCAGCAGATGCAGGACGCCCGCCGGCTGGCCGATACGGATGCACTGACGGAGTTGGGCAACCGGCACGCCTTCGACAAGGCGCTGGAGGAGTATCTGACCCAGCAGCGCCTGGGAGCGAGCGGCGCGCTGCTGATCACGATCATCGACCTGGACGGTCTGAAGGTCATCAACGACACCCGCGGTCACGCGCATGGCGACGCGCTGATCCGCGCAGTGGCGGCAGAACTGGCCGCGCTGCAGATCGGCCGCTGCCGGGCCTACCGGCTCGGTGGCGATGAGTTCGCGCTGCTGTCGATCAACGGCGACAGCCAGGCGCTGGCGACCGCCTTGTCGGACTGCGAGAAGCGGTTGCGCGAGACGGACTTCCCGGAAGCCGGGCTGTCCTTCGGCATGAGCATGGCATCGAACCCGCGCAGCCTGATCTCGGCGCGCGAGCTCACCGAACTCGTGGCGCTGGCCGATGGCCGGATGTACGAACACAAACGCGATCGGCGGCAGGGCCCCAGAGCCCTGCGCGCGGAGGCCGCATGAAGACAACCCTGGAGAATGCATGCCCCTGAATACCACGTGTCCCGGCTTGACCTCGCGCTCTGCGCTCAAGGCAGCCGTATTCGCTGCCTTGAGCGCAGCCTTTGCTTCGCCCGTGCTGGCCAGCGGGTTTGCGGTGCAGGATCAGTCCGCCGCCAGTCTTGGTCTGGGGCATGTGGGGGTTGCCTTGGCCGACGACGCAGCGACCGCGCTCAACAACCTTGCAGCGACCACCGAGCTGCGCGGCGCCCACTATGCGCTCAATCTCGGCGGTATTCGGCTCGGCGCAAAGTTCAGCAATCAGGGCTCCTTGTCACCCGCCGGCACCCCGGCCAATGGCGGTGCGCAGACCAGCGCGGATGGCGCGGCGCCCCTGCTGTCCTTTTTCTACACGCGACCCCTGGCCAAGGACCTGAGCCTGGGCTTTGCGCTGTTCACGCCCTTCGGACTGTCGACCACCTATGAGAACAGCTGGGTAGGGCGCTATCAGGTGCAGAAGGCTGAACTGAAGACGCTGTCGCTCATGCCGAGCCTGGCCTGGCGGGTGTCAGACCAGCTCTCGGTCGGTGCCGGACTCAATGTGATGCGCGCCGAGGCCACGCTGCGCAGCGCCGTGGACTTTGGCACGCTGTGCTTCGTGGCGATCAGCCCGACTGCCTGTGCCGGCGCGGGCATCGGCCCGCAGGGCGCAGACGGCACGGCCACGATCAAGGGCAGCAGCTGGGATGTAGGCTATCAACTCGCGGCGCACGTCAGGCCTGCGGAAGGCACGCGCATCGGTCTGCAATACAAGAGCAAGATGAAGCAGGAGATCAGCGGTGACGCACGCTTTGCCAACCCGACCCTGCCCGGGCCATTCGCGGCGCTGACCCAAACGCCTGCGACCACCAACGGTGGCATTCGCAGTGCGCTGGACCTGCCGGAGTCACTGACGCTTGGCGTCGCCCAGGCGCTGAGCAAGGACACCGAACTGGTCGCGGAATACGCCTGGACCCGCTGGAGCCGCGTGCAGGACCTGCGTATCCGCTTTGCCAATGGCGCCCCGGATTCCGTAACGCGCTTTGGCTGGAAGGACACCAGCAAGTTCGGCGTGGGCGTGAAACACCGCCTGAACAGCCAGTGGCTGTTGCGCGGCGGGCTGGAGACCGAGAGCAGCGCGGTGACGGATGCCAACCGCAACGCCGTGGTGCCGGACAGCCGCCGGACGTTCGTCGGCCTGGGGGCGCGCTACCTGAGTTCGGCCACAACGAGCTGGGACTTCGGCTACGGGCACATCCGCTTTGCACGATCCAGCATCAACAATGCGGTGCTTGGGCAGGGCACGGTCACGGGCCGCTATGCCCTGGATTCCGATCACTTCGGCGTGCAGTTCAACCGGCAGTTCAAGTAAAGGCGAAGCGCTGCGCTTATATGGACCAGCGCGGCGCTTCGCCCGTCAGGCTCAGAAGCCTTCCTCGCCGTGGATCACTGCGGGGTAGCCGCTAAGCGCGCGGCTGGCCTGCATGCCGCCCATGACTGCCGCTTCAACGCAGCCGGCATCCAATCCGGTCTTGAGCCAGTCGCCCGCGATCACCATGTTCACGAAGCCGGTCTGATCAGCCTTCAGGCGGTACTGACTGCTGTTGACCACAGAGATCACATAGCGCTCGCTGGGGTCGATGTTGGCGCGCCAGTACTGGCTGTTGAAGCGCTCCTGGCCATTGCCGCCCTGTGGGTCCGTGAGCCAGTCGAAGCGAAACTGCCCGGAACGCGGCAGCGCGAGCGGCCAGAGTGCACCGATCTCGGTGTTGAGCTGGTTGATGGCCGACTGTTTCACCTGATTAGCGCAGCGTGCAGGAAAGCCGCTGTCGCTGTAGGGCGCGTACTGGCTCATGGGCAGAGCGCTGCAGAAGTAGCTCACGTTCTTCGGTGCCTGGCTGCTCGGCCAGCTTTCGCGGCAGAGCAGCTGGTCCATCGGTGCCCACGTATCAAAGGGCTCCACAAAGGAAGACAGCACGGGTTCCTGGCCGTCGCGGTTCAGCAGCGTCCAGCCCAGCCCGGCAATATCCTGGCTGAGCCAGACCTGATAGGCCTGCGTGGCCACAGCCTTGACCTGCGCCGCGCACTGCGCCAGGCCTGCGCTGATGGGGAAGAGCTTGGCTGCCACATCAGGCAGGCTGGCCACGGAGAGACCGAAGACGACCCGATCGAAGTCCGTACCGCGTGTCAGCTGCACGGAGGGCAGCGGCTGGCCACTGGCGGCGTACCAGACTTCCGGCCAGTCGCTCCAGTTCGATTCGAGGTTGATGTTGTGCGCCTGGAGCAGCGCGGCCTGCTGCTGCTCGATCTGCCCGTACTGCGGGGTCGAAGGCCAGCTCGGCAGGCCCAGCACATCCACCAGCGGGTCGTACTCGGTGCGGCCGGGCACCAGGGCTACCTGCTGCTGCAGCGTGATGCCATCCACGGTGTGCTGACCGTGCGCGTCAGTGCCCGGCTGCAGGTCAGTGAGCTTGTGGAAGAACTTGAACTTCACGCCGCGTGCCTTGAGGACCTCGTACAGCGGGCCGAAGACCACATCTCCCATGCCGGCCTGCATCTTGAACATGATGCCGCCGTGGTAGCACATGGCCACCTTCATCATGCCGCGCAGCATCGTGCCGGCCTCGATGTTGGGCTTGTCGAAGTCACCGTCCTCGTAGGCAAAGACCAGATCGTAGAAGCCGCGCACAGGCGCGCTGTAGACCGTGTACTTGCGGTTGGCGCCGTGCTTGATCAGCCACTGGTAGAAGTCGATGTCATTGATCGCCTCGAAGCCTTCGGTGAAGACGTGATCCTTCACCATGCCGGCTAGGGTGGTAGTGGCCAGATCGATGCAGATGTACAGGCGCCGCAGGTCGTCGCCGAAGTCCTTGGTCCCGGCAATCTCGTCTTCGAGCAGTTCGTTGATCCAGGCGCGGATGCCCAGCGCCGCATCTGCCAGAAGGCCGTGGGTTGCGGGGTCGTGGTCTTCGATGTTCAGCTCAAGGCTCTGAACCAGCGCCTCGACCGCGCCGCCCACCTCGTGCAGGTCGGCACGCAGGTCCTCGATGTCGGCCCTCAGGTGCGCCGCCAGTTTCTCCAGCCACGAGGCATTCGACGCTGGCGCAGGCCGCGCTGCCGCGCGCGCTGCGGCGTGGGCCGTATGCAGCTCGCCCAGCCACATCTTGAGCCAGGCGATCCCGGTCTGGATGGCGGCCCAGAGGGTCAGGCGCTCGCTGTGGTTGCCCGGCACGCCCGGGCGCAGCGGGGTGTTGATCGGCCACAGACGCCACTGGCCGTCCACGTTCTCGGTCAGGGTGATGAACTGCTGCGGCTTGAATGCGTCCGTCCAGGCGGCCAGCGGGCTGCCCGCCGGGCGATTGAGCTCGCGATAGGCCCGTTGCATGACCTTGAAGGCGTTGTCGTAGAAGCCGAACCAGATGTGCAGGCCATGCTCCTCGATGCGCTGGCCCAGCTTGGGGTTGCGCCCGCTGGCGCCCTTGCCGCCCAGGCGCCAGCCCATCTGGTAGACGGTGATCTCGTAGCGGTTCTGCCAGCCCGGCTCGTTGCTCAAGCAGAAGGCCGCGGTCATCGCACCCACGCCACCGCCCAGCACGGCGATCTTCTCGGGCTTCACCACGGAGTTGTCCACCAGCTCCTGACCCGGCTGCACGGCAAAGTCATACTCGACCCGGAAGGGCAGGATCGCATCCTGCACCCCGATCTTCAGCCCGAGGCTCTCGCTGAGCGGGAAGCTGTCAAAGGCGTACAGATTGACTTGCCACTGCCCGCCCAGCATCTTGACACTCCGGATGGCATTGACCGGGGTATGCGCGGCCACCACCGCCTGATAGACCGCGCGCTCGCCGGCGGCATCCGGAAACTGCTTCAGAAAGATCTGATCCATCGCCGGGTGGAACAGCATGTCCGCAAACTGCGCGTAGGCCGCTTCGCCCAGATGCAGGCTGGCGGGCTCGCTCTTCATCAGATCGATGATTTCCCTGAAGGCCTCGCCAAAGGCGGCAAGCGGCGTATCGCTCTGGCCATTGGCACTGACGTTCACATCCAGCAGGGGATGGAAGGTCAGCTGTGTGTCCGGCGAGAAGGGCTCGAAGCCCTTGGCCGCCAGCGTGAGCTGCTGCACCGGCTGGCCGGGTGCAGGCATCGTGTACTGGCACTCGTACTTGGGGTAGCCGTACAGCTCGCGCCCGTTGATCAGGGCCATGCAGTCGTCCACCCAGATATGCATCGGGTAGAAATACACATGGCTGGCCTCGGTGCTGCCGGCCAGGACCTGTCCCACGACCACCCAGGTGATGATGTCGGTTTCCTTGCCCCAGCCCTTGGCACGATCCACCGGGAAGTCGCTGTGTGCCTTGGCAATCGCCGTGAAGGTCAGCATCACATAGCTGCTCATGACCTTGAACTGCATCTTGCCCTGCGTGGCCTGGTTCAGCGTCGCATCCACACTGGCCTGCAGCGCGGCCAATGAACCGGGGACCCAGCAGCCGATCATGTCGGCCTGATTGAGCGCCAGCGGCGGGTGCATCAACACGGAGCCCTTGGGGTAGAGATAGGGCGGGCGCTGGGTCATGGTGTCCTCCTGAATTCTTGTGTGCGGCGAGTCTAGGGGCGCTTCATGAAAAGCCCGGCATGCAACTGGCATCTGCGTTGGATTCTGCGCATCTGATCCACCTGCCGTTGCGCCAGGTGTGCACAGACGCCCCGGCGATAATGCCGTCCATGCCTGACACCCTGCTCGCCAATCTCAATCCCGAACAACTTGCCGCTGTGACGCTGCCTGACCAGCCGGCGCTCATCCTGGCGGGGGCGGGCAGCGGCAAGACGCGGGTGTTGACCACGCGCATTGCCTGGCTGATCCAGACCGGGCGCGTGTCGCCGCAGGGGGTGCTGGCCGTGACCTTCACCAACAAGGCGGCCAAGGAGATGCTCACGCGCCTGTCAGCCATGCTGCCCATCAATGTGCGCGGCATGTGGCTCGGTACCTTCCATGGCCTGTGCAACCGCTTCCTGCGCCTTCATCACCGCGATGCGGGCTTGCCGCAGACTTTCCAGATACTGGACACGCAGGATCAGCAGTCGGCCATCAAGCGCCTGATGAAGGCCAACGGCGTGGACGATGAGAAGTACCCGCCCAAACAGGTGGGCTGGTTCATCAACAACTGCAAGGAGAGTGGCCTGCGGCCCGGCGACGTCGAGGTGAACGACGAGTTCAACCGCAAGTACGTCCAGCTCTACCAGCTCTACCAGGACCAGTGCGAGCGCGAGGGCGTGGTGGATTTTGCCGAGTTGCTGCTGCGCACCTACGAGGTGCTGCTCAAGAACATCCCGCTGCGCACGCACTACCAGCATCGTTTTTCGCACATCCTGATCGACGAGTTCCAGGACACCAATACTCTGCAATACGCCTGGCTGCGTCTGCTGGCCGGGCAGGGTGAGTTCATGAGCGACATCGACCGTACGCGTGCGGCCGAGAGCAAGCGCATTTCGGTGGCCAACATCTTTGCGGTGGGCGACGACGACCAGAGCATCTATGCCTTCCGCGGTGCCAACGTGGGCAACATGGACTCGCTGGTGCGCGACTTCCAGGTGCGCAACCTGATCAAGCTCGAGCAGAACTACCGCAGCCACGGTCACATCCTGAACAGCGCCAATGCGCTCATCAAGAACAATGCCAAGCGCCTGGGCAAGGAGCTCTGGACCGATGCGGGCGTGGGTGAGCAGGTGCGCGTGTTCGAGGCGCCGAGCGATCTGGCCGAGGCGCAGTTCGTGCTGGAGGAAGTCGGCGGCCTGACCCGCGACGGCTGGCCGCGCAGCCAGTGCGCCATCCTGTACCGCAGCAACGCGCAGAGCCGGGCGTTTGAACAGGGCCTGATGCGTCACGGCATTCCTTATCGCGTGTACGGCGGCCTGCGCTTCTTCGAGCGGGCCGAGATCAAGCACGCGCTGGCCTATCTGCGGCTGATGGAGAATCCGCACGACGACACGGCCTTCGCACGGGTGGTGAATCTGCCCACGCGCGGCATTGGCGCCCGTTCGGTCGAGCAGCTGCAGGACATGGCTCGCGAGCGCGGCACCTCGCTGTACGGCGCAGTGGCTTTTCTGGCGGGCAAGGCGGGCACGAGCATCGGCGCCTTCGTGAAGCTGATCGACGGCATGCGCTTTGCCACCCAGGGTCTGCCGTTGCACGAGATCGTCGAGCACATCATCGACGCCAGCGGCCTGCTGGCCATGTATCGCGCCGACAAGGAGGGCGAGGAGCGCATCGAGAACCTTGAGGAACTCGTGAACGCCGCGCGAAACTTCAATGCCGAGGAAGGCTATGCGCTGGATGCGCCCGCCACGCAGGCTGAGGCCGAGAACGAGCTACCCAGTCCCTTGGCCGCCTTCCTTTCGCACGCCTCACTGGAGGCCGGGGACAACCAGGCTCAGGCCGGTGAGGACGCCGTGCAGCTCATGACGGTTCATGCCGCCAAGGGCCTGGAGTTCGACGCGGTCTTTCTCACCGGGCTTGAAGAAGGTCTGTTCCCGCACGAGAACAGTCTGAAGGAAGACGGCGGCATCGAGGAAGAGCGCCGCCTGATGTACGTGGCCATCACACGGGCGCGCAAGCGTCTGTACATCAGCTTCTGCGCCAGCCGCATGATGCATGGCCAGACCCGCTACGGCCTGAAAAGCCGCTTCTTCGACGAACTGCCCGAAGAGGCGCTGCGCTGGCTGACGCCCAAGATCAGCGGCATGGGCACCGGATTCTCCGCCGGCATGCGCGACGCCTGGCAACGCGGCGGCGGCAAGCCCTTTGGCGATGCGGACTACGGCGGCGGCGCGGTACCTGCCTTCGCCAAGCCACAGACCAGCCACGGCTGGCGCCTCGGGCAGGGCGTGCGCCACCCTAAGTTTGGCGAGGGCGTGATCGTGAATCTTGAGGGCGCCGGTAACGACGCACGGGCGCAGATCAACTTTGGCGAGGCCGGCATGAAGTGGCTGGCGCTGTCTGTCGCCCGGCTGGAGCGGGTGTGAAAACGTAGACCCAGTATCCATGCGCCTCTTCAGGCCAAAGTGGCTGGAAAGCCGCACGGGACAAGCGGAAAGCAACTCCGGGCGAATCGCCATCGAGAACGCCGTCGGTCTTGAGCTCGGTGAGCGGCTCGCGAGACCTTCGGGACCAAGCCGCTAAGCTGCCGCCGTGTCCTTGTTGCCCGAAACACTGAGTCGATTGAAGCTGCGCCGCTCCCGGCGTTGGTTTGCCGGGTGGGTGGTGCTGTGCCTGCTCGCGACTCAGGCGGCCGGGGTGCTACACCGCATTGGTCACTCGCATTTCGATGGTGGGCACGGGACGGCTGCGGCTGCGTTCACTGCGACTGACGCACCGGTGCATCCGGATGGGTGTGAGCACGGCGGCCATGCGCATGCCGCCAGCTGGGTGCTGCATCTGGCCGATGCCTTGCACGGGGCGAACAGCAACTGCGCTGATGTGGACCATCAGCTCTGCGCCGACGCGCAGGCGGCCCCAGCGGCACCACTCCCTCAATCCAGTGCAGTCGCAGCACTTCAATCTGCACCCAGCCCTGAGCCGAGCTTCAACGTTCGCCTGGCTCCCCGCGCACGGGGCCCGCCGGTACAGGCGTGAATCGGCCCATCGTGCGCGGCTGAGTTCCCCAGCCCGCCGTCTCTCGATTTCCTTTGCATTGCACCCGTCAGCACGACGCGCATCGCGTCGGCTGCAGCGGGTCGTGCTCATCCATTCAGGTACATCCATGAACTTGCATCGTCATCCCGGCCTGCGATCCAGGCCGCTTCATCGAGCCTTGGTCGCGGCCTTTCCCTTGGCCTTCGCGGCTAATGCCCTCGCTCAGACGGCAGCGCCATCACCAGTTTCTGATCCAGAGCCGCGCAAAGTTGAACCCGTTGTCGTAACAGCCACGCCCGTAGCGCGCAGCGCAGATCAGCTCAGCCAGCCGGCTACCGTCATCACCCGCAGCGAGCTGCAGGGCCTGAATGCGGTGAATCTTGGCGACACGCTCTCGGCGCTGCCTGGCGTGACGAGCAGCGGCTTTGCGCCAGGTGCCGGCCGCCCCATCATCCGCGGGCAGGACGGTCCGCGGGTCCAGATGCTGGAGAACGGACTGGGCGTGGCGGATGTGTCGGTGCTTTCGCCGGATCATCGTGTCGCCACCGAGACCCTGAACGCCACCCAGGTGGAGGTGCTGCGCGGCCCGGCGACGCTGCTGTTTGGCTCGGGCGCCATTGGTGGCCTTGTGAACGTGGTCAATCGGCGCATTCCGTTGACTGTCCCGGGCGCTTTGGGCGGAGAGCTTCAGTTGCGCGCGGCCTCTGGCACCGGCGAGCGCAGTAGCGCTATTGAGCTCAATGGCGGTGCGGGCCGGTTTGCATGGCATGTGGACGCGCTCAAGACGGGTACTGACGACTACGCCTTCCCCGGGCTGTCCATCAAGAACGATCCCGCGTCCTTCTCGGGCCGCCTTCCTAACAGCAACACCGACAACCGCGAGTATGGACTGGGGGCGAGTTTTGTCGCCGATCGCTGGCTGATCGGCGCGTCCGTCCAGGACGAGCGCAGCACCTATGGTGTCCCGGCTGAGGAAGCCTTCCTCGACATGAAGCAGCGGCGGGGCGACCTGTTGGCGCGCTACAGCGGCAGTGGCTGGCTGGAGTCCGCCACATTTCGGCTGGCGCGTACCAACTATGAGCACAGCGAGATTGAGCTGCCGACCCGCGAAGTGGCTGTGACCTTCAAGACAGACGCGACAGAAGGGCGAGCCGAGTTCAAGCATGCACCAATCGCCGGCTGGCGCGGCACGTTGGTTCTCCAGGCGCAGCGGCGTGACTTCTCGGCGCTGTCGCCCACGGGCGATGTGGAAATCGTTGAACCTGTGAAGACTCAGGCCGATGCACTGGCCCTGGTGGAGGAGCGCGACTTTGGCTCCTTCGCGCTCGATCTGGGGTTACGGACGGAACGCGAAAAGCATCGGCCCACACTGGCTTCAACGACCAATCCCGCCCGCAGCTTCAACCTGGTGTCCGTCTCGGCGGGAGGCCTGTGGCGGTTTGCGCCGGGCTTCAACGCAGGTTTGACCCTTTCCAGCAACGAGCGGGCGCCAACTCCCTCAGAGCTGTATACCAACGGCCCGCATGAGGCCACTGCCACCTTCGAGGTAGGTGACCCGAACCTTCACAAGGAGCGCTCACGAGCAGTGGACCTGACCCTGCGCAAGACCGAAGGCCCTGTGCGCGGCAGCGTCAGCCTGTTCCAGCAACGCTTTTCCAACTACGTGTTTGGGCAATTCATCGACGTAAATGGCGATGGCCTGGCCGACCGGGTGGACGAGGACGGCACTGCGGATCCAGCCGGCGAGTTTGTGTTCTTGCAGTACGTGCAGACCAGCGCGCGCTTCCGCGGTGCGGAGTTAGAGTTGCTGGCCGATACCCCGCTGGCGGGGCTGACGGCACGGTTTTTTGGCGATACGGTGCGCGCGACATTGGTCGACGGCAGCCCCGTGCCGCGCATTGCCCCGCAGCGCCTTGGCGTCGGGCTGCGCTATGCGGCAGGCCCGTTCAAGCTGGGTGGCAACCTCACCCGCGTGTCCGCACAAAACCGGGTGTCCCTGCTGGAGACGCCCACTGCGGGCTATACGCGCCTGGATCTGGATGCGAGCTGGCGCGTTCGCGCGATGGGTGTCGATACGGAACTGTTCCTATTGGTACGCAATGCGACCAATGAAGCGTATCGACTGCACACTTCGTTCTTGAAGGACGAAGCACCGCAACCCGGGCGCAGCGCGGTTCTCGGTCTGCGCGCCCGCTTCTAGCCGTCATCAGCGTGCCGGCTAACCCGAGGGCGGCTAGCGGTAGAACTGCCCGCGCCCGTCCTTGGGGCCGCGCTGGCCCGTGATCTGCCACGCCGTCTGCTGACCGATCAGGCTGGCGAGGAACTCCAGCTCCTGGTCTTCGTGATTCTTGGGCGGGGTGATTTCGGAGATCATGCCGCGCCTAGGTTCCGTGAAGAAGGTGCGGCTGGCGTGGTACTGCGCTTCGAGCCGTTCGCGCACGCCAGGCGCGTTGTTCAGACTGACATCTACCTCGCCATAGCAATTGCAGAAGTAGGTGTTGTCATTGCGCTCGTGCTCCATGTAGACGCCGGTGCCGCGAATGCCCACCGTGATGGTGGGCGTCGTGAGGTGGCGCGATGCGCCCCGTCCGCCCGGCAGCTTGCCGAACACGGCCAGTACCGCGCCAGTGATCATGCGCAGGCCGGAGACTGCATTGATGCTGTAGCCACGGTGCACGGTCATGCGCGTGAGCGGGCGCAGCCAAAGGGCCGTGTCGCCGATGGTGAATACCACTGCCGACGCCGGCCCGGTCTCCACTGTGTCGCCGGTCTGGACCCAGCCGTCCGGGTAGAGGCGGCCGCCGTTGACGAGTACGTCGCCACGCAGACGCACGATATTGCCGCCGGCCGCACGCGTGCCGGGCACCGTGAGGAGGAGCAGACTGGTGGCGATCAGCTCACGACGCCGGATCATTCAGGTTCTCGCTCGATGACGGCTCCGGCGCCGCAACCACAACCACGTCTTCGTAGCTCGCATGGAAGGTGCAAAAGACCAGCACCAGGCAGAACAGGCCGATCGGCACCATCATCACCGTGGCGATCCCTTGGGAGCCGAAGATCATCGCGAATAGAGACACGACCAGGGCACCGATCAAAAGGATGATCAGGAAGCTGCCGAACATGACGATGATGGCGCCAAAGTTGCGCACACAACCGAAGAAGCTGAAGAAGCAGGCTTTGGCGAAACCCATCGCATGCCAGGCCATGAACTGAGGCGCGAACCAGAAAGCGAACACCGTGGGCATGAGCGCGGCCAGTGCAATGAACTGCGCCAGTGTGAGTGCGTTGATGTTCTGCGGGCTGGCATCAATGGGCTTGCCCAGGATCGCGCCGCCAAAAAGCATGCCTCCATCGCCCAGGGTACTGGCCAGCATGGCAATGAAAAAACCGATCAGATACAGCACACCGCCAAGCAGCAATTGAGTGCGCGCTGCGGGGTCGCGAAAGCCGATGACCAACTGCCCAGCGGAGGGCGTGGTCTGCAGCGCCGCAGAGCGAATCACTGTCATGACACCCGCCACAAGCGCTGGTGCCACCAGCGCGGGCAGCAGCCCGCCGAGCACCGGGACCTGCTGCAGCAACAGCGTGCTGAGCAGATAGAAGAAGAACGCCCCATGCACCGCCAACGGCTGCGCCATCATGATGGCCAGCCCGCGCTTGATCCACTGCACGCCGTGTGATGCCGGTACCTGTCGGATGGAAATGTTGCTCATGAAAGATCCGCGAGTGACAGGGGCGAATTTTGCCGTGCGCGCAATATCCGCTCGAAGTGTGTGGGATCTTTCGGCGTGAGCAGCGCGGCCGCTCTGGGCATGTACCAGTCCGACAAGCGGCTGACCCAGAATCGCAGGGCAGCGAGACGGGCCATCAGCGCCAGTGCTGGGCGCTCATCGTCCGTGAATGGCCGAACAAACTGGTAGGCGCTGCCGAAGGCACGCGCCCGGTCCCGGTCGAGCAGACCGGAGTCCTGGTCGATGCACCAGTCGTTGAGCGTGACGCAGAAGTCGAACAGCCAGGTGTCGTTGCCGGCAAAGTAGAAATCGATGATGCCGGACAGGCGCCCCGCTTCGAAGAGAGCGTTGTCCCGGAACAGGTCGGCGTGGACCGGCCCGGCGGGCAGTGCCGTGCATCGCGCGGCAAAGCCTTGCTGCGCGGCGATCTCGGCGGTGAGCAATTGACGCAGATCGGCGGGCAGGTGCGGCGCAAGCGGTTCCAGCTGCGTCGCAATCCAGGACAGCCCGCGCAGGTTCAGCTGCGAGCGGCCGAACAGTCGCCCAGCCAGATGCATCCGTGCGAGCACAGTACCCATTTGCGCGCAGTGATCCGCTGTGGGCCAGAGCACGTCTTGCCCCGGAACGCGCTGCACCAGCGCGGCCGGCTTGCCCTTGAGCGTGACGATGAGCTCGCCGGAGCGCGTGCGTTGCGGTGCGGGCACGGGCAGGCCCTGGCGCGCAAGGTGCTCGGCCAGCTCCAGGTAGTAGGGGAGTTGCTCAGCCGTCAGCCGCTCAAAGACCGTGAGCACCCAGCGGGACTGGTGGGTATCCAGGAAGTAGTTGGTGTTCTCGATGCCGGCACCGATGCCGACATGCCGCAGATAGTGACCGACGTCGAAGTGCGCAAGCAGTGCTTCGCAGTCCGAAACGTCCAGCGAGGTGTAGACCGCCATTCAATCCCTGAGATTGAGGTGAGTCGTGGTTCAGAGCTGGAGCATCAGCTCGCGCTCGCGCGGCGTCATGCCGAAGCCGCGGTTCTCGTAGAAGGCAAAGATGGCATCGACGACGGCCTGTGGCTCGTCGATGACCTGTATGAGATCCATGTCCTGGGGGCTGATCATCTTCTCGGCCAGCAGCGTGCCGCGGATCCAGTCGATCAGGCCCGCCCAGAACGCACTGCCCACAAGGATGATCGGCATGCGCCGCGCCTTGCCGGTCTGCACCAGCGTCAGCACTTCGCACAGCTCGTCGAGCGTGCCGAAGCCACCGGGCATCATCACGAAGGCGTTGGCGTACTTCACAAATGCCACCTTGCGGGCGAAGAAGTGCCTGAAGCGCAGCGAAATGTTCTGGTGCGGATTGCCGTGCTGCTCGTGTGGCAGCTCGATGTTCAGTCCGACCGCCGGCGAGGCGCCGGCGAAGGCGCCGACATTGCCCGCCTCCATGATGCCGGGACCGCCCCCCGTGATGACGGCAAACCCGGCGTCTGACAGCAGACGGGCCAGCTCCACGGTGGTCTGGTAATACGGATGATCCGGCTTGACACGGGCCGAGCCGAAGATCGAGACCGCCGGGCGGACTTCGGACAATGTCTCGGCGCTTTCGACAAACTCGGCAAGGATGCCGAACAGATGCCAGCTCTCGCGCGCCTTGCGCATGGTGGCGCGCTCGGCGTTGTCGATGGCGCGCAGCTTGGGCGGCAGCGGCTTGTGATTGCCGTTGCCCTTAACATCCTGTGCCATGGATAAGACCCTGCTCCTTGTAGACGGCTCGAGCTACCTGTATCGCGCGTTCCATGCCATGCCGGATCTGCGCAACAAGGCCGGCGAGCCTACGGGGGCGCTGTACGGCATCATCAACATGCTCAAGCGCCTTCGGGCAGATTACCCCAGCGCCACCCATTTGGCCTGCGTGTTCGACGCCAAGGGCAAGACCTTCCGCGACGATCTGTACCCGGAGTACAAGGCCAACCGTCCCAGCATGCCGGAAGACCTGCGCGCCCAGATCGAGCCCATCCATGAGGCCGTTGGCGCCCTGGGCTGGCCGGTGCTCGCCATCGAAGGGGTCGAAGCCGACGACGTGATCGCCACCTGTGCCCACCAGGCCACGCAGGCGGGTTGGAAGACGATCGTCTCCACCGGCGACAAGGATCTGGCTCAGCTGGTCGACGATCATGTGACGCTCGTGAACACGATGAGCAATGAGAAGCTCGATCGCATGGGTGTCATCGCCAAGTTCGGTGTGCCGCCGGAGCGCATCGTGGACTACCTTGCGCTGATCGGCGACAGCGTCGACAACGTGCCGGGCGTGGACAAGTGCGGCCCCAAGACGGCGGTCAAGTGGCTGACCGAATATGGCACGCTGGACGCCATCATTGCCAAGGCCGAGGCTATCAAGGGCGTGGTAGGTGAGAACCTGCGCAAGGCCCTGCCGCTGTTTCCGATGACGCGCGAACTGCTGACGGTCAAGCGGGACGTCACCGGCATGGTGGGTATCGATGGTCTGGACGCCATGCCGGTCGACCTCGAGGCGCTCGCGGCGCTGTCGGACCGCTATGGTCTTCGCAGCCTGCTGCGTGAACTCACCGGCGATGCACAGGCGATTCCCAAAGGCGACGCTCGTGTTCAGCAAGATGAACCCGCAGCCGGGCTGGGCAGGGCTGATTCGCGCTATGAGGCCGTCCTTACCTGGGAGGCCTTCGAAACCTGGTTTGTACGCGTCCGGTCGGCTGATCTGGTGAGTGTGGATACGGAAACCACCAGCATCGAGGAAATGCAGGCCCGGCTGGTGGGCATCAGCCTTTGTGTGGAGGCTGGGCACGCCTGCTACATCCCGCTGGCGCATCGCTATCCGGATGCACCGGAGCAGCTGCCGCTTCTCGAGGTGCTTGCGCGCCTGAAGCCCTGGCTTGAAGATGCCGCGCGCCCCAAGTTGTTGCAGCACGCCAAGTACGACATGCATGTGCTGGCCAACCACGGGGTTGCACTGGCCGGTGTGGTGCACGACACCATGCTCGCCAGCTATGTGCTGGAGAGCCACAAGAGCAGCAGCCTCGATGCGCTGGCCGAGCGCTGGCTCTCGCGCAAGGGCCTCACCTATGAGGAGGTGTGCGGCAAGGGGGTCAATCAGATCGGGTTCGATGAAGTCAGCGTCGAGCGAGCCACCGAGTACAGCGCCGAAGACGCCGACCTCACTCTGCAGGTCCACCAGCGCCTGTGGCCGCGCATCCAGGCCGACTCCGGGCTCGCACGCATCTATGCCTTGGAGCTGGCCTGCCAGCCGGTGCTGTTCGAGATCGAGCGCACCGGCGTGAGCATCGATGCGCAGCGTCTTTCAGACCACAGCCATGCCATGGGCGTGCAGATGATGGCTTTGGAGCAGCAGGCCTACGAGCAGGCCGGCCAGCCGTTCAATCTGAACAGCCCGAAGCAGTTGGGCGAGCTGTTCTTCGACAAGCTCAAGCTGCCGGTCGTGAAGAAGACCGCGACCGGTGCCCCGAGCACGGACGAGGAGGTGCTCACCAAGCTGGCCGAGGACTTTCCTCTGCCCAAGGTGATTCTCGAGTACCGCGGTCTGGCAAAGCTCAAGAGCACGTATGCCGACAAGCTGCCCAAGATGATCCACCCGGCCACGGGCCGGGTGCACACGCACTATGCCCAGGCCGCTGTGGTCACAGGCCGCCTGTCCAGCAGCGATCCGAACCTGCAAAACATTCCGGTGCGCACAGCCGAAGGGCGCAAGATCCGCGAGGCCTTCGTGGCGCCGGCGGGCAAGCGCATCATCAGTGCCGACTACTCGCAGATCGAGCTGCGCATCATGGCGCATATCTCCGGTGATGCCTCCCTGAAGCGCGCCTTTGCCGAGGGGGAGGACGTGCACCGCGCCACGGCCAGCGAGATCTTCGGCGTGGCGCGCGATTCGGTGACGAGCGAGCAGCGCCGATATGCGAAGGTCATCAACTTCGGACTGATCTACGGCATGAGCGCGTTCGGCCTCGCGTCCAACCTCGGTATCGAGCGCGACGCGGCCAAGCATTACATCGACACCTACTTCGCTCGCTACCCGGGGGTGGCGGCCTACATGGAGCGCACCCGCATCGAGGCCAAGCAGCACGGCTACGTGCAGACTGCGTTTGGCCGACGCCTCTGGTTGCCCGAGATCAACAGCCCCAACGGTCCGCGCCGCCAAGGCGCCGAGCGCGCGGCCATCAACGCGCCCATGCAAGGCACCGCGGCGGACCTGATCAAGATGGCCATGGTCGACATCTCGGCGTGGCTGCATCGCGACGGGCTGCAAAGCCGCATGGTGATGCAGGTGCACGATGAACTGGTGCTTGAAGTCCCAGACGCGGAACTGGCACTGATGAAGACGCAGGTACCGCAACGCATGGCCAGCGTTGCCGTACTGGACGTGCCTCTGCTGGCCGAGGTGGGCGAGGGCAGCAACTGGGAAGAAGCGCACTAGCGCCCACGGAATCGATCGGAAGGCATGCCGCCTGAGCGCGGCGCAGAACACGGAGACCGCATGAGCAAGCATCGCATCACTGTCGAAGACCTCTGGAAGATGGAGCGCATCGGCGCGCCCAGGCTGTCGCCGGACGGCGCCCAGGCCGTGGCGAGCGTCACGCGCTACGACATGGAAGGCAACAAGTCGGCAAGCTCACTGTGGCTGTTTTCCACCTTTGGCGGGGAACCGCGCAAGCTGACCGCCTGCGGCGAGAAGGATGGCGAGGCCGTCTGGAGCCCGCGCGGTGATCTCATCGCCTTCGTCGCCAAGCGCGAGCAGGAAGGCAAGAAGGATGACAGCGGCCAGCTCTACGTCATCGCACCGGATGGGGGCGAAGCCCGGCGCGTCACCGACTATGCGCCCGGCGTGTTTGGCATCAAGTGGTTCCCGGACGGCAAGCGCATTGCCTTTCTGTCCTGGGTCTGGCCAAACGAGAAGGGCGACAAGGCTCAGGCCAAGGCGCACAAGGCCTTCAAGGATCGCAAGGAGAGCGCCTATGTCACGGAGGAGCACTGGTACCGCTACTGGGACCACAACCTGCCGATGGGGCGGGCCATTCACCTGCACGTCGTGGATGTCACCACCGGCAAAGTCACGGATCTTTTCGAGGGCAGCACACTCGAAATCGGGCGCGCAGATGCTGGCGCTGCGGACTACGACATCAGCCCGGATGGCAAGCACATCGTCTTCAGTCACGATCCGCTGCATGTCAAGCGCATCCTGAACACCTACGCGCTTTCTCGCATCGATGTGAAGACCCGCAAGGTCAGCACGCTGGTGCAGGACAAGGACTGGGACTTCCGCAATCCCGTGCATTCTGCGGATGGCAAGCAGCTCGCGGTGGTGGCATCGCACTCCGGCAAGCGCCATACGGCCCCTGCGCTGCTGGGTTTGGTCGATGCAGGCAGCGGCCGGTGGCAGACGCTGTCTGCCAAGTGGGACCGCGAGGTGGTGGGCGTGCCAGCCTGGAGCACCGAGGGCGACGCGCTGTATTGCATGGCCGAGGACCTGGGCCGCTGCCATCTCTGGCGCTTCGACCTGAAGACCCGTACACCCAAGATCCTGGTGCAGGGCGGCTGGGTGCACGGCTTCTCGGTCAGCGCGGGGCAGCTCGTTTACACCGCCGACAGCATGGTGAATCCGGATCGGCTGTACGTGCTGCAGGCCGATGGCAAGCCGCAGCGCATTGAGCGCTTCAATGACGCGCTGCTCAAACCCTTCAAGTTCGGTCCCTACGAAAGCGTGAGCTACAAGGGCGCGAAGATCGACGGCAAGCGCACCGACGCGCAGATGTGGGTGATCTACCCGCCGGGCTTTGATCCAAAGAAGAAGTACCCGCTGCTGCACAGCATCCACGGCGGCCCGCACACCGCGAGCGGCGACACCTTCCACTACCGCTGGAACAACCAGGTGTTTGCCAGCGGCAACGACACGCAGGACTACGTGGTGGTGTGCGTGAACTACCACGGCTCCACCAGCTTCGGCTTCGAGTTCAAGGACAGCATCACCCACCGCTGGGGCGAGCTGGAACTGCAGGACGTCGAGGCCGCGACCGACCACATGCTGGCCAAGCCCTACATCGACGCCATCCGCGTCTACGCAACGGGTGGCAGCTACGGCGGCTACATGGTGGCGTGGATGAATGGCCACTGCAAGCCGGGCCGCTATCAGGCCTACGTCTGCCATGCGGGCTGCTACGACTGGGTCAGCATGTTCGCCAGCGACGGCGCGGAGTGGTTCAAGAAGGAGCTCGGCGCCTGGTACTGGGACGACATGGGTAAGGTGCACCAGCAAAGCCCGCATGCCTTCGCCAGGCACTTCAGCACGCCCACGCTGGTGATTCATGGCCAGTTGGACTACCGCGTGCCGGATGCCCAGGGCCTGGCCTACTACAGCACCCTGAAGGCGCAGGAGATTGACTCGCGCCTCGTCTGGTTCCCCGATGAGAACCACTGGATTCTCAAGCCGCGCAACAGCAAGCTCTGGTACGGCGAGTTCTTTGGTTGGCTGAGTCGCTACCCCGGCAAGAACGCGCCCAAGGGGACAGGCACGAAGAAGGGCAGGGGCGCCAAGTGATCGGCGGCAAGCTCTTCGACTTCAAGTTCAAGATGGCTGCGGTCGGCGCGGGCGCCGGCCTGCAGGGCACGGCCCTGGGCGGCCAGATCATGGCCTGCCGCCTGCGCAACTACGGCGAGCTGTTCTACACCAGCCCCAAGGCCGTGTTTGATGGCAGCGCACCGATCCGCGGCGGCGTGCCGGTGCTCTTCCCGCAGTTTGCAGATGCCGGGCGCCTGCCCAAGCACGGGCTGGTGCGTACGCGCGAATGGACAGTCGCAGCCGGCAACGACGACAGCGAGTTCCGCGCTGACTTCAAGCTCGGCCCCAATGCAGATCCGCGTTGGCCGGGGCAGGCCGAGATCACCGTGCTGGGCGAAGCGGACGAAGACAGTCTGGAGATCACGCTCACCATCAAGAACGTGGGCACGGACAGTGTCTGGTGGACGGGCGGACTGCATCCGTACTTTTCCACCACAGCGCTTACCGCCTCCTGGGTGGATGGCCTCTCCGGCCGCTGGATGACCGACCGCATTGCGCGCCGCAAGCTTGAGCTGCCCAAGGACACCCCGCTTGCCTTTGACGGCCGTGAGATCGAGGTGCTGGTGCACGACAGCGAAGATTTGACGCTGGTTCAGCCGGGTCGCACGCTTGAACTGTCTTCCGAAGGCTTTGCCGAGTGGATGATCTGGAATCCGGGCGAGGCAGGCGCCGCCAAGATCGGCGACCTGCCGCCGGAGGACTGGCAGCGCTTCGTCTGCGTGGAGCCGGTCTGCGTCAGCCGACCGATCACCCTCGACCCGGGCGAGGAGTTCGAGGGGCGGCTGACGATCAGCGTGCTCTGAGGCTCCGCTTCAGATGGGCCGCGCAATCAGTCTGCGAAGTGCACGGCAAAGATCGGCGGAAGATCGCGGCTCAATGCCGTCCAGTGCTCACCGGCGTCCTCACTGATCCATGCGCCGCCTGTGGTGGATCCGATCGCCAGTTGCTGGCCGTCTGGGGCCAGTGCCATGCCGTGGCGATAGACGAGGTGATAGGCGTGTGCGGACGGCAGACCAGCGCCGAAAGCCGTAAAGCTGCGGCCACCGTCATCCGTACGCGTAACGACCACGCGCCCGTCCACCGGGATGCGGAACTGGTCCTTCTGCGCGGGCACGAACCAGGCGCGCTGCGGGTCCTTCGGATCGGCCGCCACTGCGAACCCGAAGCTTGAAGGCTGCGCGTGCTGCTCCGTCCACGTGCGCCCGTCATCGGCGGAACGGTAGATGCCACAGTGATGCTGGCACCAAAGGACGTCAGGTTCTGCCGCACACCTGGAAATGCTGTGCGGGTCCTGCGAATTGGGGTCTTCCGCCAGCTCAGGCGGCATGAAGTCGGCGCGCAAGCCCCGGCCGCGCAGTTCCCAGGTGGCGCCGGCGTCTTCAGTGGCCCAGACGCCGCCGGAACTCACTGCCAGCACAAGCTTGCGTGCGTCCCTCGGGTCCACCAGCACGCTGTGGATGCCGGCGTGGTCATAGCCGCCGCCGCCCCACTGCAGCCGGCGCGGGTCCTGCCAGAGGCTCTCGATCAGCCGCCAGCTTGCGCCACCATCGTTGCTGCGGAACAGGCCCGCCGGCAGACATCCTGCCCAGAGCACGCCGGGCTCGTTGCCGCCGCCTGCCGCGAGCGTCCAGATCATGTCGACCGTCCACGGCGTGGCGTCATCGGCCAGGGGGCCGCTCTCGGGCTTGAGCGGAAAGGCGGGTGCGCTCAGCTCTGTCCAGCTGGCGCCGCGATCCGTACTGCGGCGCAGCTTCACGCCAAAGTGCCCCAGACGCAGGGCGGCGTACCAGCTGCGGTCGCGCGGGTCGACCAGCAGGTTGCTGAGCGCGTCGCCCGCGAAGTGAATGGCGGCATGGCGCCAGCCCGCGGCGCTGCGCTCGAAGACGATCAGGCCCTTGCGCGTGGCCAGAAGTACGGTGTTCATCCTGCCTCCCTCTCGATCGGCTGTGCAGCGGGTTTGGGCGCCGCCGGCCGCTTGTATGGATCTAGCCCCCGCTGAGCGCCTGGATCACCAGCACACGGTCGCCCGCGTCCAGGATCTGCCCGAGTTCGTCGCGCTTGCGCAGCAGGCTGCCATTGATGAATACGGCCACGTGCTTGCGGACCGCACCCTGTTCATCAAATACGTACGGCGCGAGCGTCGGCGCAGCCTGCAAGGCAGCGTGCAGGGCTTCACCGAGCGCCTGGGGGCTCACGTGCTGCAAGGGGCAGTCCACGTGGCGGCGCAGGCTGGGTGCGAACTCGACGGTCACCATTTGCGAAGTCTAGGAGTGGATGCACGCAATGGGTATGCGGTGCCTCGGGCTTCACCGGCTGCACTGGCCGCGCCCACAGACCAGCGCGCTGGTCAGGCATTAAGCCCCGAAATAAGCTGCCTGCTTGACCATCAGGCATGACCGGAGCGCTGCGTTCAGGTTGGCCGATTCATCGAGGAGTCTGAAATGGATCTCGTGAAGGACTATGACGCACTGCGCCCCGAACTGAAGCTCTCGCGCCGCGGGTTCGTCGGCACCGCCGCCGGAATCGGGTTTGCCGCAGCGACCCTGCCTGTATCCGCGCAGACGATGATCACCACGGACTCGCACGGCCTGGAAACGGGTTGGACGAAGGTGAAGGTCGGCGCGGCCGAGCTGCCGATCTATGTGGCCAAGCCCGCGGGCAAGAAGGGTCTGCCGGTGGTGCTGGTGGTGCAGGAGATCTTCGGTGTGCATGAGCACATCGCGGACGTGGCGCGCCGCTTTGCCAAGCAGGGCTATCTGGCCATTGCCCCGGAGCTGTTTTTCCGTCAGGGCGATGCCAAGACCTACACCGACATCGCCAAGCTGATCAGCGACATCGTCAGCAAGGTGCCGGATGCACAGGTCATGAGCGACCTGGATGCCGTGGCCGCCTGGGCGCGCGCTGGCGACGGTAGTGACAAGCTCGCCGTGACGGGCTTCTGCTGGGGCGGACGCATCACCTGGATGTACACGGCCCACAGCAAGGCGGTGAAGGCCGGTGTGGCCTGGTACGGCCGGCTGGTGGGTCAAGGCAGCCCCAACACGCCGCGTCACCCGCTGGACGTGGTGGCCGAGCTGAACGCGCCGGTGCTCGGCCTGTATGGCGAGGCCGATACCGGCATTCCCATGGACACGGTCTGGAAGATGGAGGACGCCTTGAAAACCTCGGCCAACCCCGCTGCCAAGGCGAGCCAGTTCAAGGTCTATGACCAGGCACCGCACGCCTTTCATGCGGACTACCGGCCCAGCTACCGCAAGGACGCCGCCGAGGACGGCTGGAAGCGCTGCCTCGCCTGGTTCAAAGCGCACGGCGTGGTCTGAGTCGGCACCACCGGCCCCCGAGGCCGGGGGCTTGACAGCTTTTCTATACTTTCTGCATTGCTTGAAGCGCGCTGCTCACCCGGCGCGCTTTTTGTTTCGTTGATCGCCCCGGCTCGCCGGCTCCCACTGAAGCAACATGTCCACCCTGTCCGCCATCATTCTGGCCACCCTTGCGTCCGGCGCGCTGAGTATGGCGTTGGCCGGTCTGATCGCCTACACCATGCTGGGCAAGGTGGTGGAACGCATGGTGAGCTTTGCCATCGGGGTGCTGCTGGCCGCGGCGCTGCTGCACCTGATCCCGGAAGCCACGCAGAGCCAGGCGGATGTGCACCATCTGTTTGCCGTGCTGCTGGGGGGCATCTTCCTGTTCTTCATGCTGCAGAAGACCATGCTCCTGCGGCACAGCCACCATCACGAGCACGACGGCCATCACCATGACCACGGCTTCAACGCTCGTGAGGCCGGCCCCGGCGGCTATCTGATCCTCATCGGCGACGGTCTGCACAACTTCTGCGACGGCATCCTGATCGCCGCAGCCTTCCTGATCGACTGGAAGCTGGGCATGCTCACGGCGCTGTCGATTGCCGCGCACGAAATCCCGCAGGAAATCGGCGACTTCATGATCCTGCTCTCGAACGGCTTCTCCAAGACTCGGGCCTTTGCCTTCAACATGCTCGTGAGCATGATGAGCGTGGCCGGCGGCGTCGCGGGCTATTTCCTGCTGGATACCGCCCAGGAGGCGCTGCCCTACGTGATCATGCTGGCCGCCTCGAGCTTCATCTACATCGCCATGAGCGACCTGATTCCCTTTGTGAACCGCTCAAGCCGTGAGCGCGGCTACTTTGCCGATGTCGCGCTGATGGGGCTGGGAGTTGCCTTCATCGTGGGCGCGCACATGTTGGTGCCGCACGCGCACTGAATGGCCGATTTCAAATAATTCTATCCGGGATGAATGGCCATTTTCCGCACGTAGCAAGCGGAAAATGGCCAATCATGCATTCTGGAAAATCAGTCCGAAAATGAATGATTGCTCAGCCCTTGGCCACCGGCCGCGTGCGGTCCGCCACCCATTCGCTCCAGCTGCCGGCGTACATGGGCGGCGTGCCCAGCCCGGCCAGCTCCATGGCCAGGACGTTGTGGCAGGCGGTTGAGCCTGAGCCGCAGCTCATCACCCACTGCTCGGCTGGCGTGTCGCCCAGCACGGCCTGCAGCTCGCGACGCAGCTGATCGGCAGGCTTGAAGCGGCCGTCCGGCTCCAGGTTGTCCTTGAAGAAGCGGTTGCGGCTGCCCGGGATGTGGCCGGCCACCGGGTCGATCGGCTCCACCTCGCCGCGAAAGCGCTCCGGCGCCCGGGCATCCAGCAGGGTGAATCGCGGCTCCAGCAGATTGGCTTCCACGACGGCCACGTCAATGGCCTGCACCAGCGGGGCGGCCGGCTGAACATGCCCCGGCGCCGGGCTGGGTACCGCCGTCGTGCTATCGCCACCCGCGGCCAGCCACTGCGGCCATCCGCCATCCAGAACCGCCACGGCCTCCAGGCCCAGCCAGCGGCACATCCACCACAGGCGTGCGGCAAACATGCCGCCCGAAGCGTCATAGACCACCACCTGCATGCCGTTGTGCACCCCGCGGCTGCCGAGCCACTGGGCAAACTTCTCACGCACCGGCAGTGGGTGGCGGCCGTTCGCGCCGGTCTTGGGCGCGGAGAGGTCGTCGTCCAGGTGCGCGAACTGTGCGCCGGGGATGTGGCCTTCCGCGTATTGGCGGCGGCCCAGCTGGACATCCATCAGATCGTGCCGGCAGTCGAACACCGCCACGCTCGCGCCGCTGGCCAGCAGCTTGCGCAGGGCGGGGGCACTAATCAGCGTTTGAAACATTCATCGTTTCCTTTGTGGGGATCGGCGCCCGGGTGTCTGATGCATCGCCGGGCGTGCTCGCCAAGAGTGTGGCGGCGCGAATGGTAACGAGCGTGGCCACCACGCCAGCTGTCAGAACGATGACGATGCCGGTGATTGCCATTGGGCCCAGCGCATCTCCAGCGACCCACACGCCGAGCAGACTGGAAAACACGACCACCGTGTACTGCAGGCTGCTGGTCAGCAGCGTCTTGCCGCGCGAGAAGGCGCGCGTCATGGCCAGTTGCGCTGCCAGCGCCAGCACGCCGATCGCCAGCAGCACGGCCCAGCCGCGAGCCGACGGCCACACCATGCCAAACAGCGCCATGCCCGTCAGCCCCACCAGCGCCGTGACCGCGGAGTGATAGAACACCGTGCGCCATTCCGGCTCGCCCAGCTTGCCCAGCGCGCGGATGTTCCAGTAGGCCAGGGCAGACAGCAGCCCGGAGAGCAAGCCCAGCAGCGCCGCCCCCGTGTCACCTTGGGAGAACACGGGCCGCAGCAGCAGCACGATGCCTGCAAATCCAACGACGATGCAGGCCAGCAGCGCCCAGCGCAACTGCCTACGGCCACCCAACACGGCGGCCAGCACCGTGAACAGCGCCACGAACAGCGGCGAGGTGTAGTTCAGGGTCGTGGCCGTCGCCAGCGGCAGCACGCTGATGGCGTAGAAGAACAGCGTGAGCGCCGCCACGCCGCTGCCCGTGCGCTGTACCTGAAGGCGCACGTGCGGCGTACCGAAGGGCAGGCGATGCCAGGCCATCCACACGCCGAGGATCAGCGCCGCGACCACGCCACGAAAGAACACCGCCTGACTGACAGACACCTCGACCGATACCAGCTTGACCAGCAGGCCCATCACGGCAAACAAGAGCGCGGCCAGCAGCATCCAGAGTGATTGCATGGGCCGGCAGTGTATGGGCTCGGATGAGGGAGTGACTTCGGCGCCGCGGGTCTGAATGACACCGTTTCAAAGCGCGACCCCGCCGGCTTGCCGTCCGAGGCAGCACAGTTGGTTCGCGCAGTGATCGCGTCGCGCAGTCACTCCACCTCAGTGCGTGCAGCGCCGGGGTCATTCCGCCATGCTGCGTGCTGCGCTAGCCTCCGCAGCATGAATACGGAGACAGAGAAGACCTACGACTACGTGATTGTCGGGGCGGGCACGGCGGGGTGCCTGCTTGCCAACCGCCTATCGCGCGACAAGGACACCACGGTCGCGCTCGTCGAAGCCGGCGGCAATGACAACTACCACTGGATCCACATTCCGGTGGGCTATCTCTACTGCATCAACAACCCGCGCACAGACTGGATGTACCGCACCCAGGCCGACCCCGGCCTGAACGGCCGCAGCCTGATCTATCCGCGAGGCCGCGTGATCGGTGGCTCATCGAGCATCAACGGCATGATCTACATGCGCGGCCAGGCGGCTGACTATGACGCCTGGGCCGCCGGTGACGGCCATGGGCCCAACCCCGGCTGGCGCTGGGACGACGTGCTGCCCTTCTTCAAGGAGCACGAGGCCTATCACGGCGGCGCCGACGACATGCACAACGACCGCGGCGAGTGGCAGGTCAACCGTCAGCGGCTCTCATGGGAGATCCTGGACGCCTTCCGCGAGGCGGCGGTGCAGGCCGGGCTGCCACGCAAGGACGACTTCAACCGCGGCGACAACGAGGGCGTCGGCTACTTCGAGGTCAACCAGAAAAAGGGCTTTCGCTTCAGCGCCGCGCGTGCCTTCCTAAAGCCCATCCTCGCCCGAGACAACCTCTCGCTCTTCATCCACGCGCCGGTGCAGCGCCTGCGCTTCGAAGGCCGGCGCTGCACCGGCCTGGCGGTGCGTCGCGAGGACGGAGTGGTCGTCAACTTCCACGCCAACAAGGAAGTCATCCTCTGCGCCGGCGCGGTGAACACGCCGGTGCTGCTGGAGCGCAGCGGCGTGGGGCAGGGCGAGCGCGTATCTGCACTGGGCGTCCCGCTGGTGCACGCTTTGCCTGGTGTGGGCGAAAACATGCAGGATCATCTGCAGGTGCGCATGGCCTTCAAGGTGCAGGGCGTGAAGACGCTTAACACCCTGGCGAGCAACTGGATGGGCAAGGCGCGCATCGGGCTGGAATACCTGCTCACGCGCACCGGCCCGATGAGCATGGCCCCCAGCCAGCTCGGCGCATTTGCGCGCAGCAGCGAGCGGCACGAGCGCGCCAACGTGCAGTACCACGTGCAGCCGCTCACGCTGGAAGCCTTCGGCCAGCCGCTGCACAGCTTCGATGCGTTCACTGCGAGTGTGTGCAACCTGCGGCCCACCAGCCGCGGCAGCATCCATGCGGCAAGCAGCGACCCGGATGCCGCGCCGGTCATCACCCCCAACTACCTGGCCACGGACGAAGACCGGCAGGTGGCGGCCGAGTCCATCCGGCTGACGCGGCGCATCGCGTCCCAGCCTGCTTTGGCGCGCTACCGGCCCGAGGAGTTCAAGCCGGGCATGCAGTTCGTCTCGGACGCGGATCTCGCCACCGCGGCCGGCGCCATTGGCACCACCATCTTTCACCCTGTGGGTACGTGCAAGATGGGCCCGGCGGCCGACCCGCTCGCCGTGTGCGACGCCCAGGGCAGGGTGCACGGCGTGGGTGGGTTGCGTGTGGTGGACGCCAGCCTGATGCCGACCATCACCAGCGGCAACACCAATTCGCCCACGCTGATGATGGCCGAGAAGATTGCGCGCGACATCCGTGGGCGCTAGCCCGGATTTGCGTCGCTAGATCAAGCGTTCATGCGGTTCTTCAGGCCAAAGTGGCTGGAGAACCGCACCAGACAAGCGGAAAGGCTTGTGGTGCGCCCGCGATCAGAACTTGATCTTGCCCGTGAGGATCTGGAACCACATGCGCCAGTCGCCCATGAAGCTGTACAGCGGCTGCTTGAAGCTGGCGGGCTTGTTCTTCTCGAAGCCGAAGTGCCCGACCCAGGCAAAGCCGTAGCCGCACAGCAGGGCATAGAGCAGGTAGATCGGCTGGCCGCGCCACAGGCCGGCGGCAGCAATCAGCAGCGCCAGCGAGGAGCCGACAAAGTGCAGGCGCCTGCAGGTGCGGTTGCTGTGCTCGCTCAGGTAGAAGGGGTAGAACTCGGCAAAGCTCGTGTAGCGCTGCGGTGCGGCGGTGGTCTCGCTCATGGTGTCTCCTCGGTCTTCTGTTGTGCAGCGTAGAACCGGTGCCGCCGCGCTTCAAGCTGCAGCCTGAAGGTGCGCAGCCAGTGCCTTGAGCAGGGCGTCCGGCGCCTCGCTCATGATCTGGTGACCGGCGCCGTCCAGCACGATGAGCTTCGCGCCCGAGATTGCGCCCGCCACGGCCTTGCCGACCTTCGGCGGCGTCATCTGGTCTGCGCTGCCCGCCACCACGAGGGTGGGGCAGTCGATGGCCTTCAGCACTGCCTCGGACGCCGAGTAGGCGTTGCAGGCCGCAAAGTCAGTCGGCAGCACCTCGGCACCGTTCCTGACGTGGATGCGGTGCATCAGTTGCAGCGCCCCCCAGGGCGTGGCGAAACCGGGGCCGGGCGCCTGCGGTTTGTGCGAGAAGCCGCCCCAGGCGCTGGAGAAACTCCAGGCATTGATCATGTCCATGGCCTTCGCGGGTGCTTCGCGTGTGGCGACAAGCAGTGCATCACTCACCTTCATGGGCAGTGCGGTGCCGACCAGCGTCAGACTGCGCGCGCGCTTCAGTCGGCCGGCAAGTTCAAGGCCGATCAGGGAGCCCATGCTGTGGCCCACGACATGCACGCGGTCCAGGCCCGCTGAGGTGAGCGCAGTGGCGACAGCGTCTGCCATTGACTCGACGCTTGTGCAGAGTGGCCCGGCGCTCTGGCCATGCCCGGGCAGGTCGATCGCCAGCGTGTTGTAGCCATGGTGGGCGCACCAACGGCTCTGCAGGATCCAGACGGAATGGTCGTTCTGCGCGCCGTGGATGAAGAGCACGCTGGGCTTGGCGGCGTCGAAGGCCTTGCCGCCGGTGTAGGCATGCAGGTCGCCGAGCTTCATGACTTCATCACCCGTTCTGCGGACTTGAGCGCCCGCTTGAGATCGTCGATGAGGTCGTCTGCAACCTCCAACCCGATGGATAGGCGGATCGTGCCTTGCGTGATGCCGCTCTTGGCCAGATCCTCGTCCGCCACGCGGAAGTGCGTCGTGGACGCCGGGTGAATGACCAGCGACTTCGCATCGCCCACATTCGCCAGGTGGGAGAACAGCTTCAGGTTCTCGACAAAGGCCCGTCCGGCCGCGCGCGTGCCGCGAAGATCGAAGCTGAACACGGCGCCGCAGCCGCGCGGCAGCAGGCGCTTTGCCAACGCCTGGTCCGGATGGCTGTCCAGCTCCGGGTAGCCCACACGCTCCACCAGCGGGTGGGCGGCGAGCATGTCCACGACCTTGCGCGTGTTGGCCACGTGCCGCTCCATGCGCAGCGGCAGGGTCTCGATGCCCTGCAGCAGAAGAAAGGCAGTGTGCGGGCTCATGCAGGCCCCGAAGTCGCGCAGACCTTCGCGCCGGGCGCGAAGCAGGAAGGCGCCCACGGTCGATTCCTCCGTGAACACCATGTTGTGGAAGCCGGCGTAGGGTTCGCACAGCTCGGCAAAGTGACCGCGCGCAGCATGGGCGGCCTGCCAGTCAAAGCGGCCGCTGTCCACCAGCACGCCACCAATCGCCACGCCGTGGCCGCCCAGAAACTTGGTGGCGGAATGGAAGAGCAGGTCTGCGCCGTGCTCGAAGGGGCGCATCAGCCAGGGCGAGGTGAAAGTGCTGTCCACCAGAAGCGGCAGGTGATGCGCGTGGGCGATCTCGCTCACGGCGGGAATGTCGAGCACGTCCAGCCCTGGGTTGCCGAGCGTCTCGCCGAACAGCAACTTCGTGTTCGGGCGAATGGCTGCGCGCCACTCGTCCAGGTTGCGCGGATTGACGAAACTGGTCTCGATGCCGAAGCGCCTGAGCGTGTAAGCCAGAAGATTCTGGCTGCCGCCGTAGAGTGAGCGACTGGCCACGATGTGGCTGCCGGCGCCGGCAATCGTGCAGATGGCCAGATGCAGTGCCGCCTGCCCGCTGGCCGTGGCAATCGCACCGATGCCGCTTTCCAGCGTCGCGACGCGTTCCTCGAACACCGCCACCGTGGGGTTCGAGATGCGCGAATACACATGACCGGCCCGCTCCATGTTGAACAGGCTGGCGGCGTGCTCACTGTCCTCAAACACGAAGGAGGTGCTGGCGTAGATCGGCGTGGCGCGCGCGCCGGTGGCGGGGTCCGGTCGGGCACCTGCGTGTAGCGCCAGGGTGTCGAAACCGGGATAGGGACGATCACTCATGGGATGGGCCCGCGGTTGCAATCAATCGAGGCTGGGATAGTATCTGTCGAACCCCTGAGACGAGCGTGAGCACGAGGAGGCGCCATGAAGGTTTACGAGATCCTGAAAGTCAAGGGCGACGTGCTGTTCACCGCCAACCCGGACATGCCGTTGGCCGAAGCCATCAAGACCATGGCCGAGCGCGATATCGGCTCGTTGGTTGTCATGGAACATGGCGATCTGGTCGGCATGCTGACCTTCCGCGAAATCATCGAGACCCTGCACAAGCAGGACGGCAGCGTGGGGACCACACGCATACGTACCGTGATGGATGACGCGCCGATGACCTGCACGCCCGACACTGAGGTCAATGAGGTGCGCCGCATGATGCTGGAGAAGCACACCCGCTACCTGCCGGTCATGAACGCCAAGACCCTGCTGGGCGTGATCTCCTTCTACGACGTGGCCAAGGCCGTGCTTGAAGCCCAGAGCTTCGAGAACAAGATGCTGAAGGCGTACATCCGCGACTGGCCCGAACCCGAGGAAAGCACGGGCTGAGCTACTGCGCGGCCCGGATCGCGCACTCCAGTGCTCGGCGTACACGTGTACGCCTGCGCGCTTCATGCGCGCTACGTTCATCCCGCGCTTTCTTCCGCTGTTCCTTTGGACTGCGATTCGCGCGAAGTTGATCACGGGCTTAGGAGCGCTGACTCGTCGGTTGGAGAACGCCACACGCTGATTGAACCGGCTGTCAGTCGCTGAATTCGCTACTCGCCGTAGCCGCCGAATAGCTCACTGCACCCCTCGCTGTACGCTTGGCGCCCACGCACCGCAGAGTGCGCGCATGTCCGTCATCGAGGGAGTCTGAATGTCCACCGAGCACAGCCAGTGGTCGCTGCTGTCGCAGCGTCGCTTTGCGCCGTTTTTCCTGACGCAGTTCTGCGGCGCGGCCAATGACAACATCTTCAAGTTCGCCTTCACGCTGCTGGTGACGTATCACGCCGCGGAGATCAATGCGGCCAATCCGGCGCTGGTGGTGAACCTGATCGCAGCGCTGTTCGTGCTGCCCTTCGTGCTGTTTTCGGCCACGAGCGGCCAGCTCAGCGATCGCTACGGGGTGACGCAGGTCATGCGTCTTGTGAAGGTCCTTGAAGTGGCCTTCATGCTGATCGGCGCGGTGGGCTTCATCACCAAGAACCTGCCGCTGCTGCTGGTGACCACCTTTCTGATGGGGCTTCACTCCACGCTGTTCGGCCCGGCCAAGTTCGCGTATCTGCCTCAGCATCTGCGGCCTGATGAGATCGTGGGGGGCAACGGCTTGGTGGAAATGGGCACCTTTGTGGCCATCCTGCTGGGCACCATGGGGGCGGGCTTCCTGATGAAAAGCGAGCCGGGTGCTGCGGCAACGGGTGTCACACTGGCCGCTGCAACCACCTTGGTTGTGGCCTTCGTCGGATTGGCTGCCAGCCTGATGATCCCCAAGACCGCAGCGGTCGACGCCGCACTCAAGATCAACTGGAACCCGTTTTCGGAGACCTGGCGCAATCTGAAACTGGCGCACAAGGACATCGTGGTCTTTCGCTCGCTCCTGGGCATCAGTTGGCTTTGGTTCTTCGGGGCGACCTTCCTGACGCAGTTCTCGGTGTTCTCCAAGGATGTGCTGGGCGGCAATGAAGGTGTGGTGACGCTGCTGCTGGCTGTGTTCTCGATCGGCATCGGGATGGGCAGCGTGCTGTGTGAGCGGCTGTCGGGCCGCATGGTGGAGATCGGGCTGGTGCCCTTCGGCTCGATTGGCATGAGCGTGTTTGCCATCGATCTCTACTTCGCCAGCCGCGGCCTGGCCCCTGTGGGGCAGGTGGGTGTGGGCGCGTTTCTGGCGAACTCCGCGCACTGGCGGGTGATCATCGACTTGTTCCTGCTGTCGATGTTTGCCGGCTTCTATTCCGTGCCGCTCTATGCCCTGATCCAGACTCGCGGCGAGGCCACGCACCGCTCGCGCATCATCGCCGCCAACAACATCCTCAATGCACTGTTCATGGTGGTCAGCGCGGGCATGGGCGCGGTGCTGCTGGGCAAGATGGGCTTCACGATCCCGCAGCTCTTCCTGGTGACTGGCCTGCTCAATGCGCTGGTGGCGGCCTACATCTTCCTGCTGGTGCCGGAATTCCTGCTCCGCTTCATTGCCTGGATCCTGGTGCACACGATCTACCGCGTGAAGAAGGAAGACACCGATCGCATTCCGGCCACGGGGGCGGCCCTGCTCACGGCGAATCATGTGAGCTTTGTGGATGCCGTGGTGCTGATGGCGATCAGCCCGCGGCCGATCCGTTTCGTGATGGACCGCAACATCTTCCGCATCCCATTCCTCTCCTGGTTCTTCCGCACAGCCAAGGCGATTCCGATCTGTTCGGCCAAGGAGGACCCCGCGGTCTATCAGCGCGCCTTCGATGAGGTCAGCCGCGAGCTGCGCGATGGCGAGCTGGTGCTTATCTTCCCGGAGGGGGCCATCACCCACGACGGCGAGATGGGCCCGTTCAAGGGCGGGGTGATGAAGATTCTGGAGCGTGACCCCGTACCTGTGGTGCCGATTGCCCTGCGCGGCTTTTGGGGCAGCTTCTTCTCGCGCAAGGATGGTCCGGCCATGAGCGCTCCGCTGCGTCGCGGCTTCAACACCAAGGTGGGCATTGCGGTCGGCCTGCCTGTGCAACCGGCAGCCGCGACGCCCGAGGGTCTGCGCGAAAGCACGCTCGCGCTGCGCGGCGACTGGAAGTAGCCCAGCGGATGCTCGCAGACTGGCTGGCGGTCTTTGCCTTTCTGGCGGCGGGCACGATCACGCCCGGCGCCAACACCGCCGTCTCCACGGTGCTGGGCGTCAATTACGGGGTACGTGGGGCACTGCCGTTCATCCTTGGGGTGACGCTCGGTTTTGCAGCCGCCTACGCGGTCACAGCGGCCGGCCTCGCCGCGGTGCTGGATGCCCATCCGTCGCTGCGGATCGGATTGCTGCTGGCGGGCACGGCCTACATGGTGTGGCTGGCCTGGAAGATCGCCAAGACCCGTGTGCTGGTGCAGAAGGAAGCCCACGCGAACATCGGCGTAGGCGCCGGGCTGCTCAACTGCCTGCTGAACGCCAAGATCTGGATGCTGGCGCTGACCGCCATCGCCCAGACGCCGCACAACACCGTGGCATGGCACGCCGCAGTGCTGGCGGGCTTCGCATTCAACGGCCTGATCACCAATCTCGTCTGGGCGTGGATTGGTGCGCAGCTGCGCGAGTGGCTTGCCATCGGTGCGCGCCTTGCTTGGTTCAACCGGGCGATGGCGCTTGCACTGGTTGCCGTGGCGCTGTGGCTCGCGCTGAAGGGATGGCCGGCATAATGCCCGACGAGGAGATCAGGGTTCCATGTCAGGCAGCACCTTCGGCAAGCTCTTTGCAGTCACGAACTTCGGCGAGTCGCATGGCCCGGCCATCGGCTGCGTGATCGACGGCTGCCCGCCGGGGCTGGCGCTGTCCGAGGCGGACATGCAGCCGGATCTGGACCGCCGCAAGCCGGGCACCTCGCGCCACGTCACGCAGCGCCAGGAAGACGACCGCGTGGAGATCCTTTCCGGTGTCTTCGAAGGCAAGACCACGGGCGCACCGATCTGCCTGCTGATCCGCAATACGGATCAGCGCAGCAAGGACTACGGCAACATCCTCGACACCTTCCGTCCGGGCCATGCCGACTACACCTACTGGATGAAGTACGGCATCCGCGATCCGCGCGGCGGCGGTCGGTCCTCGGCTCGGCTCACCGCGCCCATGGTCGCGGCCGGTGCGGTGGCCAAGAAGTGGCTGGCCGAGCACTTCGGCACGCAGATCCGTGGGCGCATGAGTGCGGTGGGTGAACTGGAGGTGGGCTTCGAGGATTGGGCTCACGTGCCCAACAACCCCTTCTTTGCAGCCGTGGCCGATGTGTCTGCGCTCGAGAGCTACATGGACGCCCTGCGCAAGGCCGGCGACAGCTGCGGCGCACGCATTCATGTGGAGGCCACCGGTGTGCCGGTTGGCCTGGGTGCGCCGCTGTATGACCGGCTCGATGCTGACATTGCCTACGCAATGATGGGCATCAACGCCGTCAAGGGCGTGGAGATCGGTGCGGGCTTTGCCAGCGTCGCGCAGCGCGGCAGCGAGCATGGCGACGAGATGAGCGCCACCGGCTTCGCCAGCAACAACGCAGGCGGCGTGCTGGGCGGCATCTCCACCGGCCAGCCGGTCACGGTGAACATCGCCATCAAGCCGACCAGTTCCATCCGCACCCCCAAGGCCAGCATCACCCGCAGCGGTGAAGCGACCACGGTGGAAACCTTCGGCCGCCACGACCCCTGCGTGGGCATCCGCGCCACGCCGATTGCCGAAGCCATGCTCGCGCTCGTGCTGATGGACCACGCGCTGCTGCATCGCGCCCAGTGCGCGGATGTGAAGGTGGGGACGCCGGACATCGCTGCTCGCCAGCAAGACGCATAGGCGGCGGGTAGTGTCTGCAGTGCCTTTCCGCTTGTCCTATGCGGATCTTCAGCCACTTTGGTCTGAAGATCCGCTCCCAGAGCCGATCTCGCTATTCCCGTCCGGGCTAGAGCATCGCGCATGAGCGTTGCCATGAGCGCTGGTGCGCGCGCGGTCGCGGCCTATCTGTTTGCCTACTTCGCCTATGTGGGGCTGACCAACCCCTACATGCCGCTGTACGCCGACCACCTCGGCTACACGGCCGCGCAGATCGGCTACCTCACAGCCGCCATGCAGGCGCTGCGGATCGTGCTGCCCAACATCTGGGGGCATGTGGCGGACACCACCGGCCGGCCGGAGCGGCTCATGGCCGCCACGGCGCTGACGGCGGCCGTGCTGTTTGCAGGCTTCCTGTTCGTGGAGCAGTTCTGGGCCTTTTTTGTGGTCATGATGCTCGTGCAGCTCTTCGTGTCTGCCCAGGCGCCGTTGGCCGAGACCCTGGCCGTGGACGCGCTCAAGGGCGACATTTCCCTCTACGGCCGGCTGCGCCTGTGGGGCTCGCTGGGCTTCGTGGTGCTGGTGCTGGCCGGCGGGCCCTTCTTCGAGTGGGCCGGCATCGGCTGGTGGCCGCAGGCGGGGCTGCTTTTGATCGTCATCGTGGTGCTGGCCGCTGTGCGCATCCCCGGCAGCGGGCAAGTGCATGACCATTCGGCGGCGCCCTCGTTCTGGGGGCAACTGAAGCGGCCCGACGTGGCCTTCTACTTCGCCTCCGCCTTCTTCATGGTGGCTGCGCACTCGGCCATGTACGCCTTCTATTCGCTGTACCTGGATCGCCATGGCTACAGCAAGGCCATGATCGGCTTCCTGTGGGCGGTGGGCGTGGTCTTCGAGATCGCCGTGTTCTGGACGCAGCGGCGCTGGATCACCAACGCGTCCCTCTACGGGCTGCTGCTTGTGAGTCTGGCCGTGGCGGTGCCACGCTTTGCGCTGATTGCCGCCTTCCCGAGTTCATTGCCTTTGCTGCTGCTGGCCGCCGCGCTGCACGCCATAACCTTTGCCGTGCACCACAGCTGCTGCATCGGCATCCTGCAGCGCTGGTTTGCCGGCGCACTGGCCGCCCGCGGTCAGGCGACCTACTTCAGTGTGTCCTACGGTGTCGGCGGTACGGTTGGCGCCTTGGCTGCCTCGCGGCTGTGGGAAGGCATCGCGCCCTCGGCCGCGTTCTGGATGGCCAGCGTGCTCTGTGCGCTGGGGCTGGTGACGGGCTACCTGAGCATGCGTGCGCATCGCCGCTTCGCCGATGAATCGGGCGCCTGACAAGGCTTGGCCGAACTGACGTTTGCGTCAGTTTGGGCTCAGGGTGCTGCTGCATAATCGACCGCTGCACTGCAGCAAAGCACCATGGCCAAGACCCTCTACGACAAGCTCTGGGACGCGCACCTCGTCCACCAGGAAGACGACGGCACCGCGCTGATCTACATCGACCGCCACCTGGTTCATGAAGTGACCAGCCCGCAGGCCTTCGAGGGGCTGCGTCAGGCCGGGCGTACGCCTTGGCGCGTATCGAGCATCGTGGCCACGGCAGACCACAACACCCCCACGACCGGCTGGGACAAGGGCCTGGATGGCGTGGTCGATCCCGTGAGCCGCGAGCAGATCGTGACGCTGGATGCCAACATCAAACAGTTTGGTGCCGCGGCCTACTTCCCGTTCCTGTCCAGGCAGCAGGGCATCGTTCACGTGATGGGCCCGGAGCAGGGCGCCACGCTGCCCGGTATGACTGTGGTGTGCGGCGACTCCCACACCTCCACGCACGGCGCCTTCGGTGCGCTGGCGCACGGCATCGGCACAAGCGAGGTCGAGCACGTCCTCGCGACGCAGTGCCTGCTCGCCAAGAAGGCGAAGAACATGCTCATACGCGTCGATGGCAAGCTGGCCCCGGGCGTGTCGGGCAAAGATGTCGTGCTGGCCATCATCGGCAGGATCGGCACGGCCGGCGGCACGGGTTACACCATCGAATTCGCCGGCAGCGCCATCCGCAGTCTGTCGATGGAAGGGCGCATGACGGTGTGCAACATGGCCATCGAAGCCGGCGCCCGCGCCGGTCTGGTCGCTGTAGACGACAAGACGATCGAGTACGTGAAGGGCCGCCCCTTTGCGCCCCAAGGCGTGGCCTGGGAGCAGGCGGTGGCGCACTGGCGCAGCCTGCATAGCGACGAGGGCGCACACTTCGACAAGATCGTGGACCTGCGTGCCGAGGAGATCCGCCCGCAGGTCACTTGGGGCACTTCGCCCGAGATGGTGGTGGGCATTGACGGCCGCGTGCCGGACCCGGACCGTGAGAGCGATCCGACCCGGCGCAGCGGCTACGAGCGCGCGCTGACCTACATGGGGCTCGAACCCGACACGCCGATCGACGCCATTCGCATCGACAAGGTCTTCATCGGCTCCTGCACCAACTCGCGCATCGAAGATCTGCGCGAGGCCGCGGGTGTGGTGCGCAAGCTGGGCAAGCGCGTGGCCGGCAACGTGAAGCTGGCCATGGTGGTGCCGGGCTCGGGTCTGGTGAAAGCCCAGGCCGAGGCCGAAGGCCTGCACACGGTCTTTCGCAATGCAGGCTTCGAGTGGCGCGAGCCCGGCTGCTCGATGTGTCTGGCCATGAACGCCGACAAGCTTGAGCCGGGTGAGCGCTGCGCCTCCACGAGCAACCGGAACTTCGAGGGTCGCCAAGGCGCCGGGGGCCGCACGCATCTGGTCAGCCCGGCCATGGCGGCTGCGGCCGCCATCGAAGGCCGCTTTGTCGATGTCAGCCGGGTGATGTAAGCATGGATAAATTCACCGTACATACCGGGCTGGTGGCACCGCTGGATCGCGCCAATGTCGATACGGACGCCATCATCCCCAAGCAGTTTCTCAAGTCGATCCGCAAGACCGGCTTCGGCCCCAATCTGTTCGACGAGTGGCGCTACCTGGACCGTGGCGAACCCGGCCGGGATAACAGCAGCCGCCCGCTGAACCCGGACTTCGTGCTCAATCAGCCGCGCTATCAGGGTGCAAGCGTGCTGCTGGCCCGCAAGAACTTCGGCTGCGGCTCCAGCCGCGAGCACGCCCCCTGGGCCCTGCAGCAGTACGGCTTTGCCGCGGTGATCGCGCCGAGCTTTGCCGACATCTTCTTCACCAACTGCTACAAGAACGGTCTGCTGCCCATCGTGCTCACCGAGCTTGAGGTGGATCATCTCTTCAACGAGACGGCGGCATTCAACGGCTACCAGCTCACCGTCGATCTGGCGGAGCAAGTCGTGATCACGCCGGACGGACGCCGCTATGCCTTCGAGATCGACGCCTTCCGCAAGTACTGCCTGATCAATGGCTTCGACGATATCGGCCTGACCCTGCGCCATGCCGACAAGATCCGCGCCTTCGAAGCGCACCGTCTGGCCACGCAACCCTGGCTCGCGCCGACCCAACCGCAAATCATTCGATGACGCTCAAGATCGCAGTTCTGCCTGGTGACGGCATCGGCACCGAAATCGTTACGCAAGCCATCGCGGTACTGGATGCGCTGGGCCTGCCCGTGGAGTACGGCCACGCACCGGTCGGGGGCGCGGCCTACGAGGCGCATGGCCACCCGCTGCCGGAATCGACGCTTGAGGTCTGCCGCAAGGCGGACGCCATCCTGTTCGGCGCCGTGGGCGACTGGAAATACGACACGCTGGAGCGCAAGCTGCGCCCGGAGCAGGCGATTCTGGGGCTGCGCAAGCAGTTCGGACTGTTTGCCAACTTTCGCCCGGCGATCCTCTACCCGGAACTCGCCAACGCGTCTTCGCTCAAGCCCGAAGTGGTTGCCGGCTTGGACATCCTCATCATCCGCGAACTGACCGGCGACATTTATTTCGGCCAGCCGCGTGGCCGCCGAGCCAGCCCGGACGGCGAGTTTGCTGGTGCCCCAGAGGCTTTTGACACCATGCGCTACTCACGCCCGGAAATCGAGCGGATCGCCCATGTGGCCTTCGGCGCCGCCCGCAAGCGCGGCAAACGCCTGACCAGCGTGGACAAGGCCAATGTCCTGGAGACCTTCCAGTTCTGGAAGGGCATCATGATCGAGGTCTCCGCGCAGTATCCGGACGTGATCCTGGACCACATGTATGTCGACAATGCCGCCATGCAGCTGGTCAAGGCGCCCAAGAAGTTCGACGTGATCGTGACCGGCAACATGTTCGGCGACATCCTGTCCGACGAGGCCGCCATGCTCACGGGCTCGATCGGCATGCTGCCCAGTGCCTCGCTCAACGCCCGCAACTTCGGCCTGTATGAGCCGAGCCACGGCTCGGCGCCGGACATCGCTGGCAAGGGTGTGGCCAACCCGCTGGCCACCATCCTGTCGGCGGCTATGATGCTTCGATACACATTCAACCGGCCCGACGCGGCCGACACGATCGAATCCGCCGTGAAGTCTGTTCTCGCCCAAGGTCTGCGCACCGCAGACATCTTCGAAGCCGGTACCACCAAGGTGGGCACGGCTGAGATGGGCGCGGCCGTCGTTTCCGCCGTCAAAGCGGGCAAAACCATTTCGAAAGAGACCTGAGACCTCAGGCGGCCCCCTTGTGACTCCTCCATCGAGCCCACAAGCGGGCTGCGGGTGGGGGAGTTTTCATTTGTGGAGCTGATTTGAGAGGAAGGGGTAGATGATGAAGAAGGTAGGGCTGATCGGTTGGCGCGGCATGGTGGGTTCGGTGCTGATGCAGCGGATGCAGGAAGAGGGCGACTTCGCCCATTTCGAGCCGGTGTTCTTTTCCACGAGCAGCGCCGGCGGCGATGCGCCGAAGTTTGCGCCGGCCACCACGGTCGAAACGCGGCTTCAGAACGCCTATGACATCGAGGCGCTGAAGAAGCTGGACATCATCATCACCTGCCAGGGCGGCGACTACACGACCGAGGTGTTCGAGAAGCTGCGAGCCGCCGGCTGGAGCGGCCACTGGATCGACGCCGCATCGACCCTGCGCATGAAGGATGACGCCGTGATCATCCTCGACCCGGTCAACATGGACGTCATCAAGCGCGCCATGGATGCCGGCGGCCGCAACTGGATCGGTGGCAACTGCACCGTGAGCTGCATGCTCATGGGTCTGGGTGCCCTGTTCAATGCCGGGCTGGTGGAATGGATGACCTCCATGACCTACCAGGCGGCCAGTGGCGGCGGCGCACAGCACATGCGCGAGCTGCTCACGCAGTACGGCACGCTGAATGCCGAAGTGAAGAGCCTGCTTGATGACCCAGCGAGCGCGATTCTGGAGATCGACCGCAAGGTCATCGCCAAGCAGCGCAGCTTCAGCGATGCCGAGAAGGCCAACTTTGGCGTGCCGCTGGGCGGAAGCCTGATTCCCTGGATCGACAAGGATCTGGGTAATGGCATGTCCCGTGAAGAGTGGAAGGGCGGGGCGGAGACCAACAAGATTCTGGGCCGCACCAGCAACGATCAGATTCCGATCGACGGCCTGTGCGTGCGCATCGGGGCCATGCGCTGCCACAGCCAGGCGCTGACGCTCAAGCTCACGCGCGACGTGCCGGTGGACGAAATCGAAGGCATGATCCGCGACAGCAACGCTTGGGCCAAGGTTGTTCCGAATACCCGCGAGGCGAGCATCGTCGATCTGACGCCGGTGGCCGTGACCGGCACGCTGACGATTCCAGTTGGTCGTATTCGCAAGCTGGCGATGGGCCCGCAGTATCTGGGTGCCTTCACCATTGGCGACCAGCTGCTCTGGGGCGCCGCCGAGCCGCTGCGCCGAATGCTGCGTCTGCTGCTGGCATGATCTCTTGGCCCGAACCTGCACGTTCGCCAAACGCGCGGGTTCGGGCATTTGCGAACAGTTGACTCGCCGTCAAGCGTTGCCGGTCGGCAACATTTGCTCACACCCCTTCGGTGTAGGCTCTACAGGTAGTGCAGCATTAAGCAACAGGACACTAGGCAAAGCGTCGAGAAAGTCTTGCGAGACTACTTAAGATTGCCGCCGTAAGTCCTTGAAGTTATGCTGAAAGTCCAGAAGAACGACATCCCGGGGTGGGTTGTGGCATCACACATGAAGAAGCGGCTTCTGGCCGCAGCAGTGGTTTCCGTATTGAGCGCGACCGCGGTCGACGCATGGGCAGCCGGTCTGGGGCGGCTCACCGTGCAGTCCGCCATCGGTCAGCCATTGCGCGCCGAAGTGGAAATCACCTCACTCACGAAGGATGAGGAGGCTTCGCTCGCCGCGCGTCTCGCGTCGGCCGATGCCTTCCGGATTGCCAACATCGAGCCGAATGCCGCGCTGTCGAGCGCACGGTTTGCGATCGAGAAGCGGCCCGACGGTCGCAGCGTGATCCGCATCACGACCGCGCAGCCCGTCAACGAGCCCTTCCTCGATCTTCTGGTCGAACTGTCTTGGGCAACCGGTCGACTCGTCCGCGAGTACACCGTGCTGCTTGATCCGCCCGGCACACGTCTCGCACCGGTCGAAACCGCGCCGGTCGCTGCACCGCCTGCTGCGACGCGTCCGACCGCGCCGGCCCCTGCGCCTGCGGCCGCAGCGCCCGCGCCAGCCCCGGGTGCCAAGCCCGCCCCCGCTCCTGCGCCCGCACCGGCCGCGGACAAGCCCGCAGCCGGCACGTACACCGTCAAGCGCGGCGACACGCTGGGCAAGATTGCCCGTGAAAACCTCACGCCCGCGGTCAATCTTGACCAGATGCTGGTCGCGCTGTATCGCGCCAACCCGGAAGCATTTGTCGGCGACAACATGAACCGCCTGCGCAGTGGCGCGGTTCTGCGCGTGCCCTCGGCGCAGGACGCGGCCAGCGTCACGCCGGGTGAGGCCCGCAAGATTGTTGTGGCCCAGTCCAGTGACTTCTCATCTTTCCGCGACCGCGTGGCGGACACCGCAGCCAAGGCCCCTGCAGCTGCCGCGCCCTCCGCGCCCAAGCAGGCCGCTGCCGGGACCGTGGTGCCCAAGGTCGAAGACAAGTCCAAGGCTGCGCCGTCTGCGGACCAGCTGAAAGTCCAGAAGGCAGAGCCCACGGCCAAGGGTGCCGGTCAGAGCGCTGCCAAGCAGGCCGAACTCGACAAGATTGCCAAGGACAAGGCGATCGCCGAAGAAAAGGCGCGCCTAGCCCAGCTGGAGAAGAACAACGCAGCGATGAAGGAGCTGCAGGCCAAGAACGCCGCGGCTGCTGAAGCTCAGCGCAAGGCTGAGGAAGCCAAGAAGGCGGCTGACGCCAAGGCTGCCGCCGACGCAAAGGCCGCTGCTGACGCCAAGGCTGCCGCAGCAGCCAAGGCCGCTGCCGATGCCAAGGCTGCGGCAGACGCCAAGGCCGCTGCAGATGCAAAGGCCGCAGCCGATGCCAAGGCCGCCGCAGACGCGAAGGCTGCAGCGGATGCCAAGGCCGCCGCAGACGCCAAGGCCGCCGAAGCTGCCAAGACCGTTGCTGCCCCGGCCGCCGCACCTGCTCCCGCGCCGGCACCGGCACCTGTACCTGCCCCCGCGCCTGCCCCGGTCGCCAAGCCGGCACCGGCACCGGCGCCTGCGCCGGCCGAGCCGAGCTTCCTGGATTCCATCCTCGGCAACTGGGTGGGCATGGCGGGCTTGGGTGGCTTGGTTCTGCTCGGCGCCGGCTGGCTGGCGATCCGCAGCCGCCGCAACCGCGAGACCGCACAGTTTGAAGACAGCGTGATGGCCAATGCCGCGGGCAACTCGGTCATCGGCGAAACGGGTGGCGCCACGGTGGACACCACCAACGCCTCCTCGGTCTTCAACAGCAACTACATGCCGGCATCCAGCCAGCTGGATTCCTCCGAGGTCGATCCGGTGGCTGAGGCCGATGTCTATATCGCCTACGGTCGCGACAAGCAGGCCGAGGAAATTCTGCGTGAAGCGCTCGTTGCGCAGCCGGATCGCCACACCGCCCGCCTGAAGCTGCTGGAGATCCTTGCCGGCCGCAAAGACGTCGCCGGATTCGGTGATGAGGCCAAGGTCCTGCATGACAAGACCAATGGCATGGGTGATGAGTGGAAGCGCGCCGCGCTGATGGGTGCCGCGCTCGACCCCAACAATGAGCTCTATCGCGTGGGCGCCGCCATGGCCCAGGCCCAGGGCATGGAGGCCACGCTGCCTGTCGGCATGAGTGCTGACCGGCTCGACACCTTCGATACAACCGCACCGCTCGCCGCGGGCAGCGCCACCCAGGAAGTGAAGCTGCCCGATCTCGGTGATCCGTCTGCGGGCTTCGCGCCGACCACGATGTCCACCCCGACCGTGGACCCGAATTCGCTGGACTTTGATCTTGGCGTGCCGGCGCTCGAAGGCGGCACGATGCCGATGCCCGAGCAGCTCAAGGCGCTCGACCCGGCCGGCGATTTTATGAACAGCGACAAGGGCAGCAAGGCAGAGCCTTCCGCCTCGTTCGTTGCCACCGACCCCAACTTCGGTGCGCTCGATCTCAATCTGGCCACCATGCCGGGCCTGCCGCCCGAGGCCTCGCCGCCGCCCACCGCGCGCGACGTGCTGGGCAACGGGCTGGACTTCGACATCGGTGGTGCCACGATGATTGCACCGCCGCCGCCGCCACCGGCTGCACTCGATCTCCCGCCGCTGGAAGGCGATTCGGCGGTGCTCGACTTCGATCTCGGCGATGCCCCCGCGCCTGCCGCGGCTCCGCTGCCCACGCTGGATATGCCTGCGCCGGCGGCAGCGCCTGCCATGGCACCGGCCGGGACGGACAACGATGCCGCCACCAAGCTCAGCCTGGCCTCGGCCTACGTGGCCATCGGCGACAGCGAAGGGGCACGCGAGATCCTGAACGAAGTGATCAGCATCGGTTCGGCAGATCAGCAGGCTCAGGCCCGCGAACTGCTGTCGCGCCTGAGCTGATCCGCTTGCCCGTCTGACCAAAGCGCCCGGTTCGCCGGGCGTTTTGCTTTCGGGCTGTCTCCACGGCATCCTCATTCCCATGCGCATTGCACTCGGCATCAGCTACCAGGGCGCAGGCTTTCAGGGCTGGCAGTCCCAGCCCAGCGGCCTGGGTGTGCAGGACGCCTTCGAGGCCGCACTGGCGCGCTTCATCGGCGCGCCGCATGTTGCGGCAAGCAATGTGCGCTGGCCAACGGTCTGCGCCGGACGAACGGATGCCGGCGTCCACGCCACGGCGCAGGTGCTGCACTTCGACAGCCCCGTGGAGCGCGAGCCTGCCAGTTGGGTGCGCGGGCTCAACACCTTTCTGCCGCCCGCGATCGCCGTGCACTGGGCGCGGGCGGTGAGCGATGAATTCCACGCCCGCTTTGCCGCGCAGTGGCGTGAGTATGTGTATTTGATCCAGGACGATCCGGTACGGCCCGCGCAGCTTGCGCCCCTGGTGGGCTGGAGCTTCCGGCCGCTGGATGCGCCTGCCATGCACCGCGCGGCGCAATGCCTGCCAGGCGAACACGATTTCAGCGCCTTCCGCGCGGCCGAATGCCAGGCCAAGTCGCCCGTGAAGCTGCTGCACTTCATCACAGTGCGGCGCCACGGCAAGTTTGTGCTGGTGCGCGTGCGCGCCAACGCCTTTCTGCATCACATGGTGCGCAACATCGTCGGATGTCTGGTCTACGTGGGGCAGGGGCGTTGGACGGAAGAGCAGCTTTCGCAGGTGCTCGCCAGCCGCAACCGTGCGCAGGCGGCGCCCACGTTTGGGGCCGAGGGCCTGTACCTGACGGGCGTGCACTACCCGGCGGCCTTCGGCGTGCCAGACGCTGCCGATCCCGCGCCATGGTTCGCGCATCTGGCCTGAGCTCAGCTGCGAGCGTGAAACAATCCAGCGCATGAGCAGCGCCACGCCCATGACCCGAACCCGCACCCGCATCAAGATCTGCGGCATCACCCGCTGGGACGACGCGCGCGCCGCGGTGGACGCCGGCGCCGATGCCTTGGGTTTCGTGTTCTGGCCGGGCAGCGGCCGCTACATCGCGCCCGAGGCGGCTGCGGAGATCGTGCGCCGCGTGCCGGCCTTCGTGCAGACGGTGGGTTTATTCGTGCAGGCCCAGCCGCTTGAGGTCGCCCGCGCTGTGCAGGCTAGTGGCGTGCAGATGATCCAGTGCCATGGCGGCGAGAGCGCGGCGCAATGCGAGCTGGCCGCCGCTGCGGCGAATCGCCCCTGGATGCGGGCGTTTGGCGTCGGCGAGGGTAGCCACGAAGGCTCCAGCGCAGACGCGTTGCTACACTCCATTGATCCTTTTCGGGGTGCCAGCGCCTGGCTGTTCGACACTGCGTCGGCCGGCCACGGCGGCAGCGGCACCCCCTTCGACTGGCAGATCCTTCATCAATGCGCGGCTCGTCTCAACGCCAACCCCGACAGCGCTCCTCAGCTCGTTTTGAGTGGTGGGTTGAGCGCGCAAAACGTCGCTGGTGCGATTGAGCTGCTGCGGCCCACGGGGCGGCTGTTCGCGGTCGATGTGTCTTCCGGCGTGGAAGTGCTCGACGCAGATGGCAAGCCCCGGAAGGGCCTCAAAGACCCGGCGCGCATCCGCGCTTTTGTTGACGAAGTGAACAAGGCGGACGCGCGCTCATCGATCTGATGAATGCGAAGGAGGTTTCACCATGAAACCCAACGATCTGCCCCCCGGCGCAGCCCCCGATCAGGGCGAATACAACTTCCCGGATGCCCGCGGCCACTTCGGCCCCTATGGCGGCATCTTCGTGGCCGAAACCTTGATGCACGCGCTCGAGGAACTCAAGCAGGCTTACGCGAAGTACCAGCACGACCCCGAGTTCCTGGCCGAATTCCACAACGAGCTTGCCCACTTTGTCGGCCGCCCGAGCCCGGTCTACTTTGCCCGCCGCCTGACCGAAGACGCCGGCGGCGCGCAGATCTGGTTCAAGCGCGAGGACCTCAATCACACCGGCGCGCACAAGATCAACAACGTCATCGGCCAGGCCATGCTGGCCAAGCGCATGGGCAAGCCGCGCGTGATTGCCGAGACCGGCGCCGGCCAGCACGGCGTGGCCACCGCCACCATCGCGGCGCGCTACGGCCTGCAGTGCGTCGTTTATATGGGCGAGGAGGACGTGCGCCGCCAGGCGCAGAACGTCTACCGCATGAAGCTGCTCGGCGCCGAGGTGCGCCCGGTGAGTTCCGGCAGCAAGACCCTGAAGGACGCGCTCAACGAAGCCATGCGCGACTGGGTGACGAACGTGGCCGACACCTTCTACATCATCGGCACCGTGGCAGGCCCGCACCCCTACCCGATGCTGGTGCGCGACTTCCAGAGCGTGATCGGCGAGGAGTGCATCACCCAGATGCCCGAATTCGCCGGCCGCCAGCCCGACTACGTGCTGGCCTGCGTGGGCGGCGGCAGCAATGCCATGGGCATCTTCTATCCCTACCTCAAGCACCCGGAAGTGAGGCTGGTGGGTTGCGAGGCGGCCGGTGAGGGCATTGCCAGCGGCAAGCATGCGGCATCGCTCTCGGCCGGTTCGCCGGGCGTGCTGCACGGCAACCGCACCTATCTGCTGCAGGACGACAACGGCCAGATCATCGAGACGCACTCGGTCTCGGCCGGTCTGGACTACCCCGGCGTCGGCCCCGAGCATGCCTGGCTGAAGGACTCGCACCGCGCCGAGTACGTCGGCGTCACGGACGATGAGGCCCTGGCCGCCTTCCATGACTGCTGCCGCAAGGAAGGCATCATCCCCGCGCTGGAATCCAGCCATGCCGTGGCCTACGCCTCAAAGCTCGCCGCCACGCTGCCGAAGGACAAGATCATCCTCGTGAATCTGTCCGGCCGGGGCGACAAGGACATGCACACCGTGGCCGAACGGGGCGGGCTGAAGTTCTGAGCCGTCAGAGTCGAAATTGAAAATAGATCAATTTCGGACGAAAATATCGAACTTGGTCAATCTGCCACTATCCGCGCACCTGATGCGGAAAGTGGCCGATTGATCATCAAAAATACATTCAAATTCGGCCAAAAATGACTGAAACTGCCGTTCTCTCGGGTATCGAGCGCATCGACGCGCGCTTTGCTTCTCTCAAGGCCGCCGGCCGCAAGGGCCTGATTCCCTTCTTCACCGCCGGTGATCCGGCGCCCGAATCCACCGTGCCGCTGCTGCACGCCCTGGCCCGCGCTGGGGCCGACGTGATCGAGCTCGGCGTGCCGTTTTCTGACCCCATGGCTGACGGCCCGGTGATCCAGCGCTCCAGTGAACGTGCGCTGGCCCGTGGCGTCGGCCTGAAGCAGGTGCTGGCCTGGGTGGCGCAGTTTCGTGCGGAGGGCGGCACCACGCCCGTGGTGCTGATGGGCTACGCCAACCCCATCGAGCGCATGGGCTTGAGTGTCTTTGCTGCCGCGGCGCGTGAGGCCGGCGTGGACGGCGTGCTGGTGGTGGATTACCCGCCCGAGGAGGCGGATGACTACGCCGCGACGCTCACCGCAGCCGGTCTGGCCCCCATCTTCCTGCTCGCACCCACCTCCACCGCAGACCGCATTGCGGCCGTGGTGGCCAAGGCGCGCGGCTATATCTATTACGTCTCGCTCACCGGCGTGACGGGTGCATCCACGCTCAACGCCCAGCAAGTGGCGGGCAAATTGCCGGAAATTCAGGCAAAGGCCAGCGTTCCGGTCGGCGTGGGTTTTGGCATCCGTGACGCTGAAAGCGCCCGTGCGGTGGCGCGCACGGCGGACGCCGTCGTGATCGGCAGCCGCATCATCCAGCTCATGGAAGAGGCGGGCGATGCAGCGCGTGCATCGGACGCAATTGCCGCAGCAGAGGCGTTCTTGGCTACGATTCGCGCTTCGCTTGATTCTGGAGTCTGAGCTCTAACCGAGCCCAACCAACCCAATGAGCTGGATCGACAAACTCCTGCCCCCCCGCATCAAGACGACCGACTCGGCCACCCGCAAGAGCGTGCCCGAAGGTCTCTGGGTCAAGTGCCCCAGCTGTGAAACCGTGCTCTACAGCGCCGACCTGCAGGCCAACCAGCACGTCTGCCCCAAGTGCAGCCACCACCTGCGCATCCGCGCCCGGGATCGGCTGGACGCCCTGCTGGACGCCGAGGGCCGCTACGAGATCGGTCAGGAGGTCATGCCGGTCGACTCCCTGAAGTTCAAGGACAGCAAGAAGTACCCGGACCGCCTCAAGGAAGCCATGGATTCCACCGGCGAAACCGACGCCATGGTGGTCATGGGCGGCGCCATCCACACTATTCCGGTGGTGGTGGCCTGCTTCGAGTTCGAGTTCATGGGCGGATCGATGGGCTCCGTGGTGGGCGAGCGCTTCGCCCGCGGCGCCCAGACCGCGCTGGAACAGAAGACCCCCTTCATCTGCATCACCGCCACCGGCGGCGCCCGCATGCAGGAAGGCCTGCTCTCGCTGATGCAGATGGCCAAGACCACGGCCATGATCACCAAGCTGGCCGAGAAGAAGCTGCCCTTCATCAGCGTGCTGACCGACCCCACCATGGGCGGTGTGTCCGCCAGCTTCGCCTTCATGGGCGACGTGGTGATCGCCGAACCCAAGGCCCTGATCGGCTTTGCCGGCCCGCGCGTGATCGAACAGACCGTGCGTGAAAAGCTGCCCGAAGGCTTCCAGCGCGCCGAGTTCCTGCTCGAGAAGGGCGCCATCGACATGATCGTCGACCGCCGCGAGATGCGCACCGAGATTGCCCAGCTGCTCGCCCTGCTGACGCGGCAGGCGGCGGAAGCGGTGGCTTGAGCGAGCCGCGCAGTTAGGGCGAGCAAGCCGACTGAGCGTTTCTGCTGGCCCGGCGCAGTTCCGCCGCGCATCTGGCCGAGAAACCCTCCTAGCGAGCATCGAGGTCGCTTTATGAAAACTTCTGCTGTGGCAGAACCGTGCCCGTGCTGCCACGACGTGTCCACGGTTCGCCCCAAGCTTCTGCTGATCGACGAGGCATGGGTTGAGGCGCCGGGCACAGATCCCAGGCTCGCATTTTGGGCAAGCATGCGTGTGGACGATGTCCACCCTGAAGTGAGACGGGAAGCGCCGCTCGAGCAGTTTGTTGATGGGTTCTACTGCGAGCGATGCGCGAAGGGCTTTGTCGCAGAAGCGACCTTGAATGAAGCGAGAAGAAAGTATTGGCGGTGAGCTGCCGCGGGCTGACAGAGTTCGGACGCTTGTGCGGGTGGAAGGCGGCCACGTGGCGACCGGTTAATCGACACAAGAACCCGCCAACAGCGCGCCGTTCATGCCGATGGCTCACAAGCCAATCCCGCTTGTCCCATGCGGTTCTTCAAGGCATCCGCCTGAAAACCCGCGCCCAGCAAGCCTCTCCAGCCACACCCCTTGAAAGCCCGCATGAAATAAGCGGGAACGGGTATGCGGCCCTCTGACGCCGCACTGCACTCTTAAACTCCCGCGCCATGAATGAATCCCCCGCACTGGCAGACTGGCTCTCGCGCATCGAGCGCCTGCATCCCAAGACCATCGACATGACCCTGGAGCGCGTGCGCGAGGTAGCGCAGCGCCTGGGCATCCGCTTTGACTGCCCGGTGATCACCGTGGGCGGCACCAACGGCAAGGGCTCAACCTGCACCTTTCTGGAGTCCATCCTCACGCAGGCCGGGTTCCGGGTGGCGCTGTACACCTCGCCGCATCTGACGCGCTTCAACGAGCGGGCGCGCTTTGCGCAGGCGTTTGTGCCGGACGAGGCGCTGGTCGCGGCCTTCGAGCGTATCGAGGCGGCGCGAACCGACGCCACCAAGGGCGAGGTGAGCCTGACCTATTTCGAATACACCACGCTCGCGTGTTTTCTCTGGTTCATGGAGTGCAAGCCGGATGCCGTGGTGCTGGAAGTGGGCATGGGCGGGCGGCTGGATGCGGTGAACCTGATTGACGCGGACGTGGCGATCGTCACCAGCGTGGATCTGGACCACATGGAGTATCTGGGCCCGACGCGCGAGCACATCGGCTGGGAAAAAGCGCATATCTACCGCCCCGGCCGCACGGCCATCTGCGGCGACCCCGTGCCGCCGCAGCGCCTGGTGGACTACGCGCAGGAGATCGGCGCAGACCTCTGGCTCTTCGGCCGGGACTTCAACTACGCCGGCGACAAGAACCAGTGGAACTGGGCCGGGCGCGGCGCGCGGCGCAACGCCATGGCCTATCCCGGCCTGCGCGGTGCCAACCAGCTGCTCAACGCGAGTGCCGCGCTGGCGGCGCTCGAGGCGCTCAAGGAGCGGCTGCCGGTGATGCAAAGCGCCGTGCGCCTGGGCCTGCTCACAGCCGAGCTGCCCGGGCGCTTCCAGGTGCTGCCGGGCAAGCCCGCCATCATCCTGGACGTGGCGCACAACCCGCACGCCAGCAGCGTGCTGGCCGCCAATCTCGACCACATGGGCTTCTTTCCTTACACGTGGGCGGTGTTCGGCTCCATGGCCGACAAGGACGTGGCGGGCGTGATCGACAAGCTCAAGGGCCGCATCGACCACTGGCTGCTGACCGACCTGCCCACGCCGCGCGCTGCCACGGCGCAGCAGCTGGCCGAGCAGCTGGCGGCGGCGGGCATCGTGGCGGGCAAGGACTGTCGCATCGAGACCTTTGCCGATCCGGCATCGGCACTGGCCGCCGCCCAGGCTGGCGCGAGTGAGAACGATAGAATCGTGGTCTTTGGTTCCTTCTACACGGTGGGTGCTGCACTCACCGCCCTGAAGCGGGCCTGAGCCGGGGTGCAAGGCGCCGCGGCTCGGGTGGTCCATCTCCCGAACCTGCGGTCCCTGATGCCCCTGTTCAAACGCTCTGCCGATGCATCCGCCGCGGGCTCTGCCGCGGGCAATCTTCCACCCGCCGATCCGGCCGCCGCGCTCAAGCAGCGCGCCCGCCGCCGCCTGATCGGCGCCGTTGTCCTGGCCCTCACCGCTGCCGTGGCCGTGCCTCTGGTGCTGGACACCAAGCCCAAGCCCTGGGCCGACGACGTCAACATCCAGATCCCGCCCAAGACCAGCAGCTACACGCCGCCCATGCAGGCCGAGGGCGCGAAGGCCGAGTCCAAGACAGACATCAAGGCGGACAGCAAGACCGACGCCGCCAAGCCCGCCACGGAAGCCGCCGTGGCCGAAGCCCCTGCCAAGACGGATGGGCCGAAGGCTGACAGCGCGGCACCCAAGGCCGAACCGGCCGCACCCATCGTGACGGCGCCGCTCAAGGCCGAGGCCGCTGCCCCCAAGGCTGAAGCTGCGCCCGCTGCAAGGCCCGCTGAGAAGGCGGCACCCAAGGTCGAGGCCAAGCCGGAGCCAAAGCCTGAACCCAAGGCGGCCGCCAAGCCCGAGGGCAAGACCGACACCAAGGCAGACACCAGGCCCGCTGCCGGCAAGGTCATCGTTCAAGCGGGCGCCTTCCAGACCGAAGACAAGATCAAGGCGGTGGAGGCGCAGGTGCGCAAGGCCGGCTTTGTGCCCTACCGCGAGGCCGTGGAGACCAGCAAGGGCGAGATCACCCGCGTCCGCTTTGCCGTGGCCAATGAAGACGCCGCGAAGAAAGCGATTGCCAAGCTCAGCCTTGAAGGTCTGAGCCCCCGCATTGCCAACTGAAAGACGACTCTCAATTGCTGAGCGCTGTCTCAAAAGCTCTGGTTAGGTACTCGTTGTGAACCATCTTTTTAGAGTCCAAGACACCTTTCAAATCACTGGCCGAGGTCTCGTAGTCGTTCCGGAGTTGCCTGTCCCCACTAGATTTGTGGACTTCAGCGAAACGGTCACTATCGAGCCTCCAGACGCAGAGCCCTTTCAAGCGACAGCAGACTTCTCCCTAACTCACTTCACCCCAGGTGGCTTCAAACTCCTTGTGGTTTTTCGGGGTTTGGAAAAGGCGTCGCTTCCGATTGGAAGCAACATCCTCGCTCCGAAGTCCGTCACAGATAGGCTGGTCGAGGTAGATGGTTAAAAATTTCTTTGAGCCAAAGTCGGTTTGCAGGATGAGAGAGTTCAACCGATGAAGTTCACGCTGGTTGACGCTGTTGTTCTGTTCATCCTGCTGGCCTCGGTCATCATCAGCGTGATCCGCGGGCTGATGCGCGAGATCCTGAGTCTGGTGGCCTGGGTGGCGAGCTTCGTGCTGGCGCTGGCCTTTGCCACCACGGCTGCCGACTGGCTGCCGGCAAGCGTGGAAGGGCCGATCTGGCGCATCGCCCTCGGTTTCGTGCTGGTACTGGTGGGCACGCGCATCATCGGCTCGGTGCTGATCTGGCTCGTGGACAAGGCCATTACGGCGGCCGGCCTGAAGCTGGCGGACCGTGGCCTGGGCGGGCTGTTCGGCCTCGCGCGGGGCTGCGTGATCGTGATGGCGCTGGCGGTGGTGGCGGGGCTGACGCGCCTGCCGGAAGATCCGGCCTGGAAGCACGCGTACACCACGCCGTGGATTGTTCTCTCTATTCAGACCATCAAGCCGGCTTTACCGGCTGAAATGGCGAAGTACATCAAGTTCTAGCAGGCTTTTTCGGGTCAACAACCCAGGGGATCGCTCTCATGTGTGGCATCGTCGGTGCAGTGGCCAAAAGCCCGGTCAACCAGTTGCTCTACGACTCGCTGCTGCTGCTGCAGCACCGGGGCCAGGACGCCGCGGGGATCGCCACCCTGCAGGGCAACGCCTTCTCCATGTACAAGGGCAACGGCCTGGTGCGGGACGTCTTTCGCACGCGCAACATGCGCGCCCTGCCGGGGCACATGGGCATCGGCCAGTGCCGCTACCCCACGGCCGGCTCGGCCAGCAGTGAAGAGGAAGCGCAGCCCTTCTACGTGAATGCGCCCTTCGGCATCGCCCTGGCGCACAACGGCAATCTGACCAATGCCGAGCAGCTGGGCGAGGAGATGTTCCGCATCGACCGCCGCCACATCAACACCGGCAGCGACTCCGAGGTGCTGCTGAACGTGTTCGCCAACGAGCTGGGCAATGCCGCGCGCGGCCTGAGCCTGGATGAGCACAGCATCTTTGCCGCCGTGCGTGCCCTGCACAAGCGCGTCAAGGGCAGCTATGCCGTGGTAGCCACCATCGCCGGCTTCGGCCTCGTGGCGTTTCGCGATCCCTTCGGCATCCGCCCGCTGACCATCGGCCAGATCGACACGCCGGATGGCCGCGAATACATGGTGGCCAGCGAGAGCGTGACGCTCGAGGCGATGGGCTACGGCGTGCTGCGCGATGTCGAGCCCGGCGAGTGCGTGGCCATCGATCTGGACAACAACATCAAGTTCGCGCAGTGCGCCGAAAGCCCCATCCTCGCGCCCTGCGTGTTCGAGTACATCTACTTCGCCCGGCCCGACAGCACCATGAACGGCATCTCGGTCTACGAGAGCCGCCTGCGCATGGGCGAGACGCTCGCCACCAAGGTCGCGCGCACACTCGATGTGAGCGAGATCGACGTCGTCATGCCGATCCCGGACTCCTCCCGCCCCAGCGCCATGCAGCTGGCGATGAAGCTGAACCTGCCCTTCCGCGAAGGCTTCATCAAGAACCGCTACATCGGCCGCACCTTCATCATGCCGGGGCAGAACACCCGCAAGCGCAGCGTGCGCCAGAAGCTCAACGCCATCCGCGAGGAATTCGCCGGCAAGAACGTGCTCCTGGTGGATGACTCCATCGTGCGCGGCACTACCAGCCGCGAGATCGTGGACATGGCGCGCGAATCCGGTGCGAAGAAGGTGTTCTTCGCCAGCGCCGCGCCGCCCGTGCGATTTCCCAACGTCTACGGCATCGACATGCCCACGCGCAGCGAACTCATCGCCTCCACCCGCACGGACGAGGAAGTGGCTCGCGAGATCGGCGCCGACGCGCTGGTCTATCAGGATCTGGCCGACCTCAAGGCCCTGCTGACCGGCCTGAACCCGAAGATCACCCAGTTCGATGCCAGCTGCTTTGACGGCCAGTACATCACCGGCGACATCGACATGGCCTATCTGGACCGGCTGGAGGCGTCGCGCAACGCGCCCAAGGCCGAGAAGGGCGGCGGCCTGATGCACAACGTCGGCTATGCCGGCGGTGGGGATTGAGCGTCGCTCGCCGGTCTGAGCGATGAGTTCGCTGCAGGACGCGCTCGCCGCCCACCATCGCCCGCAGCCCGTCACCAGCGGTGCGCGCCGCGTGGTGGCGCTGGTCGGCGCCAAGGGCCTGCTCGGCGACGCGGTGCTGCACGCGCTGCTGGCGCGCATGGAATTTGCCGAGGTGGCCGTTGCGGTCACCACCGAGCTGCCAAGCACCGAAGACAAGATCCGCCCGGTCACAACCGACCATTGGCGAGCCGCCGCGCCCACCGATGCCGTGCTGGTGGTGAGCGACGCCGCGACCTTGCAGGACCCGACCCAGCGCGTGGCCAACGGGCGGGACCAGGTGTATTTGCCGCTCGGCCCGGACCAGGTGCTCGAACACGCGCAGCGCTTGATCGAGGCCGGCGTGCAGCGCCTGGCCGTGGTGATTCCGGTGGCAGGCTGGGCGCACCGGCCCGCGGCAATCCGCGGCCAGCTGGAGAGCGATCTGGATCTGGCGCTGGCCCGCCTGCCGCTTTCGAGCCTGCTGCTGATCCGCCCCGAGCGCGACGCCGCGCCGGCGGGCGCAAGCCCCTTCAAGCGCCTGGTGGCGAGCTACCTGCGCCAGTTCCGCATGATGCAGCCGCAGCATGCGCCGGTGACCTCCACTGCGCTGGCGAAGTGGGCAGCCCGGCGTCTGGCCAGCGTGGCGCCTGGGGTGCATGTGGTGGAATTGAGCGAGATCGCCGCCGAGATCGAGCGCGAGCGCAAGGCCTAGTGGCCCATTGCGTTGGGCGGCCCGCGCAGGGAAGGGCGCAACTCCATGACTGAACCGATCAAGCCGGGCGATTCGTCCGCCTGGCACCCCGACACCCTCGCCGTGCGCGCCGCCACGCAGCGCTCGCAGTTTGGCGAGCACTCCGAGGCGCTGTTCCTGACCAGCAGCTTCGTCTACGAGAACGCGGCCCAGGCCGCCGCCCGCTTCAAGGGTGAGGAAGCCGGCCCGGTGTACTCGCGCTTCACCAACCCCACGGTGGCGATGTTCGAGCAGCGCCTGGCCGCCATGGAGCGCATGGAAGCCGGCGTGGCCACGGCCACCGGCATGAGCGCCATCCTGGCCTGCGCCATGGCTCTGTGCGCGCAGGGCGATCACATCGTGTCGAGCCGCAGCCTGTTCGGCTCCACCTACAACCTGTTCGCGCAGCTGATGGCGCGCTTTGGCGTGAGCACCACCTTCGTCGGCCAGAACGATCTGGACGGCTGGCGCGCCGCCGTCACGCCCAAGACGAAGTTCCTGTATGTGGAGACGCCTTCCAACCCGCTGCTGGAAGTGGCCGACGTGGCTGCGCTGGCGGAGATTGCACGCAGCGTGGGCGCGGAACTCATCGTCGACAACTGCTTCTGCACCCCCGCGCTGCAGCGGCCGGCCGAGTTTGGCGCGAGCATCGTGCTGCACTCGGCCACCAAGTTCCTCGAAGGGCAGGGCCGCGTGCTGGCCGGTGCCATCCTGGCGCGCAAGGCGCTGATCGAGGAGAAGTTCACGCCCTACATGCGCACGGCCGGCCCGGCGCTCTCGGCCTTCAATGCCTGGCTGCTGCTCAAGAGCATGGAGACCCTGTCTGCGCGCATGGAGAAGCAGAGCCGCAATGCGCAGTTGCTGGCCGAGCGCCTGGCTGCGCACCCCGGCGTGAAGGTCGTGAACTACCCCGGTCTACCGACCCACCCGCAGCATGCTCTGGCCATGCGCATGCAGAACGGCAGCGGCGGTGCGCTGCTGAGCTTCGAGGTCATGGGCGGGCGCGAGCATGCCTGGCGGGTGATTGATGCCGTAAAGATCTGCAGCATCACCGGCAACCTGGGCGACGCGCGCACCACCATCACCCACCCGGCCACCACCACGCATGCGCGGCTGACGCAGGAGGCGCGCGACGCCGCCGGCATCCGTGAAGGGCTGGTGCGTTTGTCAGTGGGGCTGGAGCACGTGGAAGACCTCTGGGCCGACGTGTCGCAGGCGCTGTAGACGAGTGCCCAGGCCTCCAAGACCGAAATTTGGCCGAAAATAATTGAAATCAGGTCGATTTCCGAGTGCGCTTTGACTGGAGATTGGCTTCAGACAAGCGGAAAGTCGATTTCTCGCTACTTTCGAAATTTGTGGCCGAAATTGAACTATTAGCCTGAATCGGCTGGTGGGCTCAGCAGCAGAAGCACCGTGGCCTGCACGCGGGCGTCATCGAGCAGGGCCAGATGCCCCAGGCGCGAGAAGCGCAGGGTCTCGGCGCCCAGCAGCGTTTGATCGTCCTGCGGCGCGACCACGTTGTCGTGCCGTGACAGGATCACTGTGGTGGGTGGCAGCGGGTGCGTGGTCTCATGGGCCGCCAGATCAGCCAGCCAGGGGTTGTTCAGCTCCATCTGCCGCGCATTGCGCCCCAGACCCAAACGCGCATGCTTCGTGCCGTGGTGCGGCGAGCCGATCGTGATGAGCTGAGCGACCGCGCCGGGCCCGTGGGCGCGCAGATAGGCTCGGGCCACCAGCCCGCCCATGCTGTGCGCCAGGATCGCCACTTGCGCTGAACCGGTTTCGGCCCGGAGTGCGTCGATCGCGGCGGCAACCTGCGGCACCAGATCGTCGATCGAGCTCAGGGCCGGCGCGAGGCTGATGGCGCGGCTGCGGATGCCCTGCGCCGCCAGCCGCTTCTGCAGGTGAAACCACAGCGCTTCGTTGCAGAAGTAGCCGTGCAGCAGCAGCACGGGCGTGCTGCCCGGCACAGCGTGAGCGGGCTGCGCTTGGGTGCGCCAAGTCAGCCAGGGTTGATCCAGCAGGAAGATGCGCGTCGAACTGCGCCACTCGCCGAGCACGCAGTGCCACCAGGCCATGAGCCCCAGCGGCTCGCTGGAGCCGGCCATCAGCAGGCCGCTGGCGTTGATGCACAGGTGAACCGGAAACCAGGCGGCGAGCATCAACACCCAGGCGAGCAGGGCGCGTCCGCCGTCCCAGAACCCCAGGGCCGCCAGCGCCGCCACGCCGATGTAGGCGAGCATCGTTGCCCGCAGCCAGGCGGCCGGGGCCCAGCCGGGCGGTGGCCGCAGCGCATCTGCATCCGGCTGCGGCGGTGCGGCCTCACCCATCAGACCAGCGAGACCTTCTTGCCGCTGAGCTGCTCGGCCAGTGCCTCACCCAGCTTGGTGACGATGCCGTAGATCGAGAGCTGCGGGTTGGCGCCGATCGAGGTCGGGAAAAGCGATCCGTCGAAGATCGACAGGTTCTCGATCTGCCAGTGCCGGCCGTCGGGCCGCGTGACGCCGCGCTTCGCATCGGCCGCCAGACCGCAGCCGCCCATCACGTGCGCAGACACCACGCGCGTCAGCAGCGGCTTCATCGGCAGTGCGGCGATGGCGGCCTTGGCCTGACCCCAGCTGCTGTAGCCCTCGGCCAGCTCGTGCACCGGGTACACGGTCTTCGCGCCTGCGGCGAACTGGATCTCGGCCATGGCCAGGAAGGCGCGCCGCGCACCCTCGAAAAAGTAGTCCCTGAGCGGGTAGTCGAGCACCGGGCTGCCGTCGGCACGCAGCTCCACGCGGCCGCCATCGCTGTCCGGGTGAAAGCCGTCGCGCATCAGCGCCAGCAGGGCATGCGTGCGATCGAACTTGCCCATGATCTCCGCATGCATGGTGCCGAAGCCGTGCACGGTGGAGGCAAACAGCACCGGGTGCAGGGGCGGCGCTTCGAGCTTGAAGCCCATCGGGCCATCGATCGGCTGCGTGTCCAGGAAGTGATCGGTGTAGATGGTCTGCGGCGCGCCCATGAAGCCTTCGACCTTCTGATCCATCAGGGCCGAGGAGATCACGACCGGATGCAGGAAGGTGCGGCGGCCCAGGGTGCCGTGCGGGTCCGGCGCCTTGGAACGCAGGAGCAGGGCCGGGCTGTTGATCGCACCGCCCGAGAGAATCACGTGCTTTGCGGTAATGCGGAAGGGGTTGCCGGCCGATGCGAGGCCAGGCGCGTCCAGCGGCTGCACCAGCACGCTCTTCACCTTGCCATCGGCCAGCTCCAGCTGTCTGGCCTGGCAGCGCGTGAACAGGCGTGCGCCGCGATCCATGGCCACTGGAATGGTGCTCACCAGCATCGACTGCTTGGCATTGGTCGGGCACCCCATGCCGCAGTAACCGAGGTTCCAGCAGCCGCGCACATTGCGCAGGATGGCGGCGGCCGGAATGCCCAGCTTGGCCGCACCACGGCGCAGCAGGTCGTTGTTCTCGTTGGGCGGCGTGAGCCAGGCGCTCACGTTCAAGCGCTGCTCGGCTTCCAGGAAGAAAGGCACGAGCTTTTCGGGCGTGTAGTCGGTCAGACCGAACTTCTCGTTCCAGAACGCCAGTGTGGGGTGGGGCGTGCGAAAGCTGCTGGTCCAGTTGACCGTGGTGGAGCCGCCCACCGTGCGGCCCTGCAGGATGTTGATGCCCTTGTCCTTGGTCTTGCGCGCGGCGGACTCCTGATAGAGCTGCGGGTAGGCATCGGCCTCGCGCATCTTGAAGTCGCGGCTGCTCTTGAGCTGGCCTTCCTCGAGCAGGACCACATCCAGCCCGGCCTTGCTCATGAGTTCGGCGGCAATGCCGCCCCCGGCGCCCGTGCCGATGATCAACACATCGCACTGCACATCCGGCTGCGCGGCCGGCGCGTTCACGACCTTCCAGCCGCGTTCAAGACCCTCACGGATCGGATCAGGCAACTGCACCATGGCTGTATTCAAGAGAATTGGATGTGCGGCCCGGGGTAGCCCGTCGGGCCCCAGGTGGACGGGTCGGCATAGAAACTGCCGGCGGCCAGATCATGCAGGGCGTGGTAGCCCACCTGTAGCAGGCTCAGGGAATGTGTGCGCCAGCGCTGCAAAAAACCCGCCAGCGCTTCGGGGCTGGCCTGTTCCCAGGGCGTGTCGATGCCTGCGGCGAAGCGACGGAATGCTGCGTTGTCGAGCAGCCCGAAGAGCTCGCCCAGTTCATCCTGAGCCGACAGCGGCAGGCCGGCCATGGTGGCCAGCATGCGGTCCGCGGCAGCAGCGAGTTCGGCACCGGTCAGCGGCTTGCCACCGGGTTGGCCGACAACGGCCGGGATCAATGCGGTGATCAAGGCGCGTGCGGCCGGGGTCTGCAGCGCGGCGCGCTTGGGTTGGCCGCTCCGGGTGCTCCACCACCAGCCCCCGGCAGCCAGCAGTGCGGCGCTGCCTGCGCCCACCGCCAGAAAACGTCTGCGATTCATGCGGCCGATTCTTGCAGGGTGCTGCAGGCGCGCAGACGGGCTTTCCTAGAGGTGCGTCACTACGCGGCGCAGCAAAAGTCATTGCCAAGTCGCTCCCAAACCCCGCATGAAGCGGGGTGTACGCGGCGCGCTTACGCACAGCCCGTTCACTAAAATGCATTTATGAGCAAAGCTTGGCGCGCCCAGTGGCAATCCCTTCTGCTAAATGAGCTTGCTGCGTTGCAGCAACTGCGTGTGGCCGAGGGCGAGCTGGCTGCGTCGCTCACGCAACTCCAGAGCTGGCAGCGCGCACGCCTGGCGCAGACCTACGCGGACCAACTGGCCGATCCAGCCACCGAGCCGGCAGGCCGCTTCTTTCTGGAGCAGCTCTACTGCCCGGCGGATCAGGCGGCGCAGCGCGACGCCGATGTGCAACGCATCGTGCCCACCCTGGCCAAGCTGCTGCCCGAAGTGGCGCTGCAGGCGATCGGCGATGCCGTCAGCCTCGATCTGCTTTCGGCCGAGCTGGACGTCGAGATGGTGCGAACACTCGTTCGTCTTCGCCTGCCGCTGACCGAGGCGAACTACGGCACCGCCTACGCCGCGCTGGGGCGGGCGGCCGACCGGCAGCGGCAGATCGACCTCACGCGTCGCTGCGGCGAACTGCTGGCCCAGGCCATCAAGCTGCCGTTGATCATGCCCACCGTGAAGATGATGGAGTTGCCCGCCAAGGCCGCCGGCCTTCAGCGTCTGCATACGTTCCTCGTGCAGGGGCTGGTTGCGTTCAAGAAGCTGCCTTCTCCCAAGGCCTTTCTCGACGTGATCGAGGGCCGGGAAACCGCGCTGATGCAAGGCTGGTTTGCCAGTCAGCGCGTTGCCTGAAATGCACAATTGGCCCCTGCGCTCGGGCTGAGCGCTGCGTCGGCAGAGTGGTTCGCGCTGGCGCGAGCTAACTCCCTGAAAACAAAGCGCTTTCCGGCTATACTGGAAGGCTTCCGTGAACGCTTTCGCAGGTTTGCGGGAGAAGGTGCGGCCGACGCCCGTTGGCCGTGTTGATCAACACCGCCGCCTGTCCACCTCTGATCGGACGCGGCGAGATTGAAAGTTCCCCAATGTCTGAAGCTCAAGTTGCCACTGGCGGCGAATCCTTTGCCGCCCTGTTTGAAGAATCCCTCAAGCGTGCCGACATGCGCGCCGGTGAAGTGGTCACCGCCGAGGTGGTCCGTCTCGACCAGAATTTCGTGGTCGTGAACGCGGGCCTGAAGTCTGAAGCCTTCATCCCCGTCGAAGAATTCTTCAATGACGCTGGCGAAGTCGAAGTCGCGATCGGCGATTTCGTCACCGTGGCCATCGACGCGCTGGAAAACGGCTATGGCGACACCATCCTGTCGCGTGACCGTGCCAAGCGCCTGGCCGCATGGGTCAGCCTGGAGCGCGCGCTGGATTCCGGCGACCTGGTCTCCGGCACCGTGACCGGCAAGGTCAAGGGCGGCCTGACCGTCATGACCAACGGCATCCGCGCCTTCCTGCCCGGTTCGCTGGTCGACACCCGCCCGGTCAAGGACACGACCCCCTACGAGGGCAAGACCCTCGAGTTCAAGGTCATCAAGCTGGACCGCAAGCGCAACAACGTGGTGCTGAGCCGCCGTGCCGTGGTCGAAGCCACGATGGGCGAAGAGCGCGCCAAGCTGATGGAAACGCTGAAGGAAGGCTCCATCGTCAAGGGCGTGGTCAAGAACATCACCGAATACGGTGCGTTCGTGGACCTCGGCGGCATCGACGGCCTGCTGCACATCACCGATCTGGCCTGGAAGCGCGTGCGCCACCCCAGCGAAGTGGTGCAAGTCGGTCAGGAAATCACTGCCAAGATCCTCAAGTTCGACCAGGAGAAGAACCGCGTCTCCCTGGGCGTCAAGCAGATGGGCGACGACCCCTGGACCGGCGTGGCACGCCGCTACCCCGTGGGCACCCGCCTGTTCGGCAAGGTCACCAACCTGACCGACTACGGCTCCTTCGTCGAGATCGAAGACGGCATCGAAGGTCTGGTGCACGTTTCCGAAATGGACTGGACCAACAAGAACGTGGACCCCAAGAAGGTCGTGTCGCTGGGCGACGAGACCGAAGTCATGGTGCTGGAAATCGACGAAGACCGTCGCCGCATCAGCCTCGGCATGAAGCAGTGCCGCGCCAACCCCTGGGAAGAGTTCTCTGCGCTGTACAAGCGCGGTGACAAGGTCAAGGGCGCGATCAAGTCGATCACCGACTTCGGCGTGTTCATCGGCCTGCCCGGCGGCATCGACGGTCTGGTGCACCTGTCCGACCTGTCCTGGACCGACACCGGCGAAGAGGCCGTGCGCAAGTTCAAGAAGGGCGATGAGCTGGAAGCCGTTGTGCTGGCCATCGACACCGAGCGCGAGCGCATCAGCCTGGGCGTCAAGCAGCTCGAAGGTGACCCGTTCAACAACTACGCCTCGGTCAATGACAAGGGCGCACTGGTGAACGGCACGGTCAAGAGCGTCGAGGCCAAGGGTGCCGTGATCGCCCTGTCCGATGACGTTGAAGGCTATCTGCGCGCCAGCGAAATCTCCCGCGACCGCGTGGAAGACGCCGGTACCCGCCTCAAGGTGGGCGACGCCGTCGAGGCCATGATCATCAACATCGACCGCAAGAACCGTTCGATCCAGTTGTCGATCAAGGCCAAGGACAGCGCCGAAACGGCGGACTTCATGTCCAAGCAGGAAGAAAAGGCCACCGGCACCACCAACCTCGGTGCGCTGCTCAAGGCCAAGCTCGACAGCAACAAGGGCTAAGCCGCAAGGCCTGCTCTCAAGCTGGCAAGGCCTGCTCTCAAGCTGAACCGAACAGCCTGTGACTGAAGCCGGGGTGCCCGCCAGGGCGCCCCGGTGACTCAGATCCTGGCTCCACCGATTCCGGGTCGAACGTCATCTTCCTCTTCGGCGCTCCATGCCCCAGCAGAACCTGACCAAGTCCGAACTGATTGCCGCCCTCGCGCAGCGCTATCCGCAGCTTTCCACGCGGGACGCCGAGTACGCGGTCAAGACCATCCTCGACGCCATGAGCGCCACGCTGGCCCAGGGGCAGCGCATCGAGATTCGCGGCTTCGGCAGCTTCTCGCTCAATGTGCGTCCGGCACGTACCGGCCGCAACCCCAAGAGTGGCGAGAAGGTCGTCGTGCCCGAGAAGCGGGTTCCGCACTTCAAGCCCGGCAAGGATCTGCGTGCCCTGGTCGATCATCACGATGATGATCAGGACAACGCGGCCAATGCCAAGGCGGCCTGAGTCGCACCGCTCACCAAACGCACCATGTGTTTTCCGCGGGCTGCACCAGTTGCAGCCCGTTTTGTTTTGGTGGCCATGCCGCGTGCTTCAGTCCGCAGGCCAGCGCCTAGAATGCCGCCCATGCGCCAAGCCCGAGAGTTCCCCGTCACCCTGTGCCCGGAGTGCCCATGCTCAGGTGGCTGACCAACGCCCTCTGGGTGGCCGTGTTCCTGTTCATGTTCTGGGTGGCGCTGAAGAACTCCGACACCGCTACCCTGCGCCTGACCGAAACCGCCAGCCTGAGCGCGCCCCTGATCGTGATCGTCCTGATCGCCTTTGGCGCCGGAGTGCTCGTGGCCTTGCTGGCCACCGCCCCGCGCCTGTTCCGCCTCAGTCGGGAGCTGCGCATTGCGCGCGCAAGCAAGCGGGAAGGTGCGGCCGATGCCCCGACCGAGAGCCCGCGCAGCCCCGCGGCCGCGCGCGCGGATGATGAGGCGCAGCGCGCCGGCGCCTGATGATCTTCCACGTTGCGCTGAACTGAAGAACCCTCCATGGATACCTGGTGGCTGCTGGCCATACCCGTCATCTTCGGCCTGGGCTGGATTGCTCGCGGCTTTGATCTGAAGGAGCTGCTGAGTGAATCTGCGCGCCTGCCGCGTTCCTACTTCAATGGCCTGAACTTCCTGCTCAACGAGCAGCCGGATCGCGCCATCGAGGCCTTCATCGAGGTCGTCAAGCTCGACCCGGAAACCATCGAGCTGCACTTTGCGCTGGGCAACCTCTTCCGCCGCCGCGGCGAGATGGAGCGCGCCATCCGCCTGCATCGCAACCTGCTTGAGCGCGCCGATCTGCCGGTCGAGTTCCGCGACCAGGCGCTGTTTGCGCTGGCGCAGGACTACCTGCGCGCCGGGCTGCTGGATCGCGCCGAGTCGGCCTTCAAGTCGCTGGCGGATACGCCGCATGCCGATCAAGCTGCGGGTTTTCTGGCGGAGGTCTATCAGCTGCAAAGTGAATGGCAGCTCAGCATCGATGCCCTGCAGCGCAGCGGCGCGGACACGCCCGCCAAGTCCCGCACAATCGCGCATCTGTACTGCGAGCTGGCCGAGGCGGCCATCGAGCACAAGGACCTCAAGGCTGCGCGTGAGCGCCTGGCGCAGGCCCGCGCCGCAGATGCCGCGCTGCTGCGCATCGTGCAGATCGAGATCAGCATCGCCGCGGCCGAACAGGCCTGGGCACGGATCGTCGAGCTGGCCGATCAGACCCTGGCCGAGCACCCCGAATTTGCGCCGCAGGTCGTGGAGGCCTACATCGACGCGGCTCAGCACGTGGCCTTCAGCGCGCCGGGGCAGCGCCCGCTGGATACGCAGTTGCGCAGCTGGTTCGACGCCTCGCCCAATGACGCGCTGGCGGCAGTGATCATCAAGCGGCTGGAGGCGGCGGGGTCGATGAGCGCGGCGCTGGAGTTCGCGCGCGTGGCGCTGCAGCGCCTGCCGCGCCTGTCGCAGGCCCATGCGCTGCTGCGCCTGCGCGCGGCCATGCAGGGCGATGGCGACGAGGATCTGGCCCATATCACGCAGATGATGAACGGCATGCTGCGAAGCCAGAAGCGCCATGAGTGCCGCAACTGCGGCTTCCGAGCGCAGCGCTTCTTCTGGCAGTGCCCCGGTTGCAAGCAATGGGACACGCTGCCCTATGCAGCCAGCCCCGTCGGCCCCTGAGCGCTTGCTGCCTCTGAGGTGCCGCCGCGAGCCGCTGCAAGCTCACATCACTTCACAATTGAAACGGCGCCAGGGTCAACGTGCCGGCGCAGAATGCCGTTTCGGCAAAGCGGACTGCACCGCAGCCATGGAGGGACTCTCATGCTGAAGAAACTGGTATTCGCACTGCTCGCCCTGCTCGCGAGCATCAATCTGGCCTGGGCAGCGGTGGACGTGAACACCGCCACTGCAGCGGAGCTGGACTCCGTCAAGGGCATCGGCCCGGCGATCTCCAAGAACATCATCAAGGAGCGCCGCAAGGCCCCGTTCAAGGACTGGGCTGACTTTCGCGCCCGTGTGGATGGCGTGGGTGACAAGACCATCGTCACCATGAGCGATGGCGGCCTCACCGTGGGCGGCAAGTCCTATGCCGGCGTACCGGCCAAGGCGGCGCCCGCAGCCGCCCCGGCGGCCAAGAGCATGCCTGCGGCTGCAACGCCGGCACCGGCGCCCGTGGCCGCGCCTGCACCGGCGGCCAAGACGATGCCTGCCCCCACGCCTGCACCTGCACCTGCTCCTGCTCCGGCACCCGCCGCCAAGACGATGCCGGCACCGACCACTGCGCCGGTCGCCGCTCCGGCCGCTGCCACTGCGCCTGCCGCCAAGTCGGCACCTGCAGCGGTTGCCCCAGCCGCTGCGGCCGCCAGCACGACCCCGGCTGCCAAGGACATGCCCAAGGCGACGGCCACCCCCGGCGGCCCGGTGTTGCCCAAGCCGGCTGCGCCTGCGGCCGCACCAGCCGCCAAGGATGCGCCGAAGGCCGCAGCGCCTGCGGGCGGCCCGGTACTGCCCAAGGCCGCCGCCGAGGCGAGCAAGGACGCCAAGAAGAGCAAGGACGAGAAGAAGTCCGACAAGCCCGAGACCAAGAAGGACGAGAAGAAGTGATCTGACACCGGCGCGGCCGAGCAGGCTGCGCCGGGCCGGTCAGACGCTTGCGCTCAGCAGGGCCGCCATCCGCAAGGGTGTGCGGCCCTTTCTCTTGTGAGGCCTCTCGGCGCGCATGGGCCAGCCCTGCGGTTCAGCTCGGATACGATTTCCCCATGAATCCCGCCGCCGCGCCCCAGTACTCGACCATCGAACAAACCATCGGCCACACGCCGCTCGTGCGCCTGCAGCGCATTCCGGGCGAGCTGGGTGCGCCGCGCGGCAACGTGATCCTCGGCAAGCTGGAAGGCAACAACCCGGCGGGTTCGGTGAAGGACCGCCCGGCCATGTCGATGATCAGCCACGCCGAGGCGCGCGGTGATATCCAGCCCGGCGACACGTTGATCGAGGCCACCAGCGGCAACACCGGCATTGCCCTGGCCATGGCGGCCGCCATCAAGGGCTACCGCATGATCCTGATCATGCCCGACGACCTGAGCGTCGAGCGCCGCGCAGCGATGACCGCCTATGGCGCGGAGCTGATCCTCACGCCCGCGGCGGGCGATGGCGTCAGCAAGGGCATGGAGTTCGCCCGCGATCTGGCCGAGCGCATGCAGCGCGAGGGCAAGGGCCGCGTGCTCGACCAGTTCGCCAATCCGGACAACCCGCGCGCCCACATCGAAGGCACCGGCCCGGAGATCTGGCAGCAGACGGGCGGGCGCATCACGCACTTCGTCAGCGCCATGGGCACGACCGGCACCATCACCGGCGTATCGACCTACCTGAAGCAGCAGAACCCGGCGGTGCAGATCGTCGGCGCGCAGCCGGAGGAGGGTTCGCGCATCCCGGGCATTCGCAAGTGGCCCGACGCCTATCTGCCGAAGATCTATGAGCCGGCAAGGGTCGATCGGCTGGAGTACGTCAGCCAGACCGAGGCCGAGGCCATGGCGCGGCGCATGGCGGCCAGCGAGGGCATCTTCTGCGGCATCTCTGCCGCCGGTGCGCTCTGCGTGGCACTGCGCGTGGCCGCCGAGGCGCGCGATGCGACGATCGTGTTCATCGTCTGCGACCGTGGTGACCGCTACCTCTCGACGGGAGTGTTCAACGCCTGAGCGTGCAGTTCGAAGCAGAATTGATTCAATTTCGGACGAAATTCGTCAAGAGTGCCTTCTAGGTAATTTCCGCTTGTCTGGAGCCAGTCTTCAGAGCTTTTAGGTAGATTTTTTCGATAAAAACAAACAAAAACGGCCGAGTATCGGCCGTTTTGTGTTGCGCGGCGGGTGCTGGACGTGCATTACGTCGTACCGGGCGCCCGGCAGGCACAGACTGCTTCAGCGAAAGCCGACGCGATCGAGCAGGCGCTGCGCCGCCGAGGCCTGGCGGCCGATCGTGCCGATCGACAGCCGCTCGCGCTTGAAATCACCCAGCGAAGCCAGCTCCGGATTGGCCGCCTTCGCGCTGGCCACCACGGGCCACTCGTTGTTGCCGTTGGCAAAGTAGGCCTGGGCCTCATCGCTGGCCAGGTACTCCAGGAAGGCCTGGGCTTCAGCGCGGTTCTTGGCGTTGCGAGCCATCGCACCGCCGGAGATGTTCATGTGCGTGCCGCTGGTCGCCTGGTTGGGGAAGATCAGGCCGACCTTCTGCACCAGCTCGCGGTCCTCCGGCTTGGTGCTCTTCATGAGGCGCACGAAGTAGTAGGTGTTGGTGACGGCAATCTGGCATTCACCGGACGCCACGGCGCGGATCTGGTCCGTGTCGCCGCCCTTGGGCTGGCGCGCCATGTTGTCCACCAGGCCCTTGAGCCAGGTGGTGGTGGCGGCTTCGCCGGTGCGCTCGAGCATGCTGCCGAACAGCGACAGGTTGTAGGGGTGGCTGCCCGAGCGGATGCACAGCTTGTCCTTGTTGCCGGGCGCGGCGAGCTTCTCGTAGGTGTCTACCTCGGTCGGCTTGACCTTGGACTTGTCGTACACGATCACGCGGGCGCGGCTCGAGAAGGCGAACCAGGTGTTGTCTGCGGCGCGCAGATCCGCCGGGATGCGGTCCGTGAGCAGCTTGCTCTGCACGGGGGCGAACAGGCCGTCCTGCTGGGCGCGCCAGATGCGTGCGGCATCCACCAGCAGCACCACGTCGGCCGGGGAGGCGGCGCCTTCGGTGCGCAGACGCTCCAGCAGGGGTTCGTCGCCCATCTCGATGCGGTTGATCCTGATGCCGGTCGACTTGGTGAAGTTGGTGTAGAGCGCTTCGTCCGTCTGGTAGTGGCGCGCGGAATACAGATTGAGCACACGCTCCTGGGCCTGAGCGGGCAGGGCGCTGCCCACGGTGGCGGCAACGGCGGTGAGGAGGGCGAGAGGGGAGAGCAGTTTCATGGTGGCGTCGAGGTTCAAGGGAAGGTTCGCGGCAAGCCGCTCGGTCCGGATCAATCGGCGACTGTGGCGGTGCGGCACCGGGCAGGGTGGCTGAGCGGCGTACTGAGACTGCAGCAACTTCAGCTGAGCGCCCGCTTGAGCCCGGCGAGCATTCCACAGATGTAAATATAAACGAGAACGATTCTCAATTGTGATTATGCCACTACAGCGCCTCGGGGCCATTGATCTGCGTCACGCGTGTGTTCGACCCAGTCGAGCGGACGGCGCGCCCTGTGCTCGGCCCGCACCCCAGGCGCTGCGCCGCATCGCGCAGAACCTTGCTGCGGTTCGAAGCGGCCGTCACTGACGCCGCACGCTTGCACTGCGCCCCCGGGTGATGCGCCTGCACTTCAAGGCGGTCGGGGCAAGCCGCGTGCGCGGCAGGCCATATCATGCCCACCCATGCACAAAGACTCCTTCTGCCCTGAGCCGCGCGATCCCGATGCGGGAGGCGCTGCACAGACCGACCACGCTGCAATCAATCCTGCGCGGCGCCGCACAGGCGGCCTGCTCCTGGCGGCGAGCCTTGCACCGCTGCTCACCCTGGGTGCCGGCTGCACCACGCCGCGCCCACCCGTGGAGCCGCCGCCCCCGCCACCCGCTCCGCCTGCGGTGGCGCCTGCACCCGTTGCGCCCCCGCCGCCGGCTCGCGCCATGCGCCTGGGCCTTGCCCTGGGCGGTGGTGCCGCGCGCGGGTTTGCGCACATCGGCGTGATCAAGGTACTCGAGGCCCAGGGCATTCAGGTCGATGTGGTTGCCGGCACGAGTGCGGGCAGTCTGGTCGGCGCGCTCTACGCCAGCGGCATGAACGGTTTCGCGCTGCAACAGGCAGCCATGACCATGGATGAGGCCACCCTGGCCGACTGGAGCATCACCGGCCGCGGCATGCTGCGCGGCGAGGCGCTGCAGGCTTTTGTGAACCGACTGGTCGCCAACCGGCCCATGGAGCAGTTCGCCAAGCCCTTTGCGGCGGTGGCCGCAGACTTCAGCACCGGCGCCGCCGTGCCCTTCACCCGGGGCAACGCCGGGCAGGCCGTGCGCGCATCAAGCAGCATCCCGGGTGTGTTCTCGCCTGTGCGCATCGGCAATGCCGACTACGTGGACGGCGGTCTGGTGAGTCCGGTGCCGGCGCTTGCTGCGCGCCAGTTGGGTGCGGACTTCGTGATCGCCGTGGATATCTCCGCACTGCCGCGCCGCGGCGAGATCGACGGCCTGGCCGCGACACTGAATCAGACGATCGCCATCATGGGTCTTGGTCTGAAGGCCGCTGAGCTGCGCCAGCACGCCGACGTAGTGATCCGCCCCGAGATCGATCAGGTCTCTGCCGCAGACTTCAATGCGCGCAACCAGGTGGTGCTGGCCGGCGAGATTGCTGCCACCCGGCTGCTGCCGGAGATTCGGCGCAAGATGGACGAGATGCGCAAGGCGAAGAACCTGCGTTAGCGGCGAGCGTCGCGCGCGTCCAGCGGGCTGTCTGCACCGTCCACCGGCGGCCAGTCCGGCAGAGGTGTCTCGTAGGGGGTAGCCACGCGGATGCGCGCATAGCGCGGTGCGTCTTCGCCTGCGATCAAGTCCTCCGCCGAGCCGATGATCCCGATTGGCCGCCCACCTGCGCCGTGCAAGACCTGGAAGTGCGGCGCAACCTCTGAAGGCGGCAGTGCGCGTGCGCTGCACGCCTTTGCGTAGGCCCGGAGGTCTGCGCCCAATGCAAGACGCTCGCTGCGCGCTTTGGTGAAGCAACGCTTGATGAGTTCGGCGAAAACCATGGCCGAACTGTAGGACGGAGTCGGGCGCTGGTGCATCCTGGGCGGGATTCGGTCACCTCGCCGGCACTGCGTGTCCGGCTCCTCGACCCCGGCACGGCTTGCAAACAGTGCCTTTCGAATCCCGCGCGCAAAGCCGGCAGAATAGCGATCGCCGACGAGCGTTGAGAACACCCTTCCCCCTCCGGGAGGGGGAACACGAAGGGGGTGCCTCTCACCTGCGGCACCGAGGGCGGGATTCGGTCACCTCGTCGGCACTGCGTGTCCGGCTCCTCGACCCTGGCACGGCTTGCAAGCCGTGTCTTTCGAATCCCGCGCGCAAAGCCGGCAGAATAGCGATCGCCGACGAGCGTTGAGAACACCCTTCCCCCTCTGGGAGGGGGAACACGAAGGGGGTGCCTCTCACCTGCGGCACCGCCAGAAATGAAAAAACCGCCGTGGGGCGGTTGTTTCATTTCTGGCGGAGAGGGCGGGATTCGAACCCGCGGTAGGCTATTAACCTACACACGCTTTCCAGGCGTGCGACTTAAACCGCTCATCCACCTCTCCTGCGAGCCGCGCAGTATATCCCAGCGCGAAGTCTGTCCCGGACGCTCAGCGCCGAGATCATGCAGACATGAAAAAGGGCCAGCTCATCGAGCTGGCCCTTGGCCTTTCTCAGGCCGGACGCAGGATCAACCTGCACCCGGTCCGGTCACTCAGGCAGTCTTGAGGCTCGGGTAGCGAACGCTCTCGACGAACTCCTGAGTTTCCTTGCTCGGCGCCGGGGTGAGCAGGGTCACGACGATCATCGTGATCAGGCCCACCGAGATACCGAAGATGCCCGAGCCGATCGGGGCAATGTCCCACCAGACCGGGTAGTCGGCCGGCTTGAAGCCGAACAGGTTCTGGAAGAACGGGTAGCGTGTGATCATGTAGTACATGGTCACTGCCAAGCCCGCGATCATGCCGCTGATGGCACCCCACTTGTTCGCACGCTTCCAGAACACCCCGAGGACGAGGGCCGGGAAGAAGGCGCTGGCAGCCAGCGAGAACGCCGCGCCGACCAGGAACAGGATGTCGCCCGGTTTCTGCGCGGTCACGTACGCAGCAACCAGCGCGACGATCAGCAGCAGGGTCTTGGAGATCGCGATCCGCTTGGAGGTGGATGCGTTCGGGTCGATCATCTTGTAGTACAGGTCGTGCGACAGCGCGTTGGCCATCGTCAGCAGCAGGCCGTCGGCCGTGGACAGCGCGGCGGCCAGACCACCGGCAGCCACCAGACCGGAGATCACGTAGGGCAGGCCTGCAATCTCAGGCGTGGCCAGAACCACCACGTCAGGATCGATGCGCATTTCTGCGAGCTGCACGATGCCGTCGCCGTTCCAGTCACGCAGCGTGAGCAGCGCGCCTCCATCGACCTTCTGCCATGCCGCCGCCCACGCTGGTAGCTCCGCGTAAGGTGTGCCGACGAGCAGGGTGAACACGTCGTATTTCACAAGCACGGCAAGTGCGGGTGCCGAGAAGTACAGCAGGAAGATGAAGAACAGGCTCCAGAACACCGAGCGGCGGGCTTCCTGCACCGATGGCGTGGTGTAGAAGCGCATCAGGATGTGCGGCAGCGCGGCGGTACCCACCATCAGGCAGAAGACGAGTGCCAGGAAGTTCTTCCGGGCGATGTCCTGAGCCTTCTCGGTGGCACCGGGGAACGCTTCCGCATGACGCGGCATGCCATTGAGCGGACGGGATGCGGTGTTGGCGCCGTTCATCTGGGTGGTCCAGAGGCGTCGAGCAGCATCCGCAGACTTGGGATAGTCCGCCACGGCCTTCTCGGCAGCCTTGACCTCGGCGATCGGCGCGTTGGCTGCACGCAGATCGTCCAGCTTCTTCTGGACATCCACGCGACCTTGCTCCCAGGTGCCGGGCAGGCCATCGATACGTGCCTTCAGGTCGGCCGCACGCTTCTTGTGGATCTCGCGAACCTCAAGTTCCTTGGCGTCCTTGATCAGCACTTCTTCCTTGGCCGTCACCTTTTCCAGCACCTGACCGTACATCAGCTGGGGCACCGGGGCGCCATGCTTAACGCCGATCATCACCACCGGGATCATGTAGGCCACGATCAGGATGATGTACTGGGCCACCTGCGTCCAGGTCACGGCACGCATGCCACCCAGGAACGAGCAAACCAGAATGCCGGCCAGGCCGATGAACACGCCGTAGACGAAGTCCACACCCGTGAAGCGTGCAGTGATCAGGCCTACGCCATAGATCTGGGCCACCACGTACACGAAGGACACGAGGATCGCAGCGAAGATGCCGATGCTGCGAGCAAAGTTGCCGCCGTAGCGCGCGCCGAGGAAGTCGGGGATCGTGAACTGGCCGAACTTGCGCAGGTACGGTGCAAGCAGGAAAGCCACAAGGCAGTAGCCGCCGGTCCAGCCCATGATGAAGGCCAGACCGCCATAGCCCTGCAGATACAGGGTGCCGGCCATGCCGATGAACGAGGCTGCGCTCATCCAGTCCGAGCCGGTTGCCATGCCGTTGAACACGGCGGGAACGCGGCGCCCGGCCACGTAGTACTCGGCGACATCGCCCGTGCGGGACATCACGCCGATGCCGGCGTACAGACCGATGGTGGCGAACATGAACACATAGCCGATGGCCTTGGGTCCGAGCACGCCCATGTACTCAAGGATCGCGAGCACGATCACGAAGGCGAAGAAGCCTCCGGTGTACATGCCATAGATGCGCTTGAGCTGGTTGAAGAACGCCTGATTGCTGCTGACTGAAGTCGTACTCATGGGGCGCTCCTCACTCTTCCTGCTCGGCAACGCCGAACTCTTCATCGAGCGCCTTCATCTTGCGCGCGTAGAACCAGATCATGAACAGATAGATGACCAGGCTGCCTTGGGCCGCCATGTAGAACGGGAAGGGCCAACCCAGAATGTTGATGCTCTGGAGATCCCGCGCGAAGAACGAAATGACGAACGTGGCGACGAACCAGATCACGATCAGTACGGCCGTGAGATTCAGGTTCTTTCGCCAATACGCTCGGTGCTTTTCTGTGAGCTGCATGTGTCTACCTCCTTGTGTTGCGCTTGCTTGTACTGCGCTGCTGACATCCCCTGAGTGACGAAGCCGAGGGCAAGCCTCGTCCCATCCCCGACAAAGTCAGCAGAGCACTACCCTTGTTGAGCCCGCAGGGACTCGAATTGCGGCGGAACCTGCTCCAGATCGCGCTTCAGTTGTGCGGCGACATTGGGCTCAAATCCCTCGAGATGCTTCTTGATCCGGCGCGCCTCCGCGGCATCGCCCAGATGGTGGTGCGTCATGGCAAGCTGGTACCAGCCGTAGGGGCTCATGGGCTGCAGCTCGGTATTGCGCTTGAGCGCACCGAGGGCCTCCGTCGGGCGCCCCTGGCTGATCAGCACGAGGCCCAGGCCGTACCACGCACGATCGAGCTTGGGGTCCAGTTCAAGCGCCTTGCGGAAGCTGGACTCAGCCTCGCTGAACTGGCCCAGGCTCTCCTGGATGAATCCCATGTTGAAGGGGATCGAGGCCTGCTTCGGGCGAACGCTCGCAAGCAACTGAAGTTCACGCAACGCCTCTTCGTTGGCACCGCGCTGCGCAAGCAGATTGGCGATGAAGCCGCGAGCCACATCGTCGTTCTCGTTGAGTGCCAGTGCGCGCCGGTAGGTTGCCTCGGCCAGCGCATGGCGCTTCAGGAAGACTTGCCAGCTTGCAAGCTCACGCAGCCACCACCCACCGATCAGCGCACCGATTCTCATGCTTCAGGCTCCAGCAACAGGTACGTACTTGAGGAAGTAGATCCGCCCAGCCGTGGCGCACAGCCAGATCAGCAACAGAAAGAAGAAGGACACAAACGGGACGTGCTCGTCGACGATCAGCTTGGGCGTGATGATTCGGACGACGCGATTGACGGGCGATGCGAGCAGTGCGAAGAGCTTGTAGATCGGGTTCTCGTGGCGCTTCATGGGATTGAATGCCGCGACAACCGCTTGCCCAATCAATGCAAGACCGGCCACCTCAGCGAGCGCTTTCACGATCGATAGAAACAGGATCACCCAATACTCCGCTTGCAGAGGGCGGCCTGCATGTCGAAGGCATGACGTGCCATTCAACGGAGCGACCCCCTGATTGGTTCTTGTTGTTGCTCAACTCCGAACTCAATATTGCACAGGGGCATCGAGGGGAACATAAGGGAAACCCTGCTCGACTCGTGCGCTCGCGACTCATGTGAAAACAAAAACGCCCCGCGAGCGGGGCGTTTGTAAGACTCGTGAAAGATTCAGTTGTTTTCAGCGAGTTGTTCGAGGATCGCGGGGTTCTCGAGCGTCGAAACATCTTGAGTGATGGCCTCGCCCTTTGCGATCGCACGGAGCAGGCGTCGCATGATCTTTCCGGAGCGGGTCTTCGGCAGGTTGTCACCGAAGCGAATGTCCTTCGGCTTGGCGATCGGTCCGATCTCCTTGGCGACCCAATCGCGCAGTTCCTTTGCGAGTGCGCGCGCTTCGTCCCCCGTGGGGCGCGGCCTTTTGAGCACGACAAACGCGACGATCGCCTCACCGGTGAGTTCGTCCGGGCGACCCACTACCGCGGCCTCGGCAACCAGATCGCTCTTTGCGACCAGTGCAGACTCAATCTCCATGGTGCCCATCCGGTGTCCGGAGACGTTGAGCACATCATCGATGCGGCCCATGATGGTGAAGTAGCCGGTGTCCTTGTCGCGGATGGCGCCATCACCCGCGAGATACAGCTTTCCGCCGAGTTCGGCAGGGTAGTAGCTCTTCTTGAAGCGCTCGGGGTCGCCCCAGATGGTGCGGATCATCGAGGGCCAGGGGCGCTTGACGACGAGAACGCCACCTTGACCGTTTGGCACGTCGTTGCCGGTTTCATCAACAATCGCAGCCATGATTCCTGGCAGGGGCAATGTGCAGGAGCCCGGCACAAGTGGCGTGGCCCCAGGCAGCGGCGTGATCATGTGGCCACCGGTTTCGGTCTGCCAGAATGTGTCGACGATCGGGCACCGCTCGCCACCCACATGTTTGTGGTACCACATCCAGGCTTCCGGATTGATGGGTTCGCCCACCGAGCCCAGGATGCGCAGGCTGCTCAGATCTGACTTGTTCGGATGCACGTTCGGATCGGTCTCGCTGGCCTTGATGAGCGAGCGGATCGCAGTAGGTGCGGTGTAGAACAGGGTGACCTTGTGCTTCTCGATCATCTGCCAGAAGCGGCCGGCATTCGGGTACGTAGGTACGCCTTCAAACACGAGCTGTGTGATGCCCGCTGCTGTCGGTCCGTAGCACACGTAGGTGTGTCCTGTGATCCAGCCGATGTCAGCCGTGCACCAGAAGAGATCGTTCGGCTTGGCGTCAAAGGTCCACTGCATCGTGGTCTTGGCCCAAAGCAGGTAGCCGCCGGTGGAGTGTTGCACCCCCTTGGGCTTGCCTGTCGAGCCTGACGTGTAGAGGATGAACAGCGGATGCTCGGCATCGACCCACTCCGGCTCGCACTGGGCAGACTGCGGGTCTTCGACGTCGTGCAGCCAGATGTCTCGCCCCGGTTGCATGTTGATCGGGTTGCCGGTGCGGCGGTAGACGATCACGGTCTTGAGCGCTTCACAACCACCCATCGCGATCGCTTCATCCACAATGGCCTTGATCGGCAGCGTCTTGCCGCCGCGCACCTGCTCGTCCGCGGTGATGATGGCGACTGCCCCGGCGTCGATCACGCGCTCCTGCACGCTCTTTGCCGAGAAGCCACCAAACACGACCGAGTGGGTTGCGCCGATGCGAGCACAGGCTTGCATCGCGACAACGCCTTCGACGCTCATCGGGATGTAGATGAGGACGCGGTCTCCCTTCTTGATTCCCTGCGCCTTCAGGCCGTTCGCCAGCTTGCACACACGCTCGTGCAGCTGCCGGAAGCTGACGTTGGTGACCGACCCGTCGTCTGCTTCAAACACGATGGCCGTCTTGTCGCCGTTGCCGTTGATCAGATTGGCGTCGAGGCAGTTGTAGGACGCATTCAGCTGCCCGTCGGCAAACCAGCGATAGAACGGCGCGTTGGACTCGTCCAGCACTTCGGTGAAGGGCTTGTGCCACAGCAACTTCTCGCGCGCGAGGTTGCCCCAGAAGCCTGAGTAGTCCGCGTCCGCTTGTGCGCAGAGCGCCTGGTACGACGCCATGCCGGAAACCGCAGCAGCCTGCTGCACCTCGGCACTGGGGTTGAAGACGCGTGTTTCCTGAAGTACGGACTGAATCCCTGACATGCTGTGCTCCTCGTTCCGGTTATCGCAAAGGTAGGAGGGTGGTCTTACTCTCGCCTTACTCTGGGCGAGGCCGCCTGCCTCAGTTCTGCCGTGTCAGCAGCTTCGCACCGGAAGGTAGCGTTCAGCGGGTCATCCAGCCATCAAGGATTCCGAGAATGTCCGGCACCGTTTGCGCCATCGCATCCGCCCCCCACGTCTCTGGTGATCCGGCGTCTCCCAGGTAGCCGTAGTTCGCGATGATGCTGCGCATACCTGCCGCGCGTGCGGCTTGCACATCACGGAGGTCATCGCCCACATAGGCGCATGCACTCGGAAGAACACCCAGCCGACGCGCGGCTTCCAGCAGTGGCTCCGGGTGCGGTTTGGCGTGTGCCGTCGTGTCACCACAAATAAGCACACGCGGGCGCAGTCCCATGGCGGGCACGAGTGGCTTGGCGAAGCGTTGCGCCTTGTTGGTCACCACGCCCCAGGCGATGCTTCGCTGCTCAAGATCGACCAGCAGTTCGGTTACCCCGGAAAACAGTACCGACGCCTGCGTCATCCGATGCTCATACCGATCAAGGAACTCAGTCTTCAGCGGCTCGAACCCGTGTGCATCCTTGTCCAAGCCAAACGCGAGTCCAATCATGCCGCGCGCTCCCGCCGACACCATGGGACGCAGCGCTTCGATGGGCAGCGGGGCCAGCCCTCGCGCCACGCGCATGTCGTTGGCGGTACCGGCAAGGTCAGGCGCTGTGTCGGCGATGGTTCCGTCGAAGTCGAAAAGTACGGCGTGAATCATCAGCCCGCCCGCTTGCGCGCATGGACGAGGTAGTTGACGTCCGTGTCTTTGTTGAGCGTGGCGGTGTGAGTAAGCGGGTTGTAGCTCATGCCCCGAAGTTCGACCATTTCGAGCTTGGCATCGCGCATGGCGCGGGCCAGTTCAGCCGGGGTGATGAGCTTGGCATAGTCATGCGTTCCGCGGGGGAGCAGGCGCAGTACATACTCCGCGCCAACAATGGCAAGCAGGTAGGCCTTGAGATTGCGGTTGATGGTCGAAAAGAACACATCGCCGCCGGGCTTTACAAGCCGCGCCGCAGCCCCAACCACACTGGCAGGGTCAGGGACGTGCTCAAGCATTTCCATGCAGGTCACGACATCGAACGCGTCTGGCTGCTCGTGTGCGAGGGCTTCTGCGCTGATCAGCCGGTATTCGACCTTGACGCCCGATTCAAGGCTGTGCAGCTTCGCAACGCCCAAAGGCTTGTCGGCCATGTCGATGCCGAGGACCTCGGCGCCGCGCTGCGCCATGCTCTCGGCGAGGATGCCACCGCCGCAGCCTATGTCAACGACTCGCTTGCCCTTCACTGGCGCGACCGAGTCAATCCAGTTCAGTCGTACAGGGTTGATGACGTGCAGCGGCCGAAATTCGCTGCCAGGGTCCCACCATCGATGCGCAAGTGCAGAGAACTTTGCGAGTTCACCGGGATCGACGTTGCTCGTGTGCTGCGTTGTTGTCATAGGGGTTAGCGTAACGCAGTGCCCCTGCGGCACTTGCGCGCGAGCTCCAAATGAAAAACCCCGCCGAAGCGGGGTTTCCAGAGATCGAATGAACGATCAGCGACGCACCGGGCGCGTACCGACGACTTCGATTTCCACGCGACGGTTCTTCGCGCGGCCATCCTTGGTCCTGTTGTCGGCGACAGGCTGCGTTGCACCCTTGCCTTCGGTGTAGACGCGGCTCGCATCGACGCCCTTGCTCACGAGGTGAGCCTTGACGGCTTCAGCGCGACGCACCGACAGACGCTGGTTGTAGTCGGCCTTGCCTACGCTGTCGGTGTGACCGACGGCGATGATGACCTCAAGGGCGATGTCCTTGGTCTTCGAGGCGAGATCGTCCAGCTTTGCCATGCCCTCGGGCTTCAGCGTTGCCTTGTCGAAGTCGAAGAACGCGTCAGCAGCAAACGTAACCTTCTCGGAGACGGGTGCGGCGGGCGGGGGCGGCGGG
>LJIA01000011.1 GCA_001295775.1 beta proteobacterium AAP99
CTCTTCGTTCGCATCCCGGAACGGCCGGTAGCTCGCCCAGCGCAGCAGGCCATACAGGAGCAGAGCGGCGGCAGCAATCAAAGTGAGCTGCCAGCTGTACATGAGCATCAGGCCCAGGGTGGCAAACAGCATCAGGCCGTCCAACACCGCCTCCACGGCGCCGGTGGTGAGCACGTGCTTGATGGCGTCCAGGCTGCCAAAGCGGCTGGTGATGTCGCCCAGATGGCGCTGCTCGAAGTAGCTCACCGGCAGGCGGGTCAGATGGGCGAACAAATTCGCCGTCCATTGCAGACCCACGTCCATGCTCAAGCGCAGGCTGATCCAGCCGCGCGCCGTACGCAGGGCAAAGTCCGTCAGCGCCAGAATGCCGGCACCCAGCACGATCACGATCAATAGATGGGTATCGCCGGAGACGATCGCCTCATCAATCACCCACTGCGTGGTCATGGGCACCAGCAGGCCAATGCCTTCTAACGCAAGAGCAAGCGCCAGGATGACCAGCAGCGCGCGGCGCAGCCCGAAGATGTGGCCGGTGAGATCCCGCAGGCGGATGCGGCGGCGCTCATCGGCCCGCTGAAAGTTCGCCCCCGGCGCCAGCTCCAGCGCCACACCGGTGAAATGCTTGCTCACCTCCGCCAGGCTCAGAGTGCGCGCCCCAACCGCGGGGTCCAGAACCTCCACGCGCGCCGTCGCCCCGCGCCCGCGGACCCGCTTGAGCACCACAAAGTGGTTCAGGTCCCAATGCAGGATGCAGGGGGTTTGAAGCTCATGCAGTTCCTCCAGCTCCAGGCGCAGGGGCCGGGTGGTGAAGTTCAGCTCTGCCGCGTAGCGCATGAGCTGCGCCAGCGTGGCGCCTTTCAGGCTCAGGGAGAAGCGGCGCCGCAGATCGGCCAAGTCCATGCGCAGGCCGAAATGGTCGGCGACCATCGCCAGACAGGCGATGGAGCATTCGGCGGCGGTGGATTGGAGGTGGGGGCGCATTCCGCATTAACCTTGGGCCTCTTCAAGTCTTTTGCCCTTTTGAGTCCGCCATGTACGACAAGGTCGAGATTTGCTTGGAGGCCTAATCGGTTATCGGGTCATATACGGTGCAACAGCAGCGGAGCCGCTTTAACTGCGGGTCTTTGCATGTTCATGGCAAAGCTTGTTCTCCACTAACCGAGCGCGATGCTTGTGTGTAAACAACGGATAAGCATCGATTGCAGCTTAGTTCGATATTATGCCCCCTTAGTTTTGACAGGAGCCATCGGGGCACAAGGCGCGAAATAGTCCCATTGCCTTCCTTCATATTCATGTACACAAACCGGCTTGCGTCACATCGGATACCATTGATTTGCGACATATACAGACACGCCACACGCGAACACGAAGCGAATCAAACAAAGTTTAAATGCGGTATTCCAATTATAAATTTGTGCAATATTTCGGGCGCGATATAAAACCATGCCAACCGCATCAACGGCGACTGTTGAGGTCACGGCCAAGGCGGCGATGTGAAAGCCGTTGAATCGTATGCCATTTGACTGAAAGGCTGCGGCCAGTGCGTACATTGCTCCGCCCAAAACAATCAAGCGGACAAGCCACGCTTTCGGAGATTGCGCAAGAAAATTGTCTCTGAACTTACTCAATTTGCTTCTCCAACCTACCAGACCACCGAAGTGGTCTGGTAGACGAACGACTAATTCAAATCAGAGCCCGAGAGGGGTGGGAGGGTCGAGATTCGGGTTGCGCATCAACAGTTCGATCCCGCCGCCGGCAAAGCTGCTTGCGCCAGCTGCGCCGGAGCCACCACGGTCTGCTGCGCCTTGCACCGTACCGCCAATGAATCCGAGATAGCCTCCGACTGCTGTTTGACCCGCAGCGGCCTTAATGCCGGGGGGCCCCATGAGTGCGCCTGCGACCGCACCAACACCAACTGCAGTAGCAAATCCGCCTCCCGTGAAGGTGCCACTACCAACGGCACTACCGATATAGCTCAGGCCACCCACGATCGCACCACCAACGGCACCAGGTACACCCCAGCCGCCCGCGACTGAATCACACGCATCACTAGAAATCATTCTCATGCTTACTCCTAAATTTAAAGTGAGTAAAGCTACTGGCCTAGTAGCTCACTCGATTCACTGGACGTCGACACCAGATACCGCTAGACGCCCCGCAGGGTAAACCCACGCAGAGGGTCAAAAATCCACTCGTATACCTTGCTCTCGCGCTGCACGATGTCGGCCTCCACCACCATCCCTGGTTTAAGGGCTTGGGGTTTGCCATAGGCGAGGATATGTTGTTCGGTGACGGCCACGGTGACGCGATAGCGCGCTTCGGGCGTGGCACCGCTGGCGGTGCTGGCCAACGCGGCGGCAATGGCCGGAGGGAGTTGGCTGGGGGCGGTGGGCGCGCGGTCGATGGCGAGCACGGTGCCCTGGTGCTGGCCGAACTTCTGGTAGGGGAAGGCGGCGTAACGCAGGCGCACGGTCTGGCCGGGGGCCACGAAGCCGGCGGCGCGCGTAGGGATGTAGAAGTGGGCTTGGAGGGTGGACGGGTTTGGCGGTGCGGTTTGAGCGTTTGCATCGGGCGGACCGCGTGCAGTCGGGCTGCCCTTGGGCGCATAGCTGACGCGCTGGGCGAGCACCCCACCCTGAGCCTCCCCGGCCTGCAGGGAAGGGACTGACCCGGCCGCGCGGGCGGGGTCGGCTTCGCCCTCCACCTCGCCTGCGGGATCGTGCGGCACCAGCAGCGCCAGCACCTGCCCCGGCGCGACCACCTGGCCCAGCATGACGGCGCTGCCCGTCAGCGTGCCTGCATACGGGGCAGTGATCACATGCGTGGCGCGGGCAGCGTTCTCGGTGCTTTCCTGAGCGAGCAGGGCGCGGGCCTTGCGGGCCTCGGCCAGCTCGGTTTCGCGGGCGTTCTGTGCGTCGCGCAGCTGGCCGCGCAGGCTGGCACGCTCGCGCTCGATGGCAATGCGGCTGCGTTCAAGCGCCTGGGCCGCCTGGCGCGCGGCCAGTAGTTCGTCTTGCTGGCTGGCTTGCTGGCCGGCGCTCACAAAGCCCGCGCGGGCCAGTTCATTGATACGCCCTGCCTGGCTTTCGGCCAATTGCAGGCGGCTAGCCGCCAGCTCGCGCTCACGCTCCACGGCAATGAGCTCACGCTCAAGCACGGCCAAGCGCTCGGCAATGCTGCGCTCACGTGCTTCAAAGCGCTCCTCCGCGCGGCGGAGATCCTGCTCGGCGAGGAGTTGGCGCGTAGCGAGCTGGGCGGCAATGGCGGCCTGGGTGCCGAGGGTGCCGGCAGTTGCGCCAGCGGCGGCCACCTGCTGGCGGTCCGTGGAGAGCACAAAGAGCACGTCCCCGGCCTGCACGGTTTGGCCGTCTTGCGCACCCACACGGATGAGCGTGCCGCCCAGGGGGCTGGCCAGGTTGGCAATGCCGCCGGCGGGCATGAGCACACCGGCCACAGTGGCACGCTGGGTAACGCTGGCGAAGGCGAGGAAGCTGATGATCGAGCCCAGCACCGCCAGCGCAATCAACGCCCAGACGCGATAGGCAAACGGCTGCCGGATGCGGAGGGCTCCGAGTGAGGCACCGGATCGGGCGCTCAGGACTTCAGGGCGAAACAGCATGGAAACAAGGCGGGGTCAGCGACACGAAGGCGACCGAAGGCCGACACGCGATCTGGTGCAAATCACCCAAACCGTACCGATGTTGATGCGCCGTGCGATGCCGAACGCTGCATCAGTTCAACGATCCGGCAGCGCTGTGGGCCGTCATGCGCAGAATGCATAGCAATGACGCGTTCTCGCCACACGGGTTGAAGGGATCAATCTTCTACTTGGCTGCTGTCTGGGGCTGCCTCGAGAACCTTTCCCAGGCAGTCAATTCCGCTCGAAATGCCGATCAGAGCGCAGCGACAATCGCACCGAAGAGCACTCAAGCAATCGCCAAGGCCGTTTCGATTAGCCCATCGCAGCCGTCGCTGTTTTAGCTACTGCGCCTTTTGGGGCACCAACTACCTTATGGCGGCAGCAAAGCAAAACGCCCGGCATTCACCGGGCGTTTTTGCTGGCAGCGAACCGCTGCTCGGGTAAGGCCTACTGCTTGGGCTGACTGACCTTGCCGTCCTCGATCTTCTGCTGCAGCAGCTTGGCAGGATCGTCGGCCGGCGCGTCCTGCGGGGGCAGCGGCATGCCGCCGGAATCCGTCTTGGGCGCATTGGGGTCACCCGGCTTGGGTTCCTCGCCCGGGATGGGCAGCCCCGGTGTGGGCAAGCCCTGCTCGGTGGGGATTTCCAGCTTGATCGTGGACTCGTCAATCTTGACCGCCTTCTCCACGTGCTCGGTCACGATCTGCGGGAACAGCATGATCGCCACCACCATCGTGAGTTGAATGATGATGAAGGGCACCGAACCCTTGTAGATGTCCGACGTGGTGAAAGCCGGAATCTGCTGGCCGGTGACCTTGTCGGTGTAGTCCTTGGCCGGTGCAACGCTGCGCAGGTAGAACAGCGCAAACCCGAAGGGTGGCGTCAGGAAGCTGGTCTGCAGGTTCATGGCGATCATCACGCCAAACCAGACCAGGTCAATGCCCAGACCCTCTGCAATCGGCTTGAGCAGGGGCAGCAGGATGAAGCTGATCTCGAAGAAGTCGATGAAGCAGCCCAGGATGAAGATCAGCACGTTCACGACGATCAGGAAGCCAATCTGCTCGCCCGGCACCTTGTCGAACAGGTGCTTGACCCACTCGGGGCCGTCGATGCCCTGGAAGGTCAGCGCGAACACGGTGGAACCCACCAGCACGAAGAGCACGAAGCAGGACAGCTTGGTGGTCGTGTCCAGCGCCTGGATCATGAGCTTCTTGTCCAGGCGGCGGCGCGAGAACGCCATCAGCAGCGCACCCACAGCACCCATGGCGCCGCCTTCGGTGGGCGTGGCAATGCCCAGGAAGATCGTGCCCAGGACCAGGAAGATCAGCGCCAGCGGCGGAATGAGCACAAAGGTCACGCGCTCGGCCAGCTTGGAGAGCAGGCCCAGCTTGAGGAACTTGTTGAACACCGCCAGCACCCAGGCCAGGATCACCGACGCCGTCACGGACATCACGACGATCTCGTCCTCCGGCACCTCTTTGCGCTGCCAGATAGCCTTGACGATGTCGTCATAGAAGTGCGCCATCAACCAGCCCACCACCACGCAGGTGATGGCCAGCGCGATCAGCGAGGTGTAGCCCGCTGAACCATTGGGTTCCTTGTAGATGCGCGCCTCAGGCGGCAGCGCGGGCACCCACTTGGGCTTGATGATGGCCACCAGGATGATGAAGGCGGCATACAGGCCGATCAGCATCAGCGCGGGTTCCAGCGCGCCGGCATACATGTCACCCACCGAGCGACCGAGCTGGTCCGCCATGATGATGAGCACAAGCGAAGGCGGCACGATCTGCGCCAGCGTGCCCGAAGCCGTGATGGTGCCCGCCGCAATGGCGCGGTTGTAGCCATAGCGAAGCATGATCGGCAGGGAGATCAGGCCCATCGAGATCACCGAGGCCGCAACAACGCCCGTCGTGGCCGCCAGCAGCGCACCCACGAAGATCACGGCCAGCGCCACACCACCGCGCACCGGGCCGAACACCTGTCCGACGGTCTCCAGCAGGTCTTCGGCCATGCCGGATCGTTCAAGAATGATCCCCATGAACGTAAAGAAGGGGATGGCCAGCAGCGTGTCGTTGGCCATGATCCCGTAGATCCGCAGGGGCAGCAGGCCGAAGAAGTTGGCCGGAACAATGTTGAGTTCAATGGCGAGAAAGCCGAAGAACATCCCCGTGGCCGCGAGACCGAAGGCCACCGGAAAGCCGGTGAGCAGGAAGAACAGCAGCGCCAGAAACATGATCGGCGCGAGGTTTGCGGTGATGAACTGAAGCATGAGCGGGTTCCCTGGGATCTTGTTATGTGCGCGGTGCGCTCATTCGCCGTGCGAGGCCTTGGGCGGGAACACGTGCGGCACGTCCCCCGTGAGGAAGCCGATGCGCTTGATCAGTTCCGAGATCGCCTGCGCGAGAAGCAAGATGAAGCCGACGGGCAGCATCAGATACACGGGCCAGCGGATCAGCCCGCCTGCGTTGGAGGACATCTCGCCGCTCTTGTAGGCGTCGATCGCGTACGGAAAAGACAGCCAGACCACAAAGATGCACAGGGGAATCAGGAACACCACGAAGCCGATGATGTCGATCCAGGCCTTGGTCTTGTCCGACACGCGGCTGGAGACGAAGTCGATGCGCACGTGCTCGTTGACCAGCAGGGTGTAGGCCGCCGCGCCCAGAAACACGGCTGCGAACAGATACCACTGCACCTCGAGCCAGGCGTTCGAACTGGTGTCGAACAACTTGCGGATCACCGCATTGCCGCAACTGATGAGCACCACGGCCAGCACGAGCCAGAACACGGCGCGGCCGATCTTGAGGTTGATCCAGTCGATCCCGCGCGAGATCGCAAGCAATCCATTCACTTTGAGTCTCCTTGTCCCTCCGAGCGGCGAGGCGCGCCGCTCGTCTTTGCTTCGGACCCGTGATTCGGGTCTCTGGGGTGTGTCCAGCGCGGGTGCAGGGTGTGCAGATCACGCCGGACGATGGTAGCCCAGCACTTGGCTTGCGATCGTGTGCACCCACTCAGGAAAAACGCGCGCGAGCCATGGCCGGCGTGTGTACGCCGGGCGTGACTGTGCACGAAGCGCACGCGTTTTTGCTGACAGCTTGCTGAACGTCGGCCAAGCTGTTCGGCTTCGGCCTGCACGGCGAATCCCGAGCGAAGCAATGCGCCCTGGGGCGCTCGCGGAAAACGGCAGCCGGGCGCGGCACCTGCGCTCGGCTGTTGCCTGCTTCAGCCCAGCTGAGCCTTCCAGCGCGCGACCTGTGCACGCACCTGGGCCGGCGCAGTGCCCCCCAGGTGATTGCGCGAGGCCACACTGCCCTCCAGCGTGAGCAGGGGCAGCACGGCCTCGGTGGCTTGCGGTACGACTTCGCGCAGCTGGGCCAGTGTGAGCGCGTTCAGATCCACGCCCAGGCTGTCGGCATGGCGAACAGCATGGGCCACGAGTTCGTGCGCGTCCCGGAAGGCCATGCCCTGCTTGACGAGCCAGTCGGCCAGATCGGTGGCGGTGGCGTGGCCGCGCAAGGCGGCGGCACGCATGGCCGCAGGCTTGACGCGGATGCTGGGCACCAGATCCACAAAGATGCGCAGGGTGTCGAGCACGGTATCGACCGTGTCGAACAGCGGCTCCTTGTCCTCCTGGTTGTCCTTGTTGTAGGTCAGCGGCTGGCCCTTCATGAGTGTGAGCAGGGCCATCAGGTGGCCGGTCACGCGGCCGGTCTTGCCGCGCGCCAGTTCCGGCACGTCCGGGTTCTTCTTCTGCGGCATGATCGACGAGCCGGTGCAGAAGCGGTCGGCCAGGTCGATAAAGCCCACGCTCTGGTTCATCCAGAGGATGAGTTCTTCCGAGAAGCGCGAAATGTGGGTCATGACCAGTGCCGCGGCTGCGGTGAATTCGATGGCGAAGTCACGGTCGCTCACGGCGTCCAGCGAGTTCTGGCACACGCCTTCAAAACCCAGGGTGCGCGCCACGCGTTCGCGGTCGATCGGGTAGCTCGTGCCGGCCAGGGCGGCTGCGCCCAGGGGCAGGCGGTTCACGCGGCGGCGGGCGTCCACCATGCGCTCGGCATCGCGGCCGAACATCTCCACATAGGCGAGCAGATGGTGGCCGAAGCTCACAGGCTGGGCGACCTGGAGATGCGTGAAGCCGGGCAGGATGGTGTCGGCCTGCTGCTCGGCCAGCGCCACCAGCGCGCGCTGCAGAGCCTTGAGCGTGTCGGTGATCGCGTCGATCTCGCCGCGCAGCCACAGCCGGATGTCAGTGGCCACCTGATCATTGCGCGAGCGGCCGGTGTGCAGGCGCTTGCCGGCATCGCCAATCAGTGCAGTGAGGCGCGCCTCGATGTTCAGGTGCACGTCTTCCAGTTCCACCTTCCATTCGAACTGGCCAGCCTCGATTTCGCTCTTGATCTGCGCCATGCCGCGGCGGATCGCGGCTTCGTCCTCGGCGCTGATGATGCCCTGCGCAGCAAGCATGTCGGCATGCGCCAGCGAGCCGGCGATGTCTGCGAATGCGAGGCGCTTGTCGAAGCCGACCGAGGCGGTATAACGCTGCACGATGGCGGCAACGGGCTCCGAGAAGCGGGCGGACCAGGCTTCGGTCTTGTTGGCGAGCTGTGAGGTCATAGGCAGTTCTCTTGGAGTCTGGCAGGCTGCGGCATGCCATCAGGCGATTCGGCAGGCGGGCCGTGGCAATGTATCCGGGGCAGGCGCGCAGGCTGGATTTTCGTTGGCTGAAAACGAATTATTTTTTCTTACTTGATACGCCTTTCCGCACATCTTTAGCGGATCTTCAGCCAAATTGGTTTCAAGCGCACAACGTCCGATAACGACGCAAATGAGTATTGATGCGGTTCTTCAATGGACCCCTTTGGCGCACACGGCACGGATTTCGGTTCCGATCGCGCTTCAGTAGCCGGCATCTATCTATTCTAGCGATATTTAAAATCTAAATTTTCGATTGACCAGCCGTGCCCCGGCACTGCCGCAGCCCGCTCAGCCAGGACCCACCCGACTTGACCGAAACCCGCCAGGACCCCGCCGACGCGAGTCAGCCCGCCGCGCAAGCCTCGGCAACGGCATCGGCGCCGCAGGCCGCGCGGGACGGCCTCGGGGCGCGCACCCCGGTTCTGCCGGACGCCTGCAACTACGGCATCGCCCTGCGCCTGCTGCTGGCCATCAATGCGGTCATGCTGGTCGCCACGCTGCCCGGCTCGCCCTCGCCGCAGGCCTGGATGGAAAGCTTCGTGGAGCGCGCCGCCGTGCTGGAGCCGGCTGCGCTCGCATCCATGCTGCTGTCCTGCAGCCTGCGCAAGCTCGCCGCGCGGGAGGCACGCTGGCTGCAATGGCTCACGCTCGCACTGATCGTGACCTGCCCGGCCGTGCTGGCCCATGTGGTCGTGATGACGATGAGCCAGCGCGAGTTGTCCACCTGGGGCTTGCTCGGCGTGATCGTGAGCGCCCTGGCCCTGGGCGCCAGCGCAAGCCTTGCGCTGCAGTGGCGCAGCGCGCAGCGGCAGCCGGCGCTGGTGGCGGCGCGCGTCGCGGCTCTGTCTGCGCGCATCCGGCCGCACTTCTTCTTCAATGCACTCAATTCCACGCTGGGCGTGATCCGCAGCCAGCCGCGCGTGGCCGAGAGCATGATCGAGGATCTGGCCGAACTCTTCCGCGGACTGGCTACCGGCGATGCCGTGGTGCCTCTGGCGGATGAGGCCCTGCTCGCCCGCCGGTACCTGGCGGTGGAACAGCAGCGCCTGGGCGAGCGCCTGGTCGTGAACTGGCAGCAGGCACCGGGGCTGGACGACGCACTGGTGCCCCAGCTCACCTTGCAGCCGCTGGTGGAAAACGCGGTGCGCCACGGCGTGGAACCCGCGGCGCGCCCCGAACCCATTGACGTGAGTCTGCAGGCCGACGGGCGGGTGCTTGTGATCCGCGTGGAAAACGCCCTCCCCCCGGCGGACCAGACCGGCCCCGTGCATGCCGCGCCGCGCCCGGGCAGCCAGACTGCGCTTGCGAACATCCGGGAGCGGCTGATGCTGCTGCATGACCTCGAAGCCAGCCTCGACACTCGCGCCGTGCGCGGCCGCTTTGTGGCCGAGCTGCGCCTGCCGTTGGTTCGGCGCCGCGCTGCCTGATGCCGGCGATGGCGCGGGCCAGCCTGCCTGTGTCACGATTCGTACATGCTTGAACTGGTCATCGTGGACGACGAAGCGCTGGCGCGCATACGCATGCGCAACCTGCTGGCCGATCTGGCCCCCGAACTGCCGCACCGCGTGCTGGGCGAAGCGGGTTCCGCCGCGGAATTGCGCACGCTGCTCAGCACGCAGCACCCTCATGTGCTGCTGCTGGACGTGCAGATGCCCGGCGAGGATGGCATGCACATCGCGGCGGACTTGAAGGCGCGAGCCGCCCGTGGCGAGCAGGTGCCGCATGTGATCTTCACCACCGCATTTGCCGAGCACGCGGTGGGCGCCTTCGAACTTGCTGCGGTGGACTACCTTGTCAAGCCGGTCAAGACCGCCCGTCTGCTCGAAGCCCTGCGCCGCGTGCCGGCCACCCCGGACAGCGAGCTGCCCAGCATCACCGTGGTGGAGCGTGGGCGCATCCTGCGCGTGCCGGTGACCGAGGTGCTCTATCTCAAGGCGGAGATGAAGTACGTCACCATCCGCACGCGGGAGCGCGAATTCCTGAGCGAAGAGCCGCTGACCGCGCTGGAAGCCGAGTTTCCGGATCACTTTGTCCGCATCCACCGCAACGCGCTGGTCGCGCGCCACGCCATTGCCGGGATCGAGCGCGCTCGGCCTGGCAGTCTGCCCACGCCAGACGGCGAAGCCGACGGTGAACGCACCTGGCAGGTGCTGCTGCACGGCTGCGATGAGCGCCTGGATGTCAGCCGACGCCAGCTGGCGCAGGTCAAGGAATTCCTGCGCGCGTAGACCACCGCCGCTCCGGGCAGCGGCGCGCCCGTGAGCTCGGGGTCTCACCGTTCGGCTGCAAAACCCGACCGCCGGGCAGCGCCTGTCGCGAATCGGCCTGCGCCATTGCCGCCGCGCACTTGAAAGCCCGCGCCCCGCGCCCATGTGCCGTGCACCCCGTCGCGACCTGCTGCAGGCGGATTCGGCCAGCCGACCCACTGAAGGTGATGAATACGCACCGGGACGGGTGATAGACCCGACGCAGCAGGCTGGCCCACCATCGGGTTGTCCCGCCCGGGGGCGGAACCGGGTCGCGCGCCTATACTTTTGGGTTTGTCCGAAACGGGTTTGGTCTTTGCCGACCCGCCGATTTTCTCTGCCTAGGAGCCTTCAGCAGTGTTCATCTCGAATGCCTACGCCCAAGCCGCGGCCGCCACCCCTCCTTCCGCCATGGGTCAGCTGGCCAGCTTCCTGCCCATCATCCTGATGTTCGTGATCTTCTGGTTCCTGCTGATCCGCCCGCAGATGAAGCGCCAGAAGGAACATCGCGCCCTGCTCGAAGCCCTCAAGAAGGGCGACGAAGTCGTCACCGCCGGCGGCATCGTCGGTGAAGTCACCGCGGTCAAGGACCAGTACGTGTCCGTGTCCGTGAACCAGGGCGACACCACGGTCGAAATGCTGCTTCAGAAGCAGGCCGTGCAGACCGTGCTGCCCAAGGGCACGATCAAGGCCCTGTAAGACCCGCGGCCGGCCCCAAGCACACTTACGGGCCGGCCACTGAAGGCGCACCGCTCGAACACCATGTTCCGCGTCTGCCCCGCTACACCCCGCTCCTGTCGCGTTCCCCCTGCTGCGTGCCCCTGAGGGCGCTGCCAGCCCAGCCCTACCGGAACCTCTCCGACCATGAACCGATACCCCCTCTGGAAGTACATCACCGTGATCGTCGTGGTCGCGCTGGGCTTCCTCTATTCGCTGCCGAACCTGTTCGGCGAGCAGCCTGCCGTGCAGGTCAGCTCCGCGCGCCCCACCGTGAAGGTCGACCCGGCGGCGCTGACCCGCGTCGAGGAGATCCTGACCACGGCCAAGATCCAGCACCGCGGCATGAGCTTCGACGGCGGCAACAGCCCCTCGGTGCGCGCCCGATTCGCGGACGTCGAGACCCAGAAGCTGGCCAAGGAAACGATCGAGTCCGCGCTGAATCCGGACAAGAACGCGCCGAACTACATCGTCGCGCTGAATCTGGTGCCCGCCTCGCCCTCCTGGCTCACCAGCATCCGCGCCCTGCCCATGTACCTGGGTCTGGACCTGCGCGGCGGCGTGCACTTCCTGCTGCAGGTGGACATGAAGGCCGCCGTGGCCAAGCGCATCGAGACGGTGCAGACCGACATCCGCACCACCCTGCGGGACAAGAACATCCGCGGCGGCAGCACCAGCCGCGTGGGTGACACGGTGGAAGTGCGCTTCACGGAGGCCGAGCAGGCCGAGCGCGCCCGCAACGCCCTGAGCGATGCCATCCAGGAATTCAACTTCACCACCGTGGCTGACGGCAGCAACATCGTCGTGCGCGCCACGCTCAAGCCGGAATCGCTGCGCACCATCCAGGACAGCGCGATTGCCCAGAACATCTCCACCTTGAACAACCGCGTGAACGAGCTGGGCGTGGCTGAGCCTGTCATCCAGCAGCAGGGGGCAGACCGCATCGTGGTGCAACTGCCCGGCGTGCAGGATGTGGCCCGCGCCAAGAACATCATCGGCCGCACCGCCACACTCGAATTCCGCATGAATGCGGAGCCCAACGACGTGCTGTCCGACACCTTCCCGGAGCGCGGACGCCCGGTGAACGTCAAGCGCCAGATCCTCGTGACTGGCGACAACCTGTCGGACGCGCAACCCGGCTTCGACTCCCAGACCCAGCAGCCTAGCGTGAACCTGGTGCTGGACGCCAAGGGCGGCCGGATCATGCGGGACACGACGCGGGACAACATCGGCAAGCAGATGGCCATCATCCTGTTCGAAAAGGGCAGGGGCGAGATCATCAGCAACGCCACGATCCGCGGCGAGTTCGGCAACCGCTTCCAGATCTCAGGGGCCATGAACACCCAGGAGGCCAACGATCTGGCGCTGCTGCTGCGCGCCGGCTCGCTGGCTGCGCCGATGGAGATCGTCGAGGAGCGCACGGTAGGTGCGAGCCTGGGCAAGGAGAACATCGAGGCCGGCTTCAAGTCCATGCTCTGGGGCTTCATCGCCATCAGCATCTTCATGGTCGTCTACTACGCGCTGATGGGCCTGTTCTCGGTGCTGGCCCTGGCCGCCAACGTGATGCTGCTGATCGCCCTGCTGTCGGTGATACAGGCCACGCTGACCTTGCCAGGTATCGCGGCCATTGCGCTCACCCTGGGCATGGCGATCGACGCCAACGTGCTGATCAACGAACGCATCCGAGAGGAACTGCGCGCCGGCCGCTCGGCGGCCCAGGCGCTCTCCGAAGGCTTCGACAAGGCCTGGGCGACGATCCTGGACTCCAACATCACCACGCTTATTGCGGGCGTGGCCCTGTTTGCCTTCGGCTCAGGCCCGATCCGCGGTTTTGCCGTGGTGCACTGCCTCGGCATCCTGACCAGCATGTTCTCCGCCGTGATGGTGGCGCGCGCGCTGACCATGTTCTGGTACGGCCGCGAGAAGAAGGTCAAGAGCATCTCGATCGGCCAGATCTGGCGGCCCGAGGACGCGACCAAGAACAACAAGACCGAAGCGAAGGTCTGAGGAGAACGCCATGGAACTGTTCCGTATCAAGCGCGACATCCCCTTCATGCGCCACGCGCTGGCGTTCAACATCTTCAGCTTCATCACCTTTGCGCTTGCGGTGTTCTTCCTGTGGAGCAAGGGCCTGAACCTGTCCATCGAGTTCACGGGCGGTGCCGTGGTCGAGGCACGCTACGAGCAGGCGGCCAATGTGGAAGGCATCCGCAAGGCCATGGAAGCGCAGGGCGTGGGCGAGCCGCTCGTCACGCTGTTCGGCAGCTCGCGCGACGTGCTGATTCGCCTGTCGGCGCGCGACATGCAGAAGGACGCCTTCTCCCGCATCAAGGAGAACGGCGTGCGCACGATCGATGCCGACCGCATCGTCGAGAACGTGCTGCGCGCCGGCGGTCAGCTGGTCAAGGAGCCTGTCACCCAGGCCGACGGCACGGTGGTGCAGAAGGAGAAGGTGCAGCGCGTCGAACTCATCAGCGGCCAGGTCGGCAAGGAGCTCTATGAGGCCGGGGCGCTGGCGCTGCTGGTGGTCTGCATCGGCATCATGATCTACCTGGCCTTCCGCTTCGAGTGGAAGTTCGCCGTGGCGGCCATCATCGCCAACCTGCACGACGTGATCATCATCCTGGGCGTGTTCGCCTTCTTCCAGTGGGAGTTCTCGCTCGCAGTGCTTGCGGCGGTGCTCGCGGTGCTGGGCTACTCCGTGAACGAATCCGTGATCATCGCAGACCGGATCCGCGAGAACTTCCGCAAGATGCGCAAGGCCAGCGTGACCGAGGTGATCGACAACGCGATCACCAGCACCATCAGCCGCACCATCATCACCCACGGCACCACCGAGACCATGGTGATCTTCATGCTGCTGTTCGGCGGCCCGGTGCTGCACTACTTCGCCGTGGCGCTGACCATCGGCATCGTGTTCGGCATCTATTCTTCCGTGCTCGTGATGGCCCCGATCACCAAGTGGCTGGGCATCAGCCGCGAGGATCTGATCAAGCCCATCAAGAAGGAAGGCGAAGACCAGCCCGAGCTGGAGTTCCCCGAGCCGCGGCCGTAGGCACGGAGCGCATCAAGAAGGCCGCCCCACCGTGGGCGGCTTTTTTTCTGCCCGCGCTTTCGGGACAATCCAGCCGAACAACACCTCGGGAGGGTGGACATGAAGGTTCTGGTCTGGGACTGGCCGACACGGCTGTTTCACTGGCTGCTGGCGATCTGCGTGGTCGGATCGATCGTCAGCGTGAAGATCGGCGGCAATGCCATGAACTGGCACTTCCGCTTTGGCTACTGCGTGCTGGGGCTGGTGCTGTTTCGCATCCTCTGGGGTTTTTCAGGTAGCCGTTATGCACGCTTTGCGAGCTTTCCGCCCTCACCGATGCGGGCGCTGGCCTACCTGCGCGGCAAGGTCAGCGAGACCCTGGGCCACAACCCGATCGGTGCGTTCTCGGTCTACGCCCTGCTGCTGCTCTTTGGCGGACAGGCCGTGGGCGGGCTGTTTGCCAATGACGACATCGCCTTCGAGGGACCGCTGGCCAGGTTCGTGTCCAGCGAGACCGTGAGCCTGATCACGCGCCTGCACAAGCTCAATGAATGGGTGCTGTACGGGCTGGTGGCGCTGCACCTGGCTGCGATTCTGTACTACCGCTTCGCGCAGAAGAATGATCTGGTCGGCCCGATGATCACGGGCACCAAGCCCGGTGCCGCTTCAGACGGGGCTGAGTGGAGCGCGGGCCGCTCCGTGCTGGCGCTTGTGCTGGCGGCGGCGGCGGCAGGCGCTGTCTGGTGGATCGTCAATCTCGGCAAGAGTGTTCAGACCTTCTAGGCGCTGGCAGCAGGTGCTTTCCGCTTGTCCAGAGCCATTCTTCAGGCACTTTGCCCTGAAGAGGCGCATGAAGTGGACATCTGGCGAGTCGCCCGGAACCCGATTGAGCATTCAAGCGGCTTTCCAGACCAAAATGCCTGAAAAGCCTTGTGAGACAAGCGGAAAGCCGATCTGAACCCCAGAAAGCAAAAGGCCCGCGAAAGCGGGCCTTGTTGCATCTGGCGAGAGGATGCGCTTACTTGCCGCGGAAGTCGTCGTGGCAGGCCTTGCAGCTTGCGCCCACGTTGCCGAACGCGCCGCGCAGATCTTCGACCTTGCCAGTCTTGGACGCGGCCACCAGCTTGGCGGCGGCGTCCTGCAGGCCGTCCTGCGCCTTCTTGAACTTGTCGCCTTCCTTCCAGATGGCGGGCAGGGCCTTGGGGCTGTCCGTGCCGGCCCCGAAGGCCGTCCAGGGGAGGCCCGCCATCATCGCGATGATCTCGGCATTGCGCTGCACTTCAGCAGCGTTGTAGGGACGGTCGCCGCGCACCACGGCGTTCAAGCCGCCCATGCTGCGACCCATGACGGTGAATACGGACTGGCGGTACTTCACGGCGTCTTCGGGCTTGGCGAATTGCGCGTGGCTGGTGGGGCTCACCAGCAGCACAGCGGCGGCCACAGCGACCAGAACGATGGGACGAAGCATGGAGGACCTCACTTGGGGTTAGGGAAAACGCGTGGAAAAAGCCACGGGCGGAGTATGGCCAATCTGATGCGGTTCGCGCAATGCCGATCTGGCGTGCCGTGACTTTGGTTACACCCGCGCCGGCCGCGCCCTGCCCGTCAGGCCGTCAGCCGATCCACCGCACCCAGCTGCCATCTTGCGCCGCAGCAAAGCCCAAGTTCGCCAGAATCGCCCCGCCACAGGACTTTGGCGCGGCGATGCCCCGCCCGCCCTGCCGCGCCCACCAGGCGTTACCCACGCGCAGCAGATCACGCGCAACGCCCTGGCGGCGCTGGGCCGGATCGACACCCAGCCACAGCAGATCTGCATCCGTGTCGTTGCGCCGCGCCAGCGCGAGCAGGCCGATCAGCCGCTCCTCGCGCCGTGCGACGAAGCAGGCCGCACCGCTCAGTGCAGCGGCATCCAGTTCAAGCGCAGCGACGTGCGCGAACTCGGCCAGGGTGCTGGCCAGCAGGCGCTGCGGCCCGAGAACGCTATACGCGCTGGGCAAGCGCGGTGGCCTTGCCGATGTAGCCGCCGGGCGTCAGCGCCAGCAGCCGGTCGCGCGCGGCCTGCGGAATCTCCAGCGTCTGCACGAACTCGCGCAGGCCCTCGGGTGTGATGCCCTTGCCGCGCGTGAGCGCCTTGAGCTTCTCGTAAGGCTCGGGTACGCCGTATCGGCGCATCACCGTTTGCACCGCCTCCGCCAGCACTTCCCAGCTGGCGTCCAAATCTTCGGCCAGACGAGCGTGGTTGACCTCGAGCTTGCCGAGGCCACGGGAGAGCGACTCGAGCGCCAGCAGGCTGTAGCCCAGGCCCACGCCCATGTTGCGCAGCACGGTGGAATCCGTCAGGTCGCGCTGCCAGCGCGAGATGGGCAGCTTCTCCGCCATGTGCTTGAGCACCGCGTTGGCCAGACCCAGGTTGCCCTCGGCGTTCTCGAAGTCGATCGGATTGACCTTGTGCGGCATGGTGGATGAACCCACCTCGCCTTCCTTTAGACGCTGCTTGAAGTAGCCCAGGCTGATGTAGCCCCAGATGTCGCGCGAGACGTCGATCAGGATCGTGTTGGTACGCGCCACGGCATCGAACAGCGCCGCCATGTAGTCGTGCGGCTCAATCTGGATCGTGTGCTCGTTGAATGTCAGCCCGAGTGGGCCCTCGACCACCTTGCGCGAGAACGCCTCCCAGTCCACTTCGGGGTAGGCAATCATGTGCGCGTTGTAGTTGCCCACCGCGCCGTTCATCTTCGCCAGCAGCTCCACGCCGGCAATCTGCGTGCGGGCGCGCACCAGACGCGCCACCACGTTGGCAAATTCCTTGCCCAGCGTGGTCGGGCTGGCCGTCTGGCCGTGGGTGCGCGAGAGCATCGGGACCGCAGCATTGGTGTGCGCGATGTCGCGCAGCTGCTGCACGACCTTGTCCAGCCGTGCAAGCACCGTCTCGCGCGCGCCCTTGAGCATCAGGGCATGGCTGGTGTTGTTGATGTCCTCGCTGGTGCAGGCGAAGTGGAAGAACTCCGCGTAAGGCAGCACCGCCGGGCGCTCCTTGACCTGCTCCTTGAGCCAATACTCCACCGCCTTCACGTCGTGGTTGGTGATGGACTCGATCTTCTTGACTGCCGCGCTGTCCTTCGCGGCAAACCCCTCGCCCAGCGCAAGCAGCCAGGCGCGATCGTCGGCGGCGATCGGCGGAAACTCCGGCAAGCCGGCGTCGGACAAGGCGATGAACCAGGCGATCTCCACGCGCACGCGCTGCTTCATGAGTGCGTGCTCACTGAGCCAGTCGCGCAGACCGGAGACCTTGCCCGCGTAACGGCCGTCCAGCGGCGAGAGGGCGAGCAGTTCGGTGAAATCCTGGGCCGGCACGGAAGGCGCGGCGTTGCTTTGTGTCATGAGTACTCCCTGGCAGAGCCGCATTTTAGTGAGTCGGTCTGCACCCACGCCCACTGCGCGCCCGCACGGGATTCCGGGCGAAAACTGCTTTGATACACTCGATCGCACCTGCTTGAAGGCTGCGCAAGCCGCCTCGACAGGCCTCCTCAGTGGCGCGCAAGGCGCCACATACAAGCCCGCATAACAGCGCAAGAACAGCAACAGGCCCCATGAAGCTCATCGGTTCACTGACCAGCCCCTACGTACGCAAAGTGCGCATCGTGATGGCAGAGAAAAAGCTCGACTATCGCCTCGAACTCGAGGATGTCTGGGCGGCCGACTCAAAGATCACCGCCTCCAATCCGCTGGCCAAGGTGCCTTGCCTCATCATGGAAGACGGCGGTGCCGTCTTCGACAGCCGCGTGATCGTCGAGTACGTGGACACTCTCTCTCCGGTGGGCAAGCTCATCCCGGGCACCGGCCGCGAACGGGCCGAGGTCAAGACCTGGGAAGCCCTGGCCGATGGTATCTGCGACGCCGCCATCCTCGTACGCCTCGAGAAGACCGGTGCGTTCCGCAAGGACAGCGAGCGCTGCCAGGCCTGGATCGACCGCCAGATGGCCAAGGTCACCGAAGGTCTGCGCGCCGCATCCGCCGCACTCGACGAGCGAGCCTGGTGCGTGGGCAATACCTGCACCCTGGCCGACATCTCCATTGGCGTGGCGCTGGGCTATCTCGACTTCCGTTTCCCCGAGATCGACTGGAAGGGCGAATACGCGAATCTCGCCGCCCATGCCGAGAAGCTGAACAAGCGCCCCAGCTTCATCGACACCGCGCCGCCGCAAGCCTGAAGCCGCGGCGCCATGGCGGCCGAGCCAACCCCGCTGCCACCGGCAAAGCGCAGCCGCGCCGAGATCATTGATGCGCTGCGCGTCTGGGCGCTGTTGGGCGTATTCGTCGTGAACTTCGTGTCCTATCCGGGCACGCCGATGAGCACGCCGCTGGGCCAGCCGGTGCCGGCGGACTCCGGCCTTGCGCTGGCCATCCACAGCCTGATTGCCGCGCTGTTCCAGGGCAAGTCCTATCCGCTGCTGATGTTCCTGTTCGGCTACAGCTTCGCGCTGTCGATGCGAACGATCCGCAGCACGGATTCCATGGACGCCGCCCTGGCCCACCGCAAGGGGCGCATGCTTGTGCTGCTGGGCATGGGCATCGTTCACGGCCTGTTCGTGTACATGGGTGACATTCTGACCTCGTACGCCATCTGCGGGCTGATCCTGCTGCGATGGGGCCGCCGGTCAATGACCTCGCTGCTGCGCGTCTTCAAGATCGTGCTGGTGGTTTGGCTCGTCTCCTACGTGCTGATCAATCTGGCTGCAGCCGGATACACCTACTCGCAGCTGGACGAACCCCTCGTCTCTCCGGACCCGGCATCGACATTCCGTGGCGTGACAGACTGGCTCATGTTCATGCGCCTGAACGCTGGCGCGTACGCGGGCAACACGGTGCTCATGCTGCTGTTCTTCCTGCCCGAACTGCTCGCACTCTGCCTGGCCGGCTTCATCTGCGGCCGCCTGCGAGTGCTCGAGCAGCCGCAGCGCTGGACGCGCCTGCTTGAGCGGGCGCGCTTCTGGGGGCTTCTGATCGGCATTCCGCTCGGTCTGACCTATGGCGCGCTGGCCTGGCACGTTCTAGGTTCGCGTCCGATCTTCGAGGCGCTGCTGCTCGGCATGGGCACATTGACCGGGCCACCCCTTCTTGCCGGCCTGATGGCTGCGATTGCGCTGGCCTGGCCGCACGGCGGCTGGCCGCGACTGCGCGCGCTGGCACCCGCCGGCCGTAACACCTTGAGCATGTATCTGGGCCTGAGCCTGTTGATGGCGCTTCTGCTCTCTGGTGCGGGGCTCGGCTGGGGCCAGAGGCTGGACAGCAGCGGGCTGTTCGGCCTCGCGCTGCTGCTGTATGCGCTGGCGCTGTGCTGGGCCTGGGCAAGTGCGCATCGGGATCAATCCGGCCCGTTTGAACGCCTGATCAATGCGGCCAGCCGCAGTCTCGATGCACGGCGCCAGGCCAAGCTTGAGCGAAGCTCGGCGCCGGCTTCGCAGTAGGTTTCCAGCCGTTCAGCGCTTGGAGCCCGCGTTCCGATCGCGCAGCCACGCAAGCTTTTCAGCAATCTTCGCTTCCATGCCGCGATCCGTCGGCGTGTAGAAGCTCGCATCCACGCCTTCGGGCAGGTAGCGCTCGCCGGCCGCCACGCCATCGGCTTCGTCGTGCGCGTAGCGGTAGTCCTTGCCGAAGCCCAGGCCCTTCATCAGCTGGGTGGGCGCATTGCGCAGATGCAGGGGTACGGGCGCAGACCCATGTTCCTTCACGAAGCGACGCGCCTCCTTGTAGGCGGTGTAGGCCGCATTGCTCTTGGCGGCGATGGCGCAATACAGCACAGCCTGCGCGATGGTGAGCTCGCCTTCGGGCGACCCGAGGCGCTCAAAGGTTTCGGCGGCATCCAGTGCGATACGCAGGGCACGTGGATCAGCCAGTCCGATGTCCTCACTGGCCATGCGAATCACGCGGCGGATGATGTAGCGCGGGTCGCTGCCGCCGTCGAGCATGCGACACAGCCAGTAGAGCGCTGCATCCGGATCGCTGCCGCGCACGCTCTTGTGCAGGGCGCTGATCTGGTCGTAGAACGCATCGCCGCCCTTGTCGAAACGGCGCAGATTCTCCGAGAGCACCTTGCGCAGCACCGCTTCATCGATCGCATCAGCCACGCCTGCGCTGTGCGCGTGCTGCGCGACCAGCTCCAGCGAATTGAGCAGCTTGCGACCATCGCCGTCGGCGTAGGCGACGATCTGGGTGCGCGCCGGGTCGGAAAACTTCACATCAAGCAGCGTGGACGCACGCTGCACCAGCAGCGACAGCGCATCATCATCGAGCGCATTGAGCACATAGACCGCTGCCCGCGACAGCAGCGCGGAATTCACCTCGAAGCTCGGGTTCTCGGTCGTGGCGCCAATGAAGATGAACAGCCCGCTCTCCACATGCGGCAGGAAGGCGTCCTGCTGGCTCTTGTTGAAGCGGTGCACCTCATCCACGAACACCACCGTGGACTTCTGCGTCTGCGCACGGGTGACTTCCGCCTGCGCCACCGCATCGCGGATGTCCTTGACGCCTGCCAGCACTGCAGACAGCGCGATCATCGGCAGCCCGAACGCCTGGGCGATCAGCCGTGCCAGCGTGGTCTTGCCCACGCCTGGCGGCCCCCAGAGGATCATGCTGTGCGGCCGGCCCGCCGCAAGGGCCACGGCCAAGGGTTTGCCCTCGGCCAGCAGCTGATCCTGGCCGATCACCTCGCTCAAGGCCTGTGGGCGCATATGCTCAGCCAGGGGCACGTAGCCACCGGGTGGCTGGGCGGTCGAAAACAAGTCGTCCATGCATTCATTTTGCCGCCTGCATTGGCACACGCGACGCGGGAGTGGGAAAATGCGTGGCTTGATTCATCAGGAGCTTGATGTGGCCCGTGTTCTCGTTTCGATCGCCCTTGTTATGTCCGTGCTTCTATGCGGTGCGGCCCAGGCGAATGACAGCAAGTTTGACAAGCCGCTCGAGCAGGCGCTTGCAAGCATGAAGGCCGACACGCCGGTGACGCTGGTCTACTTCTCCGCACGTGACTGTCGCTGGTGCACCTACTGGGAGCAGGGCCTGTTCCGCGACAGCGCCGGACAGAAGTTCATGAAGTCCGTGGCATCCAAGCAAGTCAAGATGGTGACGGTGAAGAAGCAGTCCCTGTCCGTATGGCACCAGCCCGATGAATTTCCGGCCGAGGTGGCATTCGTTCGCGACGCCCGCCTGCGCGATGGACGCATCACGGACCTGAAGGGCTATCCGTGGTTCTCGCTCTACGTCGGGCAGACCTTGGTCGCCGACAGCTTTGAATGGGACAAGGACATGCTGCCCGCCATCGAAAAGGTTGCCGCGCGCAAGGCGACCATCAAGTAGGTCTGGTACGCCCGAAAGACAAAGGGGCCGCGCTGCGGCCCCTTTTCATTTGACGTCCTGCACGCTTACTGCTGCAAGACATCCGCACCTGCAGGCGGCGAGAAGCTGAAGCTGCTTGCGGCGGGCTGCGCAGCGTTGTTCACCTGCGCGAACTGGATGCGCGAAGTCTGGTTGAACGCATCCACCAACTCCATGCGCATGGGTATGCCGTCCTTCAAGCCGACGGCGATACGCTGGAACTGGAGATCCTTGCCTTTGGGTGTGGCTTCAAGCCACTGCAGACCATCGCGCTCGCCACCCTCCTTCAGGCTGAACTGAGCCAGCAGCTCGCCACCCAGCAGCAGGGCCACGGGCGTGGCAGACAGGGCGTCCTTCAACTGGCGCACGGTGACCTGATTGAGATCCTTGTCCCAGAACCACACCTTGGCGCCGTCACTGACGATCAATTGCTCGAAAGGCTTGTCAATCGCCCAGCGGAACTTGCCTGGGCGGGCGATCGCGAAGGTGCCGCTGGTTCGACGGACCTTGCTGCCGGTTGCGCTCTCCTGCGTGAACTGGCCCGTGAGTGCGCCACGACCTGCCACGTAGCGCTGGAAGTCATCAACCGCCCCCGCCAATGCAGCCGGGGCAAACACGGCGCTCAGGCCGCAGGCGAGTGCGAGGTTCGCCAAACGAAAACGTGGCTTCATTGCTGCGGGATCATTCCTGCTTCTGCGGCGCGAGGATCGCTCGGTTGCCGTTGGATTCCATGGCCGATACGAGCCCGGAGACTTCCATTTGTTCCAGCAGCCGCGCGGCGCGGTTGTAACCAATGCGCAGATGCCGCTGCACCAGCGAAATGGATGCGCGCCGATGCTTGAGTACCACCTCGACGGCCTGGTCATAGAGCGGATCGCTCTCTGCGTCGCCACCGATGCCCGTCACGCTGCCCACACCGTCGCCATCTTCGCCAAGCGTGCCTCCCTCGAGGATGCCCTCGATGTAGTTGGGCTCGCCGTGCTTCTTGAGATGCTCCACCACGCGATGCACTTCATCATCGCTGACGAAGGCGCCGTGCACGCGCTGCGGCATGCCGCTGCCCGGCGGCAGATAGAGCAGGTCACCCATGCCCAGCAGGGCTTCAGCACCCATCTGGTCGAGGATGGTGCGGCTGTCGATCTTGCTGGACACCTGGAAGGCCATGCGCGTGGGAATGTTGGCCTTGATGAGGCCGGTGATCACGTCCACGCTGGGCCGTTGCGTGGCGAGAATGAGATGGATGCCCGCGGCGCGCGCCTTCTGCGCAAGCCGGGCAATCAGCTCTTCGATCTTCTTGCCGACCACCATCATCAGGTCCGCCAGCTCGTCGATGATGACGACGATGTAGGGCAGCTTGGCCAGCGGCTCGGGCGAATCCGGCGTGAGGCTGAAGGGGTTGGGGATCTTCTCCTCGCGCGCCTCGGCCTCGGCAATCTTGGCGTTGTAGCCATTGAGATTGCGCACGCCCAGCTTGCTCATGAGCTTGTAGCGCCGCTCCATCTCGCCCACGCACCAGTTCAGGCCGTTGGCGGCCTGCTTCATGTCGGTGACGACCGGCGCGAGCAGGTGCGGGATGTCGCCATACACGCTCATCTCGAGCATCTTGGGGTCGATCATCAGCAGACGCACATCATTCGGCTCAGCCTTGTAGAGCAGGCTCAGGATCATCGCGTTGATGCCCACCGATTTACCCGAGCCGGTGGTGCCGGCCACGAGCAGGTGCGGCATCTTCGCGAGATCCGCGCACATCGGGTTGCCGGCAATGTCCTTGCCCAGCGCCATGGTCAGAAGCGAATGGCTGTCGTTGTAGGCCTGCGATCCAAGAATCTCGGACAGGCGCACGGTCTGACGCTTCGGATTGGGCAACTCCAGGCCCATGGTGCTCTTGCCCGGGATCGTCTCGACCACGCGCACGCTCACCACGGAGAGCGCCCGCGCCAGGTCGCGCGCCAGGTTCACGATCTGCGAACCCTTCACACCCACGGCCGGTTCGATCTCGTAGCGCGTGATCACCGGGCCGGGAAAGGCTGCGACCACCTGGGCCTGCACATTGAAGTCCGCCAGCTTCTTCTCGATCAGGCGGCTGGTGAACTCCAGCGTCTCGCGGCTCACGAACTCCGTCACCGCGGGCGGCGCGTCCAGCAAGCCGAGCTGTGGCAGCGTGCCGGAATTGATCTCTGCAAACAGGGTCTGCTGCTTTTCCTTCTCGACGCGCTCGCTGCGCGGCACCACGACCTTCTGCGGTTCGATGCGGATCTTCGGACCCTCTTCGCGCTTGAGCACCTCCTCGCGCAATGCCTCAGCGCGCTCCTCGGCAGCATGCTCTCCGATCGCGCGGTCCTCCTGTGCCTCCTGCTCCATCACGCGGCGCTGCATCCGGCTTTCGATGAAGGTGCCGATGCGTTCGGCCACATGCAGCCAGGAGAAGCAGAACAGCATTGACAAGCCGGCCAGCAGCATCACAAGCAGCACCAAGGTCCCGCCCGTGAAGCCGATCGTGCTGGTCAGTCCGTTGCCCATCGCGTAGCCGATCGAGCCGCCCGGCGCGTGCGGCAGGCTGAGATGCGGGTGCAGCCAGGACAGGCGTGTGCCTTCCAGCGCCGCGCTGCCCAGCAGGATGAGCGCAAAGCCGGCGGCACGTGCGGGTGCGGGCATGCTCAAGGCCAGACCGCCGTGTGCGCGGCGCCAGGCTCGGGTCACGAAGAGCACGCCCAGCACCACCCACCACCAGGCCGACAGACCGAACAGATACAGCAGCAGGTCGGAAACAAAAGCACCCGCCGGGCCGATCGCATTGGTGAGCTCCCCCCCAAGGCCACTCGTGGACCACGCGGCGTCCGTCCTGCTGTAGGTGGCGAGCGCCAGGATCAGCAGCAGCACGACCACACTTACCACGATCCACTTCAATTCCGCCAGGAAGCGGGGCTCGGGCGGCAGTTCGCCGCGCGCGGGCAGGGGGATTGCGGCCGGTCGGGCGCGCTCGCGCTTGTAGACCGGGACAGACTCCTCGGTCAGCGCAGGGCCGCGGGTTGCACGCGCCGCGCCGAGATCGGTATCGGCCTCGGTATTCGGGCCAAGCTGGGAGAGTCGAAAGCTCATAGGGAACCACGCATCTGCCGAGTATAGAAAGGGCCTATGCGGCGCATCAGTTCTTTGCATGGCGCAGGCCCGCCCGTGCAACACCCGCTTCCTATAATTGCGGCTTGAGCGCAGACGCTGCGCCCCCATCTGCCGAGCCTGCATGCACGCAACGCTGCAGCCGCCCAAGAACAATCCATCGCCAAGGCCCTTCACCCATGTCTGCCAAGCACGCCAAAGTCCTGATCCTCGGTTCCGGCCCCGCGGGTTACACCGCTGCGGTGTATGCCGCACGCGCCAACCTGAACCCGGTGCTGATCACCGGCCTGGCCCAAGGCGGTCAGCTCATGACCACGACCGATGTAGACAACTGGCCCGCCGACGCCATGGGCGTGCAAGGGCCTGAGCTGATGCAGCGCTTCGAGCAGCACGCCACGCGCTTCAACACCGAGCTGGTGTTTGACCACATCCACACCGTGGACCTCAAGCAGCGCCCCTTCACGCTCGCGGGCGACGCCGGTACCTACACCTGCGACGCACTCATCATCGCCACGGGCGCCAGCGCCAAGTACCTCGGCCTGGAGAGCGAGCAGGCCTTCATGGGCAAGGGCGTGAGCGGCTGCGCGACCTGCGATGGCTTCTTCTACAAGGGCCAGGACGTCTGTGTAGTCGGCGGCGGCAACACCGCCGTGGAAGAAGCGCTGTATCTCACGGGCATTGCCAACACCGTGACCGTGATCCACCGCCGCGACAAGTTCAAGGCCGAACCGATCCTGATCGACAAGCTCAAGGCCAAGGCCGCAGAAGGCAAGGTCAAGTTCGAGTACTTCCACGAGCTTGACGCCGTGCTGGGGGACCAGACCGGCGTGACCGGCGTGCGCATCAAGGACAACCGCTCCGGCGCCACCAAGGAGCTCAAGCTCGCCGGCTGCTTCATCGCCATCGGCCACTCGCCGAACACCGGCATTTTTGAAGGCCAGCTCGACATGGCCGGCGGTTATCTCAAGGTCAAGAGCGGCACCGAAGGCTTTGCCACCATGACCAGCGTGCCCGGCGTGTTTGCCGCGGGCGACGTCGCGGATCACGTCTACCGCCAGGCCATCACCAGCGCCGGTACGGGCTGCATGGCTGCGCTGGACGCCCAGCGCTTCCTCGAGCAAGCCGGCAGCTAGGCAGCGCGGCCGGCGTTCGCGCGGAGCAGTGCATGAGCGCGTTCGACCAGCTCAAGGCGATTCGCGAGCAGCTTCACGCCCAGCGCGTCGAGGAGGAAAACCGCCGCAAGCGCGCCGCGCTTGAAGCGCAGCGTGAAGCCGCGCGCGAGCGCATGTTCCGTGATGCCGTGAAGGACGCCACGCCCCTGCCCGCCAGCAAGCGGGTGGTGCATCAGCCACAGCAACCTGCCCCCCAGGCGCGGCAGCGCGAGCTGGATGAGCAGCAGGTGCTGGCCGACGCGTTCTCGGACGAGTTCGGCCTGGAGCAGATGCTCGAGACCGACGATCAGCTCAGCTGGCGACGCGAAGGTATCGGCAACGACGTGCTGGTGAAGCTGCGCCGCGGCCACTGGAGCATCCAGGCGCAACTGGACCTGCACGGGCACCGCGTCGAAGAAGCCCGCGAAGAGCTGGCGGAGTTCCTGCGCGAAGCCCTGCGCGCCGGCCTGCGCTGCGTGCGCGTGGTGCACGGCAAGGGCCTGGGCAGCAAGGACAAGCAGCCCGTGCTCAAGGGCCGCGTGCGCAGCTGGCTGATGCAGAAAGACGAAGTCATCGCCTTCGTGGCTGCCCGTCCGGCCGATGGCGGAGGCGGTGCGCTGGTCGTGCTGCTCAAGCCCAGCGGCGGCAGCCGGGGCGGCTGAAACCCTGCAGGCTCGCGCCTGCTGCATGAAGCCTCAATGCGATCCCGAGTGGCTTTCCGCTTGTCTGGTGCGGCTTTCCGGGCAGTTTGCCTTCAAGAGCCCCATGAAATGGACATCTGGCCCTATTCGTAGAGCGGGAGCCAAGTATTCATGCGGCTTTCCAGACCAAAATGGCTGGAAAGCCGCGCCAGACAAGCGGAAAGCCGCAGCGGCGGCGGCCTAGGCCTTCTTCATGCCGCAGGTGTTGATCCCCAGCAGCGTGTACGCCGGGCAAAAGCGGAACAGCGCCGTGGCCAGGGGCACCACGCCGATCCAGCCCCACACGCCCACCACGCCCGTGGCGGCCAGTGCAATCAGCAGCAAACCCACGGCAAAGCGCAGCACCCGGTCGATGTTCCCTACGTTGGCTTTCATGATGTCCTCCGTCCGAAAAGGTTGTGTCGGTAGAGGCATTCTGGAGACCGCGCTGCCGATCGTCTGTGACTGCGGTCACATCGCTTCACGCCAAACCGCCCGCGGCTTGCGCTGGATCAATTGCGCGGCGTGGCGTCCGACGATGGGCGCTGTCCGCCCTCGGCCAGCTCACGCAAGGCGCGCGCATCCAGGATCTCGATGGCCTGACGCTGCTGCGCGATCCAGCCCTGCTCCGCGAAGCTGCGCAGCAGGCGTGAGACGATCTCCCGGACGGAACCGATTTCGTCAGCCAGTTCCTGGTGCGTGACCTCGACCACGCGACCACGGCCCAGCAGATGCGCCGCCAGCCGTTCGTCCAGGCGCTTGACCGACACTTCCTCCACCACCGCAAGCAGATCCACGAGCCGCGTGGCCAGCGAATCGAACACAAAGCGCCGAAACGCGGCGGACTGATCCAGCAGCGCAAAGAACACCGGCGTGGGTACCAGCGCCAGGCGCGTGCCGGGATTGGCTACGCCTGTCAGGCGATAGGGGTGATCGCCTGACAGGCAGGCCAGCGTGGCAGCGCAGCTCTCGCCAGGTGTCACGTCATACAGGTGCATCTGCCGTGGCGTCTTGCGGCCACCACGCGCCTCGGGCAGGCGCTTGATCACGCGCACCCCGCCACCCAGCACGCACGCAAGACCCATGCAGGGCTGTTGCTCGTCAAACAGCACGGTGCCAGGTTCCACGTCCATCCAGCGCAGCGCTGCCGCGCCGCCAGGCAAGGCGCGCAGGCCTTCGGCCAGCGCCGGGTACAGCGCGACAAGCGCCTGCTGACCTGCATGATCCATGCCGCCCTGCCCGGCCTGCGCGCTGCTAGCCATTGCCCCGCTCTCCGATCTATAAGTGCCGTGAAACGAGGGTGGAGGATGACACCGATGGGCGCAGACCCGCAAGACATGCCGCATCCGGCGAATGCGCCGCAATCGCCCGACAGCCCCGTGGCGCCGGCTGCGGCCGCGCCAGAGCGCGGTCTGCCCGCCGTGCGCGAACTCAGCCCGGCCGACCCGCTGCGCTGGCTCGTGCTGGGCTGGCGCGACTTCATGCGCGCACCGGGTATCGGCCTGTTCTATGGCGCCTGCTTTGCGTCGATGGGTCTGGCCATCGCATGGACTTTCGTGCGATCGCCCCAATGGACGCTCGTGCTCTGCGGCAGCTTCCTGCTCCTGGGGCCCTTCCTTGCCATCGGCCTGTATGACGTCAGCCGGCGCCTTGAGCGCGACGAGGCGCCGAGCCTGGGCCGTTCCCTCACGGCATGGGACAGCAACTTCAGCGCACTGGTGCTCTACCTGGGTGTGCTGGTGGTGCTCGAGATGCTCTGGAGCCGGTCGGCGCTGGTGGTGTTCGCCGTGTCCTTCAACACCATGCCAAGTGCGCACAGCACCCTGGACCTGCTGCTGAACCCCGAGAACGTCGAGTTCGTGATCGCCTATGCCGCTGTGGGTGCGGTATTCGCAGCGCTGATCTTCTGCACGAGCGTGATCTCGATCCCGATGATCATGGATCGGGACACCGACGGCATCAGTGCCGGCATCACGAGCTTTCGTGTGTGCTTTCTCAATCCGGTGACGATGTTCGTCTGGGGCGCACTGCTCACCCTGCTGGTGGTACTGGCGATGCTGCCCTGGTTCATGGGCCTGCTGGTGGTGGGGCCGGTGCTGGGTCATGCGTCGTGGCATGCCTATCGGGCGGCGGTGCTGCCGCGTCAGACCCCTGCAGGCTCTGGCGCAGCGCCCTGATCTCCGCGTGCAGGGCGGCAATGTCGCGGTGCAGCGCATGCATCTGGATGCGCTCCTCGCGTCCGAGCAAGGCAGTGACCATGGCTGCCGTGACGAGTGACAGGAAGGTGTAGCCCACCAGCACCACGAACAGGGCCAGCACGCGTGAAGTCGCCACGGTGGGGATCAAATCACCGTAGCCCACGGTGGCGCCGGTCGTGAAGGCCAGCCAGAGCCCATCGGCCACGCTGTGCACCCGCGGATCCAGCCAATAGAACCCGACGCCGCCGAGCGCCCAGCAGGCTGCGGCGGCCACCAGCAGCATCCAGAGCCGATCGCGCCGGAGCAACACGCGCGCATCCAGCACAACGCGCACGGCCAGAATCGTCGCCACCGCGAGGCGCGGCAGCCAGCCGGGCCAATGGTGTACGTCCGGCAAAAGCACGGTGACACATGCAGCCGCTGCCAGCGCCGTGTCGAACCATCGCTGGCCGCCCCGGTGCTCGCTGCGCGCAGCGGCGAGGAGCAATGCAGCCGCGATCAGCCAGAAACCGATGGCGAATTGTTCGAGCAGCCCCTCGCCCGCCCAAAGCGCGTAGAACGCCGGAATGAACAGCGCAAGCGCAAGCAGCCTCAGCCAGGCGCTGCGGGGCAGCTCCTGCAACGCGCGCGGCCAGGATCGGTGCGGATGCAACTCGCTCATCCGCTGATTCTCAGCCAGCGCACGCTGCGCCAGCTTGCGCGCCGTCAAGGCGCGTTCACCCGCACAGACCTCGACGTCAGGCTCTGCAGTGCCGAATACACTTTTACCCATGTTGAACGCGGGCGGACCGATCCATCCACCGCGCAGATCCGAGGATGCCGCCCCATGGATACCGTGATTGCCAGCCGCGCCGCCGTGCGCGAACGCGTTGCCGCCCTGCGCGCCGAAATGACTGCCCAGGGCTGGTTTGCCGTGGTCGTGCCCTCCAGCGACCCGCACCTCTCCGAATACCTGCCGGCACGCTGGAAGAGCCGCGAGTGGCTCAGTGGGTTCACGGGCTCCGTGGGCACGCTGATCGTCACCGCGGATGAGGCCGCGCTGTTTGCCGACAGCCGCTACTGGACTGCGGCAGAGCAGGAGCTGGCTGGCAGCGGCATCGTGCTGGAAAAGCTTCCTGCGGTCGTGAGCAGCCTGCATCTGCAGTGGCTGGCCGCTCGGCTGTCAGCAGGCAAGCGTGTGGCGGTGGACGGCACCGTCCTGGGTCTCGCGGCCCATCGCGCGCTGCAGGCGGCCGTTCAGGGCGCTGGCTGTTCGCTGGTGAGCGCCGAGGACCCTGTGGCTGCCATCTGGGCAGACCGCCCCGCGCTGCCTTCCGCACCGGTCGTGGAGCACAGCGCGCCGCAGGCCCCACTGACACGCGAAGCCAAGCTGGCCGCCACGCGTGAGGCCATGCGAACAGCCGGCGCAGACTGGCATCTGATCTCGACGCTGGATGACATCGGCTACCTGCTGAACCTGCGCGGTAGTGATGTGCCCTTCAACCCGGTCTTTCTCGCGCATCTGTTGCTTGCGCCCGCAGGCGCGACGCTGTTTGCGGACCACGGCAAATTCTCTGAAGCCACACGTGCAGCCTTGCAGGCCGCTGGCGTGCGAATCGCGGCGTACGACGGCCTGGCCGCAGCGCTGGCAAACGTGCCTGCCGACGCGGCCATGCTGGTCGACCCGAAGCGCGTGACCGCTGGCATCCTCGCTCATCTGCCGCAGGGCGTGCGCATTGTGGAGGCCGTGAATCCGACCACGCTTGCGAAGTCACGCAAGACTGCGGATGAGGCGCGCTTCATTCGCAGCACCATGGAACAGGACGGCGCGGCACTTGCGGAGTTCTTTGCCGGCCTGGAAGCCAGCCTTGCCGCCGGTGAGCGGATCACCGAGCTGGATATCGATACCCGCATCACCGCAGCTCGTGCGAAGCGGCCAGGGTTTGTGTGCCCCAGCTTCTCCACAATCGCCGGATTCCGAGCCAACGGTGCCCTGCCCCACTACCGCGCCACGGAGGACGCCCATGCCGTGATCGAAGGCGATGGCCTGCTGCTGATCGACTCCGGCGGCCAGTACCTGGGTGGGACCACGGACATCACACGCATGGTGCCGATCGGCACCCTCACCGATGCCCAGCGTCGCGATTGCACCCTGGTGCTCAAGGGCATGATGGCGCTGTCGCGCACACGCTTTCCGCGCGGCACGCTGTCGCCGATGCTGGACGCGATCGCCAGGGCGCCGATCTGGGCCGAGCACATCGACTACGGCCATGGCACCGGCCATGGCGTGGGCTACTTCATGAACGTCCACGAAGGTCCACAGAGCATCTCGCGCACGATTCCGGATGCCGCCATGGCCATGGAGCCGGGCATGATCTCCTCGATCGAACCCGGCATCTACCGCGAAGGCCACTGGGGTGTGCGCATCGAGAACCTGGTGCTCAACGTACCCAGTGAGCGCACAGCGTTCGGCGAGTTCCTGGCCTTCGAAACGCTGACACTCTGCCCGATTGACACGCGCTGCATCGATACCGGCCTGCTGCGCCAGGACGAACGTGGCTGGCTCAACGACTATCACGCCATGGTGCGTGCGCGCGTCAGCCCCCACGTGTCGGGCGCCGCGCTCGATTGGCTGCGGGCACGCACGGAGGCGGTGTGAGGGCTTGCACGAATTCGGCTCGCGCAGAACTGCGCAGCGTGCAGGTGTCCAGATGTCACCAAGCTCGCGTTTTCGTCGGCTTTCGGAAAGCACGCGCGTTAGCATCTGGCGCTTCTTGAACGGCTTGGCGGGCAGTTGCCTGCACGCCAGGTCCAGCTGATTGCGCTCATTCTGTTTCCCCGATGCAGCACGGCCCACTGTCCCGCAATACTGCCAAGCTTCAGTCCTCGCTGTCTGCCGACGAGCGGGCGCGAGAGCTTGCACGACGCAGCCTGATCCAGACCCGGCTGATGGACATGCCCGAGTCCATGAACTGCCTTCATGAGATCGATCGCATGTCCACCGAGCGACTCAGCGCCGAGGCACAGGCGCTGCGAGCAACCGCATGGGCCGTGAACCTGAGCGACACAGTCGGCTGGACACAGAGCCGCTCGGCCTTTTCCGATGCCGTAGCGCTGGCTCGCGAGTGCAGCGAGCAGCCCGTGGTTCTCGAGGTGTTGTCCTGGTACGCGCTGTACTACCCGCTGGCCGATCACCGTTCGATCGCGCCACTCGACGCCATCGTTCAAATCATCGACGGTGTCGAACACGCAGACGCCGACACGCTCTCACGCACGGGCTATGCCGCGCAAAGCCTGTTCCTGACTGCCCGGCAGATGGCACCGGCGCTGGCCTGGGCCCAGTTCGCGACGCGTCAGGCGCGTCGCAGCGGGGACCCTGAACTCGAGCGCTCCGTGCTGCGCTACATGACCCTCGCGCAAGCTGATGATGTGCGCCTGGACTGGATTGCCGGCCAGCCCAACATGGCCGCGCTCAAGCAGGCGATCATCGGTCTCGAAAGCGGCCAGATGTTTTCCGAGGCCCTGGGGCTCAAGCAGAGCAGTTTCCAGGCGCCGCTGGTACTCGCAGGCCTGCTGACGCTGTCGGGCGAGCATGCGCGCGCGCTCGCGCTGTTCGATGCGCACCTTCAAGACGCCGAATACGCGCTCGGCCTGGAAGCCTCCGGCCACTTCAGTGATCGCGCCCTGTGTCTGGCGCATCTCGGACGCATGAGCGACGCTCGCGCGATGCAACGTCGCGCCCAGGAAGCAGTCGCGCAGACGGATGACGTCATTGACCAGTATCTGGCCTTCATCCACTTCAACGAAATTCAGCTGCGAGCGCTGGAAGGCCTGCCCGCGGACGACGAGCGCCCGCGGCTTGCAGCCGTGCTGCAGCGATTGCGCGCCCAGGAAGACCTGATCCGGCGCGCGATCAACGCGCGAGCACACGCACTCGCAATGCCGCCGCTGGTGAGCGCCAGCTAGTCGCGCAGGCGCTGCAATCCTGCGCCTGCAGGGCCGTTCTCAGCGTTCCACGAAAGCGCGTTCGATGACGTAGTCGGCCGGCTGCCCGATCCCTGGCGAGATGACCATGCCCAGCTTGTCGAGCACCGCGCGAGTGTCGGCCAACATGCTCGGGCTGCCACAGATCATCGCGCGATCCTGCTTGGGATCGATGCGAGGCAGGCCCAGATCGCTCTCCAGCTTGCCTGTTTCGATCGCCGTGGTCAGCCGCATCATGTTCTTGAAGGGCTCGCGCGTGACGATCGGGTAGTACAGAAACTGCTTGCTCACCATCTCGCCCAGAAACTCGTGCTTGGGCAGCTCATTGAGCAGGTAGTCGTGGTATGCCAGTTCGCTCACGATGCGCACGCTGTGCACCAGGATGACCTTCTCGAAGCGCTCATAGCTCTCCGGGTCGCGGATGATCGACAGGAACGGCGCCATGCCCGTGCCGGAACTCAGCAGGTAGAGGTTGCGACCCGGATTCACGTCGCTGATCACCAGCGTGCCCGTGGGCTTGCGGCCCACCAGCAGTTCATCGCCGGGCTTGAGGTGCTGCAGCCGGCTGGTCAGCGGGCCATCCTGCACCTTGATCGACAGGAACTCGAGCTGCTCCTCGTAGTTGGCACTGCAGATGCTGTAGGCCCGCAGCAGCGGCCGCCCGTCCACGGGAAGGCCGATCATCACGAAGTGGCCGTTCTCGAAGCGCAGGCTCTGGCCGCGCGTGGTGGTAAATGAAAAGAGCGTGTCGTTCCAGTGATGAACGGTGAGGACCTTTTCGGGCTCGATCGCGGCCATGAATTCCCTTTTTGAACGCTTCGTGTGTCGTGTCGGTGCGCTGCGCGACAGCAAAGCGTGAATTGTCGGCGATTCGCTCGCACGGTATTGCAGACATCGCAATATGGTTTTTTGCAGCGCGTCATGCGTCGAGCCTTGTCCACCCCGTACGGGAAACAACCATGTGATGCGAGCTTTCTCTTTTGATTGGACAGTCCTAGTATGCAGATTGAATTGTCTAGGACAAACAAATGGACTCGCAGCAACCAGCCTCTTTGGCCAGCGCGGTGGCTCGCCACGACCCCGGCACGCCTGAAGCCGAACGGCCATCAGGGTGGCTGACACGCGTCTTGGCCAGCGCTCAGGTGTCGACCGGGCTGCTTGCGATGACAGTGATCGTTGCCTCTTTGTCAATGATCAGTGCATTTGTTCAGGATGAACATGGCGCCGATCTCGTTGAACTGACCGGTCTGCTGCGCACACGCGTTGTTCAGGTCGAACTGGCAGAGCTGGCGCAAACGACCGCTTCGAGCCCGCGAGTCGCGGATGCTCAAGCTGCACTCGAGTCGCAGTTGGCGCACGTGCGCGGTGCCATGCGGGCGCTGGACGTATCCGAACTCAACACCCGCCTTGACGCGTGGGAAAGCCGCTGGCGTAGCTTGAGCGCCACGCCCGCCGCCGCTGCGTCAGGCCTCAATCAAGCTCGCGCGACCGAGTATGTCGCACTGCTCGACGAAGCGAACAGCCTGACCAAGGCGGTCGCGCACCACCTCGATCTTCGGGAGTCGGCGAACCGCCGGATCCAGTGGCTTGCGGCGCTCGCATTTCTGCTATGCGCAGCAACCTGGTTTTGGCAGATCAGTCGCTCGCACAGTCGGACAACGCGCTCGGCCAAACGCGTCCTGGAGCAGCTCAATCAGGAGCTGAGCCGCAATCGCGAACATGCCCACCCGCGCAGCATCTCTGAAGGCATGGAAGGGATGGACGCCGGAACCGCCGCGCAGCTCAAGCAGCTTGTCGGCTCACTTGAAGCGATCCTCGGTGAGTCCGAGCAACGCTGGCGCATTCGAGCGCAGCTCTCCAGCGACTACTACTGGGAAACCGACGAGCATCATCGCCTGACCTACGTCACCTCGGGCTTTGAGGACAAGTTCTTCCACCCCGACGACATGATCGGCAAGACCCGCTGGGAACTCAGCCCGCTGAGCCTGACGCCGGCCCAATGGGCGCAGCACCAGCGTGATCTGGACGAGCACCTCCCCTTCCGCGGGCTGGAGCTCTGCAAATACGATTCCGACGGAAGCCCGGCCTGGGCATCGATCGCCGGTGAGCCGCGCTTTGACGCACACGGCCGTTTTCTGGGTTATCAGGGCGTGGGGCGCGACATCAGCGAGCGCAAGCGACGTGAGCAACAGCTGCAGCGCTACAACGCCGAGCTGGAGCAGCAGGTTCGCCAGCGAACGCAAGCGCTCTCGCTGGCCTACACCGACATGGAAGGATTCGTGCGCAACGTCGCCCACGACCTGCGCACACCGCTTTCGCAGGTGCGCAGCCTGATCGGCCTTGCACGCGCACAAGCGATTGCCGTTCCGCCGGGTCGTACCAACTTTCTCGGCCTGGCCGAGCAGCAGGCCGACATCACGCTCGAAATGCTCGAAGCGCTCCTGGAGCTCGCCCGTGCCAGCTCCAGCCCGGTGCAGCCCACGCCGGTGCATCTGCGCACACTTGTGGAATCCTGCGTCGCCACACTCCAGCAGCCGAATCCCGCCCGGCCGGTCGACTGGCACTTCTCGTGCGAGCACACGGTGATGACCGACCCGTCGCTGCTGCGTCTGGCGCTGATGAACCTCATGAGCAATGCCGTGAAATTCAGCGCAAGCGCGACCCAGCCTTGCGTATCCGTGCTGTCAAGCGTCCGTCCGGACGGCACGATCGAGATTCACATCGTCGACAACGGCGTCGGCTTTGACGACTCGCAGGCCTCTCGCCTGTTCAAACCGTTCTCGCGTCTGCACCTGGGCACCGAGTTCTCCGGTACGGGCATCGGCCTGTCGGTCGTCTCGAAGGTCATGGAGCGCCTCGGCGGCCGGGTTGGAGCGGAGTCGACGCCAGGGCTGGGCGCACGCTTCACCCTGGGCCTGCCGGCCGACGCGCTGGTTGCCGACAGTGTGCGGCCGATCCGCCGTGCAGTAGCAGCGTCGGCCATCGCCGATCCTGCTCGCGTCTAGCGCGCATTGGACTTGCGGCGTGCCTCTTCCTCATCCAGCCGACGGCGCTCCTCGCGCCGCTCCTCGGCGCTCTTTGGCGTGGCTTCCTCCCGAAGGCGCTGCAAGGTCTTCGGATCCCGGCAGTCCACGCCGCGCGCGGCTTCGCACTGCGCAATCAAGGTCTGATCGTCCGGGATCGCCGCGGCGGCGGGCTTGGCGCCTGCCGTCGATGGCGCTGCCGTGGGCGTGCCCGCGTTGAGGGCGGCCGGGGCGGGCGCAGGGGCTACGGATGCAGCGCGAGCGCGGTCGGCATCGCGCTGCGCGCGCTCACGGGCTTCCTGGGCCGCCTTGGCGTCCGCAGGCAGCGCCGGACGGACATCCAGAGGCTTGCCGGTGCTTCCGGTGTTCTGGCAGGGCTGGTCCGTGAACTCCACCTTGCCGTCCGGCCGCGTGCACTTGTAGATGGTCTGCGCAGCAGCGTATTGCGCGAGCACGAGCAGTACAAGCGCAGCAGATGAGAAGCGAAGCATGGCCATGGCGGGCGTTCCAGATGAAGTTGTGCTCATGCTTGCGCACTTGATGGCACCGAGCAAGCGGGTCGCCCGCCTCGCGCTTGGGCGGAGCAGGGTGGCCGATGGCCGGTACACAGCGCCTGCGGCACCGCAATGGCTGGCCGATCCAGACAGCGCAGACCGCTTCGCATCCACAATGCGCGCATGACAACCAAGCTCTTCTCCCCTGCACAGATCGGCGAAATCGCCGTACGCAACCGCGTCTTCATGGCGCCACTGACCCGCTGCCGCGCCACGCCGGGCACGCTGGCACCCCGCGCGCTGAATGCCACGTACTACGCACAGCGTGCGGGCGCGGGGCTGATCGTCTCGGAAGCCACACAGATCATGCCGGAGGGTCTGGGCTACATGAACACGCCAGGCATCTACAGCCCGGAGCAGGAAGCCGGCTGGCGCCTCGTGACCGACGCTGTGCATGGTGCCGGCGGGCGCATCGTCGCGCAGCTCTGGCACGTTGGCGCCGTCTCGCACCCCGATCTCCAGCCCGGTGGTGCGCTGCCTGTGTCTGCCAGCGCCTTCAATCCAGGCGGCTTCGTGCATACACCGCAGGGCCGCAAGGAGCGCGTGGCCGCCCGTCCGCTCACGCTTGATGAGATTGGCGCTGTGGTCGCGGCCTATCGACATGCGGCACAGGTGGCGCAGCGCGCCGGCTTTGACGGCGTCGAGATCCATGGCGCAAATGGCTACCTGCTCGAGCAGTTCCTGCGCGACAGCATCAACAAGCGCACCGACGCCTATGGCGGGCCGATCGCCAACCGCATGAAGCTCATGCTGCAGGCTGTGGATGCCGCGATCGAGGTCTTCGGCCGCGGCCGAGTCGGCATCCGGCTCTCGCCCGTGTCCGGCGCCAATACCAGCCCCCTGGACAGCAACCCCCAGGCCACCTACGGGGCCGTGGTGGACGCGCTCAACGAGCGGCGCATCGCCTTCATTCACTTCATCGAAGGCCTGACCGGTGGCGAGCGCAAGCTGGACGGGTTCGACTTCGAGCGCGCGCGCCAGCGCTTTTCGGGTGCATACATTGCCAACAACAAATACACGCGCGAGATGGCGATCGACGGCGTCGCCGCCGGCCGCGTGGATGCGGTGGCCTTCGGCGTGCCCTTCATCAGCAACCCCGATCTGCCGCGCCGCCTGGAGCTGGGCGCGCCGCTGAACGCTGCCAACCCCGCCACCTTTTACGGCCCGGACGAAGTCGGCTATACGGACTACCCGAGCCTCGATACCGCTCAAGCCGCGTGACATCCGCCCCTCAAGCCGCCGCAGCACCCCGCGCAATCACGACCGGGGCGCTCGCGCGTGCGGCTGGGCGCTACCTGCTCAGCTGCGCGCTGCTCGGGCTCGCGGCCCTTGGTACCCATGCGCTAGCCGCACCGCTGACACTGCGCACCGCGGCGCAGGAAGGCGTGGCAGCAAAGTTCTCACCGGGTACGCCGGCCCGACCCGGCTTTTGCATCGAGCTGTTTCGTCGAATCGAGCGTGCAGACCCCGAACTGCGCATCAGCGGAGACAAGCGCATCATCCCGCTGCGGCGCATCGAACTGATGCTTGCCGCGGGCGAGCTCGACGTCTTCTGCGGCCTGCTGCGCACGCCCAAGCGCCTGGAGAGCCTTGTCTTCCTGGATGAGCCCCTGTTTCCGATCCAGCACCGGATCGTCGTGCGCCGCGATGACCCGGTGGACGTGCAGGACTTCGCCGCCATCGTCGCACTGGGCCAGGACAACCTCGTCATGACCACGCAGGGCACGGCCTATGTGCCCCTGCTGCGCAGCCACAACATCACCGTGGACGACAGCATGATCCGGCTGGACCTCGTGCTGGACAAGCTGCTGGCCCAGCGCGGGCGATTCTTCTATCAGTCCGACATGAATCTGGATGCGCTGCTGAACGGCAACCCCAAGGCGGACCAGGTGCGCTGGCTGCCCGCGGTCTTTCACCGCGAAGACCAGTTCATGGTCCTGGGTCCGCATGTCTCGCCACAGACGCGCGAGCGCCTTGAACGGGTGCTGGCGCGGCTCTCGCGCAGCGGCGAACTCAAGCGACTCTACGAACGCTATCGACCGCGGGCGAGTGGGGTCATGGCCAGCGGCCCGGCACGAAAGTCCTGAAGCCACTGAGTCGACGTACTCGGCGCGCTCCAAGCTGCGGCGCCCTCAGCGACCAGCGGCACCGACATCCAGCGACCCTGAACAAAGAGGCTTTCCGCTTGTCTGGCGCGGTTCTTCAGCCCGTTTGCCTTGAAGAAGCGCATGAATGCTGGATTTCTTCTCCTGAGTCCGGGCTTGGATAGCAAACAGCCCCGCAGCAGCGGGGCCTTCCGATGAGCCTCTCGGCGCGGCTCAGCGCGTGACCGGCTTGTACCGGACGCGCCGCGGCTTGGCACCTTCTTCGCCGAGCCGCTGAACGCAGGGTTTCGTAGAGCATGCTCTGCGCTGCGTTCAGAGTTCGCACTTGCAAGTGCGAACCCCGTTGCGGCACTGATCAAACCCGGTCGTCCTTTATCGAGTCACTGGCTTGTAGCGCACACGCCGCGGCTTGGCACCTTCTTCGCCGAGCCGCTTCTTCTTGTCTTCCTCGTACTCCTGGTAGTTGCCGGCGAAGAATTCCCAGTGGGAGTCGCCTTCGCAGGCCAGGATGTGGGTGGCGATGCGGTCGAGGAACCAGCGGTCGTGGCTGATCACCATGACGCAGCCGGCAAACTCCAGCAGCGCATCTTCGAGCGAGCGCAGCGTTTCCACGTCGAGGTCGTTGGACGGTTCGTCCAGCAGCAGCACGTTGCCGCCGGCCGAGAGCGTCTTGGCCAGGTGCAGGCGACCGCGCTCACCGCCGGAGAGCATGCCGACCTGCTTCTGCTGGTCGGCGCCCTTGAAGTTGAAGCGGCCGATGTAGGCACGGCTGGGCATCTCGAACTTGCCCACGGTCATGATGTCCAGCCCGCCGGAGATCTCCTCCCAGACGGTCTTGGTGTTGGCCAGTGCGTCGCGGCTCTGGTCCACGGCGGCAATGTTCACCGTCGAGCCGATCACCACCTCGCCGGCATCCGGTTTCTCGATGCCCTGGATCATCTTGAAGAGCGTGGACTTGCCGGCGCCGTTCGGGCCGATGATGCCGACGATCGCCCCCGGCGGCACCTGGAAGCTGAGGTTGTCGATCAGCATGCGGTCGCCGAAGCTCTTGGACACGCCCTTGAACTCGATCACGTTGTCGCCCAGGCGCTCGCCCGGCGGGATGAAGATCTCGAGCGTCTCGTTGCGCTTCTGGTATTCGGCGCTGTTCAGCTCCTCGAAGCGCGCCAGGCGCGCCTTGCTCTTGGCCTGGCGGCCCTTGGGGTTCTGGCGCACCCACTCCAGCTCCTTCTTCAGGGCCTTCTGGCGGGCGGACTCCTGGCTCTCTTCGACCTTCAGGCGCTCCTGCTTCTGGTCCAGCCAGGAGCTGTAGTTGCCTTTCCAGGGAATGCCGTGGCCGCGGTCCAGTTCGAGAATCCACTCGGCGGCGTTGTCCAGGAAGTAGCGGTCGTGGGTCACCGCCACCACGGTGCCCGGGAAGCGCTGCAGGAACTGCTCCAGCCAGTCCACGCTTTCGGCATCCAGGTGGTTGGTGGGTTCGTCCAGCAGCAGCATGTCGGGCTTTTCGAGCAGCAGCTTGCACAGGGCGACGCGGCGCTTCTCGCCGCCGGAGAGGTGGCCGATCTTGGCGTCCCAGGGCGGCAGGCGCAGCGCGTCGGCAGCAATCTCCATCTGGGTGTTGGTGTCGCTGCCCGCAGTGGACAGGATGGCTTCGTACTTGGCCTGCTCGGCGGCCAGGGCGTCGAAGTCGGCGTCCGGCTCGGCGTAGGCGGCGTAGATGCGGTCCAGCTCCTTCTGCGCGGTCATCACGTCGCCCATGGCGGACTCGACCTCCTCGCGCACGGAGTGCTCGGGGTCCAGCTTGGGTTCCTGCGGCAGGTAGCCGATCTTGATGCCGGGCATGGGCACGGCTTCGCCTTCGATCTCCTTGTCTACCCCGGCCATGATCTTGAGCAGCGTGGACTTGCCCGAGCCGTTCAGGCCCAGCACGCCGATCTTGGCGCCCGGGAAGAAGGACAGGCTGATGTTCTTGAGGATTTCGCGTTTGGGCGGAACGATCTTGCCCACGCGGTTCATGCTGTAGACGTACTGAGCCATGGTGGTCCGAGGAAAAGGAGGTGACTACGGGTAAACGCGGCGCATACGGCGCTGCAGTTCTGAAACAGGCGGTCGATAACCCGTTCAAGGTCAGCCGGATTGCGCGGCGCGGGCGACTGAAAAACGGGTCACTGCGAAGGCCGCAAGCTTAGCCGCCCGGCTTGCGAATTCCGTGTGAACCGGCCATTCGCCGGCGCTGCTCGACGCAAAAAAGCCCGGAAAAAGCGCAACTTATCGGTGCTTTCCCGGCCGCGCAGCCTGACCAAAATGGTCAAGCCCCCGATCAAGTTTTTGGAGAAGCCCCCATGAGCACCGCCGCCGCAGTCGAAATGCGCGAGCAACTGCAGTCAGACCTGGATGCCGACATCATCCAGAAGCTGCGCATTCCGCCTCGCCCGGAGGTCGTCGCCCTGCTGCATGCCGAGGCCAACAAGGACGACCCGAGCTTCAAGCGCATCACCGAGATCATCGGTCGCGATCCCGCGCTCGTGGCCGCCCTGCTCAAGGCCGCCAACTCCCCATTCTTCGGTCTGAATCGCAGCGTCGGCTCCATCGAGCAGGCGCTCACGCTCATGGGCCTGTCGCAGGCCATGAGCCTCGTCACGGGCTTCGCCCTGCGCAACCTCGTGCCCACCAAAGACCCGCTGCTCACCCGCTTCTGGGACGCCTGTGCCCGCCGCGGCGCGGCCATGGCCTTCATCGCCCAGAAAAGCCGCCGCTGCCCCATGGATCTGGCGCACATCGCCGGCATGTTCCTGGACGTCGGCATCCCGATCATGGCCAACCTGCACCCGGGCTATCTGGACACCCTGCAGGCCGCCGGTGCCGAGATGGAGCGCACTGCGCGCGACGTGGAGCATGGCGAGCACGGCGCTGACCATGCCAGCGTGGGCGTGCATCTGGCGCTGGAATGGAACATGCCCGACGAACTCGCCTGGGCGATCGAACTGCATCACGACATGGATGCACTGACCGACGACACCCTCGCCCAGGCCACCCGTGCCCTGGTCGCCGCTGCCGTGGTGGCTGATGAGCTCGTGCCGGAAACGCAGGGCTTCGTGCACCGCGCGCCCTCGCAGGAAAGCCTCTCACGCGCCATGAAGGTGCTGCGCATCGACGAAGACGCGCTCTTCGACTGGCGCCAGGAGATGCCCAAGGCCCTCGCCGGCCTTTGAGGCGAGAAGACCGCAGGGTCCTGCCGCAGCCCGCCTCGGCTCACTGCGCCTGCCGCTGCCCCTCGATCTGGATCAGCAGCCGGACGTTGTCGCCGACGAAGGGCCAGCCGAAGTTCATGCCGTATCGGCCGCGGCTGATCGTGCCTTCGAAGTCCCCACCGCAGAATTCCGCGTTGCGGATCGGGTGCACATAGCAGCGGATGCCGCCGCTACGCAGGGTCAGCGGGTGCGTCTGGCCGCGCAAAGTCATCTCGCCCACCACCTCCACCAAGCGGTCCCCCTCGAATCGCAATGTGCGGCCTTCGAAGCGCGCGTCCGGAAACTGTGCGGTGTCGAAGAAGCGCGGGCCGCGCAGGCTGTCATCGAACTCCGCCACTCCGGTGGATACGGATGCGATGTCCAGGTCCACGGCGACGTCCGCCTGCTTGCCGCTCTTGTCCAGCACGACACGTCCGCCCTTGATCTGAAAGCGCCCGCGCGTGGTCGAGGTCGCGAAGTGGCGTACCTCCCAGGTGACAAAGCTGTAGGCAGGCTCGATGCCGAAGCGCTCGATCCCGCTCAGCTGAAGCGAGCGTGCGCCCTGTGCCGCAGCGGAAAACCGTGCGGAATCCACGCTGCCTTGTGACGCGCCCGCGCCGTTGGCCTGCCCGTTCGCAACCGATGGTGCCGGCGCACCTCCGGGCGGCGCCGTGGGTGTAGGGGCAGGCTGCGATGCGGGTGGCGCGGGCCGTTCAGTTTGCGCGGCGGCAGCACCCATGCACGCCGCGCAAAGCAACAGGGCACCCAGCGTCTGTGCGCGGGTGCCCTGTGTACTCACTGCCTTCGAAGAACGCATCGTCATCAACCCGAGATCGCTCTCCCTCCATGGCCGGAGCGTATCGCGCCTGCACGGCGCGCGAACACCGTGAATGCGTGACAGGATGATTCTGTGCCGATGACCTGCATTCCAGCAGCAGGTCTTACTGGCGGACGGCTTCGATCTGGATCAGCAGGCGGATGTCGTCCGGAATGCCGGGCAGGCCGTAGGTCATGCCGTACAGGCTGCGCTTGACCGTGGCTTCAAAGTCGCCGCCGCAGACTTCCCGCTTGAAGAAGGGGTTCTGGTAGCAGTTGAAGCCGGTGGCCTTCAGCGTGACCGGGTTGGTCTTGCCCAGCAGGGTGAGCGTGCCTTCGACGGCGGTGACCTTGTCGCCTTCAAACGTGAACTTCTCGCCCTTGAACACGGCGGTCGGGAATTGCTCGCTGTTGAAGAAGTCCTTGCTGGTCAGGTGCTTGTCGAACGGGGCCACGCCGGTGTTCATGGATGCGGTCTGGATGGTGATCTCGGCACGGCCGGTCTTGGCGGTGCGGTCGATGGTGATCGATCCGTCCTTCTTGTCGAAGCGGCCGCGGCTCGTGGAGGTGCCGAAGTGCTTGGCTTCCCAGGTCACGAAGGTGTGGGTGGGTTCGACCGAGTAGGTCACGGCCTGTGCCGAAGCGTCCAGGCTGGTGGCGAAGGCAGCAGCTGCAACGAGGCCGGCGGCGAGGAGTTTCATTCTTTGGGTCTCCGAGAAAGCAGGGCGCGGGTGGGTTGAGGCAAGAACGCGGCCACAGCGACCCGCAAGCGCTGCACCGCAGGAAAAAGCTGGGCTCAGAGCTTGGGCACGCCCGAGAGTGCAAAGCGCACGCGGACTACCACGTCATTGGCCACCAGCGAGGGGTCGTTCCACTCGCCATCGCCGATCTTGAAGTCCAGGCGCTTGAGCAGGAAGCTGCCGCTGGCGGTGGTCACGTCGCCCGCCTGCGTGAGCGTGACGGGCATCGTGATCGGCCGGCTGGCGCCCTTGATGGCGAGGTTGCCGGTGACTTCAAAGCGGTTGCCGCCCAGGGCCTTGACGCCGCTGGCCGTGAACGTGGCCTGCGGAAACTTGGAGGTGTCGAACCAGCCGGGCTTGGCGAGTTCGGCCTCGGTTTCCTTGGTGCCGATGGAGACGCTCGCGAGGTCCACCGTGATGCTCATCTTGCTGGCGGCCGGATTTTTCGGGTTGAAGTCCATCACCGGCGCAGCAAAGCGCGTGAACTTGCCGTCCACCGGTACGCCCATCTGGCGGCTGGTGAAAGACACCTCGCTTTGCTGGGGCAGCAGGCGCTGCTGGGCCTGGGCGGCCGTGGCGAACACGGCGGTGGCCAGCAGCAGGCCAGAGACGGCAAGGCGCGTGATGCGCAGGCCGAAGGTGGTGGTGGAGAGCGCGTTGGCGTTCATGGTCTTGGGTCCGGAGGTTTGTTGTCGGTTGTGAGGATCAGCGGCTGCGGCCGGGAATCATGCGCAGCAGCAGATCATCATCGTCCATCAGCATGTGCTTGAACACCGCCAGGATGTGGGCAGCAATGAGCGCTGCAAGGCCATAGGCGAGCCACTTGTGGATCGGCTTGAGCAGCTCGGCCAGTGCCGGGTCCTTGGGCACCCAGTCCGGCAGCGGCAGTACGCCGAACCAGACGATCGGAAAGCCCGCCGCGCTGCTGTAGGCCCAACCCACCAAGGGAATGGCGAAAAACAGCGCATACAGCGCCCAATGCACGCCATGCGCCACGCCACGCTGCCACGTGGGCATGGTGTCCGGCATGGGCGGCGGCGGATTGAACAGGCGCCACAGCAGGCGCAGCGCCGCCAGCGCCAGCAGGCTCATGCCCAGCCACTTGTGCCAGTTGAAGAGCTTGATCTTCGAGGGCGACAGCTGCAGGTCCACCATGTAGATGCCCATGGCCAGCGCGGCGAGGATGCCGACGGCGGCCAGCCAGTGCAGGGCCATGGCCACACCGGTGTAGCGCGGGCTGCTTGAGAAGGAGGGAGAGGTGCTCATGTCGAGTCTGGTTGTGCGTGCTTGATCGTTCAAATTGAACGAATGAACCGTTCTGCTATGGCCGATGGGGCAAAGAATAGGTGCATGTTCCGCATGTCTCAAGCGGATCTCGGCTGATTCCTTAGTTCAAATTTTTTGAATGACTGGAACTCGGGCAGGGTAATTCGGTTGCCCGGCGCGGCGGCGCAGCAAACGCCAAAAGCGTCGCGACACCTGCAGCGGAATCTCAGCTCAGGTGCTCAAGATTCATCCAACTGACACCGCATTGCCTCCGCGCTGACACAGAGTTTGCCCACACTGTCTGGGCATGATGCTCCCCGCTCAAGCACCCCAAAGCCACCCGGCCCTGCCGGCTCCCTTGACCGCAGCCGGCCTGCTGCGCCAACTGGCCGATGAGGGCCATGACGCTGCACCGACTGCGCCAGAGCGCAGCGACCAGCGCAACAGCCTGCGCAGTGAGGGCGACGGCGACACCTCTCACCGCTGGCGCGCGATCTGGATCTCCGACATCCACCTCGGCACGCCGGGCTGCCAGGCCAAGCATCTGCTGGACTTCCTCAAGCACACCGAGAGCGACACGCTCTATCTGGTGGGCGACATCGTCGATGGCTGGGCGCTGAAGCGCCGCTGGTTCTGGCCGCAGGCGCACAACGACGTGGTGCAGAAGGTGCTGCGCAAGGCGCGCAAGGGTACGCGCGTGATCTTCGTGCCGGGCAACCATGATGAAGCCGCGCGCCAGTTCGTCGGCCTGCACTTCGGCGGCATCGAGGTGGCCGAGGAAGCCATCCACCACACGGCCGACGGCAAGCGCCTGTGGATCACCCACGGCGACCTGTTCGACGGCGTGGTGCAGTGCGCCCGCTGGCTGGCCTATGTGGGCGACTGGCTGTACGAGTTCACGCTCAAGCTCAATCGCATCCTGAACAACGCCCGCGCCAAGCTGGGCATGCCCTACTGGAGCGTGTCCAAGTACCTCAAGCACAAGGTCAAGCGCGCGGTGAACTACGTGACGGACTTCGAGCGTGCCGTGGCCTTCGAGGCGCGGCACCGCGGGCTGGACGGCGTGGTCTGCGGCCACATCCATGCCGCCGAGATCCGCGAGATCGACGGCACCCTGTACTGCAACGACGGCGACTGGGTCGAAAGCCTCACCGCGCTGGTTGAGCATGCCGACGGCCGCCTGGAGATCATCGACTGGGGCCAGGTGATGCGCGAGCGCGAGTTGGCGTTGAACTCCGCTTTGCAGCCGGCACTGAACCGGCCCGCGAGCACACCGACGCAGCCCCAGGCTCAACCGCAACCCGAACCCAGCCCCGAGCCGGTGCAGGCTTGAGCGCCGACGCCCTGATCGACGATTCATCGATCCACCACACCACAAGAACACACCGCGCGGCCCCACTGGAGGCGAGCGCGCAGGAGACAGGCATGAGGATCACCATCGTCACAGACGCCTGGCTGCCCCAGGTCAATGGTGTGGTCACCACCCTGCTCGCGCTGGACGCGGGCCTGAAACAGCGCGGCCACAGCGTGCACTGGGTCACGCCGGAGCAGTTCGACCGCCGCCCCTGCCCCGGCTACCCGGAGATCGAGCTGGCCAAGGTCAAGCGCGCGCGCTTCGAGCAGCTCATGGACGCCAGCGACCCGCAGGTCATCCATATCGCCACCGAAGGCCCGCTGGGCTGGGCGGCGCGGCGCTATTGCCTCAAGCGCGGCCTGCAGTTCACCACCGCCTTCCACACGAAGTTCCCGGACATTCTCAAGGCCGCCGTGGGCGTGCCGCTGTGGCTGGGCTATGCGCTGTTCCGCCACTTTCACGGCGCGTCCTCCGGCGTGATGGTGCCCACCCCCGTAGTGCTGGGCGAGCTGCGTCAGCGCGGCTTTGCCAACCTGCGCGAATGGACCCACGGCGTGGACACGCAGCTCTTCCACCCGGACGCCTGCCCCGCGCGCGACCGCCTGCCCACGGACGCACCGCGTTTCCTCTATGTGGGCCGCGTCAGCTACGAGAAGAACATCCAGGCCTTTCTGGAGACCGATCTGCCCGGCAGCAAGTGGGTCTGCGGTGTCGGGCCGCTCGAAGCCTCACTGCGGCGCAAGTACCCGGACGTGCACTGGCTCGGCATCCTGCCCAAGCGGGAACTCGCGGCCGTGTACGCCAGCGCGGATGTGATGGTGTTTCCGAGCAAGGCCGACACCTTCGGCCTGGTGATGCTCGAAGCCATGGCCTGCGGCACGCCCGTGGCCGCCTACCCCGTGCCCGGCCCGATGGACGTGATGCTCGCCCAGCCGGACGGCCCCGGCGGCGTGATGCGCGAGAACCTGCGCGATGCCGCGATGGCTGCGCTGCAGCTGGACCGCACCGGCGTGCGCCGCTTTGCCGAAGGCTTCAGCTGGGACGCCGCGGTGGACCGCTTTGCGAGCTTCCTCGTGCCCGCGCTGGCCGCACCGCCGATGCCGCAGCTGTCGGTGCAGCGCTGATCTGCGCGGGCTTTCCGCTTGCTGCAAGCCGTTCTTCAGGCACTTTGGCCTGGGGAACCGCATGGAAAGCCGGTCTAGCTTTCCGAGTCCTGGCTTACTTGCTCAAGCGGCGGATCAAACTGGACGTATCCCAGCGCCCGCCGCCCATGCGCTGCACGTCGGCATAGAACTGATCCACCAGCGCCGTGACGGGCACGGGGCTGCCGTTCTTGCGCGCCTCGGCCATGACCAGACCCAGGTCCTTGCGCATCCAGTCCACGGCAAAGCCGAAGTCGAACTTGTCTTCCACCATGGTCTTGCCGCGGTTGTCCATCTGCCAGCTCTGCGCGGCGCCCTTGCCGATGACTTCGAGCACCTGCTTCATGTCCAGCCCGGCGTTCTGGCCGAAGTTGATGGCCTCGCTCAAACCCTGCACCAGCCCGGCGATGCAGATCTGATTGACCATCTTGGCCAGTTGCCCGGCGCCGGCCGGCCCGAGCAGGGTGCAGGCCTTCGCATAGGCCATGATGACCGGCTTGGCGGCGTCAAAGGCGGCCTGATCGCCGCCGCACATGACGGTGAGCAGGCCGTTCACGGCGCCGGCCTGGCCGCCGGAAACCGGGGCGTCGATGAAGTGGATGCCCCGCGTGGCGGCCTCGGCGGCGAGTTCGCGGGCGACTTCGGCACTCGCCGTCGTGTGGTCGATGAAGGTGCTGCCTGCGGCCATGCCGGCGAAGGCGCCCTCCTCACCGAGGCAGATCCCGCGCAGGTCGTCGTCGTTGCCCACGCAGGCCATCACGTACTGCTTGCCGGCCGCCGCCGCCTTGGGTGTGGCCGCGGTGGCGCCGCCGTACTCCGCCGCCCAGGCCGCAGCCTTGGCCGCGGTGCGGTTGTAGACCGTGACGGCATGGCCAGCGCGCTTCATGTGGCCGGCCATGGGGTAGCCCATGACGCCCAAGCCGAGGAAGGCGGTGGTGGCGGGGGTGACGGGGTCGTAGGTCTTGGCGGGTGCGTTCATGGTCCGGGGTCTGAGTGATGTTGTTGGTCTGCGGAGGGCGCAAGCGGCTGCGGCGTGCTTGTAAGGCAGCCCGCCCGGCGGCGACTATTGTGTTCCAACACCCTTTTCGGGGCGCCCCATGTTCTCCCGTATTGCTTCAGCGTGCAGGCTGCCTGCACGCCCGCTTGTTCTGCTTGGGCTGATGTGGACGGCTGCTGTGCCCCTGGGCCAGGCCGCCGCGCCGAAGGCCGAAGCCAAGCCGGCCGAAAAGCCCAATCTGCAGGCGGCCTGCCGCAACGAGACCGGCCCGCGCCGCACCGCCCTGCTGGAGCTCTACACCAGCGAAGGCTGCGACAGCTGCCCGCCGGCCGATGCCTGGCTGGCCACGCTCAAACCGACGGAGGCCGCCATTCCGCTGGCCTGGCACGTGGACTATTGGGACCGCCTCGGCTGGAAGGACCGCTTCGCGCGCGCAGACGCCACGGCCCGCCAGCGCGCCCAGGTGCAGGCGCAGGGCGACCGCGTGGTCTACACCCCGCAGCTGCTGGCCAGCAGCAAGACCGTGCGCTGGGCGGACGACAGCCGCGTTGCGGCCCGCATCAAGGAGGTGAACGCGCAGCCCAGCCCCGTGTGGATGGCGATCGGCCGCGGCATGGCCATCAGTGGCTATGTGGGCGTGGAACTGGTCGTGCAGGCGACGGACAAGTCACTGCAGACCGCCCAAGGCGCGCAGGCCTGGGTGGCGCTGGTGGAAGACGGCCTGGAATCCAAGCCGAACGCCGGCGAAAACCGCGGCGCCGTGCTCAAGCACGACCACGTGGTGCGCGAGGTGATCGGCCCGCTAAAGGTCACGCGCGAGCGCATGGCCCACGTACACGCGCTGTCGATCCCGCCCGATGCGGACGTGGACCGCATTCGCATGGTGGGCTGGGTGGAGGCCGCCAATGGCGAGGTCCTGGGTGCCGTGGCCACGCGCTGCGTGAACCAGTAAGGGCGTCAGCGATGGCGCCGGCGCCAGATCTCATCCGGACCTGCGCCAGGGCTTAGCTGCGCCGGGCGATCCGCTGCAACTGCACGCTTGTGCGTGCAATGGGGGCGATCAGTGCGCGATCAGCTGCGATCGCGGCGAACGGCGTTCAGCGGGGCCTGGGCGGTGTCGATGCGGTCGGCCGTGATCACGACGCGATCGAGCTGCACGACGTTTTCCGGCTCGTGGCTGTCGGCCAGCGAATACACGGCCATCAGCGGCGCAAGCACCATGAACAAGCCGGCGAGCACCTTGGTGGCGGCGGCGTCGAGATCCGAATTCGGATTGAAGTGGGCGTTTGAGCGAAACATGGAGGATGTCCTTTAGTTTTGGTTTGCGTGACCGCCTTGTGGGTGGCCTGCGCTGCACAGCACACAGATCCGCTGTGTGCCGACAGTATGGAAGCCCGTCATTACATCGGGGCTGCAATTTTGTTGCACCGCAATAAATTGGATTTTCCCCTTCAAATCAAGTGCTTGCAGGCGTTTTCGTGGCCTGATTTTGGTATTCATCCCGCACTTGCGGCATGGCGTGCGTACCGGCTGGCAGCCCGTCGCGTGCCGGACCTGCCCGCACCCGGGCAGTTCGGGAGAACCGGCGCACGTTTGCGGCGGGCCGCTTGTCCGAAGCCGCGTGCGGCCATAGGCTTGTGCTCTGACCGCCCACCTGGAGCCTCCATGCCGCGCAGCCCAAAATTCGACGACTTCATCCCCGGCAAGCGCTTTCGCCTGAGCGAGATCGACCCGGCCTCCACGCCCTTTGCGAAGGGCAGCGAGGCCGAGCAGAAGGCCAGGCTGGACGCCCTGGCCGAACGCCTGGACAAGCTGCAGGACCTTCTGCATGCCAATGGGGACTGGCGCGTGCTGCTGGTGCTGCAGGGCATGGATACCAGCGGCAAGGACGGCACGATCCGCTGGGTGTTCGGCCGCACCTCGCCGCTGGGGGTTCGGGTGCATGCCTTCAAGGCGCCCAGCGAGGAGGAACGCGCGCGGGACTTTCTCTGGCGCTGCCACGCCGTGGTGCCGCGCGCCGGCGAGCTGGCAGTGTGGAACCGCAGCCATTACGAGGACGTGCTGGTGCCCACGGTGGAAGGCTGGATCGACCGTGGCCGAACCGAGCGGCGCTATGGCTACATCAACAGTTTCGAGCGCCTGCTGGTCGAGAACCACACGCTGATCGTCAAGTGCATGCTGCACATCAGCAAGGGCGAGCAGCGTCGCCGTCTGCAGCAGCGCATCGACGACCCGGCCAAGAACTGGAAATTCGCCATGGGCGATCTGGACGCCCGCAAGCAGTGGGAGCCCTATCAGCGCGCCTACGAACGCCTGCTGCGCGCCACCTCCACGGAGTACGCGCCCTGGCACGTCATCCCGGCAGACGACAAGCTGCACCGCAACCTGATGATCGGCGAGCTGCTGGTGGAGCGGCTGAAGTCCTTGAAGCTCAAGGCGCCGCCGGCCAATCCGGCACTGGTGGGGCTGAAGGTGGTGTAGGCCCCGTTCACAGGCTGGCGTGCCGCCATTTTCGGCCAGTCTGATGCGTTGAATTCAGACCGAAAGTCGCATTCCCGGGCATGGGCGGCTTGCCGCTTGCCAGGCGCGGATCTTGAGGTGGTTCCGACCGGAAAAAGCCCGAAAACTGCCTGAAACGGCCACTTTAATGGAATGAAATCGGCCAAACAGGCCCGACTCAGGCCCGGGCGCGCTGCGCCCGACGCGTGCGCCACTTGCGGGTGGAGCGCCAGCGCCAGACGGCCTCAATGCCGAAGTAGGTCACGATGCCCGCGATCACCGACAGCACCACGATGCCCAGCACCAGCGGCAGACCCAGGTACTGAACCGTCTGGATCGCGCCCCAGAACCAGTGCTCGTTCTCTGGCAGCGTGGGCCAGCTCACCGGGCGGCCCAGCAGCAGCGAGCCGATCGCGTACTCGCAATACAGCACCGGCGCGAGCGTGAGCGGGTTGGTGACGAAGGTGGTGGCCGCCGCGATCGGCACATTGCCGCGCGCATACAGCGAAGCCAGTGCGGCAAAGAAGATCTGCCCGATGGGCGTGAGCAGCGCGAAGAACATGCCCAGTGCTGCACCGCGCGAGACGCTGCGGCGGTTGATGTGCCACAGCGAGGGGTGGACGATGCGCTCCGCCCAGGGCCGCAGCCACTTGTGGGCGGCCAGCTCTTCCTTGCTGGGCAGGTGCTTGTCGAACCAGTTCGGCTTTCGGGACATGAAGGCGAGGTCGTTGCGCGCGGCCGGACTTCAACCCCGGGTTCACAACTGTCTTTGTGGTGCCCCGATTATCGGTGCGCCTCGTTGCAGCTTGATCGTCCGTCTTCTGCGGGTTTGCCCGCAGCGACTGCGCTCAGGGCGCCAGCAGTACCGGCACGGCCTCTGCCCCCGGAGCGGCTGAGACTGCCGCAATCACGGGCGCGCCGGCCTCGCTGCCTGGCCGGCCCACGCCCAGGTAGCGCAGCCCGGCGGCCTGCACCTGGGCGGCACGCCAGAGGTTGCGGCCATCGAGCACCAGCTGGCCGCGCAGGCTGCGTGCGAGCGCCGCGAAGTCTGGCTCGCGAAAGTGCGCCCACTCGGTCAGCAACACCAGCGCATCCGCATCGCGCGCCGCGTGCATCGGGGATTCGCACAGGCGCACCTGCGGCGCATCGGCCCACACCCGCGCGGCGGCCTGCATGGCGGCGGGGTCGAAGGCCTGCACACGGGCGCCGCGCTCGACCAGCAGATCGATCACCGTGCGTGAGGGCGCCTCGCGCAGATCATCGGTCTCCGGCTTGAAGGACAGGCCCCAGATGGCCACGGTGCGCCCGGCCAGCCCGCCCAGCGCATGGCTCAGGCGCTCGACCAGATGTCGCTTGTGCAGCTCGTTGCTGCCGTTGATGGCATGCAGCATCGGCACGTCCACACCGAGGCAGTCGGCCAGCACGCCCAGCGCCTTCACATCCTTGGGGAAACAGGAGCCGCCATAGCCGCAGCCCGCAGCCAGAAACTGCGGCCCGATGCGCGGATCGCTGCCCAGCACGGCGCGCACCTGCTCGATGTCGGCGCCGGTAGCCTGCGCAATGCGCGCCAGCTCGTTGATCAGCGCCACGCGCGCAGCAAGCATCGAGTTGGCACCGTACTTGGCCAGCTCGGCGCTGCGACGGTCCATGACCAGCAGCTGTGTCGCGTGGTTCACGAAGGGCCGGTACAGCTCGCGCAGCAGGCGGGCATCATCCTCATGCTCGACACCGATCACGACCCGATCGGGTTCGCCGAAGTCGCGCACCGCACTGCCTTCGCGCAGAAACTCAGGGTTGGCGGCCACTCGGGCACGCTGCTGCTCAGGCGCCAGACCGCGCTGCGCCAGTCCAGCCTGGACGGCCGCCACCACGCGGTCTGCGGTCCCGATGGGCGCCGTGGACTTCTGCACGACGAGGCAGTCCGGCGCCATCCAGACCGCCAGCTCGCGTGCTGCATCGAAGAGCTGGTGCATGTCGGCCGCACCATCGGGCCGCGGCGGCGTGCCCACGCAGATGAAGGCGAGCTGTGCCGTGCTCACGGCAGCCATCGACGTCTCGAAGCGCAGGCGCCCCTGACCCACGCCCTGCTGCACCAGGCCGGCCAGCCCGGGCTCGTAGAACGGCACCTGGCCGTCGTGCAGCATCTGCACCCGCGTTGCGTCGCGGTCGATCGCCAGCACGTCGTGCCCGGCCTGCGCAAGACAGGCGGCCGTGACCAGCCCCACATAGCCCGTACCGATGACTGCGATCCGCATGGCTGGCCTCCAAGGAGTTGCTCGCACTGCGCGCACCCTAGGCGGCCTGCATGACACACTGAATACGCAAACCATGACGTCACCGCCGCCCGTGGCATGCCGCCCACAGCCTGCTCTGCGCCTGCGCGCGCGTAATCGGGCGTCACAATGCTGTGGTCTGCTCATGGGTTAGCCCGCGCGCCGCGCCGGCTGAACACGGAGGGCAGTCGATGCGGATCGTGATCGTCACGGATGCCTGGCATCCGCAGACCAACGGCGTGGTCTTCACCTGGACCTATATGCAGCGCGAGCTCGGCCGCCTGGGCCACGAGGTGCAGATCGTCCACCCCAATGGCCATCGCACGATCGGCATGCCCAGCTATCCCGAAATACGCCTGTCCACCGAGCCAGGGCGCATCATCCGCGCGGCGCTGACCGAGGTGCCGGATCGCCTGCACATTGCCACCGAAGGGCCGCTGGGTCTGGCGGCACGGCGCCACGCGCTGGCGCGCGGCTGGCAGTTCACCACCAGCTACCACACCAAGTTTCCGGAATACGTGCACGCCCGGGTGCGCATCCCGCTGGCCTGGACCTATACGCTGATGCGCCGTTTCCATCGCCCGTCACGCGCCGTGCTCGCGCCCACGCAGGCGATGGTGGACGAGCTGCGCGGCTGGGGCTTTGCCCAGGCGCAGGTCTGGGGCCGTGGTGTGGATCAGGACCTGTTCCAGCCCGGCGTACGCGACGCGCTCGATCTGCCGCGGCCGATCTTCATGAACATCGGCCGCGTCGCCGTGGAGAAGAACCTGGAAGCCTTCTGCGAGCTGGACCTGCCCGGCAGCAAGGTGGTGGTGGGCGATGGCCCCGCACGCGCGCGCCTGCAGCGGCAGTACCCGCAGGTGCATTGGTTGGGCATGGTGGACCACGCGCAACTGGCGCCGCTGTACCGCGCTGCGGATGTGTTCGTCTTCCCCAGCCGTACCGACACCTTCGGACTTGTGCTGCTCGAAGCGATGGCCTGCGGCACGCCGGTGGCGGCCTATCCGGTCACCGGCCCGATCGACGTCGTGCCGCCGCGCGGCGGCGTGCTGTCCGAGGATCTGACCGCCGCGTGCCGCGCCGCGCTCACGCTGGACCGCAATGAGGTGGCGGCCCTGGCGCGCAACGCCAGCTGGCAGCAGGTCGCGCGCGATCTGCTCGCACAGATGCAGCCCACCCTGCCCGAGCGCAGCGCCCTGCGCTCCGCCGCCTGATGCGGCAACAGCCCAGCGGGGCCTGATCGCGCGTGCGTCCGGAGCAGACCCCGCGAGAGCACGAGGCCGCAGCAGCCGGCCCACCCGGCACGTCCGTGACCTCGGACTCCGTGCGCCCGGCAGCCACACTGCTGGCCACGCAGTTTCTCTCTGCGCTGGCCGACCACACGCTGCTGATCCTCGCCATCGCCCTGCTGCAGCAGGCCCAGGCTCCCGCCTGGATGACGCCGATGCTGAAGTTCACCTTCATCCTCGCCTATGTGGCGCTGGCCTTCTGGGTCGGCCGCTGGGCGGACTGGCGGCCGAAGCGTGAGGTGATGTTCGCGGCCAACCTGCTCAAGGCCGCGGGCTGCATGGCGCTGATCGCCGGCCTGCACCCGCTGCTGGCCTACGGCGTCGTCGGCGTGGGCGCCGCAGCCTACTCGCCGGCCAAGTACGGCCTGCTCACGGAACTTCTGCCAGCGCGCATGCTGGTGCGCGCCAACGCCTGGCTGGAAGGCCTGACCATCGGCGCCGTGATTCTGGGCACCGTGCTGGGCGGCCTGCTGGTGAATCAGGAGCTGCTCGGCGCCCTGCACCGCGTGGCCGGTCAGGACACGCTCACGCTGCTGCCAGGCCTGTTCGTCGCCGTCCTGCTGTACGGCGCATCGGCCCTGCTCAACCTGCGTGTACCGGACTCCGGTCGCCGCTACCTCGCACCGACACGGCCGGCGCTGCCGGTCTTTGCCGCTGCACTGGCCGCCCTCTGGGCTGATCGGCTGGCGCGCATCAGCTTGCTGTGCACCACCCTGCTGTGGGGTGTGGGTGCGGTGCTGCAGTTCCTCGTGCTGGACTGGGGCCGACAGTCACTGGGTTTAAGCCTGGACAGCGCTGCACTGCTGCAGGCCGGCTTTGCCGTGGGCGTGGCGGCAGGCGCCGTGCTGGCCGGCCGGCTGCTGGTGCTGGAGCGTGTGGAACGCCTGCTGCCCTGGAGCCTGCTGCTCGGCCCCGTGCTGTTGATGATCCTGCCGCTGGCAGGTTCGGTGATCGGCACCGCCGTGCACATCGGGGTCATGGGTCTGGCGGCCGGGCTGTTCGTCGTACCCATGAATGCGCTGCTGCAGCATCGCGGCTATGTGCTGCTCAACGCCGGGCAGAGCATCGCAGTGCAGAACTTCTGCGAGAACCTGAGTGTGCTGGGCGTGGTGGCGCTCTACGCCATGGCGCTCAAGCAGACAGCGGTGCTGGAGCACATCGTGATCGGCCTCGCTGCTGCACTCAGCACCTGCCTGCTGCTGATCTGGCGGGGCAATCTCCCGCCGGCCGCTACGGCACCGCGCCAGTAGCCCGCCGGAGTCGATCCATGCAGCGAACCCGTTGCGGCGCGAGTCAATCAGTATCCCGCCGCGAGCCCGTCGCGGCGCGAGTCGCTCGCTGCCACATAGCCCTCGCGGGCCGGGTCGCCCAGGCGCCAGATGAACTGGCCGCTGCCGAAGTCCATGTAGCTGTCGTTGGCCTGGGTGATCTTGTGGCCGCGCGCGACCAACTCGTTCACCACGCCGGCGGGCATGGTGTGCTCCACCTCGATGTCCAGGCCCTGCATGAACTTCCAGCGCGGCGCATCGCAGGCCGCCTGCGGGTTCTGGCCCGCGAGCAGCATGCGCGTGAGCGTCTGCATGTGGCCTTGCGGCTGCATGTTGCCGCCCATGACGCCGAAGGACATGACCGGCTGCCCGCCCTGCGTGAGGAAGGCCGGGATGATGGTGTGGAAAGGCCGCTTGCCCGGCGCCACGCAGTTGGGGTGCGCGGCATCCAGATGGAAGGCATGGCCGCGGTTCTGCAGCGAGACGCCCGAGCCCGGCACCACCACGCCGCTGCCAAAGCCCATGTAGTTGCTCTGGATGAAGCTGACCATCATGCCGCGCTCATCGGCCGCAGTGAGGTAGATGGTGCCGCCGCCGGCGGGCTTGCCCGGCATGAAGGCCTGGGCGGTGGTGCGGCTGATCAGCGCCGCGCGGGTCTGCAGATACTTCGCATCAAGCATCTGCTCCGGGGTGAGCTGCATTCCACCCCGCGGATCAGCCACATAGGCGTATACGTCCGCAAAGGCGAGCTTCATCGCCTCGATCATCAGGTGATGCCAGTCGGCGCTGTCGACCTTCACGCCATCCAGATCCACATGGTTCAGGATGCCCAGGGCGATGAGCGCCGCAATGCCCTGCCCGTTCGGCGGGATCTCGTGCAGGGTGTGGCCGGCAAAGTCCTGCGCGATCGGTGTGACCCACTCCGGCTGGTAGGCGGCGAGGTCGGCCTCGGTCAGTGAACCGCCGGTCTGACGCGCGTAGGCGGCGATGGCGGCGGCCATCTCACCGCGGTAGAAGGCCTCGCCTTTGGTCTGAGCAATCAGCTTGAGCGACCGGGCCGCACCGGGCAGCGTGAAGTGCTCGCCCACCAGCGGCGCGCGGCCGTGGGGCATGAAGTGCTCGGCAAAGCCCGGCTGGTCCTTGAGGAGCGGCGCGCCCAGGCCCCACTTCTCGGCCACGATCCGGCTCACCGCAAAACCACGCTCGGCATATTCAATGGCGGGAGCCAGCACATCTGAAAACGGCAGCTTGCCGAGCTTGCCGTGCAGCGCCGCCCAGCCGGCCACAGCGCCGGGCACGGTGATGGTGTCCCAGCCGCGTACGGGGCGCTTCGCCGGAAGATCCTCGCCGTACTTTTTCCTGAAGAAATCCAGCGACCAGGCGGCCGGAGCCGTGCCGCTTGCGTTCAGACCATGCAGCTGGCTGCCATCCCAGACGATGGCGAAGTTGTCGCTGCCCAGGCCGTTGCTACAGGGCTCCGTGAGCGCAATCACGGCAGCCGCGCCCACCGCGGCATCCACGGCATTGCCGCCCTGCGCCAGCAGCTTCAGGCCCGCCTGTGCCGCCAGGGGCTGGCTGGTCGCCACCACATTGCGCGCGAACACCGGACTGCGCTCGGTGGGATAGGGGTTGCGCCAATCGAAGGTGGGCATAGTGGGTGTCCTTGTTGATATCAGGGTCTTCGGCGCGTTACGTGTGGCGCCGCGAGTCGCATGCGCTCCGAGGGCATAGCTGCTTCGCGCACCGATTGCGGGCATGCAGTCTATCGAGAGTGAGTTGTGGCGCGGTACAGCTCAATAACCATAACGCCAGTGTTGCGCGTTATCCCGTAAATGCTGCAGTTGCGCGGCAAACGCGCCACTTCTCGACGGGTTTGCCGAACTTTGCATTCCTTAGATTCTCGTCGCGGCACCGATAAGCAGGCCATCGCCGGCCCCGCACGCCGCCGCAAGGAGTCGCCATGCAAACCCGCAGCAATCTCAAGGTCAGTCAGAAACTGTACGCAAGCTTCGGCCTGATGTTTCTCGCTCTCGTGTCAGTCACCGTGGTTGCCTGGCTGGTCTTTGCGCAGATCCAGGCCTCGGCCACAAAGGTGTCCGAACGGCTTGTGCCGCAGATCGACCGGATCTCCGAGGTGCAGATCCTGATGTTCCGTATTTCCCTTGAGGCGCGCCACGCCATGCTGGTCAAGACGCCGGAGGAACGCACCGAAACCATGAATCGCATCGGCGAGTTCCGAAAGGACATGCTCGCGAAGCTCGAGACCTTCGAGTCCCAGATCACCACTGCCGAGGGCCGTGATCGCTTCAAGAAGATCCGGGACGCGGACATTCTCTTCTGGCGGCTGGCGGGTGAGGTTGCCGGCAAGATTCAGGCGGGCGACGTGGATGCGGCCTTTGAGCAGCTCAAGAAGGACCTGGTGCCGGCACGTGACACGATGGTGAAGGCCATTGCCGAACAGCGGGAGTGGCAGCAGACGCTGGCTTCACGTGCGACAAGCGAAAGCAGCCAGCAGGCCAAAACCTACAAGTTGGTCATCGCGATCATCGCGCTGCTGGCCTCGATCATCGCCTTGAGTCTGGCGGTGTCGGTCACACGAATGGTGCGCGGCGCGCTGCGGCGAGCCCGGACGGTGACCGACCGCATTGCCAAGGGCGATCTGGACAGCGAGATCTGGATCCGCCAGGGCGACGAGTTCGGCCACCTCTTCGGATCCATCTCCGAAATGCAGGGCCGGCTGGCGCAGGTCGTCGGCCAAGTCAATCAGGTGGCCCAGCAAATCATGCGTACGGCCGAGACCATCGACAGCGTGAATACCGACCTGAGCGAGGTCTCGACAGAACAGACCCGTTCGGTGCAGGCCTCAGGCGAGTCCACGCGCCGCATCGCGTCGGCCGTGATTTCCAGTGGCGAGAGCACTGCGCAGGTCAGCGAGCTGGCCCGTCAAGCCAGCAGCGTGGCCAGTGAAGGGGGCGACGTGGTGGGTCAGGTCGTGGGCACCATGCACCAGATCGATGAATCGTCCAAGCGCATTGCAGAGATCGTCAACGTGATCGACGGCATCGCTTTCCAGACCAACATCCTTGCGCTCAACGCAGCCGTGGAGGCGGCGCGTGCCGGTGAGCAGGGTCGCGGCTTTGCGGTCGTGGCCGGCGAAGTCCGCACGCTGGCGCAGCGCTCCGCCAAGGCAGCCACCGAGGTGAAGAACCTCATCGATGAGTCCGTCAATCGCGTGCGTACCGGTTCCGCGCTGGTGGATCAGGCCGGCCGCTCGATCACCGACGTGGTAAGTGCCGTGGAGAAGGTGAGCGCACTCGCCGGTCAGATCGCAGATGCGACCCGTGCCCAGCGTACGGATGCGCATGCCGTGGAAGCAGCGGTCTCGCAGATCTCTGAGGCAAACCAGCGCGGCATTCATGTCGCCACGCGCTCCAATCACGCAGCGACCGAGCTGCGCGCGCAGGCGCAGGCACTGGAGAAGGCGGTCGCTGCGTTCACGCTCGAGGTGGGTGAGCGTATGGCTCCAGCGCCTTGAGCATCAGCACGGAACGGTAGACCTTGCCGGGCCACTGCACGTGGCCCACGATCCCGAAGCCCCAGCGCTGATAGGCGGCGATGAGATGATCCGCCTGCTCCGCCGTATCGAGCGCCAGAGCGGGTTCGCCATGCGAGAGAGCAATCGCCTCGGCGGCGCGGATCAGCTCAAGACCGATCCCTTGCCCCTGCAAGGCGGGCTCCACGGCAAACTGGTGGATGGAGGCGACCTGCGTGAACAGCGTCGCTTCGCAGGGATCGATCCGGCGCGTATAGAGCACAGTGCCCACAAGCCGGCCCGTGTGTTCGGCTACCAGGCACTGCCCTTGGGCGATGCGCCCACGCGTCGTCTCGACGGTCTGGTCAACGGCTGTGTAGTTGAGACCGCGCAGGGCCAGCGCCGCATAAGCGCGGTGCAGCAATGCCGTCAGCGCATGCAGATCATCGCCATCCTGCAAGGGTCGAATTTGCAGCCCGTTCACCGCAATAGGCTTTCCACATGCTCGGCGATCGCGAGGCTGGCCGTCAGCCCCGGCGACTCGATACCCATCAGATTCACGAAGCCATGCAGCCCGTGCGCCGCCGGGCCTTCAATGAAGAAGTCTGCCGCAGGCTCGCCGTGGGCATGCAGCTTGGGCCGAATGCCCGTATAGCCCGGCTGCAGTGCGCCCGCGGGCAGATCCGGCCAGTAGTGCCGGATATCTGCCTCGAACTCGGGCAGGCGCGCCGGGTTGACGCGATAGTCGATCGTTTCTGGATCGGTCGTCTCGAGCCACTCGATGTCCGGCCCGAAGCGCGCCTGCCCACCTTGATCGAGGCTGAAGTGCGTGCCCAGGGCATCGGGCCGCGGCAAGGGATATACCAGCCTTGAGAACGGTGCGCGACCAGCGAGCACGAAGTAGTTGCCCTTGGCGTAGTGATGCTTCGGTAGCCGCGTCAGCCAGGCCGCCTGCTGCTGCGCGTCGCGCAGTCGCAACGCGCGGGCCAGATACGGAGCACGCAGCCCGCCACAGTTGACCCAGCTGTCGCACGCAAGCGCAGAGCCGTCCTCGGTCTCGAGCCGCCAGCCCTGCTCCTCCTGAACGACTTGCTGCACGCGGGCACGCAGCACCGTGATGCCGCCGGCCCGCTCGAACTCACCCTGCAATGCCAGCATGTAGGTGTGGCTGTCCACCATGCCGGAACTCGGTGAATGCACCGCAGCCACGCAGGACAGCGCCGGTTCCATTGCCCGCGCCTGCTTGGCGCCGATGTAAACGAGATCCGTCACGCCCAGCGCCGCGGCGTTGGCCACGAGCGCGTTCAGCCGCGGCACCTGCGCCTTGTCCGTGGCGACGATCAGCTTGCCAAGCCGTCGAGCCGGGACGCCATGGGTAGCGCAAAACGCATAGAGCAGCGCCTTGCCGCGCACGCAGAAGCGGCCCTTCAGTGACCCAGGCGGGTAGTAGATGCCGGCGTGGATGACCTCGCTGTTGCGCGAACTCGTTCCGGTACCAATCGCATCTGCTGCCTCGAGCAGGAGCACCTCGCGCCCGGCCTGCGCCAAGGCGCGGGCACAGGCCAGCCCGACCACCCCTGCGCCCACCACGACGCACTGCACTCTGTCCATGTTGATCGGCTCTGTGCGATGCGCCGCTGCGTGCAGCCTCTGCCTGCGCTCAGGTGGGTTCCTGGAAGACTTCTTCGCGTCGCGACTTGATGGCCGGCAAGGTCACCAACAGCACGAGGACAAGCGCCAGTAGCAGGAGCGTTGCAGACAGCGGGCGAGTCACGAAGGTTGAGAAGTCGCCGCGCGAGAGCAGGAGCGCCCGGCGGAAGTTCTCCTCCATCATCGGCCCGAGGATGAAGCCGAGCAGCAAGGGCGCGGGCTCACACTTGAGCTTGATGAACACATAGCCGATGAAGCCGAAGATCGCGGTCATGAACACGTCGAATACGTTGTTGTTGACGGTATAGACGCCGATGCAGCAGAAGGTCAGGATCGCCGGGTAGAGGAAACGGTAGGGCACCTTGAGCAGGCGCACCCAGATACCGATCAGCGGCAGATTGAGAATGACCAGCATCGCATTGCCGATCCACATGCTGGCGATCAGGCCCCAGAACAGCTCGGGGTTGCTGGTCATCACCTGCGGGCCGGGCTGGATGTTGTGAATGGTCATGGCGCCGACCATCAGGGCCATCACGGCATTTGGTGGAATACCCAGCGTGAGCAGCGGAATGAAGTTGGTCTGCGCGGCTGCGTTGTTGGCGGATTCCGGGGCGGCCACGCCCTCCACCGCGCCCTTGCCAAACTCGTGTTTGTTCTTGCTGATCTTTTTTTCCAGTGTGTAGGCGCCGAAGCTTGCAAGTGACGCACCACCGCCGGGGAGCAAGCCCAGCACCGAGCCCAGCAAGGTGCCGCGAATGGTGGGCCCGGCCGCGCGCTTGACGTCTTCCTTGCTGGGATAGATCTGAAGCTTCTGATCGGTGAAGACCTCGCGTGCTTCCTTCTTCTCCAGATTGGTGATGACTTCGGCAAAACCGAACACACCCATCGCGATCACCACGAATCCGATGCCATCGGCCAGAGACTGAATGTCATAGGTGTAGCGCTGCACACCGGAATTTACGTCCGTGCCGATCAGGCCCAGCAGCACGCCCAGCACGATCATGCCCACCGCCTTGGGCAGACTGCCCGAAGCCAGCGCCACCGCACCGACGAGGCCGAGCACCATCAAGCTGAAGTATTCGGCCGCACCGAACTTGAAGGCCAGTTCGGCCAGCGGCGGCGCAAAGGCGGCAATCGCCATGGTGGCCACGGTGCCTGCGAAGAACGAGGCGAGGGCCGCAGTGGCCAGTGCCGGCCCCGCACGCCCGCGCCGCGCCATCTGGTAGCCGTCGATGCAGGTGACCACCGAGCTGGCTTCACCGGGGATGTTCACAAGGATCGAAGTGGTCGAGCCGCCGTACTGCGCGCCGTAATAGATGCCGGCGAGCATGATGAGCGCCGCCGTCGGCGGCAGCACGAAGGTGGCCGGCAGCAGCATCGAGATCGTGGCGATCGGCCCCAGACCTGGCAGCACGCCGATCATCGTGCCGATCATGCAGCCCAGAAAGGCATACAGCAGGTTCTGCAGCGTGAATGCCGTGCTGAAACCGAGAGCGAGATTGTTGAGCAGTTCCATCGTCGCTCGCTCCTCAGCTCAGCCAGTCCGGACGGACCGGGATCGTTAGCTTGAGTGCAATCGTGAACACCCACACGGACAGCGATAGCAGGACATGCGTGGCCACGGCGTACTCCTTGCCGAGCCGATCGAGCAGCTTCTCGGGGGCAAGTTTGAGCAGCGCCCACACGCCGAGCGCAACCGTGGCGAGCACGACAGCCCCGAGGATGATCTCGTCCACCCAACCCATCAGCGTGGCCAGACCACCCAGGCTCTTGCTGGCCCCCACAAGACTCTCGGACACCGACTCCACCAGCGGCCGCAGGACGCTGGTCAGCGTACGTCCAAGCAAGAAGCAGAGTTCGAACACCACGACACCGAGTACACCGCCCTTGACGACCGCGCCAAAGCGCGATTCGTGCGACGCCAGTGAAGCCACCGCAACGAGTACGCTCACGGCGAGGATCATGCCGACCGGGCGCAGCATGAACCCGAAAATCACGGTGGCACCGAGCACGAACACAATGCTCTTCCAGTCCCATGCACCGACCTCTTCCTCTTGCCGCTTTGCACTCAAGGCGCCGAACAGGACGATGAGGCCCAGTCCAGCCAGGATCAAGCCAAGCCAGAACGGGAAGTATCCCGGCCCCATGCGGCCGGCCGTGCCTAGGTCGTAGTTGATTCGGCCGTAGATCGAAAAGAACAGACCGACGGTGATGAACATCATCCCGGACCAGAAGTCCGGATACGAGCGGATCTTGAACAAAACAGGTCCCCTTGTTGTGCGTGCCGGCGCGCAAGGCTGCTGATCGGCCTGGGCCCGGGCCGGCCGCTTTGTACTGAGTAAAAACCCCCGGACTATCGTTCCTGCGCCCGGATTTGGCAACCGATTGCGCGTGCGAGAATCCCTGCACCATGCCCCTCAGTCCCTGCCTGATGCACGCTGTTCGCGCCACACGGAACGCCGGAGCGCGGGCATGATCGATCTGCGCACGCCTGCTCAGCCTCGCGCATTGCTGCTCGACTCTCCGCACAGCGGCGTGCACTACCCGGATGACTTCGACCATGTGGTCCAGCGCCAGAACCTGCGCGACGCCGAGGACACGCATGTGGACGCGCTGTTTGCTCCCTGGGTCGAGCAGGGCGCCACGCTGATTGCAGCGCAGTTTCCGCGCAGCTATCTCGACGTCAATCGCGCCGCCACCGACATTGACGAGGCACTGATCGAAGGTCGCTGGCCCGCACCGATCGCGCCGACCCGAAAGAGCGAGATGGGCAAGGGTCTCGTGTGGCGCTGCCTGGACGACGGCTCGCCGATCTATGCGCGCCGTCTTCGGGTCGACGAAGTGCAGGCGCGAATCGAGCGCTGCTGGCAGCCCTACTGGGACGCGCTTCTTGCCCAACGCGATCGCCTGCATGGCGCCCACGGCCGACTGTTCCACGTCAATTGCCACTCGATGCCGAGCGCCGGCGGACTGTTCGCCCATGATGCGCCGGGCACGACCGATCTGCCGGACTTCGTCGTCGGCGACCGCGACGGCACGACTTCAGGCGCGGAGTTTTCGCGCTTCATGGGCGAATGGCTTGCACAGCGCGGGTATCGCGTGAACTGGAATGCGCCCTACAAAGGTGTCGAGATCGTGCGCGTCATCGGGCAGCCTGCGCGGCAGTGCCACAGCATCCAGTTGGAGATCAATCGGCGCCTGTACATGGATGAAGCGACGCGCGAACTCAGCCCTGGGTTCGAACCGCTCAAGACCGAGTTGAGTGCGCTATGCGCGGCACTGATCGAGCACTTCAGGCTCTGATCATGCCGTTTACCTTCGACGAGTTGCAGGTTCCGATCATCCAGGCACCGATGGCTGGCGGTCCGAGCACGCCTGCACTCGCGGCAGCTGTCATTCGAGCAGGCGGCATGGGCAGCCTCGGTGTGGCCTACCTGAGCGGTGATCGCATCGCGCAGGACATTCGGCAAACACGTGCGCTGTGCGCTGGCGTAGCCGGCCCGCTGAATGTGAACTTGTTCATGTTTCCGCCTGCGTTCAGGGTGGATGCCGAGCGGGCGACCGCCGCAGAGGCAGCGCTGGCACCGATCGCGCAGCGTCTGGGCATCGCCGCCCCCAAGCTGCCAGGCAACGCCTGGCATCCGCCGCTGGCCGAGCAGCTGGACGCGATCTGGTCCGAGCGGCCCGAGGTGCTGAGCTTTCACTTCGGACTGCCGCCGCAGGACGTGATTCATCGTGCCCACGACTTGGGCATCGCGGTCGCTGTCACCGCAACCTCGCCGCACGATGCGAGCACCATCGAAGCCGCCGGCGCGGACTTCATCGTGGCGCAGGGCATCGAGGCAGGGGGGCACCGTGGCGAGTTCGAGATGTCTGGCGACGCTCCGGACGGGCTCACGTGCGTTGCGCTCGTCGAAGCCATACGCAAGGACATTCGCGTCCCGATCGTGGCCGCGGGCGGTCTGATGGATGGTGCGGACATCGCACGTGCGCTGGCCAGCGGTGCGGCCGCCACACAGCTGGGAACCGCCTTCCTGTTGTGCCCGGAGGCAGGCACTACGGCAAGCTATCGAGCGCTGCTGCGCCGTACAGCGCAACTTCAAGACCGGACGGTTCGGTTCACGCGGGCGTTCTCCGGCCGCTGGGCGCAGGGTGTCGAAAACAGCTTCATGCGCAGCATCGACTCCACAGCCACCGCCCTGCCCTTCCCCGCTCAGAATGCGCTGTCAGGCACGATCCGCGCCGCGGCCGCGCAGCAGCATGACGCCGAACACCAGAGCTGCTGGTCCGGCCGTGAGCTGCGCCGTATCCGTGAATTGCCTGCTGAACAGCTGATGCAGCGCCTTGCAGCGGAGCTGGCCCAGCACCGCTGAGAGCCTGCGAGCCGACGCAACTCAGCGCTTGGCGCTGCGCACCTCGTCAACGCCCAGATTCGCCAAGGCATCTGCGCGCTCGTTGCCAGGATGGCCGGCGTGGCCCTTGACCCACTGCCAGCTCACCTGATGAGCGCGTGCGAGCTCATCAAGCGTGCGCCAGAGATCCTCGTTCTTCACGGGCTTCTTGTCCGCCGTCTTCCAGCCGCGCGCCTTCCAGGCCGGCAGCCACTCGCTGATGCCCTTGAGCACGTACTGCGAGTCGGCCCAGACCACGATCTCGCAAGGCCGCTTGAGTGCGCGCAGGGCTTCGATCACCGCGGTGAGCTCCATGCGGTTGTTGGTGGTCTGCGCCTGCCCGCCATGCAATTCGCGCACCGTTTCGCCATAGCGCAGCACCACGCCCCAGCCGCCTGGGCCGGGGTTGCCCTTGCACGCGCCATCTGTGTAGGCCTCAACCTTCATTCAAGTCTCTGTTTCGTTGGATAGGCGGCCGCGAATGCCCGGGGCCTCAAATGACACCGGACTGTTCGAGGCTGCGGGCACGGGTGCGATGGCTGCTCGTGCGGGCTTCTTCCACGCTGCGCCGATCAGGCGCATGCCGCGTACATGCTTGACGGCGCTCATGGCGTAGACACTTCCGGTGAACGGCCACCAGCGCGGTCCCATGCGGTCCATCCAGGCCCAGCGCTCAAGCCAACGCTCGGAACGCACCCAGGGCACGTAGCAGCCGAAGCGGCTGCGCTGCGCGTCCATGCCCAGGAGCTTGAACCAGTCCTTCAGACGCGGCGGACTGATGAACTGTCCCTCGCGGGGCAGGTAGGGCCCCAACGGGCGCATCAAGCGCTGGCGTGCGCCCCAGAGGGACAGCGGGTTGAATCCGAGCACGACCACGCGCCCCTCGGGCACCAGCACGCGCTCGACTTCCCGGAGCACCTGATGCGGGTCGGCAGCAAACTCCAGCACATGGGCCAGCACAACCAGATCCAGGGTCTGCGCGGGGAACGGCAGATCCTCTGGCTCGATCAGCAGATCAGCACCGAGGCCAAAATCCGCACCCGCTCCGGCCAGCCAGCGATGCGGCATGCGGTTTGCGCGCAGCCCGGCCAGCTCGGGCCAGCCCAGCTGGAGCGCGTGAAATCCGAAGACATCATCGACCATCTCGTCCACGATGCGCTGCTCCCAGCCGAGTACATACTTCCCGGCCGGGCACTGCGCCCATTCGGACAGGGGCTGCATCAGACCGCTGCACGCCGAGCGCGGCCCGGCCTGAGGTCGGGTGCCGGGGTCGGGATCAGGGACGCTGGAGCTCATGTAGGCGTTGCGATGGCGTGGAGATCGTGGGCAAACTGCGCAGAACCGACTGCACGTGGATCAGAAACACCTCTTGGACGCCATGTTGCGCATCACCGACCTGCCCGCATTCACTGACAACTACATCTGGGCAATCCACGACACTCAGCACGCCTGGGTTGTGGACCCGGGTCAAGCCGAGCCGGTGCAGCGCTGGCTTGCATCCAGCGGCTTGAAGCTGCGAGGCATTCTACTGACGCACCATCATGGCGATCACATCGGTGGCGTCGCAGCCTTGCGCGTGCAGTCTCCAGGCATCGAGATCATCGGCCCGCTGACCGGGCGCCTGGCTGGCACCATGCCCTGGCTCACCCAGGCTGTGAGAGATCGAGACGCAGTGCAACTCCGCCCTTGGGGAATGACACTGCAGGTGCTCGAGACGCCGGGCCATACGCTGGATCACATCTGCTACTTCACGCCGGGCACCGCAAACGGCACGGATCTGGACAGTCCGGCGCTCTTCTGCGGCGACACGCTCTTTGCAGCCGGCTGCGGCCGGTTGTTTGAAGGCAGCGCTGACCAGATGTGGTCAAGCCTCAGTGCATTGGCCACCCTGCCGCGCACCACGCGCGTGTTCTGTGCCCACGAATACACGGTGGCCAATCTCCGCTTTGCCGCGCACGTCGAGCCGCACAGCGCGCGCATTGCCGAGCGCTTGGCTGCCAGTGTCGATCTGCGCGTGCAGGGTCGCTGCACGCTGCCCTCGACGATCGAGATCGAGCTAGATACCAACCCGTTCCTGCGCGCGGGGTCGGCCGCGGAGTTTGCGCGGCGACGTGCACTCAAGGATGTGTTTCGCGCCTGACGAGGCACGCGCTGTGATGACCTGATGGACTCGGACCACACATTGGACGCAGCGCTCCAGCAACAGCGGGCATGCGTCAGACCGGCACGCCTAAACTCAACCGTTTAGCGTTTCGCATCCGCTCCCGCCTCATGCCGTTCAACCCACGCCGCCTGCTCGCCTGCTCTGTCCGCGCCCCGATTTGCGAGCGGCACAGCCCGAGGCATGGCGTTGCGGCTGCGACACTGCGTGGCAAGTCGGCAATGCAGCATGTCGCGGCGGGCCTGCTGCTGTCCGCCCTGTGCACAAGCGTGTGGGCACAGAACACACCGGCGCCGATCGAGACGCGCGAGGTGCCGAGTGCCCCGGTCGCACCCGTCCAGGCCACGCCCGCACAGCTCGCGACGCCCCCGGTCGGACGGCCCGCGGCGCAACCCGCGGTGCCAGCGGCGCCGGCCACTGGACAACCTGTACCTGGATCGGCCCCGGCAATGACACCCGCGCCGGATGCGATTGGTCCGCTCTCCAGCCCGGAGCTCATCGTGCCGGACGGACGGACCTCCACACCGCAGCTGTCTGGCGATGCGCCAAAGCTTGGCAGCGAGCTGGATCTGACCCGCGAAGACCTTTGGGCACGGATCCGCAACGGCTTTGCCATGCCCGATCTCGAAAGCCCGCTGGCCGATGACAAGACGCAGTGGTACGCCCGCCAGCCCGAGTACATGCAGCGCATGACCGAGCGGGCCAGCCGCTACCTTTACTTCATCGTCGAGGAGATCGAACGCCGCAACATGCCGATGGAGCTGGCGCTGCTGCCCTTCATCGAGAGCGCATTCAATCCGCAGGCGCTCTCCACGGCCAAGGCCAGTGGCATGTGGCAGTTCATTCCCAGTACGGGCAAGCAATACAACCTGAAGCAGACCATGTGGAAGGACGAGCGTCGATCAGTGATCGACTCGACGCGCGCCGCACTGGACTACTTCGAGCGCCTTTACGGCATGTTCGGCGACTGGCACCTCGCGCTGGCGAGCTACAACTGGGGTGAAGGCTCGGTGTCGCGCGCCATTGCCCGCAACCAGCGCGCCGGCCGACCCACCGACTACCAGAGCCTGAACATGCCTGCCGAGACACGCTGGTATGTACCCAAACTGCAGGCGATCAAGAACATCGTCAAGGATCCGGAGCGTTACGGCCTGAAGCTGCCGGTGATCCGGAACGAGCCCTACTTCGTCACGATCACCAAGGACCGCGACATTGACGTAGTCACGGCCGCCAAGCTTGCGGAGATCTCGGTCGACCAGTTCCGCGCACTCAACCCCTCGTTCAATCGGCCCGTGATCGTCGGCGCACTGCGCCCAGAGATCCTGCTGCCCGCCGACAAGGTGGACGTGTTCCTCAAGAATCTGGAGAACTACGACCGGCCGCTGTCGTCCTGGATGGCCTATCGCGTGGGCGCCACAGAACGGCCCGCGGCGATCGCGGCCCGTTTCGGCATCTCGGAGACCGATCTGCGCAGTGCCAACAACATCCCGGCGCGCACGGTCATTCGGCCCGGGTCGACACTGCTTGTTCCGCGCCCCAAGCACGTCAGCGAAGACATTCCCGAGACGATCGCAGAGTCTGGCGATCTGCTCGTCGCGCCCGATGGCCCAGCCCTGCGCCGCGGCGTGCATGTGGTACGCAAGGGCGAAAGCATGGCCAGCATCGCGCGCCGCTACCGCGTCTCAACCGCCCAATTGGCGCAATGGAATGGTGGGCGCAGCAGCGTGGCAGCCGGTCAGCGCTTGACGATCTACCGCGCAGTCGCGCCCGCGAAGGCTGGTGCGCAGGCAAAGGGCAAGGCGACTTCACGACCGACCGCTCGCGCAACATCGCGCAAGGCCACGGCGCAGAAGGCCAAGGGCGGCACCCGCGCGGCAGGCAAGCCCGCCGGCGCGAAGAGCAGCTCCGCAAAGCGTTGAGCCGCGCCTGAATGTTCGCGTTCGCGTGCGGGAGCTTGCGCACCCGCAGCGAGGCTACGCGTGCCAACCATCGATTCAGCGGGGTTCGTGAACCTTGTCAGGACGGTGCGTCTTAGCCGGTGCGTACCATTCGCGAATGGCCCGCCCCTCAGCCCGGCGAGCAGAAGGGGCCGCGACGGGCGGGGTGCTGGAAAGGCGTGCGGCTCAGCCGCGCCCACACCTCGGCCTCGACCTGCAGTGCCTGCACCGCGCGCAAGCTCCCGCCGAACCTTATTTTCAAATTTTGGTTTATAAGAATCGTATTCAAAAAGCGATTATCAAACCAACGCTGAAAATATATTTGCCGTCTTTCCGCTTGCCGGGTGCGGATTCGCGGCCATTTTGGAAGTTGCTGCAACCCCGTGCATCTCACGCCGAAACAGTCTGACCGGGCGGAGCACACAGCTCCATCGCGGAGAGCCACCCGCCTGCGTCAGAGCGGCGCAAGAGAAAGAAAAGGGGCCCGGTCATCGGGCCCCTTTGGGGAAACGCCAGTCTGCAGCCTGAGGGGCCGCTGACGGTCAGTCGTTCAGCTTGAAGTCGAACGGGATCTCGTACACCTGACCCGGCTCCCCTGCGCAGGCGTAGCCCGCCACATTGGAGAACAGCACAGACTGGAACATGCGCGCCTGAAGCTGAGACATGCCGCTGACCGAGTGAATCACCGGCGCGCCGAGGCGGCCGTTCGCACCCACCTGAGCACGGATCACGATGGTGCCCTGCACGCTCTCTTGCAGCGCCTTGCGCGGATATTCCGGCTTGGGCGGCACAGCCGAGCAGTTGCCGGTACCGCGGATCACGCTGGGCAGCGCGGGCGGTGCGGGCGGCGCCGGGGGCGAAATTTTGTACTCGGTAACGGGAGGCGCCGTCGTCGTCGGAATGGGCGGCGTCGGCACCTCTATTGTCGGCTTGACCTCAGCCTGCGGCACGAACACCGGCGGCGGAGCATCAGGCGGTGGCGCCTGGGTGACCTGCTTGGGCGGTGGCGGGGGCGGTGGGGGCGGCGGCGG
>LJIA01000012.1 GCA_001295775.1 beta proteobacterium AAP99
GGCGGCGGCTTGTATTCCTCAAGCAGTGCCTCAACCGGCTTGGCCACCTTGACGATCATCTGGTTGGCCAGACCCGTCGTGACCGCGTACAGCAAGACGGCGTGCAACCCGACCACCACAGACAGACCCACCATGTGCTTGCGCGGGTTCCGCTGCTGGGTCCGGTAGTCCGTCACCATACGGATGTCGTTTGCCATAACAAACCTACTCCTTGGGACTCAGGCCGCACGAGGCGCCTGGGCCACTGCGTGCACCGCGCGCCTCCCTCTTCGGGGATGGCACCGGCTGCACAATCATCGATCGCTGATCGACCCTTGTCGACGGGTTATTCGACGAACTGCTCGGCACCCGCAATGGTCATGCGGCCTACGCCGGCACGTTGCACCGCTGCGAGCACGTGCGCCACGGTTTCGTAGCGGGCACGCTTGTCCGGACGAATGATCAGCACCGGGTTGTCGGGAGAAGTCGCTGCCGTGCGCAGGCGATTCTCCAGATCCGTGGCGTCTGCCACCGGCTGGGCATCCCAGAAGATCTTGCTTTCCTCGTTGATGTCCAGACGGATCTTGACCGGCTCGACCTGGCTGCGCGGCGGATCACCCACCGGCATGTTCACGTTTACCGAATGCAGCTGAATCGGAATCGTGATGATGAACATGATCAGCAACACCAGCATCACATCGATGAGCGGTGTCGTGTTGATGTCCATCATCGGCTCGGCATCACCGCCGCCACCGCTGCCAACACTCATTCCCATGCCAAAACTCCTCGGCACGCGCCCGCGCGAGCAGGCGCTGCCTCGATCTTCAGATTAGTTTCCGCCCGGGCCTGCCGGCTCGGTCAGGAAGGCGACCTTCGCAATGCCTGCACGCTGCACGGCGTACAGCACCCGACCGACCGGCTCATAGTTCGAAGCCATGTCGCCACGGATGTGCACCTCGGGCTGCGGGTTCATCGTCGAGACCTTGCGCAGGCGCTCGAAGATGGCCTGCGCATTGGGCATCGGCGTGTCGTAGTAGAAGATGCGTCCCTGGCGGTCCACCGAGATCACGATGTTCTCGGGCTTGCTCTCGCGGATGGAGTTGGTCTCCTTGGGCAGTTCGAGCTTGACCGAGGTGGTCACCACAGGGATGGTGATGAGGAAGATGATCAGGAGCACCAACATCACGTCCACGAGGGGCGTGGTGTTGATGGTCGAGTTCAGGCCCTCTTCTTCGTCGGCCGGGCCGACACTCATCGCCATGGCGATCAGCCCTTCTTGGCGTTGGCCGAGGCAAGCAGAACGGAGTGCAGATCGCTACCGAAGGCGCGCACTTCGTCCATGGCCGTCTTGTTGCGACGGACGATGAAGTTGTAGCCCAGCACGGCAGGCACGGCGACAGCCAGACCGATGGCGGTCATGATCAGCGCTTCGCCCACGGGACCGGCGACCTTGTCGATCGAAGCCTGGCCCGACACGCCGATACGCACCAGCGCGTTGTAGATGCCCCAAACCGTGCCGAACAGGCCGATGAACGGTGCGGTCGAACCCACGGTGGCCAGGAAGGCCATGCCATCACCCATGCGGCTTTGAACGTTGCCCATGGCGCGTTCGATGGACATCGTCACCCAGGTCGACAGATCAATCTGACCCAGCAGACCGTCGTGCTTCTGCGTGGCCTCGATGCCGCGCTCGGCGATGAAGCGGAACGGGCTGTCCTTGTGCAGCGTGTCTGCACCGGCGCGCACCGAACCTGCGCTCCAGAAGGTCTTGTTGGCGGCCTGCGCCTGACGGGAAATGTTGCGGCCTTCCCAGAGCTTGACCGCGATGATGTACCAGGTACCCAGGGACATGAAGATCATGATGAAGAACGTGCCCTTGGCCACGAAGTCGCCGTGTTCCCACATGGCGCGCAGGCCGTACGGGTTTTCGACCACGGCCTGGGACTTGCCCGGCGTCGCGGCGGCAGCGGGCGCTGCTGCGGGCGCAGGCGCTGCGGCGTCTGCCGGCTTGGCGGCTTCGGCTGCCGGAGCAGCCGGCGCAGCGGTCTGAGCATTGACGCTACCCACAGCCATGGCGCCTGCCAGGAACAGGGCCGCGATGCTCGCGGGAATGCGGACGAACTTGAATACCATGGTCTCTCCGATCAGTGATGCCCCAATACAGTCAGCCTGTCGCTGACCACACTCGACTCGCGGCGGCTTCGTTTGGATTGCGCCGCTCGGTGAATCGAGAACCTCAAGAAAAACGGAAGGCGCGATTCTAACGCGGTAGGAATGCTACATGCGGGAAAAGTTGCGTCAGTTCAATCGAATCGAGCGTTGTCTCGCACACCGCGCGTTGCTCGTGCAACAAGTGCGGATGTAGTCATAGCAAGATTGCGATTTGCGCATCGGTCTCGGCTCAGCCCGGTCGGTGCAAAGTGCCTGCCAACAACTCCAGTACGGTCTGTTCACGCGAGGCGCCTGAACCCTAGGTTCGACACACTGATAGAACCGTCTCCGCTCGGCGCGGCGCGGACCTCTCGATCAATGTATCGAATACACGCAGTTGGCTCCACAAAGCTGGTGACGAACTCTGCGGACACAAAAAAACAGGCCGCTTGCGCGGCCCGTTTTCCGTCACCGATGAGTCGAAGTGGGCTTAGAACTTGTAGGTTGCGGACAAGGTGTAAAAGCGACCAAGCACATCGCTCAAGGTTGGGTTGTAACCCGCGTTGGAGCCGCTTGTTTCGTCGTTGAAGGGCGGCGGGCGATCAAACACGTTGTTGATCTGCAGACGAACTGTCACGTTCTTGATACCCGTGTAGCGGACGCCAAAATTCGTGATGTCTTGGCCCGCAACGCGAGCAGTTCGGCCAAGGCCTGCATAGCCCCCAATGTTGTAGCCCGTGAGTGAGTATTCCCACGGACCACGAGCCAAAGTTGCCTCCCAATTCGTACGCCAACGTGGCTGGCTGTAGGTGCCTATGAACTCCGACTGAGCCGGTTGGCCGTCATCGCCGAGCGTGGTGAACTTGTAGCTTTCAGTGTACGTACCACCATAGCGTGTGGTCAGGGTGCCGACACCGCTGATGTTTGTGCGGAACGCCATCTCCAGATCGGTGCCGTAGGTCTTCGTGCGGTTGAGCTGCACAGGAACTTGGAACAACTGCTGAATGCGGCCAGCGGCATCACGCTGCACGATAGCCGGGTTGTTCGGGAAGAGATTCAGCAGCAACTGGTTGCCGAAGGCGCCGATTTCATCCTTGCGACTGACCTGCCACCAATCTGCCGACAACGTGACACCTTGGGTCGGCTCAAGGACGACCCCAGCCGTATAAACGCGCGACTTCTCAGGCTTCAAGTTTGGGTTACCGCGCTGCACGACACGAATGTCGAGGTTGCAGTCCGGGTTGTTGGGATCAACCACCGGGCAACGGGACGGATCCTGAAGGCCGAAAGCAAACGAAGTTTGCTGAGCTGGTGTCGTCTCGAATAACGAGGGCGCGCGGAACGCCTCGGACGCTGTAGAGCGCAGCAGGATTTGACGCACCGGCTGATAGCGGACGCTTACCTTAGGCGAAGTAGCAGAGAAATCGCCGTTGCCGGAATACCGGTCGTTGCGCACCGCGAGGTTGAACTCGAGCCCCTTGAGCACTGGGGCGTTCGCCTCTGCAAATACGGAAGTAATGCGACGATTGCCAAACGCGGAGCTAGCACTGATCGAGAGGGTGTCGCCAGACTGCAGTCGCTGGTCAGGTACATCAGACACCTTCTCCCTACGCGTCTCTGCACCAAAGGCTACGGCGAACTGGCCGCCATCCATCTTGAACAGTTCGCGGCCGCCCTTTACATCGAACCCGTCAAGTGTCGATTCGCCTGCTCGCTTGGCGTTGTAGCGCAGATAGTTCGCCACGCCAGGTGTATTGGCAGAGGGACTTCGATAGTTGTAGTACCCATACTGAGCAAAAGCCGCCGCACACTGACCCAACTCACGCCGGAAGTAGTCTGCAAACGCAGGGTTGGCGGCGAAGATCTGGTTCAATGTCCCTAAGCCGAGTGGATCACCTCCGGCTGCATAACTCGCTGCTGCGGCTGGGTTCGTAAGACACATCACCCGCGAGTTCAAAGTCTGGTTCGTTGCCGTGTTGTCGATTTTGATCTTGTTCGTATTGGCGGCGGCTTCCAGATCCCAGCCCGCAACAACACCCTTCACACCAAGAACCAAGCGCGTCGTGTCAGAAGTCCCGTCATCGCCACGATTCCCGACATCAGCGAAGCGGGTACGCACCTCAGCTTCGTTCGGGAACGGGTTCGCGGGGGAGCCTGCCGGGATGAAACCTGAGCCGATTCCGACATCGTCTGTACTTCCGGCGGGCCATCCAACCGACTTAAACTTGTTGCGAGTGAATAGCACTTCACCGAACGCTTGGACGTTCGCACCGAGCGCGACTGTGCCGCGCGAGTACAACCCGAGCTTTTCTGACTCGGGAAACAACGACCCGAGGCTCGCACGGTCATAGCGGCAAAAGCCCGCACGCACACTTGATCCACCGATTTGGGTAGCAGGGCCGCAACCGGGATCCGTAAAAATCGTGTCCCCGGTCACTGTGTCTACGATTGTTCCAGGAAAACCATAGCTCGAACGACGGTCACTGCCGCTGCGAGCCCGCAGGTCTTCGGAGTTCGCCCAACCTCGCGCGGCCGACTTGGTTTCATCGCGCTTGCTGTAGTTGGCGCCAATCAGCACATTGAAGCCTTGGCTTGCGAGACTGCCAAAGCCGGCCGTCAAGTTGGTACTTGCGGTGTTGCCATCACTTCTGCTGGATTGCCCAATCGAGCCTCCGATTTCTACGCCGGTGTAGTCTTGACGCAGGATCAAGTTCACTACCCCGCCGACGGCATCTGCACCGTAAACCGCTGAAGCGCCATCTTTCAGGATTTCAACTCGCTCCACAGCGGCAACGGGAATGTTCTGAATGTCATTGAAGCCTTGCGATGTACCAACTTGCTGGGCAAACGGATAGGTCGGCAGTCGACGGCCGTTGACCAAAACCAACGTGCTGTTGAAACCCAAGCCGCGCAAATTCAGGCCACCGCCGCCGGGCGCAAAACCGTTGGTGAAGCGATCGTCCAAACCGTAGCCGGCAGACGATACCTGCTGGAGGACTTCGTTGATCGTTGCAGCACCCGTCCGCTCGATGTCGGCTCGGGTAATCACTTGGACCGGACTCGCACCTTCGCCGTCAATGCGCTTGATACGCGAGCCAGTCACCTCCACGCGCTCAGCTCGTTGCGGCTCGTTGGTCTGTGCAGCAGCGGGCAAAGCGGCGAGAACAGTTAGACCGCCGAAGACCTGTGCTAACGCACAAACCAGTTGTTTACGGTTAAGCATGACTTCCCCTCAAAAGATTGTTTCGCCTTGATGGCGATCCCGGGATTGTGCCGCGTTGGATTAGGGTGTTCCATGATTCGCGCGCGCCAAATCTGGCCGACTTGGCCAGAGTGTTGCGAAATGGCATCGAAAAAAAACCGCGGCCGAAGCCGCGGTTTCAAGTGCGTTGCTTTTTATGCGATTACTTGAACTGGTAGGTGATGCGACCGTACCAGTAAGCGCCGCGCGGGCTGTGGGTGCTCGCGTCGTATGCGTACCAGTCGGTGTTCGAGAACGGAGGCATCTTGTTGGCGATGTTCTGGCCACCAACGCTGATGCGCAGGTTCTTGATTCCGGTGTATGCAACTTGGGCGTCAAGCGTGGAGAACTGACGAACCTTCGGGAACACGCCACTCACCGAGAACGCGTCGTAGTAGGCCGACGTCGTATTCCATGTTGCGTTCGTGCTCCATGCGCCATACGTCCAGGTTGCACCGGTCACATTGCGCCAGCGCGGGAACTGGAAAGTACCAATGAGCTGCACCAGCGGCTGACCGGGGTTCAGCTGGCGGCGCAGGTTGGTCACGTAGGTGAAGCCCGTCGTCATGTCCAGCTTGCCATAGCTGCCCAACGACTGCTGGTAGCGCACGTCCAAATCCACGCCGTTCGTCTTCTGCTTGGATGCATTGAAGAAGGTCCGGGTGATGCCAGGCACCGTGTCACCAGAGACGCCGCGCAGGCCACCAGGCGCGTTGGCCGCGATGTCGTCCGCAGACTGGGCGTTACGGGTCACCGCACCGGGGAACAAGGCTTCATTGGCCAGAATGAATGCTGCGGTGGGTGCAAGGATCCGGTTGTCGTGGTTGATGCTGTAGTAGTCGAGCGCGAGGGACAGGTTCCGGGTTGGCTCGAACACAAGACCGAAGTTCCAGCTCTTGGACTCTTCAGGCCGCAGGTTGCGGTTCCCCAAGAAGATCGAACGAACCTGGGCCGATGCACCGTTACCGGTTGCGCCGCCGCAAACCGCCAGCGTGCGTGCATCGTTCGGGCCGAGCGGGCCGTTGCGGTAGGCCTGGCAACGCGGCGCGTCCTGAACAACGGGGAACGACGTGGACTCGCCCAGGTACACCTCAGCCAGCGAAGGTGCACGGAAGCCTTCCGCATACCCACCGCGTACGAGGAACTTGTTGTTCGGACGCCAGCTCAGTGCGACCTTGGGCGTCGTCGCCGAACCGAAGTCAGAGTAACGGTCAGTGCGCAGAGCCAACTGGCTTTCCCATCCCTTTGCAAACGGCAAGGAGAACTCCGCAAAGAACGACTTCAGGTCACGATCACCCTGGACAGCCGTACCGCCGGAACCCGAAACGCTAACACGGTTCGGGTTGCGCAGGTCAACACGGAAGTCCGGCGTATCGCTCACCTCTTCCTTGCGCCACTCAAAACCGGCGGCAATCGCTGCCTGACCGCCTGCCATGCTGAACAGCTCACGGCTGGCTTTGCCGTCGAACGAGGTGAGAGTGCTGGTACCAACGCGCTTGGGGTTGATCTTGATCGCATCCAGCATGCCTGCAGGGTTCAGCGACGGATCCACAACCCGGTAGCGCTGACCCGTGAAACCAGCCAAAGTGCCTGCGAACGCTTCCGTAGCGCGCTCCTGGATGATGTAGTTCTTGCCGATGTCGGTCGTCTCGCTCTCGCTGCGGTTTGCGGCGAACTCTACGTCCGTACCAAAGAAATTGGCCTTCGCACCCAGAACGAAGCGAGTCGAATCAGTCGTCGTATCGTTCAGACGATTACCGGCCTCAACGAAGCGGTATGCCACCGAAGTAAAGGTCGAGCCGGCCGGACGGTCGGGATGACCCGTTGCGCCGAAGGCCGCGGGCGTCGGCGCAGCGCTCCGGTCAGTCGTATTGCGATTTGCCATCGCTTCGGCGAACACCTGGATGTTGGGCGTCACTTCGAGAACGCCGCGCAGGAAGCCGCCGATGCGGTCGGATGCGGGAATCAGGTTGTTCGCGTAGGCGAAGTCAAACGCGCAGACCGTGCCACCACCGCCGACGCCAAGAGTCGCGGCAGCCACAACTTGTCCGGGGGGGGCAGTTTGCAAATGCGGTATTCACGTTTGCCGGGGTTTGGCCGGTGGGTGTACCAAACCAGTAGCCCGGATTACCCGTGGGCGAGCGAACGTCGCGAGCGCCAGGGCCGCGACCGCGCTGGTCGGCAGACTTGGAGAACGAGCGCTGCTGAGAGTTGATCGCGTCGCGCTTGTAGTAATCCAGCGTGCCCATCACGTTGAAGCGATTCGTACCGAGGCTGCCGAAGCCGGCCGTCACAGATGCGCGGGTCTCGCCGCCGCCGCCATCCTGAGAATCGCCATAGCTGGCAGACAGTTCGACGCCCGTGTAGTCACGACGCAGGATGACGTTGATCACGCCGGCAATTGCGTCGGAGCCGTAAATGGCAGATGCGCCGTCCTTGAGGATATCGATGCGCTCGATGGCGTTGACCGGAATGCTGTTCAGGTCGACGAAGCCTTCATTGATGTTCTGCGCGAAGCCATAGTTGGCAATGCGGCGGCCGTTGAGCAGCACGAGCGTCGTGTTCACGCCCAGGCCGCGCAGGGACACAGACGATGTACCAGGGGCAAACGAGTTGCCAGCCAGCGATGCTTCGCTGAAGCTGCCACCGCTGACTGCGGTCAGGTTCTGCAGCACTTCATTGAGCGTGCTCTTGCCCGACTTTTCGATGTCTTCGCGCGACACAACGACCACAGGCTGAGGACCTTCGAAGTCCACGCGGCGAATGTTGGTGCCGGTCACTTCGACGCGCTCGACCTTGGCGACGTCCTTCTTCTCGGCCTGGGCCTGCTGCGCGTTCGCAGCGAAGCCGAAGCCGCCCGCGAAGACCACAGCCAAGGCTGCGCACAAGTACTTTTGCTTGAGCATTCAATTCCCCTTTGAGACTAGATCGAACAATTGGCGCATAGCCAAGTCGCGCACGATTCCATGGGACGTCATGCCATTCAATGCACGAATGCCCGTTGTCGTCGTCACGCCACCTCCACAAATCGACTGATTTCGCTGAAAAAACAATGAGTTAACCCGCGACTCGATCCGTCTATCAGCTTTGCTCAGTGGAAACCCGCGTTGGTCTATTACCAACAAGTATCGAGTTGAAACGAAAAAGGCCATCGGTTCCGAGGGCCTTGAAGGTTCGCCCGGGGCGTTGACCGCCCCGGGCTTACGCGGGCTTACCAGAAGCGGTAGGACGCGCCCAGGGAGATGTTCATGCCCTGAGGCGAATACCACGCCGTGTTGAACGGACGGGCCAACGGGTCGGTCGACGGCTTGCGGTCCATGATGTTGCGCACGGTTGCCGACAAGGTCAGGTTCTTGATGCCGGAGTACGAGGTACCCACATCCAGCGTCACCCAATCCTGCACGTTACACACACCGAGGTACGTCCCATTCGGGTTGGCGCAGTTCAGGATTGCTGTACGGCCGCCGCCCGTTGCCTGGTCAGGATTGCCGAAGGGCTTGAAACCCTTTAGATAGTTGACCTGCAGCGAATTGGCCCATGCACCGTATTCCCAAGTCATGCGAGCGGTGCCGCGCGTGTTGGGTGCGTTGCGGTAGCCGTTGAAGGTCACCATCGGGGCCGTCGGCGTGCCGGAGCCTTCCTGCTTCGTGTAGTGAGTCAGGTCGATGTTGGTTGTCAGACGACCCCAGTCGCCGAGCGAGGCCCGGTTGCGCAGGTTCAAGTCAATGCCGGAAACACGTGTCTTGCCCAGGTTCGCGAAGCCCGTGCGGATGAAGAGGATCGCGCCCGGGTCATTCGGAACGGTGACGGAGGTGTTTGCCGGATCGCGCACCACGGTGTTGGCGTAGCGAGGATCGGTCGAGCCTTCGTTGGCAAGGATGTCGTTCAACGACAGGAACGTGATTTCGTTCTCACGCTTGATCGTGAAGTAGTCGACGGTCAGGCTGGTCGTGGTGGTTGGCTCGAATACGAAACCGATGGTCTTGCTCTCGGCCTCTTCGGGCTTCAGGAACGGAGAAGCAACGATCAGCCCTGGCAGGCTCAGACCGCAACCCACCGTGATGCCAGCAGTCCGGTTGCAACGACGGGGATCGTCCACGCCGTTGAAGAAGCCGGACGTCGCGGAACGCGTGATTTCCGTCAGCGACGGTGCACGGAAACCTTCAGCGTAGCTTGCGCGCAGCTTGAAGTTGTTCGTGGCCTTCCAGGTACCTGCGATCTTCGGCGTCGTGGAGTTTCCGAAGTCCGAGTAGTCATCCACCCGGGCCGCGACTTGCAGTTCGACGGTGGGCAGAACGGGCAGCACCACTTCACCGTAGACCGTCGTCACATCGCGGCTGCCCTGCGCGCTGGCTACGCCGCGGCCGAACACGCCGGCAACCGTCTTCAGGCGGTCTGGCTGAACGTCGCGCTCTTCCTTGCGGAACTCAAGACCTGCAGCAAGTGCAGCCTTACCGCCGGGAAGTGCGAACAGCTCACCCGATCCCTTCAGGCTCAGGATTTCGAAGCTCGAGCGCGCCTGGTCCTTCAGATTGGCGCCGAGGCTTGCGAATGACGTCGTGCTTGCAGACGGGTTCAGGAAATTCAGCGTGCCATTGGTAATTGCGTTGTTGAACTCGGTCAGACGCACTTCGTTGTAGTTGGTCGAAGTCGTCTTGTTCTCGTTCCAGAGGTAGGACGCTTCCACGTCCCAACCGAAGAGCGCACCCTTGACACCCACCACTGCGCGAGCGGTGTCGCTGTCCACTTCGTTGTCCTGACGGCCAAGCGCGTCCATGCGGGCTCGATAGAACGTCGGCGTGGCGAAGGGGTTGTTGGGGTTGCCTACAGGGAGTACGCCCACCATCGGCACCAGAACACCGGTCGTGGCATTAAAGGTGCCACCGTTACCCTGACCGACGACGCGGGGCGGGCCGATGAAGTAGGTGTTGGTGGTATTGAAACTGCCTTCGGCAAAGCCTTCGAAATTGCTGCCGAGGGCCACTGTGCCGCGAACGAACGCGTTGTTGCGCTCGGACTTGGGCACGATTTCCACGAAGCGCCATTGGTCATACAGGCAGAACGTTCCACGGGCAGCACCGCCGAGAACGGCCTGGGCGTTCGCCACGTTTGCAGGCGGGCAAGCGGTGCTGGGCGTGAAGACGGTCGTCCCGCCAGCGCCAGCCGCCAGATAGTTCAGTGCCGGGTGGTAAGACGACGAAGGCACACCGGTCAGGTACACGTTTCGGAAGGAATCCCGATTTAGGAAGCCTTCGACATCCTTGAACATGACCGACTCTTGACGGTACGCCTCGACGTTACCAAAGACGTTGAAGCCGTTGGCCGTCAGATCGCCGAAACCGAAGGTCGCCGTGACGGCGCCGGTGCCGTACTTGCCGTCCTTGTTCATCGAGCCGCGCACGGCAACTTCCGCGCCCTTGTAGTCACGCCGCAGGATGATGTTGACCACACCGGCGATGGCTTCGGAGCCGTAGATGGCGGAGGCGCCGTCCTTCAGAACTTCGATGCGCTCGACCACTGAGAGAGGAATGGCGTTCAGGTTGACTGCAGCGCTCTGACCGAAATTGGGGTCAACCAGACCGTAGGGGGCGACGCGGCGGCCGTTGAGCAGCACCAGCGTGGCTGAAGAACCCAGACCACGCAGCGACACTGAGGCGGCACCGGCCGAGAAACTGCCGCTACCGGTCAGTTCCGTCAGTCCACCTGCGGCTGCACTGGGCAGCTCGCGCAGCACTTCGGTGATTGTTTGGCGACCCGAGCGACGGATGTCTTCAGCCGTGATGATCTGGACGGGTACCGCAGTTTCGGCGTCCGTACGACGAATGTTCGAACCCGTGACCTCAACGCGCTCAACCTTCGCGACTTTCGGGTCTTGCTGCTGGGCTTGCTGCGCTTGGGCAGCAAAGCCGAACCCACCGGCGAATACCACCGCGAGGGCCGCACACATGTGCTTTTGATTGAACATAAAGAATCCCCTTGGATACATGAACGATTGGCGGGTAGCCAACCTCGGGGAGTGTGGCATGTAACGGGTTGTTGCTCTAGGGAACCTCCCCGCACCCACAATCCAAGAGTTCGAAACGTCTAGGGTCTAATCCTTAAAAATCAGATACTTAGTGGACGCTTTTGGAGTGATGCAGAGATCGCAAATCAGTCGGCTGGACGCTCTGACGTTGCATGTTCACGACAGTTGCGTGACTGAGCGGTAACGCACCCAGGCATGGCGGTACGCGGCCAGATCAGGCGCAACCCTGCTGCTTTGTCCTGAACAAGCCAACTACATCCTAGGGACTGCAGCGAGGAGCATGCGTGTGTAGTCGTGCTGCGCTGCGTTGAGCACTTGGTTGGCCGGGCCGGACTCCACGATCACGCCCTTCTGCATGACCGCCACATCGTGGGCGAAGAACTCGACCACGCCAATGTTGTGGGTGATGAACAGGTAGGCGATGCCCAGTTCCTGCTGCAGTTGCTTGAGCAGATTCAGGATCTGCGCCTGGACCGAGACATCGAGCGCCGAGGTCGGCTCATCGCACACGATCAGGCGTGGCTCCACGGCCAGAGCGCGGGCGATGGCGATGCGCTGACGCTGGCCGCCGGAGAACTCGTGCGGGTAGCGCTCTAGGGCATCCGCGCGCAGGCCGACCTGCTCGACGATGCGGCGCACGCGCTCACGCCGCACGTCGGGCGGCAGTTCCGGATGCAGCGACAGCAACCCTTCTTCAAGAATCTCAGCGACGCGCATGCGCGGGTTCAATGATCCGAACGGATCCTGGAAGATGATCTGCACCTGCTTGCGGATGGCATGCAGGGCCGCGCCTTCCAGCGCCCCCAGCTCCTGACCGTTCAGGCGCACGCTGCCGGTGACCTGCGCATTGCCGCGCAGCAGCTGCAGCAGCGCCTTGCCGGTGGTGGTCTTGCCGCAGCCGGACTCACCCACGAGCGCAAGGGTGCGGCCCGCAGGCACCGAAAAGCTCACACCATCCACCGCGCGGACATGGTCCGCCACACGGCGCATGATGCCGGCGCGGATCGGGTAGTACACGCGCAGATCGCGTACCTCCAGCAAAGGCTGCGCTGCGGCGCGGTCGCCGGCCGCGCCGGTCGCAACTTCAGCAGGCGCAGCCGTGCTGGAAACCGGAGCCGCACCCTGGGCTGCACTGCCGGGACGGTGCAGCACGCAACGGACCCAGTGTCCGCCGCTGGGCTCCAGCAGCTCGGGCGGCGCGGCACGGCAGGCGTCCTGCGCCAGATCACATCGGTCGACAAAACGGCAGGCCGTGAACTCCCGTGTGAGCGCGGGCACGGTGCCGCGGATGGCGGCGAGGCTGCCGCCACGCTTGCCGGCGTCCGGCAGTGCGGCAAACAGCTTCTGCGCGTAGGGATGCAGCGGGCGCGAGAAGAATTCCGCAGCCGGGGCCAGCTCGACCACTTCACCGGCGTACATGAGCGCCACCTGATGCGCCATCTGCTTGACCACGGCGAGGTCGTGCGTGATGAGCGCGATGGCCATGCCCTGCTCGGCCTGCAGCTGCTTGAGCAGATCCAGAATCTGCGCCTGGATGGTCACGTCCAGCGCGGTGGTGGGTTCATCGGCGATCAGTACCTCCGGCTCGGCCGCCAGCGCAATCGCAATCATCACGCGCTGCTTCTGTCCGCCGGAGAGCTGGAAGGGGTAGGCGTCGATGCGTTGCTCGGCGTTGGGGATGCCCACCTTCTTGAGCCACTCCAGCGCCTTGGCGCGCGCCGCCGGGCCGCGCAGGGTCGTGTGCGTCTCGATGGTCTCGACGATCTGGTCGCCCACCCGCATCACCGGGTTCAGGCTGGTGGCGGGTTCCTGAAAGATGATGCCGATCTTGCCGCCACGCGCCGCACGCATCTCGCGCTCGGGCAGCTGCAGCAGATCCGTGTCGGCAATTTGCACCTGGCCGCGGGTGATGCGGCCGTTCTCGGGCAGCAGGCGCATGAGGGCCAGGGCCGTCATGCTCTTGCCGCAGCCGGATTCGCCGACGATGGCAAAGGTCTGGCCGCGCGCGATCGAGAAACGCACGCCATCCACGGCGTGTACGAGGCCGGACTCGCTGTCCAGCTCGACGTGAAGGTCTTGGGTATTGAGCATCGCGCGTCCTCAGGCTGCGGCCGGCTTGAACAGGCGCAGCTTTGCGCGGAACTTGCGGGTGCGTGGATCAAACGCGGCCTGCACGGCGTCGGCCAGGAGATTGAAGGCCAGCACCAGCGCCACCATGAAGGCAAAGGCCGCCATGAAGCTCCACCACACCACGGGCTCGCGGCTCATCTCGCTGCGTGCGAGGTTGATCATGCCGCCGAAGCTGCTCATGCTCGGGTCCACACCCACGCCCACGTAGCTCAGCACAGCCTCGTAGAGCACGAGGGTGGAGAAATCGAGCACGGTGGTGATCAGGATCAGGTGCGTGACGTTGGGCAGGATGTGCCTTGCCATGATGCGCCAGGGCGACACGCCGAAGGCCTGGGCAGCCTGCACATAATCCAGTTCGCGCAGCTTCATGGTCTCGGCGCGCAGCAGGCGGCACAGCCCCGCCCAGCCCGTGAGGCCGAGAATCAGGCACAAGAAGAAGAGCTTCAGGTCGGCCCGCTCCGCACCGGTGTCGAACAGCTGCGGGTTCTTGTCGATGAAGACCTGGATAATCAGCACGCAGGCCGCGATCAGCAGCACATTCGGGATCGAGGACAGCGTGGTGTACAGGTACTGGATCACGTCATCGACCCAGCCGCGGAAGTAACCCGCCATCACACCCAGCACCACGGCGAAAGGCAGCGTGGCCAGGGTGGTGAGCGTGCCGATCACGAAGGCCGTGCGGATGCTCTTGAGCGCCTGGTAGAGCACGTCGTTGCCGGTGCGATCCGTGCCCAGCACGTGGTAGTAGTTCATCAGCATGATCACCGGCCCGACCACGAGGCACACCGCCGTGACCGTGATGCACACGGTGCTCCAGGGCAGATCGGTGCGACTGGTAAGGATGTCGTGCCAGGTATCGCGGATGTTGCGCTTCTGGCGGGCGGCGAGCCCCGCGGCCACCAGCAGCGCAAAGCCGAACGCCGCCAGCAGAGCGCCCACCACGCCCTGCCCCACGCGCTGGCGCACATCGGGCCAGTAGTCGCGCGCCGGGTCTTTCAGGTGCGCACCGCCATGGTCCAGCCGCACGCGCTCACGCACCACCTGACCATTGACCTCGCGCGACTCCTTGGTGAACGTCTCGGTGGCCATCGGCAGGGAGTAGGAGGTCTCGCGCATGGCAATCTGGCGGGCGAGCAGTGCGTCGAGCACGGACTCGGTGCGCGTGGAGTAGGCCACGGCGGTGTTGGCCGCCGCGCCTGGCGCCGGCGGCAGCATGCGCCGGAAGTGGATGCTGTCCAGCAGCGCGACGGCGAGGAAGATCAGCACGATGACCAGCGCCGCCATGGCCGAGGGCTCCTGCGCCACCTTGCGCCAGGTGGCGCGCAGCGTGGGGCTCTTGCGGGCGTGGCCGATGTAGAACAGCGCGGCAATCAGCATCAGGAAGAAGACTGCGTCCGTCCAGAGAATGACGAGCTTGGGCATGGTCAGCGGCCTCCCGCTGCGGTTGCGCTGCTGGGCGGATGGTCTGAAGACGCGCTCCAGGAGCCATTTATCTCATTTTCAGCCACAATTTTTGACTGATGAAAACATCCCGAGATCCGCACTAGACATGCGGAAAGTGCCTCATTGGAAAATTGATTTTCAATCATTTTCGGCCCATCAAGCGAGGCGTACACGAGGGTCCACCACCGTGTACAGGATGTCGATCAGCATGTAGCTCACGATGTAGATCAGGCTGCCCACAAAGACCATGGAGCGCACGATGGCGAAGTCCTGCCCGCCGATGGCGTCGATCACGTAGCTGCCCAGACCGGGGATGCCGAAGAAGCTTTCAAACACCAGACTGCCCATGAAGATGAAGGGCAGATAGCTGCCGGCGCTGGTGATGATCGGAATGAGTGCATTGCGCAGCACATGGCGCAGCAGCACCAGGCGCTCGGACAGGCCCTTGGCCCGCGCCGTGCGCACATAGTCCTTGCCGATCTCCTCCAGGAACATGGCACGCGACAGGCGCGCATCGCCCCCCAGGCGCGCGAGCAGGCTCAAGGCCACCGGCAGGAACAGGAACTTCACCACATCCAGCCCGCCGGCAAAGCCCGAGATCGGGAACAGCCGCATGATCTTCGAGAACATGAACTGCCCGACGATGATGTAGAACAGGCTCGATATTGACAGCAGGAACACGCACAGCACCACGCCCCAGAAGTCGATCGGCGTGTTCCGGAAGAACACCAGCAGCAGGCCGAGGCCCACCGTGGCCATCACGGTCAAGACGAAGGTGGGTACGGCGAGCGCGAGCGAGGCCTTCATGCGCGTGGCGATCTCGTGGCCGATGTCGCCGCCCGCTTCGCCATCCGCCCGGCCGAAGTTCAGCGCCAGCAGGCCCACGGAGCGTTCCCAGAAGATGGTCTCGGTCACCTTGCTGCTGCCACTGGCGGCCGCGTTGAAGTACATCGGCTTGTCATAGCCGCGCTCGGCCTTCCACTTCTGGATCTGGTCGGCGCTCACGCGCTTGCCGCCGATGTTCAGGCGCGCCATGTCGTCCGGCGTGTTGACCGTGAAGAACAGGATGAAAGTAAAGATGTTCACGCCCAGCAGCACGAGGATGCCGTAGAGCGCGCGTCGGATGATGTAGTTCAGCATCGGGTCACTCCGCGCCTTGCGTGGCGGGTTCGCGCGTGGTCGCGCTCAGGCCACGGGCCGCTTCGCGGCGGCGGATCATGCGGATCGCGGGGATGGCGGCCAGGGCCAGCACCAGAACGATCAGCGCCAGCGGCCAGCGCACCGGCTGGTTCCACTCGCGGATCTTCTCGGCGCGCAGCGGCGCGTCGATCGTGTAGTACTTGCCCATGTCGCGGATCATGGTCGCCGGCTTGCCGTTGCCCACCCACTGGTGGAAGGCACCGCCTGCGTAGGGGTAGTAGCCGAAGCTCCAGACGGCGTCTTCGCGCGCGATGGCTTCCAGCTCATCGATGAGCTTCTGCTTCTCCGGCCCGTCGTCAAGCAGCTTCAGGCGCTCGAAGCGCTTGTTGTATTCAGGGTTGTCGTAGTTGGAGATGTTCTCGCCGTCGAACTTGGCGCTGGCATTCGGCCCATAGAGCAGGAACAGGAAGTTCTCCGCGTCCGGATAGTCCGCCAGCCAGCCGCCGAAGTAGAACTGCAGCGCACCCTTGCGCTTCTTGTCCTGGTACTGGTTGAAGTCCGTGGCGCGGACCTCGAGCTGGATGTTGATCTTGGCGAATTGCTTGGCCATCCAGTCGACCTCGGCGCGGAACTCCGGCGTCAGTGCGCGCTGGAAGTCGTAGTTGATGACCAGCGGCTTGCCGGTCTTGGCATCGCGCCCGTCCGGGTAGCCGGCTTCGGCCAGCAAGCGCTTGGCGTCCTCGATGGGCCGGCGCACGTAGCGGCCGTCCTTCCAGGTGTGCGTCACCGGGTTCACACCCTCGGCCGTGCCGTAGCGCGAGCCGAACACACCCGGCGGCATCGGGCCCATGCCGGCCACGCCACCCTTGGTCGGGAAGATGGTGTTCCACTCATCGAAGTCGATGGCGATCGAGATCGCCTGGCGCAGCTTGCGGTTCCTCACCTGCTGCTCCGGCGTGGCGCCCCAGCCGACCACGGGGTCGAGCATGTTGAAGCCCGTGTACCAGATGGAGGGGTCGAGGAACTTGGGGAACTTCATGCCGCGTTCCTTGAACTCGGCAGCCACCTTGGGGTCGTCATCGGCGTCGATGCTGAACTCCACGCCGTACTCGGTGCGCTCGATCTCCGGCACGTCCAGGAAGCCCGCGCGGAACTTGGCCTTCAGCGGCACCTTTTCCTTGTCCTGCCGGAACACGAGCGTGTCGATGAAGGGCATGGGCTTGCCGCAGTCCTTCAGGAAGCCGGCGGCGGTGTCGGTGGACTCGCCCTCGCAGGGGTAGAGGTCGTCCGTGCGGTAGTTGGGGTTGCGCTTGAGGATGTGCTGCCGGTCGCGCACGTAGTCGACCATCATGTAGGGGCCGCTGCCCACGGGCCAGGTGTTCATCGACAGGCCGTTGAAGGCCATGCCCGGCTGGGTGTAGAAGTAGTCCACCTCCCAGGGCGTGGGGGCGAAGAAGGTCATCGCCATCCAGTACTTCATCTGCGGGTACTTGCCCTTGATGCGCAGACGCAGGGTGTAGGGGTCGGGCGCGCTCGCCCCGGCCAGCGGGTACCTGCGGAAGTCCAGGAAGGGCTTGTCCAGGCTGGACGGATCCGTGCCGGCCAGGAGCTTCTTGTCCTCGGCCTGGATCAGATCCATGTAGTCCTTCAGGCCGACGATGTACTCGGCAAACACGGAGGAGATCACGGCCAGGGTGCGCGTGGTGGCATTGCGCTTGACGGTGTAGACGTAGTCCTCCGCCGTGACTTCGCGGGTGCCGGTCTGCGGCCAGTCAAACGGGCTACGCTTGCCGCGCACATCCGACTCGGTCAGCTTGTGATACAGGAAGTTGCCCTGGGCGTCCTTGGCAAAGGCAGGGTGTGGCGAGTAGCGCATGCCGCGGCGGATCGGGATGTCGTACACGCTCTCGGCGATCTGCTCGCCCGGCGCGTCCGCGCCGAGTTCCTTGCCGTCCTTGTCGAAGTAGCGCGGCACCGCGACCACCCGGCTGGCGCCCTTCGGTACCAGTTCGTACGGCCGCTTCAAGTAGTGGTAGCCGTAGAGCGGCTCGTAGACCTGGTAGGTGACCGGGGTCTCGTTGTTCGCGTAGGACGACACGGGGTCCAGATACTTGGGCGAACGCTCCTGGAAGCTGGAGAACAGGGTGTTCTCGCGCTCGGCACCGCCCGGGTGCGGACTGTTGGGCACCTCGCCACAGGCGGCCAGGCCCAGCATCAGGCCCAGCACGATCGTGCCGGGCCATCCGGCGCGCACTCGGCCGGGACGATTCCACTTCATGTCTGATCCCCTCCAGCGCCGGCCCATCAGGTCTTTTGAACGTGCTGCCGGAAGCCGCCGGTTTGGCGCGCTGCCGGCCTGGGTCTGGCGGCAAAGCGCGGATGATAGAGGCCGCAGTCCCGGCGGATCAGGGTTTTCCCGCGCCGAACCCCCCGTGGAAGTAGCATTTGTGGCATTCACAACCAACGGAATCCGTACTCATGGGCTTTCTTGCCGGCAAACGCCTTCTGATCACCGGTCTGCTGTCCAACCGCTCCATTGCCTATGGCATTGCCAGCGCGTGCAAGCGCGAGGGCGCCGAGCTGGCGTTTACCTACGTCGGCGACCGCTTCAAGGACCGGATCACCGAATTCGCCCGCGAATTCGGCTCCGAGTTGGTGTTTGACTGCGACGTGGGCAGCGATGAGCAGATTGAGCGCGTGTTCAAGAACTTGTCTGCCACCTGGCCGACCTTCGACGGCTTCGTGCATGCCATCGGCTTTGCGCCGCGCGAGGCGATCGCCGGCGACTTCCTGGACGGCATCTCGCGCGAGGGTTTCCGCATTGCGCATGACATCTCTGCCTACAGCTTTCCGGCCATGGCCAAGGCAGCGGCGCCCATGCTCAATGACCGCGCTGCCCTGCTCACGCTGAGCTATCTAGGCGCCGTGTCAGTCGTGCCCAACTACAACACCATGGGTCTGGCCAAGGCGTCGCTGGAAGCCAGCGTGCGCTATCTCGCGAGTGCGCTCGGCCCCAAGGGCGTGCGCGTAAACGGCATTTCCGCAGGCCCCATCAAGACCCTGGCGGCCTCCGGCATCAAGGACTTCTCGAAGATCCTGCACTTTGTGCAAGCCCACGCGCCGCTGCGCCGCAACGTGACGATCGACGAAGTCGGCAACGTCGCAGCCTTCCTGCTGTCCGATCTGGCCAGCGCAGTGACCGGCGAAATCACCTACGTGGATGCGGGTTTCTCCACGGTCACGCCGGGCATGAGCGAATAACGACGCGCGGCCGCAACGCACGGCCCCCAGCCAGAGTGAGCGGGAACTAACATTTCGCCAGTCTGTCTGCGCTCGGTCTGTCCACGTGGATGCGCTGACGGACGTTGTTCCCAAAAGAAGGATCAGGAGACATGTTCATGAAGCGTTTTCTCGCGGTCGCCGCGCTGTTTTCGGCTGCGCTGCTGAGTCAGCCGGTGCTGGCCCAGACCACTGAAGTCGATAAGGTGTCGCTCCCCAATGCCGCCACGGTGGGCGGCCAGAGCACCGTGCTCAACGGCATGGGCATGCGGACACGATTCAGCTTTCGGGTCTACGTCATCGGCCTGTATCTGCCCCGCAAGACCACCAACGCCCGCGAGGCGGTCACGATGCCCGGCGCCAAGCGGGTACACATGACCCTGCGCCGCGAAGTCAACAACCGTGAACTCGGCGACGCCTTCCTGAAGGGCATTCGCGACAACGTGCCGCCCGCAGAAATCCAGCGCCTGGGCGTGCAGCTCGTGCAGTTCGGCCAGTTCTTCGGCTCGATCCCGGCACTCAAGGCGGGCGACACCATCGTGCTCGATCTGCTGCCGGGCAAGGGCATGAACCTGATCATCAACGGCAAGCAGATCGGTGATGTGGCGGGTGACGAGTTCAATTCCGCGCTGCTGCGCATCTGGCTGGGCGACAAGCCCGTGCAGCCTGACCTCAAGGATCTTCTGCTCGGCGTGCGCCCTGGGCAGAGCGCCCCCGCCGCCGCGCCGCAGCAGCAACCTGCCGAGCGCAACTGAGCGGCCTGATCCATCTGTTCCGCTTGATTCGGGGCGCCTTGAGCGCCCCGAATTCATTTCCGGCGCAGGCGTGCTGACGACGTGTTGATGCCAGAAAAAGGGGATGAATGCTCCCTCTATTCACCCGGGTGGTGCCGCAGCGGCCCGATAAGCTCACTGAGCCCCCGAAAAGCTCTAGAGGAGAGATCCAGATGAAATACGTGTTTGCCGTGGCGCTGCTCGCGCTGGCCGCCATGCTCCCGCCCACCCGCGCCGCGGAACTGGAAGGCGTGAAGATTCCCGATCAAGTATCCGTCGCCGGCCAGTCGCTCAGCCTGAACGGTGCGGGCGTCCGCAGCCGCTTCGGCTTCAAGGTTTACGTCGGCGGCCTCTACGTCCAGAAGAAGACCCAAAACCCTGCGGACATCTATGCTTCCAAGGGCGCCAAGCGAGTGCATCTCACGCTGCTGCGCGACCTGACCGCCAAGGACCTCGGCGAAGCCTTCCTGAAAGGCATTCGCGACAATCTCACGCCCGAAGAACTGCAAAAGGTGAGCACGCAGATCGTCCAGTTTGGCCAGATCTTCGCCACGATCCCGAGCGCCAAACCCGGCGATGTCGTGACTGTGGACTTCAACCCCTCGCGCGGCACTGTGGTGACCGCCATGGGCAAGGAACAGGCCACCATCCCCGGCGACGAGTTCTATGACGCGCTTCTCAAGATCTGGCTAGGCAACAAGCCCGTTCAGGCCGATCTGAAGGACGCGATGCTGGGCAAGAAGTAAGCGCACAGCCAGCAATGACAACGGGCGACTATCGAGTCGCCCGTTTTGCTTTGGACGGCGATCGTCGCCGACTCAATGCACGCGCGCGTCAAACCCCTCGGCGACGAGCGCAGCCACCAGCTCCTGGATGTGAGCCGCATTTCGCGTCTGAACGACCACATCCACTTCCGTGTACTGGGCAGACAGTGCCGTGAACGCGCGCTGGTGATGCACTTCCTCGATATTGGCGGAATTGTCCGCCAGCACGCGGGTCAAGCTCGCCAGTGCACCGGGCACATCGCGCACGCTCACCGTGATGCGCGCCAGCCGCCCCGAGCGCACCATGCCTCGCTCGATGATTCCGGCGAGCACCAGGGGGTCGATGTTCCCGCCACACAGGACCAGGCCGACACGCAGGCCGGTGAACAGCTCGCGGTGCGCGACCAGCGCAGCCAGCCCAGCCGCCCCCGCGCCTTCGACCACCGTCTTTTCGATTTCGAGCAGCATCAGGATGCTGCGCTCGATATCTGCCTCGGAGACCAGCACGCAGTCATCGACCAGATTGCGCACGATCTCCAGGTTGCCCGCGCCCGGCGACTTGACGGCGATGCCCTCGGCGATCGTCGCCGTGCCGCTCGCATGATCGGTACCGCGCTTGGCGTTGAACACCGCAGGAAAGCGCTCGGTCTGTACACCAAACATCTTGATGCCCGGCTTGAGCGCCTTCGCGGCCACGGCCATGCCGGCGATCATTCCACCACCGCCCACCGCGATCACCATCGCATCCAGATCCGGCTGCGCTGCCAGCATCTCCAGTGCAATGGTGCCCTGCCCTGCCGCGACCTGCGGGTCGTCGTAGGGGTGCACCAGAACGAAGCCCTGCTCGGCGACCAGACGCATGCCATGCTCGCGCGCATCGTCAAACGTGGCCCCGTGCAACACCACATTCGCGCCGAACGCCCTGGTGCGCTCCACCTTCACGGCGGGCGTGAACTTCGGCATGACGATCGTGGCCGGAATGCCCATGCGCTGCGCGTGATAGGCCACGCCCTGAGCGTGATTACCCGCGGAGACGGCGAGCACACCGCGACGGCGTTCCTCACCGCTCAGCTGAGCGAGCTTGTTGAGCGCGCCGCGCTCCTTGAAGCTTGCTGTGAACTGCAGGTTCTCGAACTTCAGAAAGACTTCGCAGCCGCAGATGTCCGATAGCGTGCGCGACGGGACAAACGGCGTGTCAAGGATGTGAGGCGACACGCGGGCCTGCGCGGAGTGGATGTCGTCAAGCGTCAATGCCATCGGCGGGATGTCCTGTTCAGAGGTGTCCGAGCGCATCCAGCAGGCGGGCAAAGTCGTTCGGGGTGTTGTAGACATGCGGCGAAACGCGGATGACGCTGCCGCGCACCGACACGTGGATCCTGCGCTGGGCCAGAAGTGTACGGACTCGCTCCAGATCCGTCCCTTTCGGTGCTTGCAGACCGGCCAGAAGTGTACGGACTCGCTCCAGATCCGTCCCTTTCGGTGCTTGCAGACCGAAGAGGTTCGGCGCCCGTTCGGACTCGTCGGCGACGCGCCAGCCACGCGTTCGCACGCCTTCCACGAACGCTCGGGAGATGGCGCTCAGGTAGGTGCGAATCCTCGCGGCGCCACAGCCACTCATGTAGTCGAGCGCCGCTTCGAGCATGCCGATCAGCACCGGGTTTGCGCGGGTGCTGGAGTCGAAGCGCCGCATGCCGGGGGCATACGCGTCCTGGTAGTCCACCAAGCGCGCGAAATCCTGCGCGCCCTGACGCAAGAGCCAGCTCTGCTCCGTGGGCCGCCCTTGCTGCATGCGCGGCCCGTACCAGGCAAAGCCCAAGCCGTAGTTGCTGAGCATGGACTTGTAGCAGTGGGCCACCAGGGCGTCCGGCTGGACGGCATGCACGTCCAGCGGCATGACGCCGACGGTCTGGGTGGCATCAATGACGAACCATGCCCCCACCTCGCGTGCGCGCCGGCCGACGGCCGTCAGATCGAACAAGGTTCCATCCGTCCAGTGTGCCTGCTCCATGGCCACGAGGACTGTGTCTGCATCAATCGCCTCGAGCAGCGCGGCGTTCCAGCGTGCGGCTCGCTGCTCACCGTTCGGTGCCGACACGACACGGAAGTGCGCACCCTGCGCGATCAGCGGCTGCCATGCGTAGATGTTGCTCGGGAACTGCTCTCCCAGCACCACGATGTTCTGCCCGGCCCTCGCCTGAATCTGCGCAGCGACACACCCCAACCCCCAGGCGGCAGTCGGCACCAGTGCGATGGACTCGGCGTCGCCATTCACGAGGGTCGCACACTGCGCGCGCACGCGCTCTGCGGGCTCGAAGAAGTCCGCGGCGCCCAACTGCCACGGCTGCGCACGACGCGCCAGCGCTGCTGCGCCGGCATCGCGCACTGCTCGGGGCAATGGCCCCATGTAGGCGCTGTTCAGATAGACGAGGTCTTCCGGCAGATCAAAATCCGCGCGCCGACACGTCAGTTGCCCTGGTTCCGAATTGGCTTGCACGCTGGGCCTCCCACACACTGCATGAGCGGGGGATTCTGCGTCACCGAAGTTCGGCACCGGCCCGGCACTTTTCCGACACAGTGGTCCGGGTTACACCGTCCACGGCGCGGGTCGACTCAGATCCAGATCGAGCACGCGAGCCGCGTCCGCGAGCTTCGCGCCGGGCCAATCCAGCGCGTACAACGCCGAGTACGCGATCCAGCGCGCGTCGATCTCGAAGAAGTCGCGCAGCCGCGCCCGGGTGTCGCTCCTGCCAAAGCCATCACAACCCAGCGTGACATAGGGTGCACGGATGGCGCCACGAATGCTTTCCGGCACAGCGCGAACGTAGTCAGCCGCCGCAATCACGGGCACCGACCCAGCGAGTTGCTGCTCCACCCAGGACGGCGCGGACGGCTGGCCCAGACGCCGCGCGCGCTCCTGCAGTATCCAGTCGCGCGCGAGCAGAGACCAGCTGGTGACTGAGTACACCGCGGCGCACACATCAAAGTGCCGGGCGAGAAGATCGGCAGCCTCGCGCACCAGAGCAAGCGTTGCGCCACTTCCCAGAAGGCGTGCATGGGCATCGGCCGCGCCTGCAGTGCAGTACATGCCTCGCAGCACACCATCGGCGGCACCGTCCGGTAGATCCGGCTGCGGCAGGTTTTCGTTGGTGACCGTGAGATAGAAGAACTCATCGCGCTGTTGCTCGAGGATCGAGCGCATGGCGTCGTCCAGGATCACGGCGAGTTCCGCGGCGGTTGCCGGGTCATAGGCTCGGCAGTTGGGGATCGTTGCAGCCACCAGATGGGACGTGCCATCCTGGTGCTGCAAGCCCTCGCCGGCCAGCGTGGTCCGCCCGCTGGTGGCCCCCACCAGAATGCCCCGCGCGCGCTGGTCAGCCGCGGCCCAGATCTGATCGCCCACGCGCTGGAATCCGAACACGCTGTAGTAGATGTAGATCGGCAGCATGGCCAGGCCGTGCGTCGCGTAGCTGGTCGCGGCCGCGGTCCATGAAGCGAGCGCACCGGCTTCGGTGATCCCCTCTTCCAGGATCTGCCCGTCCGTCGCCTCGCGGTAGAACATCACCGTGCCAATGTCCTCGGGCTCGTACTGCTGCCCCTTCGGGCTGTAGATGCCAGCCTGCCGGAACATGGCCTGCATGCCGAAAGTGCGCGCCTCGTCGGCCACGATGGGCACCATGCGCGGCCCGAGCTCGGCGTCCTTGATGAGCGTGCCCATCATGCGCACGAGCGCCATGGTGCTGCTCATTTCCTTGCCGTCTGCCTTCAAGGCGAAGCCGCCATAGCTCTCCAGCGCGGGTACGGTGACGCGGGGGCACAACGCAGTGCGTTGCGGCAAGGCGCCGCCAAGCCGGGTGCGCTGGGCGCGCAAGTAGCGCATTTCGGCGCTGTCCTCGGCTGGGCGGTAGAACTGCAGCGCTTCACACTGGGCGTCCGAAAGCGGCAGGTTGAAGCGGGTGCGAAACGCCTTCACCGCGTCGTCATCGAGCTTCTTTTGCTGGTGGGTGGTCATCTTGCCCTGCCCGGCCTCACCCATGCCGTAGCCCTTCTTGGTCTGAGCCAGTACCACGCAGGGCTGCCCCACGGTTTGCGCCGCAGCATGGAAGGCGGCGTAGATCTTGCGGATGTCGTGCCCGCCGCGCTTGAGCCGGTCAATCTCGTCATCGGTCATGCTCGCAGCCAAGGCGGCCAGCGCCGGGGTCTGCCCGAAGAACTTCTCGCGGTTGAAAGCGCCATCGTTGGCCGCGAAGGTCTGCAGCTGCCCGTCCACGATCCTGGAGAATGCATCTACCAGCGCACCTGTCTTGTCACGCGCAAAGAGCGCATCCCAATCGCTGCCCCAGACCAGCTTGATGACCCGCCAGCCCGCGCCTTTGAACAGGCCTTCCAGTTCGTCGATGATGCGACCGTTGCCGCGCACCGGGCCATCCAGGCGCTGCAGGTTGCAATTGATGATCCAGGTCAGGTTGTCCAGTCCTTCGCGCGCCGCCAGCGTGAGCGCCGCCATGGACTCCGGCTCATCCATCTCGCCATCGCCAAAGAAGCCCCAGACGCGCCGGCCGCTCGTGTCGAGCAGCTTTCGATCACGCAGATAGCGCATGAAGCGGGCCGAGTAGATCGAGTTGATCGGGCCGATCCCCATCGAGCCGGTCGGAAACTGCCAGAAGTCCGGCGCCAGCCAGGGATGTGGGTAGCTGGGCAGCGGATGCAATCCCTTGGCACGGGCCGCAATCTCCTGCCGATAGTGCGCAAGGTCGTCGGCGCTCAACCGGCCCTCGACGAAGGCCCTCGCGTAGACCCCGGGCGCCGAGTGCGGCTGCAGGAAGACGATGTCGCCGAGCTGTTCTGCCGCGCGGCCACGAAAGAAGTGGTTGAAGCCGACTTCGAACAGATCGGCGCCGCTTGCGTACGAGGCGATGTGCCCGCCCAGTTCACCGCTGACGCGGTTGGCATGCACCACCATCGCCAGCGCGTTCCAGCGCATGATCGAGCTCAGGCGCTCCTCGATCGTCAGATTGCCCGGAAACACGGGCTCGGCCGAGGGCGCAATCGTATTCACGTAGGGCGAGGCAAGCAGCTGCGTCGCCTCGGACTCCACGCCGAGCGTACGGGCATGCGCGAGCACCGCGTCGAGCACGAAGCTTGCACGCTGAAGTCCGGCCGCGGCCACGAGACCTTCCAGCGCCTGCTTCCACTCCAGTGTTTCCGCCGGATCGAGGTCCACCGTGGTCAGGACAGAGTCTGGCAGCTTGGGCATGTTCATGGTCAGGCGAAATTGGGGCCGAATAGGGAGACACTCTACGCTTGTCACGCAAGCCGCGCGCGATGCGCACTGAGCGTTAATCCCATGCTGCGGCAGCGCGTCTGCGCTTGAGAATCGCGACGTGACGAATTAAACAATCGCTTGGCCCATCTGGTTTGCCGATGCCCACAACGAGCGCGCGCTTCCGCAGCGCCAGCCACGCCTGAGTTCCACACCGCTTTCCGAACCCATTCACTTCATGCTGCGCGCCTACAACGAACATACTGGCCTGGATCGTCGCGCGTGGTTCCTTCGCGTCGCCTGCATCTGCATTGCGCTTGCAGCGGTCGGATTGAACACGGCCTATGTCATTGAAGGCGCGTTTGACGCACGGCGAGTGAGCGTCAATGTGTTCATGCTCACTGTCGTTGCCCTGACCTGGGTGGCGCAGGCGCGCGGGCACCACCGGCTTGCCTCCGCCATCCTGCTGATCAGCATCACAGCGGCGATTGGCGTGCTGTCTGCCGTCAATGGCGGTTTCCGGGCGCCAGTGGCCTGGGCGTTTCTTCCTCTCATTGCATTTGCCGGCTGGATGCTCGGCGGCCGCTGGGCGACGGGCACCTTCATCGCCGTGGTGCTCATTCTGCTGGCTCTGTTCGGCATGGAGGCCACCAACTCGCTGCCGCCGCAGGCGCCCGGTTCCATCCGGGTGCAGATCGTCGTGACCCTGTTCATGCTGAGCCTGGGGTGCCTGCTGTTCCTGCTGATCGGCCGTGACATGACTGCCGGTCTGCGCGCCGCCAGCGAGCTGCGCGAAGCACTGCGCAGCGCCAATGAAGCGCTCGAGGTCAAGGTGGCCGACCGGACCCGTGATCTGGAAGCCGCCAAGAACCTCGCCGAGGTCGCGAGCCGGGCGAAGGGCGCGTTCCTCGCCAACATGAGCCACGAGATCCGCACGCCGATGAATGCCATCGTCGGCTTTTCGCAGATCCTGCTGCGCGGCGATCTGCCGCCTGCAGCTCGGGGCCAGGTGCAGCACATGGTGCAAGCCGCGGACCATCTGCTGCTTCTCATCAACGATGTGCTCGATATCTCGAAGATCGAGAGCGGCAAGCTGGTGCTCGAGCCGACGGCGTTCGATCTGCGCGCGCTCTTCTCCCGCTTGCTGGTGCTCGTGGAAACCAACGCCCGTGCCAAGAAGCTCGGCCTGTATCACGAGATCGAAGACGAAGTACCGCGCTGGGTGGTGGGCGATCCCACGCGGCTGACCCAGATCCTGCTGAACTTCCTGGGCAATGCCGTCAAGTTCACTGAATCAGGCGCGATCATCCTGCGCTGCAGCGTGCAGACGCGCGACGCAGACGGCGTCACCCTGCGTTTCGAGGTGCAGGACACCGGCGTCGGCATCCCGCTCGACGCGCAGGCACGGATTTTCCAGCCGTTCGAGCAGGCCGACCCGTCAAGCACGCGCGGCTACGGTGGCACCGGCCTGGGTCTGTCCATCAGCCGCCAGCTGGCGCAGATGATGGGTGGGAGCGTCGGCGTGGAGAGCGCGGTCGGCCGCGGCAGCCTCTTCTGGGCCACAGCCCGTCTGGGCTTGAGCGAAGCGCTCGCGTCTGGTCCAGCCGGAGCGACCAGCCTCTCCGAACCCGAGCGCCTGTTCTTCGCGCCGGAACGCATCCTGCGCCACCACTTCAGAAACAGCCGCATTCTTTTGGTGGAAGACAATGAAGTGAACCGGCTCGTTGCAAGCTCTCAGCTTGCGCTCGTGGGGCTCGGCGTGACGGAGGCGCACAACGGTGCCGAGGCCGTGAAGCTGTGCGAGCAGCAGCGCTTTGATCTGATCCTGATGGACCTGCACATGCCGGTCATGGACGGCCAGACGGCCACGCGTGCCATTCGGCAGCTGCCCGAACATGCCGATACACCGATCATTGCGCTCACAGCCGACGCATTTTCCGAGGACCGGCAGCGCAGCCTCGACGCCGGGATGAACGACCATCTGGCCAAGCCGATCACGCCGGACACCTTCTATCCGCGCCTGCTGCGCTGGCTGTCTGCCAAGCGCCCCGAAGTGCTGCTGCCCGGTTGAAGTGATCAGGCAGCGTGGGTCGAGCGCGCCAGGGTGAAGGCCAGACCCATCTCGTGGGCCACGGCCGCAAGAATCTCGTGGTCCTGCGCCGACCAGGTACGCGGCGCCGCGCAGTGCTCACAGCAGATCACGGCCACCGGTTCACCGGCATCAAACACAAGCCGGTCCAGAAGCGAATGAATGTCGGCAGGAAGGAAGTAGGCGTCGCCAAAGCACGCGGTTGCCGGATGCGTGCGCGCATCCGGTGCATCGATCACATCCGCCGCCTGCAAGGCCTGGAAATACTCCGGGAAATCGCTCACGCTCAGGCGCATGCCCGATGCGAAGCGCCTGGTGCGCGCATCCAGCAGGCAGAGCTGATCCAGTTCATCGCGCTCGCCGCTGTAGAGCCACAGGCTGACCCGGGTGCACTGAAGCCTGTCGCTCAGGTGAACGCAGGCTGCCTCCCAGACGCGTGAAATGCCGCTGCGACCTTCAAGATGCTGGGCCAGGGCGGTCGAAAGCGCGGGCGTGTTCGGGGGCATGAAGCAGGCGATGAGTCCGAAGCGCGCAACGCTAGCGCTTCTGCTGATGTGCCGTCCAGCCGGGTGAGCCCGCAAGGTGTTGTGTTTGCGGGTCAGATCGGGATCCGCTTCCCGGGGCTGCGCCTCAGTGCGTCGCCTTGCCGGCCGCCTTGGCTTCGCCCGCAGCAGGCGCTGCCGGCATGGCGGGCAGCGTGAATCCCGGGGGCAACCCAGGCAGACTCATCTTGTCCTTGTCGGCTTCCGTCGGCTTGACCGGCTCGATCTTGTTCTCTGCCATGTAGTCGTTCATCTCGCGCCAGCCGGCAAACACCGCAGCCTTGGACGCGCGCGGGTTGCGGGCGTAGCAGTCCTCGATGGCCCGTGCCGCATGGCGGCAGGCGGCGCCCACTGCCTTGCCGTCTGCCTCGACGGCGGCTGCCACCTTGGCCGGATCTTCGATGCCCAGCAGCTCGCAGCCGGTCAACGCGAGTGTGGCGACCACCAGCAGTGCAAAGCGGCCGCGGCGCGCAGGCCTCGGGATGCGGGCCGTCTGGATTGCGGAAGCAGGCTGATTCATGGGTTCAGGAATTTCAGGGGTTCGAGCTGTTATCGGCAGCTCGAACCCGCGGCTGAAGCGGCGGCCTGCGGGTCGTGCCGCATGAATTGCCCGGGTTTCGCCCGGCATTTCCCGCAGCGCAATGTCGCACCCCGGCGGGCAACCCGCGGTCGCTGCGGACGGGTCAAACCCCGTCCATACAATCGGCTGATGCTCCAGGTGCATCAACTCGGCAAGCGCTTTTCGGCCAGTTCGCGGCCCGTGTTTGACCAACTCAGCCTGCAGATTGCTGCGGGCGAGGTGGTCGCACTGGTAGGCGAATCCGGCGTCGGCAAGTCCACCCTGCTGAATTGCATCGCCGGGCTGGATCGTGCCGACGCGGGCACCGTGGTGGTCGACGGTGAACCCATGCATGCGCTGGACGAGGCTGCCGCGGCGCAGCTGCGCGCCCGCCGGCTGGGCTTCGTGTTCCAGGCGTTTCATGTGCTGCCCGCCCTGTCGGTTGCACAGAACGTGGCCATTCCCCTGCTGCTCGCGCAGGTGCCGGTGACCGAGCATGGCGCACGGACCGAGCAGATCCTCCGCGCCGTCGGCCTTCAGGGCTTCGGCCCGCGCATGCCTACCAGTCTGTCGGGCGGCGAGCTGCAGCGCGTGGCCATCGCACGCGCATTGATCCACGCCCCGGCCCTGATCCTTGCGGACGAGCCCACCGGCAACCTGGACCCGCGAACCGCGCAGGACGTGCTTGATCTGCTGCTTGCAGAAACCCGCTCGCGCGGCGCAGCGGCGCTGATCGTCACGCACTCCGCGCAGGTGGCCGCGGCCTGTGATCGGGTGCTGACCCTCACCCGCGACGGCCTGCGGGAACACCGCCCGGTCGCGGAGGCCCCGTAGGTGGCCGGCGCATGGCTGCCGCCCAAGCAGCTCTCGCGCTGGCTGCTGCTGGGCCTGCTGCGCAGCCGGCGCACGGCCACGGCCTTGTCGGTGCTCGCCATCGCCCTGGGTGTGGCGCTGGGCTATGCGATCCACCTCATCAATAGCGCAGCGCTCTCAGACTTCAGCCGCGCCATGCAGGGCCTGCAGGGCGAGCCGGACGCGGTCCTCAGCGCCGCGGACGGCGCCGATGGCCGCGGCGTGGATCTGGCGCGGCTCAACGCGTTGGCCCGCGATCCGCAGGTGCTGGTTGCCAGCCCTGTGATCCAGCTGCGCGTGCAACTCATCGACGACGCGGGCAAAGCGCAACCGGTCACCCTGCTGGGGCTGGATGCCCTGTCCATCGCCCAGATCACGCCCACCCTCCTGCCCCGCGATCAGCGCAGCCGCCCTGAAGCCACCAGCCTGTTCGGCCCGGCGCTCTTTGCCAGCCCCAGCCTGGTGCGCGATCTGGGGGGCGCGCGCGGCCAGACGCTCAGCCTGCGGCGCGGCAGCCGCGAATGGCAGGCGCCGCTGGGGGGTGATCTGCCTGCACTGGGGGCCAGCAGCAGGGTGCTGGTTGCCGACATTGCCTGGGTGCAGGCGGCGCTGGGCGAAGCAGGTCAGGTCTCAGAGATCCGCCTGCGCCTGGCGCCGGATGTGAGTGCCGACACATGGATCGCACAGACGCGTGCGCAACTGGCCGCACCGCTGCTCATCAAGCGACCCGAAGACGACAACCTGCGCGTCTCCAACCTTTCGCGCGCCTACCGCGTGAATCTGAACGTGCTGGCGCTCGTGGCGCTGCTCACCGGCGCCTTTCTGGTCTTTGCCACGCAGCTCACCGCCGTGGCGCAGCGTGCGCCGCAGTTTGCGCTGCTCGGCGTGCTCGGCCTCACGCCAAGACAGCGCTTCATGCAGATCCTGCTTGAGGGCTGCGCCATCGGCGTACCCGGCGCGCTGCTGGGCCTGGTGCTGGGGTACGGCCTGGCGCTGCTGTTCACGCGGGCACTCGGCGGAGACCTCGGTGGTGGCTACTTCGCCGGCAGCAATCCGGTGATCGACCCTGCCCCCTGGGCCGCCGCGGCCTTTGCGCTGCTGGGCGTCGGCGCCAGCGTGGCCGGCGCCTGGTACCCCGCCCTGCTCAACCGCGCCCAGACACCGGCCCAGACCCTGAAGAGCGGCTTTGTGCATGAGCGCCATGCCGCCTCGCCGCGCAAGCGCGCCGCGCTGCTGCTGGTGCTCCTGGCACTCATTGCGCTGCTGCTGACGCTGCCGCCATGGGGTGGATTGCCGGTGGCCGGCTATGCGGCCATTGCGCTGGTGCTGGTTCTGGGCATCCTGCTCGCGCCCATGGCCACCGCATCTGCGTTCGGCTGGCTGGCGCGGCGGCCGCGGTCCGGCAGCGGCGTGCCACTCACGGTGGCGGCGCAACAAGTGGCGCAGGCGCCACTCATGGCCCAGGTCGCCGCCAGCGGGCTGATCGTCAGCTTTGCACTCACCGCCAGCATGGTGATCATGGTGTCCAGCTTCCGCGTGGCAGTCGATACCTGGCTGGACGAAGTGCTGCGCGCACCACTCTATGCCCGCACCCGCGGCACGCCGCTGCCCGCCCCGGCGCTGGATGCGCTCAGGGTCAGCGATCAATTCGAGCGGATCGAGCAGCTAGCCGTGCGCCCCGTGGTGCTGGACCCGGCCCGCCCGGCACTCGATCTCGTCATTCGCGATCTGGACCCGCAGCGGCCCGGCGAGCGCCTGCCCTTCACGGGCGCCGTGCTGCCCGCGCCGCCGGGTGCGGTGAGCGCGTGGATCAGTGAACCGATGAGCGTGCTGTACGGCCTGCAGCCCGGTGACCGCTTGCGTCTGCCTCTGCTGGGCAGCACACGCGAGTTCCACGTGGGTGGGGTGTGGCGCGACTATGCGCGGCAGTTCGGCGCAGTGGCTCTGGCGCGCTCGGACTTCGAGTCCCTTGGCGGGCGCTTCGAGGCCAGCGACGTCGCCCTGTGGCCTCGCGAAGGCCAGCTCGCGCCTGCCAAGGCCCTGCTCAGCGAACTCACTGCGCGCCACGGCGTGGAGGTGGCAGAGTCCGCCGAGATCCGCGCGCTGTCCCTGCGCATCTTTGACCGCAGCTTTGCCGTGACCTATGCGCTGGAAGCCGCGGCAATGCTGATCGGCCTGTTCGGTCTGGCCGTGACCTTGGCGGCCAGCGTCTGGATGCGCAGCCGCGAGATGGCGATGCTTGCGGCCCTGGGCTTTTCGCGCGCCATGCTCACGCAGGCGGTGCGCTTTGAGGGCGTGCTGATCGTGCTCACGGGTCTTGCAGTGGGTACGGTGTGCGGGGTGGCCATCGGCGCGATCCTCACGCATGTCATCAACCCCCAGGCCTTCCACTGGCGCATGCCGCTGGATGTGCCATGGCGGCTCGTCGCGGCGGGCGCGCTGGCCACCCTGGTCGCTGGGCTGGTGGCCAGCCATCTCGCCGCCAGGCGCGCCACCCGCTTGCCGGTGGCACAGATTCTGGCGAGCAGCCAATGAATACCGCGCACTCTCGGCCGTTCTGCACAGGGGACTCTGAAAGGGCTTTCCGCTTGTCTGGTGCGGTTCTCCGGCCATTTTGGTCTGGAGAGGCGCATGAAATGGACTTCTACATGTCTAGATCGGGGCGCCCGTGCTGAGCCGCCGCCGGCTTCTGGCCCGCGCGGCGCAGCTTGCCGCCATGGGCAGTCTGGCGAGCGCAGCGGCAGCGCAGAGCGGCACCCCAGCCTATGCGACCGTGCTGCCCGGCCGGGTGCTGCGCTTTCCGGCCGACCATGCGGCGCACCCGGACTTTCGTACCGAGTGGTGGTACATCACCGGCGCCCTGGATGCGCCGCACGAGCACGTCGGCTTTCAGTTCACCCTGTTCAGATCGCGCCTGATTGCGCCGGACTGGACGCCTGAGCAGCGCGCCAACCCGCTGGCGCTGCAACAGCTGATGTTCGCCCACGGCGCCGTCAGCGATGCGCGGCGCGGCAAGATCCTGCATGCCGAGCGCGCTGCGCGCGTGCCCCTGGGCGCCGGTTTCAGCCTCACGGACTGCGATCACTTCATCGGCAACTGGCGCATCTGGCGTGAAGATGCGCAGCCGGCGGGGCAGCCCGAGCGCTTCCGCATCCAGGTGCGCGACCCGCAGCTGGCCTTCGACCTGACACTGGCGCTCACCCAGCTGCGCATGCTGCAGGGCCAGGCCGGCTTTTCGCAGAAGGGGCCAGACCCACGCCTGTCCAGCTACTACGTGAGCCTGCCGCAGCTGGCGGTGAGCGGCACGATCCGCTTGCCGGATGCACCGCCCATTGCGGCGCGCGGCCGGGCCTGGTTCGATCAGGAATGGTCCAGCGAGGTGCTGGGCGACACCGGCGCGGGCTGGGACTGGATCGGCATCAACCTGCACGACGGCGGCGCACTCATGGCCTTCCAGATCCGCGATGCCGCCGGGCGCGCCGTCTATGCCCATGCGGCCCTGCGCGACGCCGGCGGCCGCATGACGCAGTTCGGCGCAAATGACGTGCGCTTCGAGCCGCTGCGCCATTGGGTCAGCCCCAGGCATGGGGGCGGCGCGCGCTACCCCGTGGCGCAGCGCATCACGTTCGGGCCGCACCGCATCGAGACCACGCCCGTCATGGACGATCAGGAGCTCGTCACCCGCCGCCTGGGTACCGTCGCCTACTGGGAGGGCCTGAGCACCGTCAGCGGTACCCTGCAAGGCCGCGGCTATCTTGAAATGACCGGATACGCCGGCAAGTTGAATCTCTGAGCCGCACAACGGCATCCACAGAACGGCGCCCCATGTCCGCACCGAAGCCCGACCCCGCCCCGCCCAACAAGCTGCCCCTGCTGCGCGCGCTGCTGCCCTTTGTGCGGCCGTATCGGCTGCGGGTGTTCTGGGCCGGTGTATTCCTGGTGATCACTGCGCTGGCGGCACTGGTGCTGCCGGTCATGCTCAAGCAGGTGATCGACCAGGGCTTCGCCCCTGCCCTGCAGCACGGCGACACGCGCTACCTCAAGACCACGCTCTGGGGGCTGGCGATCGTCGGCATCGTCATGAGTCTGGGTGGCGGCATGCGCTTCATGATCGTCACCTGGCTGGGTGAACGCGTGGTGAGCGACATTCGCAGCGCGGTCTATGCCCGGCTGCTGCAGCAGCCACCGGAGTTCTTTGAGAGCCTCAAGACCGGCGAAGTGCTCAGCCGTCTGACCACCGACACGACGCTCATTCAAACCCTGGTGGGCTCCAGCCTGTCAATGGGCCTTCGCAATGTCATCACCCTGGTGGGCGCAGTCATCATGCTCCTGATCGGCCACACCAAGACCACGCTGATCGTGCTGACCATGATTGCGGTGATGATCGGCATCGTCATGCTGTTCTCGCGCCGCGTGCGCAAGCTCAGCCGCGCCAGCACCGACCGCGTGGCCGACATCTCCAGCCAGGCCGGCGAAACCCTCAACGCCATGAGCACCGTGCAGATCATGACGCAGGAGGGCCGCGAGAACCGCCGCTTTGCCGAGCGCGTGGAAGACGCCTTCGCCACCGCCATGAAGCGCACCCGCGTGCGCGCCATGCTGATCGTCTTCATCATGCTCGCCTTTCTGGGCGGCATCCTCTGGGGCATCTGGGACGGCGGCAATGCCGTCATCCGCGGAGAAACCACCTTCGGCCAGCTCTCGCAGTTCGCCATCTACGCGCTCATGGTCGGCAGCGCCGCCGCCGTGCTGGCCGAAGTCTGGGGCGACGCCCTGCGTGCCGCCGGCGCCAGCGAGCGCCTGGTGGAGCTGCTCAGCGCCCAGCCGGGCATCCGCTCGCCCGCGCAGCCCGCTGCGCTGCCGGCCAGCACAGGCGGTGTGAGTGTGGACTTCGAAGCGGTCGAGTTCGCCTACCCCACGCGCACCGAGCGCAAAGTGCTGCACAGCCTGAGCTTCAGCGTGGCGGCGGGCGAACGCGTCGCCCTGGTCGGCCCCTCGGGCGCCGGCAAGAGCACGGTGTTTGCGCTGCTGGCGCGCTTCTATGACGTGCAGGGCGGCGCCGTGAAGGTGGCGGGCGTGCCGGTGACGGAACTCGCGCTGGACGATCTGCGCAGGCTCATCAGCGTGGTGCCGCAGGAGCCCGTGATCTTCTCGGACAACGCGCTGGAGAACATCCGCTATGGCCGCCCGGAGGCGAGCGAAGCCGAAGTCATGGCCGCGGCCCGCGCCGCCCAGGCCCACGACTTCATCAGCCAGCTGCCCGAGGGCTACCAGACCTACCTGGGTGAGCGCGGCGTGCGCCTATCTGGCGGGCAGAAGCAGCGCATCGCCATCGCCCGCGCCATCCTGCGCGACGCGCCCCTGCTGTTGCTGGACGAAGCCACCAGCGCCCTGGATGCCGAAAGCGAACAGGCCGTCCAGCAGGCGCTCGAAGTCGCCATGCAGGGCCGCACCACCCTGGTGATTGCCCACCGCCTGTCCACCATCCAGAACGCGGACCGCATCCTCGTCTTCGAAGATGGCCGCGTGGTGGAAAGCGGGCCGCATGCGCAGCTCGTGGCGGCGGGTGGACTCTATGCGCGGTTAGCGGCGCTGCAGAGTCTGGCGGAGGGACGGCGGGTTAGTACCGCCCATTAGCGCCAAGGGCTTAGCGCAGCCTTGGCTAGAATCTGTGCCTAGCGCGCAAATATCGCGCGCTCACCCAACATGCTTTCGGAGACTCCATGCGCATTCAGTGGATTGCAGTCGCGGCGCTCGCGCTCGCATCGTTCAGTACGAGCGCCCAGCAGGCTGCTCCAACGCCGGATGTCTCGCCGGATATCGGCTTCGCATCCGTCAAGGAAGCGCTCGAAACCTTGAGAGCGAAGCCTGGTGTCCAGGTGCAAATCACCAAGCCCGATTCGTGGATCATCATTACTGAACCGGGAAACATCCAATGGTCATTCGCACCCGAGACTCACAAGGCTTACCCGGCTGTCTCACGCAGAGAAGTCAAGGTTGACGCCGGCGGTGACGTCAAAATCGAGACACGAATTCGCTGCGAGTCGGACAAGAGCGAATGTGACAAACTCACGGAGGAGTTCATCGCTTTGAACGAGCGGATTCGCCAGTCGATCCGTGCCCGACTGCAACAACAAGCCCGGTAAGTCCGGCCACACCAAGCCCAGACGGCTTTCCGCTTGTCCCATGCGGCTTTCCAGCCATTTCGGCCTGGAAAGCCCCATGAATGCTGGATCTGGCTGGTGAAACCCAGGCTCAGACGCCGCGCTGCGTGTGCGCCAGCAGCGAGAGCCACTGAGCAAGCGCCACTTCCTCGGCCCGCGCAGTGGGGGCAATGCCCACAGCTTCGAGTTCAGCCTCATGCCCTGCCAGGGTGTTGCGCAGCATCTTGCGGCGCTGGCTGAAGGCCTGGGCCAGCAGCTTTTCGAGCGCGGGGAAGTCGATGCCGGCGACCTCGTCGACCTTCTTGGGGATCATGCGCACCACCGCGGAGTCCACCTTGGGCGCGGGGTCGAAGCTTTCGGGCGGCACGTCCAGCAGGGGCTCCATCCAGTAGCGGGCCTGGAGCATGACGGACAGGCGCCCGTACTCCTTGCTGCCAGCCTCGCCCACCATGCGCTCGACCACTTCCTTCTGCAGCATGAAGTGCTGATCGACCACGCGATCGGCAAAGCGCATGAGGTGAAACAGCAGCGGTGAGGAGATGTTGTAGGGCAGGTTGCCGACGATGCGCAGGGGCTGCGGGCTGACGGCCGCGAAGTCGAATTCGAGCGCATCGCCCTCATGCACGGTGAGCCGGCCCTCGAAGCGGCGGCGCAGCTCGGCGGCCAGATCCCGGTCGATCTCCACAGCATGCATTTGGCCGAGCACGTCGATCAGCGGTCGCGTGAGCGCTGCCTGACCGGGGCCGATCTCGATCATCACCTCCCCAGACTGCGGGCGGATGGCACGCACGATGGCGTGGATGATGCCCTCATCCGTGAGGAAGTTCTGGCCGAAGCGCTTGCGGGCAACGTGCTTCATGCCCGCACGCCCTTTGCGGCGCCACGCTGGGCGCGCACCATGGCCGCGGCGGCGTTTACGGCTTCGAGCAGGCTGCCTTCGTCGGCCACGCCCTGCCCGGCAATGTCCAGCGCCGTGCCGTGATCCACGCTGGTGCGGATGATCGGCAGGCCCAGGGTCACGTTGATGCCGTGGCCGAAGCTTGCGAACTTGAGCGTGGGCAGGCCCTGGTCGTGATACATGGCCAGCACACAGTCCACGTCTTTCAGGATTCGGGGCTGGAACACGGTGTCCGCCGGCCAGGGGCCGGTGGCGATGATCCCGGCCTCGCGCGCGGCGTCGATGGCCGGCGTGATGATTTCGATCTCCTCGCGGCCCATGTGCCCGCTCTCGCCGGCATGCGGGTTTAGGCCGCACACGGCAATGCGCGGGGTGCTGATGCCGAACTTGCGGCGCAGGTCGGCATCGATGATGCGCAGGGTCTGCAGCAGGCTGTCCACCGTCAAGGTGGCGGCGACGCGCGCCAGCGGCAGGTGGGTGGTGGCCAGAGCCACGCGCAGGCCGCCGCCGGCCAGCAGCATGACCACCCGCTCGGTGCCGGTCTGCTCGGCCAGAAACTCGGTGTGGCCGGTGAAGGGAATGCCTGCGTCGTTGATCACGGACTTGGCCACCGGGCAGGTGACGATGGCATCGGCCTCGTCGCGCGCGACCAGTTGCAGGGCGCGGCGCAGGGTGTTGAGCACATAGGCGCCGTTGCTGGCGTCCAGCTGACCGGGATGGACCGGCGCCAGGAGCGAGACGTCGGAGATCTTCAGCCTGGCCTGGGGCGCAAAACGCGCAGCATTCTGCTCCAGCAGCAGCCGATCACCGATGAGGATTAGGTCCACGTCGGCCGGGGCTTGTGCCAGCAGCTTGGCGGCAATCTCCGGGCCGATGCCCGCAGGCTCGCCGGTGGTGACGGCCAGACGCGGCTTCATGCGCAGCAGGGAAGGTTCAGCGCAGGCAGCGCATCGCCATCAGCGCGCGGCGACGGGCGCGTCGAGCCGGTTCTCGACATAGGTGCGGTCGCGGATCAGGCGTGCCCAGTCCACGTACTGCTCTTCCACCTTGCGGTCGCGAAGGGCGTTGCGGGCGAGCTGGCGCTGCTTCTCGACCGGGATCGCGCGCTTGGCACGATCGGTCACTTCGAGGATGTGCCAGCCGAACTGGCTGCGGAAGGGCTGGGAGACTTCGCCAGGGCGGGACTGATTCATCACGCCTTCGAACTCGGGCACCATGTCGCCGGCCATGGTCCAGCCGAGATCACCGCCTTGCGCGGCGCTCCCATCTGCGGAGAAGGTCTTGGCCAGCTCGTCGAATGTGGCCTGCTTGTTGACGATGCGGTCGCGGATCGCATTCAGGCGGCGCTGTGCTTCCGCCTCGTTCACTTCCGGCGTGACACGCAGCAGGATGTGACGCACCTTGGTCTGCACCGCTTCGGCGTTGGCCGAGCCGCCCGAACCCGCAGCACGGCGGCCCAGCAGCTTGAGCACATGGAAGCCGGCGCCGCTCTGCACGGGCGCGGCCACTTCGCCACTACGCAGGCTGGCCACGCTTCGGGTGAACAGCTCGGGGATGCGGTCGGTGGTGCGCCAGCCGAATTCGCCGCCCTTGTCGGCCTCGGGGCCGGTGGAATTGGCGCGCGCCAACTGCGCAAAGTCTGCACCACCGCGGGCCTGCTCGAACAGGGCCTGGGCGCGTTCGCGTGCAGCCGTCACGTCGGCCGCGGCATCAGAGCGCGGGCGGATCAGGATCTGCGCAAGATTGAGCTCGGTCTCGCCGGCAGCCGCGCCGCTTTCCTGGGCCAGGAAGGCGTCCACTTCGGCTTCGCTCACGTTGACCTTGCTATCCACTTCCCGCTCACGGGCGCGGAAGATGAAGATTTCCTCGCGGAGGTCACGGCGGAAGCGCGGCACGTCCATGCCCTCGCGCTCCAGGCGCTGGCGGAAACCGTCCACGCTCAGGCCGTTCTGGCGGGCGATGTTGGCAAAGGCCGTATCCACGGTGCCTTCATCCACGCGAATGCCGTTCTCGCGGCCCCACTGAACGATGGATCGGTCAGTGATGGCGCGCTCCAGCACCTGGCGCTCGAGCACATCGCGTGCCGGTAGCGCCGTGCCCTGCTGTTGCAGCTGAAGCTCGGCGTTGCGCACGCGCTGAGCCAGCTCGCGGCGGGTGATGACTTCTGTGCCCACCACCGCCACGATGCTGTCCGCTGCGACACGCTGGCTGGCGGCCGGCGCACTGAGCTGAGGCGAGACCTGGGTCTGCGCCATCGCCGGTGCGGCCGATGCGGCCGATACGGCCAGAGCAGCCACGGAGGCCAGGAACGCACTCAGTGGTGCGGTCATTCGGTGCGAGACGACCATGATCTTTGCGAATCGAGTTTGCTGTAGCCGGGAATGCTGCGCTTGAGCAGGGAGAGCGGATCGGTGCCGATGCCGCCGAGGCCTGACAGCTCCAGCTGGAAGAACAGGGAGTTGTTGGCCTGGCCGGTGGCCGTGGCGTAGCGGTTGACCACCAGACGCGCCACCCAGCAGTCGGCATCGTACTCCACGCCTGCCAGCGACTCCGGACTGCGCTTCTCGCGAATGGAGTAGTTCCAGCGGGCCACCGCGTAGAACCGACCGCCCAGCTGCCACTGCGTGGAGAACTCCATCTGCTCGAGCAATTCGCGCTGGTAGCGGTAGGTCAGATTGAAAATGTTGCGCTCTGCCGGCGAATAGCGCAGCCCCACGGACGAACGCACCGCCGTGTTGTTCCGGGAGTTCAGCTGTACAGAGGTATCCAGCGCCCAGGCCCGGGAGATGCGTCCGGCGGCCGAGAGCAGCAGATCGGAGCTGCGCAGCACCGGCAGCGTCGTGCCCGGCACGTCCACACGCGGCGTCTCGAAGTTGAAACGCTTGCCGATCTGCAGGCGCAGGCGCTCAAGACCCGTGGCGGGGTCGCTGTAGCGGCTGGTCAGCGCCATGGTGAGCGCATCGGCGTCGCTGATCCGGTCATTGCCCGAGAAGCGGTTGGGCGAGAACAGCTGCGCGAAGCCGAAGTCCGTCGCCGCGGAATCGAAGTTCGGCAGCGCGTTCTGGTCCCGGTAGGGCACGCGCAGGTAGAACAGACGCGGCTCCAGGGTCTGGCGCAGGTGCGGCAGGAAGATCCCTTGCTCGCGCTCGAACACCAGACCGGTGTCCACGGAAATGAGCGGCAGCGTGCGGCTGGCGCTGCGGGGGCTAGTGGGCGTACCCGGAATGATGCCGGGCGTTTCCAGCTGGCCGTAGCGCGTCATGTGCAGAGCCACCCGCGGGCGAATGAAGTAGCCCGGCTCCACGATGGGGTACTCCAGCGCGGGCTGCAGGTACGCACGCCAGCCCTCGGTCAGCGTAGGGTGCTTGAAGCGCGCGAACTCCGCGTTGGCAGTGGCCACGAAGCCGCGCACATCGGCGCGGTAGTAGTTGAAGTTGAGCTGCGGCTCGCGCCAGTAGGCCGGCAGCACCGGGGCAAGCGGATCCTGCAGGGTCTGGAACTGCTGCACGCGCGCGCTCACGTTCCACCAGGGTCGCGTGTAGCTCAGGTAGCCCTCGCGCGGCAGAAACAGCGTGTTGATGTTGCCCACGTTGCGCGCGACGTCCGCGAAGTACTGGTCGTCAGAGACCTTCTGGTAGCGCCATCCGCCTCGCCACTCGCGGCTGAACTCCGGCTGCCAGTTGTGCTCGGCATCCACCAGCCAGCGCTGGCGCCCCAGCTGCTCGTCGCGCGGCAGCCATTCCGCGCGCACCGAGCCGGCAAATGATGGTTCCAGATAGCGGCCCAGCCCCCCCAGCAGCACGCCGCGCCGCGTCATCAGGCGCGGCTCGAAAGTGAAGTCCCGGTTCGGGGTGATGTTCCAGTAGATCGGCACCGTCACATCCAGACCGGTGCGGGTGGTGATGCCCAGAGACGGCGGCAGAAAGCCGCTGGCCCGCTCATCGTCCACCGGGAAGGGCATGTAGGGCGCCGCGAGAATCGGCGTGCCCTTGAAGTACAGCTTCGCGCCGCGGGCCTCGCCTTCGCCCTCGATCTGGTCGATGGTGATCTCGCGCGCCTTGAGCACCCAGGAGTCGTCGCCCGGGCGGCAGGTGGTGTATTCGGCGCCCAGCATGCGCGTGACCTGCTGGGCCAGCAGCTCGATGCGATCGGCCTTGCCGCGCCCGCCGATGCGTCCGTAGGTGATCTGCGGGCTCTCGACGACGCCGGTGTTGGCAAGCAGCTCGATCTGGGCGCGCGGCGTGAGCAGCGTGTCATTGCCTTCGGGCGAGACGCGCTCGATCTTCGCCGGGCTGCCGCTGATGATGACCTGATCTGGCACCACGAGGTAGTCGATCAGATCGGCGCTGAGCACCAGATCGTTCTTGGACAGGCGCGCATCGCCCTGCAGGCGCAGATTGAAGTCCAGACGGCCGGTGATCTCCCGACCCTCCACCACGATGGGTGCATCAGGGTCCTGCCTGCTCGCGCTGGACTTCTTGCGCGGCGGCTTGCCGTTCTTCTGCGGACTGACTTCGCGCACGCCCTGGGCAATGTCCGGCGCGCGGGTACCGGCGGCCAGCAGCGGGCTCAGTGTGCTTTGCGCCATCAACGCGCCGCCAGGAGCAAACACGCCCAATACCAGCCAGGCGGCCGATCGCAGCGCGAAGGCCAGCGGGCTGCGGCGGGCCGGCGTGTCGGCACGCGAGTGTCTGGGACGAGGGCAGGAGCGGAGCACGGAGGCGGATGCGGGCAGCGGCTGGGCGCTTCGTGGTGCAGTGTGCGGAGGTGAAGAAACCCGGGCAGCGGCACCGCAGCTCACACCAGCCCGGCCAACGCGTGTTGCGCATTCGCTTGAGGGCCTTGAACCACGCAGCGCCGGGCCGCCGGAGAGGGCTGCGTATCATAGTCGGCCATGTCTGCCCCTCTCGCCTCCGGGACGGCCGCCAGCGCCCCACCCGCCTCCGCTCAAGATGCCCGCCTGCCGCTCGTGCAGGAGTTTGTCCGGACCCATGCCGCGGCCTATGGCCTGAAAGGCGAGACGCTCGCCCCGGCCTCGGCCGACGCCTCGTTTCGCCGCTACTTCCGCGTGCAGGGTGCCGCGGCCAGCTACATCATCATGGACGCGCCGCCCAGCCATGAGGACTGCAAGCCCTTCATCCACGTGGCTCAACTGTTCGGCGCCACGGGCATCCAGGTGCCGCGTGTGCTGGAGCAGGATCTGGCCGGCGGCTTTCTGCTGCTGACGGACCTCGGCAGCCAGACGTATCTGAATGCATTGCAGATGCAGGCTGCACCGGCCAATGCGCTGTATCTGGATGCACTGGATGCCTTGGTCAAGCTGCAGGCCGGCACCGTGGCCGACAGCCTGCCGCCCTACGACGCCGAGCGCCTGAAGCGCGAGATGATGCTGTTTCCGGAGTGGTATCTGGATCGACACCTGGGCAAGCCGGCCACGCCTGAGCAGATGAAGGCGATCGAGAGCGCCTTCGACACCATCCTGAAGGTGAACCTGGCCGAGCCGCAGGTCTATGTGCACCGCGACTACCACTCGCGCAACCTGATGCGCACCGCTGAGCACAACCCCGGCGTGCTGGATTTCCAGGACGCCGTGATTGGCCCGATGAGCTATGACCTGGTGAGCCTGCTGCGCGATGCCTACATCGAGTGGCCCGAGGACCAGCAGCTGGACTGGGCCGTGCGCTACTGGGAACGCGCCCGCGCCGCCGGCCTGCCTGTACGCGAGGACTTCGGCGACTTCTGGCGCGACTTCGAGATCATGGGCCTGCAGCGCCACCTCAAGGTGCTGGGCATCTTTGCGCGCCTGTATCACCGCGACGGCAAGGACGGGTATCTGAAAGACCTCCCGCTGGTGAGCAAGTACGCCCGCGCCGTGATGGAGCGCTACCGCATCTTCCTGCCGCTGCTCAAGATCCTCGACGAGGCCGAGGGCTACGCACGGCCGACCGGCTACACCTTCTGAAAGGCCCTCGATGAAGGCGATGATTCTGGCGGCGGGGCGGGGGGAACGGATGAAGCCCCTGTCGGACTTCGCGCCCAAGCCCATGCTCTCGGTGGCCGGCAAGCCGCTGATCCGCTGGCAGCTGGATCGCCTCGTGGCCAGCGGCATCACCGAGATCGTGATCAACCACGCCTGGCTGGGCGACCACATCGAGCACGCGCTGGGTACGGGCGAGGGCTTCGGCTGCAGCATCAAGTACAGCCGCGAGGCCCAGGCGCTGGAAACCGCCGGCGGCATTGCCTACGCACTCGACTGGCTGGACGACGGCCCCTTCGTGGTGGTCAGCGGCGACATCTACACCGAATACAACTACCGCACGCTGTTCTCGGTGGCCGAGGAGATTGCCGCCGGCAAGGCGGACGCGCACCTCGTGCTCGTGCCCAACCCGGACTTCCACCCGGAGGGCGACATGGGTCTGGTGGGTGGGCTGGATGGCGGCCTGATCGCCCCGGACGCCACGCCGCGCTACACCTACGGCAACATCGCCGTCTTCAACCCCGCGTTGTTCCGCGATATCCCGAGCGGCGAAAAGCGCGCGCTGTTTCCGTGGCTTTACGAGTTCGCACGCGCAGGCCGCGTGACCGGCGAAGTGTTTGACGGCACCTGGGACAACATCGGCACGCCCGAGCAGCTCAACGCCCTGGATGCGCGCCTGAACCGGCCGAAGCAGATCCATTGACGAGCGACCATGCCGCCGAAAGGCGCATGGATGCTTGATTGTATCTTTTTCGGCCATGTACTTTTCTGCCAACGATTGACTCAAGATTGGCTCGAGACAAGCGGAAAATCGTGAGTCGAATTTTCTGATTGATTTCTTTTCGGCCATCATTTTTTTGACAGCGTGGGTTGCTGCCTACGCGCCCGACACAGGTCTGGCCGGCCGTCCGCGCGACGCCACGGCGCCTACACTGCCGCCATGGACCTCAGCAACCCCACCCAACACATCGCCGTCTACCAACGCCGCCGCGCCGCCCTGCTGGCGCAGATGCAGCAAGCCGGCGGCGGCATAGCGGTGATCGAGACCGCACCCGAGCTGCACCGCAACGCCGACAGCGAGTTCCCCTACCGCTTCGACAGCAACTTCTACTACCTGACCGGCTTCTCCGAGCCCGGCGCCGCGCTGGTGCTGATCGCCGGTGGCCAGCCGCAGAGCATCCTGTTCTGCCGCGAGAAGAACGAAGAGCGCGAGATCTGGGACGGCTACCGCCACGGCCCCGCCGCCGCGCGCGAGCTCTTCGGTTTCACCGCCGCGCACGACATCGAGAGCTTCGATGCCAAGCTTCGCGAGCTGCTGGCCAACCAGCCCACCGTGTGGAGCCTGATGGGCGCGGGACTGGATACCCGGATCGCCAAGGCCATCGAACATCTGCGCGAACGCAGCCGCAACGGCCAGCTCGCACCCGGCAGCGTGCGTGATCTGGCGCCCGTGCTCGGCGAGATGCGCCTGCTCAAGGACGCCCACGAGCTGGCCATCATGCGCGAGGCGGGCCGCATCTCCGCCGCCGCCCACGTGCGCGCCATGCGCCATTGCAAGCCGGGGCTGCGCGAGTACCACCTCGAGGCCGAGCTGCTGCACGAGTTCCGCACCCAGGGCGCGGAGAGCCCGGCCTACACCAGCATCGTCGGCACCGGCGCCAACAGCTGCATCCTGCACTACCGCGCAGGCAACACCGAAATCAAGAGCGGCGACGTGGTGCTGATCGACGCCGGCTGCGAGCTGCACGGCTACGCCAGCGACATCACGCGCACCTTCCCGGCCAACGGCAAGTTCGCGGGCGAACAGCGTGCGATCTACGAGCTGGTGCTGGCCGCGCAGGAAGCCTCAATCGCCGCCGTGCGCAGCGGCCGCCGCTTCTCGGACTATCACGACGCTTCCGTCCGCACCCTCGCCGACGGGCTCATCCAGCTCAAGCTGCTGGAAGGCACGGTGGACGGTGCGATCGAGTCCCTGGCCTACCGCCGCTTCTACATGCACGGCGCCGGCCACTGGCTGGGCCTGGATGTGCATGACGCCGGCGAATACATGGACGTCAACGCGCCCTACAACCCCGAGGCGCCCGAGGCCAAGCGCCGCGCCCGCCGCCTGCTGGCACCCGGCATGGTGGTCACCGTCGAACCCGGCCTCTACATTCGCCCGGCCAAGGACGTGCCCGAAGGCTTCTGGAACATTGGCGTGCGGATCGAGGATGACATCGTCGTCACCGAGACCGGCCACGAGAACCTCACGCGCGGCGTGCCCGTGACGGTGCCGGAGATCGAGGCGCTGATGCGCGGCTGAGCTGCTGCACCGCGCTGTTCAATGCGGTGCGGGTTGCTCATTTTTTAGGCAATCGGGTGGTATAGTTCGCGCCTTCCTGCCCGGCCCCGATCCCCCTTCCGTCTCCCTGTCTGCGCCATGCGCATCGGCTCCCATTTGCTGCCCAACAACGTGTTCGTCGCGCCCATGGCCGGCGTCACGGATCGGCCGTTCCGTCAGCTGTGCAAGCAGCTTGGGGCGGGCTATGCCGTCAGCGAGATGGCGGCCAGCAACCCCAAGCTCTGGGCCACCGACAAGACCACTCGCCGCCTGAACCATGCCGGCGAGATTGCGCCGATTGCCGTGCAGATTGCCGGCAGCGATCCGGCCATGCTCGCCGAGGCGGCCAAGTTCAATGTGGACAAGGGCGCCGCGATCATCGACATCAACATGGGCTGCCCGGCCAAGAAGGTCTGCAACGTGGCCTGCGGCAGCGCCCTGCTGCGCGACGAGCGGCTGGTGGCCCGCCTGCTCGAGGCCGTGGTGCGCGCCGTGGATGTGCCGGTGACCCTGAAGTTCCGTACCGGCTGGGACCGCAGCCACCGCAACGCGCTGACCATCGCCCGCATGGCGCAGGAGGCCGGCATTGCCATGCTGACCCTGCACGGTCGCACGCGGGCCGATCTCTACACCGGCCACGCCGAGTACGAAACCATTTCTGCCGTGAAGGCTGCGGTGTCGATCCCAGTCGTGGCCAATGGCGACATCGACTCGCCGCAGAAGGCGAAGCAGGTCCTCGCGCTCACCGGGGCCGACGCCGTGATGATCGGCCGCGCCGGCCAGGGCCGCCCCTGGATCTATGGGCAGGTGGCGCACTACCTCTCCACGGGCGAGCTGAAGCCTGACCCCAAACCCTCGGCCATCCGGCCCATCCTGCTCGAACATCTGGAAGCGCACTACGCCTTCTACGGCGAGTTCATGGGCGTACGCACCGCGCGCAAACACATCGGCTGGTACACCGAGGGGCTGGTGGGCAGCGACGCCTTCTGGCAGCGCCTCACGCCCATTGAAGACACGCAGGCCCAGTGGCAGGCCGTGTCTGACTACTTTGACGAACTTATCGCAAACGGCGACGAGCTTCTCTATCAAACGCTGCAAGCTGCATGAGCCAACCCCCCTCCATCGAGGACTGCGTGCGCCGCAACCTCGACAAATTCTTTCGTGACCTCGACGGCGAAGAGGTCAGCAACGTCTACGACATGGTGATCCGCGCCGCAGAAAAGCCCATGCTCGAAGTGGTCATGGGCCGCGCCGGCGGCAACCAGAGTCTGGCCGCGCAGATGCTGGGCATCAACCGCAACACGTTGCGCAAGAAGCTCACGGATCACGGCCTGCTCTGATGCGCGACGCTGCCGCCCTGCCGGATCTCACCCAGATCGACGCGCTCACCGAGCGGCTCGATGCCATCTCGCGCCGCTATGCCGAGCATTTCGGGTTCGACCGCAGCGACAGCTGGTACCTGCTCAAGCTGCAGGAAGAACTGGGTGAACTCACGCAGGCGGCACTGAAGATGCAGGGTCAGGCGCGCACCCGCGGCCAGAGCGCGGATGCGCTGCGAACCACCTTCGAGAACGAATTTGCCGACGTGCTCGGCCAATTGCTGCTGCTCGGGCGCCACCATCAGATCGACGTGGCCGCCGCGCTGCAGCGCAAGTGGCTCAAGTGGGCCGACCGGCATGAGCGCCACGGCAGCTTTCGACTGGAGACGGAGCGCCTGATCGTGCGCAGCTTCAAGCTGGACGACGTCGACGCACTGCACGCCTACCGCAACGACCCGGCCATCGCCCGCTACCAGGGTTGGAGCCTGCCCTACAGCCGCACGAACGCGGCGCAGCTCGTGGCCGACATGTTCGAGCTGCATGAGCCGGTGCGCTGCCAGTGGAACCAGTTTGCCGTGGAGCGCAAGGACGCGCCCGGGCTGATTGGCGATGTGGCCGTCAATCTGGATGCGGAAGGCGACACGGCCGAGATCGGCTTCACCTTCGCACGCGAACATCATGGCTTGGGCTATGCCCGCGAGGCCGTGCGCGCCCTGCTTGGCGAACTCTTCGGCGCGCTGGATGTGCGCCGCGTGATCGCAGTCATTGATGAGCGCAACGTGCCGGCGCTCAATCTGCTTGAAGCCCTGGGCTGGCGCCGCGAGGCGCACTTCCGCGGCAGCTACCCGCGCGAGGACGGCCAGTGGGCCGACGAACTGCAGTACGCCGTCCTGCGCAGCGAATACCTCGAACAACTCTGAATTCCCACTTCAATCGTTCCGGACCGACCCCATGACCATCCAAACCGCCCTGCTCTCCGTCTCCGACAAAACCGGCGTGCTCGACTTTGCCCGCGCCCTGCACGGTCTGGGCGTGAAGCTCATCTCGACCGGCGGCACGGCCAAGCTGCTGGCCGACAACGGCCTGCCCGTGACCGAGATCAGCCAGCACACGGGCTTTCCGGAGATGCTCGATGGCCGCGTGAAGACCCTGCACCCCACCGTGCACGGCGGCCTGCTGGCGCGCCGCGACCTGCCTGCGCACATGGACACCATCAAGGCGCATGGCATCCCGACCATCGATCTCGTGGTGGTGAACCTGTACCCCTTCGAGGCCACGATCAGCAAGCCGGGCGTGACGTTCGAGGACGCCATCGAGAACATCGACATCGGCGGCCCGGCCATGCTGCGCTCCTCGGCCAAGAACCACCATGGCGTGACGGTCGTGATTGACCCGGCCGACTACGCCACCGTGCTCGAGGAGATGAAGGCCCATGCCGGTGCCACCACCTACGCCACGCGCCTGGCCCTGGCCAAGAAGGTGTTTGCCCATACCGCACGCTACGACGGCATGATCGCCAACTTCCTCACGCGCCTCTCGAACGACGGCAGCACCGAGGATGCACGCGCCTACCCGGACGTGCTCACCGTGCAGTTCAAGAAAGTGCAGGACATGCGCTACGGCGAGAACCCGCATCAGAGCGCGGCCTTCTATGAAGACGTGCTGACCGCCGGCGTGCCGAAGGGCCTGCTGGCCGGCTACACCCAGCTGCAGGGCAAGGAGCTGTCCTACAACAACATCGCCGACGCCGATGCCGCGTGGGAATGCGTGCGCCAGTTCACCGAAGAGCCGGCCTGCGTCATCATCAAGCACGCCAACCCCTGCGGCGTGGCCATTGCCGACAGCCCCTTGGCCGCCTACCAGAAGGCCTTCAAGACCGACACCACCAGCGCCTTCGGCGGCATCATCGCCTTCAACCGCACCGTGGACGCCGCCTGCGCCGAGGCCGTGAGCAAGCAGTTCGCCGAGGTCATCATCGCCCCGGCCTTTGATGAGGCCGCGCGCTCCGTGTTTGCCGCCAAGCAGAACCTGCGTCTCATGACCGTGAGCCTGGGTGACGGCCAGAACCCGCTGGACATCAAGCGCGTGGGCGGCGGCATCCTCGCCCAGTCGCCGGATACCCGCACCATGAGCGAGGCCGAGCTCAAGGTCGTGACCACGCTGGCGCCGACCAAGGATCAGCTGCGCGACCTGCTCTTTGCTTGGCGCGTGGCCAAGTTCGTCAAGAGCAATGCCATCGTCTTCTGCAAGGACGGCATGACCGTGGGCGTGGGTGCGGGCCAGATGAGCCGCGTGGACAGCGCGCGCATCGCCGCCATCAAGGCCGCCAATGCCGGCCTGGAGATCAAGGGCAGCGTGGTGGCCTCAGACGCCTTCTTCCCCTTCCGGGATGGCCTGGACGTGCTGGCCGATGCGGGCGCCGTGGCGGTGATCCAGCCCGGTGGTTCGATGCGCGACGAGGAAGTGATCGCTGCAGCCAATGAACGCGGCGTGGCCATGGTGCTCACGGGCGTGCGCCACTTCCGTCACTGATCAGCGGGTACGCGAGCAGCATGAGCAAGCGCCGCTGGCCCGGCCTGCGCCCTGCGGAACCGGTCGCGGAGACCTCGGTCGAGGTCCGCGATACGGTCACGCAGCGCCTCACCATCGGCTTCACGGCCTGCCTGCTGCTGCTCCTGATCCTGAGCGCAACCAGCTACTGGCTGCTGCGTCAGGTGATCGACGAGCAGCGCGCCTCGGCCACCGTGATCAGCGTGGCGGCCAAGCAGGTGACCTATGCGAGCCGCGTCGCGCTCTTCGGGCTGGACTACAGCGTCGCACCCACGGACGCCACACGCGAGCTGCTGCTGACCTCGATCAACGAGATGGAGTACGCGCATCTTTCACTCGTCGACCCGAATCACCCCAGCCGCTTCACCACCAAGCTCAGCCCCGCCCTGCGCGCCATCTACTTCGACAAGCCCTTCGAACTCGATGCGTCGCTGCGCAAGTTCGTGGCCGACGCCCGTGAACTGGCCGAGTACCCGGACCGCGACTTGATCGCCTACCGCCTGCGTGACGAAGCCACGGAGCACCTCGCGGTGCGGCTGGAGCGTGCAGTCACGCAATACACCACTGAAGCCGAGCAACGGGTGGACCGTATGGCGCTGGCGGCCGGGCTGAATCTTGCTGCCGTGCTGATCACGCTGGTGTTCGAGGCCTTCGTGATCTTCCGCCCCATGCTGCGCTACGTGCAGAACGCTGTGCACCGTCTGGTGCGCTGGGCCACGCAGGATGCGCTCACCGGCCTGCTGAACCGACGGGGCTTCTTCGATGAGTGCCGCCGCTTGCTTGCGCGATCAAGTGGCGCAAGCCCCCTGTGCGTGGTCCTGCTGGACATGGATCACTTCAAGCAGATCAATGACCGACATGGTCACGCTGCCGGTGACCGCGTGATCGCGGAAGTCGGCGCCGTGATCCGCCGGGCCTTGCCGGAGGGTGCAGTGGCCGCACGCATCGGTGGTGAGGAACTCTGTGTCGCCTGGCTGGAGCCCGCACCCGGCGACGGGCAGGCCCTCGCCCAGCGGCTCTACGAGCGACTATCGGGTCTGAGAGTGCCCCTGGAAGGCGTGAGCGCGTCGGTGGATGCCTTGACCGTCAGCGCCAGCGTCGGTGCGTTTGTGGGCCACCTGCCGGGCAAGCCGATGGACGCCTACATCCAGCGCGCAGACGACGCGATGTACGCCGCCAAGGCCGCGGGCCGCAACACGTTGCGGTTTGCCGCCTGACCTTCGGACCGACGCTTCAAGCTGGGGGCGAAGACTTGTCCTTGATCAGCTCAGGCTTCAACCAGAGCACCATCAGCCAGACGATCCAACCCGAGAACCGCGCGCAGCCCAAGATCGTCACGATCGCAACGATCCACTGCGCCCAGTTGCGATCCAAGCCCTCCGGTACGCCAGCCACGCGCAGGATCTGCGAAGCAAGCGCGAGGCCGACGAACAGATTCAGCCAGAAAAACCAGCGCTTCTCGTCGAGCGGCGTTCCGTTCACGCCAGATCCTTCACCAACGCATTGCGCACCTCGATCGGCAGCGGGCTAACGGCCTGGCTGTACATCGGGTGGTCCACGCCCACAGAGAGCGTCACGCCGTACTTGAGCGCAGCGGCCATCTCGTCGGTGAGCTCGAAGCGCATGAAGTGCACGGCGCTGGTCTTGGTGTCGTTGCTGCGCTCCAGGTCTTCATCGGCAATGGCGTAGACCTTGGGCGAACCTTCGACCTGCAGCCAGACCTTGTGCTCGATGCCCTTGAGGCGCTGCAGCGCTTCCTTGCGCTCGGTCACCTCGGGGTACTCGATCATCATGGTGGCCTTGAAGTTGCGGCCGTCCGGGATCAGCGGGTTGTAGGCATCGAGTTCATCCAGAATGCCGCGCTCCTCGAAGGTCTTCTCGATGCGCAGCATCTCCTGGATCTGGTAGCGCACGGTCAGCTCGTCTTCGAAGATGAGCGTGACATGGTTGCCCACGGCCACCGTGCGCAGCTTCTTGTGCTCCAGCACCTGCTTGCGGAACTCGGGCCGTGCCTTGGCATAGGCCTCGAGCGTCATCAGCGAATCGCGGGTGATCTTGTTCATGGTCGCACTCATGGGATGCAGCTTTGCTCTTGGAGGATGGGACTTGGACGTTGAGGGTCAGGTTCAGTCCGGCAGGCCGTAGGCCTTGCGCACGAGGGTGATCGGGTGGGCCACCTTGCCTGCAGCGCTGCCGGCCTTCAGTTGCTCCATGCCCTGCTCGATGTGATGGCCGGCCAGTGCGCAGTCCGAGCTCACATGGTCCGGTGCAGCCTCTTCCATCTGGCGGAAGACGGGCTTGCCGATCTTCATGCTGCGCTCGTGGAACTCCTTCTTCACGCCCCAGGTGCCGGCGTGGCCGGAGCAGCGCTCCACGGTGGTGACTTTGGTGTCCGGGATGCTCTGCAGGAAGTCGCGCGTCTTCAGGCCGATGTTCTGCACGCGCAGGTGGCAGCTCACGTGGTAGCTGATGTTGCCCAGGCTCTTGGGGAAGTCCGTCTTGAGCAGGCCGTCCTTCTTGCGCGCTTCCAGGTAGTTGAACGGGTCCCAGACCGCCTTCTGCACGAGATTGAGGTCTTCATCTTCGGGGAACATGAGCGGCAGTTCCTGCTTGAACATCAGGTTGCAGCTCGGGATCAGGCCGACGATGGCATAGCCCTCGCGCGCCAGCTTGGCCAACTGCGGGACGTTCTTGTCCTTGTTGGCAGCCACGCTGTCCAGGTCACCCAGCTCAAGCTTGGGCATGCCGCAGCAGGCTTCCTTCTCGACGATGACGTAGGGAATCGCGTTGTGGTCGAGCACCTTGAGGAAGTCGTGGCCGATGCCCGGCTCGTTGTAGTTCACGTAGCAGGTGGAATACACCGCCACCTTGCCCGGCGTGCGCTCACCGTTCTTGACAGGGTGCGGCTGGCTGGGTGCAGCGTTGGGGCGGAACTTCCTGCTCGTGAACTCAGGCACCCAGGCGTCCTTGTGCACACCCATCATGTTCTCGCCCAGCTTGCGGGCGGCGGGCATTTTGGCCAGTGCGTTCACGGTCTGCGCCACCACGGGAATGGCGGCCAGCTTGCCGTTGGCATCCGTGTTGGACAGCTTGATGTCGCGCGACTTGGTGGGCGTGCCCTGCTTGAACTGCACGGCCTTGGCGCGCAGCATCAGGTGCGGGAAGTCCAGGTTCCACGGGTGCGGCGGCACATAGGGGCACTTGGTCATGTAGCAGACGTCGCACAGGTAGCACTGGTCCACGACCTTGACGTAGTCCTCCTTCTTCACGCCGTCCATCTCGCCCGTGGGGCCTTCGTCGATGAGATCGAACAGCGTGGGGAAGCTGCCGCACAGGCTCACGCAGCGGCGGCAGCCGTGGCAGATGTCGAACACCCGCTCCATCTCGGCATTGAGCTTCTCGACATCCCAGAACTCGGGGTTCTTCCAATCCAGCGGGTGCCGGGTGGGCGCTTCGAGATTGCCTTCGCGTTGGCTCATGGAGGGTCCCTGTTGTTGCTGTTGTGGGTACTGCGGGGGTGCTGCAATTCAGACGATCAAGACAGCTATCCGCTTGATCCATGCGGCTTTCCAGGCATTTTTGGCTGGAAAGCCGCATGGAGACTGCGGAAAGGCCTTTGAAACACCAGCCTTCCGCAATCACGCGCGGTGAACACTTATGCGTTCACGGACTCCAGCGCCTTGGCAAACTTGTTGGCGTGGCTGCGCTCGGCCTTGGCGAGGGTCTCGAACCAGTCGGCGATCTCGTCGAAGCCTTCGTCACGCGCCTGCTTGGCCATGCCCGGATACATGTCGGTGTACTCGTGGGTTTCGCCGGCCACGGCGCTCTTGAGGTTGTCGGTCGTCGAGCCGATCGGCAAGTCGGTCGCGGGGTCACCCACCAGCGCGAGATAGTCCAGGTGGCCGTGCGCGTGGCCGGTCTCGCCTTCCGCCGTGGAACGGAACAGCGTAGCCACGTCTGCATGACCTTCGATGTCAGCCTTGTTTGCGAAGTACAGGTAGCGACGGTTGGCCTGGGACTCGCCTGCGAACGCGGCCTTCAGGTTGTCGTGGGTCTTCGTACCTTTGAGGGAGGGCATCTACATCTCCTTGTGTTGGGTCGAGCTGGTGCAGGGATACACCAACGCAGCCGATGCTAGGCAGCGCGTGCGCGATTCACCATTTGAAAATGATGAAGATGCCCATAGCCACGGGCAAACCCGCAGCTGCAACGCAGCATTGAGCAGCGCGCTGCGTGTGGATTGAGAAGCCTTCGCAATTGGAGGCGCCTGGACGAGCCGCGCGGCACCGATTTGGCCCCTGCGCCCCGCCGGGCTACCGTCGCACCCCATGAGAATTCTCGGCATTGACCCCGGCTCGCGAATCACCGGGTTTGGCGTGGTGGACGTGGATGGCGCACAAGTGAGCTATGTGGCCAGCGGCGTCATCCGCACCAGCGAAGGCGAGCTGGCCGAGCGCATCGACGAAATCGTGCACGGCATTGCCGAAGTGGCGCGCACCTACAAGCCCACCTGCGCCGCCATTGAGCAGGTCTTCGTGAACGTGAACCCCAAAGCCACGCTCATGCTCGGCCAGGCGCGCGGCGCGGCCATCGCAGCGCTGGTGCTCGCCAAGTTGCCGGTCACGGAATACACCGCGCTGCAGGTCAAGCAGAGCGTGGTGGGCTACGGCAAGGCCAAGAAGGAGCAGGTGCAGGAGATGGTGACGCGCCTGCTCAAGCTCCCGGGCACACCCAGCGCCGATGCCGCAGATGCCCTGGCCTGCGCCCTGGCCCACGCTCATGCAGGCAAGCTGGCCGGCTCGCTCAACACCTTGGCCGCCAAGGCCGGCGTCCAACTGGGCCTGCGCGGCCGCCGGGGCGACGTGAAGACACGCCGCGGACGGCTGGTCTGAGCGCCATGCTCGCCGAGCCGCACGCTGCGCGCATGCTGAAATCCGCCACCACTTAAAGAGCCCGCACCATGATCGGCCGCATCACAGGCATCTTGATTGAAAAGAACCCGCCCGCCGTGCTGGTGGACTGCAACGGCGTGGGCTACGAGATCGACGTGCCCATGAGCACGCTCTACAACCTGCCGGAGGCCGGCCACAAGGTCTCGCTGCTGACGCACTTCGTGGTGCGGGAGGACGCGCAGCTGCTTTACGGCTTTGGTACGGCGGCCGAACGCGCGACCTTCCGCGAGCTGATCAAGATCAGCGGCATCGGCCCGCGCACCGCCCTGGCCGTGCTCTCCGGCATGAGCGTGACGGAGCTCGCGCAGGCCATCACCTTGCAGGAGGGCGGGCGCCTGCAGAAGGTACCGGGCATTGGCAAGAAGACCGCCGAGCGTCTGCTGCTTGAACTCAAGGGCAAGCTGGGTGCGGACATCGGCGCCAGTGCAGCCGCCGTGAACGACGACAGCGCCGACATCCTGCGCGCCCTCACGGCCCTAGGCTACAACGATAAGGAAGCACTCGCGGCGCTCAAGAGCGTGCCCGCAGGCAGCTCGGTGAGCGAGGGCATCAAGCTGGCGCTGAAGGCGCTGAGCAAGTAGCGCAGCGCCGGCTGCACGCCGCTACTGCGCCGACTTCACGATCCGCCCATTGCCCGGCTGCACCGGCCGGGCGTTCATCGGGAAGATCTTCGCAAAGGTATCGATCTGCTGGGCCGACAGCGTGGCCGGCACCTTGAGCACGTTCCACACCACGCCTTCGGTGCAGGGCGGCGTGGTCAGGGAGCCGATGAACTGGTAGTAGCGCTGGTCCGTGGGCAGCAGGACCGCCAGATCAACACCCTCAGCCGGCAAACGCACGCGATCGCCACGGTCCAGGGGGATGCTCGACCACACGCGGGCGATCTGCGGATTCACCTCGCCGCGGTCCAGCAACAGCGCCACCACAGCCAGTTGGCCGTCATCAGCGCGGTGCACGAAGTGCGCCACCATCGGAAAGCCGCGGCCGTTGACGCGCTCCTCACTGGGCAGGTGAAAGTGGAACTGCAGCAGTCGGAACGCCTTGCCGCGCACTTCAATGCTGTGGCCGGCGTCCAGATCCACCTGGAGCGTGTGACCGTTGTGCAGCACGCTACCGGCGGCCTTGCCCCAGTTGAACTGGATCGGCTCCATCGGTGTCTGCAGCGCCTCGCTGTCCTGGATGTCGATCGGGCTCTGGCGCTTGCCGATGGCGCAGACATTGAAGCGCGGCTCCAGGCGGCCCCATTGCGCCGGGCCGGTTTCGTCGTCGCCGTAGCTCCAGTGCGCAGCGTGCCCGGTGTTTGCCGGCGCCGCGGCAGCGGCAGGCGCGGTCGCGGGGCGCGCGGCGGAGCGCGCCGGGGTGCGAGCTGCCGCGGTGCCGGGGTTGGCCGGCGCAGCGCTGGCGGCGCTGAGGGTCAGCTCGCCTGTGCGCGGTGCCTTGCCGTCCTTGAGCAACTCCTGCAGGGCGGCCAGGGTCAGCTCGCCGCCTGCGGTTGCGGGTTTGGGCAATGACGCTTCGCGGCGCCGGTTGGCCAGCGCCGGAGTTTCGATGCTGTGGCGCCGCTGTGGGTTGTTGTCCTGCGGGCTCTTGGGCGCGTTCGGGTTCGTGACCGGCACTTTCTGCGCCTCCGGTACGTCCGGCGTGACGATGGCGTGCACGCCGCCAGCCACGGCAAGCAGCGCCACGGCGGTCACCCGGCGGACGAACACAGCACAGCTCGGCAGAGAGGTGAACGGCAAAGGCGCAGTGCGCATGGTGTGGACCCAAGGGGCGTGCCTGCGCCCGATGCGCAGCACTCACGCACGAGCATTGCAGCTCGTCTGCCGGGTCGATCCACCGAGAAGCCGCAGCGCGGCCGCGCTATTCGGCGCCTCCTCGGCCAGCGCTAGCGTCCAAGGCCGGATGCATCAAAGGCCAGGCGCACGGACGCGGCAAGATCGCGCATCAGCTCGCTCTGCAGCTTCCAGGTCTGCCAGTGCAGCGTGACGGGCAGCGGGCGCCCGGGCTGCAACTCGACCACCTGGCCTGTCCGCAGGGCCTCGCGCGCCATGGCCTCCGGCACCATGCCCCAGGCCATGCCCATGCTGGCGAGATCCAGAAACGCTGTGGACGAAGGCACCCGATGCTGCGGCGGCGCAATGCGCTTGCGCGTGATTGAGCGCAGGTAGCGGTGCTGCAGATCGTCCTTGGCGTTGAAGACCAGCATGGGCGCCACGGCGAGACTGTCGGCATTCACGCCGCCGGCAAACCAGCGCTGCATGAAGGGCGGCGAACACACTGCCAGATAGTTCATGGTGCCCAGGGTCTGCACCCGGCAGCCCTGCACGGCCTGCGGCTCGGCCGTCACGGCGGCGTGCGCGCGGCCCTGGCGCAGCAGTTCGGCGCTGTGGTCCTGATCCTCGACGATCAGGCTGAACAGGGCGCCATGGCGCTCGCTCACCGGCGCCAGCGCCGACAGGAACCAGGTCGACAGCGAATCCGCATTGACCACGATGCTGATCTGCGGCGCGGCCTGGCTGCCTGCGGCGGCGCCCATCTGACGCAGCGCCTGCTGCTCCAGCAGTTGCGCCTGCTGCACATAGCGCAGCAGGGCCTCGCCCGCCGTCGTGGCCTCCACGGGCGTGCTGCGACGCAGCAGCACCTGACCGACGCGCTCTTCCAGCGTCTTGACGCGCTGGCTTACGGCCGAGCGGGTGACGTGCAGCTCACCGGCCGCCGCCTCGAAGGAGCCGTGGTGAACCGCTGCGGCAAAGGCCGCGAGTTGGGCCGTGTCCAGCTGCATGGGCATCCTCACTAAATCGTTAGAAATTCTTTACGCGGTTCAGAAAGGTTAGCTGTTCTAACAAAACAGGCCCGGATACGCTGTCTGGCAGGCGGATCACTCAGCAGCTTTCTCCAACTCCATGACAGCGGACACCTTCATTGGCACGGCCTTGATCGGCTTTGGCACCTCGGCGGCGCTGATCATCGCCATCGGCGCGCAGAACGCCTTTGTGCTGCGACAGGGCCTGGCGCGCACGCACGTGCTGCCGGTGGTGCTGGTGTGCGCACTATCGGATGCGCTGCTGATCAGCGCAGGCATTCTGGGCCTGGGCACGCTGGTGCAGCAGCACCCCGCCCTGCTCGCGCTGGCGCGCTGGGGCGGCGCGGTCTTTCTGCTGGCCTATGGCGTCATGGCGGCTCGGCGCGCCTTGCAGCCCGGCCGCCTGGAGGCCGCCGCGGGCGCGGCAGGCTCGCTCAAGACGGCGCTCCTGGCCTGTCTCGCCTTCACCTGGCTGAACCCGCATGTCTATCTGGACACCGTCGTGCTGCTGGGCAGCATCGCCAGCCAGCAGCCCGGTGATCAGCGGGCGGCCTTTGGCGTGGGGGCGGTAAGCGCCAGCATCGTGTGGTTCACGGCGCTGGGCTTCGGCGCGCGCTGGCTGGCGCCGCTGTTTGCCCGCCCAGCCGCGTGGCGCGTGCTGGACGGGCTGATCGCCTGCGTGATGTGGGCGATTGCCTGGGGGCTGATCAGCTCGGGCTGATCCCACCCGAACCGCTACTTCGTGGCCGTCATGCCGAGGTGGCGGGCGAAGAAGGCGAGCACATCGGCAGTTTCGGCCTGCTGCTGCTCGCGCGTGTTGCCCACACCGTGCCCGGCCTGATAGTCCAGGCGCAGCAGCACGGGCTTGCCGCTGCTGCTGGCCGCCAACAGGCGCGCCGCCGTCTTGGTGGAATGCCAGACCTCCACGCGCGGGTCGTTCACACCATGCGTGAGCAGCACCGCAGGGTAGGCGGTCTTGTCCTTGATCTGGTGGTAGGTGCTCATGGCCAGCAGCGCGCGGAAGCCCGGCTCGGTGGCCACGCTGCCGAACTCCGGAATGTTCGGGATGCCGTTGGGCGTGGTTTCCATGCGCACCATGTCCAGCGAGCCCACCTGGGGCACGACGGCTGCAAACAGATCCGGGCGTTCGGTCATGGCGCGGCCCACCGTGATGCCGCCGGCGCTGCCACCAATGATCCCCAGGCGCTCGCGGCTCGTGATCTTCATGCTGATTAGCTGCTCGCCACAGGCAATCAGGTCGCGCCAGGTGTTGGGCTTGGTCGCCTGCTTGCCGGCCTCGTACCACTGCTTGCCGAACACGCTGGAGCCGCGCGGGTTGGCAAAGGCATACACGCCGCCGCGATTCAGCCAGGCCAGGCGGTTCACGCTGTAGCCCGGCTCGATCGTGATGCCGTAGGAGGCGTAAGCCGTCAGGATCACTGGGTTGCTGCCATCGAGCTTGATGTCGCGCCGGTGCACGATGCTCATGGGCACCATGGCCCCGTCGTGGCTTCTGCATTGCGTCTCGGTGGCCACGATGTCAGCAGGCGCGTCCAGCGCGCCTGCGGGTTGCAGGCCGGAATTGCTGACCTTGCCAGTCTCATCGACGATGAAGTGCTGGCGCGCCTGGGTCCAGCCCGCCATGAAGATCTGCACACCGGGCAGCAGCGGGTTGCCCGCCTCCCAGTTGGACTCGAAGCCGTTGAGCCAGAAGTTGCCCGCTACCGGCAGGGCGACGGGCTGCACCGGCGGCGGTGCGCTGCGGTTGGCTGCGTTGGGCGTGGCTCCGCTGCCCATCGCCTGGCGGTACAGGCGCTTCACATTGCCTTCGCGCGCCTCGAAGTACAGCCCGTCGCGCGCGGCGGTGAGCCCGGTGATGACCTGCTGGCTTTCCAGCACCTGCACCCAGGCATCGCGCCGCGGGTTGGACTCGAGCAGATCCAGCCGCAGAATCCGCCCGCGAGGAGCGTTCTTCATGCTGAGCGCAAAGACCTGATTCTCCCGGTAGGTGAAGGCGTTCACTTCGTCGCTGTAATTGGCCAGCAGACGCCAGCGAACGGGTGCGGCGGTGCGCATGCGCAGCGCAGACTGCGGCGCGGCATAGAGCATGATCTCGCGCTGCACGCCGTTGAAGATCGCAGCGATCATCCAGCGGCCATCTGCCGTGAACTGCAGTGCGGGCGACTCATCCGGCTTGAGCGTGCTGCCTGGCAGGCCCGTGCCCAGCAGCGGACGGGCGATGCTGTTCTTGCCGTCCACCGGCCGCACCATGGCGCGCGAGTTGCGGTACTTCTCGGTGGCGGGCGCGCCGGGCTTCAGATCGGCCAGCTGGTTGTAGGCGAGGAAGCGGCCGTCCGGCGTGAAGCTGACGGCGCCGAAGTCCGTGCGCGGGATCGGCTCGCCCAGCAGCTTGCCGGTGGCAACTTCGATCACGTAGGTGGTTGCGGCTTCAGAGCCGGCGGCGGAGACCCCGTAGGCCGCGAGCCGTCCGTCATGCGACACCGCCAGGGTATTGATGGCGTGCGGCTTGCCCGTCTGCTTGGCCAGGGTGTCCGGGTCGAACAGCACCGTCTCCTCGCCCTGCAGGCCGACGCGTGTGACCAGCTTGAACGCATTGGCACCCGCGGCGCGCTTGAGATAGACGAAGCGATCGCCCGGCGCGCGCCAGACTTCCGTGACCCGCGCGCTGACCGAGGACTCAAAACGCTGCAGATCCGACAGGAAATCGTTACGTAGTGGCAGCGCATCGAGTGTGCGGCGCGCGTGGTCGCTGTGCGCCTTCATCCAGGCTGCAACGTCCGGCGCCTTGACGTCCTCCATGGCGCGGTACGGGTCCGCGACCTGCGTGCCGAAGAAGGTGTCCGTCACAGCGTCGATACGCGCCACCGGCAGTGCCGGGACTGCAGCGTTGGCCGACGGACTTGCGGGCGGCACAGTGGTGGTCGGCGCGGTCTGCGCCACCACCCAGGTACTGCTCAGCGCAAGGCTCAGTGTGGCGAGCGTGCGCGCGATCTTGTTCCGCATGGGTCCCTCCAGTGCAAACGAAGCGGCGAGCGTAACGCAGGGCACTGGTGCAGGGAATGCAAAGCTATGCTCCTGCCCCATGCCCATCCAGACCGACGAATTTGCAGCCGCGCCCCGCGTTGTATCCGCTGCCTCCACCAGCCCCAACGAAGAGGCGGTAGAACGCGCCCTGCGGCCGCAACGCATCGATGACTACGTCGGCCAGACCAAGATCCGCGAGCAGCTGGAGATCTTCGTGGGTGCCGCGCGCGGCCGCGCCGAGGCGCTGGACCACGTGCTGCTGTTCGGCCCGCCCGGCCTGGGCAAGACCACACTCGCCCACATCATCGCCCGCGAGATGGGCGTGAACCTGCGCCAGACCTCCGGCCCCGTGCTCGAACGCGCCGGCGATCTGGCCGCGCTGCTGACCAACCTCGAGAAGAACGATGTGCTCTTCATCGACGAGATCCATCGCCTGAGCCCGGTCGTCGAGGAGATCCTGTACCCGGCCCTGGAGGACTACCAGATCGACATCATGATCGGCGAAGGGCCCGCGGCCCGCTCGGTCAAGCTCGACCTGCAGCCCTTCACCCTCGTGGGCGCCACCACGCGCGCCGGCATGCTCACCAACCCGCTGCGCGACCGCTTCGGCATCGTCGCGCGGCTGGAGTTCTATACGGCCGATGAGCTGGCGCGGATCGTCACGCGCTCCGCCGGCCTGCTGGACACGCCCATCGTCGCCGAAGGCGCCATGGAGATCGCCAAGCGCAGCCGCGGCACGCCGCGCATCGCCAACCGCCTGCTGCGCCGCGTGCGCGACTACGCCCAGGTCAAGGGCAACGGCACCATCACCCAGGCCGCCGCCCAGGCCGCGCTGCAGATGCTGGACGTGGATCACATCGGCTTCGATGTGATGGACAAGAAGCTGCTGGAAGCCGTGATCCACAAGTTCTCGGGCGGCCCGGTCGGTCTGGACAACCTCGCCGCGGCGATCGGCGAGGAGCGCGAGACCATCGAAGACGTGATCGAGCCCTATCTCATCCAGCAGGGCTACCTGCAGCGCACCCCGCGCGGCCGGATTGCCACGCCCACGGCCTACCGCCACTTCGGGCTGGCGGCGCCGGCGACGACGCCGAATGGGGATCTGTTCGGCGGCTAGCGGAACGCCTTCCAAGTGCGGTATCGCATGCTGCCTACGGCATCAGGTCGTGATCAAAGCCCTCAGTCTTGATGCCGGGTAGCAGGCTGTAGGACAGCGGCGTACTGGCACTGCACTTCCGCAACGATGTCAGCTTCCCATCGACCCGCGTCGCAATACCGGCAGTGAACTGCGGGTTGTTCGGACCACCTCCAAAGCCCGTGCGGTTGGTGGCATCGAACAAGATGTAGTCGGTATCGGCATTGCGAAACCGGATGCGCGCCTCGCCGCCACCGGAGTACATCGTCATGCTTAACCAGAACAGCTCACCCGAGGGCTGCGGCGTGGATGGAAACCGCATTTCAATCCTGCGTGGCGTACCGAAGCGGTATTGCGCACGAGGTTGTTCTTCGTTCGTGGCAGTGCTGGCACATAGAGAGGCAGTTCGGGCCTTGAGCTTGCACGTAAACACCACTTTTTCCTCGCTCGTACAAAGCGATGGCGGCGGCGCGGCACCATGCGACGCGAACGCCAGCGACGCTGTTGCTGCGCAAGCGAGCTTGGTGGCAACTAAGCAATCCATTCGCCGCGCTCCTTGAGCAAACTGAGCCTTCATCGACGCGTCCAGCCTAGCGCCCGTGCGAGCACGCGATGGGCTCGCTCGGTGCAGCTGACGCGCTCTTCAAGGTGCAGCCTTGCCGAGTTGACACGCTTGGTCAGGTCTTTGATGTTGTTCGCATCTGCCAAGCGATTCAGCTCAGTTTGCTTCCAAAACACGCACGCAGACCACACCGCGTTGTAGGGTTGAAGCAGCAAATCAGGGTTGCTAAGCACCCCAAGCTTTGTTTCGCGCTCGACAGCAGCGTAGTTGTCCTTGAACGTCGTTTGGATCAGACCTCGCCCGCGGTACCTCCAACCGTCACCACTTGCGGCATCGCCGTTCCCGTATCGATTGGAGTAGGCCATGTTGGCCAGCTTTTCGGGATTGTGCGCGTAGTCCTCTGCCCTTGATCCGTCGGCGGGTAGCCGGTTGCCGAAGATTCGGGTGACGGTCCCCGCTCGATAGTTCAAGTCTTCCTCCAGATTGGCAAAGCCGTTGCTCTCAATGATGGTCTGCCCCAGAAACGCCGCAATCCGGCGAACATTCGTGATCTTGTAGGTCGGGAAGAGCGCATTCATCGCTTCGGCAAAGATCGGGGCACGCATCACGCTCACGCGGCTGCTGATTTCAGTCAGGTGCGTGCCCAGGAGTCGAAACGGTGCATTCGGATACTCCCAGCTGCGCCCGAGCGCGAGTCCGTCTGGCTCAACGGAGCTGCAGCCAGCGTACAGATTGATGCCATAGGGCGCGCGCATGAGCGGAACGCCGAGCTCACGCTCGCGCCGCCACGAAAGATCCTGCGGCCAGACGCCGAGTACGTCTTCGAGGTCGTATCGGTGGAACGCTGCCATACGCTGACTCCCGACGGCGCGGCGTAGCACCGTCGCTACGCATTCCGCATCAGTCACGTCGCATTACGCAACGACTTGCGTCGGGACATCACTCCCTCAATTGCGCGATGCTGGTGAACCTGGCTGTCCTAACGAATGAAAGGGACTTCCCCGTCCCGAACTAGCCGCGTTGCGGCAACCGGCAACAGAGTGCCACGATGGGAAGTGCGAAATCTCATCAACTCATCCGGAAGGGGAAGTCCATGGCTATTCTGACCGTAGGTATCGATCTCGCCAAGAACGTCTTTGCAGTGCATGGTGTGAACGAGACGGGCCGCACCGAGCTGATGCGCCCGGCGGTGCCGCGCGACAAGCTGCTGGCACTGGTGGCGAGCCTGCCGCCCTGCACCATCGGCATGGAAGCCTGCTCGGGCGCGCACCACTGGGCGCGGCAGTTCCAGGCGCAGGGCCACACGGTGCGCCTGGTGGCCCCGAAGTTCGTCACGCCGTATCGCATGAGCGGCAAGCGCGGCAAGAACGACGCGGCCGACGCCGCAGCGATCTGCGAGACGGTGCAGCGCCCGCACATGCGCTTTGTGCCGGCCAAGAGCCTGGAGCAGCAATCTCAGCTGATGGTGCACCGGGCCCGGCAGGGGTTCGTCGAGCAGCGTACGGCCACGATCAACCGCATCCGTGGCCTGCTCAGCGAGTTCGGCATCGTGCTGCCGCTGAAGGCCAGCACCGTGCGGCAGCGCGCGCGCGAGGGTCTGGAGGACTTGCCGGGTTACGCCAATGTGGTGATCGGCGACCTGCTCAGCGAGCTGACGCATCTGGATGAGCGCATCGCGCAGTACGACCTGCATCTCAAGGCCATGGCCCGGGCTGACGCACGCGCCAGGCGGCTGATGCAGCTCAGCGGCATCGGCGAGACCACCGCGACCTGCCTGCTGGCGATGATCGGCAACGGGCATGACTTTGACTGCGGCCGCCAGTTCGCCGCGTGGCTGGGTCTGGCACCGGGCCAATACAGCTCGGGCGGCAAGGCCCGCTTGGGCCGCATCACCAAGGCCGGTGATCCGTACCTGCGCAGCCTGCTGGTGCTGGGCGCCCGGGCGGTGCTGGCTGCAGCCAGGAACAAGACCGACAGCGTCAGCCGATGGGCGATGGCGCTGGCTGAGCGACGCGGCTACTGGAAAGCCGTGGTGGCCATCGCGGCGAAGAACGCGCGTATGGCCTGGGCGGTGTTGCACCGTGGCGAGGCCTTTGCGCTGCCCGCCTGAGGCCCGCGCCAGGCAGCCCTCCAACCCACATCAAGCGGAGCACCGAATGCGACCGCCGCGTGACGGCAGGCGTTGATGCGCACAGGTTTGGACCTGCGCGGGGCGTGACCGATTAACTCCAGGGCGGCCAATGGCTTGCCGGCTAACGAATGGGTCCCCCGTGTGCGTCCTTCATCAGGGTCCGTGGCCTTGAACACGCCACACCAATGACCGTTTGTAGTTTGGCCAGTCCGCACCTCGTGTCATCCATAGCGCCTGAACCGCACACCGGTCAGTGGCTTGAACAGCGATACAAAACAAACAGGCCCGCTGTGCGGGCCTGTGGGTGATCTGTTGCTTGACGGACGGGGAAGCCCTTGTAGAGAGCAGACGCAGTGCCGGCACCTCCAGCCACAGCGCAACCTCAGCAAAGAAGGAACAAATGCAAGGGCGCTTTCGCCATGTCTGGTCCTTGACGCCGGTGGTACACCCATTTGCCTGTGCTGTTCATGTGCGTGCCCGCTCGGCGCTTCGTGTCTGCCTGTTGGGCTACGTCATGATCACCGCGAACGTAGCCGGCGCGACCGCGTTGACCCCGCCCCCGCCCAGCCCCACCGCCGAAGCGCCCGTGGACCCCTACGAAGGCGGGCCGCAGTCCGACACACCGCGGCCTCTGAAGCGGTCCCGCGTGGCTGCGGTGCTGACGGTGAACGCCGGCCTGGCCGCCCAGCCGGAGACCGCGGCTGCCTGCAAGCGCTTCCAGCCGCGCCCTGCCGATGTGAGCCAGTACTTCGCCCGCGCTCAGCGTGTGAGCTGGAACGCCTATCTTCAGCAAGGCGACTGGTCACCCTGCAGCGCGCAGGGCGAGCTGCGCCTCAAGGACGGCCGCATCGCCCAGTGGCGCATTCAATCCTTTGGCCTGGCGAGTCTGCGGATCGACGGCGCGAACCACTACTTCAGCTGCACGCAGCGCTGCCGCATCACCCGCCTGCCGCCGCGTGCAGCGGAGCTGCAAGGCGCGCCGCGCGCACCCGCGCCTCCGCGTTGAGCGCCGGGCCCACCCAAGCTGCGGCGCGCACCTGAACCCGCTTTCCGCTTGTCTGGTGGGCTTCTTCAGGCGATTTGGCTTCAAGAAGTGCATGAATGCTTGACTTCTATGATCGAATCAAGCACCGGTGCGCTTCTCCATGGAAAATGTTCTCAAGATCCGCATGGGACAAGCGGCAGCGATTTCAGGGTTCGCGGCAGCTGCTGATGCCATGGCGCGACCCGGAGTACCAAACCAACTGCGATCGAGCGCCGGCGCCCTGACAATGAGGCACTGGATGCGCGGCAGCCCGCATCGCGCGCCCGTGCACCACGCCCACCCCGCTTGCCGACCACGCTCCGCTTTGCTTCAGCTCCGATGACACACCTGATCGCCGCGTTCGCCCTGTACGCCCTCTCCAGCACAGCCTCCGCCGCAACGCCCACGGCGCTCTGCGACGCCTCGCAGCGGGTGGCCTTTGCCTGCAGCACGCGGGAGCCGGCGGGCCAGCTGGCACTGTGCGTTCCACCACCAGGTGGGCGCGCGCCCATGACTCTGCGCTTCACCACTCAGCATGCGACCCCACCCGTCGGCACCGGAGCGACGGCGCGCAGTGCCACGCGCACGCTCCACAGCGCACGCGCGAAGCAGCCCCTGGCCGCAGGCGGGTTCGGCTTCGCCGAGAGCAAGGCGCCGGAAAACGAACGGGTGGCGCTGCGATTCGAAGGCGCGGACGGCAACCAGATGCTGATTCACCAGCGGGTGGCCGGGCGGGAGATTGCGGGCTGGGTGAAGATCGATGCGGAAGACGAGTGGCATTACGCGGCGGTGTGCGAGCGGGTGACGGTGATGCGCCTGCCGGCCCTGCGCGGGGCGCTGGCCTGCGATCCGCACAATCAGCTGGGCGTGAAGGCTTGCGTGGATCAATAGATCGATCCGGCCCTTTTTGACCTATTCCTTTTGAAGTAGATGCCACTTTCCGCATATCAGGAGCGGACTTTGGCACTTTCACCCTGACATGAAAATCTGTCCGAATGCGTCATCAGCGCAGGCACGGCGGATGCAGCGCTGCGCCGCAGCCCGTACGCATCACCCAGGGCTTGATCTCGCCCCGAACTCGCCTTGACGGTGCCGTCTTAGTGTATTACTGTACTAATACACAAACGACGAACTGCCGGCAGTCGCGCCAAAGCGCCCCGGTACTGCGTCGATCAGCGCGGCCCGTGCCGCGAGGAGTTCGAGCCATGTCTTTCCTGAGCACCTACTCGATCGGTTGGATTTTCTTCGGCACCGGCATGGGGGCCGCCCTCGGCGCGGGCGGCGTGCAGGGCGGATCGGCGGCCGCCGTCGGCATCGTGCTGGCGGTGCTGTTTGCAAGCGCCGCACAGCGCGCCCGGCAGCGCCGCCGCAGCGCCGCCAGCAAGGGCCGGGGCGCCGCACCTCGTACAGGCGCCTGAGCGCATGCCCCCCAGACCCGACATGTCCGCCGCCGCCCTGTTCAGCGTGAACACGGGCGCCGGCGAGCCCATCTACCGCCAGCTGATGGATCAGGTGCGTCGGCTGATCGCGGCCGGCCAGCTGGCGCCGGGCGACAGCCTGCCCTCCGTGCGCGACGTGGCCGAGACCTTCGCCGTCAACCCGATGACCGTCTCCAAGGCCTACAGCCTGCTCGAAGCCGCTGGCGTGCTGGCCCGCCAGCGCGGCGTCGGCATGGTGGTGGCGCAGGGCACGGCCACGGCGCAGGGCATCGAAAGCCGCCTGAGCCTGCTGCAACCCACGCTGGAAAAGGCGGCGCTGGAAGCCGCGCAACTCGAAATCCCTGCCGAGGAGGCGCTCGCCCTCTACGCCAGACTGCTCAAGGAAGGACGCTCCGAATGAACGCGGTTCTCAATCAAGCCCCCGGCCCAGGGCTCGGTCAGACTGCGCCGCTGTCCATCCGCGGCCTGACCAAGATGTATGAAGGCAAGCTGGTACTGGACGAACTCAATCTGGAGGTGCCGGCCGGTACCGTGCTCGGCCTGCTGGGCCGCAACGGCGCGGGCAAGAGCACCTTGATGGAATGCGCCCTGGGCCTGCGGGACTTCGCACGCGGTGAAGTCAGCCTGTTCGGAGAGGATCCGATGAAGCTGTCAGACGCCACCCGCGCCCGTCTGGGCTACGTGCCGCAGGACAGCAGCATCTTCGAGTGGCTCACCGCCGGCCAGATGCTGGACTACTTCGCCAGCTTCTACCCGCGCTGGAATACCGCCAAGGTGGATGCGCTCATGCAGCGCTGGGGCATCGAGCGCGGCAAAGGCATCAGCAAACTCTCCGGCGGGCAGAAACAGCGCCTGTCGATCATCCGCGCGCTGGCGCCGGACCCCGAACTGCTGGTGCTGGACGAACCCGTGGCCGCCCTGGACCCGGCCGGGCGCCGCGACTTCCTGCGCGAACTCGTGGACAGCGTGGAACGCGGCACCACCATCATCTTCTCCACCCACATCCTCACGGACCTGGAGCGCATCGCCATGGACGTGGCCTTTCTGCGCAACGGCAAGGTGGCAGTGCAGGCGCCACTGGACGAGCTGATCGATGCCGCACGCCGAATCACCGGCCCGGCCACAGTGCTGAGGTCTGCAGTCTCCGGCGCCGCCGTGCTCAGCCACGACACCCTGCCGGGTCAGCAAGCCAGCAGCATCGTGCGCATGGATGCCGCGCTGGAGCGCCGGCTGGCCGCTGCGGCAGGTGAGGGGCTGCGGATCGAGACGGTCGGGCTGGAAGACATCTTTGTGGAGCTGACCAAGTGAACGCCGTGCCGAGTACCCACACGACCATGCCTCGCTGGCGGGCTGAACGCGCCGTGCTGGGCATGGTGCGGCACGTGGCGAGCTGGCCGATCGTGTTGTTGGTGTTCCTGGTCTTCGGCGGCTTCGGCGTGTTCATGGTGTGGATGACGATCGAGCGTGATCGGAGCTGGTTGATCAGCACGGCCATGGGCATCTTCCCGGTGCTCGCACTGCTGCTGCTGACGCTGGCGATCGCAATTCCCTACACCGCGATGAGAATGCAGGTGCCAAGCATCTCGCTGCTGGTGCCTGCCCATCGCGCTGCGCTGTGGCGTGTGCTCGCGAGCAGCTGGTACGGCTGCCTGATCGTCACGGCGTTGTGGTGTGGGCTGGTGATGGCGGCATATGGGACGACACCCCTCACAGCACTTGCGGGCTTCTTGGTCGCGCTATCGCTGATTACGGTGGCGATGTGCGGGTTTGCTCGCCCGATGCTGTTCATTGCGCTGAGCGCACTCGCGGTGCTTCCACCCAGTTGGCGCAGCACCGCGTTCGCTTCCCTCGAGCACGCCTTGGAGCAATCAGGCCCTGCACGTTGGCTGCTTGCCCTGGTTTGGGTCGTCGCGCTGCGTTACGTACTCGCTGGAATGGTGTTCAAGCGGCGTGAGGCAACTGCGGCCGCGAGTAGCCTGATGCAGCGCCCACGCGGTGCGACGCAGAATGCCGCCTACGCGCAGATCAAGCCACAGGGCGGGCGCTGGGCGCGGCTGCTGAACTTTTCGGCCTGGGCTGGTATCCAGCAACGCTGGTCCCTGCGCTGGCCTGCAGAGTGGCGCCTTGCGCTCGCCATGGGGCCGGGCTTCAGCCCCGTAGCAGTGGTGGCGTACATCCCGGTTCTGGTGATGATGCTGGCCGCCATATTCGCCATGGGTGCCGGACGCGACCGAGCGTTTGACGAACGAGACTTGATGAATACTGTCTTCATGGCAACGGTCATTGTCGTGGGCGGATCCGGGTCCAACTTCGTACAAGGCCTTGCTCTCACCCGGACGGAACAGTCGCTGGCCTGCCTGCTGCCCGGGGCACCCATCGCCGCCGCGCGCGGCGGCTGGTTCGCACGGGCGGTGATCCGCTCCGTTGTACTCAATGCGAGCCTTGCGCTGGGCCTGATACTCCTCGTTGCGCAAGTTCCGGGGATTCCATCGGGCACGCTGGCGCTGTCGATGGTCCTGTTCTTTGTAGGGACCGTCAGCTTTGACGTCGCTTTCGCTCTCCGTTCCACGAGGCGCTTTGCAGACCCAGGCAAAAGCATGAGTTTCTTCCTGCCGCGTTTTCTTGCCATCATGGTGATCTACGCGTCGGTGACGATCGGGCGCGACTCGCCCGATCGGGTCGCACCGGCCGTGCTGCTCTGGGGCGTACTGTGCACAGGCGTCGCGATCTGGCTGTACCGAAAGCGCAGCCGTGAGACGGGCACGCTGCCCGTCGGAAACTTCGGGTAAGTCCCAGCACCGCCTTGCAAGCGCGGTGCACCCGGCAGTACGGCCGGACCACGCCGCGCTCCTATCATCCGCAGCTTCGCAACCCGGTCCGCCATCCGCGGGCCGCGCTCATCGGAGCCCGAGCATGATCCTGCGCCGAGCCGCACTGACCTTCGCCCTTGCCACCGCGGGCGCCCTGCCCGCCCTGGCGCAAACCGCCGCCAGCCCGGCCACGCCCGCCGCACCCGGCGTGCCCGCCACCAGCGCAGCGGCCGTGATTCCGCCCAACGCCAATCTGCGTGCCGAAGGCATACCGCCCATCCAGCGCACGATTGCCGAGCGCGTGGCGGCCTACACCGACTTCCGCGGCTACGGCTTCATGGGCTGGCACCCGAAGAACCGGAGCATGCTGGTGCGCCACCGCGGCGCCACCGACAACCTGGCGCAGGTCTACCTGCTCGACGGCCCCAGCGGCACGATGACCAAGCTCACCGACTTTGCGGAGTCGGTGCAGGGTGCCTCGTTCGAGCCCAGGGAAGGGCGCTACCTCGTCTACGGACGCGACACGGGCGGCAATGAAGCCACCAAGGTCTACCGCATGGACCTGCCCAGCCGCGAGAGCACCCTGCTGTCCAACCCGGACGAGCGCTCCTCCGCCATGTGGACCGAAAAGGGCGACCGCATCCTGATTAGCGCCGTGCCGCTGGACCGGACCGCACAGGGCGGAACGCGCGCGCAAGTCACCACCACGCTCACGTTCGTGAATCCGCTCAAGCCCGAAGAGAAATCCAAGCTCGCCGAGCTGCCCGGTGGTGGCTGGTTTGGCGGCCGCTTCTCGCCGGACGACAGCCGCCTGGCGATGACGCAGTTCCGCACCAGCACAGACACCGAGCTGTTCCTGATCGACACCAAGTCGGGCCAGCGCGAGCGCATCCTGCCCGCAGCCGGCCAGCCTGCAGCGGGTTACTTCCCCGCGGCATGGAGCAAGGACGGCAAGCGCCTGTTCCTCACCACCAACGCCGGCAGCGAGTTCAGCGAACTGGCGGTCTATGACCTCGGCGCCAAGACGCTCACTTCGTTGACCAAGCACATCCCGTGGGATGTGTCGGGTGTCGATCTCTCCAAGGACGGCAAGCTGCTGATCGCCGAGATCAACAACAACGGCCGCGACGAAATGCGCCTGTTTGATGCCACCACCGGCAAAGAGCTGCCTGCGCCCAAGGTGCCGGCCGGAGCCATCGGTGGCACGAGCTGGCACGAGAGTCTGGGCGATGAAGTGGCTTTCTCGCTGAACTCGCCGCAGAGCCCGGGTGACGCCTATTCGTTGAACGTGAAGACCGGTGTGGTGACGCGCTGGACCACAGCCTATGCACCGCCGACGATCGACCCGAGCACCTTCGTGACCCCTCAGCTCATCCAGTGGAAGAGCTTTGACGGCCGCATGATCTCCGGCTGGCTGTTTGCACCGGATGCCAAGCGCTTCCCCGGCAAGCGCCCGGTGTTCGTGGACTTCCATGGCGGCCCCGAAGCGCAGAGCACGGTGCGCTTCATGGGCCGCTGGAACTACTACATCAACGAGATGGGCATCGCCGTGATCCTGCCGAACGTGCGCGGCTCCACGGGCTACGGCAAGAGCTTCGCGCAGCTGGACAACGGCTTCCTGCGGGAGGACAGCGTCAAGGACGGTGGCGCCCTGCTCGACTGGCTGGCTACACAACCCCACCTGGACGGCAAGCGTGTCGTGGTCAGCGGCGGCAGCTACGGCGGCTACATGAGCCTGGCCATGGCCACGAATTACAGCGACCGTCTGCGTGGCGCGATCGACATCGTCGGCATCAGCCACTTCGTGACCTTCCTGAACAACACCGAGAGCTACCGCCGCGACTTGCGCCGCGTCGAGTACGGCGATGAGCGCGACCCGAAGATGCGCGAGTTCCAGGAGAAGATCGCGCCGCTGAACAATGCGCAGCGCATCAAGGTGCCGCTGTTCGTGATTCACGGAAAGAACGATCCTCGCGTGCCCTACACCGAGGCCGAGCAGATCGTGCAAAAGGTGCGCGCCAACAACGTGCCGGTCTGGTATCTGCTGGCCGACAACGAAGGCCACGGATTTGCGCGCCGAGTCAACGCAGACTTCCAGTTCTACGCTACCGTCAAGTTCCTGGAGACTTACCTGCTGAACTGACATGGCACAAGGCGCTGCGGCTTCCGATGTCTGGCTTGATGCACAGGCCAACTGGGAGGAGCTGCACGCCCACCCCGAGGAAGTCAGCGAGCGCGCGCACAGGCTCGTGACCTCCCTGCAGGGCGACGATCGTGCCTGGGGCCATCTGCTGATCAGCACGCGCGAGCAGCACTACGGCGATGCACGTGTGGCGCGCGTGCATCTGAGGCACGCCCACGAAGCAGCCCGGCAGTCAGGCTCCGGCCGCCTGCGCTGGCTGCTCGCAGCGGCCCAGGGCATGCAGGACGCGATCGAGGGCGACGCAGCCCTCGCCCTGCGCGGTGCCCGGCAGCTCGAAGCCACATGCAGCGAACAGGCCATGCCGGAAGATCTGCTGCAGAGCCTGCATGTGCAATACGCAGCGAGCCTGCGCTTGAACGATACGGATGCGGCGTTCACCGCTCTGTACGCCGCGCTGGACAGCGCGGAGCGCTTCCGGCAGCGGCCCGAGCGCGCCTGGCTCTTTCTCAAGCTGGCTGAGCACGCGATCGACGCGGAGGACTGGACCTATGCCGCGGAATGCCTGCGCGAGAGCGAGCTTGCCTTGCGGGCGCTGGGCAATGACTGGCTGGTGTCTCGCCTGATTGCACAGCAGGCACTGCTTGCCGCGGCCACTGCGGCGCCCGAACAAGCCCTGGGCACGGTGCTGCAAGCCATGTCTGCCGATGCGCGGCAGCCCCAGGCGCTGCAGCACCGGCTCGCACTGGCAGCTGCAGAGCTGCAGACGCGCCGCGGAGACTTTGAAGCTGCACAGCAAACCTTGATCGGCGCGCGGACCCTCGTACCGGTCGACCAGAGTCGGATCTACCAGGTCCAGCGGGTCCATGAAGGTCGGCTGTTCCTCGCGATGGGCCGCTTTGCCGAGGCAGCCCGCTGGCTCGAGGAGGCGCTCGGCGCACTTACCGACGAGGACCTGCGCGCCGACCGGCGCCTGTGCGGGCTGGCGATGGACGCCGCTCAGGCTCGCGCTGGCGAGGAGGCCTATGCCAAGGCCTATGCCCACGCTGTGACGCATGCCACCCTGTCCGAAGGGTTTCAGCAGCGCTGTGCGGGTCTGCGCCTGAAGATGCAGAAGGCACGCTTCGAGATCGCGCGCCGCCGCACCGAGCAGGATCAGGCATTTGCCATGCAGCTTCAGATTCAACAGCTGGCGCTGCGCGACCCGATCAGCGGCCTGTACACGCGACGCCATCTTGTTCAGAGCCTGCCCGCATTGCTGTCGCGCTGCTCGAGAACACAGTCACCGGTCGCTCTGGTGGCCGTCCGGTTCTCTGACGCGGGTGGGGCCGAATTCGTTGACGGTGCTCTGGAAACGCGGCTGGTGAACGCGCTGGCGATCTCCCTGGAATCGCAGCTTCGCGCCTACGACTTTGGCTGCCGCTACGACGACGACACCGTTCTGGTGGTGCTCGAGCATTGCGACGCGGCCCAGGCGCGGGCCCGCATGACCCTGATCAGCGAGCGTGCCCTGCCGATGCTGGAGGGTACCGTGGTGCAGATGGCCCTGGGTGTCGCTGACACGCGCGAGCAGGGTTATGAGGCGCAGGCCCTGATTGATGCCGCGCTGGGCGGTGCACTGCGGTCGCCATCGAGCTGAACGCGAATCTCCTGCGAGGCTGCGCGCGCGTCCTCAGGGCGCCTTACTGCCTGCAGATGCTGCATCGGGCTCGCTCTTGGGTGGCACGAAGAACTGCAGGGGATTGCGCAGCAGGCGACGACCGAGCAGAAAGAGCAGCAGGCCGGTCCTGACGTCTTCGGCACCGCGCGCGCGGACTGCCATCAGCAAGGACAGCCCGAAGCTCACGGTGATGTTCACGGCGCCAATCAGCAACACACCCACCAGCAGCAGAGGAACCAGCCAGGCCTGCATCTCAGCCCACGAATGCGCGATCGCGAAGGTCGTGTTCGCGGACGAGAACGCTACGTGGCGGATGTCCAGGCCGGTACCGGTTAGCGCCCCCAGAAAGCTCACCCCGCCCAGCAGGAAGCCGAACGCCAGGTTGCCCGACAGCGCACCCAGATGCTCACCCATGTACCGGCCAAGACGAGCCGAACGATCCGCGCCCAGTGTGCGCAGCAGCAGGGGATGCACAGCCAGCCGGGCGGACACGCGTGTTACACCGGCCAGATTGTCGAACCAGCCGCTGATCATGCCGGCCAGAAAGAGGCAGCAGCCGGCGATGCCGGCAAACAGGAGCGCAGGGCCTGCCCAGACACTCGCATCGGCAATGAACCCGGCTGCCTTTGCCTCGTTGATCAGCGTCTGCCCAGTAAGCACCGGCCAGAGCATGTAGAGCAGCAATGCGACAGGCGCCGCCACCAGGACGTTGCCCGCGACCGCAATGGTCTGGCTGCGGGCCATCCTGACGCACAGATCCACGGTCTGCTGCATGGCCAGCGGCGTGCCGTCATCCTCGGCCAGACGGCGCGCAAGCACGGCGGCAGTCATGGCGGGCTGCTTGGTCGCCACCGTCCCATGAATCAGGTGGATGAACACAAAGCCCAAGCCGTAATTGAGGCAGACCAGCAGTGCTTCCCACAATAGAGGAAGGTGGGCAGCCGCAATCTTGATCTTGATGATGGCCATGAAGGCAACCACCACGCCGGCGAGGCAGGCGGCGCGCAGCAAATTGGCCCACTCTCTGCGCGAGTTCGCAACGTAATGCTCCCCATCCTGACTCGCACTTTCAGTCATGCGATAGGCCAGGTCGGCGCTTGAGCGGCGCACCAGCTGAGTCAGGCTGTTGCGTTCCGCGTAGGAGACCAGCACCTCGGCGAGCAGCCCCGCACCCTGCTCGAGTGCTGCATCGCCTGGCTGCGTGATCAGCGCGAGCCGCTTGAGGCGCACCGCTGCCTCACGAAGGCTGCGGATGTGATGCGTCAAACCTGCGGTCGTGCCTGCCTCTCGTGCAGCCGCGCGCCACCGGCGGGCGAGCTGCTCGCACTGGGCGATTTGTGCGAGCAAGGCAGCGCGCGCGTCTGGTCCGGCATCCGCGGAGAAACTGCGCTCCACAATGGCGGGCAGATTCGTGAAGCTCGCCGTCTCAGCGCCTGCGGGTTTGAGCAGTACCTGAACATCTTCGGAGGTGGCTGTGGACGCGGCACGCAGCGCGACCCAGCGCGTCGCCATCTGCAGCTCGACGCGCAGGTGCTCGGCGGCGGCGCCGTCAGCGGACCAGTCAGGTGCTTGAGCCAGCAGCTTGAGCAGTCGTCGCCAGCGATCCACTCCCGCGGCAACGACCCATCGAGCCGCCGAACTGGATGCCGCAATCGCGTGCAGGATGGCCTGCGCACCGCCTGCTGGCGGCACCGGCGGCACCAGTTTGCGCCCGATACGAAACGCTGTCTGCGCCAGCAGACCTTGACCCACGTGCGCGCCGGTGTCCGAAAGCTCGCGATGGAAGAGGCTGACGAGAAGCTCGCCCGCGAGCAGCTTGCCCAGACCGTCCCGAAGATCCGCTTCGCGCTCCAGACGGTCACAGATCCAATCGAGTGCATCGGCCGGACGTTCGGCTGCCACGTAGCAAGCGAGCTGGTGCAGACGCACAACCCGATCCGCGCGGGGATCGTTCGCGATCGCGCGCAGAAGCGCTTCAAGCTGCTCACAGGTATGCGCGCTAATTGAGACGGTCATGCTTCCTCCCCTGATGCGCCGCGCTGCAGGATCAATGCGCAAACACGATGCACAATGCGCTGATGGACACGCTCAGCACCGTCGCTCCGGCCTCCGCGTTCAGTCATCCAATCCGCGTCTACTTCGAGGATACCGATGCAGCCGGCATCGTCTACTACGCCAACTACCTCAAGTTCATGGAACGTGCGCGCACCGAGTGGCTGCGCAACCTCGGTCTGCCGCACGCGGACCTAGTCCACGAACAGTGTGGCGTGTTTGTTGTGCTTGGCGTGAGTGCGAACTATCTCGCGCCAGCTCGGTTGGAGGATCTGCTCGATGTGCGCACGGCCATCCGTGAAATGGGCCGGGCCAGCCTCACCCTGGATCAATGGGTCCTGAAGGGCGATCATTGCCTGGTCACCAGTCAGATTCGTCTGGGCTATGTGGATACGCGCACTCTCAAGCCCAAGCGCATCCCGCAGATGCTTGCAGAGCGGCTGCAGCCTAGGGTCAGCACTCGCGATTGACCTGGCGGTTCAGCAAGGATTCGATGCATTCGACAAGCCAGGCATCCGTCGACTCCGGCGGCGCCACGCAGGCTGATCTCTGCTTTTGAACAAACGTGCGGACGCGATCGGCGAATGCTGCATGATCGCGCCGCAGATGATCGATCGCCGCACTGAGTTCCTGGGTCGAACTGCTTGGGCGGATCACCATGCCAAGTCCGAGCGCGGCCAGTCGAGCACCAGTGATGTACTGCTCGGCCTGGGTGGGCACCACCAGCACTGGACAGCCTGCGGCCAAGGCCTGCAGCGTTGCGCCCTGCCCGCCATGAGTGACTGCAAACTGCGCCTTGCCAAATGCGGCCGGGAGATCCGCAATCCAGTCGACGATGTGAACGCTGGATTCAGCCAGTGTTTGGCGAACGTCCGCACCGAGGTCTGGTACGGCCGCCTCGGTGCTGACTTTGGCTTGCGCGAGCGCCGCGAGCACCGGCAGCGCCGCGCCTGAAGGATCCCATCGCAGATAGGCGACCGCCTCAGGTGTCAGGCCGGACTCCAGCATGGCTGCGGCCGGGACCCTGGCGTTGGACTCGATCGGTCCGAGATATTGCGCGCCGCGCCGGAATTCGGCATAGGGGTCAAGCGCCGGCCAGGTTGTCAGCATTGCCTTGGTCGATGCGTAAAGCTCGCCCATGGACCCCATGACTGTGCAGCCGCTCGCTGCAAGTGCAGCGTTGCAGGCAAGCAGCGCACGGTATTCAGCGGCAAGCAGCCGATCAGCAGGAACCGGAGCCCAGTGACGGAATGCGGGCCAAGGAGCCCATGACGGCGCGATGCAGAACCCGCCCCCCAGGGACATCGAGGGCAATCCCGTACACCTGGCTGCCAACAATGCAGTGGGTGCGAAGTCCTCGATCATTAGGTCAGGGGCGAGCTCGTGCTGCGCACGCAACCAGACCGCCAGCGACTCGCTGAGCACCGCAGGATCTAGAAACCCGGCCGCTTCAATGCACTCAGCGAAGTTGCCGGGATCGGCAATTGTCGGCGTGACGCGAGGCGAACGCACGGCCACAGTCATGTAGCGATGAGGAGCCTTGGCACGATGCGTCTGCTCCTCATGAAGTGCGAACACGATCTCATGGCCCCGGGCGGAGAGCAGGTCGGCGACCTTGAGTGAAACTGCCTCATGACCGGATCCGGCGCCCAGCTCCCAGGCCACCATGATGCGCGCCATACGCTTCTCCGGAGGTTGAACCGCACTGAACCTCGCGTTCTTGTGTCGGTCTGTAAGCACAGGCTTTGTAACATCGCTTCGTATCCTGCCGAAGCTCCCCCTCCCCCACAGCCTCCTGACGCACCACATGCTCACCACAGCGGATCTCTCCGTTCTCACCCTCATCACTCAGGCCAGTCTCGTCGTGCAGATCGTGATGGCCGGGCTGGTACTGGCTTCGCTCGTGTCCTGGTACACGATCTTTCGCAAGCACTTCAGCCTGTCTTCGGCGCTCTCGGCAACCCGGCGCTTCGAACACGAGTTCTGGAGTGGTGGCGATCTGGCGGCGCTTTTGCAGCGTGCTCAGCAGCGCAAGGGGCGTGACGGCGGGCCGCTGGAGCGGATCTTCGAGGCCGGCCTGCACGAGTTCATGAAGGTGCGCACCAGCCGCCCCGGTGACCCCGGCAGCCAGCTTGATGGCGCACGTCGGGCCATGCGGGCCACGTACCAGCGGGAAATGGACTCACTCGAACGCAAGCTCCCGTTCCTCGCGTCGGTCGGTTCTGTCTCGCCCTATGTCGGGCTGTTTGGAACCGTCTGGGGCATCATGAACGCGTTCCGGGGTTTGGCTAACGTTCAGCAGGCGACACTCGCGCACGTCGCACCGGGCATCGCCGAGGCGCTGATTGCCACTGCGATCGGTCTGTTTGCCGCGATCCCGGCCACGGTGGCCTACAACCGCTTCGTGGCCGACTCGGACCGGCTTGCGAACCGGTTCGAGACCTTCATGGACGAGTTTTCCAACATCCTGCAACGTCAGGCCCGCTGATCGGGATCACCAGCATGAGTGACTGGCGTGTCCGTCGCGCGAAGCGATTCAAGGCAGAGATCAACGTCGTGCCGTACATCGACGTGATGCTGGTGCTGCTGATCATCTTCATGGTGTCGGCACCCCTGATTGCGCCGTCCGTCGTCAATCTGCCCTCGGTCGGCAGTCGAACGACCCAACCTGCGGAGCGGCCGGTCGAGCTGGTGATTGACAAGGCAGGCGTGATTGTCGAAGCGGTCGACCGAGAGACGTCGAAGCCACTGGGGTCCACGCGCATCGAAGAGATCGCAAGCCGCGTCCTGTCGCTGCAGTCCAAGGCCGAGAAGCCGGTGGTGATCTCGGCAGACAAGGATGTGCGCTACGAAGCAGTGCTTAAGGTCATGGACGAGTTGCAACGCAAGGGCGTGAAGCGCGTAGGCCTCTCTGTCAAGCCGGCGAGCTGATTTCGCATGCCTCTCGAAGCGCCAACTGCCACTGCACGGATCGACTTGGATCGTTTGGCCGCTATTGCAGCCATGACGGCACCAACGCGCCGGGTTCCTCCCCCGCCCGGCGGCTGGCAGTCATGGAGCCTGTCGCTGGCAGCGCATGGCGCGCTGGTCGCAGCGCTGTTCTTCAGCGTGCGCTGGCAATCCGCGCATGTCGAGGCGATCGAGGCTGAGCTTTGGAGCCCGACGCCGCAACTTGCCGCCCCGCCCGCGCCACCGCCACCTCCGCCCGTGGCCGAACAGGCGCCGCGTGCCGAGCCAAAGGTTGACGAGGCGGCGATCCAAGCCGAGATCGCACTGCGCAAAGCGCGAGAACTCGACGAGCGAAAGCGCAGCGAACGCGAGCGCCTGGAACGTGAACGCCGTGACCGGGAGGCGGCCCAGAAACTGGAACGCGAAAAGCAGGCGAAAGCAAAGGCCGATGCAGAAGCAGCAGAGCAGCGACAGCAGGCCAACGTGCGACGGCTCCAGGCGCAGGCCGTGCAGCCGCTGGGTGCCGGGAGCTCCAACGTCACATCGAGTCCGCGCGGAGACCCAACTTTCAACGCAAGGGTGGTCGCTTGTGTGCGGCCCAACGTGAGCTTCCCGATCGGTCTGGTCCGAGGGAACGCGCCGAGCGAGTTTCTTGTCGAACGGCTTCCTGACGGCAGCATTGGCAAGGTGACAGTCCGACGTTCGGGCGGGAATACAGCCTTTGACGAAGCTGTTGTCCGGGGTATTCGAGCCTGTAATCCGTTCCCGCGACCACCCGGCGACGAGCGGGAATTCACTATCAGTTACCGCCCCGAAGATGCAGGCGGTTGACGTCAAGATGGCGCTCATGCACTCTCCAAAGCACATTGACCGGCAAGACTCTGACCTGATGACGCTTGTGTTGCGCCGTCTAAGTATTCTGCTTCGCATGGCTAGCGCGCTGCTGCTCGGGCTCGTGGGTGCCGGGCATGCGTACGCACAGTTGCGCGTCGAGATTTCCGGAGTTGGCTCGCAGCAGTTTCCGATCGCAGTGGTTGCTTTCTCCGGCGAGACGCTGCCCCAGGATGTCGCGGCGATCGTCAGAGCAAACCTGACGCGAAGCGGCATGTTCCGACTCATTGACACCGGTGCAATGACTTTGCCGGACAACGCGACACCGAATTTCGCCGATTGGCGTGCCCGCGGTGCCGACGCGTTGCTGATCGGGCAGGTGCAACGTCTTGCCAGCGGAGCATTCGACATTCGGTTCAGGCTCTTCGACACGGTCAAGCAGCAGCAAATCGACGCTGGGGCGTACACCGCACAGCTGAACATGCTGCGGTTCACGTCGCATCAGATCTCGGACCGAATTTACGAGCGCATCACCGGTGAGAAGGGTGTGTTCGCCACGCGGATTGCATACGTCGTCAAGCTGAGCAAGGAATCCTACGAACTCCAGGTATCGGATGCAGACGGACAGAACGCGCAGACTGCGCTCCGATCCAGAGAACCGATCATTTCTCCCACCTGGTCCCCTGATGGACTGCGCTTGGCCTATGTTTCATTCGAAGACAAGAAGCCCGTCGTGTTCGTGCATGAGGTCGAAACCGGGCGTCGAACACGGGTTGCGAGCTTCAGGGGTTCAAATAGTGCACCGGCCTTTTCTCCCGACGGTCGAACCCTTGCCGTCGTTCTTACTCGGGACGGGTTCTCGCAGATATTCACCATGCCAGCCGGTGGCGGTGAACCCACGCGCCTGACGCGCTCAAGTGCAATCGACACCGAGCCAACCTACGCAGCCGACGGCAATATCTACTTCACCAGCGACCGCGCCGGCGGCCCCCAGATCTATCGGATGCCCGCTGGAGGCGGGGAGGCAACGCGTGTAACTTTCCGCGGGGACTACAACATCAGCCCGACGCTGTCTCCAGACGGCAAGACACTGGGGTTTGTGAGCAGGCGCGCCGGGCGCTTTCAGGTGTTTGCCCTAGACCTTGCCACGGGTACGGAACTTCAGTTGACTGAGACAGTCAGGGATGAGTCTCCAAGCTTTGCTCCGAATGGCAAGGTTCTGATCTATGCGACTGAAGTGCGCGGCAGAGGCGCTCTCGCAACGGTGAGCAGCGACGGCCGAGTACGACAGATCCTGACGACTCAGGCCGGAGACATCCGAGAACCCGCGTGGAGCCCGTGGCCTCGTGGCGCACAGCCCTGATGTTGTGCAGTGCCCCGCACCCAGTACTAACCTACAAGCACAAACTCGAAGAGGAACCTGCCATGATCCGCCTGCTCGCTGCTGCTTCTTTCGCTGCGCTGCTGACCGCCTGCGCATCCAACGTCCCGTTGGATGAGAAGCCCGCCACACCGGTCGAGAACAAGAGCGTGCCGGCTCCAGGAAGCACTCCGCCATCCGCTCAACCTGGTGCGACGGGTGCAATGCCCACCGTCGATGCGCGCCGCAACGACGCTGCGCCCACTGCCGGTGCACCTCAGGCGCGCTCCGTGTTCTTCGACTTCGACAGCTTCACGCTGCGCGACGAAGCCAAGCCGATCATTGAAGCCCATGCGCGCTTCCTGACGGCAAACCCCAATGCGCGCGTTGTGCTCGAAGGCAACACCGACGAACGCGGCGGCCGCGAGTACAACCTTGCCCTCGGCCAGAAGCGCTCCGAAGCGGTCAAGCGCGCGTTGACACTCCTTGGCGTACGCGAGAGTCAGCTTGAGGCCGTGAGCTTCGGTGAAGAGAAGCCTCGCGCAACAGGTAGCGATGAAGCGGCCTGGGCCGAAAATCGCCGCGTAGACATCGCCTACCGGTGATGATGTCGTCGAACACTGTGCGTCACTGGTCTGCAGCCACGCTGACAGTGTGGCTACTACTCGCAGCCAGCGCGGCACCGGCTTTTGCCGGCATTCTCGAGGATGATGAGGCTCGCAAGGCCATTCTCGATCTGCGCAAGGAAGTTCGAGACGGCAGGGAGCAGCTGAATCGAGAGTTGCGCGAGGCGAATGCACGGCTCGATACGGCACAGCGAAGCCAGCTAGAGCTCGTGAATACGATCGAACGACTTCGCGAGGAAGTGGCGAAGCTGCGCGGGCAAGTCGAAGTGCTGAGCAATGAGCTTGCTGGCCAGCAGAAGCGCAGTCGTGATCTGTATGGCGACCTTGACGCACGGGTCAAGTCGCTGGAGCCACGGAAAGCGAGCGTTGATGGGCGTCAAGGTGCTGTCGAACGCAGCGAAGAGCAGGCGTTCAACAGCGCTCTGGAGCTGTTTCGCGTTGGTGACATGCGAGGCACGATCGCCAGTCTGACAACGTTCCAGAAGATGTATCCGCAAAGCATCCTGGGACCGAGTTCGCAGTTCTGGATTGGCGCCGCTCAATATGGCATCAAGGACTACAAGGCGTCCATCGCCACATTGACGAAGTTCATCGAGAGCAACCCAGACAGTCCGCGCCTCGCTGATGCCTGGCTCACGATCGGAAACGCCCAGCTGGACAGCGGGGACAGGCGCTCCGCAAACCGAACCTTCGGCAAGGTCGTTACTGATTTCCCTGGTACGCCCGCCGCAGAAACCGCCCGCGAGCGCGTTGCAGCCACGGCCCCGCCAAAGCGATAAGCCCTGAAGCCAGGGCTTGGCGGCCGGACTCTAAACTGCGGGGTTGTCTCAGCTTTCGGCACAAGTTCGCCATGGCCTTCGCAGATATCCAGTCCGTTCAACAAACCGTCGTCTGGTCGGGGCTTGGCCTCGGCGCGCTGCTGGGTGCCACCATGCAGCGCAGTCACTTCTGCACCATGGGGGCAATCGCGGATGTCGTGAATTTCGGCGACTGGTCCCGCGCCAAGATGTGGATCACGGCAGTGGCAATTGCCATGCTGGGCTTGTCTGCCATGACACTGGCTGGCTGGATTCGACCCGCACATTCGATTTACGCCGGAGACCGCTTTCTTTGGCTCTCGGCGGCAGTGGGGGGCTTGAGCTTTGGGTTCGGCATGGTGCTGGCGGGTGGCTGCGGTAGCAGAACGCTGGTGAAGCTCGGAAGCGGGAGCCTCAAAGCAGTCGTCGTCTTCGTTGTGCTGGGTCTGTTTGCCTACATGACCTTGCGCGGCATATTGGGTGTCATGCGCGTGGGTACCCTGGAACGAGTCGCCCTGCCGGTGAGCAATCACTCACTCGTCGTCTCGGTAGGTGGTTGGGTCGGCGTCGCGGTCAGTGGCGTGCTGCTGCTTGCTGTTGTAGCGACGCGGCAAGGGCGCAATGCAAGCGCTTTGCTCGGCGGTGTGCTGGTGGGATTGATCGCAGCGGCTGCCTGGTTCGTCAGCGGCAAACTGGGCTATGTGCCGGCAGATCTCTCTGAGACGCTTGAGGAGGCCTATGTTGGAACGAATTCCGGTCGAGTTGAAGCGCTGAGTTTCGTCGCACCAGTGGCCTATGTTCAGGATCTGCTGATTCTGTGGAGTGACAAATCTCGCGTCGCGACCTTTGGAGTCACCACCGTGATCGGCGTTGTATTGGGAGCGATGGCTTCGGCACTTGCGGGGGGCAACTTCCGCTGGGAAGGCTTCGCGAACACCGAAGACTTGGCAAACCACCTCGTAGGCGCTGCGCTGATGGGATTCGGTGGCGTAGTCGCCGGCGGGTGCACCGTGGGTCAGGGCATCAGCGGACTCAGCGCCTTGAGTCTCACTGCGATGGTCGCGACTGGCGCGATCGTGGCTGGCGGCTGGCTCGCCATCAAGTACCAAGAGCGCCGCATTGAGGCGATGGTCTGAAGGACACAGAAGCAGCTCCACCTGCAAACGTACCAACTTGAGCATGTACTCGAGCCGAGCGTTTTGACGGCCCCATCACTTCATGCAATAATTCTGCGCTTTGCCGACGTCGGGTCGTTAGCTCAGTCGGTAGAGCAGCGGACTTTTAATCCGTTGGTCGCAGGTTCGAATCCTGCACGACCCACCACATAAAGTCAGCACCGCGCTCTGGTTCCAGACGCGCTCAATGCGAAATTCAGGGCTCTTAGCTCAGTTGGTAGAGCAGCGGACTCTTAATCCGTTGGTCGTAGGTTCGAATCCTACAGGGCCCACCACTACCCCCGCACAAGCTCCAGCAGGCGCACTCGCAGCACTCAGCGGACTACGGCGAAGCGAGCAGACGACACCGTGCACAGCTAGCCACGCACCGGCACGTCAAGCTGCATACTCAGCGCTCCCTGCCCAACGCCCATGCTGAGCCTGCGCTTCTCAAATCGCTATGAACGACTGGCGGACCAGCTTGTCACCGAGCTCGTTGCCCAACGGAGTTCGCCCTTCGATGCGCCGCTCGTTATCGTACCCAGCCTGGCACTGCAGCAGGATCTCACGCACCGCGTAGCGGACCGCATCGGAGTCGCAGCACATCTGCGCTTCTCCCTGCCCGGCAGTTGGCTGTGGTCTTTGTTGCCGGTCCTCGTGCCGACCCGAGCGCAGCGGCCGCCCTTCGAAAGGGACGAACTGGGCTGGCGCTGCTACAAGTGCCTAAGCGATCCCAAGCTCGTAGCGGCGGAGCCCGTACTCGATCGATATCTGGATGGCGCGGACGAATTGCAGCGCCTAGAGCTCGCAAACTCCGCGGCGCAGCTGATGCGCAGTTATGCAAACTGGCGCCCGGAATGGCTGTCAGCGTGGCAGGACGGCAACAGCGTTTCGAGCTTGGCAGACTCCCTGCATGAGCAGTGGCAGGCGCGGCTCTGGCGCGCGGTGAGCAAGGATCTTGGCATCGGCAAGGCCCATCCAATGGCGCTGTTCCGCCAAGCGTTGGCGCACCTCCCAGCAGGCGATGCCGCGTTGCATGCTCTGCCCTCGCGCGTCCACCTCTTCTGCATCGATGAGCTTCCGCCGCTCGCCCTGGGCATGGTGGAGGCTCTTGGCCGTCACATCGACGTTGAGTGGTACGCGCTGAACCCGTGCGAAGCATTTTGGTTTGATACGGTCAGCCCGAGGCGACTCGCGCGGATGCAGCAACTTGGCCGCGCCGAGCATGCCGAGGTAGGTCATGCGCTGCTGGCCACGATGGCGCCACGCTCCCGCGTGCACCTGGCGCGACTGATCGAGCTCGATCCGGCCTCCACCACCGATCACTTCGACACTGTCGAGCCCCATGCAACAACCGTGCTGTCTGCTCTGCAAGCGTCCATCCTGCACTTGAATGAACCGCCGCCGGGAGGCTGGCACGCTCTTGTTGGCGATGCGTGCATCGAGGTCCATGCCTGCCACTCACTCACCAGAGAACTGGAAGTTCTTCATGACCGCCTGCTGAGTCAGTTCACCCAGTCCTCGGATCTGCGACCCAGCGATGTGCTTGTGCTTGTGCCAGACATCGAAGAAGCGGCGCCGTTGATCGACGCGGTGTTCGGAACGCGTCGCGAGTCCGGCAACTTGCCCTACCGAATGACAGGCCGCAATGTGCCGGACGACCACGCCGCCTTGCGTTGTCTGTTGCTTGCGCTCGCAGAGAGCGGCGCCGACTGGACAGTTGGCAAAGCACTCGAACTGCTGGCAGAGCCAATTGTGCAGGCCCGCTTCGGTTTCGATGAAGACGATCTCAGTCATTTGCACCGTTGGCTAGAAGAATCGGGTTCCCGTCGCGGACTGGATCGCTTGGACGAAGCATCTTCAAGAGAAGGCGCCCATCCATCAATGCCCAGCGGCCTGGAGCGTCTGGTGCTCGGATTCGCACTCCCTGACGGGAGCACTGCCCCCTTGGGCTCGATTGCGCCAATCTCTGGGGCCGAGGGCAGCGATCTGGACATTCTCACCGCTTGGAGCCGCTTCCTTGAGGTGCTGCAGCAACTGGCGGCGCTGTCTGGTCGGGTATTCAGTGCGGCTCAATGGCAGACGCAGCTAACCGGCATCGCCGGCAAGCTCGTGTCGAACGTCGGCGGCTTCACCGCAGATTGGCTCGCGCTGCAATCCACACTTGCGGCAACGTGCGACAAGCTGACGGGCATTCTGGCCGACCAACCGCTGAGCTTGCCCATCTTGCGGCACGCCTTGAACGAGGCGCTGGAAGGCCGGGCGGCCGCGGCCACGCCAGGCGGCAGCATCACGTTTGCCAGCCTCGATGCATTACATCCACTCCCGTACAAGATCGTCGCTGCCCTGGGCTTGAACGATGGAGTGGTGCCGCCACCCCCCCGCGCGATCGAACACGATCTGCTTCGAGTCGCGCCGCGCGAAGGCGATCCCTCAACGACTGATGCTGCGCGTGAACGATTTCTAGGCCTGATTCTGTCAGCCCGCGACCAGCTACATCTGAGCTACACGGGCCGCAGCATCAAGGACAACAGCGCCTTGCTGCCCTCCGCCCTGATCACCGAGCTGCTCGACTGGATCACGCCTAGGTTGGCCGCTGAACCGTACGGGCCTGCCGAGCTCGCGGCGGCACGCAACGCCATCCTTGTTGAGCAGCCACTGCAGCCTTTTGCCGCAACCCTGTTCGACCCCGGAGCCGATGCCAGACGGCGTAGCCATGAAGCGCAGTGGATGCCCAAGACGCCTTTTGCGCAGCACGCCCCCGCCGCGGTGTCAGCACAGCCGGTCGATTCGGCTGACGATGGAAACGACGAGACCGACGAGTCGGGTGGCGATCAACTCGCCGGATTGCGCTTCTTCACTTCACCTCTGCCGGCGCCCGAACTGCCGGCAGCGATCTCGCTGGGTGCCTTGGCCAGCTTCATCGCACACCCCGCCCGGTACCTGCTGCAACGTCGCCTGGAGCTCGACACCTGGCTGAGCGACGAGCTTCCCGGGCACGACGAACCGGACGCCGCGCCAGCCGCACACGACCGGCAGCTCGCCGCGGTCGCAGTAGAGCGCCTGCTCGCTGGCGATCCCCTGCTGTCGGTCGAACAGGCGCTGCTCCATCACCCGCGCATGCCATTCGGGTCTCAGGCCGTGCATGCTGCTCGCAAACTGGTCACCGATCATCTTGCGCTCGCGAAGCGCGTCAAGACGATGCAAGCCAACGCGCATGACGACATTGAGGTGGACTTGCTGCTGCACAGTTCACAGGGGCCGGTCAAACTTCAGGGGCGACTGCGGGGACTGGTACAGACGCAGAGCGTCGGTGCAGGGCTGCTCGACTGGCGTGGAAGCGAACCAAGTTCGAGCGCTGTGCTCCAGTTCTGGGTGCGGCACCTGGCGCTATGCGCCGCGCACCCCGCGCTGCCGGCCCACGATGCTGAAGCGGCTGCGGTTCGATCCAGACTGCTTCACGCCCATGGCGCGATTGAGTTTGTCGATTGCACCTGCGCCACAGAGCAGCTTGTCCATCTGGTGGACTGCTTCATCCAGGGCCAGTCCGAACCGCTGAAGTTCTTCCCAAGGACATCTTGGATCTCGGCTGAGGAGCTGCCGTCAGAGAAGATTCTTCAAAGCTGGGAAGGGCGCGATGGACGGCCCGGCGAACGCGACGACCCCGCCATCGCACTCGCTTTTCGTGGTCGAGAGGACTGTCTCGATGAAGAGTTCGAGTCGCTGGCCAATCGCATCTTGAGGCCGCTGCTTGATCATCTGCGCACCTCTGGGGACGTGGAGTGAGCAGCGAACTCGATCCGGTCAACTGCGAGCTCAACGGCGTGAGTCTGGTCGAGGCATCGGCCGGCACCGGCAAAACGTGGAACATTTGCGGTCTTTACGCACGCCTGCTGCTAGAGCGGAGCCTGACGGTCGACCAGATACTGGTCGTCACATTCACACAAGCTGCCACCGCGGAGCTGCGCGACCGAATTCGCAATCGACTTCACGCCCTGCGCGGCGCGCTCGATGCGCCTGAGGCAGCTGATCCCCTCTCGGGCGCACTGCTCGATCGTCTGCGCTTCAAACAGGGACGAACCGAAGAGCAAATCCGTCAAGCGCTTGACCGGGCGCTGCTGGACTTTGACAAGGCGAGCATCACCACAATCCACGGTTTCTGTCAGCGTGCGCTGGGCGATATACCCCTGTCGATGGGTGAGCCATTGGATCAGGACCTGACCGAATCCGACGAAGAGCTGGTCGATGAAGTGGCCTGGGACTTGTGGCGCAAATGGGTAGCGGCAGCCCCGCCTGACGCGGCGTTGGCTCGCTGGGTGTGGCAGGAGGCACTCACCGCTGATGACCTGGCGCGCGCCCTGCGGCTGCACGAATCCAAGCCCGCCTCGACGGTCCGCTGGCCGGCGGCGCGTTCGCCGGCAGCGTCCGGCGACTGGTCGAGTCTGATCGCACACGCTCAGGCCGTCTGGAATCCCGATCAGCTCACGGACCTGCTCACGACAGCGTCGGCTTCGGACCAGCTCAACCGCACCCGCATCAAGCCCGAACAGCTACAGCAACGGCTGAGCCGCGCCATTCGGGACTGGCACGGGCTGCTTGCAGAACACACCGCACCTGCGCTTCAGACCCAGGGCAGTGAGTTGAGACTCTTCAGCAGGGCTTACATCGACGCCTGCTGCAAGAAGTCGTCACCGCGGATTGCGCATCCCTTTCTGGATGCCGGGCAGGCGGTACTCGATGAACTGGAGCAGCGCAGCGCCGACGGCCGTGCCGCCTGGCTGAAGGCGTTGCAGCAGATGCTCGATGAAGGTCGGGCCCGGCTGCGTACGCTCAAGCATGAGCGACGACTGCAGTCCTTCGATGATCTGCTGGGTCGCCTGCGCGAGGCTCTACTCAGTACCCACGGCGGACAGCTCGCACAGTCCTTGCGCGCGAGATTCCCTGCAGCGCTGATTGACGAGTTCCAAGATACGGACCCTGTTCAATACGACATCTTTCGCAGCATCTACTCGGACACGGCGTTGCCGCTGTTTCTCGTGGGCGATCCCAAGCAGGCGATCTACAGCTTTCGCAATGCGGATCTGAACGTCTACCTGCGAGCAGCTGCATCGGCGCAGCACAGGCACTCGCTGATACGCAATTTCCGATCAAGCCAGGGCTTGATTACAGCGCTGAATGCGCTCTGGGGCGGACCGCGGCAGCCTTTCCTGATCGAAGGTCTGGAGTACCACCCGATCGAACCGGCGGGTGCGCGCATCGGCGCGTTGCACGACAGCTCCGGCGGCCCGACCGCCCCCCTTCAGCTACGACGCTGGGCGTCTCCTCAGGAAGGGCAGCCCGGCGGGAAGTCCGTAGCCAAAGCGCAGGTGTGCCGCGACGTCGCTGCCGAGATCGTCCGCCTGCTGATTGCCTCTGACAGCGGCAAGCTGCGTATCGAAGACCGACCCGTTGCACCCGCAGATATCGCAGTGCTCGTGCGAACCCGGGCTCAAGGTCAAATGATTAAGCGCGCGCTGGCGCAAGCCGGGGTGGGCAGCGTCGAACTGACGCGCGAGAGTGTGTTCGGCAGCACCTTGGCGCGCGACCTGGCGCAGTTGCTGCGCGCGATCATCGAGCCGGGCGATCTGACACGTGTCCGGACCGCGCTGACCACGCGACTGATCGGTTTGGATGCCACGGCACTGTGTGCCTTGGCCGAAAGCGCGGACGGGCTGCTGAGCTGGAGTGCACGACTTCGCGAGTGGCAGAGCCTTTGGCGCCAGCGTGGGGTTGGTGCCATGCTGCGCGAACTCGGCGCGCAGACACAGGTCGCGCCTCGGCTGATGAGCACCAACGATGGCGAACGGCAGCTCACCAACCTGCGCCATCTGATCGACCTGCTCGCCAAGCAGGCGGCGCGCGGGCTGACGCCGGCTGCGCTGCTGCGCTGGTTCCTGCGCCAGGTCCACGAACCGCCCTCACTGGAGGCGGCGCAGCTGCGGCTGGAGTCGGACGAGCATCTTGTGCAAATTGTCACGGTGCACCGATCCAAGGGGTTAGAGTACCCGATCGTGTTCTGCCCGTTTGAGTGGGACGACAGCCGGCCCTCCGGCGCCAAGGCACAGAGCACCCAGTGGCGCGACGGCGAGCTACATGTGATCGACTACCGGAATGCAGATGAGGGCCTGCCTGAAGACGCGGAGAGCCATCGCAAGCTGGAGGAGGCTTCCGAGCGCCTGCGGCTGACCTACGTCGCACTCACCCGTGCAGCATTGCGTTGTTACATGTACGGCGGCATCTATCGCATCCGCGACAGCACCACTACGGCCTGCAAGGCCAAGATCAACTGGCTGGTGCTGGGTGACGCTCTGGACGTCCATGCGTGGATGTCCAGAGCGCAGTCGGTGGACGCCATTGAAGACGCCTGGACTCGCCTGGCGGAGCGTAGCGATTCGATCCACCTGAGCCGAATAGTCCCGCGCGGCGTTTTGCCGTTCTGGCCCGGGCAGCCGAAGCAGATCGAATTCGAAGCGCTGGCGGCCCCCAGGTACATTCCTCCAGCCTGGCGGGTGGGCAGCTACACGGGGCTCGTCCGCAGCCTCAGCGATCACCGCGTGGTGGATCATGATCTGTACGGCTCTGCTGCTGAGGGTGAGACAAGACATGCAGACACCGACGGCCATGGGTTGGCAGCGGACGACATCCTGCGCTTCGCCCGTGGCGCGGCGGCAGGCGTGTGCATCCACCGTACGTTTGAGTTGGCCGACTTCACAGACCGCAGCACTTGGCCTGAGGCTGCCGCGCAAGCCTTGCGAGAAACCGGGGAGCCGGCGCCGCTCGCACAGGAACAGCTGCTGGGCATGCTGGATGCCGTCACATGCGTCGAGCTGCTGCCGGGGCTGCGCCTCGATCGGATCGAGCAGCGGCGGCGGCTCAATGAACTGGAGTTCACGCTGCCCGCGCATTCCTTGGGCGCCGAAGCGGTGATCAGCTGCCTGCGGCGCCACGGTGTTGAGATGCCAACCTTGAGCTTCGCCACCTTGCGCGGCTACCTCCGTGGCTTCATCGATCTGGTCTTTGAGCATGACGGGCGGTACTACCTGCTCGACTGGAAGTCCAATCACCTGGGGGATCGTGCGAGCGACTACGACGCCGAAGCGCTGCGCCAGGCAATGGACGGCGGCTACTACTGGCTGCAACTGCTGCTGTACAGCGTCGCCCTGCACCGGTTTCTCCGTCACAGCCAGCCAGGCTATGACTATGACATCCATATGGGGGGTGCTCTGTACCTCTTCGTGCGCGGAGTACGCCCAGGCTGGTCGATGCCAGACGGCAGGCCGTGCGGCGTACAGGTGTATCGCCCGACGAAGCAATTGATCGAGGAGCTTTCTGCGCTGCTTGATGCGCCGGGTGCAGCATCCGCCACTCTATCCACCGAGACCTCTGCATGATCGAGCTGCAGAACACTGTGCTCGGCAATTCGCTGGAGCTGAGCGCACTCCCGGTACCACGAGGCGGCTTTGCGGATGTTTTTGCCGATCACATCGCCCGCTGGTCGGCTCGCACTGGCGCGCCGAGCGCAGCGCAGGCCGTTGCCGCGGACGCCGCTCGACGGCTGATTCTCGCCATGGATGAAGGGCATGTCTGCCTCGTCGAACCAAAGTTTGCGGACCCGGCGATGCTGCAGCACCTGTTCGATTCCGGGATGGTCGCGATGCATACCGACCCGGGCAATCGACCCATGCTGCTGGACGCTGCCGGGCGCCTGTATCTGCACCGCATGATCGACCATGAACAGGCACTCGCCCGAGCGCTCGATGCAATGGCCGCAGCACCTCTGGCCGAGGCTGAACCGGCAGCTGTGATCGCACTGCGCGAACGGTTTGCGCACGTACCGGCCGGAACGCTCGACGGCCAGCAGTTAGCCTGTGCCAGTGCCTTGTGTTCCCGCCTGCTCGTACTCAGTGGCGGGCCGGGCACCGGCAAGACGACGACAGTGGTCAACCTTCTCGCCGTGCTGCTTGCCCAGACGCCCACCCTGCGCACTGCACTGTGCGCACCCACTGGCAAGGCTGCGGCCCGACTGGTCGAGTCGCTTCGCGCCCGTGCTGAACTCTTGCCCGCAGCCCTGCGCGAATGCATGCCGCAAGCCGCGGCGACAGTGCATCGGCTGCTGGGCTACCAGGCGCACGATCGACGGTTCCGTCATCACGCGGGCAATCCGCTGGACTGCGACCTGCTGGTGGTCGACGAAGCTTCGATGCTCGACCTCGCTCTCGCCCGACGTCTGGTCGACGCCCTGCCTGCTGGGGCGCGTCTGGTGTTGCTCGGTGACAAGGATCAACTCGCTTCCGTGGAAGCCGGCGCGGTGTTCAGTCAACTCAGCCAGCAGCGCGCGCTGGGTGCCAAGCAGCGAGCGCGGCTGGCAGCCCTGTGCGGTGTAGACCCGCGAGCGCTGGACGATATCGCCCTCGGCGACGAAGACACATTGCCTGCCCATGTTTGCTGGTTGACCGAGAACTATCGCTTCCGCGAGCAACCCGCCATTGCCTCGTTGGCAAACGCCGTCCGCGATGGGAAGGCTGACACAGCGCTCGCAGTCCTTGAAGACCGTGCACAGACCGCTGTAGGACGCTTGCCCGAACCGCCGCAGACTGCGCAACTCGAGACAGCGCTGAGCGAGGGCTTCGCCGAGTACTTCAGGCTGCTTGCTGCGGGCAGCCGTGATGCCCGCGCGCTATTGGCCGCTCTCGGCCGGTTTCGTGTGCTCTGCGCACAGCGCCAGGGCGCCAAAGGGGTAACCCGCCTCAACCAGCTCGCGCGGCGCCTGCTCGCCCAGAGCCAGAACGTTCCCATGCCCGCTATCGCTGCGGAACGGCTTGTCGGTGAACCCGTCATGCTGCAAGCCAACGACTATGCGCTCGAGCTGTTCAATGGCGACGTGGGGGTCTTGCTTCCCGATGAAGCCGGCCAGCTTCAAGGCGTGTTCGAGCGCAGCGACGGCCGGTTGCTGCATGTGCCCCAGGCGCGACTGACGCGCTCGGACACGGCCTTCGCCATCACGGTGCACAAGTCACAAGGCTCGGAGTTTGACGCGGTAATGGTGGTGATGCCGGAAGCGCCCGGCCCGCTCGCCACCCGTGAGCTGCTCTACACCGCGCTGACCCGCGCACGCCTGCGCGTGCTCGTGTCCGGCAGCGACGCCGTGCTCAGACACGCCATCGCTACGCCCGGGTCACGTCTGGGTGGTCTCCCGGACAGGCTCACCGAGGCCGCGCAAGCCCGACGCGACACGCTCAGAGCACCAGCAACGCACGAAAGTCGTTGACGTTGGTGAAGGTCGGCCCCGGCTTCACGAGGTGGTCGACCGACGCAAAGTAGCTGTAGGCGTCATTGGACTCCAAAGCCGCGAGTGCGTTCTGGCCAAGGGCTCGAGCACGGGCCAGCGTGTCCGGTGCGAGCCAGGCTCCGGCATTGTCCTCGGTGCCATCGATGCCATCCGTGTCCGCGGCCAGCCCCCAGACGCCAGGCAGACCATCGAGTGCCACACCACAGCCCAGCAGGAACTCGACAGCGCGACCGCCCCGCCCTTGCCGATTCCGTACCGTCACGGAGGTTTCGCCGCCGCTCAGGATCACGCACGGTGAGCGAAAGGGTGTGGCCTGCGTCTTGACTGAGCGCGCCAGCGCCGCATGGACTTTGCCCACCTCGCGGGCCTCGCCTTCCATGTCGTCTGACAACACATAGGCGGCCAATCCGGCTTTGCGCGCCACCCGAGCGGCTTCCTCCAGCGCCTCGCGAGGCGTGGCGAGCATGCGCGTGTCGGCCTTCGCGAGGCGCTGATCACCGGGCTTCACGCTTTCCCAGTCGCCATGCAGCAAGGCGTCGCGCGCGATGGGCGGAATCTCGATGCGATAGCGATCGATGATCGCCAGCGCGTCCGCACAGGTCGTAGGGTCCGCGACGGTCGGGCCGCTCGCGATCACGCTGGGATCGTCACCCGGCACGTCCGAAATGAGCAGGGTCAGCACCTGCGCCGGAGCACACGCGGCCGCCAGCCGACCGCCCTTGATTTCCGAAAGATGCTTTCGCACGCAATTCATCTCGCCGATCGTGGCCCCGGAGCGCAACAGAGCGCTGTTGATGCTGCGCTTGTCGGCCAGGGTCAGGCCGGTTGCCGGTACGGCCAGCAGCGCAGAGCCTCCGCCAGAGATCAGGCAGATCACCAGATCATCCGCAGTGAGGCCTTTGCATAGATCGAGCGTACGGCGGGCTGCGGCTTCCCCCGCGGCATCCGGCACCGGGTGGGCGGCTTCGACGACCTCGATGCGCCCGGGCTGCGCGCGGTATTCAGGCGGCGTATGGTCGTAGCGAGTGATCACTAACCCGCTCAGTGGCACATTTCGCGGCCACGCTGCGTCCAGCGCGGCGGCCATCGCGCCGCTGGCCTTGCCGGCACCCAATACCAGCGTGCGCCCCTTGGGAGGCGGCGGCAGATGCGCCGCAAGCACCGCAGCGGGGTGAGCACGCTGGACGGCCGTGCTGTAAAGCGTTTCCAGAAACGCAATTGGTTCGCGGTGGACACGCGCCCGATCGAAAGCGTGGGACATTGTCTTCAGGCCGGGAAAGTGCCGGCGACATGGCAATACCTTGTCGCAGAACTAGCATCCAAATTGATGCACATGGGTTTACACTTGCTTTTGTGTTAACGCTCTCATCGTACGGCGAGGCCTGATCGCCGTCTCGATCACCTTGTTGGAACCCGAGTTGCGGAGGGATCAACATGATCATGATGGATACCCACTCGATCCCGACGCCCGAGGCCTACGAGCCCTCGCGTCTGCTTGAGTATCTGAAGTCCAAGCTCGCACTGCCCACGGATGCCGCGCTCGCGGCACAACTGGGCGTCCAGCGCGCCGTGCTGTCACGCATCCGCAACCGCAAGGCCGATTTCGGCGCCGCGCTGCTGATCCGCATTCATGAGCTGACCGACATCCCTACGAAGGAGTTGCGTCGGATCATGGGCGATCGCCGGGGCTACTTCCGCATGCCGCATGACCAGCGCGTGACCACGTCCAGCCGGCCCGATGGCCTGCCGGACGACGACATGGTCGAATAATCCGCCGCTCTTGCCTCACGCGCCCGGCACCATGCCGGGCAGCGCAATCCGCCTGAAACGTCAGGCGCAGCCCATCAAGTCAGTTGATAGGGGTGCTGGCGAATCCACTTGGTGGCGATCCACTTCTCGCCGCGCTCCACGGGTGCGCCGCCATGCAGCGAGCGCGAATCCAGGGTGCCATCCATGCCACCGTAGGCAAAGTAGATGGCATTGCCCTTCTTCGGCATGGTTTCCAGGCCCAGTTCCGGGAAGATGGTGCCGCCGCCGGCTTCCACATCGTTCAGATACATCACCAGGGTGGCGATGCGCTGGCCGCCGGTCTTGAGCTGCTCAGCCTCGCCCGGGCGGTCGTGGTGGAAATAGTCATAGTGCGGCTTGTACTCGCCGCCGATGTTGTAGTGCAGGATCTGCAGGCCCTCGCCGTGTTCCACAGGCCAGCCCAGCAGTTCGCTGATGCGCTTCTCGATCCGCGTGTGCAGCGCAGTCTCGCCGCGCTGGAAGGCCGCGCCCGTGCTGGTGCGGGCTTCGTCCTCGCGGGTGCCGCCGGCGTCGGAATCCACCACATGCGACCGGGCCATCTTGGCGCGCGAGAACTCGATGATCCCGTCGCACTCCTCATCGGACAGCAGCCCGCCGAACAGCATGATGCGCGGGCTTTGCATGTTCAGCAGCACCTGCACGTCCCGGTCCGAGGTCCTGATGAAGTTGCCAGGCAGCGGATCGGTATTGATCTTGAGCGTGCCTTCGAGGTTTGCGCCGAGCACATTGGGGCGCTTGCCTTCGAGCGCTTCGAGGCTGGCAAAGGAGGCGTTGATCACGTTGCGGGCGAAATCCGCCTCGTAGCCGGCCTTGATCATGGACTCGATCAGCACCTCCGGGCGGCAACCGCGTCCGATCTCGTTCTGAAGCCATTCCACCAGTTCGGCACTGACCTGCTGCATGGACCGATACCCTCGCTTGGACAAGGGCGAAAGTTTAGCCACACGCCGCAGTAACCTTTGCAGCCCCGTACAGACGGTGCTCCAGCACCGCAGCCGCAAGGAGTAACCAGATGCATCGCGACGCCCTCCCCTTCGTCCCCAACGACAGCGCACTGATCCGCACCGAAGCATTCATCGACGGCGCATGGACCGGCGCGGCCAGCGGCGCGCGCTTTGCGGTCACCAACCCCTCCACAGGCGAGCTGGTGGCCGAGGTGGCTAACTGCGGCGCGGTGGACGTACAGGCTGCAATTGATGCAGCCGCAGCAGCATTCGAGATCTGGAAGCGCAAGACGGCCAAGGAACGCGCCGGCGTGATGCGCAAGTGGTTCGAGCTGATCCTTGCGCACCAGGACGACCTCGCCCGGCTCATGGCCACCGAAGGCGGCAAGGCTCTGCCCGAGGCCCGTGGGGAGATCGTCTATGGCGCCAGCTTCATCGAATGGTTTGCCGAGGAAGCCCGCCGGGTGACGGGCGATGTGCTCGAAAGCCCCTGGGGCAACACGCGCATGCTCACCTTCAAGCAGCCCATCGGTGTGTGCGCGGCCATCACGCCCTGGAACTTCCCGCACGCCATGATCACCCGCAAGGTGGCGCCCGCGATTGCGGCGGGCTGCACCATCGTGCTCAAGCCGGCCGAGCAGACGCCGCTGTCCGCCCTCGCGCTGGCGGAACTCGCGATCCGCGCCGGCTTCCCCAAGGGCGTGATCAACATCGTCACGGCGGATGCAGCCCATTCCATCGAAGTCGGCAAGGTGCTCTGCGCCAGCCCGGTGGTGCGCAAGCTGTCCTTCACCGGCTCTACACCGGTTGGCCGCATCCTGATGGCGCAGAGCGCGCCCACGGTGAAGAAGCTCTCCCTGGAACTCGGTGGCCATGCGCCCTTCATCGTGTTCGAGGACGCAGACGTCAATGCAGCCGTTTCCGGCGCCATTGCCAGCAAGTACCGCAACGCCGGCCAGACCTGTGTCTGCACCAATCGCTTCTTCGTCCATGCCGCGGTGTACGAGGAGTTCGTGGCCAAGTTCACCGAGAAGGCGCGGCTGATCAAGGTGGGCAACGTGTTTGCAGAAGGCGTGACCCAGGGCCCGCTGATCGAGCAGCAGGGCATCGACAAGGTGGAAAGCCATGTGAACGACGCTGTGGCCAAGGGCGCCCGCCTGCTGCTGGGTGGCAAGAAGGTCGAGGGCGGCGCCGGGCTGTTCTATGCGGCCACCGTGCTGGCAGACGCCACGCCCGACATGCAGATCGCCCGCGAGGAGACCTTCGGCCCCGTAGCTGCCATCTTCAAGTTCTCGGACGAGGCCGATGTGATCCGCCTGGCCAATGACACGGAATTTGGTCTGGCCAGCTACTTCTACAGCCGCAACATTGCTCGCGTCTGGCGCGTGGCCGAGGCCCTGGACTACGGCATGGTCGGTGTGAACACCGGCATCCTCGGCAACGAGGTGGCGCCCTTTGGCGGCGTGAAGCAGTCCGGGCTGGGCCGCGAGGGCTCGCGCTACGGCATGGACGACTATCTCGAGATCAAGTACGTGGCACTGGGCGGGATGTAGGGCACGTGCAGCGGACGGGCATGAGGCCCCTGCGTGCACCGACCCAAGGCCGTCAGAAGGTAAGATTTCGCCATTGCTTTTCCGGTCCGCGGGCGTCGTTCAATGGCAGGACCTGAGCTTCCCAAGCTCAAGACGTGGGTTCGATTCCCATCGCCCGCTCCACAGCGCGGCCTTCGCACGGCGAGTGTTTTCTCTCCGATGAGCGCCCAATGCTGATTGAACGAGGGGGTTGCACCCCCTCGAGCGCCCCCGCTCCCCATTCGCAAGTCTGTCGGTTTGTCGTATGCCCACCCTTGTCGTCAATGGCCAGTCCACCACGGTGCCGCCGCAGGCTACGGTGGCGCAGTTGGTCGAGCAGCTGGGCCACACCGGCAAGCGCATCGCCGTGGAACGCAACGGCGAGATCGTGCCCAAGAGCCTGCATGGCAGTACGGTGCTGCTTGAGGGCGACCGTCTTGAGATCGTTGTGGCTGTGGGCGGTGGATGAGGTGAGCCCGGGGGTTCGGCGAGCACTGCTCGCTGCCGGGCGAACGGCGAGCGCGTGCAAGCGCGAGACTCGTCACACCCCAGGCGCTGTTCTGACTCGAAATGCACCGCAGATACCGGCATTCTTGAAGTGAAGATCGTCCAATAGCAGGAGCATCAGCATGAGCGAAGGTCTCGACCCCCAGGGCGCCGACGCGCTGACCGTCGGCACGCGCCGCTTCAATTCTCGCCTGCTGGTGGGCACCGGCAAGTACACGGACTTCACGCAGACCCGCGCGGCGATTGACGCCTCGGGCGCGGAGATCGTCACCGTGGCGATCCGGCGCGTGAACATCGGCCAGAACGCGGGCGAATCGCTGCTGGACTTTCTGCCGCCCTCGCAGTTCACCTATTTGCCCAACTCCGCCGGCTGCTACACGGCCGAGGACGCCGTGCGCACCCTGCGCCTGGCGCGCGAGCTGCTTGATGGCCACAACCTCACCAAGCTCGAGGTGCTGGGCGATCCGACCAACCTGTATCCCAACATGCCTGAGACGATCAAGGCCGCCGAGACCCTGGTCAAGGAAGGCTTCGAGGTCATGGTCTATTGCAGCGACGACCCCATCCAGGCGCGCGTACTCGAGGACATCGGCTGCGTGGCGATCATGCCTCTGGCCAGCCTGATCGGCTCCGGCATGGGCATCCTCAATCCCTGGAACATCCAGCTGATTCTGGAAAAGGCCAAGGTACCGGTGATCGTGGACGCGGGCGTGGGTACGGCGAGCGACGCGACCATTGCCATGGAACTGGGCTGCGCCGGCGTGCTGATGAACACCGCCATCGCTCTGGCGAAGGACCCGGTGCGCATGGCACGCGCCATGAAGCTGGGCGTGGAAGCCGGGCGCGATGCGTTTCTCGCCGGGCGCATGCCGAAGAAGCTCTACAGCGGCTCGCCGTCTTCACCCACACAGGGCGTGATCGGCTCCGCCGGCAGCCCTGCGCCGGCCGCCCGCTGAGAGAGTACGAGACATAAGTCAATTTCGGCCACATTTTTAGACTAACTGAATAGGCCGCTTTCCGCGCATCAGACAAGCGAAAAGCCGATATTGACCATCAAAAAATAAACCAATTTCGGCCAAATGAGCACTGAAACGCCCTTGCACAGCCCGTCACCTGGCGCCAAGCCGGACACGCCCGTGTCCACCGCGCCGCTGAACGAGGACGGCCGCCCCGTGCGCGACTGGGGGCACATCAAGAGCTTCGTGCACCGCAAGGCGCGCTTCTCGCCGAGCCAGCGCGACGCCTACGAGCGCCTGCTGCCGGTCTGGGGTCTGAATTACCAGCCGGCCGCCACCGACTTCGACACCGTCTTCGGCCGGGCTGCGCCGCTGGTGCTGGAGATCGGCTGCGGCATGGGCGAGACCACGGCCCATCTGGCCGGCAGCCGGCCGGACGTGAACTACCTCGGCGTCGAGGTGTTCACCAGCGGCGTGGGCGCGCTGCTCAAGCGGATCGAGGAGCAGGCGCTGCAAAACCTGCGCGTCATGCAGCACGACGCCGTCGAGATCGTGCGCGACATGATCCCGGCCGACCGCCTCGCGGGTGCGCACATCTACTTCCCGGACCCCTGGCCCAAGGCGCGCCACCACAAGCGCCGCCTGGTGCAGCCCTGGTTCATCGAACTGCTGGCCTCGCGCATCGCCCCCGGCGGCTACCTGCACTGCGCCACGGACGTGGCGGACTACGCCCAGCAGATGCTCGAGGTGCTCAGCGGCGAAAAGCAGCTCGCCAACACCGCCACCGGCTTCGGAGCGCGCACCAACCCGCTGTTCGAGCGCCCGGTGACCAAGTTCGAGAACCGCGGCCTCAAGCTGGGCCACGGCGTGTGGGACCTGATCTTCAAGCGCGTGGCTTAGCCACCGCCGAGCCGGCCGGGGCGGGCGGCGCCTGCTGCACACCCATGGCGGCATTGATGAGCTGATAGAGCTCATGGTCACGCCAGGCGCCGTCGATGAACAGATACATCGGCGCCAGGCCGATGAACTGGAAGCCCAGGCGGCGCATCACCGCCAGGCTGCGCGTGTTCTCCGGGCGCACCGCCGCCTGGATGCGGTGCATGTGCTGGGCGCTGAACATGAAGCCAATGGCCGCGCGCAGCGCCTCGCTCATCAGCCCGCGGCCTTCCTGGCCGCCGTCCAGCGAGTAACCCAGCACGCAGGAATGAAACGGCCCGCGCGCGATCTGCGTGAAGTTGATCCGCGCAATCAAGTGCCGATCATGGCCAAGATCGCCGCGCGCAAACACGTTCAGGCGCACGGCGCTGCCGGTGGACCACTCGCCCACCGCGGTCTCGCCGTAGCGGCGCCAATAGGGCTCGGTGTAGAAGCCTTCGGGTGCAGGCGGGTCCCAGCGGGCCAGGTGGGCGCGGTTGCGCTCGAAGAACTCGACGGTCGATGCCGCATCATCCGGCAGGGCCAGCCGCAGCGTGAGGCGTTCGGCGTGCAGCTCCGGCGGGGCCTGGATCATGGTTGCCGCCGCAATCCGTTCAATCCGACCAGCTCACGATGCCGAAGTGCGCCGTGGCCAGCACCACGACGCCGAAGATGATGCGGTACCAGGCAAAGGGCACGAAGGTGTGCGAGGACACATAGCGCACCAGCCACTTCACGACGACCAGCGCGCTCAGGAAGGCGAACACGAAGCCCACGGCAAACATCGGCACGTCCGCCAGAGAAAGCAGCGCGCGCTGCTTGTAGACGGAATACACGCCCGCGCCGATCAGCGTGGGAATGGCCAGGAAGAAACTGAACTCGGTGGCCGCCTTGCGCGACAGGCCCAGCAGCATTCCGCCGATGATGGTCGCGCCACTGCGGCTGGTGCCCGGGATCATGGCAAAGCACTGCACCAGCCCGACCTTGAGCGCGTCGGCATGGGTCATGTCGTCCACCTCGGCCACGCGCACGGCCGCCGGATTGGCCGCCTGACGCCGCTCGGCCCAGAGAATGATGAAGCCACCGATGATGAAGGTGGTGGCCACCACCGTTGCCGTGAACAGGTGCGCCTTGATCGCGGCACCGAAGGCCAGCCCCAGAATCACCGCCGGGAAGAAGGCGATCAGCACGTTGATGACGAAGCGGCGCGCCTTTTCGTCCTGCTGGATGCCAGCGGCGGTGGACCACACGCGCTGCCAGTAGAAGAGGATCACGGCGACGATGGCGCCGGTCTGGATGGCGATCTCGAAGACCTTGGCCTTCTCGCCCTGGAAGTTGAGCAGGTCGCCGGCCAGGATCAGGTGGCCGGTGCTGGAAATGGGGAGGAACTCGGTCAGGCCCTCCACCACACCCATGATGGCGGCCTTGATCAGCAGAAGAATGTCCAAGAAAGTGCGTCCTGCAATGGCGCACCGCGGGTGCGGTGCAGCAGGCGCGCATTATCGGCCAGCGGCGGGGCCAGCTAGGCCGCTGGTCGGGCTGAGCGTTCAGCAGACCTTCAGCCAGCTGACCACCAGTTCAGGACGCCTCACGACCCCCTCAGGCCGTCGCCGGCTGCTGGCCGCGCACACGCCGCCACCATGCATGCGCGAATCGCATCCATGATTGCAGCGTGCGCATGCGTGGCTGCGCACGCGAAGAACGCTGCGCCAGGATGAGCACACGCGCGGGGCAGAGGGCCTCAATCACGACCTCGTGCGCATCGGCACCCGGCCATTCAGCACCGGCATCCAGCACGCGATCATCCGGCTGATTGGCTGCCGTCAGCCAGACGCGCCCCTGCATGATGCGAAGCGGCTGGCGCAGGCGGGGCAGGCGCAGCAGCTCGCCGGCCTGCAGCTCGTAGAACACCCCGTGGTTCATGCTGAAACCCCTTTCCGGTCTGCCTTCGACTCAGGCTGCAGACTAGGTGCGGCGCAGCATCCGGACAAACGCTTTGCATCCATCCCATGCATGCGCTTGGTGCATGTATGCTTGACCCATGACCCGTCGCGCCCGCACCCGCCCCATCCAGCTCGACAGCCTGCGCGGCTTTGATGCCGCCGCCCGCCACCTGAGCTTCACCCAGGCCGCAAAGGAACTCAGCCTGACGCAAAGCTCGATTTCGCGGCAGGTGGCAGCGCTGGAAGACGATGTGGGCCAGCCGCTGTTCACCCGCAAGACGCGCGCGCTGGAGCTCACGCACGCCGGCCACCGTCTGGCGCAGGCCGTGCGCAAGGCGCTCGCCGAGGTGGACGCCAGCGTGCAGGACCTGCGCAGCGGCCAGACACAGCGGCGCGTGGCCATCACCACCTTCCCGTCCTTTGCCTCGCTTTGGCTGATTCCGCGCCTGCCGGCCTTCTCGCGCGTCGCGCCGGGCGTGGAGCTGCGCATCGACTCCACCGAGCTGAAGGTGGACCTCGTGGCCGAGCAGTTTGACGTCGCCATCCGCCTGACGCGGGCCGACACTGCGCCGCGCGACGCGATCGCCCTGAGCATGGAGGACTACACCCCCGTGCTGGCGCCTTCGCTGATCGAACGCCACGGGCCGGTCAAGACGCCGCAGGACCTCGCCCGCTTCACGCAGCTGGTGATGGAAGACGCAGGCACCAGCAGCCGCGAGCACAACTGGCCCGAGTGGTTTGCGCTTGCGGGCGTAAAGAACGTGAAGCCGGCGGCACGCCTGGTCTTCAACTTCATCGACCAGACCCTGCAGGCCGCCGCCCGCGGCCAGGGCGTGGCCTTGGGCCGGCGCCCCTTCATCGACGACTTCATCGAGCGCGGCGAGCTGGTCGCGCCCTTCTCGCAGCGCCTGCCCTCGCGCTACGGCTACTTCCTGCTGCGCAACCCGGAGCGGGCGGACGCGCCGGAGGTAAAGGCCTTCTGCGACTGGCTGGTCAGCCAGTTCGCCCATCACAGTCTGTAGTCAGGCAAGCAACTCCACGGGCTTGTGCGGATGACCCGCGTCTGAGCGGCCCATAGACTCCGGCGCTGCTCTCATGGCAACCCGCCATGTGGGCCTTCTTCCTCCGGAGACCTGCTCATGAAGCACGCCCTCGGCCTGCGCCCCGCTGCACTGGCCCTGTTGTCCGCATTTCTCGTGGCCGCCCCGGCCCATGCGCCGTTTGCGCAGAGCACCACGGCCGCCGCGGCCTCCAGCGCCACTGCCGGCGCCCCGAGGAGCGGCATCGAGCTGCAATACATCGACCGCAGCGTGCGCCCGCAGGACGACCTCTTCCGCTTCGTGAACGGCAAGTGGCTCGCCGCCACGCCGATCCCGGCGGACCGCGACAGCATGGGCACCTTCATCAAGCTGCGCGACGAGTCTGACGCGAACGTGCGCAAGCTCATCGAAGAGCTCGCCGCCAAGCCGCAAGCCGCGGGCAGTGAATCCGCCAAGATCGCCGCCTACTGGACGAGCTTCATGGACGAAGCCGGCATTGAGCGCGCAGGCATTGCGCCGCTTCGCCCGCTGCTGGCCGAGGTGGATGCCGTGAAGACCCCTGCGGACCTGGCCGGACTGTTCGGCCGCTGGCAGGGTCTGGCGGAGTCACCACTGTCTTTGCGCGTACGCGCCGATGCCGAGAACCCTACGATCTATGCCGCGTTTGCGTGGCAAAGCGGCCTTGGTCTGGGCAACCGCAACTTCTATCTGGCTGAGGGCGAGCGCTTTGCCAATGCCCGCGCGGCCTATGTGAAGTATCTGGAAACCGTGTTCGGGCTGATTGGTGACAAAAACTCGGACAAGACGCCCGCACAGAGCGCAGCCGCAGTGCTCGCGCTGGAAACCGAGATCGCCCGCGCCCACTGGGAGCCGGCACGCCTGCGCAACCCGCGCGCGGTCTACAACCCCATGACGCTCGATGAACTGCGCGCCACCGCGCCGCAGCTGCCCTGGGCCGAGCTGCTGGCAGGCGCCCGCCTGAGCGCCACCGCACAGAACAAGATCTCGCTCGGCCAGAAGGACTACGCCGCCACGCTGGGCAAGCTGATGAGCGAGCAGCCCCTGGCCGCCTGGCAGGCCTACGCCCGCGCCCGGCTGATCGACGCCACCGTGCAGGTGTTGCCCAAGGCTTTCCGAGACGCCAGCTTCACCCTGCGTGGCCGCACACTCACCGGCCTGGAAGCCGAGCGCGCCCGCTGGCAGCTCGCCATTGCCGAGATCAACAGCGCCCTGGGCTTTGCCGTGGGCAAGCAGTATGTGGAGCGGCACTTCCCGCCCGCGGCCCGTGCCCGCATGATGACCATGGTCAACAACCTCATGCGCGCCTATGGCGAGAGCATCGATGGCCTGACCTGGATGGGCCCGGCCACCAAGGATGAAGCGCGCAAGAAGCTCGCCGCCATCAGCACCAAGATCGGCTACCCCGATGTCTGGCGCGACTATTCCGCACTCGAGGTGCGCGCCGGCGACGCGCTCGGCAATCGCATCCGCGCCGCCCGCTTTGAATACGCCCGCACCAACACGCGGGTGGGCAAGACGGTGGACCGCAGCGAGTGGGGCATGACCCCGCAGACCGTGAACGCCTACTACAACCCGAGCGGCAATGAGATCGTCTTCCCCGCCGCCATCCTGCAGCCGCCCTTCTTTGACCTGAACGCCGACGACGCCGTGAACTACGGCGCCATCGGCGGCGTGATCGGCCACGAGATCGGCCACGGCTTTGACGACCAGGGCAGCCAGTACGACGCCGTCGGCCGCCTGCGCAACTGGTGGACGGCCGAGGACCGCAAGGCTTTCGAGGCCCTGGGTCTGCGCCTGGTGGAGCAATACAGCGCCTACGAGCCCGTACCCGGCCAGCGCGTGAATGGCCGCGTGGCGCTGGGTGAGAACATCGCCGACCTCTCCGGCCTGCAGATCGCCTACCGCGCCTACCAGCTGTCTCTGGCTGGCAAGCCCGCGGCGGTGATCGACGGCTTCACCGGCGAGCAGCGCTTCTTCATCGGCTGGGCCCAGGCCTGGCGCAGCAAGACGCGCCCGGAGCGCATGATCCAGCGCATGCAGGCCGGCCCCCACTCGCCCGAGGAGTTCCGCGCCAACGGCGTAGTCAAGAACCACGACGGCTTCCAGGCCGCCTTCGAGACCAAGGACGGCGACAAGCTCTTCAAGCCGGTGGAGCAGCGCATCCGCATCTGGTGAGTACCTTGCCGGCGCCCAGGCCCGGGCGCTGATGGCGAGAATGGCTTTGGATGCGGTTCTTCAGGCCAAAATGGCTGAAGAGCCGCATGGGACAAGCGGAAAGGCACCTTCGACAACGAAATGCGACTTGTTGAAGAAGCTAAGCTGGTTTTTTGGGCGCGCTTCTCCAGCCGACTTGGGCTGGAGAAGCGCATGAATCGAACATCTACGCTGCCGGATCGGGGCGTCGCGGCACCAACGGCATGCACCCTACGGCGCCGCCAGCACCTTGCGCATCGTGTACTTGGTGTTGCCCTGTGGGAAGCCAGGCATCTCGTGCAGCACCGTGTAGCCGTGCCTGGCGTAGAACTCGGGCGCCTGGAAGGTGAAGGTATCCAGGATGAAGACGCTGCAGCCGTGCTGCCGGGCTTGCTGTTCGAAGGCGGTGAGCAGCGCGCTGCCCAGGCGCTGGCCGCGCAGCTCGGGCTTGACCCAGAGGTAGAGCAGTTCGCAGTAGTCGCCCCAGCGCCGGCCGCTGGCGCCGCCGATCAGCTCACCGTCATCCGCGCGGGCGCAGGCAAAGACCTGTGCGGCGCCTGCCATGGGCCCGACGGTGAAGTTGAACTCCATCACGCCGCCTTCAATGGCCTGGGCCACCTCGGGCTCGACCTCGTCATGTGCTGTCAGGGTGTAGTCCACTTGAGCCGCCCGCTGTGAATTCCGTGTGTGCGCGTTGCTCGGAGCAATCATGCCGCCGGGCTTGCCCCGCGCCAAGCAACCGTTGCTTGCGACCAAGCCTGCTTTGCAGCGCATCCGGGGTGGTTTTCCGCATGTCCGGCGCGGTTCTTCAGGCATTTTGGCTTGAAGAACCGCATGGAATGGACATCTAGCTCTTGAAGTCCGGGCTTGGATCGGTGGCAAGCAGGCCGTAGAGGTGCACGTCGTAGCAGCGATCGCGCACCACCCAGCGCTGGCGCAGGCGACCTTCCACGGCAAAGCCCAAGCGCAGCAGCAGCTGGTGGCTGGCGGTGTTGGCCACGTCCACCTCGGCTTCGATGCGGCGCACGGCCAAGGCGCCGAACAGGCGGGCGCAGACGCCGCGCAGCGCTTCGTGCATGAGGCCCTGGCCCCAGTGGCTGCGGGCGAGCACGTACCCGAGCTCGACGCGGGCGCTGGTGGCGTCCCACTTGAACAGGAGCACGGTACCGATCACGCGGCCATCGCTGCGCTGCTCCACCACCAACTGCAGCGCAGTGCCGCCGGCCTCGATGCCGCGCATGCGCGCTAGCCACGCGCGGGCGTCGTCCAGGTGCTGCCAGGTGGCATAGGGCAGGAAGCGTGTGGTCTCGGCGTCGCCATTGACGGCGAGCAGGTCGGGCAGATCGCTTTCTTCCAGCGCGCGGACGATCAACCGCTCGGTGCTGAGGCTGCCGAAGTCGGCCAGGGTCACGGCGGCCGCAGCGCGGGCGCTCACAGCAGGAACAGGGTGGCCAGACCCAGGAAGATGAAGAAGCCCATGGTGTCGGTGGCGAAGGTGAGCAGCACGCTGGACCCAAGCGCAGGGTCATAGCCCAGGCGGCTGCGTACGATGGGCACGGCCATTCCCACGCTGGCGCCCACCATGAGGTTGAGCAGCATGGCGGCCCACATCACGCCCCCCAGACCGGCGCTGCCCGACAGCGCCCAGGCAAATGCGCCCGCAATGGCGCCGCCGCCCAGGCCGATGCACAGCGTGACCAGCAGCTCTTTCTGCACCAGGCGCCGCACGTTGGTGGGCGTGACCTGTCCGGTGGCCAGGGACCGGATGATCAGCGTCATGGTCTGGTTGCCGGAGTTGCCGCCGATGCCGGCGACGATGCTCATCAGGAAGGCGAGCACGACGATCTTCTCCACCGTGCCATCGAAGCGCGAGGCCACCCAGGCCGCAAAGCCGGCGGTGAAGAGGTTGAGCAGCAGCCAGGGCGCGCGGTTGCGGATGGAGTCCCAGAGGTTGGAGAAGATGTCTTCTTCCTCGCGCAGACCTGCGCCGGCCAGCACCTGCTCCTCGCCCTCTTCGCGGATGACGTCCACCACCTCGTCCACCGTGAGGCGGCCCACCAGCTTGCCGGCGGCGTCCACCACGGGGGCGGACACCAGGTCATAACGCTGGAAGGCGGCAGCGGCGTCGCCCACGTCGTCCAGCGGCCCGAGCTGCAGCACGTCCTGCTGCATCACGTCCTTGACCTCGCGCTCCGGCTCGGTGACCACCAGCAGCTGCAGGGAAAGTGCACCCATGAAGCGGTCGTCCCGGTCCGTCACGAAGATCTGGTCGGTGTGATCGGGCAGGGCATCGAAGCGGCGCAGGTAGCGCAGCACGACCTCAAGCGTCACGTCATCGCGGATGGTGACCATCTCGAAGTCCATGCGTGCGCCCACCGAGTCCTCCGGGTAGGACATAGCGGCGCGCAGCTGCTCGCGCTCCTCCAGCGGCAGGGCGGCGGCGACTTCTTCCACCACCTCGCGCGGCAGATCGGGCGCGAGGTCAGCCACCTCGGCGGCGTCAAGCGTCTCGACCGCCTCGACCAGCTCGGCGCGGTTCATGGCGCCGATCAGGGTCTCGCGGACGCTGTCCGAGACTTCGAGCAGGATCTCGCCTTCGTCATGCGAGCTGCCGACTTCACGGACGAGCTTCCACACCTCCAGCCGGTCATCCACCGGCAGGGCCTCGAGCACGTAGGCCACGTCCGCCGGGTGCATGTCTTCCAGCACCCAGCGCAGCTCGGTCAAGTAGTCGACTGCCGGCTCATGCTTGAGCGCCTGACCCTGCTCGTCACGCTCGACCAGCTCGACAAAGCGGGCGCGGTGCCGGGCGAGCAGGGACTCGACGGCCGACAGCGCGCGGCCGGCGTCCTCGGGGTCGAGGCGGTCGCTGGCCGCGGGTTCGCGGTCGTCGATGACGGTCTGCTCGGTCATGCGGCGGATTCTAGGGGCCGGGCCATGACGGCCCGCTTTCGGTCGGCACGGCGCAGCGGCCGCGCCTCAGGCGACCAGTTCGCGCCAGGCGGTGAGCACCTGCTCCACGGAAATGTCAGCCACCCTGGCGGCGCCTTCCGCGCTCGGCCCCAGCGCCGCGACGCGGCCAGAGGGTGCACGCGGCTTCCAGCGCGACCAGCCGAAGCCACCAAAGAGCACCACAAGGCGGCAGTCCATGGCGGCGGCCACATGCGCGGGGCCGGTGTCCACCGAGATCATGCTGTGCGCACGGGCCGAGAGCGCCATCAGGCGCGGCAAGGGCAGATCACGCGCCAGATTCACGGCGCGGCCGGCAAGGTCAAAGCCTTCACCGGCGGCGTCGATGGCTTCCTGCACCAACCCGTGCTCACGCGGCGAGCCGCAGACCAGCACCCGCGCGGCCGGCAGATGCTCCAGCACGCCGCGGATGACTGCGGCCCAGCGCTCGGCCGGCCAGTGCTTGTCATGGTCGGCGGTGGCAATTCGGCCGCGCTTGGAAGTCTTCTTGTGGCCGGGCTGCAGCAGCACCAGCGGCGCATCGCCCCAGCCCTGCGCGCCGATCCAGCGCGCGCATTCGGTGTGGTCTGCCTCGCTCGGGTAGAGCGCCGTGAACGCGGGCGCACTCACGGGCGGTGGCGCAGGCTGCACGCAGGCCGGCGTGAGGTTGGCAATCTGCAGCCACCACTCCACCCAGTGCAGATGCGGGTCGTTCCAGTGGTCCCAGGCGCGCACGAAGCGGGCTTCGTCCGTCACGGCGCGGGCCACCAGCCGCGCGCTGTGCGGATCGCGCTCGCAGTAGTAGATGGGTGCGTTCGGCCGGGCCTTGAGCCACTTCACGGCGGCCCACTGGCTGGGCGTGAGCAGATAGGGCGCGCGGCGGCTGCTGATGAGCTGGATCTCGCCCACGTGCGGGTTGTGGGCCAGCAGCGGCTCAACCCAGCCGCCGGAGGCGAGCAGATCCACCTGGGTGCCGTAGCGCAGCGCGAGCGCGCGGATCAGCGTGGTGAGCAGGACCGTGTCCCCCAGCGCGGGGAAGCGGACGATGATGGGACGGACTTCAGCCATGGGCGCTTTGAAGGGGCAGGCCTTGAATCTTAGGTGCGCGCGTTGCTGGCATTGGCGCGACAGACTCGGCAGGCCGGAGCGATATCAAGGCAGCTCGACATCACCCATGAAGCGCTGGATGGCCGCGGCCCGACGTGCAAGAAAGCCGCTGCCGCGGTTGCGGTCGTAGAACTTGGGGCGCGGCAGCATGGCGGCCAGGCGCGCGGCCTGCCAGCTGTTCAGCTGCGCGGCCGAGATGCCGTAGTGGTGCCGCGCCGCCGCCTCCGCGCCGAACACACCCACGCCCCACTCCACGCTGTTCAGGTAGATCTCCAGGATGCGCCGCTTGTCCAGCACCGCTTCCATCATGTAGGTGATGATGACTTCCTCGGCCTTGCGGATGTAGCTGCGGTCTGGCGAGAGAAACAGGTTCTTGGCCAACTGCATGGTGATGGTCGAGCCGCCCGCCACCACCTTGCCCTTGCGCGAGTTCTTGTCGTAGGCTTTCTCGATGGCCTCCCAATCCACGCCTTCGTGATCGGGGAAGTTGGCGTCTTCGGCCGCGATCACCGCGCGGCCCAGATGCGGGCTGATGCGCTCGAAGTCCACCCAGCGGTGCTTGAGTTCAGCCTTGGGGTCCTTCTCGCGCAAGGCAGCAGCTTCGCGGCGCATGAAGGCGGTGCTCTCCACCGGCATCCACTTCCACCACACCAAGCAAGCTAATACCCACAGGTGCCACATGATGGCCATGAGTACCGCCGCGCCTACGAGCAGGAACACGCCACGCCGGACGGCCCGCAGGCTTCGCGCCATCACGCCACCGCGCGCCATGCTCAGGCCTTCATGGCAGCACGGAGCTGCTCGAGTACCGGCGCAGCGTCCGGCCGCACGCCGCGCCACAGGGCAAAGCTCTCCGCCGCCTGCCCGACCAGCATGCCCAGACCGTCTGCCGTGCGAGCGCCCAGCGCAGCGCAGTGCTGCATGAAGGCGGTCGGTTGTGCGCCATAGAGCATGTCATAGGCAAAGCTGTGCGCAGCCACTGCGCCGGCCGGCAAGGGCGGCAAGGCCCCCGCCAGACCGGCCGAGGTGGCGTTGATCACCACGTCGTAAGGCGTGTCGGCAGAAGCGGGCTCCTGCACCGCAGTGCCGAATTCGCTGGCCAGGGTCAGCGCCTTGTCGGCGGTGCGATTGCAGATGGCGAGCTCAGCCACGCCCGCGTCGCGCAGGGGCAGGATCACGCCGCGGCTGGCTCCGCCGGCGCCCAGCAACAGCACCCGTGCGCCAGCGAGCGGCGCGCCCAGGCGCCGAAGATCGGCCACCAGCCCGGCGCCGTCCGTGTTGTCGCCCAGCAGGCCATCGGCCGTGGCCATGAGCGTGTTCACTGCGCCTGCTGCTCGGGCGCGCGGCGTGCAGTGCTGCGCCAGCGTAAAAGCCTGCTCCTTGAAGGGCACGGTGACGTTGAAGCCGCGAAAACCGGCGCGGATCAGCTCGCCCACACGCGCAGCGAACGCATCCAGCGGAACTTCGATGCGCTCGTAGCTGAGCGGCTGAGCGGTCTGCGCCGCAAAGGCCGTGTGAATCGCCGGGCTCTTGCTGTGAGCAATCGGATTGCCGAGCACGGCGTAGCGGTCCACGGCGCTCGCGCTCATTGCGGGTTGCGGGTCTCGAAGCCTTCACCACGCGTGAACACGAAGCGGGTCGTGATCACGAACACCTGATACTGCGCTGCCATCTCCGGCGTGAAGGGCTTGAAGGGGCCGCTGAGCTTGACGATGCGTTCGGCTGCCTTCTTCAGCACCGGATGGGACGCCCGGTCCACATCAATCGACTCGATCTGCCCGTTGGCCAGAATGCTCACGGTGACGATCGCGTCGCCGTAGATCTTGCCGCGGGCCTCCGGCGGATAGTTCTCGGTGCCGACCTTTTCGATCCGCTCACGCCAGTTCACGTAGTAGCCGGCGTAGACCACCTCGCGCGTGGACGGCGTGATGAACTTGCGCTTCGGGCGCTTGTTGTAGTCCTCGACGCGCTTTTCCAGCGCGGCAATCTTGCGCGCCAGCGCGCTTTCGTCCTCGGTCGTCTGGCTGGCCTGCACGGCCTCGCGCACTTCCTGCTGCACAGCGCTCTTGGACGTGTTCAGATCTTGCAAGGCCGCGAGCAGGCGCCGCTGCTCGGCTTCCAGCTCGGCCACCCGCGCCTTGACCTGCTGCAGATCCGTGCCGTCCTGCACAAAGCCGGAATCCGGCAGGGGCGAACGGGCCAGCCCTTGCTCGTTGTCGCCACCCCCGTCCAGGTTCACCTGCGCCAGCGCCTGGGGCACCACGGGCGCATTGCTGTGCTTGGCATTGACCAGAACCACCTCAAGCGGGGACTGGCCGATCAAGCGCTGGTAGGTCTCCGGTGCCGTGAACTTGAGCAGCATGAGCCCGCCATGCAGGGCTGCGGAAAACAGCAACGCACCCATCAGCACGCGGTTGCGGCGTGCAAAGACGGGCTCAAGAAGCGGATGGGCGGTGAGTGCGGCAGACACGGCGCTGGGATTCTATGCGGGGCTCGGCATGCTCACGCCGCCCCGGTGCCGGATGCCGCAGGGCCGGGTGCAGCGCTGGCATCGGCCTCCACACCCGGCAGCGCCGCGTCCTCCACATCAGGCAGGGCCACGGCCCCCACGGCATGCGGTGCTTCCTCGGCCTCGTCCACATCCTCCGCCTGCGCGGCGCCGCCCTCACCGATGTAGCGCGCTTCCACGGCCAGGTCGATCTCGTCCCAGCTAAGCAGCTCAATGCGCACCGGCCGGCCGCGGCCAAAGCCTTCGCCCACCGGCACGCCGGCCACGCGCAGATACAGCGGCGCCTGGGCCAGACGCACGAGGTCGTCCTTCACCACCACCGCGTCCATCACGCGCGAATCGCCGGCGGCGATGTGCTGCTGCGCCCAGCGCAGGCACCAGAAGCGCTCCATCTGGCTCTGGAATTCGGCATAGCTGGTATAGGCCGCATCAAAGGCTGAGATGACGGCAAAGAGATCCGCGTCCTTGGGCTTGAACGGCGCCTTGAGCGCGGCCACCGCGCCATGCTCGACCAGTGCCAGGAGCTGGCGTTGATTCACCAGATCGCTGTAGCGGCGCAGGGGGCTGGTGAACCAGCCGTAGTGCAGCACGCCCATGGCCTCGTGGGGGCCGGCGTGTGTGCTCATGCGCACGCGCCCGGCCACCTGGCCGCGGAAGATGCCCGGCAGGCGCGCCTCGTGGAGCTGGCGGGCCCATGTGCTGTTGGCCAGGATCATGAGTTCGCTGACGATCTTGTCCAGCGGGGCGCCGCGGCGGCGCGTCTCGATGCGCACGGTGGCCTTGCTGGCATCGGTGGGCGCGTCTGCAGCCCAGTCGACGTAGAACGAGAAGTCGGCGCGGTTGTTGTGCTCGGGCTTGCCGCGCACACGGTCGCGCTCGCCGCTCATCCAGTGGGCCACACGCCAGAGCATGGCCAGCTCCTGCGCAAAGGGGTAGCTACCGCTGCGCGCATCGAGCGACTCGGCCGTGACCAGCTCGTCCAGCAGGTTGTGCCGCAGGTTGGCGGCCACGGGCACCGCCTCGATGCGTGTTTCAAAGTCCGTGGCTGCGCCGTCCGGCCCGGCCGTGAAGTACAGGCTCACCGCGGGCATGGTGCGGCCTTGCTCGAGCGTGAAGGCCTGCACGGTGGCATTCGGCAGCATGGTGATCTTGTCGCCGGGCATGTAGACCGTGCTCATGCGGGCACGACCCACGGTGTCAATCGTGTCGCCCGGCGCAATGGCCACGCCCGGCGCAGCGATGTGGATGCCCACCCGCGCCGTGCCATCGGCGTTGAATTGCACCGAGAAGGCGTCGTCGATCTCGGTGGTGGTGATGTCATCGATCGAGAAGCTCTGCACTGCCGCCACTGGCAGGCTCGGCAGCTTGGGCTCAGGCAGCGCAGCATGGCCCTGCCCCTTGGGGAAGGCGGCCGTGAGAAAGCGCTGCATGTGCAGATCGAACGCGCTCTTGAGTGCCCCGCGCTCCACGGCCAGGCGTGCCGGGTGCACGCCCAGTGCCGCAGCGCCCTCTGCCAGCGCCTTGTAGGCGATGCCGTTCTTGTCCGGCCGGAACAGGATGCCGGGCATGGCCGCAGCGATCTCCGGCGGCATCTGCCCGGCCTTGATCTCTTCGATCATGGCTATGCGCCTAGCCTCCTGCGCCGCCTTCTTCTCCACGGCCAGCTTGGCGGCCTTGAGAATTTCCGGCGGCGCCGGCTTGTAGCGCGCCTTGCCCTTGCGATGGAAGTAGTGCGGCGCACCGTGCAGCCGCAGCACCAGCGCGGCCTGCTGCGCGCTTGTGGGGTTGCCGCCGAAGTATTCGGGCGCGAAATCCAGCGCGCCGAATTCCTCCTGGGGCAGCAGTTCGTACAGGAAGTCGAGGTCGATGCCCTCAGCTTCCAGGGCGGCCTCGTCCATCAGGGCCTGCGGTTCGGGCTTGGCGAACTCGAACACCACGGCCGTCTTCTTGACCTTGCTGCGCTTGCCGCTGGGCAGTTCGATCTGCAGCGCGGCATCGGTGCTGGACAGCACTCTGCCGGCCTTGTAGCTGCCGTCTTCTTCGAAAAATGCGTACATCACGTGATTCTAGGAGGGCGCCCCACCTTGCCTCGTCCCTGCTCAGGCGCCCTGCATCCCGCGCTGGCCGCTCCCGTCGCACCCGCAGGCACCCCTGCCCCGGCGCGACCGGCGAACTGGCAGACTGTGCAGGTGTCCGATGGGGACGCGCAATGCATACGCAACGATGCGATGGAGTTGAGAACGTGACCACCACCCTGCTTTGGGTTCTTTCCGTGGCCTTGATCGTGATTGGCGTGGCTGGCACGGTGCTGCCTGCCCTGCCCGGCACCATTCTGGTACTGGCCGGCATCTGGCTGGGCGCCTGGATCGGCAACTTCACGCAGATCGGCGGCTGGACGCTGGGCATCATCACGGTGCTGGCCGTGGTGGCCTGGGTGATGGACTACGTGGCGGGCCTGCTCGGGGCAAAGAAGGTGGGCGCCAGCAAACTGGCCATCCTGGGCGCGGCCATCGGCACCGTGGTGGGCCTGTTCATGGGCATCATCGGCATCCTGTTCATGCCATTGGTGGGTGCGGCGGTCGGCGAGTACCTGGACCGTCAGGACCACCAGCGCGCCGTGAAGGTGGGCGTGGCCACCTGGCTGGGCATCATGCTGGGCATGATCGCCAAGGTGGTGATCGTGTTCATGATGATCGGTCTGTTCATAGCTGCCCTGCTGATTTGAAGGCCTCCAGCAGGAAGCGAACAACGGCATCGACGCGGGCCGGCACACCACGGCCGGCCGGCCAGAGCACATAGAGCGGGTAGGCCGGGCTGCGCCAGCCCGGCAGTACCTGCACCAGCTCTCCGCTGGCGATACGCGGGCGCAGGGCCGGCTCGAACTCCCCGACGATGCCGCACCCCCCAAGGGCCGCGGCATGCGCCGCATCCGTGTTGTTGACCATGAGTCGCATGGGGCCGTCGATCACCACCGGCTTGGTCTGCGCCCGAGCCCGGACCGGGACCAACTCCCAGGGGTAGGGGCGGCCGCTGGGCTCCTCGACATAGTCGATGAGCAGATGCTCGCGCAGATCTTCCGGCCGCTTGGGGGTGCCGTGGCGGGCAAGGTAGTCCGGTGAGGCCGCCAGCAGGTAGCTGAACTTGCCCAAGGGGCGGTAGCGCAGACTGGCTAGATCCGGGAGCGTGCCGCGGATGTAGATGTCTGCATCGCCGGCCGGCTTGTCGTCGATGCGTTCGTTGAGCCGCAGATCCAGTTGCAGCGCCGGATGCGCTTCGATGAACTCGCGCAGGCGCGGCGCGACCATACGCACGCCGACAAACTCCGGCATGTCCACGCGAACCCGCCCGGCAATCTCGCCGCCGACGCGCATGAAGCCGGCTTCCACGGCAGCCACCTCCGCAAGCAGCGGTGCGGTGCGCTGCAGGAGCTGCCGACCTTCATCGGTCAGGTTCACGCTGCGTGTGTTGCGCGTAAGCAGGGTGACCCCCAGACGCTGCTCCAGCCGCGAGACATGCTGCGATACCGCTGCGCGTGAGACCGACAGGCGCCGCGCAGCCGCGCTGAAGCTGCGGGCAGTGGCCACCTCGTGGAAGGTAGCGACCAATTCAACGAAGCTGGGCATGATGCGCCCCTTTGTATTTGCGCTTTTTCATGAACAATAGTTTCACGGCGTTCTGACAGTTGCGCAAATAAACTGCACTTCAGTCCACGGCGTGGCGCACCATGCAGCCCGCCGCATACAAACAGAACACCTCTCCTCTCATGAACTCCTCCAATCTGGCGGCACCCTCCATGGTGCTTGCTCCGACCACGCGCCGCCGCGGCCTGTGGGGCATCTTCGTCTCCACCTTTCTTGAACTGGCGGGCTACTTCATGTTCGGCCCGCTGCTGGTGCTTACGCTTTCCGGCCGCGGATTCGGCCCGGACGTGGTGGGCCTGTTCACGGCCAGCGTCTGGGCGGGTGTGCTGGTGGCCACGCCCTTTGCCAGCCACTGGGTGGATCAGTTGGGGAAGCGGCAGTCGCTCATCGTCTCGGCTGCCGTGCCCTTTGCAGCGTTCGTTGTGATTGCGCTCGTGGATTCGCCCTGGGTGTGGGCCGGGCTGTACTTCGTGGCGGGAATCGCATCGTCACTGCGCTGGATTGCGGCCGAAGCGACGGTGGCGGAACTGGCCCCGCCAGAGCGGCGCGGGCGCTTCGTCGGCCTGTTTGAAACCATGGTGGGCGCGACCTTCGTGGTCGGCCCGGCGCTGCTGGCCTGGATCGGGACCGGCAATCCGCTCGCGCCGTGGGTTGCGCTGGCGCTGATCGGTGCCGGCCTGCTGGCCACCTATCTGGTGCCGGAACTGCCACACGTGCATGCCGCAGACACGCACGATGGCCACCACCATCTGGGCCTGCGCGGCATTCTCACGGCGGTGAAGGCAGCGCCGGTGATCATGATCGCGGGCTTCGTGGGCGGCTTCTTCGAGAGCGGCATCACCAGCCTGCTGCCGGTGTACGGCCTTGCGCTGGGCTTCACCGCCGCGGCGGCGGCGCTGCTCGTGTCCGCCAGCGGTCTGGGCTCCTCCTTGATGATGTGGCCGCTGGGCGAGCTGGCCGACCGCGTCTCCCGCCGTGCCGTGTTCATCACCTGCGCGGCCCTCACACTGGCCGGCACGCTGCTGCTGCCACTGGCCGCAGGGACCACGTGGCTGGCCTGGGTGATTGCCTTTGTGTGGGGGAGCGCCGGTGGGGCGCTCTACACCCTGGCGATGATCGAGATCGGGACGCGCAATACGGGTACGGCATTGGTCTCAAGCACCTCGGTGCTGGTGCTGAGCTACACCTTCGGCGGCATGCTGGCACCGGCATTGGGCGGGCTGATGCTCAAGTGGGCGCCGCAATGGGGCTTCACGGGCTTGCTGGGGCTGGTGGCTGCCGGCGGTCTGCTCGCGCTGATTGCAGATCAGTCGATGCGCCGAGGACGCGTGGCGAGATAATCACTGCATGAGATTGCTCACTTCCACTGAAGCTCGCGTGCTGGGTGTGCTCATCGAGAAAGAGCGCACCGTGCCCGATACCTACCCGCTCTCGCTCAATTCGCTCGTGGCGGGTTGCAACCAGAAGACCAGCCGCGACCCCGTGATGAACCTCACGGACGCGCAGGTGCAGGAAGCGCTGGACGAGCTGCGCAGCCTCTCGCTGGTGACGGAGTCCAGCGGCGCGAAGGTCATGCGCTTCGCGCACAACACCGAGCGCGCACTGAAGCTGCCCAGCCAGAGCGTGGCGCTGCTGGCCACGCTGATGCTGCGCGGCCCGCAGACCGCCGCCGAGCTGCGCATCAACAGCGAGCGCCTGCACCGGTTTGCGGACACCGGCAGTGCCGAGGTCTTTCTCAATGAGCTCGCCGAGCGCAAGGACGAAGCCCAGCCCTTCGCACCGCAAGCCTTGGTGCGCCTGCTGCCCAAGGCGCCGGGCGCGCGTGAGGCGCGCTGGGTACACCTGCTGTGTGGTGAACCCGAACTGCCTGCTGCCGGTCCAGCGTCGGCCACAAGTTCCAGCGGCAATGACGATGATCTGCGCGACCAGGTGCGCGTGCTCGCGGCGCGGGTACAAGCCTTGGAAGACGAACTGGCTGCGCTGAAGCAGGCTCTGGGTACCTGAGCACAGCGCCACCCCACTGGCGGCAGGGCGCATCTTGCGTCATGGCAACACTCCGCATTGACGCGCCCTGCTTGTGCTGCAACGATTCGACCTTGGCGTCTTCGCACGCCGCCCACCTCAACCCCATCCACAAGGAGCACGACATGGCTGATCTTGCATACACCCCCGCCCGTGCCCGCCTTGGGGTTCTGCGCGCTCGCTGAGCTGCGCCTCGGTGCTTGATGGATCGGCCTGAGCCGGTCCGCAGCCACCCGAATCCTGCTGACGCACTGCGCATCCACGCGCCGGCCACCACCGGCAGCGTGTAGTTGCGCCTTGCAATAGCGGCGTCACCCCTGGACGGTCACCCACTGCCGCATTGGCACGCGGCACGGTCTGCGCGCGACCGAGGCTTCCGCTTCGTGTTGAACCTGCGCAGCGAGTCACACCGTTTCTGAATCGACATGACGCCTGAACACTTTGCCAAACTGGCGCGCCTGGGCATGAACCCGGCCATGGCGCGCGATCTGATTGCCTTGAACCCCGCGGCTGACACCCACTGGCCGTATTGCCGCGTGGTGGAAGTCCACCGCGAAACCGCCGTGCTGCATGACGGCGAGCGCAGCTTCAGCGCTCGGCCCCTGCCCGCGCTGCTGCAGCGCCTTGCCCTGGCCCAGCGGTCTCTTGCCGTGGGCGACTGGGTGGCCACTGCCGTACCCGATGGCGACAGCACCCCCTGGATTGCCGCGCAGGTGCCGCCGCACAACAGCATCACCCGGCGCGACGGCGACGGCGTGCGCCATACGGTGGTTGCCAACATCGATTGCCTGCCGATCGTCATGGGCCTGGACCACGACTTCAACCTGCGCCGGCTGGAGCGTTACCTTGCCGTTGCGCATGCCAGCCAGATCACGCCGGTGGTCGTACTCACCAAGGCCGACGCCCCCGTGCACCCGGTGGATGAAGCCCTCGACGCCATCCGCACCCGCGTTCCGGGCCATGTGGAGGTGATTGCGGTGGACGGACGCGACGCCTCAGTGTGCGCACGCCTCGCCCCGTGGCTGGGCCTGTCCCAGACCGCCGTGCTCATGGGGTCCAGCGGCGCCGGCAAGTCCACGCTCACCAACACCTTGACGGGCAGCGCCACACAGGACACCGGCGCCAACCGCGCGGACGACTCACGCGGCCGGCACACCACCACCGCACGCAGCCTGCACCTCACGAGTGTGGCGCTCGGTCTGGGCGGCTGCATCATCGACACGCCCGGCCTGCGCGCGCTCGCTCCCGATGCCGACGCCGAGGACGTGGCCGCAAGCTTCGAGGACGTCGCCCAGCTCGCCGCCCACTGCCGCTTCCGCAACTGCGAGCACAGGGACGAACCCGGCTGCGCCGTGCGCGCGGCCCTGCCCGCCGACCGGCTGCAGAACTATCACAAGCTGCTGCGCGAAGCTGCGCGCGAAACGCGCACACCCCTGCAGCGACAAGCCGAACGCGCCCGGTGGACAGCGATCAGCAAGTCCACCCGGGCCTACATGAAGCTGAAGGGGCGTGCATGACACCGGCTGGCAGCCTTGAGATACGTGCCGCAAAGCCCGCGGACGCAGCGCGCATCGCCGACATCTACCTCGCCTCGCGCCGCACGCTTGTGGCATTTGCGCCGCTGGCGCACCCGGACGACGACGTGCGCGTGTGGATCGCTACCGTGCTGCTGCCGGCCGGCGGGGTGCGAGTCGCGGTGGCGCATGGGCGCGTACTCGCGTTCTGCGCGACCAGCGTCGAAACGCCTGTGGCCGGCGCCGCGGCGCAGGCGTGGATCGACCACCTGTACCTGGACCCCGACGCCGTCGGCCAGGGCATCGGCCGCGCCCTGCTCGCTGCGGCGCTAGGCGATCTGCCCCGGCCGGTGCGGCTCTATACCTTCGCGCAGAACACAGGCGCCCGGCGCTTCTACGAACGCCACGGCTTTGTGGCCATCGAGTTTGGCGATGGCAGCGGCAACGAGGAAGGCTGCCCGGATGTGCTGTACGAGCTCGGCCGCTGACTCAGAGAAGCCTTCCCGCTTGTCCCATGCGGCTTTCCAGGCACTTTGGCCTGAAGAGCCGCTCCAGAAGCCGGTCTCGCACTTCCGGAGCGATGATAGTGCGCGGTACTACATGCCGCACTGGGCACGAAGCGCCAACGCTTCCTTGCGTGCATCGAGCGACCACATGAACCGACCGGCGATGATCGGCAGATAGTCGGGGCCACGCAAAAAGATCAGGCGAGGGTCGGACGGCTCAGCGTGGGCGTTACGCACTTGGCCAAGCGAGTAATGCATCATGGGATCAAGCGGCACCTTGAGCACCTTGGGTTCCTGCGTCGACGTACTCGTCACGGTCTCCAGCACTTGGATGTGCAGGCGCAAGGTGTTCGACAAGCCCGGGCCGGTTCCAGCGCTTTCGTCTTCGATCAATTGCCCATGACCGTCGATCAGGTCCACGCTCACCACGCGGCCGACAAAGATATGGTCTGCGCCGCACGCCAAGTCCTTCAATAATGCCGGCAGCGGGATGGACGCACGCGCAGCGATACAAGCGAGTGCCAAGGCAAGCAGGAATGGCCGGGGGCGCATGTTTAAGCCCAAGAAGCGAGAAGAGCATGTAGTGCCACCGAAACACTCCCGCTTGTCCCGCGCGGCTTTCCAGCCACTTCGGCCTGGAATTCCGCACCAGAAGCCGATCTCGCATTCCAAATGCGGGTCTCAGAGCCAAGCGCTCACCCTGTCTGCAACTCAAACCCCAGAGCCATCGCGTCGCCGGCATCGGCCTGCATGAACCACATGCGCGCCTCGGGCGGGACCTTGTAGTAGTGCTGCGGCAGGTAGAGCTTGCCGGTGGTGAAGTCGCCGCAGAAGCGGTCGGGGCCGCTGCGCTTGCCATTGAGCGTGTCGACGATCCAGCGGAACTCGAAGCCGTGCAGCACGGGCTTGGCGGACTTCCACAGGCCGCGGCGCTTGGCGCGGGCGGTCTTCATGGCCTGGAAGACCAGCTCCAGGTCGGCCGGCTTGGGGATGTTGGGGTAGATGATGAGCGAGGTGGCCTGGCCGTCCTGCATCATCTGCAGGTTGAAGCTGGGGCGCTTGGCGGGCGGGATGGCTTCGCGCTCTTCCTTGCTGTAGGCGGGGGCGACGTAGGCGAGCAGGCGGCCGTACTTGTCGAACACGTCACTGGACACCATGGTGAAAAGCTTGCGCGGCGTGAGCGGCTTGCCGGTGGATTCGCTGACGCGGGCCAGGCGCTTGTCCACCATGGCCTGGTAGTGGGCAAAGGCGGCGGCGCCGGCTTGGATGTGGCGGGTGCTCGCTGATCCGTCCAGCTTGTCGGCCAGATGCGCCTTCAGGCCGGGGTCCAGCGCCTTGCCCTTGCCGGCCAGGAAGCCGGCAAATGCCGCGTCGAACTTGCCGGGGTTGGTTTCCGTTGCGCCGCCGTAGTGCAGCTCAGGCGCGTCCATGCCGAGCATGCGGATGGGCGTCTGGATGGTGGGGGTGTCGCCGTCCGTGGCGGAGACGAAGCTGGGCTTGTCGCCCATGGCGAGCGTTTCGGGCGTGTACTGGATGGCGATGCGCATGACGGGCTCCCTGCGTGCGGTGCAGGCAGTCTGGGCGCTGAAGATGACGGCATCAATGCCGTGCTCGCGGGACGCGCATTTGCGCTCCATCGGGCGGTGCTGCAGGACCGGCGCGCCCAGAGCGTCGCGACAACGTCCGAAAACACATTAATTCAAGATCGACGATATGCCACTTTCCGCATATGGGTTGCGGATATCGGCATCTCGGCCGTGCCGAAAGGATCGGCCGAAATTGAACTATTGACCACACTCCACTGAGTGGAAGGCCGCGGCGCCAGCGACTCAGAGCCGGCTGGCGATCACGTCGCGTACCCGCTCGGCCAGCTGGTGGCGGGTGGTGTTCTCATCCGGCGCGATCGCCGGATGGATGATGACCTCGGCCTCGATGCCGGGGTTTGCAAAGAGCTGACTCATGGACTGCGCGAGCGTCATCTCGCCCACGTAGGCGGCGGCTTCGCAACGCGCCCCGCGCAGGCGGTAGCGGATGGTAATGGGCACGATCGGTGCCGGCGCGCGGCGCGCCGCCTCGAACAGGTTGGCGTGGAAGGGCAGCAGGCCGCCGCCGTCGGTGGTGGTGCCCTCGGGAAAGAAGGCGACGGTGCGGCCGGCATGCATCTTCTCGATCAGCGCGTGGATCACGGCATGCACCGCATGGCGCTTGCCTCGGTCAATGAAAGCGGTGCCCGCGGACTTGACCAGGGTGCCGATCAGCGGCCATTCGCCCGCCTCGGCCTTGCTCACAAAGCTCACCGGCCGCACGCCAAACACGACGAAGATGTCCAGCCAGCTGATGTGATTGGCTGCGATCGCGCAGGCGCCCTCGGGCAACGCACCTTCCACGCGGTGCTGGATGCGCAGAATCTTGAACAGGCCCTGCGTCCAGCGGCGCACCTCATGGTCGCGCCCGGCATCGTCCAGCTTGGGAAAGCGCAGTGCGCAGGTGGTCCAGCCGCGCAGCAAGTGGGTGATGAGTCGAATCCAGTTCAGCAAGATGGATCAGCCTCGCTCAGGCGGCAGCAGGCGCAGTACTACCGGCCCCGGTCGCCTCCCAGACCACCTGCCCCGCCACCAGCGTGCCGCGCACCGCTCCGGGCAGCTCGTAGCCCAGCCAGGGCGTGGCGCGGCTGGCGGACACCATGGTGTCGCGGCTGACCAATTTCATGGCCTGGGTGTCGAGAATGCAGAGATCGGCCTGCTCGCCCACGCGCAGCGAGCCGCCGTTCACCCCGGCAATGCGCGCCGGGTTGCCGGCCGTGAGGCGCACCACATCCGCCAGCGGGCGATCGCTCGCCTGGGCCCACTTGAGCATGAGCGGCAGCAGGTGTTCCACGCCGCTGGCACCGGGCACGGCTTCACCGAAAGGCAGGGTCTTGTCGTCGTCTGCCACCGGGCGGTGGTCCGAGCACACGGCGTCGATCGTGCCGTCCGTCAGACCCGCCAGCAGCGCATCGCGGTCGCGCTGGGTGCGCAGGGGTGGGTCCAACCGGTACATCGGGTTGAAGAAACCGATGTCGGCTTCGGTGAGGTGCAGCTGGTGCACGGCCACGTCGCAGCTCACGGGCAAGCCTTCGCGCTTGGCCTGGCGCACCAGCTCCACACCGCGCGCGGTGGACAGGCGCGTGATGTGCACGCGGCAGGGCGTCCCGCGCAGCAACTCAAACAGGGTCAGCAGCGCGATCGACTCCGCTGCGACCGGCACGCCACTCAAGCCCAGACGCGAAGCCAGCGCGCCACTGGCGGCCACCCCGCCGCGCGAAAGGTTCGCTTCCAGCGGGCGCAGCCAGACCGTGAGGCCGTGCGTGAGCGCGTATTGAAGGGCGCGCTGCAGCACCGTGGCGTCGGCCACCGGCTCGTCGGCCTGGGAAATGCCCACGCAGCCAGCCTCGCGCAGCTGCGCCATCTCGGCAATCGTCTCGCCCTTTAGGCCGAGGGTGAGCGCACCGAGCGGATGCACCTGCACGCCATGGCCCTGGCGCATGCGGTAGGTGAGGCGGTCCACCAGGCCCGGCTCGTCCAGGATCGGGTCCGTATCCGGCGGGCAGACCACGCGGGTCACGCCGCCGGCGGCGGCGGCGCGCAGCTCGCTGTTGCCGGAAGCGTCGCCCCAGCCGCTGTCCTTCAAGCGCACGGACAGATCCACCAGGCCCGGCAGCACCGTGAGGCCACTGGCGTCGATGCTGCGGTTGGCCGTGAAGCCGGCCGGCGCGTCGCCCACACCCACCACGCGGCCCGCAGCAATGTAGAGGTCCTTGACCGCATCGACACCGGAGGCGGGGTCGATCAGATGGCCGCCCTTGATCTGGATCTTCATGCCTTGTTCCCTGCCACGAGGCTCATCACGGCCATCCGCACGGCAATGCCGAACGTGACCTGGTCGAGGATCACGGCCTGCTCGCCGTCGGCCACGTCCGATGCAATCTCGACGCCGCGGTTCATCGGCCCCGGATGCATCACGATCGCGTTCGGCGCGGCGAGTGCCAGTCGTTCACGGGTCAGCCCGTAGTGTTCGAAGTACTCCTGCGCGCTGGGCAGCAGCGCGCCCTTCATGCGTTCGTTCTGCAGGCGCAGCATGATGATGACGTCCACATCCTTGATGCCTTCGTCCATCTTGCTGAATACACGCACGCCCATCTCTTCCAGCCCGCCGGGCAGCAGCGTGAGCGGGCCGACGGCGCGGAGCTCGGGCACGCCGAGCGTGGACAGGGCATGGATGTCGCTGCGCGCGACGCGGCTGTGCAGGATGTCGCCGACGATGGCTACGCGCAGGTCGGTGAACTGCTTGCCGCGCTTGGCCATGAAGTGGCGGATCGTGTACATGTCCAGCAGCCCCTGGGTGGGGTGTGCGTGGCGGCCGTCACCGGCATTGACCACGTGCACATGCGGGGCCACGTGCTCGGCAATCAGGAAGGGCGCGCCGGAGCTGGAGTGCCGCACCACGAACATGTCGGCCTGCATGGCCGAGAGGTTGGCAATGGTGTCCAGCATGGTCTCGCCCTTGGCGGTGGAGCTGCGCTGGATGTCCAGGTTGAACACGTCGGCGGACAGGCGCTTGGCGGCGATCTCGAAGGTGGTGCGGGTGCGCGTGGAGTTCTCGAAGAACAGGTTGAAGACGCTCTTGCCACGCAGGATCGGCAGCTTCTTCACTTCCTGATCGCTCACCGTCACGAAACTGGCGGCGGTGTCGAGAATCTGGTTGAGGTGTGCGCGGGACAGGCCCTCGAGCGTGAGCAGGTGAATCAGCTCACCGTTCTTGTTGAGTTGCGGGTGGCGCTTGGACAGCATCAGCTGCGGTCCTCCAGGGTGAGCGATAGTTCTCCAGATTCACTGCGCTGGAGCTTGATGTGTTGATGGGGCAGCAGCTCGATCGTGCCGCCGCTGGCATCCGGCGCGACGGGCAGCTCGCGCCCGCCGCGGTCCAGCAACACGGCCAGGCGGATGGCGTCCGGGCGGCCGTAGTCGAACAGCTCGTTCATGGCACCGCGCAGGGTGCGGCCGGTGTTCAGCACATCGTCCACCAGCCAGACCACGCGCTTGTCGGTGGGCACCGGAATCTGCGTGGGCGCGGTCTGCGGATGCAGGCCGATGCGGTCGAAGTCGTCGCGGTAGAAGGCCACGTTCAGCGCGCCCAGCGGCGTGGACAGGCCGAGGTCGGCATGCAGCTTCTGGGCCAGCCAGTAGCCGCCGGAGTGGATGCCAACCATCAGCGCGTCCGGCAGGTCGGGCCGCTCGCGCAGGGCAGCCAGCAGGCGCGAGTAGGCGGTGTCGAAGTCGGGCAGCGTCATGTCGCGTCCGGATGGGAGGGTTCTGCAAGGGGCTCGGCAGGTGGGTTCAGCAGCTGCGCGAAGTAGCGTTCCAGGATCACTGCCGCGGCTTGTGCGTCGTCATGCCCACCCTCGACGGAAGAATAGCGCTCGTCCACCAGCACCACGGGCACACCGAAGCGGCGCAGCCTGCCCGCGAGGTTGCGCGTGGCGCGGGTCATTTCGTGCTCGGCACCGTCCGGATGGGTAGGCAGGCCGAGCACGAGCGTCTGCGGCTGCCATTCCCTGATGATTGGGGCCAGCTGCTCGAGCAGCACCGTGCGATTGAGCGCCTGCAGGATCTTGAGCGGGCGGCCGGTGTGGGTGATGAGGTTGCCCACCGCCAGCCCAGTACGCACCAGGCCGTAGTCCAGCGCAAGCACGATGCCCGAGCCGGAAAGCACGGAAGATGGGGTTGCTGCGGGCGGGATGGCGGACGCACTGCCCGCCATCAGGCGTGCCCCGCAATGCTGGCCAGCTGTGCCGGGCTGATACCCAGCAGCCCGATGGCGGCGCTGTAGCGCTCTTCCACGGGGGTGTCGAAAATCACGCGGGGATCGGCCTTGACCGTGAGCCAGGCGTTCTCGGCCAGCTCTTTTTCCAACTGACCGCCGGACCAGCCGGAGTAGCCCAGTGAGATCAGCAGCTGGTGGGGGCCATCACCACGGCCGATGGACTCCAGCACGTCACGCGAGGTGGTGAGCGCCCGCTCACCACCGACCTTGAGCGAGGAATTGAAAGCAAACTGGGGCTGGTGCAGCACGAAACCGCGCTCGTTCTGCACCGGGCCGCCGACGAACACTACCTCGTCGCGCAGCACCTCGATCTGCAGATCCAGATCCACCTTGCTGAACAGACCGCCGATGGTCAGGGTGCTGGGCCGGTTGATGACCAAGCCCAGCGCACCCTTCTCGGTGTGCTCGCACATGTAGATCACGGCGCCCGAGAAGTTCGGGTCCTGCATCGCCGGCATGCTGATGAGGAAGTGATCGGTGAGGTCCATTTGCCGCATTTTAGTGCGGGTAAATTGGACACAAGGCTGGGGGGCCGGAGGGAGGCGCGAACTCGTCTTAGGATCTGCGCTTCGATGCCATCTGAACAATTTGACAGTGCTCTGGTCTGGCTGCGCCGTGACCTGCGCCTGAGCGACCAGGCCGCGCTGTATCACGCAGCGCAGCAATGCAGGCGCTTGTATGTCGCTTTCATCTTCGACCGGGACATCCTGGACACCCTGCCCCGGCAGGATCGGCGAGTGAGCTTCATCTGGGAGTCGTTAGCCCCCATCGACGCGGCGCTGCGTGAACGAAGCAGCGCCCTGATTGCCCGCCACGCCCGGGCACGCGAAGCCATTCCGGCGCTGGCGCGCGAGCTCGGCGTGGATGCGGTCTTCACCAACCACGACTACGAACCTCAGGCCATCGAGCGCGATGCGGCTGTGGCTCAGGCCTTGCGCGCCGAGGGCCGGCAACTCATCACCCGCAAGGATCAGGTGATCTTCGAGCGCGACGAGGTTCTGACGGGTGCCGGCAAGCCGTTTTCCGTCTTCACCCCGTACAAGAACGCCTGGCTCAAGAAGCTGGATGCGTATCAGCTCAAGGCCTATCCGAGCGAACGCGCGCTGGATCGCGTCGCGCCGCTGCCTGCGGGTATGACCGGCGGACTGCCGAGCATGGAATCGATGGGCTTCGATCCTGGCTTCCGAATGAGCCTCGATCCGGGGGAGGTTGGCGCTCGTGCCTTGATCGACGAGTTCAGGGACCGTATCAGCCAGTACCACGACACGCGCGACTTTCCGGCGGTCAAGGGGCCGTCCTATCTGTCGGTGCACCTGCGATTCGGCACGGTGTCGATCCGCGAGCTGGCGCGCTTTGCCTGGCAGAGTGTGCAGACCGACAGCACGGAGGGCGCCTCGCGCTGGCTGGCCGAGCTGATCTGGCGGGACTTCTATCACCAGATCCTGTTTCACCACCCTCGGGTCGTGACCCAGTCTTTCAAGCCGGAGTACGACCGCATCGTCTGGGATGCGGATCAGGCCAAGTTCGCCGCCTGGTGCGACGGCCGCACCGGCTTTCCGCTGGTGGATGCCGCCATGCTGCAACTGAATACCAGTGGCTACATGCACAACCGCCTGCGTATGGTGGTGGCCAGCTTTCTGACCAAGGACCTGGGCATCGATTGGCGCTGGGGCGAGCGCTACTTCGCCGAAAAGCTCAACGACTTCGACTTGGCCGCGAACAACGGCGGCTGGCAGTGGGCGGCGAGCACCGGCTGCGACGCGCAGCCCTACTTCCGCATCTTCAACCCATTCAGCCAGAGCGAGAAGTTCGACGCCCAGGGCAAGTTCATCCGCAAGTACCTGCCCCAGCTGGCCAAGCTGCCGGACAAGAACATCCATGCGCCGCATCTGATGGAGCCCATGCTGCTGCGCGCGGCGGGCGTGAATCTGGGCACGGACTATCCGCGGCCGATCGTGGATCACGATGTGGCGCGCAAGAAGACGCTCGATCGGTTTGCCGTCGTGAAGGCGGCCGCGGGCATGGAAGCTGCATCTGGGGCCTGAAAGCGGGTTTGTTCGGGGGATTTGCCGGATTTCGGCGCACCACAATGGACCCATTCCTTGCCGCAACTGCCATGCGCCTTGCACTGTCCTTCCTGCCCGGCTGCATCCTGATGATGCTGGTCTCGCTCGGCGAGCGCGTCACCGTGCACGCGGAGTTCGTTCGGCCCGCTCAGTTCGGTCATGTGCTGATCCAGTGGCACCATGCGCTCGCTTTCAATGAGCCGCTGCGCTCGGATGAAGATCTCGCTGAGATCATGCCCTGGACCGGCAACGTCTGAATCCGTATCCAAATGAAAACGGGGCGCCTGGCGCCCCGTTTTGCTTGCCCCGTCTGCTTGATCAGGCCGGCTGAGGTGCCCTGCTGCCCAGGAAGCCGCGAATGTGGCCGAGCAGTTCGTTGTCCTGATAGGGCTTGCCCAGGAACACGTTCACGCCCAGCTCCATTGCGAAGTTGCGGTGCTTGTCCGCCGTCCGCGAGGTGATCATGATGATCGGCAGCTCGGTATAGCGGGCATCGCCACGGATGTTGCGCGTGAGATCGAAGCCATCCATGCGCGGCATTTCGATGTCCACCAGCATCACGTCCGGCGTCACGTCCTGCAGCTGGCGCAGCGCGTCCACGCCGTCCTTGGCCAGCACCACCTGGAAGCCTTCGCGCGACAGCAGGCGCTGTGTGACGCGACGCACGGTGAGCGAGTCGTCCACCACCATGACCACAGGCAGCGTGCGCAGCCCTTGCGAAGGTTCGGAGGCTGCAGCGCGGCCATCCACGATTTCGGCGACGGCGCCGCCCACAACGGCATCTTGAGGTGCGGAGGGGTGGGGCGCTGTGGCTGCGTGACCGAAGCGTTGAGCCATCGGCAGCGGGTTGATGATGAGCACCACCTCACCGGAGCCGAGCACGGTTGCACCGGAGATGCCGATGACGCGCGCCAGCTGCGGCCCGATGTTCTTCACCACGACTTCGCGGGTGCCGATCACTTCGTCGACGTGAATGGCCGTGCGCTCGTCACCCTGCGCCAAAACGACGACGGGCGAGTAGCGCTGCGCAGCCGGCGTCGCATCATCCAGCGCCATGAGCTGTGCAAGGTAGTGCATCGCGACGGGCTTGCCGCGAGAGATCACCTGACCTTCGTTGTAGGCCGCCGCCAGCGCAGCCGCCTTCAGCTGCTGCACTTCGGACACCAGCACCGCAGGCAAGGCCACCGTGTGGCTGCCCACGCGCACGAGCACGACCTGTGTCACGGCGAGCGTCAGGGGCAGGAAAATCGTGAACTGCGTGCCCTTGCCGGCGTCTGTACTGACCGAGATGCGGCCACCCAGTGACGCAGTCTCCGCACGAACCACGTCCATGCCCACACCGCGGCCGGCCAGCTCGGTGAGCTCGGTGGCTGTGGAGAAGCCGGGTTGGAAGATCAGCTCAGTCAGCTCGGTGTCACTGACCGATGCATCTGCAGCGAGCAGACCCCGTTCAACACCACGCTCGCGGATGCGCGGCAAGTTCAGACCGGCGCCGTCGTCACTGAACGTGATGCGGATTTCATTACCTTCCTGGCGCACATCCACCTGGATGTTGCCCTGTTCGCCCTTGCCGCTGGCCGTGCGGCGCTCGGCAGACTCGACGCCGTGCGCCACTGCGTTGCGCAGCAAATGCTCGAACGGGCCGACCATGCGCTCCAGCACCGCGCGGTCCACTTCATTGCCTGCACCTCGGATATCCAGTGCGACGCGCTTGCCCGTGTCCCGGCCCGCCTGACGTACGACGCGATACAAGCGGTTCGAGACGCTGTCGAAGGGCACCATGCGCACGCGCATCAGATCCTGCGTCAGATCGCGGGTCAGTCGGGCCTGATTCAGCAAGTCCCGATCCGCTTCGACGAGCGAACGGCCCAAGTTCTGCTGCACGGTCTGCACGTCGTTCACAGATTCTGCGATGAGACGGGTCAGTTCCTGCAGGCGCGTAAACCGGTCGAATTCAAGCGGGTCGAAGCCGGCATCGAGGCGCTGCTGCTCCAGGCGCGATTCGATCTGCGACTCGGCCTGGATTTCGAGTTCGCGCAGTTGTGTACGCAGACGACTGACGTTTTCGGTCAGTTCACCGAGCGCATTGCGGATACCCACGACTTCCGCTTCCACGCGGGTTCGCGCGATCGCGACTTCACCGGCCTGGTTCACCAGACGGTCAAGAATGTCTGCGCGGACGCGAACCAGCGCACCACCGGCTTCGGCTGCGGCCGCGGGCAGCGTCGCGGGTGCCGTGACCGGAGCGACCGGTGTGCGCACTGGGAAGTTGATGACATTCGCAGCGGCGCCCTGCGCCTCGGAAGCAGGTGCCCGGGCTTCGACGGCAGCTGCCGCGGTGCTTGCATCTTGTTCAGCGCGCTCGGCATCAGCCAGCAGGTCAGCCTCCGTGCGGTTGCCGCTGGTGACTTCAAAGACCAGCTGCATGCGGTCGTTTCGGCGCTCAAGCTCGTCAAACAGCGCGTCGCTGTGGTCGCCGCTAGTCACGGCATGCTCGATGCGCGTCTCCATTTCGTGGGCTGACTGACCGACGCGCAACGCACCCGCCATGCGCGCGCTGCCCTTCAGCGTGTGCAGGGTACGAAGAAGAGAGGCAGGATGTTGCTCTGCAGCCGGCTGAGCACGCCAAGCACGCAGACCATCGCTGAGCTGCGGGAACTGCTCGTGCGCTTCAAGAGAGAAGATCTCGAATAGCTCAGGCTCGATCTCGTCGCGGATGCCTACATCAGGCAGCAAGGCCGAGTCGACAGCAGCGACGGGTGCACGAACTTCCACCACGGGGACGACCGGCCGTTCGACGGCAGTGGGTGCGGCTTCGACGACCGGTGCCGGCACTGCAATCGGCTCGGATACAGCCGGCGCTTCGCTCTCGGCAACGACTGGCGGTTCCTCAAGAGCAGGCGGTGCCTCGACATCAAGCGCCGCAGGCGGCTCAATCGATTCGAGCGTGGCAACGGACTCGATCAGTTCAACGGACTCAATCGGTGCTTCGGCGACGACGTCATCACCCAGCAGCAAGTCAATCTCACGGGCTTGGGCGGGCTCCTCCAAGGCAATGACCGGAGTCGACTCGACCACCGGGGCCTCCGGCGCGACGTCGGCCACCGCGTCCGCAGCATCGACTGCATCCGCGTGGGCCAAGCCATCCAGCAGGGCAACGGCAAGCGTGCTGACAGGCGGATACTCACCGGAAGCAAAGCCACGCTGCATCGCCACCAGCTCGCCTGCGATCGTCTCGAGCGCCGCGTGTCCTGCGGAATCAAACGTGCGCTGAGTGCGCTTGGCAGCAAGCAGCAGATCCTCGAGCTGGCCAGCCACCGTCTGAATGGTGCGCGCTCCAACCGTGGCGGCACTGCCTGCCAGCGTATGCGCAAGACGCAGTGCCAGTTCTGAAACCGGCCGCTCTTGCTCATGCGACCACTCGGCGAAGTCCTGGCTGAGCCGACGGAGGTTCTCGTCGGCCTCGGCGGTGTAAATGTTGAACAGAGGAACGCTGATCGTGACCGGACCGATCTGCTTCACATCTTCGGCCGCTGCGGCGTCCGACTCGGCAGGTAAGACTGCTGCGCCTTCGCCGGAGGATTCCAGTGGCAGATCGACCACCGACACAGGAGCGGCGAAGAGTGGTTCTCCAAGGTCCAGATCGAGATCCAGCGCGAGATCGAGCGGTGCCTCAGCCGCTGAAGCGGGCGCAGTCTGCGGCAGATCCATGGCCGGCAGGCTCAGATCAAAGTCCGGGACGAGGGGTGCGTCCACGACCTCAACGGTCTCCAGCACGGGCTCCGGAGCGCCGGTGCCATCCGGTTCGACACCCGGCAGGTCTAGCGCGAGGTCCAGTGTCGGGAGAGCCTCCTCGGTCGCTTCAGCGGCTTGTACCTGAGGCGCAGCCGCTTCGCTCTCGGCACTCCAGCGATAGACACCTTCATTGCGCAAGGCCGCGGCCGCGGTCTGGAACGCCTCTGGCTTGCGCCATGAGCGCCCCGTACTGTCGATCTCGTCCACCCAAGCCCGGAGTTCATGAGCAGAGGTCGTGAGCAGGCGCAGCAGTTCCGGCGTTGCAACCAGACCTTCCGCGAGCCAGTGGTTCATCAACTGCTCAATCGCCCACGACGCTTCACCGAGATTGTCGAGGCCGACCATGCGCCCCGAACCCTTGAGTGTGTGGAAGCCACGGCGGAGCGTGGTCAGTACGGCTTGGTCAGATGGACTCGCTTCGGCCTGCGGAATGGCTCCGCCGATCGTGTCGAGCACCTCGCGCGCTTCTTCAATGAAGATTCCCAACAGCTCGGCATCGATGGCCTCTTCGGACTCGGGCACTGGCTGGGTCGGCGCGAGTGCGGCTGCGGCGCTTGGCGTTTCGTCTAGCGCCTGTGCAAGTGTCGTCAGTGCGGATGCGTCACCGGTCGGCGACAGCGCCGCCAGTGCCTTGCTGGTCTGGGACACAAGCGAAGGCTCGTCGATGATCGCCGCGCCGTCACGCATGGCGATCAGGGAATCGCGCAGCTCGGCCTTGATGGACTCGTCCTGCGGGCTCTCCTGCAGGGCGCCAATCAGCTCAACTGTTTTTTTTTGATGTCCCTGGATCACCTGCTCGAGGCTCTCCTCTGGCTCAACCAGCGAAAGCTCAGGCAGCGAAGGCACGATGGGCTCGGCAACCAGTACGCTGGTCACTTCGCGCGAGGCTGATGCGGTGTCTTCAGCGCGCTCGGCGAGGCCCTGGGATGCCGCATCAAAGACATACCGATCACGATTGCCTTCAGGGTCGCGCAGGAATGCTTCCACAGCAAGCGTCAGCCGACCATAGTTCTCGGCGAGCCGCGTGAATTCGCTCTCTGCCGGCTCAGCCTCGGGCAGCGTGAATTCCCGCAGCGTATTGCGGATGCTTCCGACGGCCTTTGCGGCCTCAGGCATGCCGAGCACGCCAAGTGCCCCTTCAACCTGCGCCAGCGGCGCGTCGTTGCCGTTCAGGGGCGACTTGTCGGCGGGATTGCGGAAGTATTGGTCCAGATTCTTTTCAACCGCGCCCAGCTGTGCGGACAACTCAGTTGTCAGCGACTGGAATGTGGACCGATCCTGCTCCCGGCGAGCGATTTCGTTGAGCCAGGTCTCCATCGGGCCGGGATCCTGACCACCGGCAGCAGCCTCGATGCGCCGGATGAGTGCCGCGACGCGTTCGTCACGCCTCGGATCCGGGCTGTGGATCGACCCGAGCAGCAGCTCCAGATACAGGATGCCGCTGGCAACCTCAAGCCCCAACACGTCGTCTGGTACGCGGCCGTCGGCAGCGCAGCGCATGGCAGTTGTGCCCATGACCGCAGCAAGACTTTCGGCACTCGCCTGACGCAGACGCTCCAGCAAGCTGCCCAAGTCCTTGGCCTGCCGCGAAAACTGCTCAAGTGTCTCGAACTGTCCGCGCGCGGCCAGCCCGCCGGGCTCGGCATCACGGCTGCCTGCAGCCTGATTCCAGATGCCCTTGATCTGCGCCACCTTCTCCCTGGCGCTGGCGAGGATGTCACGGTCAATCCGAACGAAACGACTCGTTTCGTAATCGCGCGGCACCGCTTTCTCGAGCGAAAACACCTGCTGCACCTGTGCGACGACGGGGGCAGACCCGGGCGCCTTGGCCACGTAGAACAAGGCATCCTTCATCAAGCGCTCGGCTACCTGCGGTGAGCCGTCAACCAGGCGCTTGACCTGCAGATTCACACGCGCGGCCAGACGCTTGAGGTTCAGATCGCGTTCGGTCCCCGGTGCAGTCTCGCGAGCCGTAGCCAGCGCGGTGAGCACCGTCCAGAACGTGTGGTGCTGCGGCGAGCGCTGCGTCTGAGCCACGGTGGCCAGCGCAGCGGCCATTTCCTTCCAGGTGGTTGGGGTCGCCTGGTCCTGCAGCAGCTGCAACAGCGATAACTCGTAGCGACGTCGTGCGGCCTTCAGGGTCGGCTGCACGGTTGCTTCATCTAGTGTGCTGCTCTCCGCCGGGAGGATGCGAGCAGACAGATCCGGGAAGAACAGATCGGCGGCATGCACCCGCTCAGCATTGCGGGCGCTCAGCACGTCGCGCAGATAGGGGAACAGACGCAGCGGTTCGTGCGCACCGCCGGCAAGCAGCTCTTCGCAGTAGGCAACGATGGCGGTCAGACTGTCGTCAACGGCATCAAGCGCGGCTGGGGTGGCGTGATCCGGTTCGGCCTCAAATTGGGCCAGCAGCGACTCGACGGCCTCGGACAGGGTCGAAAGTCCCTCGATGTCCAACATCTGCAGAGCACCGTGAAACTGGTGCACGCGGTTGATGGCCAGCGCCAGACTGCCGCTGTCATTGCGCTGCGCGCGGTACTTGGCCAGCGCTTCCTGCGCTTCACTGGCCACGGTGCGCACTTCCGGGAAGATCCAAGAAAGCGGCGCGGTGTCGATGGTCTTCATCGATCCCCCCAATAGGTCGAGAGCGTGCCGCCGCGGCTCACGCCACGGCGATAGTCAGGCATCAGGCCGTCGTCTTGAATCGGGACACCGAGTTCTTCAGCTGCAAGGCCAGTTCAGAGAGCTGGCCAATCGAGCCTGCCGTCTGTTGCGTGCCCTTGGACGTCTGCTCGGTCACCGCCAGAATCTTCGTGATCGACTGCGACACGCCGGCCGCCTGAACGGCTTGCTGTTCCGTGGAGCGCGAGATGTCCGTAATCAGCTCGGCGAGTTCCTTGGACACCTGACCGATGTCCTGCAGCGCGTGGCCGGCGGCGTCGGAGAGCTTTGCTCCTTCGACCACACCCTGCGTGGACTTTTCCATGGCGGCCACGGCATCCTGCGTGTCGGTCTGAATGGTGCGCACAAGGGCGGCAATCTGCTTGGTGGCTTCAGCGGAGCGTTCGGCGAGTCGCTGCACTTCTTCGGCAACCACCGAGAAGCCGCGGCCGGCTTCACCTGCGGAGGCCGCTTGGATGGCGGCATTCAGAGCGAGCACGTTGGTCTGTTCGGTAATGTCCGAGATCAGTTCCACGATTTCACCGATCTCCTGGGACGACTCGCCCAGTCGCTTGATCCGCTTTGCAGTTTCCTGGATCTGGTCGCGAATTTCGTTCATACCGGCGATGGAGTTTTCCACCGCCTTCTGCCCGTCTTCGGCGGCTGACAGCGAGCGGCGGGCCACATCGGCGGTGTCCGATGCGCGGCGCGACACCGCCTGAATGTCGGTGGTCATGCGCAGCACGTCATCACCCGTGGAGCGGATCTCGCGGGCCTGTTCTTCAGAGGCCTGCAGCAGCTGCATCGAGGTTTCGCGCGCCTGGCCGGATGCGTCGGCTACCAGCTGGGCGGCCGAAGACACGCGGCCCACCAGACCACGCAGTTCTTCCACGGTGTAGTTCACCGAGTCGGCGATGGCACCGGTGATGTCCTCGGACACGGTGGCCTGCACGGTCAAGTCGCCGTCGGCCACTTCCTGCAGTTCGTTCATCAAACGCAGAATGGCTGCCTGGTTCTGGTCATTCAGGCGCTTGGCCTCCTGCTCCTGCTCCTCGGCGGCGAGTCGCTGGCGTTCGGCTTCCGTGGCGCGCTCACGGCTGTCGTCAAGGAACAGCTTGGCGATACCAGCCGCAGCACCTAGCACCAGGAAGGCGCAGAGCAGCATGATGGTGTAGTGCAGCAGGCGACGGTTGGTGGCGCCACGCAACTCTTCTTCCAGCGTGACGAGGTCCTTGCGCAGCGTTTCGCTCTCGCGGAACACCAGGCTTTCGGCCTGCTTGGCCTGCACGATCCGCTGCAGGTTGGACAGAATGCCGCCGACGCTGCCCTGGAATTGCTCGAAGGCCTTCTTCAGCTCAGTGAGGCGCTGCTGGACTTCGCTGCCGTTCGGCGCAGCGGGCAGACGAAGCACATCACTGCCGGAGAGCAGACCATCCAGCAGATCGCGGAAGGTGTTGGTGTCCTTGCCCAGCAGGAAGGCGGTTTCCGGGTTCACGGTTTCGCCAGACACGAGTTCGTTGGCGTTCTTGGCCAGACGCTGCGTCAACATCACCAGCTGGCCGGAGGCGGAGATCTCGCGCGCGCTGGCGCCGGAGGACAGCTTGAGTGCAGAGATTTGTTCCGTCAGCTCGAGCAGCTGCGGGTTGCTCTCGTTGATCACACGCAGGAAGTTACCGAAGTTGGACAGCGGTTCCTTCTGACCCAGAATGGTGGTGGCGCCTTCTTCGCTGCGCTTCCAGTCGTCGTTGACCTTGGCCAGCGTGGCGGCCACGCTGCCCGGGGTGCTGGCGTAGTTGTTGCCTTTGAAGTCACCGCCATTGGACAGCACGGCCAGCGCAGACTTCAGCTGGTCACGGGCCTCCTGCACTTCGGCGAAGGAGGCCGCACTACCCACCACGGCGCCCTTCACGGCCTTGGCCAGTCGCTGCGACTGCACCTGCGCGTCCACCGTCATCTGAATGTGGCCGGCGTTGTTGTTGGCGAACGCGCCGTCAATCAGCACCGTCAGAATGCCAAGCACCAGCGAACCCACCAGCACCGCGGTCAGGATGCGGATCTGACGCGCAATCGGAAGGTGGCCGATCATCGGCAGCTTGAACGCCAAGCGATCATCGGTCGCGGCGCGCATGGTCTGCGTGTCGTCCGGCTGGAACTCGGGATCGTTGGGTACCTCAACCGGCAACTGCATGACAGTTGGGGCAGCCAGCGCTGCGGCGCCCGCGTCGAGATCCGGTGCATTCATCTGCGGATCGTCGGCAAACTCAGCCTTGGCCTTCTTGCCGCCAAACAGTCCACCCAGTTTCAAGGCCATCTTGAGGCTCCTCTTCCTCTACTAAACGCTCCGGCCACGGCCCTTGGGCGTGCGGCGCGGAGAACTGCAATACGGATGCGGTGCGGTGCCGGCCCCTCGGCTCAGGCTGCACCAATCTGCAAAAAGCCGTCGGAGGCCGCGAGCGCCTCCAACGAAAGCTCGGTCCACTGTCCACCGGAGCCGTCTCGCCAGGAGCCCAGCGCCACGTGGGTGGCCGCCTCGGGCAAACCGTCGGCATGAAATTCAGCGGCGCGGAGATCTTCGACGTTGCGCAGGCCCAGAACGCGCGTGGCGATCAGGCCGGCATTCACCCCCAGGGCCGGGGCCAGAAGGATGACGCGCGAGGTGCTGTCAGTCGGCGTCGGGTCCATGCCGAAGTAACGGCAGAGGTCGACCACGCCGATCAGCGAACCCCGTACATTGGCCAAGCCTTCGTACCAGGGCAGCGTACGCGGCACCTTGGTCACGGCCGGCACGGAGATGATCTCGCCTGTGGAGGCCAGTGGCAGAAGCAGGTTCAGGGCGCCACAGCGAACCGCCAGCTTGGGGTGCGCGACTGCAGCGGACTGGGCTTCACGGATTCGCTGGGCGATCCGGGCCTGGAACTCGCGCAGCCGGTTGCGCTGCGAGTTGTCGGGGCTGTTCGGGGCGGGTGCGCTCATCAGCTCGGATGCAGGTGGTTGCTTGTGGCAGTCGTCTGGGCAGGCGGCGTTCAGCGCGTGCGTTCGGTGCCGCGAATCAGAGTTGCGATTCCGGCAGCGCGCGGATCTTGCCGAGCAGCTCGTCGGGGTTGACCGGCTTGACGACGTAGTCACGCGCGCCCTGGCGCATGCCCCAAACCTTGTCGGTTTCCTGGCCCTTGGTCGTACACATGATCACCGGGATCATCTCGGTCTCCGGGTCCTTGGACAGAGCCCGGGTGACCTGGAAGCCGTTCTGGCCGGGCATGACCACGTCCATGATGACGAGCTGCGGGCGCTCGATCTTCACCTTGGAGAGGGCTTCTTCGCCGTTCTCGGCCTGCACGACCATGTAGCCGTTCTTCATGAGCAGGTCGGTCAGGAAATAGCGCTCGGTCGGAGAGTCGTCCACGACCATGATCTTGGTGATTGCCATTGCGTCGTCTCTATGTAGATCTGTCAGCGCTGGGCGAGCAGCTCGGCGTGCGAGCGCACTGCCGCCAACAGGGTTTCCTTGGTGAAAGGTTTGGTCAGATACTGGTCAGAGCCCACCATCCGGCCGCGCGCCCGGTCGAACAGCCCGTCCTTGGAGGACAGCATGATCACCGGCGTGCTGGAGTACTTGGGGCTCTTCTTGATGAGTGCGCAGGTCTGATAGCCGTCCAGACGCGGCATCAGGATGTCGCAAAAGATGATGGCCGGTTCGTGGTCGTTGATCTTGGCCAGCGCATCGAAGCCATCCTCGGCCAGCAGCACCTGACAGCCCACCTGCGACAGGAAGATCTCCGCGCTGCGGCGAATGGTGCTCGAGTCATCGATCACCATCACCTTCAGGCCGTTGAGTAGTTCAGACATGGGCGGCGGGCACTCGTTGTAGGGAAAGTTCAATCAAACCAAGTTCCGCCGGGCGTGAACAGGTCGCAACCAGACGGAAAGACTCGAGAATGCACTAGAAAACTTATCAACGAGTTTAACGAAGCACTTTAGGTGTCGCTAGGAAAATCAGGCACTTGCGAGCGATTCCTGAGCAACTCTCGGTGTGAAAAACGTCAGATTTCCACCATCTCGAAGTCTTCCTTGCGCGCGCCGCACTCCGGGCAGGTCCAGTTCGGCGGTACGTCTTCCCACTTGGTACCGGCGGCGATGCCGTCGTCGGGCGCACCCTTCTCTTCGTCATAGATCCAGCCGCAGATCAGGCACATCCAGGTTTTCATGAAGTCGGACTCTTAGAATGTGAAAGCCCGGGCATGTTACCGAAGGCAACAGCACTGATTTCCTGTTTCGCCCCCGTGGTGCAGGGCGGGCAACCGCGTGGTGTGCATGCAACGCGAGCTCGCCGGATCTGTACACCTCTCGCTCTGGTGGACGCCCCAGGCGCCCGCCGCCCTCGGCTCGATCCCCCCGCTTCGTTTGGCCAGACTTCCACACACGATGACCGACCGGCAACCCGCAAGCCGCATCCAAGGGCTCTATGCCATCACGCCCGAAGGCCTCTCGGCCGCTGACATTCTCCAGCGCACGACGCAGGTTGTTCGTGGTGGCGCACGTGTGGTGCAACTGCGCAGCAAGCACATCGAAGGTGCGGCACGGCTGGCGCTGGCCAGAGCGCTGCGCCAGCTCACAGGCGAACACAGCGCCGTGCTGATCATCAACGACGATGTCACCCTCGCCCTGCAATGCGAGGCCGATGGCGTCCATCTCGGCCGCGACGATGGCGATCTCGCCGCGGCGCGCGCGCAGCTGGGCCCGGACCGGCTGCTGGGCGCGAGCTGCTACGACCAGCTGGGTCTGGCGCAGGCGGCGGTGGCAGCCGGTGCGGATCATGTGGCCTTTGGCAGCCTGTTCGATTCGCCCACGAAGCCGACCGCAGTGCGTGCGCCCTTGTCCTTGTTTGCCGACGCTGCACCGCTGGGCGTGCAGCGGGTGGGCATCGGTGGTGTGGATCTCGACACCGCCCCGCGGGCGATTGCCGCGGGCGCCGACGCGCTCGCAGTGATTTCAGCCCTTTACTATGCGTCGGACCCCGAAGGCGCGGCCCGTGCATTCAGCGCACTGTTTGCTGCCTGACGCGGGCGCTGCCGCAGCACCCAAACCCCGACCGCCCGCCGGCGACAGGCCGCACCGAGCCTCGCGTCGGCAACCCGCAACCCTCTCGCTCTCGCCCCGCTGACCCATGTCCCGCAACGACACCCTCTTCGCCCGTGCCCAGAACGTGATTCCCGGCGGCGTGAACTCGCCCGTGCGCGCCTTTCGCGCCGTGGGCGGTACGCCGCGCTTCGTGGCACGGGCCCAGGGGCCCTACTTCTGGGACGCCGATGACAAGCGGCACACGGACTACATCGGCTCCTGGGGGCCGATGATCCTGGGCCATGGCCATCCGCAGGTGGTGGAGGCCGTCACCAAGGCCGCGCTGGAGGGCTTTTCGTTTGGTGCGCCGACGGAACGCGAGATCGAACTGGCCGAAGAAATCCTGAAGCTCGTGCCCTCGATCGAGCAGGTGCGACTGACCTCCAGTGGCACCGAGGCCGGCATGAGCGCCATTCGCCTGGCGCGCGGCTTCACCGGCCGCAACAAGCTGATCAAGTTTGAAGGCTGCTATCACGGCCATGCGGACGCCCTGCTGGTGAAGGCCGGCAGCGGTCTGGCGACCTTCGGCTTTCCGACCAGCGCCGGCGTGCCGGCCGACGTGGCCAAGGACACGATCGTCCTTGAATACAACAACATCGCCCAGCTCGAGGAAGCCTTTGCCCTGCACGGCAAGGAGCTGGCCTGCGTGATGGTGGAGCCGATCGCCGGCAACATGAACTTCGTGCGCGCCAGCGTGCCCTTCATGACCCGCATGCGCGAGCTGTGCACCCAGTACGGCGCCCTGCTCGCCTTCGACGAGGTGATGACGGGCTTCCGGGTCGCGCTGGGCGGCGCGCAGAGCATCTACGCCCGGCTGATCCCCGGCTTCAAGCCGGACATGACGGTGATGGGCAAGGTGATCGGCGGTGGCATGCCGCTGGCGGCCTTCGGCTCCACGCGCGAGGTGATGGCGCAGCTCGCGCCCCTGGGGCCGGTCTATCAGGCCGGCACGCTGTCGGGCAACCCGGTGGCCACCGCCTGCGGGCTGGCCACGCTCAAGCTGATCCAGCAGCCCGGCTTCTACGAGCAGCTCGGCGTGCGCACGCGCCAGCTGGTCGAGGGCCTGCAGCGCGAAGCCCGCGCGGCCGGCATCGACTTCACCGTGGACAGCGAGGGCGGCATGTTCGGCTTCTTCTTCGCCGACCACCTGCCGCAGCACTATCAGGCCGTGCTCGCCACGAACAAGGAGCGCTTCAACCGCTTCTTCCACGGCATGCTGGACGCCGGCCACTACTTTGCGCCGGCGCTGTACGAAGCCGGGTTCGTGAGCGCAGCGCACACGGCCGAGGTGATTGACGGGACGATCGAGGCCTCACGCGGGGTGTTTGCGCGCCTGGGCTGAGTGTGCGCAGGGCTCGGAGCAGCTCGGTTTCGAGGTAATTTGGCCGAAACTGCCCGAGCTTCATGACCGAATCTGAGTGAAAACGGCCTATTTCTCAAGCGGCGCACCCCAAGATCCGCATGGTGCAAGCGGAAAGCCGCGGACGGCCACTTTTCATCAAACCGGCTGAAAACGAACGACTCTTGTGGCCGATTTCGTGACTGGAACTGGCGCCTAGCGCCCGCCCGCGGCGCAGGGTACCTGTACAAAGCAGCGTTGCGTCCAGTCAGCCGCCAGGATGCAGCCGGTGAGCGTCTGGCCCCAGACGCAGCCGGTGTCCAGGCCGATCAGATTCGGCCGCTCGATCAGCCCCACGGTGCTCCAGTGGCCAAAGATCACCGGCACGCCGCCGGTGGCACGGCGCGGGATGTCAAACCACGGCAGCATGCCCGGCGGGGAGCTGGTCGCGCCGTCTTTTGTGTCGAAGTCCAGCCGGCCCTCCGGCGTGCAGAAGCGCAGGCGCGTGAGCACGTTCACGATCGCGCGCAGGCGGTCCCAGCCCTGTAGATCGGCTCGCCACTGATCCGGCGCATTGCCCCACATGTGCCGCATGAACTCGCGCCAGTCGTTGCTGCGCAGCACCGCTTCCACTTCGCCGGCCGCGTCGAGCGTCTGTTGCACGCTCCAGCGCGGATCAACCCCGGCGTGCACCATGAGATGCCCTGCCTCGAAGTGCGCCATCGGCCGGGCACGCAGCCAGTCGATCAGTTCGTCGCGGTCGGGGGCGGCCAGCAGCGCATCCAGCGTGTCGCCGCGCTTGGGCGTGCGCACGCCTGCGGCCACGGCGAGAAACGCCAGATCGTGGTTGCCAAGAATGGCGATGCAATCCGGCTCGCGCATCAGGCGGCGCACTACTCCCAGCGAATCCGGCCCGCGGTTGATCAGGTCGCCGGCGATCCACAACGGCCCCGCCCAGCCCGCGGCGCGCGCGGCATCCAGCAGGCGCTCGAGGGGATCGAGGCAGCCTTGCAGATCGCCCACAACCAGAATGGAACCGGGATCGGTCATCAGCACAACCATCAAGACATTCCGCGCGCCCCGCAGGATGCCGAGCGCGCCGATGCGACTGGATTCTATAGGTGCGCCGCAGGGCTGCTGCGCTGCAAAATGAAACATGCCCGTGGGCTAGCATTGCGCGCTGCGAGCGGAGGGCTCGCGCAGGCGCCCGCATTCCGCGCCGCATCCCGGAACCAAGGCGTCCGAACGCACGGCCGCCACTCAACACCAGCGCACGCCACTCATGAGCATGATCTCCAAGGACATTTTCAAGGCCTACGACATCCGCGGCATCGTCGACAAGACGCTCACCGTCGAGGCTGTGCGCGCCATTGGCCAGGCCCTTGGCCTGGAGGCCAAGGCGCAAGGCGGGACGACCTGCGTGGTCGGCCGCGACGGGCGCCTGTCCGGCCCCGCGCTGCGCGATGCGCTGGTGGCAGGCATCACGGCGGCGGGCATCGACGTCATCGACATCGGCGTGGTCGCCACGCCGATGGTCTATTGGGCTGCGGTGGAACTCTCCGCCGGCGGCAAGAGCGTGGGCAGCGGCGTCATGATCACCGGCAGCCACAATCCGCCGGAATACAACGGCCTGAAGATGGTCGTGGCCGGCACCGCCATCTGGGGCGAGACCATCCAGGCCCTGCGCCAGACCATCGAAGGCGGTCTGCCGGCGGCGGTGGCGACACCGGGCACAGTGACGATGCAGGATGTGACCGCGGCCTACATCGCGCGCATCGCCAGCGACGTGAAGCCGGCTGCGAAGCTCAAGATCGCGGTGGACTGTGGCAACGGCTCGCCGGGCGCGGTGGCGCCCAAGCTGTTCCGCGCGCTGGGCTGCGAGATTGATGAGCTCTTCTGCGAGGTGGACGGCAACTTCCCGAACCACCACCCGGACCCGGCTCACCCGGAGAACCTCGAAGACCTGATCGCGCACCTGAAGGCCACAGACTGCGAGATCGGCTTTGCCTTCGACGGCGACGGCGACCGCCTGGGCGTGGTCACCAAGAACGGCGCCATCATCTGGCCGGACCGGCAGATGATGCTGTATGCGCGCGACGTGCTGAGTCGCAACCCCGGTGCCGAGATCATCTTCGATGTGAAGTGCTCGCGCCTGCTCGGCCGGGAGATCGAGCGCGCCGGCGGCAAGCCGCTGATGTGGAAGACCGGGCACAGCCTCGTGAAGGCCAAGCTGAAGGAAACCGGTGCGCCGCTGGCCGGCGAGATGAGCGGCCACATCTTCTTCAAGGAGCGCTGGTACGGCTTTGACGACGGCATGTACACCGGCGCCCGGCTGCTGGAGATTCTTGCCAAGGCCAAGGCTGCTGGCCAGGACATCTCCGCACTGCTCGAAGGCCTGCCCAATTCCAGCAGCACGCCGGAGCTGCAGCTGAAGTGCGCCGAGGGCGAGCCGCATGCCGTGATCGAGAAGCTGGCCGCCACCGGCCAGTTTGAAGGCGCCGAGCGCATCATCAGCATCGACGGCGTGCGCGCCGAGTGGAGCGACGGTTTTGGCCTGGCACGGGCATCGAACACCACGCCCGTGATCGTTCTGCGCTTCGAGGCGGACACGCCCGAGGCACTCGCGCGCATCCAGACGGCGTTCCGCAGCCAGCTGCTCGCCGTGAAGCCGGACGCCGCATTGCCGTTCTGATTGCCGTTCTAAGCTCCCGCTTTCCCCACAAGCACAAGAAGCGCCACCGCCATGAATCTGCCCACCAGCGCCGAAATCACCGCATTCCATGATCGCTGCCTCGCGGACCCCGCCTGGCCACCCAAGGAGATCCGGATGCGCGATACCGACGAGCCGGTGTGGCAGTGGATTGGCGAGAACCACCGCAACAACTGCCTGCTCTGGGCCGAGGAAGATCTCGCGCGCCGCACCACTGTGTCGGCCGAGGACATCGCGGTCAACAAGCGCCACATCGACAAGTTCAACCAGGCCCGCAATGACGCCACCGAGCGCGTGGACGAGCAACTGCTGATCGGCCTGGGCCTGGTAGACGCAGACAGTGCGCGCACCGACTCGCCGATCTCCAACATCAAGCCCGGCAGCCGCCTGAACAGCGAAACGGCGGGCAGCATGGTGGACCGGCTGTCGATCATGTCGCTGAAGATCCGCGCCATGCGCCAGCAGACCGAGCGCACCGACGTGGACGAGGCCCACCGCGAAAGCTGCCGCGGCAAGCTCGCGCGTTTGAACGAACAGCGCGGAGATCTCGCCGGCTGCTACGACCAGCTGCTGGATGACGCCCGCCTGGGCCGCGCCCACTTCAAGGTCTACCGCCAGTTCAAGATGTACAACGACCCGCGCCTGAACCCGGCACTGGTGGCCGAGGCGAAGCAGTAAGGCCTGCGGCGCGTCCATGCGCGTCCTGATCGTCAAGACGTCCTCCATGGGCGATGTCGTGCACGCCCTGCCGGCGGCCAGCGACATTGCGCGCTGCTACCCCGGCGCACGCATCGACTGGCTGGTGGAACGGCCCTTCGCTGCCCTGCCGCAGCTGCATCCAGCCGTGCAGAACGTGGTCCCGATCCAGTTCCGCAAATGGCGCAAGAGCCCCTTCGATGTGGCCGTGCGCCAGGCAGCAGGTGAAGCCATTGCGCGCCTGCGCAGCGAACCCTACGACCTGATTCTGGATCTGCAGGGCCTCGTCAAAAGCGCCATGTTCTGCAAGCTCGCGCGCGGCCCGCACAAGACCACGCCGATCGCCGGCTACGACCGCGCGAGCATCCGCGAGCCGCTGGCCAGCTTTCTGTACGACCGCACGGCCAGCGTGTCGCGCCAGCAGCAGGCCGTGGCGCGCAACCGGCTGCTGGCAGCCGCGCACCTCGGCACGGACACGAGCCTGCCCGCGGACTTCGGCCTGGGTGCGGTGATGCCGCTCGCGGCCGCTGCACACGACTGGCTGCCCTCCGGGCCGTACGCGGTCCTCATGCCTGCCGCCAGCCGCGCAGAGAAGCTCTGGCCCGAGGCCGGCTGGCAGGCTGTGGGTGAGCGGCTCGCGCAGGCCGGGCTGGCCCGCGTGGTGCTGTGGGGTAGTCAGGACGAACTCGAACGGGCGCAGCGGATCGCTCTGGCCATCGGCGGCAGCGTGCCGCCATTCCTCACCGTGCAGGAAGCCGCGCAGCTCATGGCCGGTGCGACCGCCGTGGTCGGCTTGGACACCGGCTTCACGCACCTCGCCGCAGCCCTCGGAAAACCCACCATCGGCATCTACTGCGACCACGAACCGGGTCTGGCCGGCGTGACCGGTCCGGCCTTCACGGCCAGCCTCGGTGGCAAGGGTCGCCCGCCGAGCACGGCGAACGTGCTCGCCGCACTGGAGCAGGCGCTGGCCGTGGCCGCAACCCCCGTCCGTCAACACGCCGCGCCCGGCACATGACCTTCGGCAGCTGGCTTGCACTCAAGGTCTATGGCCTGCTCTCGCGGGCGACCATTCCCTTTGCGCACTGGCACCACAACCGCCGCGCGAAGGCGGAGCCGGGCTATCGGCTGTACCGCGCCGAGCGACGTGGGCATTACCCCAGTGCACGCGCGGGGGTGGTCTGGCTACATGCCGTCTCGGTCGGTGAGGTACGGGCCGCCCAGCCGCTGATCGAAGCCCTGCTCGCGCGGCCGGATGTGCAAGCACGCGGCCTTCTGATCACCACAATGACGCCCACCGGCCGCGCCACCGCGCAAGACCTGTATGGCGACCGCGTGCTGCACGCCACCCTGCCCTGGGATACGCCGGGCGCCACCCGCCGCTTCATGGCCGCGTGGCAGCCGGCGCTGGGCCTGCTGATGGAGACCGAACTGTGGCCCAACCTGCTGGCTGCAGCCCGGGAACATGCACTGCCGGTTGTGGTGGTCAATGGACGGCTGTCGGAACGGTCGCTGAGGCGTACCCAGCGCTTTGCCGCGCTCGCACGGCCAGCCTATGCCGGTCTCGCAGCGGTGGCCGCGCAAAGCGCGGATGACGCACGCCGCTTCAAGGCTGTGGGTGCGCCTCGGGTGGACGTGTGCGGCAACCTCAAGTTCGAGATCGCACTCAATGCCGACCAGCTCGCCGCGGGGCGGCAAGTGCAGCGCCGCGCAAGTGGCGACGGCGCGGGCCAGGTGATCGGTCTGATCAGCACCCGCGACGACGAAGAGGCGCCGCTGCTGCAACAGATTGCGCCGCTGCTGCAGACGCAGCCGCAGCTGAAGCTGCTCGTGGTGCCGCGGCGGCCGCAGCGCTTCGATGAAGTGGCCGAACTCATGCGCGGCACGGGTCTGGCCTTCGGGCGGCGCAGCGAAGGCGCGGCGCTCGGCGATCTGAGCGCGCAGCGCGTGCTGCTGGGCGACACACTCGGCGAAATGGCCTACTACCTGGGCTGCACGCACATTGCCGTGCTGGGCGGGGGCTGGCTGCCGCACGGGGGCAGCAATCTGATCGAACCCTGCGCGGCCGGGTGTGTGACTTTGCTTGGGCCGCACATGTTCAACTTCGCGCAGGCGACGAGCGATGCGGTGGCCGCCGGCGCCGTGCTGCAGCTCGAAGGCGCCAGCGCCCTGCGCACGCAGATCGAAACCCTGCTGCCGGACGCCAAGCGCATGCAGACGCTCTCGCGCAATGCGCTGGGCTTCCAGCAGGCGCATCAGGGCGCGCTGGCGCGCACCCTGGCACTCATCGAACCCCTGCTGTGAGCGCGTTCAGCCTGCTTAGCGCTTGGCGGGCGGCTTGACCGCCGGCGAGGGCGGCACCACCACCGGCTCCGGCGTGACGGGCACAGGCGAGAGGTAGGCGTTCACAGCCTTGAGATCCTCGTCGCCCAGCTGGCCAGCGGCCGACTTCAAGCGCAGGCCGGCGAGCAGCGTGTCGTAGCGGGACTTGAGCAGGTTGGTGCGGGTCTGCGCGAGCTGTTGCTCGGCGTTGAGCACTTCGAGGTTGATCCGCACGCCGACCTGATAGCCCAGGCGCGTGGAATTCAGCTGACTGGTGGCCGACACTTCGGCCGCTTCCAGGGCGCGAACCTGCGCCAGGCCGTAAGTCACACCCAGATACGCCTGCTTGGCACCCTGGTTGGCCGCGCGCTTGGCCGCTTCCAGGTCGAGGCGGGACTTGTCTTCGAGCGCGATGGTTTCGCGCAGACGGGCGTCGATCGCGCCGCCGGCATAGAGCGGCCAGTTCATCTGCACCCCGATGGTGGCCGAGTTGCCGGTGGATGAGCGCGGCAGCGAGATCGAACCCGACGAGCGGTTGGCGCCTACATTGCCCACCAGATCCACCGTGGGCAGATTGCCGGCACGGCTGCGCGACACATCGCGCTTGGCGATCTCCAGGCTGTTGCCCGCGATCACCACGCCATAGTTGCCGCGCTCGGCCTGGCTGACCCAGTCTTCCATCGAGGCCGGTTCCACCATGCGCAGATTGGGCTTGTTCACGAGACCGTTCAGCGAAGGCGTGGGGCGACCGGTGATCTGGGACAGGGCCGACTGCTTGGAGATCAGATCGCCCTGGGCCACGGCTTCCTGCGCGACGATCTGGTCGAAGCGGGCCTGAGCCTCATGCGTGTCAACGATGGTCTTGGTGCCGACCTCGAACTCGCGCTTGGCCTGGGCGAGCTGTTCACTCACGGCCTTCTTCTGGGCCGCGATCGAGTTGACCGTGTCCTGCGCAGCCAGCACATCGAAGTACGCCTGCGACAGGCGCAGGATCAGGTCCTGGCGGGCGGCGGCCAATTGCGCGTCAGCGATCTGCTCACCGAGCTTGGCCTGCTCCTGCTGCGCCCAATTGGCCGGGCGGAACAGCGGCATCGACGCCTGGATGCCCGCCTGCTGGTTGTTGTCGTTCGAGCTGGCCGACGGGGCACCGCTGATCTTGAGCTCGGTGCGCGTGGCATTGGCCGACGCCGTCAGACCGACATTCGGGCGAGTGAGGGACTTGGACTGGTTGGTGCGTTCCTGGGCAGCCACCAGCGAGGCACGCGCACCGCTGAAGGTCGGATCGTTCTGCAGCGCCGCATCGAAGGCCTCCTGAAGCGAGAGGGCGTGGACCGCGGGCAAAGCCAGCAGGCTTGAGAGTGCGACGGCAAGAGCAGTGCGTTGCATGGATCGGTTTCCTTGTGGGCTTGGCAACGTTCGGTGAGAGGAGGCGTTGTGCTTGTGTATGGGCGATCGGGCGGATACCGGGTTCAGTACCGCGGCACCGCAGGGTCCACAGCGCGGGACCAGGCATCGATCCCGCCGCTGAGATTGCTGACGCGCTCGAAGCCGGCGCGCATGAGAAAGAAGGCCACCTGCTGGCTGCGCATCCCGTGGTGGCACATGCAGATGATGTCCGCGGCAGGATCCAGTTCGCCGAGTCGCTGCGGAATGTCACGCATCGGAATCACGACGCTGCCCGCAACCTGTGCGGTCGCGATCTCCCAGGGCTCGCGCACGTCCAGCAGCATGGCCCCCTGGGCCATGCGCGACTGGGCAACTTCCGGGGCGAGCTGGTCGATCATGCGGGCGCAGGCGGACTCGATGGGGCTCAGAAACGGAAACGCTCGACCGTGGGGCCGCCCACCAGCAGCGTGGTGAGGGTCTCGAAGAGCTTGACCTGGGAGAACTGGTCCTCACCCGTGCGCGTGACGAGCACCGCGCTCATGACCGGCGCCTGGCCGACGATGGCGATGAACCGGCCGCCCAGCTTCAAGCTCTTGAACAGCTCTTCGGGCGGGCGCTCAACGGCGCCAGACAGCAGGATCACGTCAAACGCATTCGCGCCATGGCTGGCGGCAAAGCCGTCCCCTTCGCGCACGGTCACGCTGCTGAGTCCGGCACGGCTCAGATTGGCGCGGGCAAAACCCGTCAGGGCGCTCTGGCGCTCCCAGGTCTCCACGGTCTGGCCGCGGCTGGCCAGAAGCGCAGCCATGTAGCCGGAGCCGGCACCGATCTCGAGGATCGTGTCCGTGGGCTTGACGGTGAGTTCCTGCAACAGGCGCGCTTCCAGCTTGGGCGCGAACATGACTTCGCCGGGCGTCGCACCATCCACGTTCAGCGGAATCTCCAGATCGCTGAAGGCCATGGCGCGGTAGGCCGCGGGCACGAAGTCCTCGCGCTTGACGGCGGCGAGGGTGTCGAGTGTGGCCTGATCCAGCACCTCCCAGGTGCGGATCTGCTGCTCGATCATGTTGAAACGGGCTTGTTCGAAGTTCATGATGCTCAAGGGCGCAATATTCCGTCAGACGCGTGCTGACCGGGGGTCCGGTGCGACAAACCGACGGATTGGGGTGTTGAAGTGCATGAGCGAAGGGGTCGCTGCACAGGAGGCTGACGGTCCGCCGACTGATTCAGGCCGACAACCGTCAACAGAGGAAAAAATGTTAGCAAAGGGGCCGTGGGCATCCGCATGAGCCTACTCCGCTGCCTTGGCGGACAGGTTTCCGCTTTGCAAACCCGCGCGGCGCCTGAACCAGACGGTCAGGTCGTCCAGATAGGTGTAGATGACCGGCACGACCACCAGCGTCAGGATCGATGAGGTGATGGTGCCGCCGATCACCGCCTGCCCCATCGGTGCGCGCTGCTCGCTGCCCTCGCCGATGCCCAGGGCCAGCGGCACCATGCCGAAGACCATGGCCAGTGTGGTCATCAGAATCGGCCGCAGGCGAACGTGGGCGGCCTCCAGGATGGCGGCGCCGCGCTCCATGCCGGCCTCGCGTGCGTGGTTGATGAAGTCCACCAGCAGGATGGCGTTCTTGGTCACCAGACCCATCAGCAGGATGAAGCCGATGATCGAGAACATCGACAGCGTGGAGCCGAAGAACAGCAGGGCCAGCACCACACCGATCAAGGTCAGCGGCAGCGAACTCATGATGGCTATGGGCTGCATGAAGCTCTTGAACTGGCTGGCCAGCACCATGTAGATGAAGATGATGGCCAGCACCAGGGCCTGCAGCGCGTAGGCAAAGCTCTCGGCCATATTCTTGGCGCTGCCGCCGATGCTGGGCCGGTAGCCCGGCGGCCAGTCGATGCCGTCCAGCACCTTGCGGATCTCGGCCGACACCTCACCCGAGCTGCGGCCGAAGACGTTGGCGTTGGTGTTGATCTCGCGCGTAAGTTCGCGCCGGTTGATCTGGCTTGCACCCACCGTCTCGCGCAGATCGGCCACCTGCGAGAGCTTCACCAGCCGGCTGCTGCCATCCGCACTCTGGCTGCCGGCAGGCTGGGTGGCCGCGATCGTCAGCCGCGCCATGTCATCCACCGCGCTGCGATCGCTCGGTGCCAGCTGCACATTGATGTCGTAGTTTTCGCCATCCGGGGCGCGCCAGGTGCCTGCCGTGTCCCCTGCGATCAGCGGGCGCAGCGTCGCCGCGACCTGCGAGACACCCACGCCCAGATCGCTGGCTGCGTCGCGCCGAACGTCAATGGCCAGCTGCGGCTTGGCCGGCTTGGAGGAGGTGTCCACATCCACCAGACCGGGAATGTCGCGCATCTTGGTCAGTACATCCGACGTCAGGCGCTCGAGCACCTTCTGGTCCTGACCAAGAATGGAGAAGCTGATGGTTTTCTCTCCACCCACCGCGTCGCGCATGCCCACATTGGTCACCGTGATCCCGGCCACGCTTTGCAGGCGCTCGCGCAGAGGCTGGGTGAGCTGCTTCTGGCTGCGGCTGCGGTCCTTGCGGTCCACCAGCTTGACGTAGATAGTGGCGTAGTTGCGGCCCTGGGCGTTGCCGGTGTTGATGGTGGCGTAGGTGTAGCGCACCTCGGGCATCTCGCGGATGATGCCTTCCACCTGGCGGACCTTGGATTCCGTCAGCTCCAGCGAGGAGCCCACCGGGGTGTAGAACTCCACCGAGCTCTCGGAGAAGTCTGCCTGCGGCACGAACTCGCTGCCGACATACTTGGCGATCGGGAAGCTGCCGAAGAAGGCCACCGCAGCCAGGGCCAGCGTGGTCTTGCGATGCGCGAGCGACCAGACCAGCGCGCGCTGATAGAAGCGGCCCACGGCCTGCGTGACGCCGTCGAACCAGCGCAGCATCCGCGCCAATGGGCCGTTGCCCTTGGGGCCGCCGTGGGCGTCCGGGTCATGCCAGATCGAGGACAGCATCGGATCCAGCGTGAAGCTGACGAACATCGAGATCAGCACGGCCGCCGCGATGGTGATGCCGAACTGGTGGAAGAAGCGGCCGATGATGCCGCCCATGAAGCCGATGGGGATGAACACCGCCACGATCGCCAGCGTCGTGGCCATCACCGCCAGGCCGATCTCGCGCGTGCCGTCCATGGACGCGGTATAGGCATCCTTGCCCATGGCGGCGTGGCGCACGATGTTCTCGCGCACCACGATGGCGTCGTCGATCAGCAGGCCCACGCACAGGGAGAGCGCCATCAGCGTGATCATGTTGATCGTGAAGCCGAACCAGTACATGAACAGGAAGGTGCCGATCAGCGCCACGGGCAGCGTGAGGCCCGTGATGACGGTCGAGCGCCAGCTGCCCAGGAACAGGAACACGATCAGGATGGTGAGGATCGCGCCTTCCACCAAGGTGCGCTGCACATTGGCCACGCCAGTGCGGATGGGCTTGGAGCCGTCCTTGGCGACGTTGATCTCCACGCCCTTCAGTTCCTTGTTCAGGCCCTCGACCGTGCTCTTGACGGCGTCCACCACCTCGATGGTGTTCTGGCCCTGGCTCTTCAGGATGTCCATCGCGATCACGCGCTGGCCATCGACAAGCGCCAGGCTGCCCTGCTCGGCCTGGCCGTCCTGCACGGTGGCCACCTGGCGCAGATACACGGGCTGGCCTGCGCGTCTGGCCACGATCAGGTCATTGAACTGATCCGCACGCTCGATGCGGCCGGTGATCTGCACCACCTTCTCGCTGCCGCGGTTGCGCAGGGTGCCGGCCGGCAGCTCCTGGTTCTCGTTGCGCAACGCGTTCATCACGGCGTCCACCGAGACGCCGTAGGCCTCCATGTCGGCCGGGCGCAGCAGCACATTGATCTGCCGCTTCACGCCGCCGACGATGTTGACCTGCCCCACCCCGCGCACGTTCTCGATGCGCTTCTTGATCAGCTGGTCCGCCAGGGTGCTGATCTCGCGCGCGCTCATGGCGGGTGCCTTGACGTACAGCGAGACCACGGGCCGGTCGGCCGGGTCGAAGCGGCTGATGCGCGGCTCCTTCACCTCGCGGCGGAACTGCGGGCGGATCAGCGCCACCTTCTCGCGCACATCCTGCGCGGCCTTGGCGGGGTCGATGTAGAGCTCGAACTGCACGATCACCACCGAGCTGCCTTCGTAGCTTCGGCTGGTCAGGGTGTTGATGCCGGCAATGGTGTTGACGGCCTCTTCCACCTTGCGGGTGATCTCGGACTCCACCACCTCGGGGCTGGCGCCGGGATAGTCGGTCTGGACCACCACCACGGGGAAGGTGACGTCCGGGAACTGGTCCACCTGCATGCGCTGGTAGCTGAAGATGCCCAGCACCACGAAGGCGAGCATCATCATGGTGGCCAGCACCGGGTTGTGGATGCTGATGCGGGTGAAGAACATCGCGCTTTGCCCCGCTGCCTATTCGCCCTTGCCTGCGCTTGTCGCAGCCGGCTTGGCAGGTGCAGGTGCAGATGCGGGCGCCGCCGCCTGCGCAACCTTCACCGGCACACCCATGCGCAGCGGGCCGAGATTGCGCGCCACGATCTGCGTGCCTTCCGGCAGACCATCCACGGCCACCATCACCTGGCCGGCGTTGGCGCCGCTCGCGGCCTCGCCGCGCAGGCTCGCGCGCACGGCCACCGCCTGGAGCTGGCTGCTCTCGCCCTGCTTCACCAGCGTATAGACCACGGTGCGGCCACCTTCCTCGCGCAGCGCCTCGGCCGGCACGAGCACCGCGTCGCTCACGCCGCCCAGTCGCAGGTTGCCGCCGGCGAACTGGCCGCTTTTCAGTCCGGCATCGCTGGGCACGGCGGCGTAGACCATCACGGCGCGCGAGCCGGAAGTCACCGCCGCATTCACGCGCAGCACCTTGGCCGGCACGGCAGGCAAGCCATCCGGCGTGAGCGTGATGACCATGCCCGGCTTGACCTGTGCGGCGTCCTCGGGGTCGAGCGCGGCTTCATATTCGAGGCTGCGGTTGTCCACCAGTGCAAACAGCTTCATGTCAGGGCTCGCCTTGTCGCCAGCCTGGACCGTGCGCTCCGTCACCACACCGGCAAAGGGTGCGCGCACGGTCGCGTCGGCCAGGGTCTTGCGCGCCTGGGTGAGCTGCTGCTCGGCCGCAGCCACCGCGGCGCGCTGGGCCTCGAGTTGGTTCTGCGTGGTGTCCATGGCCGTGGGGCTGATGAAACCCTGCGCGACCAGGCGCTTGTTGTTCTCGGCATTGCGCTGGGCGATGGCGAGCTGGGCACGCGCCGCGTTCAGGTTCTGCTCGCGCTCGGCCACCCGGGAGGCGAACTCCGTGGTGTCGATCTGCGCCAGCACCGAGCCGGCGGCCACAGGCTCGCCTTCGCGCACGAGCACGCGGGCCACATCACCACTGACCTTGCTGCGGATGGTGGCCTGCTGGGTGGCCTTGACGGTGCCTGTGACAGGCAGCACGCGAGCCAGTGGCGCCTTGCCGGCTACGGTCAGATCGCTGGCGAGCAGTTCGATGGGCTTCTGTGCCGGCTGGGATGCGGCACTGGCCGCGTTGGCACTTGCGCCCTGACGCTGCTTGAGGAGCACGAGCCCTCCCCCGAGGGCGATGACCACGGCGACGATGCCGATGATGCGTTTGTTCATGGTGTCCAGTCTTGTTGTCTGCGGCGCCGTCTGTGGCGGGCCGGATCCCTCGATGTCTCTGTCCCGCGCTTTGCGCTAGCTCTGGCGTGGCGCTCCCTGCTGCACCATCGCGGCTTCCAGGGCCGCGCGCGCCTTTTCCATGCTGAACATCGGCGCGGCGCTCGCGGGCGGCGGCACGGCACCGGCGGCCAGGCCGTACTTGATGAGATCGATGCTCGCGCGCACGTGCTGGATCGGGTCCACCGGCATGCAGCAGTTGGGCGCGCTGAAAGTGTGCTTCCACAGGAAGAGCATCAGCATGGGAGAGATCATGACGTGCGTCATGACATCGGTGTCCACGCTGCGGAACTCGCCGCGCGCCACGCCACGTTCCAGCAGCTTGACCATCATGGCGTGGGCCGGCTCGATCACGGCCTCCTGATAGAAACTGCTCAGTTCCGGGAAGTTGCCCACTTCGGCCACCACCAGCTTCTTGATGCCGGATAGCTTGGTGGCGCCCACGCGCTCGAACCAGCCCCAATACAGCTCCTCGAGCAGGTCGAAGGTGTTGCCCTGGTACTGGTCCACCAGCTCGGTGGCCTCGCGCAGCACCGGGCCGAGGCCTTCGCTGATCACGGCGCGGAACAGCTCTTCCTTGTTGGCGAAGTAGAGATAGAGCGTGCCCTTGGACACGCCGGCGCGGGCCGCCACGTCCTCGGCGCGGGTGGCGGCGTAGCCGCGCTCCACGAAGAGATCCAGCGCGGCCTGCACGATCTCCTGCGGGCGGGCGTCCTTGCGGCGCCGCCAGCGCGGCAGTTCGCCGTGCGGGTCGGCCGCGGGGTCTTCGATGGCAGTGGGTACGGCGTTCATGATGCGTTCTGAGCATCGGGCAAAGTCGCCGGGCTGGCGGCCGATGTCATGACTAAGTGACTGATCAGTCAGTAATTTAGTTCTCGGGACATCAAGGGTCAACGCAAATCGTTCGAGGGCACTTAATCTGGCGCAAAGAGCGCCACAGGCCGGCCGTACGGCCTTCAGCAACGATTTTTGGGGCCGAAATTCAATGAATCTGTTACCAATCAAGCCCAAGATTGGCTTCTGACAAGCGGAAAGCCACATTTCATCATTTGGCCGAAATCGATATAAATGCGCACGCCGAGCAGACGCTCGGCGTGTTCTCGGCTGCCGAAGAGCTCTCCGGCGTGGCACACGCACCGGACCGGTGCGCCGGCGGCTGTACGGCCCGGCCGGTGCAGGCCGGCCAGGCGCGGACTCAGCGCGTCCAGACGGCGTAGTTGTTGCCGCTGGTGGCCAGCGTCCAGCCGGCGCCGGGGCTCCAGCTGTTGGGGCCGATCTTCATCGCCACGTTGTTGTTGACGATGGCGGCGTAGAGGCCGTTCTCCGCACGCTGAATGCTGACGCTCGATGTGCTCGTGACGCCCTTGTTGCGGCGCACGTCCATCAGGGCCTTGATGCTGGCCTTCAGGTTCCAGTCATAGATGTGCGGGTAGTACACGGTGGGCACGCCGGGGTGGGTGAGCACGTAGGCATAGCCCTGCATGACCTTGTCGCAGGGCACGGGCCAGTAGTTCTGGCCGCTGCCGCAGCTCTCGCTCGGGCCGGTGTCATGGTTGTCCACAAAGGTCACGCTTTTCTGCGCCCACCAGCCGATCGCGCCCTGGGGCTTGCCGTCGCTGGCGCGCAGGCGCCAGTACTCGTTGGCGTTCAGCGCCTGATTCAGCAGGCCCTTGGTGGTGAAGTCAAAGGCCGCGCAGCGCCCGCCGGTGCCGTCGATCCAGTTCATCAGCTCCTGGCGGTGCGGGTTGACGTCGTTGATGTTCAGGTCGCTCCAGATCTCGCCCACGCAGAAGTCCGGCGCCATCGCGTCGTGATAGCCCTGCACGTAGCTCGCGCCGTAGCCCTTGGAGTAGTCGAAGCGCAGGCCGGTGAAGCCCACGGCCTTCAGGCGGCTGCTCAGCCAGGTCTTGATGCCGTTCTGCACCGTGGGCTGGTTGTGCGCCAGATCGCGCGCGGCCGAGAAGCCCGTGCCGGTGTCCGGCCCGCCGGTGCCGCAGTTGCATTCGTCATTGCTGACGATGCTCTCCAACCCCCAGGCGGGATTGGTGAAGTCGCTCCAGCCGGTGGTGCCCACGCGGTGGTTCACCACGATGTCCGCCGTCACGCCCATGCCCTGGGCCTTGAAGGCAGCGATCGCATCCTTCAGCTCCTGCTCGGTGCCGTAGCTGGAATTGAGGTTGTTGAGCTGACGCGGCAGGTAGCCCTCGCGCGCCGCGGAGTCCGAGGGCGGCGGGAACCAGACGTGCGTGAAGCCCATCGCCCGCAGGTCCGCCGCACGGCCGCGCAGCACGCCGTACCAGCTGGGGTTGCGGTAGCCCGCTGAATTCCAGTGAAAGCCCTGCACCAGAATGGCGGTGGAGGCCTTGTTCTGCTCCGTGGCCGCGTGGACGGGGGCGTCCATCAGGGCCGATGAGCCGAAAGCGGCGGCAAAAGTGATCCCGAGCGCCGCGATCGGGCGCGAAAAGCGACTAGCCATGTTGTGTGTCTCCTCCGGGGCCGCGAGCGAAGCAGGGAGTGCGGCCTGGGTTGCTGGATGGATCGATGTGACTCGACCTGTACGGCGGTACTGCAACCACGTGGGGTGGCCTGCGGATCGGCGCCCAGTAAGCAGCTCGAGCTGGAAGCCTCTCGCGGGAACAAAAGTGTCGCAATCGGTGCCAGGCAAGGCGCAAACCGGAGGCAGATTGGCCATCTGCCGAGGATTTGCAACGCCGCGTGGCGCGGATTGCGGCGTCTTTTGTGGCGCCGATCTGCAGGCCATCCCACATATGCGCCCGCCGCCTGTTCTGCGTTCCCCAGTCGGGGCGGTGCGCGGTGCATGTTCAAGCGTCATGTAGATGCCGAACACGCTGTAGCAAAGCTACGGACTGAACCCTAGGCAACAGCGAATAAAACTACAAGTACTTTCGCTGCTGCGCCGCAGCAGCTCAGGGCGATCCCCTGCCGCATCCGCGGGATGGACGCGCGGCGGATGAGCGATCAATACACTGCCGGCCCATGAGCACGCCAAGCAGATCTGTTCCCAACGTCGTCTCCATCGCCGGCATCGATCCCTCAGGCGGGGGCGAGGCCGGGGTTTCGGCAAGCATGCTTGCCGCCGGCCGAGCGACTCGCGCCAGCAGGCGCGAGGCTTCTGCGCCACCTGATCCGTCAACACCCGCCGCATGACCATGAAGCAGGTTCCAAACGTCGTCTCCATCGCCGGCATCGATCCCTCAGGCGGCGCAGGCCTTCTGGCCGACATCAAGACCTTCT
>LJIA01000013.1 GCA_001295775.1 beta proteobacterium AAP99
CGCAGGCCTTCTGGCCGACATCAAGACCTTCTCCGCCCTCGGCACCTACGGCTGCGGCATCGTCGCGGCGCTCACGGCGCAGAACACGCAAGCCGTCACGGGCATCCAGCCCATCTCCACGGACTTCATCGCCCTGCAGATGGACACGCTCTGGGCGGATGTGCGGATCGATGCCGTGAAGATCGGCATGCTGGGCGCGGCGCCGGTGATTCAGACCGTGGCGGAGCGCCTGCAGAAGTTTGCGCCCGCTCACCTGGTGCTGGACCCGGTGATGATCGCCAAGAGCGGCGACGCGCTGCTGGAGAAGACCGCCGTCGGCGCACTGACTGAGATGCTGCTGCCGCAGGCCACGATGCTCACGCCCAACCTGCCCGAGGGCGCCGTGCTGCTGGCGCAGACTGCGCCGGAGAACGTGCGCGACATGCGGCGCATGGCCGAGAAGCTGCGCGAGAAGCTGCACCATGTCGGCCGCCGCTGGGTGTACCTCAAGGGCGGCCACCTGCCGGGCAGCGACTGCATCGACCTGCTGCACGACGGCGACGTGATGATCGAGATGGCTGGGCGCCGCATCGACACGAAGAACACTCACGGCACCGGCTGCACGCTGTCCAGCGCCCTGGCGGCGCTGCTGCCGCAGGTGGCCGATGTGCCCCGCGCCGCGCAAGCCGCGCATGACTGGCTGGCCCGCGCGATTGCGCGATCCGGCGAACTGACCGTGGGCAGCGGCCACGGCCCGGTGCACCACTTTCACGCCGCCTGGGATGCACAGCGCGAACGCGGGTGGACATCGAATTAAGGTGTTTTCGGCTGGATCATTGAAAGCATCCATCCGACCGGAGAAGCACACTCATCAAGCGGAAAGTCGGTCTGGAACTCGAGCGGATACGTCATTTCCGGTCAGGTCATTGCATCATCTTCGGTCGATGTACACGCGGTTGTTGCCGGTGCTCCAGAGCTTCAGATGGATCACGCGGGCGGCCACGTCATGGAAGTAGGCCGAACGCGTGCTCGCATTCAGCGCATCCAGATTGGCCACCGCGGGCAGCGTGCCGAGGCCGGTGCGGGTTCGGCTGCCCTCGCTGAACCAGTTGGCGTTCTCGGCAAACACGGCAAAGGGGCTTGAGGCGGGCACGCTCACCACCACGCTGCGGTCCTGGGTGTCGTCCTCGTACTTGCCGAAGAAGGTGAACTCCAGCGTGGCCTGGGCATTCACGTCGCCATTCACGCGGTAGTGGCGGCCTTCGATCGTGGACCAGTAGAAGGGGTAGTTGGCCACATCGGCGTTGTCCAGGGTGATGCCGTCGTCGCGCGTGAGTGAGGCACCACTGCCGCGCAGATGCAGGTTGGCGTAGCCCAGCAGGCCCTCGCAGACGCGCATGTTCTGCTCGGTGTTGAGCGTGCAGTCGGTCGTGAACATGGCACGCGAGGTGTTGGCCGCGGGCGTGAGCGTCACTGGCCGGCCGGTGCCCAGCAGGGTGCCGGTGGTGTCCGCAATCGCCAGGTCCACGTTCGCGTCGCCGCGGTAACCGCACAGGCGGATCTTGGCGTTGACGAGCTTGACGTTGCGCGCGCGCACATTACCGGCCTCGCGCGCGCAGTTGCGGTGCTCCATGGCGCCGCCGCCGGGGAAGTTCACGAAGGCGACGTTTTCCAATGCCTGCGTGTGGCCGTACTCCTGGATGCCCTGCGAGCCGATGGCGGTGATCGCGTCAGGGTTGGCGCTCTTGCCGACGATGACGGTGTTCTTCGCGCCGTGGCTGTTCAGGCCCATGAGGTTGTCGGCAATCATCGAGTCACTCAGGCGCACATCGGCAAAGCCTTCGCCCAGGGTGCGCGGGTTGCCCCACATCGCCACGCGGCTCTTGAAGATGGTCATGCCACTGACCGGGAAGGGCCCGCGGTAGGGCGTGTCGTAGCCGTTGCCCGTGAACCAGAGTGCGCCCTTCTCGAAGCTGCAGCACAGATCACCGTTCCTGCGGCCGTCGATCAAATAGGAGTGCGCGGTATTGCCGCGGAACTCGAAGCGGGCCTGATCGACGCGGCCGACGTCGTCGAACCAGAAGCCGGTGTGGTCGCCGCCGCCGGCATGGTTGTCGATGAAGCGGTTTTCGGCGCCGCGGATCCAGAAAGTGGCGGCCTGGGTGTCGTTCTGCTCGCGCTGCACGGGGTCCGTGGCCTGGCGGGCAAAGGGCTTGGTGAGCAAGCCGAGGTTGCGCTCGAACAGGTTGCCGCGTTCGTCGCCCACCTCGGTGGCGTAGCTGTGGCCCGTACCGTTCCAGACCACGTTGCCGCGCACGACGGTGTTGCTGGTGGAGTGCACGACGATGCCGCGCTGGAAGCTCTCGCGCACACTGGCGCCGACGATGAAATCCCCCGCGCGGTCGCCGGCAATGTGCCAGTGGAAGGGGTAGCGGCCGAGGCGGTCGAACTGCCCCATGCGCACGAACTCCACACCGCTGATCTTGGCCGAAGACCCCGCCATCACCATCACGTGGCCGCCGAAGCGGTTGGCCGTGGACGCGGCATCGCCCTGGATGACGATGTTGCGCGAGAGCAGCGCCACCGGCGCGCGCGCGTCCAGCATCTTGCCTTCGAAAGTCTGCAGCTCGCCATAGTGGCTGTTGGCCAGCGGCGCATCCAGCGTGATGCTGGTGCGGTCTGCAGACAGGGCGGCAATGCCGCGCTCGGCGGACTGGTAGGGGTCCAGCGCCGTGGAGCCGACGACGATGCGCTCGCCCACGCGCCAGTCCACCGGCTGCGCCAGCTTGATCTGCGTGGCGCCGGCCGCGGCGCTGGCGCCCAGCTTGGTCCAGGTCTGGCGCGTCTCGCCAAACAGCTCCAGCTTGCCGCCGCCCATCGCCGAGATGAACTTGGTGCCCATGCCCATGATGTCTTCGGCCGGGTTGCTGGCAGTGAGCGTGATGGTGGCGCGCTGGGTGAAGGGCGAAGTCGGCTCGCCAATCCGCAGCACGCCCTGGCCGTTCACCAGAATCCAGTGGGCGGCGAGGTTCAGGTCCTTGCGGTCAAAGACCAGCGCGCCGTCGATCTGCAGGGTGCCGATCTGCACATCGCGGTCCAGCACCACGGTTCGCCCGGCCGGAATCACCACCGCAGCGCCTGCGCCCGGTAGTTGCCCGCCCCAGGTGGCGGGGTCAGACCAGTTGCTGCGGGTGCCCGGGATGGGCGATGCCGTGGCTGGCGGCGGCGTGACGGCGCCCGGCGGTGGCGGCGAGGCCGGTGGCGGAGCCGGCGGGGGTGGGG
>LJIA01000014.1 GCA_001295775.1 beta proteobacterium AAP99
CGCCCTCGAGCGGCTCCCTAGCGGGCAGGTGCCGAACCCACCTCCCCCAACCCCCTCCTCCCGGGGAGGAGGGGGCAACCGCAGTGCGAGCAGGCTCACCGCCCTTTGGATCACGCCGATGCGGGCGCTGGCGGCGGATTCGCAACGCGCGCTGCAAGACGCCTGCGACGCGCTGCTGCCGCAGTGGGAGGTGGGCCTGCGCACGGGCGATATCGACGCCGCCACCCGCTCCGCACAGAACAAGTCCCTGCCCGAGGCGCTGGTCACCACACCGGAGAGCCTGAGCCTGCTGCTGGCGCGCGAGGACGCTGGGCAGATGCTGGCCGGCGTGCGCTATGTGGTCTGTGACGAGTGGCATGAGCTCATGGGCAACAAGCGCGGCACGCAGGTCATGCTCGCACTGGCCCGGCTGGCCACACTCAACCCGGCCCTGCAGGTCTGGGGCCTCTCGGCCACGCTCGGCAATCTGGACGAAGCGCTGGCGGCGCTGGCCAGCGGGCTGCAAACGGACGCTGTGCGCGTGCAGGGGGAGACACCCAAGCAGCTGCAGATCGACACCCTGATCCCGGAGAGCATCGAGCGCTTCCCCTGGGGCGGGCACCTCGGCGCGCGCATGGTGGAGCCGGTGGTGCGCGAGCTGGACAGTGCGAGCACGACGCTGGTCTTCACCAACACGCGCAGCCAGGCCGAGATCTGGTACCAGCTCCTGCTGGATGCGCGGCCGGACTGGGCCGGGCTGATCGCGCTGCATCACGGCTCACTCGACAAGGAGGTGCGCGAGTGGGTGGAAGCGGGCCTGAAGGCCGGGCAGCTCAAGGCCGTGGTCTGCACCTCCAGCCTGGATCTGGGCGTGGACTTCCTGCCGGTGGAGCGCGTGCTGCAGATCGGCAGCGCCAAGGGTGTGGCCCGCCTGCTGCAGCGCGCCGGGCGCAGCGGCCACGCGCCCGGGCGGCCCTCGCGCATCACCCTGGTACCCACCAACGCACTCGAATTGCCGGAGGCCGCCGCCGCGCGTGAGGCCGCGGCGGCGCGGCGCATCGAACCGCGCCGGCCGATTGCCGCGCCGCTGGACGTGCTCGTGCAGCACCTCGCCACGCTCGCCCTGGGCAGTGACGCAGACGGCCCGGGCTTCGAACCCGAAGCCACCTTCGCCGAAGTCCGCCGCGCCTACCCCTACCGCGAACTCTCGCGCGAGGCCTTCGACTGGGCGGTGGGCTTTCTGGAAGGTGGCGGGCCGCTGTCGGCCTATCCGGACTATCACCGCATCGTGCGCGCGACGGATGAGGCAGGCCGCGTGCGCTCGCCTTTGCGCTTCGTCATGCCGCGCAAGGACCTCGCGCTGCGCCACCGGATGAGCATCGGCACCATCGTGTCGGATTCTGCACTCAAGGTCGCCTGGGCCAGTGGTGGAACACTCGGCACCATCGAGGAAGGCTTCATCGCGCGCCTCAAACCCGGCGACGCCTTCACCTTTGCCGGGCGCATTCTTGAACTGGTGCGGGTGCGCGACATGACCGCCACCGTCAAGAAGGCCACGCGCAAGACCGGCGTGGTGCCGCAGTGGGGCGGCGGCAAGATGCCTCTGTCCAGCGAGCTGGCCGACGCCACCCTGGCCGTGCTGGATGACTGGCACCGCGGCAACGCGCCGGGGCCGGAGCTGGCTGCCGTGCAGCCCCTGCTGCAGCTGCAAAGCGAGTGGTCTGCCCTGCCCCGCACTGGCGTGCTGGTGGCCGAGCAGCTGGAGAGCAAGGAGGGCTACCACCTCTTCTGCTACCCCTTTGCGGGGCGCATGGTGCACATCGGCCTGGCCTCGCTGCTGGCCTTTCGCGCGGCACGGCACAACCCGGGCACCTTCTCGATCTCGATGAACGACTACGGCTTCGAGCTGATGTCGCTGCAGCCCTTCGACTGGCCGGCGTTGTTCGAGGACGGTCTGCTTGAGGACGAACACCTGCTGGACGACGTGCTCGAGAGCCTGAACGCCAGCGAACTGGCGCAGCGGCGCTTTCGCGAGATTGCGCGCATCAGCGGGCTGATCTTTCAGGGCTTTCCGGGTGCGGCGCGCTCCACACGTACGCTGCAGGCTTCATCGAGCCTGTTCTACGAGGTCTTTCGCAAGCACGACACCGGCAACCTGCTGCTGGCGCAAAGCGAGCGCGAGGTGCTGGAACAGGAGCTGGAGCTGGCGCGCCTGAAGGCGGCGCTGACACGCATGCGCGAATGGCAGCGGGTGTTCAAGCGGCCGCACCGGCCCACGCCATTTGCCTTCGCGCTGATGATCGAACGCCTGCGCGAAGCCGTGACCACCGAGAAACTGAGTGACCGCGTGGCTCGGATGGTCGCCGAGCTGGAGCGCGCTGCCGCAGGCTGAGGTTCAGTCCGCAGATGCGCTGCGCTGCAGGCAGGTGATCGCGTCGGCCAAGGCCAGGCGGATCCAGTGGCGATGCGGGTGGTTCCAGGCGAGCTCGGCAACGATCGCGTCATTGGCGCGGCCGGAGTCCTGTTCAGCGCCCATGAGCTGGTCCCAGCGCAGAGCCACCGCAGTGGCGTTCACGGCCGGGCCGAGGTAGGCGTGCATCAATGCGCCGATGGCGCAGCCGGCGGCTGAGGGTTCGTGCTGAAAGGGCGCAGTCATGAGCGGCGCGATCGGGTGAGCGCCGCAAACGGGGGCGGGTTGCAAGGCATGCATCGGGGGCTTTCCAGAGGATGCGGCCGAGCCGGATGGGCAAGCCGCCTGGGGCAGGGTGAGTTGACGTTTGGTCATGTTGAGCAGACCTGTCCCGAACGTCATTGTTCGCCCCGAGGCCTACGCCGGCCAGTTAACAACTGTGAAGTGGGTGGGGCGCTCTACCCAGATTGCTTTGTCTATGGAAGCGTGCATCAGACTGCGGAACCCCACCGGGCGGCCGCAGTCCCGGCGCACGCGTCGCCCCACGCAGCGAGCATGCGCTAGAGCTTGAAGGCCACCGCGGCTTCGTGCAGCTGAATGCCGTTCTGTTCGAGCTGCCGTGAGGCAGCCGCGATCTCCTCGACCAGTGCAGCGTTTCCTTGCTGCACGTTGTTCAGGTCCGAGATCGCCCCGAAAACCTCGGTCACGCTCGAGCCCTGCGCCTGGATGCGATCGGCCAGCGCGGTGATCATGCCGCTGATCTCTCGCACGGAGTCCACATTGGCGGCCACGCCCACGGCTGCGGCCTCGGCGCGCTTGTTGCCCTGGGCCACATGCTCGGTGCTAGTCTGCACGATCTGCTTGATCTCGCGCGCCGCTTCCGCAGAGCGCTGCGCCAGCGTGCGCACCTCCTGGGCCACGACAGCAAAGCCGCGCCCAGCCTCGCCGGCACGGGCGGCCTCCACGCTGGCGTTCAGCGCGAGGATGTTGGTCTGAAAGGCGATGCCGTCAATCATGCTGACGAACTCGGAGATCTTGGCGCTGGCCTCTGCAATGCGGGCCATGCTCTCGCGCACGTCCTGCATCTGCGTGCCAGCCACTTCGGACTGCTCGCGTGCCTGGGTCACGCGTTGTGCCGCCTGCTTGAGGTCTGCCGCACTGGCGGAGATGCCTTCCTTCAGGGTCTCAACGGTAGAGGTCGTCTGCTCGATGGCTGCAGCCGCCTCCTCGGTACGAGATGAAAGATCCTGGTTGCCCTTGGCGATCTCGCGCGAAGCCACGGACACGGATTCCGACGACTCCTGGATCACGCGCAGCGCCTCACGCATGGACTGCATCGACAAGCCCAGTGCGTTCAGGGACTCTGCTATTTCGTCACTGCCCCAGCTGCGCGGCTGCTGGGTCAGATCGTTTCGCGCCATGCGGTCCACATAGCCACCCAGGTGGCGCATGCCGCCGCCGGTGACGAGATAGAAGGCATAGAGCAGATACGCGGCCATGAACAGGGAGAAGATGATCACGCCAGCGGCCAGGTTGCGCTGCCACTCGAAGCCTTCGATGCGCTTGGCCAGCAGGCCATCGAGCACGGTCAGGGCGCGGTCCACCTTCTCGAACTGCAGCTTCAGGGTCTTGGTAGCGCTTTCCCAATAGGCCTGCGGATCGCCCTGGGGGGTATCCGCACGGAAGGTCTTGGTGACCAGCTCGCTGTAGGACTTGGCTGCTTCCAGGCCCTCATCCATGTCCAAGGCCGCCTTCAGGGACGGGTTGGCCTTGACAGCCTGTGCCGCCGCAGCGCGAATGCCATCCACGCTCAAGCGCACCTCCGTGGCCCGTTCCAGCACCTCATTGCGCTCGTCGGGCGTGATGCTGCCGGCAGCCAGAATGCGTCGGCCCGTGCCGCGCAACCAGCTCGCGCGCTCAAGGAATAGCGGCGCCTTGGCCACCGACAGATCCATCACATAGAAGGAGTCCGGATCGGGGTCGAGCACCAGATTCGAGGTGATGGACAGATGTTCCATGTACTCCAGCAGCTTCTGTACCACTGCGGTATGTGCCTTGAAGTTGTCTGCAGGATTGGTGCCCTGCCAGCCCTGACGTAAGGCACCGACCGCACTGACCAGATCGGCCGTCTGGCTGGATGCATCCAGCTTGTTTGAGGTAGCCGCCTCCGCAGCGACCACCGCCTTGAGCGCTGCATCCACGCGCGTGCCTGCATCCTTTACCCGGTCCTCCAGGCTGCGGTCACCATTGAGGAAGGCCGTGCTGAGTGAGCGGTGGTCATGCAAGGCGTCCATCAGCTTGAAGGCGGGGCGGATCACTTGCACGCCGAGGCGCTCCTGGCTGCTGAAATCGATCTGGGCACTCATGCCACGGAAGAACAGCACAGAGAGCACCAGGACCGGGATCAGGAATGCGATCGATACGATCATGGACTTGGCCACGAACTTCATCGAGCGCATCACCCGTACGCCGGGCGCCATCACGCCATGGTGAGCGAAGAAGCCGCCGGTGCGGCTTGTGGCTGCCGCTGACTTCCGTGCGGTTGCAGGTTCGACACGGACTGACGACTGTGCTTGCATGAATGCCCCCGAATAGAGGAAGGCACGCCGTGGCGAAGGAGTCGCCACGCGGCGCGAGATCGATTGAATTACTGACGAGTATTGCGACTGCGTGCGCAGTACCAGTGCTCGATCAGCAGGACAAAAGCCGCTCAATTCATGCAAGCCGACACGATGCGAGCGCGCTCCAAACAGCAGGCGCTCGCGCCGCCGTGCATCGATGCACACGACGGGCCATGCGCGGCTGCACTGCGCAGGAGCTTGATCGGGTCTGGCGAGTGCTAGAGCTTGAACACGGCCGCTGCGTCACGCAGGGCCTCGCCGCTGTTCTGCAGTTGGCTGGCCGACGCCGCAATCTCCTCGACCAGCGCAGCATTGGCCTGCTGGCTTTGCGTGAGCTCGCGTACAGCCTTGCTCATCTCAGACACCCCGGTGCTTTGCTCACCGCTGGCGCGGGTGATGTCATGGATGACCACGCTGGTCTTGCGTACGGAATCGACCATCTCCTGCATGGTGGTGCCTGCGGCATTCACCTGTTGAGTCCCGGCCTCGATCTCTCCGGTGTTGGCGCTGACGATGGTGTTGATCTGCTTGGCAGCCTCGGCGGCGCGCTGCGCCAGACTGCGCACCTCCTGCGCCACCACCGCAAAGCCACGCCCTGCTTCACCAGCGCGCGCGGCTTCCACGCTGGCGTTCAGCGCAAGGATGTTGGTCTGGAAGCTGATGCCGTCGATCATGCCGACGATCTCGCCGATCTGTTTGCTCTTGGCCTGGATGGCGCTCATGCGCTGCACCACGGCCAAGACGTTGTGGCCGCTGGCCTCGGCCGCTTCGGACAAGCGGGCCATCAGGCGCTCGGCCTCGCGCACGCTGTTCAGGTTGCGCTCGACGAGCTCGTGCAGCTGATCCATGCCGGCACTGGCCTCCTCCAGCGCCGAGGCGTTCTTCTCGGTGCGGGCGGAGAGGTCATGATTGCCGGCGGCAATCTCGCGGCTGGACAGGCTCACCGCATCGGCGTTCTGCTGGATGGCGGCCAGGGTGCTCTTCAGGCCCTGAACAGATTCGAACAGGCGCTTGAGCGAGTAGCCGATCTCATCCTTGCCCCAGACGGCCTGCGGCGTGGTCAGGTCGCCCGCGGCCAGGGCCTTGATGTGCTTGCCCAGATAGCGGATGCCGCCGTTCTCCACCAGCGAGAACGCGTAGAAGAAGTAGCCCGCCAGCAGCAGAAAGACGCCGACCATCACCAGGATCCACACCATGTGGAACTTCAGGCCGTCATGGCGGGCCTGCAGCAGGGCTTCCAGCGCGTCGTGGGCCTTGGAGAAGTTGGCAAACTGCGCGTCGATCAGCGCCGTGGTGGCGGCAAAGTAGCTTTCCGGCGTGCCGCTCAGACTCTCGCCCAGCAGCGCAGTGCGTACCGCTTTCTCCATGTCGCGCGCGGCACTCAGCCCTTCCAGCGCGCCGCTGGATTTCAGGCTGGGGTTGTAGACATAGGCACGCTCGAGGCCGTGGGCTACCGCTTCGATGTTCATCTGCAGGCGCACCAGACGGCGTTCCAGGGCCATGCGCTGTTCCGGCGTGATGCTGCCGTCCACCAGGATCTTGCGGCCCGTGCCGCGCATCCAAGCCGAGTCTTCGAGCATCGCCGGGCCGAGGCCGACCGTAGTGACCACCAAGTAGTAGGAGTCCAGGTCCGGGGCGAGTACGAGGCCGGACTTGTCGCCCACGGTTTCCACGTAGGTCAGCAGCTTCTCCACCAGGTCAGTGTGCGCCGCAAAGTTGGCCTTGGCGTCGGTGGTGGCCGACCAGCCGGAGACCAGTGCGTTCACGTCGGACTCCAGCTCTTTGAAGTCCGGCCGGGTGCCGGTGGGCGCACCATGGGCGGCGTCGGCGGTGCGCAGCTTGGCGAGCGCCTAGGTGACCTTGGCGCTGGCTTCGTCCATGCGCGCCTTGGCGGCCGCATCGCCGCTCAGCGCAGCAGTGCTCAACCCGCGATGCACTTGCAGGGTCTGCAGCACCGGGTAGACCTCCTGCACCAGCGCTGCGCCGGAAATTTCGTCCGCAGTGAAGTGGATGTCTGCCCACTCCTTCTCGATGTAGGCGTAAAGCGTCAGCAGCAGGGGCGCCACGAAGACCGCCGTGATGATCCAGGCCTTGGCTTTGAAGCGCAGGTTGCGGAACATCCGGATACCCGGCGCCATCGCGCCGTGGACTTCGGCCAGCTTGTGCGTGTGGGCCGCTGCCGGCGCAGCGCCAATCGTTTGAGTTGCGTTCACGGATCCCTCCCGGGGGACACAGTTGAGTGCTGAGGTGTCGGGTGCTTCCGGCGCTCGTGCCGGCCGACGAAGCGGTACAGATTGAGCGCATGTTCCGCGCAATCGGTCCCGGCCCATCCGTGGACATGCGTCGTTTACGGGGGTCTATTTCGTTGCGTGACAGTTTGCGGTGTGCGCCCCGCGGATTGCGGCTGGGGGAGCGGCGGCGGCTCGCTCAAGAGATTGGTGTGCAAATTGGTGGCCGACTTTGTCACTTTCTGGATTACATAAACAAGGCTTTCCGCATATCTAAAGCAAATCTTGGCGAATTGTCGATCTCAAACTTTTCTGTCCGAAATTGTCATTTTCTGCTTTCAACCACAGCGCGCGGCGCAGCATGATCCGGCGCCTCCAGGTAGCGCAAGAACTCCCGGGCTGCCGCGGAAAGCGGCTGGTCCTTGCGCCAGACCACCGACCAGCGCCGCGGAATCGGAAAGCCCGCCACGTCCAGAACCACCAGGGGCCCGCTGCCCGGCTCGGCGTGCATGGACGGCGGCGCAGTGTGCTCAAGCGTTTGCGTTGCCCTTGCGTCTGCCGGCTCCGCCGCTGCAGCCCGGCTGGCTGGAACGCCATCCACCGCACCCACGCCCCAGCCCGAGCTGACCGCAAGACGCGACAGCACCGCCAGCCCCAAGCCGGCCGCCACGGCGTGCTTGATGGCTTCATTGCTGCCCAGGCTCATGGCCACCTTGGGCGCAAAGCCGGCCTGCGCAAAGTGCTGCTCTGCGGCCATGCGGGTGCCGCTGCCGGGTTCGCGCATCAGCCAGCGCTCGCCGGCCAGTTCCTCCAATTGAATGCGGCGCCCGGCCAGCGGGTGGTGGGCGGGGGCGACGATGACCAGCGGGTTGTCCTGAAACACCAGGCGCTCCAGCGGCAGGTCAGTAGGCAGCATCATCATTACGGCGAGATCGTCTGCGCTGCGGGTCAGGCGCTCGACCACGCGGTCGCGGTTTTCCACGGCCAGCTCGATCTCCACGCCGGGATGCGCGGCGGCAAAGGGGCCAAGCAGATCGGGCACGAAATACTCCGCCGTCGTCACTGCGGCAATCCGCAAGCGGCCACTCACCAGCCCGTGAATCTCCGCCAGGCGGGACTCAAAGCGCTGCCAGCAAGCGGCCAGCTCGCCCACGGTCTGCTGCAGCACCTCGCCAGCCTGCGTGAGTCGGATGCGTCGGCCGACGGTCTCGAACAGGGGCTCGCCCACCGTGGCGGCCAGCTCGCGCAGCTGCACGGACACGGTCGGCTGGCTGACATGCAGCTCCTGTGCGGCCTGGGTAACGGACAGCAGTCGGGCGGCGGCCTCGAAGGCGCGCAGTTGCTGGGGCGTGACGCGCTGCAGGCGCGAGAGGGTGGGCGCAGTCATGAAGACCTTCTGAGGACGGCGAACTCGGCCGGTTGGCGGCGCAATTCAGCTCAGCACCGCCATTTCATAGCTTCAAAGCTATGTGCAGTATGAAAACTAAGTATTTTTCTTATTGAAGCAGCTTCCGTAGAGTGCGAACACCTCATCCCACAAGGTTGTTGCACATCATGAAAAGTGAAGCCCTAGATCTGATCGAACGCCTGATGAACGCCCCCGCCAAAAGCGAAGGCGCCGCAGCAGCGAGCACCGAGAAGGTGCCCGTGACCGTTGCACTGGGCGACGGCATCGGCCCCGAGATCATGGGCGCCACGCTGCGCATCCTGGAAGCTGCGGGCGCGCGGATTGCCCCGCAGGTGATCGAGATTGGCGAGAAGGTCTACCTCTCGGGAAACAGCGCCGGCATCGCGCCCGAAGCCTGGGACAGCCTGCGCCGCACCAAGGTGTTTCTCAAGGCACCAATCACCACACCCTCGGGCGGCGGCTACAAGAGCCTGAACGTGACCGTGCGCAAGACCCTGGGCCTGTATGCCAACGTGCGCCCCTGCGTGAGCTACGCGCCCTTTGTGGATACGCCGCACGACAAGATGGATGTGGTGATCGTGCGCGAGAACGAGGAAGACCTCTACGCCGGCATCGAGCACCGCCAGACCGACGAAGTCTTCCAGTGCCTGAAGCTCATCACGCGCCCCGGCTGCGAGAAGATCATCCGCTACGCCTTCGAATACGCGCGCAGCCATGGCCGCAGGAAGGTCACCTGCATGGTCAAGGACAACATCATGAAGATGACCGACGGTCTCTTCTACAAGGTGTTCCAGGAGATCGGCGCGGAGTACCCGGACATTGCGCAGGAGCGCTTCATCATCGACATCGGCAGCGCGCGGATTGCCACGCACCCCGAGCGCTTCGACGTGATCGTCACGCCCAATCTGTACGGGGACATCATCAGCGACATCGCCGCAGAGATCACCGGCAGCGTGGGCCTGGCCGGCAGCGCCAACATCGGTGAGCACGTGGCCATGTTCGAGGCCATCCATGGCAGCGCACCGGACATCGCTGGCAAGGGCGTGGCCAACCCCAGCGGCCTGCTGCTGGGCGCCGTGATGATGCTGGTGCACATCCGCCAGGCCGACATCGCGCAGAAAATCCACAACGCGTGGCTGCGCACTATCGAAGACGGCATCCACACCGCCGACCTGAAGGGCGAGAAGACCACGCGCGTGGTCGGCACGGACGAGTTCGCGCAGGCCGTGGTCGAGCGCCTGGGCCAGTTGCCCCAGCACTTCAAGGCCGTGACCTACAAGAACCCCGCGCAAGCGCCTGCCGCTGCACCGAAGCCCCTGTACACCCGCAAGCCGGCGGCCAGGAAGGAAATGGTCGGCGTGGACGTGTTCGTGCACGAGGCCGGCTGCACGCCCGACTTCCTCGCAGGCCGACTGACCACGCTATCCACAGGTGCGCTCAAGCTGCAGATGATCACCAACCGCGGCGTGAAGGTCTGGCCCGGCGGCTTCCCCGAAACCTTCTGCACCGATCACTGGCGCTGCCGCTTCGTGGCCCGCGATGCCGGCGCGAATATCAGCCACAAGGACATCATCACGCTGCTGGCCAGCGTGACCGAGGGCGGCGTGGATGTGATCAAGACCGAGAACCTGTGCACGTTCGACGGCGAGCAAGGTTTCGCACTCGGCCAGGGTCAGTGAGTGCCGTCGAAAGCGGGATGCGCTTGCAAGCGCATCCCGCGCCACCCGGCGCGCAGCGGTGCTGCGCGAAACCCCGGCTGATGTGACGGCGAGCAAGGCTTCGCACTGGGGCAGGGGCAGTAGCGAAGCGTCGGGCGAGGGGCTCTGGCGCGCAGCGCCGGGGATCGACCAGCGGAGTTGCTGCGGATCGGCTTTGCGCTCGAAGCGCAAAGCCGATCCCCGTCAGCAGCGCCACACCAGCAAAACGGCGGGCCGATGCCCGCCGTTTTTCGTTCACGCTGCCCCATCACGCCGCTCGAGCAGTATCCGTCGGCTCTGGCTGCGGCTCGAGCCGGCGCAGGTCAATCGAATGACCGTTGCTCGGCGCTTCGTCCCACGCACCGGAAAGCCGGCGGCAAAAGGTCTGTCGGACGCGAACAGAGCGCAGGTAGTAGCCAACCCATAGCGCGGTAACTACCCACATGGCACCGAGACTGAGCACCGTGCTGCTGACAGGGTCGGCTACACCCAGCAGGTGAGTACTGAGGCTGTCGATCGTGGCCCAGAGCGCAGCAAACATGTTGACTGCGATGAACGCCCAGGGCGCACTGGTGCGACGCTTGGCCAACAGCACGAGAAACAGGACCGCACCGATCACCAGCAATACCGATGCGAGTACCGACACCACCAACACAGGGCCCCACAGAACGTGATAGCCAGCACTCTCCGGGTCGGTTCGGAACACCCAGGCGGCCACACTGAAGTTGCGCATGATCTGAACCAGCCCACCGATCTGAATCAACAAGCCGATCACGGTCCCGAACACGCTCAATGCCAGCCAGCCGCCGATACCGATCAAGGTCGGATCAACCTGCCCAGAGGGAAGCGGCCGCCCCTGGGGATCCCAGGTGTAGGCACGCAGCGCAGCGGCAAGCCCGCAAACCAGACTCAGCCCAAGCGTCAGCCACGCCACCCAATGCGGCCCGCCGCGTGCACCGTCGACGGACGCCGCTGGTGCGTCATAGGTCAGCGAATAGTCGACAGCATGCCGGACCTTGTCCAAAGCAGCGCTGTAGCGCACCACATCCGCGGCGGCAACCACCTCCGTCTGGGTCTCGAACCGGTCTTCGACGACGAGGGTCCGTGGCGTCTCCCAGCGCATGGCACGCTCGTACTTGAATGCTGGGTCATTGACCTTCTCGGGGCTTGGCGTCCCGCCCCAGTCTTCATGCAACAGCACTTCGGTGCGTTGCTCGAAGCGCATCGGATGCCGGATTGCAAGCGGCGAGGTCCGCACCTTGGCTTGGGGGGCTTTGAGTAGATCGAGCAGATCGGGTACAGGCACGCCAGCCACGAGCCGCCCCTTGCGCGAGCCTTCTCGCCAGTAGTCAGCAATGCGGTAACGCTCGACCACGCGTGTCCGGTTCTGCTCGGGCTCGTCAGTGAACTCTGGCTTGCCCACCGGCTCGATCCTGTCGAAATAGGCGGCGTAGAAGTTGAGATAGCCGCGCTGGATCGAGTCCACCGGCTCAGAGGCAAACTGCCAGCGCGTTGCATCGGCCGCGGCACCGGTCGAAATCGTCGTCACGGTGTAGACGGCTGGGCTGTTCAGACCAGACTGAAGGTCAAGGCGAGCCTGCACGCGGCGCCCAGACGACACAGCGGGGTCACGCGTCATGGCCTGCAGATCCGTGACCCCTGGAGCGATGACCAGTGCGAGTCCGTGATTGGCCTGCGTCAACGAACTGACGTTGCCTGACTGCGGCGTCCAGGTCGGATCAACCCAAAGCGTGCGCCCTTCATGCCGCACACGGGCCAGCACATGATTGAATGCCCCGGGCGAGGGTTGCCAGCCGGCAATTCCGCGGCCGATCTCGCTGTTCACCAGCGCCGCATGGGCCTCGATGCCCAGCCCCTGCAGCAAGCTGAGCAGCAGCAGCGTCTTGTCTTTGCAGTCGCCGAATCGTCGCCGCAGCACCTCGTCGGGATCGCGGGGTGCGTGCGAGCCTTGCCCCACCGAGATCGCCAGATAGCGCACGTCTTGCTGAACCGTTCGCAAGGCAGCCAGCAAGCGCGCATCCGTGCCGGGGTGCTCGGCTCGGATCCGATCAATGACCGCTTGCACCCTGGGTCCGGGCCGCTGCTTGGGTGTGTAGAGCGGAAGTGCCCAACTCACCACTTCGGTCCAGCTGCCGGCGCTGCCCCAATACACCGCCGCATATGGGTCGTACCAGGCAGGCGCGTCACCCTCCACCTCAAGCAAAGCCACCTGATCCTGAAGCCAGGTGTAGCTGGACTGGCCCGGCCCCGCCGGTGCCTTGATGGGGTTCGCGGCGCCATTGACTGACTTCAGATGGAGGGTGCGGTCATCCGGCCAGACCAGCCGCGTGTGCAGCCGGCCCACAGGCACGCTCCACTGCATGTCAAAGCGTCCGTAATGCATGTCGCCGAAAACACTGTTGTGGCCTCGGACTGTGTACGCAGTCTCCACGAGATCGCCAATTCGGACGTCCTCGAGGATGATCGACGCCGTCACTGAGCCATCGTAGATCTGCGCCTCCAGCTCGCGCTCACGCTGCAACATCGTGACGTCCGCCGCTCGCAAGCGCGCAACCCTCCGGCCCTCCCGAGTCACCCAGATACCGTGAAGCGCAAGTTGTTGATAGGTCGGATCGAACGTGATCTCGACGCTGGCAGCCGCGCCCAGACCTCTTTCACTGAGCGGCTTGTAGATGCGCCGCTGGAACACTGCGCGCTGCCCTCCGGCGACGCGAACCTGCCGATCGACCAGCACCGGATACAGACCGCCGGAAGTCAGCCTTTCGAAACTTGGTGTTTCCGGAGCGGCCTCAACGGCCACGACCCAGCTCGGCTGCGGCTCAACGGTAAACCGGGCACTACCCGCATTCGCCGTCCCAGGCCCCAGGCCGCACAGCAGAGCCGCCCATACGGGGAAGAGCACAATCCAACGCGCGCCACGAATATGCATGATCCAGCCAAGTCTCCAGAAATCCCTCTGGCAAGTAACCGCATGGCGCACGGACATGCAGGCCAGAGCCGCAAAGCACAGGATTATCTGGGCGAGACAACCGAAGGCAGCGCCGGAACGGGCGCAAGTGGGCCAGCTGCAACATGCTCGTTTGCACCAAGCCCCCTGAACATGTGAGCACAGGCCCCGCCTCCTTGTGCACGCAGCCATTACGCTTGATATATGCACTTCTTACTCAAATGGCTGCTGGCCGCCAGTGCTGCTGGCATCGCGCTTGGACTGCCGGGCGCGGCAGATGCGCGAGAACTGCGCGTCATCCCGCCGGGTGAACTGCAGCAGGCACCCAGTTGGCCGGTCAGTGGCCGCTACGGCTGGATGCCGGACAAGAAGTCACTGCGCTTTGGCGCGTTTGGCACTTCGTCGCGCAAGATCAGCAGCAAGGAGCGAGTGCGCAGCGACTGCAACCGCGGTTGCTGGCATGTCGATCTGCTGGAATGGATGGAGACCGGCACGCCGCAGCGGCGCAGTAAGCGGGTGGAGATGAGCTTTACGCAGACCGGGCCGAACGGGCTGTCGGCACGCGTGATCACGGTGGACCGACTGGACACCCGGGAGCGCGTCAGTGTGTCGAAGATGTTCGGCAAGGAGAGCACCAGCACCCGTGTGCTGAGCGCGGAAACCTCCTTTGCCGGCACCATCGATGTCCAGCGCGGTGATGAGCCGCCCAACACCAACTGGCGCTTCGTCATGATTTCCGAGGGCTCGGAGTTTTTGCCGATCGGCGCCGCGGAAGGCGAGGCCGGCTGGGCGGAAGAAGCTGGTGGCAAGCGAATCTCCATGCGGCCGCTGACAGCGCTGGAGGATTCGCGCCGCCCCGGTCAGGCGCTGCGCATCCCGCACATGGGCTCGGTGGGCGTCGCCTTTGAATATGACAACCTGACCGTCGGCGCGGTCTCGCTGATCAACAACGGACACGTCTGGCTGCATGCAGACGAGCAGGCCCTGCCGGCGGACGTACGGATCGTGATTGCGGCGCTGGCATCCACGCTGCTGGCGCGTCGGCCACCCGAGTAACGGCGCACCGCTGCGCGAGTGTCGCGCAACCTGACATGAAACGGCTTCCCATGCTTCGCACGCTTTGCATCCTCAGCGCCCTGCTCCTGCTCAGCGCCTGCACCACCGCACGCGACTGGTACGAGTACGTCCAGATTGGCAACTACATGGATTGCAGCAAGATCCAGGACCCGCAGCGCTATCGCGAATGCCAGCAGCAGACGCGGCCCGACTACGACAAATACCTGCGCGAGCGCGACGCAGCCAAGCGCTGACAATGCGCCGGCTGCAGCCGGGGGCTACACCAGCCAGCCCGGCAGCTCTTCACGCGCGATGCCCTTGATGTAGTCCGCGAACTCGGCGTCCTCGCCGCGCAGCAGCTGCGGCAGCAGGGCGACGAAGTCCTCCCGGCGGCACCATTCGCGCATGTAGTCCTCCCAGCTGGCCCAGCGGCGGCGCTGGATGGGGCTCATGTCCGGCTCCCAGGCGACGATGTAGGCGCGCTCGAACAGGGAGATCAGCATCTCGAAGATGATGCGGCGCCGTTCGAGCTGCTCGTCGTTGAGCTCATCGTTGCGGCGCTCCGTGCGCAGCTTCAGGTCCGGGTTCTGCAGCACGACCTGCAGGAACGCGTTGTAGGCGTCGGAGAGCAGCTGGTAGGCCTCCTCATCCTCGTTGTCGCGTTCCTTGCGCTGCTCGATGAAGAAGACGGCAATCGCAAACGGCAGACCGATCACGGTGACCAGAAGCGAGCCCAGCTCCAGCAGATCCTTGAAGTTCATGGCTGCACTCTAGGGGAAGCAAGGGGCCAGGGCAATGCGGACCAGAACAGCTTTCCGCTTGTCTGGCGCGGCTTTCCAGCCATTTTGGCCTGAAGAATGGCTTTCAGAGCCATTCTTGCCTTTCAGATCCAGGGCTGAGTCGGCCCGCGCACGCTGCCTAGAATCGCTGGCGATGCCTACGCACGCCGTTCACACGATCAAGTCGCCCGGCCATACCGCGCTGCACCTGCTCCCGGAGAAGGCCGCCTGGCTGCCAGCCGCACGCACCCTGCTGGTGGCAGACCCGCACTTCGGCAAAGCCGCGGTGTTTCGCGCGCGCGGCATTCCGGTGCCGCGCGGCAGCACCGGCGGCAGCCTGCAGACCCTGAGCATGCTGGTCACCCGCCTCGGGGCGACGCAGCTGATCTTCCTCGGAGACTTCATGCACGCGCGCGAGTCCCACAGTGCCGGCACGCTGGATGCACTGGCGCAGTTTCGCGCTGCCCACGCCGGCTGCGCGATGACCCTGGTGCGCGGCAATCACGACAGCCATGCCGGGGACCCGCCGCCTGCGCTGAACATCGCCATCGTCGATGAGCCCTTGATCGTCGGCAGCCTCGCACTCAAACATCACCCCGAGCCCGAACCCCACCACTACGTGTTGGCCGGCCACCTGCACCCCTGCGTGCGGCTCGCAGCCGCCGGCGACTCCGCGCGGCTGCCCTGCTTCTGGATGGGCGAGCGGGTGGGTGTGCTGCCCGCCTTTGGCGAGTTCACGGGCATGCATCCGGTGCGCGCCGCAGCCGGCGAACGCCTCTATGCGGTCACTGAGGAGCGGGTCTTCGCGCTGCCGCCTCAGCAGGAGCGCGCCGCGAGCTAGCCGCGCGGCCTCACGCGGCAGCGAGGCGCCAGAGCGAGGTGACTTCGCGCGAGCGCGCGACGTGCAGCGGATCGCTTTCGTCCGTGGCGCGCGGGTGCTCCGGACGGGTGTCGATGCGCTCAAGCACCCGCAAGCCGGCCGCCTCGATCCAGCCGAGCAACTGCGCGCGACTGCGCAGGCCGAGGTGCTCGGCCAGATCCGACAGGATCAGCCAACCCTCCCCGCCCGGTGCCAGGTGCGCGCGCAGGCCGGCGATGAAGCCGCGCAGCATGCGGCTGTCCGGGTCGTAGATGGCATGGTCCAGCCGCGAAGCCGGCTTGCCCGGCAGCCAGGGCGGGTTGCAGATGATCAGCGCGGCCTGACCGGGCGCAAACAGATCGGCCTGCAGCACCTCGATCTGCCGGCCGAGTTGCAGACGATCGATGTTCTCGCGCGCGCAGGCCAGCGCACGCGGGTCGTGGTCCGTGGCGAGCACGCGCGGCACGCCGCGGCGCGCCAGAACTGCGGCCAGCACCCCGGTGCCGGTGCCCACATCCATGGCGGCCGGCAGTGCGTCGAGCGCATCGGGAATCGCCGTGTTGGCGACCAGGGCGATGTATTCGCCACGCACCGGAGAGAACACGCCGTAGTGCGGATGAATGCTGGCACCCAGCGCCGCAACCGGCACGCCGCGCTTGCGCCACTCCCAGGCGCCGATCGCCCCGAGCAGCTCGCGCAGCGACACCACATAGGGTTCGCCAACCGAGCCCCAGGCCGCCTCGCAGGCCGCGGCCACGTCCGGCGCGCGCGGCAGCAGCACGCGGTGGTCTGCGCTCATCGGCACCAGCAGCTTGCCGAGCTGGTTGGTGCGCTGCGCCTGCGCCATGCGGTAGCGGTGGAACTGCTGGGTGAGGTCGGCCGCGTCCGCCTTGGCGCGGGCCGCGGCCTTGGGGGATGCGGCGCGCTTGTCCAGCCGCCGCGTCAGGGCAGAGAGCAGCGTGCGGGCATTGTAATAGTCACTGCCCCACAGTAGGGCCGTGCCCTCACCGGTGAGGCGGAAGGCAGCATCGGCCGTGAGGGTGTCGTCCACCGGGACCACGCGCGCGGGCGGCGGGTTGCCGGCGTCCGAGAGCCAGCGCGCAGTGTGCTCACCGGCCATGTCCTCCCAGTGGATGCGTGGCGCGTCAGCGGAGTGCAGGCGCGGGGTTGAACTCACGTGGCGCCGCCGGCGTCGCCCATGTCGGCACGCATGGCGGCTTCCTGGCGGGCCATGAATTCCTTCATGGTGTCCACGCCTCGCAGCTGCAGGATGGTGTTGCGCACGGCGGCCTCCAGCAGCACGGCGAGGTTGCGGCCAGCGGCCACGGGAATGATGACCTTGCGGATCGGCATGCCCAGCACGTCCTGCGTCTGACTTTCCAGAGGCAGGCGTTCGTACTGCTGCTCCATGGTGGAGCGGCGCACCAGATGCACGATCAGCTTGAGCTTCATCTTGCGACGCACGGCCGTCTCGCCAAAGATGGCCTTGATGTCCAGCAGGCCCAGGCCGCGCACTTCGAGCAGATTGGCGAGCAGCGGTGGGCAGCGGCCCTCGATGCGGTCCACGGCCACGCGCTGCAGCTCGACCACATCATCGGCCACCAGGCCATGCCCGCGGCTGATCAGCTCCAGCGCCAGCTCGCTCTTGCCCAAGCCGGACTCGCCGGTGATGAGCACGCCCATGCCCAGGACGTCCATGAACACGCCGTGCATGGTGCACGAGGGTGCCAGGCGCTTGGTGATATAGACGCGCAGGTAATCAATGACATCGGCCGAACTGCGGTGCGTGGCCAGAAGTGCGATTCCTGCAGACTCGCATTCCTGCCGGATGTCCGCTGGCGCATCCAACCCGTCGGCCACGATCACGGCTGGCGGCTCCTTGAGCGCCAGCTCATGGATGAAGTGCGCACGGCGCGTGGCCGGCATCTGCTCGACGTACTCGACCTCTTCGCTGCCGATCACCTGGATGCGGCGCGGGTGCACAAGATTGAGGTGCCCTACAAGATCGGCTGCGGCGATGACTTCATCGGCGAGGCTCTTGGCCAGTCCGCGCTGGCCGGCGACTTCGCGCAGATCGAGCGCGTCGCGTGTTTCGTCGATCAGGAGCCGAAGGGTAGGCACGCGGGCGGGGTTGCCGTGAAGTAGGCCTGAGGCAGCGTCGGAAGAATCAGGCGGCCGAAGCCACCGGCGCCCAGCGCACGAAAGCCTGATGCACCTCCTCGGCTGTGGGCAGCGTGGACAGACGCTCGCGGAACTCGCGATCAGAAAGCATCTGTGCCAGCTCGGACAGGATCTCGAGGTGATGCTGGTTCGCGTGCTCTGGCACGAGCAGGAACACCAGGATGCCGACCGGCTTGTTGTCAGGCGCCTCGAACTGGATGGCCTGGGTAACACGCACGAAGACCGCCAGCGGATCCTTCAGGCCCTTGATGCGGCCATGCGGAATCGCGACGCCCTGACCCAGACCCGTGGAACCCAGGCGCTCGCGCGCGATCAGGCTGTCGAATACCGCGCTGCGCGCGATGCCGGCATTGTTTTCAAGCAGCAGACCCACTTGTTCGAACGCGCGCTTCTTGCTGGACGCGTCCATGTCGAGCACGACATTGGCGAGGGGCAGAATTTGGCTGATCAGGTTCATGTTGCACCGCAACTAAGCCGGCAAATTATAGGCAGCACCCCATTGAACGGCGGTCAAAGACCGTCACGCGCATGGAAAACCTTGACGAAGTGCCTGTTTCTCGCGACATGCTGAAAGCTGGCCGCGGGCGGCCCTGGGCAGTGCATCTTTCGCAATGCAGCGAAAAGAAAAAGGCCCGCGCTCAGCGGGCCATTTCCGAATCAACATTGAACCTAGAGCCTTGCAGACGCCGGTTCGCCGATGCGCTTCATGGGCACATGGGTGTGGTTCTGCACACGATCCTTGTGGCGAAGCACCTGACGATCGAGCTTGTCCGTGACCGCATCGATGGCTGCATAGAGATCTGCATCGATGGCTTCGCAGTGAATGTCCTTGCCGCGCACGTGTAACGTGATCTCGGCCTTCTGATTGAGCTTTTCCACGGCTAGAACCACCGTGACGTCGATCACGTGGTCAAAGTGTCGGAGAGTTCGCCCGACCTTCGACATCACGTACTCACGGATGGCTGCGGTGACTTCCAGATGATGGCCGCGGATAGTCAGATTCATGAAGCACCTCCAAACGATGCTGGTTTGCACGACCGGTGCTCACCGCTGCATCACGCTGCACTGGCGCATCTTGATCGCCACCGCCTCGCCGCATCGGTCTTGCACCGTGCTTGAGGGGCTTCGCCTTGGAGACGGCTCCATCTCGGGGGAGCCACCCGCCGCAAGCCCTTTACCTAAATGTCGCGCCAGCAGTGCTTTCTTTCGCTGCTGAACCATGCCGCAGTTAGGCAAAGGGTTCACGGAGGCTTCACGAAGAGGTCATAGATGCTTTCTCAGGTTCACTGGAGCAATCTTCATGGCTTCACGGTACTTCGCAACCGTGCGCCTTGCAACTACGACGCCCTGCTCGGCCAGAAGTTCAGCAATCCGGCTGTCTGACAGGGGTTCATTGGTGTTTTCGGCAGCGATCAGCTGCTTTATTAGCGCCCGGATCGCTGTTGATGAAGCCGTACCGCCCGCTTCGGTGGCCAGACTGGAGCCGAAGAAGTACTTGAGCTCGAAGGTCCCGAAGGGCGTGGCCATGAACTTCTGCGTGGTCACGCGCGAAATCGTCGATTCGTGCAGACCCAGGATGTCGGCAATCTCGCGCAGAACCAGCGGCCGCATCGCCACCTCGCCGTGCGTGAAGAAGGCCTTTTGCCGCTCGACGATCGCCTGCGACACGCGCAGGATCGTGTCGAAGCGCTGCTCGACGTTCTTGATCATCCAGCGCGCTTCCTGAAGACGCGCCGAAAGCGCGGCACCGCCCTCGCCCAGCTTGCCACGCTGCTCCTTGAGCACGCGCGCGTAGGCCACGTTGATGGCGAGTTTCGGCATGACCGACGAGTTGAGCTGCGCCTGCCAGCCTTCGCGCGTCTTGACCACGCGGACGTCCGGGACCACATGGGAGGCCGCGCTCGACGCCCAGCGCGAACCCGGATGCGGATCCAGCGTCTTGATAATGTTGACCGCGCTGCGCAGAGCTTCGTCATCCACCCGCAGCAGGCGACGCAGGCGCGTGAAATCGCGCGATGCGACAGCCTGCAGATGATTTCGTACCAGATGAAGCGCCAGCTGAACCAGCTTGCGATCCTGCTTGCGCAGCGGGCTCTTCGCATCGCAATGCAGGATCTGCAGCGCAAGGCATTCCGCCGCACTGCGCGCACCGACACCCGGCGGATCAAAGCTCTGCACCAGCTTCAAGGCTGCGGGGAATTCATCCAGCAATTCGAGCCGATCGGCCTCCCCGAGCAGAGCGCAGGCCGCATCGACCAGCTCTTCGGGCTCGTCCAGCAGATAGCCGTTGTCGTCCAGCGCGTCGATGATGACGGCGGCGAGTACACGATCACTGGCACCCACGCGGGTCGCGGTCAGCTGCTCCAACAGGTGCTCGCGCAACCCGCCCCCCAGGTCGCTGAGCTGCTGCCCTTCGCGATCGTCGTCCTCCGGCGCGCCGGGGTTGCCCCAGCTCATGGATGCGCTATCCGCACCCCACATGTCTGCGCCCGCCGCATCACCCGCATCCCGACCGGGATCAGGCTCGCCCGCCGCTGGCCCATCGGTGGAACCTTCGCTACCGGGCTTGGCGTCCGACAAGGGCGCCGGCCCGCTTTCGAGCAGACGACCGGAGCCGCTCACGGAGATGCTCATCGCGCCCTGGGGATCGTCCAAGCGCTCCAGCAAGGGGTTGTCATCCAGCGCACGATCGATCTCTTCATTCAGCTCGAGCGTCGACATCTGCAGCAGCTTGATGGACTGCTGCAGCTGCGGCGTGAGCGTGAGACTCTGGGAGAGCTTGAGACCGAGGGTGGGCTTCATGCGCGATCGCGTTGGTCGCGCCTACATGCGGAAGTGTTCGCCCAGATAGACCCGACGCACGTCTTCATTGGCGACGATCTGCTCCGGCGTACCTTCCGCCATCACCTGGCCTTCACTGATGATGTAGGCATGGTCGCAGATGCCCAGGGTTTCTCGGACGTTGTGGTCAGTGATCAGTACGCCGATGCCGCGTGACTTCAGGAAGCGGCAGATGCGCTGGATCTCGATCACCGCAATCGGATCGACGCCGGCAAACGGCTCATCGAGCAGTACGAAGCGCGGCGAGGTTGCCAGGGCGCGGGCAATCTCTACGCGCCGACGCTCGCCACCGGACAGGCTCAGTGCCATGTTCGAGGCCAGATGGCTGATCTGCAGATCATCCAACAGTGCCTGCAGCCGCCGATCCACTTCCGCACGCCCGAGGGGCTGACCACGCTCGTCGCTCTGCAACTCCAGCACTGCGCGAACATTGTCTTCCACGGAAAGTCGACGAAAGATCGACGCCTCCTGCGGCAAGTAGGACAACCCGCGCCGTGCCCGCTCATGCATCGGCAACTTGGCCAGTGAAACACCATCGATGCTGATCTCGCCAGCGTCCGTGGCCACCAGCCCGACCACCATGTAGAAGGTGGTGGTCTTGCCGGCACCGTTGGGGCCCAGCAATCCGACCACCTCTCCGCTGCGTACGGTCAGCGAGGCGCTGCGTACGACACGGCGCTTGCCATAGGTCTTGGCCAATCCGCTGACAACGAGCTCTGACGCCGGCAGGCCGGACGGATCTGTAGCCGTCACGGTCGGTGCGGCTGCAGACGCCGCGGCGCTCGCAAGTTCGCTCACGGGCGACCCTTCTCGGTCGGCGCGCCGCCCGGCGTTGAAGAAGGCGTTGAAGGCGCTGTAGTCGAACGCTGTGGCGCCGGGCCGGTGGCGCCACGCGGAGAAAGGGTTGCACGCACACGGCCGTCGCTGCCCGCGCTGGGCTGGCCGCCCTCAACTGCGTAGGTCTCGAGCTGGTTGTTGTAGACGATGCGAGCGCCCCGAATCTCGTCGAGGACACCACCGTCCGTGCCGGTGCGGCGCAGCACGGCATTGCCCACCAGGATGATCGTGTCCGCCTTGCCGTCAAACTCGATCCGGTCGGCCTGACCCACGAACAATTCCGGCAGGCCATCGCGCTTGGTGCGATAGTTGGCCGGCTTGCCAGCGGCACCGACGAGCGAACCGTATTGGTAGCCATCCGGGTCCTGGCGGAACTCCAGCCGCTCACCGGCCAGCCGCGTGCTGCCGCGGATCAGCTCAACATCGCCCGTCCAGACCTGCACCTGCTTGAGATCATCCCAGACTGCGCCTTTGGTCGAAGACAGTTCCGTGCGCTGATTGCGATCCGCGCGCTCAGCCTGGGTCGGTGCATGCAGCGCCCCCAGCGCGGTGAACAGACAGCCCAGCGCAAAACGGTGCAAAGCGTTCATCGTGATGCCTCCACAGTCATGCGCGTGGGTCCGGTGAATTCGATGTGGCGCTGGCCGCCATCGATCTGCATGCCCTCACGCGCAAGGGCCGCGCGCGGCCCCTGCGTGATCGACACCGGCTCTGTGGTGCGCATGATCTCGGTATCCGGAAAAAGGTGCAGGCGCTGCGTGCTCAGGCGTTGCGGATCGGGGGCTCGCGCGCCCGGTGCCGCCGGCAGGTCGCGCTGGATCGCAACATCGCCAAGCAGAACAATTTCCTCGCCGCCGCGCAGCACTTCACCGGTTCTTGAGGCGATCTGCGTGCTCGCCGCCTGCTTGCCGATGCTGACCACGCGCGGAGATTCGACGACGGCCCGATCTTCGGTCGGGAAGTGCGTCAGGCGCGGCGCAACGAACTGAGTGGTCAGCATGCCGCTCGCTGACAAGCGGGTCATCGTCAGGTTCTCGATGATGTAGTCCGGCACGCCGGCGGCGATCTGTGGCGCATCAGCCCCGGTCCGCACGCGCGGCTCACGCAGAGCCAGCCACCCTGTCCATGCAGCTGCCGCCAGCAGGGCGCCAAGGAACGCCAGGTTCTGAAGCCGGTCACGCCAGACGCCGCGTCGCATGCCGTCTGCTCCTAGGCGTGATCGCCGGGTTCGCGCGAGGCGGCAACGATGCCGTCCCAGGCGCCACGGGCACGCAAGATGAACTCGGCCAGTTCGCGCACGGCGCCGTGGCCCGCGGCCCGGGTGGCCTGCCAGTGGGCAGACTGCGGCAGCGGATCGAAAGCTTCAGCCGTGGTGGCGGCAAAGCCGCAACGCACCAGCACAGGCAGGTCGGGGAGGTCATCGCCCATGAAGCCGAACTGGTCTGCCCGCAGCTCGGTCTGCCCGAGGAGCGCTTCCATGCAGGCCACCTTGTTCTTGATGCCCTGGTGCACGTAACGGATGCCGAGTTCAGCGGCGCGGCGCGCAACAGCCGGCGAATTGCGCCCGGAGATGATGGCCACCGCCACGCCGGCGTCGATCAACATCTTCACGCCGTGGCCATCAAGCGTATTGAAGCGCTTGAAGGCCTCGCCCTGTTCGCCGACGAACAGGCTGCCGTCGGTCAGCACGCCGTCCACATCAAAGCCCATGAGCCGGATGGCTTGCGCGCGTTCATCGGCATCGGGGACCAATGCAGGCATCAGATCACCTTCGCAGCCATCAGATCATTGGTGTGCAGAATGCCTACCAGATGCCCGTCGCGCAGGACCATGATCACATTGCGGCGCGTGCGATCGATCAGGTCTGCCGCTTCGGCGGCCAGTGCATCGGGGTCGATGGTGGTGGGGGTGCGGCTCATCACCTCGGCCAGTGGCGTGTCGCGGATGTCGCCGCCCCGCTCGATCAGCCGACGCAGGTCGCCATCCGTGAAGACGCCGACCAGTCGTTCGCCATCGACCACTGCAGTCGCGCCCATGCCCTTCCTGGTGATTTCGAACAGCGCGTCCTTGACGGTCGCGCGGTGGTCCACGCGCGGCACCGCATCGCCTTGGCGCATGACGTTGTGAACATGCGTGAGCAGCCGCCGACCAAGCGCACCGCCTGGGTGGCTGCGCGCGAAGTCTTCCTTGCGAAAGCCACGCTTGGTGAGCGCGGCCACTGCCAGTGCGTCACCGAGCGCCAGCGTGGCCGTCGTGCTTGCGGTGGGCGCGAGATCGAGCGGACAGGCTTCGCGCTCGACAGCGACGTTCAGGTGCACATCGGCCAGGCGCCCAAGGTCGGACTCGTCCCGCCCGGTCATGGCGATCAGCTTGCAGCCCGCGCGCTTGAGCACGGGCATGATGGTCACCAGTTCTGCAGCGCTGCCGGAGTAGCTGATGGCGATGAACACGTCATCGCCCGTGACCATGCCGAGATCGCCGTGCATGGCTTCGGCCGGGTGCACGAAGAAAGCCGGCGTACCTGTAGACGCGAGCGTGGCGGCAATCTTGTTGCCGATGTGGCCGCTCTTGCCGATGCCGGACACGACCACACGGCCCTTGCAGTCCAGCAGCATCTGCACGGCGCGGTCGAAACGCTCGTCCAGGCGCGCGATGAGCGCGCGCACGGCGTCGGCTTCGATCTCTAGCACTTCCCGCGCCAGCTCGGTGGCAGGCAGGGAAGCGGGGCTGGAAGGGCTTTGCATGGTCAGTCGAGTATATCCATGGGTACATTCCTTGCTTGGGCGCGTCGCGCCCGCACTCAACCAGAACAAGACGGCCGCAGCACCTGCAGCTGCGACGCACCGACCAAGCCCCGCCCTCATGCGTATTGAACCCACCGAACCACGGCTCTCACGGGCGCTGTCATCCGCCCGCAGGTCGCAGCGCCCGGCCCACCGGCGTGCACTGATGCGGCGCGGGCGCGGCCGGCGAAGCGCGGCGCTCCGATGAACGGCCTGCAACTCACCCTGCTCCTGCTGGTGGCCGCCGTGCTGGCGGTCGTGGCGTTCCGGCGCGCCAATCTGCCGCCGATTCTGGGGTACCTCGTGGTGGGCATGCTGGTCGGGCCGCATGCGATGGGGCTGGCGCCGGACACGCCGGCCACGCGCTACCTGGCCGAGTTCGGCGTGGTGTTCCTGATGTTCTCGATCGGCCTGGAGTTCTCGCTGCCGACGCTGCGCGCGATGCGGGTGCAGGTGTTCGGCATCGGCGCATCGCAGGTCGCGCTCACCATGATCATCAGCTTCGCCGGCATGCTCGGCATCAAGGCGCTGCTGGTGTGGGGTGGCGTGAGCACCCTGGGCCTGAACTGGCAGGGCGCGCTGGCGCTGGCAGGTGCGCTGTCGATGTCATCGACCGCGATCATCTCCAAGCTCCTGGCCGAGCGACTGGAGCTGGACCGCCCGCATGGCCGCACCATCATGGGCGTACTGCTCTTCCAGGATCTGGCCGTGGTGCCCCTGCTGGTGCTGGTGCCGGCGCTCTCGGGCGACCCCGCGCAGCTCCCGTTGGCGCTCAGTCTGGCACTGCTCAAGGCCGCCGTCCTGCTGGCGCTGCTGCTGGTGGTGGGCCAGCGCCTGATGCGCTGGTGGTTCACGCTGATCGCCCGCGCGCGCTCGCAGGAGCTGTTCGTGCTCAACGTGCTGCTGGTGACGCTCGGCCTGGCCTACCTGACGGAGATCGCCGGCCTGTCCCTGGCACTCGGGGCCTTCGTGGCGGGCATGCTGATCGCCGAGACCCAGTACCGCCATCAGGTGGAAGAGGACATCAAGCCCTTCCGCGATGTGCTGCTGGGGCTGTTCTTCGTCACCATCGGCATGCAGCTGAACTTCGAGGTGGTGCTGGGCAGTTGGTGGCTGGTGCTGCTGCTGACCCTGCTGCCGGTGCTGCTCAAATTCGGCATCGTGCTCGGCGTGGCCAAGCTCTTCGGTCAGAGCACAGGCACGGCTCTGCGCAGCGCGCTGGCGCTGGCCACCGCCGGCGAGTTCGGCCTGGTGCTCGTGTCGCTGATGAGTCGCAACAACCTGGTAAGCGATGCGCTGCTGCAGCCGGTACTGGCAGCGATGCTGCTGTCGATGATTGCCACGCCTTTCATCATCGCCGCGAGCGACCGGATCGTGAATCGGCTGTCCTCCAGCGAGTGGATGCTGGCCTCGCTGAATCTCACGCAGATTGCGGCGCGCAGCATGGCGGCGCAGCATCCGGTGCTGATCATCGGCTTTGGCCGCTGCGGTCAGAACCTGGCGCGCCTGCTGAAGCTGCAGGGCATGGACACCATGGCGCTGGATCTGGACCCGGACCGCGTGCGCGAAGCCGCCGCCGCTGGCGAAAGCGTGGTGTTTGGTGATGGTGCGCGCAAGGAGGCGCTGGTGGCCGCCGGCATCATGCGCGCTTCGGCCCTGGTCATCACCCACGCCGAAACGCGCGGCGCCCTCAAGGTGCTGCACCACGTGCGCGAGCTTCGACCCGAGTTGCCTGTGATCGTGCGCACCCATGACGACAGCGATCTGGAAAAGCTGCGTGCCGCCGGCGCCACCGAAGTCGTGCCAGAGATCATCGAAGGCAGCCTTATGCTGGCCAGCCATGCGCTGGTGCTGCTGGGTGTGCCGCTGCGCAAGGTGGTGCACCAGGTGCAGGCCATGCGCGACGATCGCTACACGCTCCTGCGCGGCTACTTCCGCGGCGCGGACGACGCCGACACCGACGAGCACACGGCTACGCGCCTGCACTCCGTACCGCTTGCAGAAGGCGCTGCCAGCGTCGGTAGGCTGCTGGGCGACGTCGGTGTCGAGTTGGTCGGTGCGGAGGTGGCCGCGGTGCGGCGTGCCAGCGGCCTGAGCCTGTCGGGTGCAGGTCTGCATGAACACCTGCTCACGGCCGGCGACGTGGTCGTGCTCAGCGGCGCGCCCGAGGCGCTGGCACTGGCGGAGGAGCGTTTGCTGCGCTAGGGCGATGCGAGCGTCGGCGCGCTTGCGCGTCGCTGCGCGCAGGCAGCCGGCGCTCCGACCGGCTTTCCGCAGGTCTGGAGCCATTCTTCAGGCACTTTGGCCTGAAGAGGCTCGTCCATCAACGATCTGCGACTTTTCAAGACCGTCGACCAAGCATTCATGCGCCTCTCCAGGCCAAAATGGCTGGAGAAGCCCGCCAGGCAAGCGGAAACGCCCCTGACACCCTGCAGTGCGTAGCTACTTGTACTGAACCGCGCTGGGCTGGGTCAGTCCCTCGCGGACCCAGCGTTCACGCCGGGTATCGAGCACGACCTTGGCAGGCTCGTCAGCGCGCACCAGCACGGGCACCGGTTTGCCGCCATCTGCCATGGCCAGCAGGAAACCGATGTCCTGATCGTGGAAGGCCTGGGTGACCGCGTCGTAGGGCGCGCCTGTGGGCGGCGTCACGGTGAGCTGGATGCGCAGGAGCTGGCGCCGGTTCATGCGCAGATTGATGCCTTCCACCACCTTGACGCGAGCGGTCGCTTCGCTGGGCTTGGCCATCACGTCGTCGTAGAGCGACGCAACCTTGCCGATGCGGTACTGCGGAATGAAGGCCGCCCCCAGGCCGATGGCCACCGGCGCGATGAACAACCACGCCCAGGGCTTGGCAAGGACCTCGAAGAAGCCGGTCTTCTTACGCTCCTTGGGCTGGGTCATGGCGCGAGGATCAGGAGGATCGTCTGGCTGGGCACAGTGCGCGCGCCCGGCGCGTTGGTGCTGTTCTGCAGGGACATGCTGCTCAATCGCGTGACAGGCGCGCCCTGCGCGATCGTCGTGAACGAGCCGGTGAGATGCCGGGACGGCCCCATCACCGTGCCGGAGGCGACACCCAGGTTCACGCCGGGGTTGTCGCCGTTGGTCATCGGGATGGTGGTCGCCATGTTGTGAATCGGCATGCCCATCACCAGGACCGTTGGGCAGTTCGGAATGGCCATGTTGCCCATGGCCATGTTGGGATAGGGAATCGGCACCGGGCCGGCAGGCGTCGGTGTGAGGCACACGTCCGGCATGGCCATGTCCAAGCCCATCATCTGGGTGTTTGCAAACACGTCGTACTCCTTCAGCCGATGTGCACCTGTCCGCCGCGCAGCTTCACAAGCGTCTTGGCGTCGATCGCGACGTTCTCGGCACGCGTGCTGGCCAGCGTGTCGGCCTGCACGTCGACGATCGGTGCCTTCACGGCGTCCGTGCCTTCGCTCACGCGCAGATGGTGCTGCGCATGACTTTCGTGGCGATCGAACACGCTGCGCCAGAGCGTGCCTGCCATCTTCACGCTCGTCCAGACCGCATCCAGGGCACCCACGACGCTGAATGCTCGCTCAGCCACGACCTGAGCCTCTCGGGCGCGAAACTCGGTGCGCTCGGTGTCCACCTTCAGCGCCGGCGTCTGCAGTGCGATCTCCGGTGCGCTGAGCGTGAGCGTGCCCGCGCCCACAGCGAGCTGGGCATCGGGCGGCAGCTGCACCCGCGGCGGCATCTCGTTGCTGGCAGCAGCTTTCAGCACATGCACGACATAGCCGGTTTCGCCCACCAGCACGTAGGCCACCAGATCGGCTGCCTGCGCCTGCAGCAGGCAGCTCGAGGCCAACTGCACCGGCAGCACTGCGCCGTTGTGCACCACCTGAAGGCTGCCGTCCTCGCGCGCGCCAAGGTAGCCGGCGTGCAGGGCGATCTGCCCAGCTGCGCTCCCGATGTGGGGCAGCGGTGCGGCTGCGGCGATCGATTCGACGGACGCGCCCTTGCTGCTGGCCAGTGCCAGATGCTTGGTACGGCCGCGGCGATCTTCCGGAGAAGCGTTCATGTTGAGACTCCTTGCGTGGCTCAGGCGGGCTGACGGCCCCACTGTTCGGCCTTCTTGCGTGTTTCGTCCGTACCCAGCACCTGCTTGCGCTGCGGCAGTGACACCTCTTGCTCGAAGACCTCGTGAAAGACAGCGCGATGCATCGTTGCACCGTCAAACTGGACACGCTGCAGGCGTGCGTGGCTGAAGTCCGCGTAGGTCAACTCCGTATCGCGCAACGAGCACTCTGTCATCTGCACACGCTCAAGAAAGGCCTGGTGCAGATCGGCACCATCGAACCGGCAGCCCTGCAGCTGTGCGGAGGGCCAGAGCGTCTGCCTGAGCTTCGCAGCCCCGAAGTCAGCGCCCGTCGCCCGTACCTTGGCAAAGATGGCGTGGTTGGCCTGGGCCTTGGAAAAGCGCGCGCTGGACAGATCGGCGCCCGTGAAGTTGCACTGATCCAACTGTGTGCCGGTGAAATCGCAGCCCGCAACCGAAGTCTGCTGAAACTGGCAGCCGACCAACGCTTGGCCGGCGAAGCTGCGCTTGCTCAGGTCCATGCCATAGAACAGGGTCAGCGCACAGTGAGCGAACGCGAAGTCCGCTTCGTCGAGCCTGCATGCGGACAGCACGGTCTGGTGCATGTGTACGTCTCGCAGCGACGCCTTCACGAAGCTGCACTCGATCAGGTTGGCCTGCTGCATCTGTGCAGTGTTGAAGTTGCTGCGGTCCAGACGAGACTGCAGCACGTTGGCCAGAGACCAATCGGTCGCCGAGAAGTCGCCGTCCACGAGCCCGCACTCGATCAGCTTGGACAGCATCCAGAAGCTGCCGCGCGCCTTGACCTTGGAGAACCTGCAGCGATTGAAGGTCGCACCGCGCGCGACGGCACTCTCCAGGTTGGCGCCGGAAAAGTCGCAGGTGTCGAAGGTCGACTCGCGCAAGTCTGCCCCTGCGAGATTCGCGCCGGAAAAGTCCACGGCGTGAAAGAAGCCGCCTCTCAAGGGCGTTCGCTGAAGGTCCAGCCCTGCAGCCGAGACCTCAACCACGGGCTCGCCATGATGAACGGCCATGACCAGCGCATCGGGTGTCAGACTCATGCGCTCACCTTGCGCAGGGGACGAATCTTTGCCCGATCCACATTCGCGTCCTGGAACAGGGTGTTTCGATCGCGCCGGACGCGCGATAGGTCCGCACCATACAGATTGGTGCCGATGAACAAGGTCGCACGGATGTCCGCATTCTGCAGCACAGCATGAGAAAGATCCGCGCGCTCCAGCGCGACCCCGCCCAGCGCGGTCCGGATCAGGAGCGCCTGCCTCAACCGGGCGCCGTTGAGTTTGCTGCCCACCAGATCCGCACCGCTGAGGTCAGCCTGCTCGGCATTGATGTTCTGCAGCGTGCTGTGCGCGGCCCGAATGCCGCGCAGGCAGGCACGGCTGAAGTTTGCGCCGGCTGCGTCCAACTGCTCAAAGACGCATTCCGGGTCAAAGGTGGCTTGCTCGAACGAGGCACTGTGTGCCCGAACACCGGTGAACTTGCACTTCATGAAGCTCGAACCATCGAAGCAGGCTCGCACCATCTGGCAGTCAATAAAGTCGCACTCGATGAAGGTGCATCCGACCAGTCGCGCCGACGAGAAGTCCACACCGATGAATCGGGCCTTGATGAAGTTCAGCTGAGAAGCGCCGCACTCCGTCAGCCGCGTGCGCTCGAATTCGGCGTCATCGATGCGCACACCGTTCAGCGCCGCCTGGTGGAAGTTCGTTTGCTTCAGCTTTGCGCCGCTCAGAATGGCGCCCGTCAGATTGCAGGCCTCGAAGCTTGTTTCCTCGAGATCCGCCTTGCCCAGATTGACGGCTTCCATATTGGCCTGATCGAACCGCGCGCGCGCAAGGCGCGCGTGTGCCAGGACGGCATGCCGCAGGTCGGCGCCGCGCAGATCAGCCTCCTCCGCGCTCACCGATTCCATCTGGGCACAACTCAGATCTACCTTTGGCAGCTTGATGGCGCCGAGCTGTGCACCGGTGAGCTGCGAGGCAGCAAGCGACTTCCCGCTGCCCTGCAGGACGAGCAGCGCATTGGCATGCTGCTTCGATGCGTCAGCGGACATTGGCGGAGCTGGAGGCTGCAGATGAGCACTCTGCCAATACCCCATCAGGACAGCGCCGTGCGCTTGCGCCATCTTCTTTTCGATCTTGGCGATCTGCGCCGGGTCAGCGTCAGGCCCAAGCACCTGCTTCACCTTGGCAATCTCGTCAAAGGCACTGAATTTGGGCGGTCCTCGGTGAAGCACGTCGTCCAGCGCGACCTTGTTTGCAGCCGCCAGTTTCTGCACCTTTTCCAGATCAGCAGCGGTCTGCTTGAGCGCTTCGGCCTGGAGCTTGGCTGCGCCAGACATCAGTTGCTGGAGGTAGGCAGGCAGCTCCTGGAGAGTCGGCGGCTTCTCGCGAACAGGCGACTTCACGCCGAGGCGGTCGGGATCCTGGCCCATCGCAAGCAGTTTCTCGCGTAGGGCTTGCACCTTGGCCTGTGCACCGCGGAACTGGTTGTCCGCAGCGAAGCCCTCGAGGCCGCGCGCCTTGCTGGCTTCCTCGAGCATCGGGTCGGTCATCGGCAGACCTGAGGGCAACAGGTCTGCATCGTTCATGCTGTGGATCGCGCCCATCTCCGGATCGCTGCGGCGCTGCAACACCTGCAGGTAGTGCTCGCGCGGCTTTTCTTCACCCACACGCTCGATGCCGGCCATGAGCAGGCTCACATCGGATGCGTCGTCCTCCTGCACCTCGAGCAGACCCTGCGCGATGGCGACCAAGGCCTTCGCTTCCGGAAAGAACCAAAGCGTGCTTAGACGATTCGGAATCTCTTTGAAGCGTTCGCCTTCGCCCTTGTCGAACCGAGCGATCAGTCGAATGGCGAAGTTCGGCAGAGTACCTTCAAGAACTGGCTCGGTCGGATGAAGATGCTGGAACTTGAATCCGGCGTCAGGGGGGATTACGCCGGTGAACCACTGGTCTTCCGGCGCGAAATTGAAGTACTTCCAGTTGAGGTCCGGGGGGTAGCCGGGTGCGTGCTGTTGGATCCAGTTGTCGTCGTATGTGCCGCGGAATCGCAAGCGGCTGGCCCAGGTCGGATCAATCCGTCCGAAACCGGCAGGCCTCGGCCGCTGTTCGGGGGAGTGAATGGGCTCGCTCGGGCTTTCGACATTGGGAAGCCAGACCGCGTCCGTGCCGTGCATCAGCTGCTTGTGAAGCCCACGACCGAGCGGATTCTCGGGATGACCCTCGCCACCGAACGAACGCGTCCAATCAATCGGCATGGACTGGAAGGGCAAGGCCGCGCTGGGCTGTCGCCCCTGCCACATCCGGTCGCCATGAACGAGCAAAGTCTTGTCCAGTCCAGCGACCTGCGCACGCACGGCACAGCCCTGCTGCTGCCCTGCAGGTGGGTAGGCACTGCCATGCACGAGGTACTCGGCGGTCGTCTTGACCACACCTTCATCAATGAGCGGCTCCGGCATCGCAGTGGCCAGAAACTGCCACATCGAAGCCTCGGACCACAAGGTGTGGTTCGTCTTGGCGAACGGCATGTACATGTATGCCGACACGCAAAGACCGAATCGCCCACCCGTCTCCAGCGGACGCGCCGAAACCCCCAGACTCATCGGCTTGATGACCTGCATGGCGCTTCCGCCCTCGCTCTAGTTTGATCTGTCTTGGGTCAAGGACTTACCAGCCCCCGGGGGGCGCCGACGGGCCCGGAGGGTTGGGCATCGAACTGGACGCCGCATTGTTCAGCGCCGTGGTCGCAGCGTTTGCGCGCGCATCCATCGAACTGGATTCCATGGCGTTTTGCGCATCAGGACCTGCACCCACCGTGGTGGCAAGCCCCCCGACAATCGACTCTCCGAGCAGCGTTCCGAAGCCCTTGCCAGAGTTTTGCGAGAAGTCCGATACATCCCGCATCGCGGCGATCACGTTGCCCAAGGCAGCGACACCCGCTGCTGCCTGCCCGATACGGTAGAAGGCGATCGCGGTATTGGACATGGTCGAGGTCGCTTGCGCCGCTGACGCCGCGCTGGTCGAGCCCGACGCTGCCGAGGCAGCGGTACCGCCACTGCTCGCGGCTCCCGCACCGCCCGCGCCACCGCCACCGCCGCCGCCGCCACCACCGCCGCCGTTCATGACGTGCATCGCAGCGTTGTTGACATCCATCGCAGCGCTCTTGAGCTTGATGATGCCTTGTTCGATCGCAGGCGACGTCGAGGCCTCGATCAGCGGGCCGACGCGGGTTTCCATCTTCGCTCCCACGAATGTCTCAACAGCAGCGCCAAGCGCTGTCGAGAGCGTGACCGAAAGTTCAAGTTCGTTCTTGAGTCCGATGAATGTTTCGCGCATGCCACCGATCATGGTGTCTGAAGCGGAACCGATATAAGTGCCGGTATTGGCCCCCAGGAAGACGTCATTGGCTTCCATGCATGTGCGGTCAAACTTCTTGCACGTATAGGTCACATCGCCCGGCGTCGTGAATGCAAAGCTCGCCGCCTGCAGAGACTGCGCACCGGTCGCGGTCGTGTTCAGTACACCTTGCGCCACAAGGTTGTAGGCGCCCTGAACCCCGATCGTCAGCGTTCCGTAGAGCTGGTTAGAACCGCCGGAAACGATCTGGACGTCAGTTGTCGTCTTGCGTGCGTCGGTCGTGGTGACTTCCGTATTGCGATTGCCGGTGACCTTTGTGAACTGGTCACCGGTCAGGTTCAGGATCTTGTTGCCAGTGATCTTTGCCTGGTCGCCGACTGCGCCGATATTCAGGACACGGCCACCCTCTTCGATGATGGTCGTGTCCTTGTGCTTGATCTTTGAGAGGCGATCGTGGAGCACGTGTTCGGTCTTGTCGTGGTCGACCTTGAGGTTCATGTCGTTCTCGACTTCAGTGACGAAGTCTTTCTCGGCATGAATGAAGATCTTTTCCTTGCCTTTGGCGTCTTCGAAGTGCAGTTCGTTTGATTTGGCGACCTCGCCACCGGCGCTCTCGGATCGCGTCATGATCCCGGTGCGATACTTCAGCTCGGCCGGATCCCAAGGCGGCATGTGCTTGGCGTTGTAGACGCGGCCCGTCACGACTGGATTGTCAGGGTCGCCCTCGTAGAAGCTGACGATGACTTCCTCGCCGACGCGAGGCAATGCGATGAAGCCGGAGTTGCGTCCGGCCCAAGGCTGGGACACACGCAACCAGCAACTGGATTTGTCGTCTCGCTTGCCGACTCGATCCCAAAGAAACTGGACTCTCACGCGACCGTACTTGTCGGTGTGTACCTCGTCGCTCTTGCCTCCGACCACGATGCCGGGTTGGGGCCCCATGACCGTCGGCTTTGGCGTGACCCTTGCCGGACGAAAGGGAATCTGGCCGTTCAAGGCGGTGAAGCGGATACTGCAGCTGCCGGGCGCGCCTCCCGCACCGTGTGCTTCGGGTAGAGGCTCGACGATCGTGAGTTGTGTGCTGGTGACAAGGTACTCGGCATTTTCCGAGCGAATCGGAAAGCCGCGCAGTTTGAATGAGGCCCCGCAGGCCAGTCCACGCGCGTCACTCTGGCCGATCGCCAACTGATGCTGGGCGTCCAGCTCTTCCTGCCGGATCCGCACGTATTGCTCGCCGTCCGTCGGATCGACGAAGTAGCCGGGATACTCGAAGATCTCTGCATCGGCCAAGTCGTGGTCGCGAGTTGTTGAACGCCGTTGAGTGAGATCGGCGCCTGGCATCTCGAAGTCGTAGTCGGTCACCACGTAGCGCCCAGGCTGAACCTGAACCTGCCGATCCCAGCTGATGATCGACTCTGCGTCATCGCGCGATGTATCGGCCTGCTGGCGATACGGGATTTCCGCGTAGCCGCTGAATGGCTGGTGCGCACTCATCGCGTCGGCCAAGACCAATGTGTGCTTGCCCGACGAATGCTTGAAAAAGTAGTAGATGCCCTCGTCTTCCAGCATGCGGCTGATGAACGCGAAGTCCGTCTCGCGATACTGGACGCAATACGGCCACTTTGTGTAAGTGCCTGTTGTGTGATCCTCGAATGCGGCGATGGGGTGATCTGCAAAGACCTCCTTCACGATCTCGATGACGGTCTTGTCCTGATAGACCTTGCAGTCCTGCGTACGCGTCAGAAACCAGAACCATGGCCGAACAACGGCTTGGTAGCTCATATAGCGGCCTTGACGCAGCCCAGAGGCGAATCGAGTCACATAGCCGTCGAAGTACCGCTTCTCCCCGGTGCCCGTTACGAGCTCGACGGTGACAGACTTGCCAAGCAGTTTGTAGGCGTCGATATTGGTCTGCTCGCTGAGCAGGTCGAGGTGGTACTCGAACAGGCGCGATAAGCCCTCCGAGCCCGTCATGCGCTGGATGAACAGGTCTTCGCCCAGTGGCGAGACAAGCGTAGTGAGCTGATTCATGCCCCGTCCTCCACCGATACCGCGACCCGGTACCGGTCAGGGTTCAGTCAAAGTTGTACGAAAACTCGCCGTCGGCCACGGACAGCTGCACGCCATTGAACGGCCGGCCCTCCGACAGGCGCGTGAGGTACTCGATGCTGACCTTCGGAAGAATCGTGTTGGTCAGAATCGCATCGATGATCCGGCCGCCAGAGTCCACTTCATTGCATCGACTGACGATCAACTTGACCGCGGACTCGTCGTAGTTGAACGGCACCTTGTGATTCATCTCGACACGCTTCTTCACACGATTGAGCTGCAGCTTGACGATCTCTCCGAGCATGGTGTCGGACAACGGGTAGTACGGGATCGTGACGAGACGGCCAAGGAAAGCCGGCGGGAACACCTTGAGCAGGGGCTCGCGCAGTGCCTTGGAGATCGACTCGGGATCCGGCATCAGCTCAGGGTCCTTGCACAAGTTCATGATCAGATCGGTTCCCGCATTGCTGGTCAGCAGGATGATCGTGTTCTTGAAGTCGATGTAGCGCCCTTCGCTGTCTTCCATCCAGCCTTTGTCGAAGACCTGGAAGAACATCTCATGCACGTCGTGGTGCGCCTTCTCGATCTCGTCAAGCAACACGACGCTGTAGGGACGGCGGCGCACGGCCTCCGTCAGGATGCCGCCTTCGCCATAGCCTACATAGCCCGGTGGCGAGCCCTTGAGCGTGGAGACGGTGTGGCTCTCCTGAAACTCGCTCATGTTGATGGTGATGACGTTCTGCTCGCCGCCATACAGTGATTCTGCGAGCGCCAGCGCCGTTTCCGTCTTGCCGACGCCGGAGGGTCCGCAGAGCATGAACACGCCGATGGGCTTGTTCGGGTTGTCCAGCTTGGCGCGGCTTGTCTGGATCCGACGGCTGATCATCTCAAGCCCGTGACGTTGGCCGATGACCCGTGCGTTGAGCGTATCGGCCAACCGGAGCACGCTCTGCACTTCGTCCTTCACCATCCGACCGACCGGGATGCCAGTCCAATCACCGACCACTGCAGCGACGGCCTGTTCATCGCAAGTTGGAAGAATGAGCGGGGAATCGCCCTGGAGCGCGTGCAGCTTGGCATTCAGGCCGTCCAATTGGGCGAGCATGGCTTCGCGGTCCGCCGGAGACACTGAACTCGTGCCCGTGTCTTTGGCGCCATCCACCGCCTGCTCTGCGGGACTTCCGGTACCTTCCACCTTGTTGCCGCCGTCGCGCAGCTTGGCCCGCATCGCGAGAATTTCTTCGACGAGCGACTTTTCCTCTTTCCAGCGTGCCTCCAAGCCGACAATTTCAGACTGCGCTGTCGCAAGCTTTTGCTCAGCGTCCGTGCGACGCTTTCCGACCTTGAACCCTGCGGCTTCCTCGCGCCCGATGATTTCGAGCTCGGTGGTGAGCGCTTCTATGCGACGCTGACAATCCTCGACGGCCGCTGGCGTGGCGTGCTGGCTGACTGCAACTCGGGCACAGGACGTGTCCAGCAGACTGACGGACTTGTCCGGCAGCTGGCGGGCCGGGATGTAGCGGTGCGAAAGCCGTACAGCGGCCTCGAGTGCCTCATCAAGAATCTGGACCTTGTGGTGCTTCTCCAGCGTGGAGGCCACACCGCGCATCATCAGAATCGCCTTGTCCTCGGTCGGCTCCGGGACCTGCACGACCTGAAAACGTCGCGTCAGCGCTGGATCCTTCTCGAAGTACTTCTTGTACTCGGCCCAGGTCGTCGCGCCAATCGTGCGCAGCTTGCCACGCGCGAGTGCGGGCTTGAGCAGGTTCGCGGCATCGCCCGTTCCTGCGGCACCACCAGCGCCCACGAGTGTATGGACTTCGTCAATGAACAGGATGATGGGCTTGGCCGATGCCTGGACCTCGTCGATGACCTGGCGCAGACGCTGCTCGAACTCGCCCTTCATGGACGCCCCTGCCTGAAGCAATCCAATATCAAGCGACAACAGCTTCACGTCCTTCAGCATCGGGGGGACGTCCCCCTTTGCAATCCGCAGCGCAAAGCCTTCCACAACCGCGGTCTTTCCTACTCCGGCCTCACCTGTGAGAATCGGGTTGTTTTGGCGGCGGCGCATGAGAATGTCGACAATCTGGCGGATTTCGTCGTCGCGCCCAGTCACTGGATCAATCTCGCCCTTTGTGGCTCGCTCAGTCAGGTCAACACAGAAGCGCTTGAGCGCTTCGCCCTTGCCCATTTGAGGCGGGGCCATTGCACCGCTGGCTTCGCCGGGCGCTCCGCTCAAGCCGCTGCCGTCGCTCGGGGCTTGGTTCTCTTCTGGCGAGCCGGATGTGATGCTCGCAAAGTCGCTCGCCAGGATGTCGGGCTTGATGTGCTCGAACTGACGGGAGATCCCGTAGAGCGCATTGCGCAGCGAGTTCGTCTTGAGCATGCCGACGAGCAGGTGCCCCGTCCGGACTTGCTGCTCACCGTACATCAGGGTGGCGTAGACCCATGCGCGCTCCACCGACGCTTCGATGTACTCAGACAAGTCGGAGATCGAGCTTGCGCCACGCGGCAATCTGTCGAGCGCTGCGACGAAGTCTGTCGCGAGTTTGCTGGCGTCAATGCCAAAGTGGCGGACGATCCGGTGAATGTCCGAGTCCTGCCCCTGGAGGATCTGTTGCAGCCAATGGACTAACTCGACGTACGGGTTGCCTCTCAGCTTGCAGAAAACCGTTGCGCCTTCGATCGCTTTGTAGGCGGTCGGGTTGAGTTTGCCGAACAAGGCAACGCGACTGATTTCGCTCATATCGTCTTCTCCCTGATGTTCCCTTGTGCGAGCGCCACACCGAGCGGCGACCGCTGCAGCCTGATGAGTCAGTGCTCCAGAGCGAGTTCCAGATGCAAATCAGCTGCATCATGACGAGCCGTGTCACTGCCGAACCAAGCGCTCCAGCCCAATGCGCCACTTTGCCCCAATCGCGCGTGCGGAACATCGCGCGAACGCAGTACCAACTGAACTTGGACTGCCATCCTTCGCCCGAAGAAGGTGAGCATCCAATCGCGCAATGCGGCGGCCGCGCGCCCCCCCGGCAAGAGGTCTTCGTACTGCGCACGGCTCATCGGACCCATCACCAGGCGGATCTTGTACTGGCGGTCCCAAACCCGCTCTCCGAGCGTCGCACCGCGACCGAGTCGGTTCGCTTGAAGACGAACGCCCAGTCGCGTGAGATCCTGGACTTGTAGCTTCATCCAATGCCCAACAAACTGCTCGACGCGAACGCGCATGCCGAAATAGCTGCTCAGGACACCTTCGATGCCTTCGAGCGTCCGAACCCCCCGCGCCATCCAGCCGGCGAAGCGCTGCTTCGCCATATCGGGCACAGCATCTCGCCCGAGCAGCCCAAAAGTGCCGTACCCGGCCAGCGAGCGCACATAGGCTGAAAAGTGGTCAGCGTTCGCGCGATCCATCGATACAACCGGATGTGCCTGCGCCCAGCTGCGATAGAACAGCGACAAGAAGCGATGATGGAATACGTCGAGAAAGCGCGCGAATGTTCGATCGCCGTGATGCATTACGCGCTGCATCGCGAATTCAGTCAGGTGTAGCGGTAGTGGTCCGTTGGGCCCAAGAAAGCCGAAGAAACGTACGTCAATTCGCGCGGGGGCATAGCTGGATTGCGGCGTGAAGCTCGAAACCGCTGAAGGCGCGAAGGACAGCGACGGTTCCTGCCCCAGTCGAACGGGATCCTGCTGAGGGCGCAGGCTCTCGCCAAAGCGAGGCGCGCTCCGGCCAAGCGCATCGATGCGCCGGAGGACGGCATAGAAGTCGAATGACCACGGGGCTGCTTCTAGCGCCGACAAGAGACCGTCGAGCGCCTCGCTGGGCACCCTGCCTGTATCGGATCTGGCCGTAACCACGTCAGGTCAGTCCAACGCGCCCAGCGCGCGGCGCCCATTGCATGATCGGGCCGCGCTGCAGCGAAGTCATCGAGAATTCAGTGAAGGAGTTCGCTGCAGCATGGCGCGCAAAGACACGCTCGAGCACCGCACCCAGAAGGAACGCACTCGCGCCCTGAAACGCCATTTCGTCTACTTGGAGTTCGATACCTACCCCCCTTGCGAATGCGATCGGGCCTTGCATAGGCAACCTACGAACACTTGCGCGGGAACTGACCGAGCGAACGCCGTCAATCTGACGCTGCAGACCCGGTTCAACATTGGCCAAATACAGCTTGAGCATCTCCCGCAATGCTGCGGCTCCATCTTGGGGGCTGAGATCTTCGAATGCGAGGTAGTTGAGTGACAGATGGCTGATCAAGCGCCAAGCCATTGCGCCTTCGGCAGCCGGAGCAAATGGGCGAGACGGTCCCCGGATGCAACGGATGGCAGCCATGGGCACGGAGACATCAGCCACAAAATCGCTGCCCCCGCGGCCAATGGGCATGAATAAGGGCAAGTCGCGATTGGTAACGCTGACCATGAGTGAGAGTTGCTTCAGGTCAGATCGGTACGGCGCTTCCTTCGGATCGACGACCGACAAGAACACCTCGCTGCCGATGTAGCTGCTGCGCGGCCCGGTCCTGCGCTGGTTTGCAGACAGCACTCGCTGCTCGCGCCGGACCGCGAAATACGCAGAGTGCTCAGAAGACTCACCATGAAACTTCGAATACAGCGGCAAGAACTCAGTCTCGAAATCTGAACCGGCACTGAAACCGGTGACTCGGTCGACCGAGTGCACCTCAAAATCTACCGGGCGGGTACGGTCGACGATCACCTGGAACTCGTTGCTCGATTCCGAAACATGTATGCGGTCCGCTCGTCTGGGTCGCAGATTGATCGCCGGTGTCGTGAACAGCGAAAACATTCCGGCGTCTATGAAGCTCTCGAGCTGAGGGTCGGCTCGGCCAAATAGAAGAACCACCTCGAATTCGGACTCGCTGATTGACGAGATTGCCTTGCGCAACTGCCCGGCCAGCCGCAAGAACAGGAATCGTGAAGGCAGCGCGAAGTACTCTTGCAGCAGCCGGTAGCCCTGAAATGACTGAGCAGACACCGGGAGAAGCGCGTGCTCCTCATCGAACCCAAGCGGCTGGAGTGCGTTTTCCCCTAGAGACTCGAGTTTGGCCAGCGATGGTTGTCCGGCATGCACATAGGCGCCAAGAAACGAAGCGGCGGCGAGTTCGTAAAGCTTGTAGCTGACGTCGAGTGGCCCAGACAGGCAGAAGTCCAGCTCATCGAGATTCAGCTGGTTGGCCTTGAGGCCTGCGCCAACCTTGATACGAATGCGGACTCCTCCCTTGATCTGACTTGCCTCGCGCAACCTGTTCAGCGGCAGGTCAGGAGCAAACGAGAAGTACTTTGCCTCCACAACTTGCAATGGATAGAGGCGCATGGCGTGAGCAGTCACGAACTCACACGCCGTTGTCTCGTTGGCTGGCAAGCTGCCGCGCAACACCGTACCGCGTGCCACCAGCGGCCCCTTCGCCAAGTTCGCATCGCTGATGTCGGGCTGGAATTGCGCCACGATCATCGACGGAACGGGCGTCAGAAAGTTCGGGTAGACCACCTCCAGCAATCGCTGGGTAAAGCGCTCGAACTCTGCATCAAGCTTGTATTGCAGCCGTGACGTCAAAAAAGCTGCGCCTTCCAGAAGCCGCTCAACGTATGGATCGGAAACCTCCAATCCTTCGACGCCCAAGCGTCCCGCGATCTTCGGGAATTGCTTGGCAAACTCTGCACCCATCTCTCTCAAGAATGAGAGCTCTTGGTTGTAGTAGCGGATAAGTCGGGGGTCCATCACTTAGGCTCGCGAGTTGCGCCCAGGCGAATCATCGAGAGCAATCAATCCGGTTTCCAAATCGATTGTCGACTTGATGATGAGCTCAAGCGGGGTCGGCTGCGCCCATAGCGTTCCTCGAATCCGAAGCTGGAGCAGGTTGTGCGAATCCAGAATCGAACCCGCGGTACTGACTCTGACCTCAAGCGAAGACGCTTCAATCCTAGGTTCGAAGCGCTCAATAACCTGCCGTATGGATGCTTCAACGTCTTGCTGAGCGATTTCCGAAGCAGTCTCGCCCGAGAACGCTGGAAGCCCATAGTTGATCACCGAGTTTTCGACCTCGGTTTGGCCATGGATGATGGATTGCCGAATCTGAGCTGCGTTCAAGAGCCACTCAAGATCTCGCAGCACGGCCTGCCGGAGTTGACTCTTGCTGAGCACTCGCCGATCACCAGACTCAACCGCAGTGCTCGGGTCGTCATCGATCAGGCGGTCGAGCAACGAAGGCTGCAAGCGCTCCTGGGGAAGAAGCTCCGCCACGAGACATCACCCTCTCTCAGGCAACCGGAGTGACTTCGCTGCCACCGGAGGCGTCTCCGTCGGCAGAAGCAGCGGGCTCGTCGATCACCACACTGCGAACGTCCAGCAACGAGTACTCGGCTGCATCCGTCACGAATATTCGCTGGCCGACGCCGCAGTACACGCCTGGAAAGCGCTCATGGAATGTCGTCTTGCGCGCCATGCGCGCAAGATCATCGCCGTCAGACTCGGTGCCGGCGTAACGCACCGGGAGCAATGCCAGCGCCTCGCCCCCGTTCACGAACGTGAGTTTCGAAGGCAGCCATACATGGTCACGCAGATCCGTGGGCGCTTCGACATCGATGGCCAGCAAGTTCTTGAAGGGCAGCCAGTAATAGCGGTTGTTGATGACAGCCTCGAGAACTGGCCCGATGCGCGAATCCGCGTCTGCGATCCATTCGAATCGCTCTCCATTGATCGACCCGCTCGACGCAGGTGCTTGATCAAGGGCCTCCGCGCGAAGCTTCCCGGCGGCGGCAGGGTCACCCTTGGCTTCCATAAGCAGAGCTTCGATCAGCATAGCAAGCCATTGGTCTGGATAGCCAAACACCATGGGTGCCTTCTCGCCAGCGAAAACGCTCGCCCTCAGCACCTCGCACTGAAGTGCTTCCGCATACATCTGCCGCATGATCGCCGCAGCAGGGTTCATCTCCGCCACCACGTCGAGCTGCGTCTTGGCTCGCTCCCACTGCCCGAGAACTGCCAGCAGCTGGAAAAGAAAGGTGCGTAGCTTCGCGTCGGCCGGCGATTTGCGCACGGCGTCCTGCAAAGCAGCCAGCGCAGCAGTCGCTTCGCCGCCAGCAACAAGCGCCTCGGCGCGATCGAGATCGGGTGCACTCATCGGTGTTATCGACTTGCAGAGTGAAAGCGGAAGTTGGCCACAACCTGCGGTTGCGGCTGACCATCACTGCCTTGCGGGATGAACCACATGCCGATCGCGTCATAAGACAAGGTCACCTGCTCAACAGCCTCCAGCTCACCTGGAGAGATGATGACTTCCTGCTTAGTCACGCGAACGCCCTGAATCGAGTAGCCGTAGAACGGCAGTGGTGGAACGGTACCCGCCTTCATCATGATTAGGATCGCCGCATGCGGATCCCCAGAGCCCATCGCTGCAGCGAGCTTCGCGGAGGCGGAGTCCAAGCGCTTCGTCAAGATCAACGGTGCCGGCGAGACGATGATGTTGCTCTCAGATCCGCGCTGGGAGCTACCTGCCACGGCCGTACTGTTGCTCTCTGCAGACCAGCGGAATCCGACGACATCGATAAATGGCGCCAGACCGGGGATGCGCGACGAAAAGGCCGCCGAAAGCATGCGGTGCGGGCTCTCCAACAAGCTGTCTCCGGTCAGCTTCTGGTTCGTACGTAGGTTCTCCATCGCGAGAACAATGTTGCTGACACTCATTTCGACGCTCGGAAGGGATTAGGTTCGGACGCATGCACGTCCACAAGCGAAATTGCCCATCGGCAGGATTCGGCCGATGGGCAATGCGAAGCCAAGCTCGTTACTTCTGAGCCTTGATGTCGTATTGCGCCTTGACCCCGGCGTCCAGCGAACCATCGGCCTTTTGAGGCTTGTACTCGATCTCGTACTTGGTGAAGTTCAGTGTCACGCTTTCCATGGGGACTTCGCTGGCAGCCGAAGGACCGACGGAAGACACAAGCAAGTCAGCCAGCTTGATCACCAAGAACTCCTGCTGCTGGCCGCCAGCTTTGCGCGCGGTCAGGACAGCCGTCTTGATGTGCGTGCCCTTGACGCACTTGTCGAAGAGATTAGGGCTCGCCTTGTCGTACTCATGGGTGAAGTTGAAGTCACTCACCACCGCCTTGCCCGCACCGCCGCCAGCGCCCATACCGTGCGTCCCGGTGTTGGTGACGCCCCAAGACCAGGACAGCACCTGGATTTCCTTGCCGTGCTTGGCATCGGGCGATTCGCCTTCTATCCCATCAATCTTCAAAAAGTAGTCAACAGCCATTTCAACTCTCCTTCCGAGAAACTTTGCAACCGGGCCGGTTGTGCGTTCGAGTTGGCCCCGTCAGATGCCAGTGTGGTTGGCCAACAGCCCTCCAACAATCCCACGCTCGCGGTAGATCCCGCGAGCGTGGGGTTACTCGATCAAGCCGACTTGGCCGACGGCAGCTTGGACACCAAACGCAGGCTCACGGTCAAGCCTTCCAGCTGATAGTGCGGGCGCAAGAAGAACTTGGCGCCGTAGTAGCCTGGCTGCCCCTCAATCTCCTCGACCACAACTTCAGCGGCCGCCAGCGGCTTTTCTGCCTTAATGTCTTCACTGGAATTCGCAGGATCACCGTCCACGTACTGCATGATCCAGTTCTGGAGCCAGCGCTGCATGTCAGCCCGCTCCTTGAACGAGCCAACCTTGTCGCGGACGATGCACTTAAGGTAGTGGGCAAACCGGTTGCATGCGAACAGATAGGGCAGCCGTGCCGCAAGCGCCGCATTGGCGGTTGCATCTGGATCGTCGTACTCAGCAGGCTTGTGCAGCGATTGCCCACCAATAAAGGCTGCAAAGTCGGAATTCTTCCGATGCACCAGCGCCAGGAAACCGTTCTTCGATAGCTCTGCCTCACGGCGGTCGCTGATTGCGATCTCGGTCGGGCACTTCATGTCGACGCCGCCGTCGTCCGTCGGGAAGGCATGGGTCGGCAAACCTTCCACAGCACCGCCCGACTCGATGCCACGAATACGGGAGCACCAGCCGTACAGCTTGAACGAGCGGTTGATGTTTACCGCCATCGCGTAGGCCGCGTTGGCCCAGGCGTAGCGCGAGTGATCTGCGGCGCCGGTATCTTCCTCGAAGGCAAAGTCTTCCACCGGGTTGGTCTTGGCACCATAGGGCGTCCGCGCAAGGAAACGCGGCATGCACAGCGCCAGATAGCGCGCGTCCTCGGATTCGCGCAACGACCTCCAACCCGCGTAGTCCGGCGTACTGAAGATCTTTGTAAGGTCTCGGGGATTGGCCAGCTCTTGCCACGAATCCATCTGCATCAGCGTGGGCGATGCGGCAGCGAGGAATGGGGCATGCGCCGATGCTGACACCTTAGCCATCTCGCCAAGCAGTTCGACGTCTGGCGGGCTTTGGTCGAAGTAGTAATCGCCGACAAGCGCGCCGAACGGCTCGCCCCCAAACTGGCCGTACTCTTCTTCATAGACGCGCTTGAAGATCGGGCTCTGATCCCAATTGGTGCCCTTGTACCGCTTGAGCGTCTTGTGAAGATCAGCCTTCGAAATGTCCATCACACGGATCTTGAGGGACTCGTCCGTCTCGGTGTTGTTGACCAGATAGTGGAGTCCACGCCATGCGCTCTCCATCTTCTGGAAGTCCGCGTGGTGGAGAATCAGATTCACCTGTTCGGACAGCTTCTTGTCGATCGCAGCGATCATCGCTTCGATCGACTGAACCACATCCTTGCCGATCAAACTGGTATTCACGAGCGCCTGCTCGGCGAGTGTCTGCACCGCACGCTCGACCTCGCTGCGAACTTCTTCCGTCTTGGGCTTGAACTCCTTGTTCAGAAGCGACGAAAAGTCCGAGCCGGCAAATTCAATCGCGCCCAGCTGGCTGTCTGATTGGGTCTGTGCCATGTCAAATTACTCCGGGATAGTCTGTCCGAGGTGACGCCGGCCACTCAGGCCTGCTCACCATCCGGCTTCTTGGTTGCTGCCAGCGACTGAAGCAGCGCAGGGTCCTGGATCACCTTGGCCAGCAGGTCCTCAGCCCCAGACTTGCCGTCCATGTAAGTCACAAGATTGGAAAGCTGAGTCCGGGCCTGCAACAACCGATTGAGCGAGTCCACCTTGCGCGCCACGGCAGCAGGCGAAAAATCGTCCATGTTCTCGAAGGTGATATCCACGGGCAGATTGCCTTCGCCCGTCAGCGTGTTGGGTACCTGGAAAGCGACACGGGGCTTCATGGCCTTCATGCGGCTGTCGAAGTTGTCGACATCAAAAGACAAAAACTTGCGATCAGGCACAGGCGGTGGCGGCTCGTTGGACTTGCCGGACAGATCCGACATCACGCCCATCACGAAGGGCAGCTGGACCTTCTTCTCGGCCCCATAAAGCTCTACGTCGTATTCAATCTGGACACGAGGGGCGCGGTTTCTCGCGATGAACTTTTGACTGCTAGCCATGATGACGTCCTTTCATATCTGAACCACTGAAGCGCACTCAATGAGCCTATTCGCGGGGCAGGCCCGCCTGGTGTTCGATCTGCTGCAGACTCTCGGGCGACAGATCTCGGATGATGTCGATGAAGTTCATGCGTAGAAGACGGATGCCGCGTCGGATGAACAGCGGCCCTGGGTTTGCGGGGTCAGTCCGCTCAAGAAGATCGCACAGCTTTTCCAACTGGCGGATCGCTTCATCCCGATTGCCGGCAGCGCCGAGGGCCAGCCCTGCAGCCCCCACGCCCCCATCGGCGGCGCCATCGGCATCTGTGGTGGCATCACCCGAGTCGCTGCCGGCGACTGCCTTGACCTGCTTGACCACATAGCCGCATACATCGCGCAGTGGCTTAAGGTCGGCTGCTCGATCGCTGCCGACCTGTTCATTGAGCCATGTCTGCAACTGATCGGCCTCGGACTTCACGCGCGAAAGCGCCTCAAGGCTCCCCGGCTCCGCACTTTCGAGATCGGCAAGAAATCCGCGAAGCTCGGCGTCGCTCGGCACTGCCATGCCCTCTGGCACAAGCGAAGGGTTCAGCGCGTACTCAAAAGACTTAACTTGGAATGCAACGCCCCGCGCTTTGCCCACAGCGCTGTTGCGCACGTCAGCCAGACCCGCCTCGGCGTGAGCCAGCGACGACAATGCGTTCATGCGCATCATGGGGTCGTTGTCGTAGTCGGCGTCCAGCAGCGGGAACAGTCCGTCCCAGTAGCGCGCACACATCTCACGCACCAGACCGAGGCCATCGGCCAGCGAGCGAAAGCCTTCCAAGGCGAGATTGGCGCGGATCAGGTGCACGCAGATGCGCAGATCCTTGGTGCGGCCAAAGAGCTCGATTGCCTGGCTACGAACAGTGCGCCAATCCGGCCCCTCGGCAGCGATGACCGTGTCACCAAACTGCTGCTCGGCCTTGGGTTGCGCTGCTTGCTCGAGCGCGAGGAATGCCGCGTCGTACTCAAGGTCGGCGCCACATGGTGACTCGTCGCTGACTGGCTTGCAGAGTTGCTCGATGTCGAGCACGGCGCCCTCCCCGGATAGAGCGATTCGCCAGTCCCTTCGGTGTGGCTGGCGGTGCGTAACTATGTGCCAACTTCGGTTTGTTCGCAGCCCCGTGTTTTGGGGATCGAGATGTTTGGCCACGTTCGCAGCGCAGGTCCAATAATGCGGCCCACACGCATCGCAGTCTTTTCGCACGCGATGCCGCGAACAACACAGCGCCGAGTACGTGACTCCCTGAACAAAGTGCGTCGAGTTTCCGGGCTGGCTGACATAATGTCAACGAAACAACGGGAGGAGATCTGCATGGCATGGCGTCCATCGTTCGGGGCTCTCTGCATGTCCGTTCTGCTGCTTGCACTTGGGGGCTGCGGATCTGCGCCGAAAGCAACACCCACCAAGCTGAATATCTCCGTCGCGGTTGCCAGCAACGCGAATCCGGATACCCGCAATCGGCCCTCGCCAATCGTGGTCCGTGTGTACGAACTGCGTGCGCCGGCCGGGTTTGAAGCTGCCGACTTCTTTGCGCTGTTCGACAAGGACCGCGAGGCGCTCGCTGCGGACCTGCAGGCGCGGGACGAGTTCACACTGCAGCCGGGCGAAACGAAGTCGATCGCTCGCGATGCAAAGTCTGAGTCACGTCACATTGCTGTGTTTGCAGCCTTTCGCGATCTTGAACGCGCGACCTGGCGCGGCACGGTACCGCTTGTTGCCGGAAAGCCGAACAACCTGCGCGTGATCGTCGATGGCCGAACCATTTCGGTTCGGCCTGCGCAATAAGCATTCCACTCGCGACAACGACGCGACGTCCACACGAGATCCCCGGACCCCCAAATCATGTCGAACTTCCGAAAGGTCGTCTGGACCGAAGGCCTGTTCCTGCAGCCTCAGCACTTCCAGCAGGCCGATCGGCATCTTGAACGCTGGGTTGAAGGGCGTACGAATGCTCTGCGGCCCTACCCGTGGGGCTTCACCGCGCTGGATATCGACGAAGACAGTCTGAAGCTCGGTCGGATTGTGGTGACCCGAGCTCAAGGCGTGTTCCCTGACGGCACTCCGTTTGATGCCCCGGCAGTCGACCCCCTGCCCCCCGCACTGGACTTCCCTGCGGACGCGCGTGATGCCAAGGTCGTTCTCAGCTTGCCCATGCGCCGCACCAACGCACAGGACACAAGCCTGGGCGGCGAGCAGGATGCTGCGCTCATGCGCTACGTGGCCAACGACATCGAATTGCGCGACGCCACGGCGTCGATGGAGCGCAACGCATTCATCCAGGTCGGCAATCTCAACCTCAGGCTCATGCTCGCGACGGACTCGACGGAGGCATACCAGGGCCTGGCGCTCATCAAGGTCCTCGAGCGCAAACCGGACAGCGCGCTGCTGGTGGACAAGAACCACGTTCCGCCACTGCTCAATCTGCACGTGCAATCCCGGGTGGCTGGCTATTTGCGCGAGGCCCTCGCAATGTTCCATCAGCGCGGTGATGCACTCGCAGCGCGACTGGGGAAACCCGGTGCCGGCGGCGTTGCGGAAATCGCTGACTTTCTGATGCTGCAATCAGTCAACCGCTATGAGCCGCTCTTTCAGCACTTGAGCGAGCTGAATACCGTGCACCCGGAGCGATTCTTCTCTCTGTGCGTAGAAGCGATCGGCGACTTGGCGATCTTCGGCAGCACGTCGCGCCGCCCGCCCAAGCTGGTCGCCTACCTTCACGATGATCTGGAGCGCTGCCTGGGCGAGTTGATGATTCATCTGCGCGCCTTCCTGTCGACGGTTCTGGAGCAGCGTGCGATTCCGATAGAGCTGGTCGACCGCAAGTACGGCGTCCGCACGGCAACCGTCTCGGATCTCGATTTGCTGCGGTCCGCCAACTTCGTGCTCGCGGTCAATGCGCAAGTACCCGGCGAGCAGCTGCGCCTGCGCTTTCCCAGCCAAGTCAAGATCGGGCCAGTTGAACGGATCCGTGATCTCGTGAACCTGCAACTGCCCGGCGTATCGCTTCGAGGTCTCGCCGTTGCACCAAGAGAAATTCCGTACCACTCCGGGTTCCACTACTTCGAACTCGATCGCAATGGGGACCTCTGGACCCAGCTTCAGGCGACGGGCCACCTGGCAATGCACATCGCAGGTGAGTTCCCGGGGCTCGAGCTGGAGTTCTGGGCCATCCGGGAGGGCTGAGCATCCGGATCGCGCCCTTGCCGCTTGACTGACCACCGGCGCACCCGGCTCAGCCGCGCCTGAACACAACAGGACGCTGCTCATGAGCAATACCAACGACCCATTCAGTGCATTCGGCGCAGCGCCGCCGGAGCAGACCTTTGTCATGCCCACGCCCGGGGTTCGCCCGGCCGCGGCGTCGCCAGCGGCCTTTGCTGCGGCACAGCCGATGGCGCGCGAGGCCGCCTCGGACATCCCCTACAAGCCGACGGGCCTGAACCCGCTGCTGGCAGCAGCCAACCCGCTCCTGAATCTGGTGACCCAGCTGCGCCAGACCACGCAGGTTGCGGACGTCGATGCACTGCGCGAGAGTCTCGTCGCAGCGGTAAAGCAGTTCGAGAACAATGTCCGGACTGCCGGCGTGGCGAACGAGCGCGTGATTGCCGCGCGCTACATCCTATGCACCGTCCTCGATGAAACCGCCGCCAGCACCCCCTGGGGGGGCAGTGGCGCATGGGCGCGCCACAGCTTGCTTGTGAGCTTTCACAACGAATCCTGGGGCGGCGAAAAGGTGTTTCAGCTGCTTGGCAAGCTCGCACAGGCGCCGCGTGACAACCTCGATCTGCTCGAGCTGATCTATGCCTGCATCGTGCTCGGCTTTCAGGGGCGCTATCGGGTGGTGCAGAACGGTCTGGCAGATCTTCAAACCCTGCGCGAACGGCTTGCGCTGATGATCAAGGAGCAGCGAGGCAAGTACGACGCGTCGCTGGCGCTGAATTGGGCGCCCACCCAAGGTGTCAAGAAGCGCTTTCTGGGCGCGATGCCGCTCTGGGTGGCATCGGCCGTCGTCGGGCTGATTCTTCTGGCGGGCTACATGATCTTCACGCTCATGCTGACGCGCGCCTCCGACCCCTTGTACTCGTCCATCATCGGCATCCGCGCCAAGGGCCACCAGCTGCCTCCGCCGGTGCAGATTCCGCAGCCCCGTCTGAGACAGTTCCTCGAACCGGAAATCAAGGAGGGGCTGGTGGACGTGAAGGACTACGCCGACCGGAGCATCGTCACGATCCGCGGCGACGGTCTCTTCGAAAAGGGCAGCGCCACGCTCGAACCCGTGCGCGAGCCGCTGATCGGCCGTATCGCCGATGCACTAACGAAGGTACAGGGCACGGTGCTCGTCACGGGCCACACGGACAACACGCCCATCAGCACCGCGCGCTTCCCGTCGAACTGGCACTTGTCGCACGAACGCGCCAAGACTGTGGCCGGTCTGCTGGGCCGCACCGTACTGCAAGGCCGCATTCAGCCCGAGGGACGCGCCGATTCCGAACCTGTGGCATCCAACGACACGGCCGCGGGCAAGGCGCAGAACCGCCGCGTCGAAATCACACTGCTGCTGGTCAAGCAATAGCGCCCGGGTTCACGCACCATGAAAAAGATCTTCGGCTTCATCTTCAACAAGTGGACCCTGCTGATTCTGGGCCTGCTGGCCTTGTCTCTGCTCATTTGGTGGGTCGGCCCGCTGATCGCCATTGGCAGCATCCGTCCGCTCGACCCCGAGTGGGCTCGCTGGACGCTGATCGGTCTGATCGTGCTGTTCTTCGTGGCGCGCCGCTTGTGGGCGGTCTGGAAGGCGCGGCGCGCCAGCGACCAGATGGCCGCCAGTCTCGCGGCGCAGTCCGTTGCACCCACCGAGAAGGCCGGCGACAAGGAAGTTGCTGTGCTCGACGCGCGCTTCAAGGAGGCGCTGGATACCCTGAAGAAGTCCAACCTGAGTGGCGCAAAGTGGAACCAGCGCTTCGGCTCGGGCTATCTCTACCACCTCCCCTGGTACATGTTCATCGGGGCGCCCGGTTCGGGCAAGACCACCTCTCTACTCAATTCCGGTCTCGAGTTCCCGCTCGCAGAGAAGTTCGGCAAGGAAGCCATCCGCGGCGTAGGCGGCACGCGCAATTGCGACTGGTGGTTCACGAACGAAGCGATCCTGCTGGACACCGCCGGCCGCTACACCACGCAGACCTCCAACAAGGAAGAGGATGCCGGCGCCTGGCAGGGCTTCCTGCAGCTGCTGCGCAAGGCGCGGCCGCGCCGTCCGATCAACGGCATTCTGCTGACCATCAGCGTGCAGGATCTGCTGTCGCAGGCGCAGCCGGACCGCGAGCGCCATGGCACCACGCTGCGCCAGCGTGTGCAGGAGCTGTATAGCCAGCTGGGCCTGCGCATCCCCATCTATGTGCTGGTCACCAAGACGGACTTGCTGCCCGGCTTCATGGAGTACTTCGAGAACCTGGGCAAGGAAGAACGCGCGCAGGTGCTGGGCTTCACTCTGCCCTTCAAGGAAACGCAGAACGGGCTGGACCGCGCCAACCTGGGCAACACCTTCAGCAAGGAGTTTGCGGCAATCGAGAAGCGCCTGTTCGATGGCCTGATCGACCGGCTCGAAGCTGAGCGCGATCCGCAGCGACGCGCCCTGGTGTATGGCTTTCCCGAGCAGTTTGCAGGCATCCGCGATGTGCTCGGCGAGTTCCTTGTACACACCTTCTCGGCGTCCAACTTCGACGACGCGCCACTGATCCGCGGCGTCTACTTCACCAGCGGTACGCAGGAAGACACACCGATCGACCGGATCATGGGTCTGCTGGCGCGCAGCTTCAAGGTGGAACGGCGTGTCCTGCCTTCCCGCAGCTCGACGGGCCGCAGCTACTTCATCACCAAGCTGCTCAAGGACGTGGTGTTTGCAGAGTCCGAACTGGCGGGCACGAACCTGAAATGGGAGCGCCGCCGTTCCATCATCAATGCCGCTGCCATGGCGCTGATCTGCCTGGCTGGCGTGGCCACAGTGACGGCCTGGGCCTTCAGCTTCGTGCGAAACAAGGAGTATCTGGCCAACGTGGCCACGAAGGTGCCGGATGTCACCAAGACCGTGACAGGCTTCGACAACGTGGCCACCACGGATGTGCTGCAGGTGCTGCCTGCGCTCGAAGACCTGCGCAAGGTCGCGATCGCGCCGCCCGTCGAGAGCGACTTCTCCTCGCCCACGAGCATGAAGTTCGGCCTGTTCCAGGGCGACAAGATCGACTCCGCGGCGCAGGCGGCCTACCAGCGCCTGCTGACGGATGCCTTCCTGCCCCGCGTGGCCCTGCGCATCGAGGAGATCCTGCGCAAGACCCAGGCCGACAACCCCGAGATGATGTACGAGGCCCTGAAGGCCTATCTGATGATGCATGAGACCGAGCATTACTCGGCCGATGCGCTCAAGGCCATCATCCTCGCGGACTGGACCGACAGCCTGCCGCGGGGTGTCACCGTGGACCAGCGCCAGGCCCTGGAGCGGCATCTGATCGCGCTGCTTGACAGAGGCATCGTGGTCTCGCCACTGCCGATGGACAAGGCACTGGTCGAGAACGCTCGAACCATCCTGTCGCGCCTGTCCTTGCCGCAGCGCGTCTACAGCCGCATGAAGCGCCTGGGTGTGGGCAGTGAGTTTCCCGAATTCAACGCCGTGCGTGCGGGCGGGCCGAATATCAGCAACATCTTCACGCGCGCCAGCGGCATACCCATGACACGCGGCCCGGCCGGGATGTTCAGCTATGACGGCTACTACAGCGGCTTCCTCAAGCAAGTGGATGTGGCTGCCCAGCAGCTGGCCGCGGAGGAACGCTGGGTCATGGGTCTGAACGATCAGCAGCGCCAGTTCAACCTGAACGACGCAAACGCCAAGCTCAACCTGTCCAAGGAAGTCCGGCGCATCTATCTCGAGGAGTACGCCCGCGAGTGGAAGAAGTATCTCGGCGACATCCGACTGCGCAAGATCAAGGACCTGAATGACGCGATCGCCGTCACGCAGGTGCTGTCCTCGGTCGACTCCCCGATGCGCAGTCTGTTCCGCGCCGTCGCCAAGGAAACGACGCTGGCCGAAAAGCTCGATGGCGGTCAGATCGACAAGAAGCTCAATGAGGCCGCGCGCGAGGTGGACAAGGCGCGTGAGAGCCTGAACAAGATCTTCTCATCGGATCGCCCAGCAGCCGGCCCAAGCTCCAGTGAAACCTTGGAGCAGATTCTGGTGGACAACCAGTTCCGCGAAATCCGCGCCTGGGTCAAGGCACCTGCACAGGGGCAGCCGGCACCGATCGACCAGTCCATCACCCTGCTCGGCGAGCTCTACACCTTCATGCAGCAGGTGCGCACTGCCGTGGGCAGTGGCATGGCCGTGCCGCAGAGTGAGGTGCCCAACAAGGTGAAGTCGGAGGCGGATCGTCTGCCCCTTGAAGTGCGTGAGCCGATGAACGAGCTGGTCAAGGCCAGCACGGAAACCGCACTCGCTGGTACACGCATCAACCTGGGCGAGCTGATCCAGGCCAACATCACCAACTTCTGCACGCAGGCCATCTCCGGTCGCTATCCGGTCGTGCGCGGCAGCAATCGCGACATCACCCCGGAGGACTTTGCCGCCATGTTCCGCCCCGGCGGCAAGATGGATGGCTTCCTCACCGAGAAGCTCTTCCCGTATGTCGACACCACCACCAAGGTCTGGACCTTCCGGACAACAGGTACCGGCGGTGCTTCCATGGGTGCCGCGGGTGACTCGGAGTCGCTGGCGCAGTTTCAGCGCGCCCAGGCGATCCGCGATACCTTCTTCCGCAATGGCGGCAACGCGCCGAGCCTGCGGCTGGACTTCCGCCCGGTCGAGATGGACGCCAGCATCCAGCAGTTCAGCATCGACGTGGACGGCCAGCAGGTCCGCTATGCGCACGGCCCGCAGGTGCCCTCCTCGGTCGTGTGGCCGGGCAGCGCCGGTCGCAGCCAGGTGCGCATCCAGATCTCGCCGCCCACCAGCAGCGGCCAGTCAGCCATGATCTTCGATGGCCCCTGGGCGCTGTTCCGCATGTTCGACCGCATGAAGATCGAGGGCAGCAACCAGCCCGAGCGGTTCCGCGTGGTGTTCGACATAGACGGGCGCAAGGCCACCTTCGATGTGCAGACCAGCAGCGTGCTGAACCCCTTCACCATGTCCGAACTGCGCCAGTTCGGCTGCCCCACGAAGCTCTGAGCCATGGCCGACCTCGGATTCGACGGCATGGCCGATCCACGGCCGGGATGGTTCGGCAAGATGCCGGCGCTGGGCGACTTCGCCTCGCGCCGCATGGATCCGGAGTTCAGCGGCGTCTGGGACGAATGGCTTCAGCACGCCATTGTGAGTTCACGCACGAGTCTTGGCCAGGAGTGGATGCGCGCCTACGTAAGCGCGCCGGTCTGGCGCTTTGCGATCTTCCCGGGCGTCCTCGGTCAGGGCGACTCCTGGGCCGGCGCCCTGATGTCCAGCGTGGATCAGGTTGGGCGCTACTTTCCGCTCACGGCGGTGCTCAAGGCGCCCTTCCCGCGCGCCCTGCTCGCAGAAATCCAGATGAGCTCGAACTGGTTCGATCGCCTGAGCAGCGCCATGACCGCCGTGCTGCGCCCCGGCGGCAGCCTCGATCAGTTCGAGGACAGCCTGCAGGACTGCCTGTTCAACATCAGCGAGGCCGCCACGCACGCACCCGGCCCGGACCTGTACAAGGCGCTGGCGCTGGCGCATCGCCACCAGACCATCGAAGCGACCGTGCATGGCCCGCTCGGCCCGGCCATGGCGGCGCTGGCCTTCGATGAGATGTGCGACCGCATGCACGGCACCTCGCTGTGGTGGGCGCAGTTGGCCAATGGCCGTACCGCCGTGCGCTGCTTTCTGGGCCTGCCGCGCCCGGATCAGTACACCGGCATGCTCACAATCGCCTGAACCTGCTGCGGCGGGTTTCGGCATGAGATGCACGCTCAAGAATTGCGCGCCAAACCCGCCAAGATCCGCGCCGCTGTAGCGGAAAGCCGCCAACCGGCTATTTCAATCAAAATTTGAAAATAGGTGATTATGAACACCATTATTCAACAATTGATTGAGAACGCCCCATGCCGTCCGGCGCCTCGCAAGGGGGAAATCCACACGCCGACTTCACTGCGCCGTCGGTTTGGGTAGCAACACCCACATGCGCCCCTGATCGGTGCGCGTCGCGCGCGCCATCTGAAGCGCCTGCTGGCCAAAACCCCAGAAGTAGTCCGCACGCACCGCGCCCTTGATCGAGCCGCCGGTGTCCGATCCGAACACCAGGCGGCGGTACATCACGTCCTTGTTGATCGGGCTGCGGAACTCGATCCAGACCGGCGCCCCCAGCGGAATCGAGCGCGGATCGATGGCGATCGAGCGCATCGGCACCACGGGCGTCCCGGTGGCTCCCGGCGGCCCGACGGTGACGTCCGTCACGGTTTCCCAGCGGAAGAACACCACCTGCGCGTTGCTGTTGGACATCTGCTTCACACGTTCGGGCGGTGCCGTACGTGCCCAGCGGCTGATCTCCTCCATCGAACCGATGTTGGGCAGGCCGTTGGCGCGGAACCACTGGGAATAGGGCGTGCGCGGATGACCGTTGTGGTCCGCATAGGACAGGCGGATCGCCGAGCCATCGGGCAGCATGACCCGCCCCGAACCCTGCACTTCAATCAGCAGCACGTCCATCGGGTCATCGACCCACACGATCTCGCGCCCGGACATCGACTGCTGGCCGCTCGGTGAATAGATCTCCTCGCGGGTGAAGTAGGGCACGACCTTCTCGCCCACCTTGCGGCCGCGCGCGCCGGCGTTGCCCGCCGACACCACAACGAGGTCCGAGGGCCGGTTGTACAGCGCATGCACGTAGGGGTTGCGCTTGACGCGCGAGCCGCGCAGCACGGGCTCGTAGTAGCCGGTAATGGTGCCCGCGGCCTTGCCGTCGTCGGTCTCGATCCGGTAGGGCTGCAGCTCCATCAGCAGCGCACGCAGCCCCGCCTGATCGGTGGGTGAGAGTCGTGCCAGCCGCTCGCACAGCGGCGTCCACTGCGCCTGCTTGCGGTTGCGGAAGTACTGGCAGCTGAAGCGGAAGGTCTTGTGAACGTCGTCCAGCGGGTCGACCGAAAACTCGGTCAGCTCGCTGAAGTCCACGGGCACCAGCCGCCCTACTTCGGTATCGATGATCGGCACAGCGGGCTTGGGCGGAGCAGCCACGGGGGCCGGGGCAGGCGCCGCGACGGGCGCGGGCGGCGGCGGCGCCTTGGGTGGCGGCGCGGCGCAGGACGCCAGCAGCACGCCCAGAGACGCCCAGAGCACCGAAGTGCGACCAGAGGGAATCCACGTCTTCATTCAATCCACCTTGATGGGAAATGCCGCGCCTTGCATCCGGAAAAGCGCATGCTCCTCAAGCGCTGGAGCGTGGCAGGATCACGGTGCGCTGGCGGTCCTCGTCGACACTTGGGGGTGCGCGAAGGATCACGGTGCTGTCTGCATCCACAAAGCTCGCAGCAGCCTGCCGGCTGCGCGCCAGAAGCGCGGTGTAGTTGTCGTGCCCCGGCTGGATGCTGCCCAGCAGCTGGCTCTCGAGCACAGCCAGCGTACTGGCGACAGTGTTGCCCGTCTGCACGCCTTCGCAGACGACTCGTTCGTCCAGCGCCTCCCAGAATCCATCCGTACAGAGCAGCAGACTCTCGCCACCGGCGATCGGCGTGGCCAGCTCATACACATACGGCTCCGGCGGCTCCTCCATGCCCAGGGAAGCGAACAGCACATTTCCGCCCCGCGGACGCTCGCGCCGATCGGCCGCCAGCATGCCGGCGTCGATCATCTGCTGCGCAATGCTGTGGTCGCGCGTGCGCAGCAGAATGCCGCCCGCAGCCAACACATAGGCCCTTGAATCGCCCACATTGCCCAGCAGGATGCGTCCGGTCGCCAGCTCGCACAGCGCGATCACCAGCGTGGCGCGCATGTCCGGGTACTGCGGAAACTTCTGCTGCCCGCTGTGCACCACACGATGCGCGAGCTCGATCAGGCGCGCCACGGTCTCGGGCAGGAAGGCGGGCTCATGAGCATGCTGATCCAGCACGGCACGCACCGCCAGTTCGGAGGCGATGTGGCCTCCGCCGTGCCCTCCGGCGCCATCGGACACGGCCAGGCACAGGATGCCACCAGCCACGCGGTGGCCCTGGCAATCCTCCTGGTAGCTGCGGCCTCCCTGACCGCTGAGCGCCTGGATGTCAAACTCGAGCATGACTGCCTTCTTGTTGTGCGGCTACTTCCGTGGTTCCTGCTTGCGCAGCAGGTCCACCTGTTCTTCATAGGCTTCGGTGAATGCACGACCGAAGAGCTTGTGAAAATCGTCGCCCGCCTCCTGGGCGATGTCGCGATACATCTCGACGTACAGATCCCAGAGCTTGGCCTTGCGCGCGGCAGGGATGAGCGAGTCGAGCATGCTCTTCTGCGTCAGGCGCTTTTCGAGCTCCTCGGGCGTGAAGCGGCCCAGCACGCCCTCAAGCGCCGCACGCATGCCGGCCATCACGCCCACCTGGTGCGAGCGCAGGTCGTTGTAGGAGTCGCGCATCGCCTCCACCGGCGGCATGAAGGCGCGGTTGGGTTTCTCTGCCAGCAGGAACGGCATGGCGCTGGCCACGTCCGGCGAGAACTTCAGCGGGTTGTTCGCCCGCTCCATGATCACCGTGGCCTGCGCCTTGACTTCGCGCTTGGACAGCGCGCGCGCCGCCAGCAGTTCGATGGTGCCCTGCGTGGTCTCGCGCAGCAGCTGGCCGATGCGGAACATCAGGTCCTCGGTCAGGCCCTGGGAGACGTCCACAGAGCAATCCAAACCGCGCAGCAACGCGAGCAGCAGCGCATCCTGGCCCACGGCCTGGGTGCCGCTTGTGCCGCCTGCGCTCATGGCAGCGCGCGGCACCGGCGCCTGAGCCGCGGCGGGCGCCGGCACGGGCGCCTGAGCCGAGGGATTGAGCTTGAACGACCCTGTAGCCAACATGTTCGGCGCCGGTGCTCGCGCTGCGGCCAGCACGTCGTCCATCGCCTGGCGGGACGCAGCATCCACTGCAGGTGCCGGGCCGGCCGCCTTGGGCAGAGCAAACAGCGAATTCACTTCGGGCGTGTGGTTGGCGCTCGCCGGCCCCGCACCCTGCGGCGCGGCCTGACCACCAAACATCGCCAAGGGATCCACGCTCGACGACGGGGCCGTGCCGGCACTGCCCGCCGGTGGCGGCGCACTAAGGACCGCGAGCGGATCCACCTTGCTGCCAGACCCGCCCAGACCGAACAGGGAGTCAATCGAGCTGGAGGCATCGCCCGGCGTGCCGATGTTCAGATCACTGCCCAAGCTGCCCGCGCCGGATGGCGGGGATGCAGCAGGCTTGGCGGCCGGCGGGCTGCCGAAGATGTCGAAGTCGTCCGGAATGCCGCCGGCCGGCAGCGCGCCCGCAGCCGGCTTTGGTGCGCCGCCGGCAGGTGAGCCGGGTGAACCGAAGCCGGCCAGCGGATCCGCGAAGGCCGCAGCCGCCGGTGCAGGCGCGCTGCTGCCGAGGCCGGCAAAGATGTCGAACCCGCCGCCCGGTGCAGCGGGAGGCACTGCCGGCGGTGGCACGAACGCCGGCGGTTGCGCAGGTGCAGCCGTGGGTGCGAGTGGGCGCGGAGCGATGAGGCTGGCGAACGGATCAAACGAGTCGGAAGCCGGTGGAATGGCGGCCGCCGGGGCGGGTGCCGGTGCGGGCAGTGGTGCAGGCGCGGCCGCCATGACGGGCGGCACGAAGGCCGGTGCAGCGGCGGGCGGCGGCGGCATGAATGCGGGCATGGAAGCCGGTGCCGGCGGAATGAACGCGGCAGGCGCCGGCACGGGAGCCGGGACCGGCGCGGGGGCGGGCGGCGCCGGCGGTCGGGGGGGTTGCGGCTTGGCTTGGCGCGGGGGCGCCATCCGGGTGCGCTCGTCCATGGGTACCTGCGCACCCACCACTTCGACCTGCAAGGTGTAGGGACCCATGACGAGCGTGTCGCCATGGCGCAGCGGCGCGGAGCGCCCCGGGCCCATCGGCTCGCCGTTCAAGGTGCTTGGGTTCGAGCCTTGTTCGGCAAACACGAACTGACCGGCTGAGAATGCGATCGTCGCCTGCTGGCGGGAAATGGTGCGGCCTTCATCAGGCAGCACGAGCGTGACTCCGGGGTTGCGGCCGATGGTGCCGCCCTGGGGGCCGAAGGTGGCCGTCATGGGCGACGGAGGTGGCCCGCCGTCTATCGCAATGACCCGCAGTGTCAGCATCTCTACTCCTTGGCTTGCGCAGTGCGCGCTGCATCGCGCATCAGCCTGAAAATGGCACTCAATGACGCACTAACTTACCGCGGCCCCCGCCCAGCGGGAAACCCGCGAATTCGCCCTTAGCGTGGCGGCGTCGCGCTGGTCGCGACACTGCGGACCGCTGCCTTGTCCGCTGCCTTGTCACCCGCCTTCTCGCCGGGCTTGTCCGACGCCTTTTCTGCGCCCTTCTCTGCCTGCTTCTCCGCGCTCTTCTCAGCTGTCGGCTCCTGCGCAACGGCTCGCAGCTGCTGAAGGCGCGTCAGCGTGAGCTCGCGCTCGATCCGGCCTGAGCGCAGCATGATGCTTTTGCCGGTCGCCCCGACAAGAAGCGTCTGGCCAGCCCCGGTGCGATCGCCAGCAGCCAGGGCATGCGCCACGGTGGCGGCATCCTTGCCCAGCGCGAACAGCCGCAGCTCCAGCAGATCCCGCGACGCCGACCCGGCGATGTCAGTCGCCGCGTCAATCATGTAGGGAAGTTCGAGCACCTGCGTGCGCCCTGCCGAGGTGTCATCACGCAGCTCGAAGAGCGAGGAGGTGCCGTACAGGGGGACGTCGACAGGCAGGCTGCGGATGACGTCCATGGCGAGTTCGGCCCCCGTTGCCAGCACGACCGCTCGCGCCCCCCTGGCCGTGCCGCCGCCGTTGAGCCACGCGCTCACGCCGGCGCTACCTTCGGCCACGCTGGGGCGCGCATTCGCACCCAGTTCAACGGTCCATTGATCGAGAAACGCTGCGCCCACGCGCTGATCGAGCGGCCGCTTGCCCTGCACAAGGAGCACGTCCTTCACTTGCCTGCCGGACAGCAGACGCGCAATCTGCCGCCCCTCTTCGGCCAGCGAGAGGCCGAACTGGACAAGGTTCACCACGCTGGCCTGCTCTTCGAACACATTGAGCGCCACGGTTGGCACAGGCAGGAGATCCAGCTCTGCAAATGCAGCCATCTCGCGGCGGGTCAGCGGACCGATCACGGCCCGCGCACCGCTGCGAACCGCGCGCTGGTAGGCCCCGAGTGCGCCATTGGCCGAACCGTCGGTGGGGTAGACGCGAATCGGCAGGGCTGCGGGACCAGGCGCCGCCTGACGCGCGCCGGCAAGCACGCTCTTGGCCAACACGCCAAAGTCCGACGAATTGAGGGGCAATACGGCAGCCACGTGAGCTGCACCTGCGGCGGGCTCGCCGCGGCGCAGCAGTTTGCTGTCAAGCACGACCACGCGGGGATACTGCCTGGCCCATGCGTCAAGTGCTGCCGTCTGGCGGGCGAGCGGCGGCTCGATCTGCCAAGCCAGCGCAAGATCCACCCAGGCACGCCCATCCTCCGGCCCGCTCGCCAGCAAGGGATGGCCACGCAGCGCGCGCAGCTCTGCGCCGGGCACCCGCTCCAGCGCCTGCCAGAGCCGGGCCTGATTGGCCTGCGCGTCCGCCCAAGGTTCGATCAGGCTGATCAATTGCGTGCGAACCCACACCCGCTGAGCCAATGACTCGCGTACGGCGACGGGCGCAGCCGGCAGTGGTGCAGCGGCGGAACCGGCTGCAGTCGCAGGGGCGGGGCCGGGCGCCGCGGATGCGGCCTGGGCGCCTGCCGCTGAAGCCGGCAACGCAGGCCGCGCGGCAGTGCGTGGTGCCGCCTGGGCGATGCAACGCGGGGGTCTGCATCGAGCACGCGTGAAACTGACCGCCTCAGGCCATGCCTGCAGATCGAGATCACCCACCCGATCAAGCGCCTCAGCCAGGGTGCGCAGATAGGGCTCGCGCGCGATTTCGTTCACTTGCGCTGGATCGATCGACCTGAGCAGTCCGTACGCGGCCAGCGCTTCGCCGCGCTGCAGGCGCAGTTGCGCGTCGAGAACCAGGCCCAGCCCGCCGCTGGCCGCTCGCAAACCCTCCTGCGCGGCTTGCGCCTGCTGTGGCGCATCGGCACTCAGGAAGCCCTGCGCAGCCTCGAACAGCAGCGCCTGCCGGTCGGCGCCGGCCGCGGAGCGCGCAAGCAGCGCACGCAGCTCGGCCGCTTCGCGCGGGCGCCCTAGTTCGTCGAGGTGTTCAGCCCGGCCGAGTGACGGGGGTTTGGGGACGACCGGTGCCGGCGCGGGCGCTGGCGGCGCAACCGGAGCAGGCGGCGTGGCGCAGCCCGCCATCAGCACGACCACGATCGCACTGCCGAGGCAGAGCCTGATGCGACCGGCGCGCGGGGCCATGGGTCTGAGTGCTGTCGGAAGAAGGGGACAAGCGGCGCGGCCTCATGCTCACCGGGACCGCGCCTGCAGGTCTCAGCGCTTCACGGCAGCCTTGGCCGCCTTGAACTCGGGCCCCCAGATCGGGTGCCCCTGCTCGGCCGGTGTGAGGTCGAAGCTGGTATCCAGCGTGAGTGCCCGCTCGAAGGCCGCTCGGCACGGCGCCCGCTGGCCTTGAGCGCAGTTGCTGAACGCCATGTACTTCAGCGCACGGACCTGGATATCGACGTCGGCGCGTTGCAGATCCGCCGCGCCATTCAAGCGCGAGAGCGCTCCGCGGAAGTCGCCACGGTCATAGGCCGCCACGGCTTCATCGACCACCTTGGTCAGTGCGGCTCGACGCTCCTGCTCGGGCGAGGGCGCCGGAGGTACGGGGGTCGGCGCCGGGGCTGCGGGCGCCGGCGCGGGAGCCGGCATCGGCGCCGGGGCGGGCTTGGGTGCAGGCGGGCTGCTCGCGCAGGCACCGAGCAAGACGGCCAGTGCGGCGGCGAGCACCAGACCGGAGGATCGGCGAACAGAAGCGGACGGACGGGCAGAGGGCATGGCGGGCTCCGGCATGACGTGGATTCGAATCGTGGGCAGGACGCTAGAAATTGACTGAGGGCACGCTGATGCTTCGCCCACCGACCACCTCGAACTGGCGGGCGACAACCTGATCGGGCTTAGCCGGGTTGCTGAAGCGGGCTTCGTACTTGCCAACCGGCAGGCGCGGGTTGTCGTCCGGACCGGGCACAACAAGCTCGCGCTTGAAGCCGTCCGGGCCGGTGATGACGACATTGGCCCAGGGCTTCGCAAGCAGCTTGGCGCGGCCGGTGGACTTCAGTTCGTCGAGCACCTTCTGTGCTTCGGCGCGCAACGCCCCGTCCGGATACTTCTTCAGGAAGGCTTCGACCTGCGCGATGTTGGTCTTGTTGGTCTTTTCCCAGTCCTGCTTCTCGGCCTGCGGATCCGACGGTGGTGTCGGTGTCGGCACCGGTGCAGGCGCGGGCTGCGGATCGGCGGGCGGCGACTGCTGCTGCTGCGCCGGAGGCTCGGCGGGAGCCGGTGCAGGCACTGGCGCCGGTGTCGGAGCAGGGATCGAGGCGGTCTGCTGTTCAGACGGTGGCACCGGCGCCGGGGCGGGCTTGGAGCTTGTGGCCATCCAGGCGCCACCGGCAACCAGCCCGATGACCACAACCGCGCCGGCCGCAATCAGGCCACCCTTGCCGCCGCTCTTCTTGGCTGCGTCGGGCGAGGCTGCTGCGGCCGCCTTTGGCTTGTCGGCCGGCTTTTCCGCCGCCGGTGCCAGCGGTTTATCGGCAGGCTTATCTGCCGGCTTCTCGGCGAGCTTGTCAGCCGGCTTCGCAGTTGCCTTCTCGGCTGCTTCAAGAATGGCTTTTTCGCGGGCCTGCATCTCCTGCAGCTTCTTGATCGCACTTTGCTGGGCAACCGGCGTCGGCTCCGGTGCGGCGGGCTTGATAACAGGCGCCGGCGCGGGAGCCGGCGGCACCGGTTTGGGCGCAGCGGCTGGCGGCGTCGGTGACGCGGCTGCAGACACGGGTGCAGGGCTGAGTGCAGCAGGCGTCGGTGCTGGCGCGGCCGCAGCGGAGGGCTTCGTGGCTGCAGCGGCAAATTGGGCGGACTGAGACGGAGACAGCACGCGCGTCAGATCCGGGTCGAATACCGGTTGCGGCGCGCCGGCCGGGCTGGGTGCCGACGGCGCTGGCGGCGTCGGCGTGAGTGCAGCGGGGCTTGGCGCAGGCACGCCCGCGGCGGCCTTGGCTGCTGCCGCGGAGGCTGCCGCCGCGGCGCCGCTCAGGCTCATCGGGCTGGACACGATGATGGTCTGGTCGGCCTCGAACACGGGGGGCGGTGCAGCCGGCGCTGGCACAGGCGCCCCGCCCAGCGCGGCCTCGAACTCGGCCGAAGGAATCGCAAACGACTCGGTAGGCGGCGCCGGCGGCTTCGCGCCGGTTACGGGGAACACGGTGGGGCCGAAGCCGGATCGCGGGAACTGCGTCTCAGCCGACGGGGCCGCCGCAGGCTTGAAGGTCTGAATGCCAAGCAGATGGCGGAAGGCCGCCATCGACTGCGGGCGATCTTCCGGCTTCACGGCCAGGCCGGCATCGATGGCCGCAAGGAACTCCTTGGAGAAGCGCGCGTAGGCCGGGTCGCTTGCCAGCGGCGTCATCGGGTCCTTGAGCAGGCGCGTGACCGAGGCGGCGGGCGGCTTGCCGGTGACGCAGTAGTACAGCACTGCGCACAGGGCATAGATGTCGGTCCAGGGGCCTTGCTTCATGCCCGCGTCGTCGGCGTACTGCTCGACCGGCGCGAAGCCCGGCTTCAGGATCACCGTGAGCGCCTGCGTCATGTCGCTGATCACGCGGCGGGCGGCACCGAAGTCCAGCAGCACCGGGGCGCCGGTGCGCAGGATCATGATGTTGTCCGGCGCAATATCGCGGTGGAAGATGTTCTGGTTGTGCAGGTTCTCCAGCGCATCGAGCAGCGGAACCAGCATGGAGCGCAGCCAGGGTTCGTCAATCGCCTCGGGCTCGCTCTTGAGGATCTGCCGCAGGTTCACGCCCTCGTAGTAGGGCATGACCATGTAGGCGGTGCCATTGGCTTCCCAGAAGCGGTAGACCTTCACCAGGGCGCCATGATCGAACTGGGCAAGCAGACGCGCCTCGTTGATGAAGCTGCGCATGCCGGCTTCGAACGTCTCCTTGTGTCGTTCGCTCTTGACGACCACCTTGGAGACCGAGTTGCGCGTGGCCAGCGCGCCCGGCAGATACTCCTTGAGCGCCACCGTGCGATGCAGGGAGGTGTCGAAGCACAGGTACACCGTGCCGAAACCGCCTTCCCCGATGACGCTCTTGATCTCGAATTCGCTGATTCGGGTGCCTGCGGGCAGCACGTGGTGCCCCTCTCCCGCGCCGTGCTCTGTACTCACGTCGGTGCCTCTGTCGTACTGGCGGGCGCACCAAGGGCGGCGCTGCCCGGACGGCCGAAAGCTTCTTGACCCGAAGCGGGGAGGCGATCGTTGCGCCCCGTGAAGCCGGTCCGTGCTCGTTGGACGGGAAAGTGTATCCACGATCCCCCGACCGGACGCTGCCTTTCTGCTGTGCACACCACGTCGGTGCACCCAACTCCCAAGAAAGCGGTACAGAAGCACACCGTCCAGGACTCCGCGCTCGTGCCAACCCGAAATGGCGACGCGCCGGCTCCAAATGCAAAAACCCCGCCGAGCGGCGGGGTCGTGGCAAGGGATGGACTCAGCGCTGGAGCATCAGGCCTTCTTGACCCAGGCAGCGCACCAGCCGTTGGGGCTGATCTCGTTGTCACCGGGGATGACCTTGCAGCCACCGGGGGACTTGGCGTCCTTGCCGGGCACGAACTGCATGCAGCCCGCACAGGCGTTGCCGTTCTTGGGCGTGTCCTGATACTGCAGCGCCTTGCGACTGGCGTCGTTCTTGGCGGCACTGGCCTGCGTGGCCACGCCAGCCAGCGGCACTGCGACGGCGGTGATTGCAATACCCTTGAGCCAGGTGCGACGGGAAATGTCAGCCATTGTGGATTCCTTGGAACGTTGGTTGCACTGCGAAAGTTGGAGTGTCTTGACCGACGCCGTGGCGACGGAGCGAACAACGCTGGACATTTAACGCTTCGGCCACGCAGCGGTGTACTGATCCGTAGCAGTTCACTCGGCTATTTGTGACAGCGCGTCGCGGCGCATCAGGGGCAAACAAGAATGATTCTCGATTCGGACTACATCAAGGCACAGATCCGTACCGTGCCCGACTGGCCGCAACCCGGTGTGATGTTTCGCGACATCACACCGCTGATGCAGGACCCGAAGACCTTCCGCGTGCTCATCGACCGCTTTGTGCACCGCTACATGGATCAGAACATCGACCTGGTGGCCGGCATCGACGCGCGCGGCTTCATTCTGGGCAGCGTGCTGGCCTACAACCTGAATCGCGGCTTCGTGCCGATCCGCAAGAAAGGCAAGCTGCCCTTTGACACCATCGGCGAGGACTACGCGCTCGAGTACGGCACCGCGACAGTGGAAGTGCATGCGGACGCCGCGCGCGCTGGGCAACGCGTGCTGCTGGTGGACGACCTGATCGCCACTGGCGGCACCATGCTGGCGGGCGCCCGTCTGCTGCAGCGACTCGGCGCGCAGGTTGTGGAAGCCACAGCGATCGTGGATCTGCCGGATCTGGGCGGCAGCGAACGACTGCGCGCTGCCGGGCTGGCTGTCTGGACGGTCTGCGCGTTCGAAGGGCATTGACTCGCGCGGGCTGTGCACCTGCGGCAGGTGCGCGCAGGCACTGCAAACCCGTAGCGCCACGCATTGACGCGCCAGTGGCCGCATCGGCACGCTGCGACCATGCGCACACCTTGTACCTTTGCCATGAAGCGATTCACACCGCTGCTGTTCGTCGTCACCTGCGTCCTGGTGCTCGCAGCCGCAACGCCGAGCACCCGCGCTGCAGAGCTGAACGAAGCCGAGCTGCTCAAGCGCATCGCGCAAGGCGGCGTGGTGCTGATGATGCGCCATGCGCAAACGGTGTCGGGTATTGGCGATCCGCCGGGTTTCGATCTCGCCAGGTGCGCCACGCAGCGCAACCTCGATGCACGCGGCCGGGATCAGGCGCGCGCGCTCGGCAAGCGGTTTGCGCGCGCCGGCGTGCGCCCGACGCGCGTGCTGAGTTCGGCCTGGTGCCGCTGCAAGGACACGGCGCAACTTGCGTTCGGCACCTACACCGTGCTGCCGGATCTGAACAGCTTCTTCGAGGATCGCCGCACCGAGCCCGAGCAGACCGCTGCGCTGCGTGAGCGCCTGGGCCGGCTGAGCTCCAAGGACATCGAAGTCTGGGTCACGCATCAGGTGAACATCCAGGCGCTTGCAGGCATTTCGCCAGCCATGGGCGAGACCGTGGTACTGGCCGCCGGACACCCGGTTCGGGTGCTTGGCCGACTGGCGCAAACCTTCCCGTAAACCTTCCTACCGGGCAAGGTTGCCAACAGCGCATTTGCCCTGCGGCGCCGCGGATACAGGCCTGTTCGGCCTTCCCCCAACTTGGGGACATTTCGCGCCAGCGCGAACAGCTTTCGTGATGAACTGAAGCTGTCGTTTCGCGTGGCTGCGAATCGAGCGGACCCGCCGAGACAGACGGGCCGCACTGGAGCCAATCAGTTGCAACAGGGGACTTGAATGAACCTTCTCAATCTAGGCGGCGTGGTACGCGCCGAGCGCGTGCGTCAGGGTCTGACGCAGCGCCAGCTGGCCGAGCGCTCGGGCGTGTCGTACCAGCAGATCTCGCTGATCGAATCAGGACGCGTGGATCCGCGCGTCACCTCGCTCATGGCGCTTGCCGGCGCCCTGGGCATGCGCGTGGCCCTGACCGGGGTGGACGCGACGAGCAGCGCAGGCCTCAGCGCCGGAACCGTGCGTCAGGCCGCAACCGCCTGAGCGCGACGTTTCCGCATCCAAGGCCGGGCTTGCCCGGCCTTTTTGCTTTCTGGCGCTGCAACGCCTCGCCCTCCGCATGCTGGCGCGGGAACTTCCTGCGCACCCGGCGCAATATGCAGGTAGTTACCGCCCTCGACTGCCCTGCCTGCCGTGGACCTGACCCACCCTTCTGCCCATACCGACGCCGCGATTGCCCAGCGCATTGCCGAGGGCGACCGCAGCGCGCTGGCCCAGCTGTATGCGCGTGAGTCCGGCCCGGTGTACCGCTACTGCCTGGCGCTGTGCGGCAACCCGAGCTGGGCGGCCGATGCCATGCAGGACGCGTTTCTGGCGTTCGTCAACAAACCGCAGGGCTATGACGCTGCCCGCGCGCCGCTGGCCGCCTACCTCGCAGGCATTGCGCGGCACGCGGTGCTGGCGCACCTGCGCCATCAGGACCGCGAGACACCGACCGACGACGACTCTGCCGCCTGGGACGACAGCGCCGCAGCGACCGCCGAACACGAACCTGCCAGCCTGCTGATCGCGCGTCAGGGTGTGGACGCACTCATGCGCGCCATCGCCGCGCTGCCGGTGGTGTTTCGCGAAGCGGTGATCCTGGTGGAGCTGCAGGAACGCAGCTACGCCGAGGCCGCGGCAATCGCCGGCATCGAACTCAACACCCTGCGCACCCGGCTGCACCGCGGTCGCGCCCGGCTGGCGGCCCTGCTGGCGCCGGGCGAGCGCCCGCAGCAGCGCGCGCGAGCAGCCACGGCTTCATCGACAGTGACTGCAAGCCAAGACAACCATGCGCGCGACATGAAGCTCGCAGACCCTTCACCGACCCAGGAGGCCTCGTCATGACGGCACCTGCCCCAGACACCCAGCCCCCCTCCGCGGCCAGCGCCGACACGCAATCACTTGCCGACGCATTCGGCGCCGCACGCGAACGCATGACGCGTGACGCTGTCTGGCAGCCGCCGGAACACGCGCAGGCCAGCGTGCTTGCCGCGTTCGACCGATTGCATCCGCAGCCCGCATCGGCCGGCGCGACGCCGCGCACCGGTGGCTGGCTGCCGGCCTGGCTGCGCAGTGTGGTGCAGTCGCCCTGGGGTCTGGCGGCTACGGCGGCATCGATCTTTGCCGTGAGCGTGCTGGCCTTGAATGTCGTGCATGTGCAAAGCGAGCGGGCCGGCGCGCAGATTGCCGCCTCGGCCACGCAGATGGCGCAGAACCTGGCCAGCTATGCCAGCAGTTCGGGCTTCGTGCCGCTGGTGTCGCAAAGCGAGCTGGCGCAGGACCCGGCCGGCTGGCTCGTGCCTGCAGAGATGCCGCGCGCACAGCTGGCGGCGCTCGGCCTGCCCTTTGACCCGTCGCGGGCCGATGAATCCGTGCGCGCCGAGCTGCTCGTCAATGCCCAGGGCGCCGTGCTTGCCGTGCGCGTCGTCCAGTAACCCTCCGTCCTTCTCCTTCCTGCTCTGGAGCCGACCATGACCCTGACTCTGAAACCCGTGGCCCAACTCAAGTGCCCCGCATTGGGTGCCGCACTCGCCGTGTTCGCCGCTGCCGCCCCCATGCTCGCCCATGCGCAGGCACGCGAGCCCTTGCTGCTCGCCGATCTGGCGCCGCTGACCGATCCGCTGATCGGGCTCCCGCCCATGCTGCTGACCGGCTCGGCCGTGCAGATGGCAGGCACCGAGATGGGTAGCCGCCGCCGCGTGACCGGCGCCCCCTACTGCGCGGACGCCGTGAGCGAAAGCGCGCAGATCCTGGCCGATGGAAACCGCATCAGCCGCAAGACGGCAACCCGTCTGTGCCGCGACAGCGAAGGCCGCACCCGCCAGGAAATCGAGCGCAACGGCAACACGCGCATCTTCATCCATGACCCCGTGGCCCGTGCGCAGTGGGCGCTGGACCCCGCGAACAAGACCGCTGTCCGCCTGGACCGCGGCCCCAACTGGCAGATGGGTGACCCGGCCGCCCGCCTGCAGCCCATGCCCGGCCATGATGACGAATGGCGCAAGTACGCCGAGCGCATGCGCGAATGGGCCCAGCAGTTCCGCGAGCGCGTGCGCGGCGAGGCCAGCACCACCGCCACCAAGCCGGCTGCACCCGCCGCGCCTGCATCCTCCGCAGACAGCACGCCCACGCCGGTCGTGATCTCCGAAGTCAGCACCGGCCCCGGCGGAAACACCACCGTCAACCGCGAAGTACGCGTCTACCGTATTGGCGACCCGAATGCGATGGCGCCGCACAGCGGCCCCATGCCGTCGATGCCACCCATGCCACCGATGGGTGCCATGCAGCCCATGCCCCCCATGCCTCCCATGCCTGCCAACGTCCAGATCTTCGGCGGTGACGGCCCCATGCGCTTCGCCCCGCCGCGCGGCGAAGGCGTCACCACCAGTCTGGGCAGCAAGGACATGGAAGGCGTGCGCGCCAACGGCGAGCGCACCACCTGGACGATCGAGGCCGGCAAGATCGGCAACGAGAAGCCCATCAACATCACCCGCGAGCGCTGGACCTCGCCCGACCTCATGCTCACGCTGTTCTCGCGCGACTTCGATCCGCGCGCCGGCGAGTCCACGTACAAGCTGACCAACCTCAAGCGCGGCGAACCCGACGCCAACCTCTTCAAGGTGCCCGCCGGCTACACCGTGCGTGAAGCCCCGCGCCCGCCGATGCCGCCGATGGCGCCTGCAGTGCCGACAGCACCTGCTGCGCCGGTGCAGAAGGGGTAAACGCGCAGGGCTTTGGCTGCCCGCGCGCACCTCGCGGCGGGCGGCAGTGGGCTTGCCGCTTGTCCCATGCGGTTCTTCAGCCACTTTGGCCTGAAGAGCCGCGTCCAGAGCCCATCTCGCCCTCCAAATGCGGGGCAGGTACCTGTTTGTGTCCTCCCCAATTCAGCTAGAGCAGCACGCCGCCGCTTCCGCTGCGGCCGTGCACGCTGGTACAACCCCGCACAGCACGCCGTGTGCTTGTTCTTGAAGGGAGGTGATCGTGAAAAAACTGTTGACCGCTGTGGTGTCCGCTGCGCTGGTGGCCGCCCCCTTGGCGCTGAGCCCGGTTGCCGTGTCTGCCAAGACCGAAAAACAGGTTCGCGACGAGAACAAGGCCAAGGCCTACAAGGCCAAGCAAGCCGAGAAGAAAGCCGCCAAGGCCCAGGCCAAGGCTGCAAAGAAGAAGTGACACCACACTTGCGCGACCCGGCCTGACCGCCGGGGATCGCCAGGCACTCGAACGCCCACCGCTTGGTGGGCGTTTTTCATGCTGCGGCGAGTTCGAAAGTGCTTTCCGCTTGTCTGGTGCGGGTTTCCAGGCAATTTGGCTTGGAAAGCCGCTTCCAGAGCCAATCTTGATCTAGACGCTACAGGCTAGATTCCGAGTACGGCGATGCCGCCGTCGCGATCTGCGCAAACCCGAATCCACGTCGCGACTGCGCGTGCCAACGCCGCAAGCGCGACTTTGTTAGCAAGAAAGTCCTGAAGGAAGCGAGCTTCACTTGTCGTGAATACAAACCCGAGCTGGCTGCGCAGCGCCCTCATCGACTCCGCGGCGTCCAGTTGTTCAGCCAGCTGAGTCAGATCCGACGCGAGCTTCGCGCATTGGGTGGAGTCGGCTTGAGAAAACGCATAGTGATTGAAAGCGGGCACCCTGCATTCGAAGATCGGCTCCAGGAAACCGAACACCTCTTCATCAATGAAGATTGAGCCCTCGTTCCAGCAGCGGCCGCGGTAAGCGCCAGGCATCAGCTCAAAGTACTGAGTGCCGTCGAGATCTTTGGTGCTCGTGATCAGTCGAATGTCGAGGGGCGCCATTGCTCGATCAGTTCCCGGTTTTTTCAGAAAGTGGGCGGTCTACAGCGTGTCAGCCATCGCATGCTGATACCCAAACAAGCCCACGCTTCCCCCGGTATGCAGAAACACCACGTTCTCGTGCTTGCCGAAAAAGCCCTTGCCGATGAGGTCGATCAGGCCGTGCATGCCTTTGCCTGAGTAGACGGGGTCGAGCAGGATGCCCTCGGTCTGGGCGACCTGCGTGAGGGCGGACCACATGCCGGGCGTGGGCAGGCCGTAGCCGGGGCCGACGTAGTCGCAGTTGGCGCGCACGTCTTCGCGCTTGACCACGCCAGGGGCGTCGATCAGATGGGCGGTACGCTCGGCCAGGTCGAAGACCTTGGCCTCCTGCGCCTCGCGCGCGGCGCGCACGCCGATGCCGAGCACCGGAATGCCGCTGTTCAGGGCCTGCAAGCCGGCCACCAGCCCAGCCTGGGTGCCGGCGCTGCCCGTGGCGTGGACCAGCCAGTCGATGCGCAGGCCGATGTCATTGGCCTGGGCGAGCAACTCCAGCGCACAGTTCACGTAGCCGAGCGCGCCCACGGGGTTGGAGCCGCCACCGGGGATGAGGTAAGGCTTGCCGCCGGCTGCGCGGACCTTCTCGCCGGCTGCGGCCAGGGCCGCGTCCATGTTGGTGCCGGCGGGTACATGCTCGTAGCTGGCGCCGAGCACGCGATCCAGCAGCACGTTGCCGCCCTCGCGGTAGTCGCTGCTTGCGATGCCGGTGCGGTCTTCCAGCACCAGGTGGCACTTCAGGCCGAGAAAGGCGGCGGCCGCGGCGGTCTGGCGGGCGTGGTTGGACTGCGTGGCGCCGTGGGTGAGCACGGTGTCTGCGCCTTGGGCCACGGCCTCGGCCATGAGCCATTCGAGCTTGCGGGTCTTGTTGCCGCCGCTGGCGAGGCCCGTGCAGTCGTCGCGCTTGATCCAGAGCTTGGGGCCACCCAAGGCTGCCGAGAGGCGCTCCATGGGTTCCAACGGCGTGGGGAAGTGGCCCAGGCGGATGCGGGGGAAGCGGGCGAGGTGCATGGCGGCTCCGTGCAGGGAAATGGATGAGCAGGTTGGCGGCGAGCGTAACGCCCCGGCTGCGCCGCCGATGCCAGATGCGCAACTGTGCCGTTCAGCAGACCGCTTCGCGCACAACCGAACCGGCGCCTGCATCCAAACGCGCCAGCGGGCCGTACAGGGGTGCATGGGCCAGGGATCGATCGATCCGGCTGGCCCGGCATGCATCACATTCACCCCAAACCTGACCCGAAGGACGCTCTTCATGACACGCCACTCTCGCCCGGGCGCTCGCAAGACCCTGACACTGCAACTGAGCGCAAGCCTTGCGCTCGCGATGGGGCTGAACCTCGCGCAAGCCGCACAGGCACAGACCCTGCCGCGCCCCAAGAGCATGGCGCCCGACAGCGGCAAGCTGCTGGCCACCGGCGGTGTGACGCAGGTGGAAGGCGCGGGCGGCGGCGGCCTCACGCCCTGGGCGCTGATCACGAGCTACGGCACCGAGGACAGCTACGGCGCCAATGCCTTCTACACCGTGGTGCGCACCCAGGACTACAGCCTGGACTCCCGCGGTGCGGCCGTGGGCATTGCGGACCGCTTTGAACTCTCGTTTGCCAACCAGCGCTTCACGGGCAGCAAGGCGCCGCTGGACCAGCTGGTGATCCGCCAGGACGTGGTGGGCGCCAAGCTGCGCGTGGCCGGCGACGCCGTGTACGCGCAAGGCAGCTGGCTGCCGCAGATTGCCGTGGGCGCCCAGTACAAGCGCAACAAGGGCGTGGCCGGGCTGGAGGGTCTGGGCGTGAGCAAGGCGACGGACCTGGGCGCCAAGCGCAACAGCGACACGGACTACTACGTCTCTGCCACCAAGCTCGTGCTGGATCAGAGCCTGCTCTGGAACCTGACCCTGCGCGCCACGCGGGCCAACCAGTTCGGCCTGCTCGGCTTTGGTGGCGACAAGAAGGACCGCTACGAAGTGATGCCCGAGGCTTCGGTGGCCTACCTGATCAACCGCAAGCTGGCGGCGGGCGTGGAGTACCGCGCCAAGCCGCGCAACCTGGGTCTGGACAAGGAAAAAGACGCCTACGACGCCTTCGTGGCCTGGTTCCCGAACCGCAACGTCTCCATCACCGCCGCCTACGTGAACCTTGGCGACATCACCGTGCTCAACCCCACGCGCCAGAAGGGCTGGTATCTCTCGGCCCAGGTGGGCTTCTGACCGGCTTGGCCTTCCTGTACCGCACTCACTGATCTCAAGGACACATCATGACCTTCTTCGCTTCTGAATCGGCCCTGCTGCGCACCGCCCGCCTGGTGGTGGCCAGCCTGATCTTCGCCAGTGCGGCCATGGCCGTCGGCGCCGCCCGGGCCGATGACGCTCTGTTCCAGCAGCTGGGCGGCAAGCCGGGCATCACTCAGTTCACCAACACCTTCGTGCAGCGCATCAGCGAAGACCCGCGCATCAAGGACTTCTTTGCCGATACCGACCTGCAGCGCCTGAGCCTGCTGCTGGGTGAGCAGTTCTGCGAACTCTCCGGCGGCCCCTGCCAATACAAGGGCCGCGACATGCGGGAGTCGCACAGGAACATGGGCGTGCGCACGGTCCACTTCAACGCTCTGGCCGAGAACTTGCAGATCGCCATGGCGCAGCACGGCGTGCCCAACCGCGCGGCCGCCAAGCTGATTGCGCTGCTGGCACCAATGCACGGCGATGTGGTCCAGCGACCCGCCGCGAAGTAAGGTCAGCGCCGGATGCGAACAGGGAGACCAGGAATGAATCGATTGAACATGCGCGCACTTGCCCTGCTGGCCGGCGCCCTGCTGCTCAGCGGCGCGGCGCAGGCGGGCGCCATCGTGGCCAAGGTGCTCGACAAGGCTGGCAAGCCGATGGGCGATGCCGTGATTTACGCGGTGCCCGTGGGCACCCCTCTGCCGGCATTCACGGCCCCGGCCCAGCCAGTGCAGGTGCTGCAGGAAGACATGGAGTTCAAGCCTTACGTGACCGTGGTGCGCACGGGGACGCCGGTGGCCTTCGTCAACAAGGACCCGCATGAGCATCACATCAAGAGCTTCGGGCCGGCCAAGGAGTTCGAGTTCAAGATCAGCACCTCCAGCCCGCCGCCGATCGTGTTCGACCGTGCCGGCAACAGCGTGGTGGTCTGCTATCTGCACGGCTGGATGCGCGCGCACATCCACACGGTGGACACGCCCTGGTTTGCGGTGAGCGGCGCCGATGGCCTGGTGCGGATTGCCAACGTGCCCAATGGCGACTACGAGCTGCGCGCCTGGCACCCGGACACGCTCGCCCCGCCGCTGGTGATGAAGCTCAAGGTGAGCGACGTGACGCCGCTGCAGGAAGTGAAGTTTGACCACCTGCCGCGCAAGCGCCGCAGCAAGCCCAGCCAGAGCGGCTATCAGGGCGAATGAGTGCTGCGAGCGCTTGTTTCTTGTGATGTTTGGCCGAAATTAATCTATTTTTAAATGGCAAGAACCGGCTTTCCGCATGCCTGATGCGCGGAAAGCCGGAAATTTGCGCATCTATATTTTAAGGCCGAAATTGATCTATTTTGCAGCGCGTCCGTTGCGCGCTGCCTTGCCCGCTGCAGCGCCCCTGCTCTCAGCCTGCGGCGCGCGCGCCACCGCCAGCATGCGCGCCAGATACTGCCCGGTGTAGCTGGCCGGGTTGGCGGCCACGTCTTCCGGCGTGCCCTGGGCGACGATCTGCCCGCCGCCGGCGCCGCCCTCGGGGCCGAGGTCGATGATCCAGTCCGCGGTCTTGATCACGTCCAGGTTGTGTTCGATCACCACCACGGTGTTGCCGTGGTCGCGCAGCTGGTGGATGACCTTGAGCAGCTGCGCGATGTCGTGGAAGTGCAGGCCGGTGGTGGGCTCGTCCAGCACGTAGAGCGTGCGGCCGGTGTCCCGCTTGGAGAGTTCCAGACTGAGCTTGACGCGCTGCGCCTCGCCGCCTGACAGGGTCGTCGCGCTCTGGCCCAGGCGGATGTAGCCCAGACCGACGTCGATCAGCGTTTGCAGCTTGCGCGCCACCGCAGGCACGGCGCTGAAGTAGTCCAGCGCCTCGCTCACGGTCATGTCCAGCACATCGGCAATGTTCTTGCCGCGGTACATGATTTCCAGCGTCTCGCGGTTGTAGCGGCGACCCTGGCAGACGTCGCAGGGCACGTACATGTCCGGCAGGAAGTGCATCTCCACCTTGACCACGCCGTCGCCCTGGCAGGCCTCGCAGCGGCCACCCTTGACGTTGAAGGAAAAGCGCCCGGCCTCATAGCCGCGCGCCTTGGCCTCCGGCACGCCGGCAAACAGATCACGCATGGGGCCGAACAGGCCGGTGTAGGTGGCCGGGTTTGAGCGCGGGGTGCGGCCGATCGGGCTCTGGTCGACGTTGATGACCTTGTCGAAATGCTCCAGACCCTGCACGTCCTCGTAGGGCGCGGGCTCGTCATGGCTGCCGTAGAGCTTGCGCGCGGCAATGCGGTAGAGCGTGTCATTGACCAGCGTGCTCTTGCCGCCACCAGACACGCCGGTGACGCAGACGAGAAGCCCCACCGGCACCTCAAGCGTGACCTGCTTGAGGTTGTTGCCGTGTGCGCCAGTGATGACGAGCGCGTCCTCCCCGCGCGGCGTGCGCTGATGTGGGACGTTAATACGCAGAGTCTGCGCGAGGTACTTGCCGGTGATGGACTCCGCCGAGGCTTCCACCTCGCTCGGCGTGCCCTGCACCAGCACCTTGCCGCCGTGCTCGCCTGCGCCGGGGCCCAGGTCGATCACGTGGTCCGCCTGGCGGATCATGTCCTCGTCGTGTTCGACTACGAGCACGGTGTTGCCCAGATCGCGCAGATGCTTGAGCGTGCCGATCAGGCGGTCGTTGTCGCGCTGGTGCAGGCCGATGCTCGGCTCGTCGAGCACATACATCACGCCCGTGAGGCCGCTGCCGATCTGGCTGGCAAGCCGGATGCGCTGGCTCTCGCCACCTGACAAGGTGTCGGCGCTGCGGTCCAGGCTCAGGTAGCTCAGACCCACGTCGTTGAGGAACTTCAGCCGGGTGGCGATCTCCTTGATGATGCGTTCGGCCACTTCGCGCTTGTTGCCCGTGAGCTTCAGGTGCTCGAACCAGTGCTGGCAGTCGGCCAGCGTCATGCCGCCCACCTCGTAGATGGGGCGCTGGTCCTTTTTGCTGCCCACCTTCACGTGGCGCGCCGCGGGGTTCAGGCGCGTGCCGTGGCAGGCCTCGCAGGGCTTGCTGTTGATGTACTTGGCGAGCTCCTCGCGCACGGCGGCGGAATCGGTCTCGCGGTAGCGGCGCTGCAGGTTGTTGATGATGCCTTCGAAGGGGTGCGTGCTGGTACGAGGCCGGCCGCGCTCGTCGATGTGGGTGAAGACGATGTTCTCCTCCCCGCTGCCGTAGAGCACCACCTTCTGGATCTTGGCGGGCAGGTCTTCAAAGGCCGTGTCGGGGTCGAAGTCGTAATGCCCTGCCAGACTGGTGATCATCTGGAAGTAGAAGGGGTTGCGGCGGTCCCAGCTGCGGATCGCGCCCGTGGCCAGCGACAGGGACGGGAAGGCCACCACGCGCTTCTCGTCGAAGTACTGCACCACGCCCAGGCCGTCGCAGGTGGGGCAGGCGCCCACCGGGTTGTTGAAGGAGAACAGGCGTGGTTCCAGCTCGGCCAGACTCCAGCCGCACACTGGGCAGGCGAACTTGCTGGAGAACACGGTCTCCTCGCTGCTCTCCATGTCGATCAGGAGCGCACGGCCCTCGGCCAGGCGCAAAGCCGTCTCGAAGCTCTCGGCCAGGCGCTGCTTGGCGTCCGCCCGCACCTTCAGGCGATCGATCACCACGTCGATGGAGTGCTTGAGCTTCTTGTCGAGCTTGGGCAGGTCGTCGAACTCGTAGATCTTCGCGGCGCCGTCACCGGTCTTCAGTCGGAAGCGCACATAGCCCTGGCCCTGCCACTGCGCAAAGAGGTCGCTGTGCTCGCCCTTGCGCTCGGTCATCACGGGCGCGAGGATCATGACCTTGCTGTCTTCGGGCAGCGCAAGCACATGGTCCACCATCTGGCTCACGCTCATGGCTTCGAGCGCGTGGTCCGGATGGTCCGGGCAGTAGGGCGTACCCACGCGGGCGTAGAGCAGGCGCAGGTAGTCGTGGATCTCGGTCACTGTGCCGACGGTGGAGCGCGGGTTGTGGCTGGTGGCCTTCTGCTCGATCGAGATGGCCGGCGACAGACCCTCGATGTGATCCACGTCCGGCTTTTCCATCAGCTGCAGGAACTGCCGCGCATAGGCCGACAGGCTCTCCACATAGCGGCGCTGACCTTCGGCATAGAGCGTGTCGAAGGCCAGCGAGCTCTTGCCGCTGCCCGACAGGCCGGTGATCACAGTCAGCGCATTGCGCGGAATGTCGAGATTGATGTTCTTGAGGTTGTGGGTGCGCGCACCGCGAACCTTGATGGAATCCATTCGATTGACCCGAAAAGCCCGCCGCAGCACGCACCGCGACATCTGCGCCGAAGTGCTACTGCGTCGAGCGAAAAGCAACCCACTATTATCTCGCCTTTGGCTCGCCCGCTCGAACGCAGCGAGTCACCGTTTCACCTAAAGCGCCCCTTTCCCGAAGCTCTCCTGACAATGGCTGTCATGACCCCCGCCGAACGAAGGGCCAGCGCCAGTCTGGCGGGCCTGTTCGGGCTGCGCATGCTGGGCCTGTTTCTGGTGCTGCCGGTGTTTGCGCTCGAGGCGGCCCACTACCCTGGGGGCAACGACGCGGCGCTCGTGGGCATCGCGCTCGGTGTCTATGGGCTGGCGCAGGCGCTGCTGCAGATTCCGGTAGGACTGGCGAGCGACCGCCTCGGCCGCAAGCCGGTCATTGCGCTCGGTCTGGGCATCTTCGCCGCAGGCAGTTTTCTGGCGGCCTGGGCGCCGGACATCCATTGGCTGATCGCCGGACGCGCGTTGCAGGGTGCAGGTGCCATTTCTGCCGCCGTGAGCGCCCTGCTCGCTGACCAGACGCGCGACGAAGTGCGCACCAAGGCCATGGCACTGATCGGCGCATCGATCGGCCTGTCGTTCACGCTGTCGCTGGTGCTCGCGCCATGGATGGCAGGCAGCATGGGCCTGCGCGGCATCCTCGCCACGACCGGCGTGCTGGCGCTGCTGGGCATCGTGGTGCTGTACGTGGTCACGCCGCCTGCACCGGCGCGCGATGCCGCCGCCGAGGCGCAGGCCGGCAGTGCGCTGGATCGTCTGCGCCAGGCGGCGCGCGATGCGCTGTTCAACCCCGCCATGCGCCGCCTGTATGTGGGCGTGTTCTGTCTCTACGCCGCGCAGCTGGCCATTTGGGTGGCCGTACCGGGCCTGCTGGTGGCCGCCGGTCTGGCCAAGGCCGATCACTGGCAGCTGTATCTGCCGGCAGTGATCGCCTCCTTTGCTGCCATGGCCGCCCTGCTCTTTCGCATGGAGCGCATGGGCTATCTGCGCGCCGCGTTTCTGGGTGCGATCGGCCTGCTGCTGGTGGCGCTGGTGGGTCTGGCGCTCACGGCGCGCCTGGGCGCAAGTACGAGCACGCTGTGGCTGCTGGGTGCCTGCATGTTCGTGCTGTTCACGGCCTTCAACATGCTGGAAGCGGCGCAACCGTCCATGGTGTCGCGCATGGCGCCGGCGGCGGGGCGCGGCGCAGCCCTGGGTCTGTACAACACGCTTCAGTCCCTGGGCATGTTCGTCGGCGGTGCGGCGGGTGGTCTGTTGCTCAAGGCCAGCAGCGCGACGGTGGTGTTCGGCTTCGCCGGTGTGCTTAGTGTGCTCTGGCTGTTGATCGCCTGGGGCATGCCGGCACAGCCCGCCGGCGGTCGCCACACCCCCGCACCGGCCCCTGAGGCAAAATCTCCCGGTTCAACTGATTCCACCGAGGCACCTGCATATGGCATCCGTCAATAAAGTCATCATCGTCGGCAATCTGGGCCGCGACCCCGAAGTCCGCTATACGCCTGACGGTTCGGCCATCACCAAGGTGTCGCTGGCCACCACGAGCAAGTACAAGAACAAGGCCGGCGAAATGGTCGAGGAGACCGAGTGGCACCGCGTCACCTTCTTCGGCCGTCTGGCCGAGATCGCCGGCGAGTACCTGAAGAAAGGTCGCTCGGTCTACGTGGAAGGCCGCCTGAAGACCAGCAAGTACACCGACAAGGACGGCGTGGAGAAGTACTCCACCGACATCATCGCCAACGAGATGCAGATGCTCGGCAGCCGTGAAGGCATGGGCGCACCCTCCGGCGGTGACGATGGCTTCTCGTCCGCTCCGGCCCCTGCGGCACGCCCCCCAGCCAGCCGGCCGGCTGCGTCCAAGCAGCCCGCCAACTTTGCGGACATGGATGACGACATTCCGTTCTGAAGCCCCCGCTCTGGCATGAAAAAAGCCCGCTGAACGAAAACTCAGCGGGCTTTTTGTTTGCTGCGCGCAACTGCGCGCACTCGCTCAGTGCGCGAGGATCTTGGACAGGAAGTACTTCGCGCGGTCCGAGCGCTCGTCGGGCTTGTCGAAGAAGTCGTCCTTCGGGCAGTCCTCGACGATGCGGCCCTGATCCATGAAGATCACGCGGTGACTGACCTTGCGGGCAAAGCCCATCTCGTGCGTCACGCACATCATGGTCATGCCTTCCTTGGCCAGATCCACCATGACGTCCAGCACCTCGCCCACCATTTCGGGGTCGAGTGCTGAGGTCGGCTCGTCGAACAGCATGACGATCGGATCCATGGACAGCGCGCGCGCAATGGCCACTCGCTGCTGCTGGCCGCCGGAGAGCTGGCCGGGGAACTTGTCCTTGTGCGCGATCAGACCGACGCGGTCCAGATACTTCAGGCCCTTCTCGCGCGCTTCTTCCTTGCTCCGGTTGAGCACCTTCACCTGGCCGAGCATGAGGTTCTCGGTCACGGACAGGTGCGGAAAGAGTTCGAAGTGCTGAAACACCATGCCCACACGGCTGCGCAGCTTGGGCAGGTTGGTGGCCTTGTCATGCACGGCCGCGCCATCCACATAGATCTCACCCTTCTGGAAGGGCTCGAGCGCATTGACGGTCTTGATGAGTGTGGACTTGCCTGAGCCCGAGGGCCCGCACACCACCACCACCTCGCCCTTCTTGACGCTGGTGGTGCAGTCGGTCAGCACCTGGAAGCTGCCGTACCACTTGGAAACGTTCTTGATTTCAATCATGTGAGTCCCCGGAGCTTCAGCGAACGATCGCGATCTTCTTCTGCAGCTGCTTGACGAGCAGCGACAGGCCGAAGCAGATGATGAAGTAGACGACAGCCACGGTGATGTACATCTCCAGCGGGCGGCCATCGCGCGTGGCAATGAACTGCGCCATGCCGAAGAAGTCCTTGATGGAGAGCACCGAGACCAGCGAGACGTCCTGGAACAGGATGATGGTCTGCGTGAGCAGCACCGGCAGCATGTTGCGGAAGGCCTGCGGCAACACCACGGTGCCCATCATCTGCCAGTAGTTCAGGCCGATGGCGTAGCCGGCGTAGGTCTGCCCCTTCGGGATGGACTGGATGCCGGCGCGCATGATCTCGCAGAAGTAGCAGGCCTCGAACATGATGAAGGTGATCAGGCAGCTCCAGAACGCACCCACCGGCACCGGCTTGAGTGTTTCGCCGAACAGCAGGTGATTGAAGTAGCCCAGCACATAGGGCACCAGGAAGTAGAACCAGAAGATCACCAGCAGCAGCGGGATGGAGCGCAGGCCGTTGACATAGGCCCCGGCCAGCCACGCAATCGGCTTGATGCTGGACAGCCGGCCCATGGCCAGCAGGGTGCCGAAGATCACGCCGCCAATGGCGGAGTAGATCGTCACCTTTATCGTGAACCACAGGCCTTCCTGCAGCAGCGGCCAGACGCGCTGGATGACTTCAAAGTCGAATCCTTGCATGGCGCCCTCCTCAGTGGCCGCCACCGCCGCCCGCGGCGATGAAGCCGGGGACGCGGGTGAGGCGTTCGATGGTGCGCATGAGCAGGATCACGCAGCCGTTCACGACCAGGTAGATGATCGTGGCCGCGGTGAAGGCTTCAAACACCTGGAAGGTGAACTCCTGCATGGAGCGCGCGGCGCCCATGAGTTCGACCACGGCGATGGTGAATGCCACCGAGCTGTTCTTGATGATGTTCAGGAACTCGCTGGTCAGCGGCGGGATCACGATGCGACCGGCCATGGGCAGCAGGACATAGCGGTAGGTCTGCGGCAGCGTGAGCCCCAGCGCGGTACCGGCCATGTTCTGGCCGCGTGGCAGCGACTGGATGCCGGCCTTGACCTGCTCAGCCACCCGTGCAGACGTGAACAACCCGAGGCAGATGATCGCGGCAACGACGCTGTACTGCGGCCAGGCCTTGATCGCCGAGCCCAGCGCGGTGGGGAGAAACTCCGGCACCACATAGAACCACAGGAACATCTGCACCAGCAGCGGGACGTTCCGGAACAGCTCCACCCAGGCATTGCCAAACCACACGAGCGGTTTGACCGGAGTGGTGCGAATCACGCCAATGATCGCACCCAGCACAAGGGCCACGACCCAGGCCGTGAGCGCGACGGTAAGCGTCCACCCCAGGCCATTGATGAGCGTCTGCCAGTAGGTGTATTGCCCATCGGGCGACACCTCACTGAAGATGCTCCAGTTCCAGTTGTACATCCGTCCTCCCTGCTAATTCACTGCGAATGGCGGGGCCTGAGTTTTGGGCGGACTGACCGCCAAGAGCCCATTCACCATGCGGACAAACCCGAACAAGCGTAGCCCGATGAGCCTCCCGGTGCACAAAAAAACGGCGCGGAGCGCAAGGTTCCGCGCCGTTTTCGGCTCGCGTCAGGCCCGGAGGGCGATCAGCGCTTCTTCATCGTGGCCTTCTGAGCTTCCGGCACCGCAGCGTAGGCAGCGGGATCGCCGGAGTTGGTCGGCTTGGCGATGGCCTGCTTGAGCTCGGCGCTCATCGGGATGCCGAGGTTCACATTGCGCGGGGGGATCGCGCTCTGGAACCACTTGGCGTAGATCTTGTTGATGTCGCCTGAAGTGAACACACGCTTGATGGCTTCATCGACGACGGCCTGGAACTGCGGGTCATCCTTGCGCAGCATGATGCCGTAGGGCTCCACGGACAGGGCTTCGCTGCTGATTTCCCAGTCTGCCGGCGTCTTGCTGTTGGCCGACAGACCTGCCAACAGAATGTCGTCCATGGCGAATGCGGCTGCGCGGCCGGTCTCGACCATCAGGAAGGAGTCGGAGTGATCCTTGCCGGTGAGGATGGTCATGCCGAGCTGGCGGTCATTGTTCAGTGCAGTGATCTGGCGCAGGTTGGACGTGCCGGCGGTAGACACGATCGTCTTGCCCTTCATGTCGGCCAGGGTCTTGATGCCAGAGCCCTTCTTGTAGAGGAGGCGGTTTGCCGTGACGAAGGTGGTGGGCGCAAAGCTCACCTGCTTCTGGCGGTCGAGGTTGTTGGTGGTGGAGCCGCACTCCAGGTCAATCGTGCCGTTGGCCATCAGCGGGATGCGGGTGGCCGAGGTCACGGGCTGATAGGTGCGCTGCATGGCGGTCAGGCCCAGGCGACGCTGGACGGCGCTGGCGATGCGATCACACAGCTCGACCGAGTAGCCGATGTAGTTCTTGTTGTCGTCCAGATACGAGAAGGGGATCGATGCGTCGCGCACGCCGATCACGATCCGACCCGAGTCCTTGACCTTCTTGAGCGTGCCGGTCAGTTCCTGCGCCTGTGCCGATACGTTGAATCCCAAGGCCAGAGCACCCATCAGCGATGCCAGAACCAGCTTTTTCATACCGTCTCCAAAATGCGGCCCAAAGTGATACCGCTGCCCGTCCCGCCGCGACGAGGACAGAAACAGCAAACCAGATCACCCGCCGGACATTCCCGAACCCGACGGACATGCTTGCCGAGTGTACGGTCAAGCCGGAAACCTTCACGGTGAAGGCCCTGTCCGGACTAACCCCACAATGCGGGCGCCCTGCGAGTGTGTTCTCGCAAGCCTCCGTGCACAAAACATGCCAGAGGTCTGAGACGCCTCATCTCGGCGCAGGCTGCTGCAGGGCGAACCGACTGCAGCCCGCTGGGCCTGATCTTGAACTCTTGTGAAGTCCGTGAAATCAGGGATACAGGCCACGCTGTTCGCGTGCCTGCAGGATGCGACTGCACGCGACGATGAAGGCCGCCGTGCGCAGGGATACACCGTTTTCCTCGCCCACCTGCCAGACGGCAGAGAAGGCACCACGCATGATGCGGGTCAGGCGCTCGTTGATCTCTTCTTCGGTCCAGAAGAAGCTCGAGAAATCCTGTACCCACTCGAAGTAACTCACGGTCACGCCGCCGGCGTTGGCGATCACATCCGGCACCACGGTGACGCCTGCATCACGCAGGATGTCGTCGGCCGCCGGCGTGGTGGGGCCATTGGCCCCTTCAAGCACCAGCTTGGCGCGCAGCTTGTGTGCGTTGGCCACGGTGATCTGGTTCTCCAGCGCAGCGGGGATCATGACGTCCGCCTTCGCGCTCCAGAACTCCTCGGGCTTCATCACGTCGGCACCGGGGAAGCCGGCCACGCCACGGTGTTCAGCCACGTAGGCGGCCAGCGCATGCGCGTCCAGACCGGTATCGCTGAAGATGGTTCCGGTGTGGTCCTGAACGGCCACGACCTTGGCACCGGCATCATGGAAGAGTTGGCCAGCCACGCCGCCCACATTGCCAAAGCCCTGGATGGCCACGCGCGCACCTTCCATCTTCATGCCCAGGCGGTGCATGGCCTCCTGGCCCACGACGAATACGCCGCGCCCGGTCGCTTCGCGACGACCTAGCGAGCCGCCCAGCTGGATAGGCTTGCCCGTCACCACGCCGGTAATCGTGGCGCCCTGGTTCATGGAGTAGGTGTCCATCATCCAGGCCATGATCTGCGCGTCGGTGTTGACGTCCGGCGCCGGGATGTCCTTGTCCGGACCCAGAAGGAGGCCGATCTCGCTCGTGTAGCGGCGCGTCAGGCGCTGCAGCTCTGCGCGCGAGAGCTTGCGCGGATCGACGCGGATGCCGCCCTTGGCACCGCCATAGGGCACGTTGACCGCGGCGTTCTTCACGCTCATCCAGGCGGACAGGGCCATCACTTCGGACAGGGTCACATCCTGATGGAAGCGCACCCCGCCCTTGCCCGGGCCGCGCGACAGGTTGTGCTGCACGCGGTAGCCCTCGAAGTGGGCCACGCTGCCGTCGTCCAGCTGGATGGGCACGTCAACGATCAGCGCGCGCTTGGGGCGCTTGAGCGTTTCGGCCCAGCGGGAGAGTGAACCGAGATAGGGGATGACGCGATCAACCTGCTCGAGGTAGATCCCCCAAGGACCGAGATCGCCACCCTGCAGATAGGAGGGTGCATCTTCGCGGCGCTTGACCTGAACTTGTGGTGCAGACATGGATTGGGAGAGGTGAAAAACGAAGTGGCGCATTGTGGTGCGCACGCGTCTCGATTCTCCAATGCCATGTGCGCATTCGCGTATGCAGCTTGGGCATAACGCGCCAGAACCCAATACTGGCGCGGTTCTTCACAAACGAATCAGTCGCGATCGAACGCTTGTCTGCTCGCGGACGGAGCAATCGATGCTTGAGTTTCAACGGCACTGGCCGACGTGCGCGAGCACACTCAGCGCGTGCCGAACTGGTGCGTGAGATAGTCCCAAAGACTGGCCAGATTGGCGCGCGTGCCGCGCGACTTGTCAGTGCTGGAGTGCGGACGCTCCCGGATCAGGCGGATCTCCATGTCGAGTGCGTTGTCGCCTGCGGGGGCAAGCGTGCGGCCCTTGATCTCGCGGCGTACCGCGCTTTCGGGCAGAAAGGCGATGCCATGGCCGGCCAGCGCCATCATCTTGAGCACCTCGGCCATGTCCGTCTCGAAGACCTTGTGCATGTGCAGCGGGCGGGCACTTTCCGTGGCCATCACGTCGACCATCCGCGCCAGATAGGCGCCGGGCGTATACGAGAGCAGCGGCACGGGCTTGGTGCGCGTGCCAGGCAGGCGCAACTCGGGCTGCCCGGTGGAGTCGCAGCGCGTGTAGGGGCGCATGGTCTCCGTCCCGAGCGTCAAGGTGTCGTAGCGCTGCGGGTCCAGGTGCATGGGCTGGCGAGGATGGTGATAGACCATCACGAGGTCACAGCCTCCGTTGACCAACTGCATCACGGCGTCGTGCACATTGAAGGCCGACAGCCGTGTGGACAGCGGACCGAAGCCTTTCTCGACCTCGGTGAGCCACTGCGGAAAGAAGGTCATGGCCAGCGTGTGCGGCACTGCAAAGGCAATGGTGTCCGGGCTGCCTGCGCTCTTGCCGCGTAGCAGGGCACGGGTCGTGTTGATCGAACCCAGCATTTCGAGCGCCTGTTCGTAGAACACCTGACCCGCAGGAGTCAGGCGGGTCGGATAGCTCGTGCGATCAATCAGATCGGCACCGGCCCAGGCTTCCAGAGCCTGGATGCGCCGGCTGAAGGCCGGTTGGGTGACGTTGCGAAGCTCAGCCGCGCGTGAGAACGAGCGGGTCTCTGCAAGGGTGACGAAGTCTTCGAGCCACTTGGATTCCATGCAGAAATTGTATGGGTACCCAAAACGGGCCACGACTCACACCGGCGGACGCGGCTAAAACCTCGCCTTTCCCACAAGGACTCTCCCAATGAAGCGCCTGACCCTGCCCGCTGCACTGCTCCTGATCACGACACTGGCCGCTTGCACCAGCACACCGACCAGCCCGCAAACCGCCAAGGCCGACGAGCCAGTGACCATCAGCCAGCGCGACTGCGTCGAGAAGACCGGCAGCAACGTGCCGCGCTGCGGTCGGCAGCCGGGGACGAGCAATGTTCAGAGCGCGAACCAGGAAGCCGTGGACCGCATGAAGCCGCTGCCGGCTCCAGTCGGCGCACCCGGCGGCCCACGCTGAGCCTGTCAGATCACGCGAACGCCGCTAGGGCGTTCGCCGTGTTCACGCCGATCTCGTCGATCGCGTAACCCCCTTCGAACACGATGACGGTCGGCAAGCCGAGCGCCGCAAGGCGCTCGCTCATGCGCAGATAGTCCTCGCTCGTGAGCTTGAAGTGCGAGATGGGATCGCCCTCGAAGGTATCCACTCCAAGGCTCAGCACCAGCACGTCCGGTGCAAACGCCCGGACCTTGGCGAGCCCGGCCTCCAGCGCCTCGAACCAGCGCGAAGCGGCCGTGCCTGCGGGCAGCGGGAGGTTGAGGTTGCAGCCCGCACCCGCACCGATGCCGGTTTCATCTGCATGCCCGAGATAAAACGGAAATTCCGTCTTCGGATCGCCATGGATGCTGACGTAGAGCACATCGGCGCGGTCGTAGAAGATGCTCTGGGTGCCGTTGCCATGGTGGTAGTCCACATCCAGCACCGCAACGCGTGACGCGCCCTTGTCGCGCAGACGCTGCGCCGCGACCGCGGCGTGGTTCACGAAGCAGTAGCCGCCCAGGAAATCCGCACCGGCGTGGTGACCCGGCGGGCGCGTGAGCGCGAAGGCACTGCGTTCACCGGCCAGCACCAGATCGGCGGCGGTCAGCGCACAGTCGGCGCCGGTCTTCGCCGCCTGCCAGCTGCCGGCCGTCAGGGGCGTGCCGCTGTCCATCGAGAACAGGCCGAGCTGCGCGGCAAAGCTGTCAGGCAGCACGTCGTCGCGCAGCGTCCGTATGGCCCAGACCGACGGGAAGGCATCGCGCTGTGCATTGCCTGGATCCAGCGCCGCCCATCGCGACCAGGCTGTCTGCAGAAAGTCGATGTAGCGCTGGCTGTGTACCGCGAGGATCGGCGCCAGGCCGTGATCTTTCGGTGGAATGACCTCGCCCAATGTGCGGCGCTGCCATTCGGCCAGCACACGGTCGGCGCGATCTGCACGCTCAAAGGCAGGCACCTGGGCGCCGCGGAAGAATTCACTCTTGCCCTGGTGCAGGCTGTGGTCGCGGTTGTAGACGGCTTTCATGAGGGTCAGTCGCTTCAGTCGTTCATGCAGGCGGCGATGCAGGCGCGCACGAGGGTTTCGGTGGCGTCGATCAGCGGTACGTCGCTGCGCATGGCACCGGCGATCACAGGCAGCTCGGTGCAGCCCATCACCACGGCCTGAGCGCCGGCGCTCTGCAACACGTCCAGGGCGCCCTGGTATTCGGCTACTGCCTGCTTGATGCCGCCGGCCTTGACCGAAGCGATGGCCGCGGTCACGCTCGGTTGGACGGCCGTCACATCGATCCACTGCACGTTCATGGCCAGACGCACCGCGGCAGACTGATACAGCTCCATCGCCACGGTGGCGTGAGTCCCTGTCAGCGCGAGCCGCAGGGGCAAACCATCGCCGCTCGTACAAGCGCGCAGCGCCTCATCCGCGATGTGCAGAAACCGCGCTTGCGGGACGGCCCGCGCCATGTCCTCGAACCAGAAGTGCGCCGTATTGCAAGGCATGGCCAGTACCCGCGCACCCGACTCCACGCACTGCCGTGCCGCAGCGACCAGCGCCGGCAGGGGCGACGGCCCCCGCCCTTCCCAGGCCGCAATGCGATTGGGGATGAGCGTGTTCGCCACCATCACCACCGGAATGTGCTGCGCATCCTCCGCCGCCGGCGTGAGTTCGATCAGCTTGCGATAGAAGTCGTGGGTGGCCAACGGTCCCATGCCGCCGATGATGCCCAAAGTTTTCATCTGTGAAGCTCGCGCGGCATGGGGCCGTTCCACACCTCGCCCCAAGGGCAGTGCCGCAGGCACTGTCCCATGCCGCCGATGATGCCCAAAGTTCTCATCTGTGAAGCCCTCGCGGCATGGGGCCGTTCCACACCTCGCCCCAAGGGCAGTGCCGCAGGCACTGTCCCATGCCGCCGATGATGCCCAAAGTTCTCATCTGTGAAGCCCTCGCGGCATGGGGCCGTTCCACACCTCGCCCCAAGGGCAGTGCCGCAGGCACTGTCCTAGGCCGCCGATGATGCCGAGCGACTCGACATGGCTCGTTGACATCAGGATGTCGTCCTCGGTCGATAGGCTGTGCACATGATCAGAATCTCTTGCTGGGGCGCATTGCGCGCGATCGTGCTGATGGCCGCGCTGCTGTGGCACGGTCAGGCCGTGGCCTGGAACCGTACTGGGCATTGGATCACAGCCGTGGTGGCTCATGATGCGCTACGGCAGAACGACCCGGCCGCGTTCGCGGCGGCGGTCGCGCTCCTGCGCCAGCACCCGTCAGCTGAGGACTGGCTGAGCTGGAAGACAGAGTTCCCGCAGCTCGACGACAGCCTGATCCTTTTCATGATGGCCTCGGTCTTTGCGGACGATGCGCGACGCGGCAAGTTCGAAAGCCTGGATCGGCCGGACTGGCACTACATCAACTACGCCATCGAGCCGGGCAAGACCACGGCGGACATCGCCAGCAGCCGTGCGCTCACTGGCCGCCTGCCCGACGCGCTGACCGACAACCTGGCGCTTCTGCGCGATGGCGCACGCCCGGAAGCGGAACGCGCGCTGGCACTGTCCTGGGTGCTGCATCTGGTGGGTGATCTGCACCAGCCGCTGCACACGACCGGCTTGGTCAATGCCGACTTCCCGACGGGCGACCGAGGGGGCAACGACGTGTTTGTGCGCGATCCGCAGCGCGCCGAATTTGCCGTGCGCCTGCATGCGCTCTGGGACGACGCGGTGGGCGGACCGACACGCGATATGCCGCGGGTGGTGGCGCTCGCGCGGGAGTGGGCCGCGAGCCGAGCCGGTGCGCTGTCCCCATCGAGTGCCGCAGACTGGCTGGCCGAGAGCTATCGCGCATCCGTGGAACTGGGCTACCGCAATGGCACGCTGCGCTACGCCCTGCTGGCGGATGTGCTGCCACCACCGCCCGAGCAGTCGGCCACCGCTGGCGCGCCCAGCGCGCAACCCGGCGCGCCGATGACCGGCCCCCAGCCCTTGCGCGGCACCTTTGCCCCGCCGCTGCCCGAAGGCTATGTGCAGGCCATGCGCAGCTTCAGCGAAGCGCGCGTGGTGCAGGCCGGCCGCCGGATGGCGGAGCTGCTGCGTCAGGTCAGTGCGGGGCGCTGAGCAGGGGCTCAGCGCGATGCGGCTGCTACACGGCGGCTGCGCCCAATGCCCAGCGCGCGGCGCGTACGCCGAAGCGCTGCGCCTCCTCGAACACGGAGTAGCCGGCCAGGTCCGAGTGCGCCAGCGCGATCCGCCCCACCGGCACACGCAGGCTGGCCACCGCGCCACCCAGCATGACGCCGGGCGCTGGCCGGGCCATGGCGTGACCGAAGCGCGAAACCACAGCGCCCTCCAGTGCCGAACCTACAGCGGGATGTGCGCGAATGATGTCAACCACGGCTTCGTCCACCCAGGTACGCGCCGAGGCATCCAGCAGGCGCTTGCGCGCCACCCCGGGCGCCTGCTCGGCGAGAGCGCGGTACCAGGTCCACACAGTGCGGGTGCGCCGGGTATGCAGGCTCTGGTGGGTGGCATTCACATAGCCCAGCGACAGTGATTCCTTGAACACGTTGTCCCAGGCCAGCGGGCTGCCGTCCGTGCTTCCGGGCACGAAGGACAGGCCTAGGTTCACCGTGAGCCAGGGCGCATAGCTCAGGGATTTGGCCGCAGCCGCCCAGGGCGCCGGGCAGGCCTCGACGAGGAAGGGCAAGGTACGCGCCGGCGTGGCGAGAATCACGCGCGCCGCCTGCCAGCGCTCGACCCCAGTCACCTGGCCGGCCTCAATGCGCTCACAGTCCACCTCCACGGCGCGGCCGGTATCAAACACTCGGCGCACGCGGCAGCCGGTCTGGATCGCACTCGCCTGGCGGGACGCGATGTAGGCGCGCATCTTCTGCGCCACGGCGCCATTGCCCGTCGGCCAGGTGAGCGTGGGGTTGTCTGCGCCGACCCGGCCTTCCTCGCGCGGGTCGGCGTGAAAGCCGTGGCGTGCAGCGAAGTAGGCAACACCTGCAAAAGCACTGACCTCGGCCGCACGCACGCCGTAGTCGTCGCGGCAGCAGTAGTCCACGTACCAATGCAGCTGCGGGTCATCCAAGCCCTGCGCGAGCAGCCAGTCCGCAAGCGCTGTGCGGTCCAGCGCGCGCAGCTCGGGGCTCAGCGCTGCGACGTCCAGCCGGCTGGGCATGGTGAAGGCACCGGTCGCCATGAGCCGCTCGACGAGCACACCGAACTTGCGGTACTGCGCCATGGTGGGGGACCGGGGATCGGCCAGCGGCAACAGCCCCTCCTGCCAGCCCGCCCCGCGCTCGCCGCTGGCGGCCAGCCAGAGGCGCTCCTGCGGCGCGAAGTTCACGGCGCGCGGGTCGTAGTCCGGTTGCGGCTTGGCGGGGTCGCCGCGGATCACGCCGAGGTCGGCGAGCAGCAGACGCAGCTCCACCGCCTCGCGCGAGGGCGAGGGCAGGTAGTGCGCGCCCAGTGCGCAGGGGTCGGAGAGTGCCGGATGCTCCGCCAGACCGCGAGCATTGCCGCCGATCTCGGGTTCCATCTCCAGCAGCGTGACCTGCGCACGCGCCTCGCGCGCCAGCCACCAGGCGGCCGACAGACCCGCCATGCCGCCGCCGACGATGAGCACCTCGGCCTTGCGCTGGGTCAGGTTCGCCGGCGCGCGCCAGGGCTCACGCAGGGCGTGGGCGCGTGCGGGGTCGTAGCCCACGAACTCGATCGGGATCTCGTCGGGCTTGCGGCTACACGCCGCCAGCGCCGCGGCCAGAGCTCCAGCGCCGCCTGCGGCAAGAAATTCACGCCGCTTCATGCACGCACCGGCTCGAACGCGAGAAATCCGTATCCGCAGGTTCCATGCGGCTCTTCAGGCAAAAATGGCTGGAAAGGCGCATGGATACAGCGGAAAGCACTTGCAGCCCTAGCGCGCGGCACGCCGCCACTCGGCCTCGAAGGTGCGCACCAGCACCTGCGTATCGAGCCGATTCACTTCGGCCTCGACGCGGTCCATGTCCGCCGGGAAATTGAACAGGTCCGGCACGCGCTCGGCGGTGAGGAATTTCAGGCCCGCGGGCACGGAGGACGGTGGTGCGTACCGACGGTGGCCGCCGATGACAAAGCCCCATTCGCCAAAGCTTGGCACCGGGGCGTGATAGGGCGCGGTGGCCAGACCTGCCGCTTCCAGGGTGGTGACGATCGTCCAGAACGCCTTGCGCGCATGCAGGGGGCTGGTGGCCTGCACCGCCACAAAGCCGCTTTGCGACAGATGCCGCGCCACCGCCTCGTAGAACGTGACCGTGTACAGCTTGCCTAGCGAGAAGTTGGACGGGTCCGGCAGGTCGATGATGATCGCGTCGAACATGGCCTTGCTGGTGTCGAGCCAGACAAAGGCGTCCTCATTCACCACCTGCACCTTGGGGTTCTTCAGCGCGCCGTCGTTCAGCGTGGACAGGTAGGGGTGCTCGCGGAAGAGCTGCGTCATGCGCGGGTCCAGATCCACCAGCGTGATGTGCTCTACCTGCGGATAGCGCAGGATCTCGCGTGCCGCCAGACCATCACCGCCGCCGAGCACCAGCACCCGCCTGGCACCGGGCAGCGCACTCATGATCGGGTGCACCAGCGCCTCGTGGTAGCGGTACTCGTCGCGCGAGCTGAACTGCAGGTTGCCGTTCAGGTACAGGCGCACGTCGTCCCGGTGGCGCGTGATCATGATGCGCTGGTACAGCGTGCTCTCCACATGGATGATGTCATTGCCGTACATCAGCTGCTCGGTGCGCGTGGACAGCCAGTTGGAGCCTACGAGGCCCGCCGCGCAAAACGCCGTGGCTGCGAAGGCACCCAGCCACCAGAGGCCGATGTTGCGTAGCTCCTTGCGGAACAGCCACACGCAGCCCACACCCACCAGCGCATTGATGAGGCCGAAGAAGAAGGCACCGCGAATCAGCCCCATCTGCGGCACCACCACGAGCGGAAAGGCCACGCTTACGGCCAGCGCACCCAGGTAGTCAAAGGTCAGCACATGGCTGACCAGATCCTTCAGCGACAGACGTTCAGACAAGATCCGCATGACCAGCGGAATTTCCAGGCCGGTCAGGATGCCCAGCAGCGCCACCGTGAGATAAAGCGCCACGCGAAAGCTGTCCGGCGCAAAGGCAAACAGCAGCGACAAGCCCGCGGTAGCCGCTCCGCCGAACACGGCGATCAGGATCTCGATACGGATGAAGTTCTCGATCTCGCGATCCAGAAACCGGCTCATCGCACTGCCGATGCCCATGGCAAACAGGTAGGTGCCGATGACGGTGGAGAACTGCAGGATCGAGTCGCCGAGCACATAGCTGGCCAGCGCCGCCGCGAGCAGCTCGTAGGCGAGGCCGCAGATGGCGACGATGAAGACCGAGGCCAGCAGCGCGAGGGCGATGCCGCGTTGGCGGGTGGCGTGTTCCTCGGAGGGTGCCGCTGCCGCAGCCGATGAGTTCGTTTCAGACATTCGCAGAGCTTCGGTTTCAGCGTGGCTCTACGGTGAGGCCCTGAATATCGTCGCGCTTCTCGATCAGTTTCTGGATATCAGCAAGCAAAGCGCTTACCGCCGCACTCAGCTCGGCTTTCTTCCCAAGCAAGCCCGCAAACAACCCCGCGTCGACAAAACAGAAAACGCGAAGCTCCGGCAGCGTGCCGTCGTCCATCTGACAAGCGACAAACAGCGACCGGCCGTTCGAATTCACAGGGATACACCATCCCCAATCCTCAGCGAATGGCTCGCCGCAATCCCACTGCCTGGCATCCAGCGCAGCTACTACCCAATTTGCGAGCGCCTTGCCGAACACTCCCGGATTGGTGTGTTCCTCCTCACCGGGCTCAGCAGGAAAGCCAATGCTCTGAAACACCAACATGGAACTCTGGATCGGCATCCTACTTATGCCCCCCGCCAAACCCGCCGCTCGACCCACGCGAATACGAGCTTCCAGAGGACGACGAGCAGTTCTCGTAGCGCGGATCGCAGTCGCGGCGCAGGCTCAGCAGCACGATGATGATGATCACGATGATCGCTATCAGGATGATCATGCCGCAGCCGATGCCGGCGCTCGCGCCCGAGCCTGGCGGGACGGCGCCGAAGGCTGGCGTGCCGTGCGAGCCGCCGGCCTCAGGCACGTCCACACCGAAGGCCTTGGACAGGGCCGCGCCGGTGGTCTTGGTCAGCTTGGTCCACGTCACCTCATTGCCGGTGCGCTCCATGCTGAGGTCGGTGTCGCCCATGCGGAAGGTCTGGTACCAGGCCTTGTCGCCTTGCTTGACGCGCCAGTTGAACTCGCCGAGTACGTAGTCCGTGATGGCGGTGCCGTTCTCGACGAGGTTGTAGCCCTGGCCTTCGTAGACCACCGCGCCGCCAGAGCGCTGCTCGGGCGTGGTGCCCGTGAGCTCGCCGATCTTCCAGCCATCCTCGCCGCAGGTCAGCCAGACGTATTGCCCGGTGCTCTCTTCCAGCGCGAGGTATTCGTCCCAGAAGTAGCGCTCGCCGTCCTCCACCACGTAGCGCTGCAGGAAGCCGACGATCTGCAGCTTGCGGCCATCAACGACGCCCTTCTGGCCGATCGGCAGCGGCGGTTCGATCACGGTTGCACCGCTGTACTTGGCCAGCAGCGCCACGCCGCCCTGCTCCACACCGACGGTGCTGTGGCAGTTGCTGCAGGTAATCGACTTGGTGTCTGCGCGCTGGATGGTGATGCCCGCGCCGCAGTTGGGGCAGTCCACGGTGCGCGTGCCGCCCTTGCCGATCTCCTTGACCCGCACGTCGCGCAGGCCGCTCATCTTCAGCTCGGCAAAGGGCACGTCGCGGCCGATGAAGACGCGCGGCGCGCCTGCATCTGCTTCCTCGACGGCGTTGGGGTACTCCAGCGTGGCAAAAACGTTGTGGCCCACGCCGCGCAGATCCACCACGGGCACTTTGGTGCCGGGGGCGATCTTGAAGGGCAGCTCGCCCTGCCCGCCCACGAGCTGGGCCTGCGTCAGGTACGCCACTTCGTAGCGGTTGCCTTCGATGGCAATCTGCTGGCCCGGGCGCAGCTCCATGAAGCGCGGCAGCGCGGCGCCGGCACCTTCGCGCTCGATGACCATGGTGGAGCGGCCGTTGAGCTCGGACAGCCAGCCGCTGCGGCCGTTGTCAAAGAGCACATGCCACTCGTTCCAGCTACCGTCCTCGTAGCTGAACTGCACGCGGCCGACGACCTGGAAGCTCTGCTGCAGAAAGCTGCCGGATGCACCGATCTGCACGGGTGAGGCGTCGTCGAGCAGCTGGGCCATCTTGCCCATCAGCTCGAGCTGGTCGTCCTTGCGCACGACCGTGGAGGAGCAGTATTCGCAGACGGCGTAGGTCGAAACCGATGACTTGAAGGTCACCGGTGCGCCGCAATTGGGGCAGGCTGCGCGATACACGCCGTGGGGTCCCTGATTCAGTGTTCTAGTTGGACGAAGGCCCGCGCATCAGCGCGGGCCCAGGTTTCATGCGGTTCTTCAGGCCAAAACGGCTGGAAAACCGCATGGGACAAGCGGAAAGCCCAGTCTGGACCGCAACGGGGCTCGCGCTGGCAGGCGCTCGCTCTTCCGCGGGCGCCGGGCATACCCGGCGAAACCCCCGCTCCAGCGGAAAGCACTGGTGGAAGCGCTTCTGCTTCAAACCAGCTTCTTGAGCAGCTCTGCCTTCTTGGCCGCGAACTCTTCCTCGGACAGGATGCCCTTGGTCTTGAGCTCATGCATCTTTTCGAGCGTGGCCATCACCTCTTCAGGCTTCACGGTGGCGGCGGGCGCAGCGCCGCCGGCTGCAGCTGCAGCCGCGGCCTGGTTCTGCGCGCTCATCGGGTTCATGGCGCCGGCCATGCCCTGAGCCATCATCTGACCCATGGCCAGGCCGATGCCCATGTCGGCCGCCGTGCCGGCAATGCCGCCGCCGGGGTTGGCCGCCGCCACAGGGATGGCCGTACCCGTCTGGTACTTGAGGAACTGGTCCATGTTGCCGACCATGTTCATGCCGATGCGCTTGTCCAGAATGGCTTGCAGCTCTTCAGGCAGGCTGATGGACGCCACCTGCACCTGATCCAGCGCCAGACCGAGGCGCTCGAACTTGGGTACGAGGTTTTCCTTCAGCAGGTTGCCGAACTCTTCCTGATTGGCGGCGAGGTCCAGGAACGGGATGCCCGAGGAGCCGCACATGTCGGCAATGCCGGTCAGGAACATGGTGCGCAGCTGGCCGTCGAGGTCATCGACGGTGTAGACGTCGCGCGTGCCGGACACTTCCTGGTGGAACTTCTTCGGGTCGGCAATCTTGAAGGCGTAGTTGCCGAAGGCGCGCAGGCGCACCATGCCGAAGTCCTTGTCGCGGATCGTCACGGGCTGCTGCGTGCCCCACTTGCGGTCCAGCTGCAGGCGGGTGGAGAAGAAGTAGACGTCGCTCTTGAACGGGCTCTCAAACAGCTTGTCCCAGTTCTTGAGGTACGTGAGGATGGGGATGGTCTGCGTGGTGAGCTTGTACATGCCGGGGGCAAAGGCATCTGCGGCCTTGCCCTCGTTCACGAACACGGCCATCTGGCTCTCACGCACGGTGAGGCTGGCGCCGTACTGGATTTCCATGTCGGCCATCGGGAAGCGCCACGACAGCACGCCATTGCTGTCCTCCGTCCACTGGAGGATGTCAATGAACTGTTTCTTGATAAAGCCCTTGAGGTCGAACATGGCGGCGCGTCCTTTCTGTACGTGAATGCGGCCCGCGAGCGGAAAGCAGGAGCTTTATAGCGCCGGGGGTTGCGCCTGCGTCAGCGCGCCGCGATGAATTGCCCGCTTTTCGGTATGAAGGGGCGCAAACGCCGCCAGAAGCCGGTCGATCAGCGCATGCGCCTTGGCGGAGTTGTCTTCGGTCAGGTTGCAGACATAGGCATCCAGCGTGACGGCAGCCAGCTCCGGCCAGGTGTGCAGGGCCAGATGCGATTCCGCCAACAGCACCGTGCCCGTGACTCCGCCCGGCTGCCCCTGGTGCGGCGGGAAGGTGTAGAAGATGGCGTCCAGCGCCTGCAGGCCGGCCGCCTTCACGGCACTTTCAGCCAACTCCCGCAGCTGCGCCGCGTCGGTCAGCAGGGTGGTGGCGCAGCGACAGTCATGCAGCTCGGCCATCAGGTGCAGGCCGTTCATGCAACCAGCTCCTCGGCGCGGGCGTCGTCCTGCTCCTCGCCGCTTTGCAGGGCCCACATGCGGGCAAAGGCGCCGCCGGCCGTCACCAGCTCGTCAAAGCGGCCTCGCTCGATCACCCGACCCGCCTCCATGACGACGATCTGATCGGCGTCCACGATGGTGGAGAGCCGATGGGCGATCACCAGCGTCGTGCGGTTGGCCGAGATCGCCTTGAGCTGCGCGGCAATCGCCTGCTCGGTGCGTGAGTCCAGCGCGGAGGTGGCTTCATCAAAGATCAGGATCGGCGGATTCTTCAGCAGGGTGCGGGCAATGGCCACGCGCTGCTTTTCGCCGCCGGAGAGCTTCAGCCCGCGCTCGCCCACCACCGTGTCGTAGCCCTGCGGCAGGCTCTGTATGAAGTCGTGGATCTGCGCAGCCACTGCGGCGGCTTCGATCTCGGCCTGTGTCGCGCCCGGCTTGCCGTAGGCGATGTTGTAGGCAATGGTGTCGTTGAAGAGCACGGTGTCCTGCGGGACGATGCCGATCGACCTGCGCAGGCTCTCCTGCGTCACGCGGCGGATGTCCTGGCCGTCGATCATCAAGGCGCCTTCATTCACGTCGTAGAAGCGGAACAGCAGCCGCGCCAGCGTGCTCTTGCCGGCACCGCTGGCACCCACCACGGCGCAGGTGGTGCCGGGTGCAACGCGCAGATCGACACCCTGCAGGATCGGCCGCTCCGGGTCGTAGGCAAAGCCAACGTCCTTGAAGACGATCTCGCCGCCCGCCACATTGAGCGGGGTCGCGTCTTCAGCGTCCTTCACTTCGCGGTTCACGTGCAGCAGATTGAACATGCGCTCCAGATCGGCCAGCGCCTGCTTGATCTCGCGGTAGAGCACACCCAGAAAGTTCAGCGGAATGAAGAGCTGGATCAGGAAGGCATTCACCAGCACCAGATCGCCCACGGTCATGCGCCCGGCCTGTACGCCCACCACGGCCTGCCAGACCATCAGCGTGAGCGCAATCGCGATGATGAACTGCTGCCCCGCATTGAGCAGATTGAGCGACTGCTGGCTGCGGATGGCGGCCGCCTCGCTCTTTTTGAGGGTTTCGTCATAGCGCTCGGACTCGAAGCGCTCGTTGTTGAAGTACTTGACCGTCTCGAAGTTGAGCAGCGAGTCCACCGCCTTGCTCTGCGCGCGGGTCTCCAGCTCGTTCCATTCGCGGCGCATCTTGGTGCGCCAGTTGGTCATGCTCACCGTGTAGACCACATAGGCCGTGAGGCTGCCGGCCACGATGCTCGGAAACACCCAGCCGAACTTGTGCGCCAGGATGCCGATCACCAGCCCCAGCTCGATGAACAGCGGAAAGATCGAATACAGCGTGTACGAGATCAGCGTGGAGACGCCGCGCACGCCATGATCGATCTCGCGCGTGACCTGGCCGGTGCGCCGGCTCAGGTGAAAACGCAGGGACAGGCTGTGCAGGTGGTCGAAAGACTGCCGCGCCAGCGTGCGTACCGCGCGCTGCGTGACATTGATGAAGAAGAACTCGCGCAGCTCCTGGAACAGCGAGGTCATCAGCCGCGCGGCGCCATAGGCCAGTACCAGCGCAAAGGGCACCGCGACGAGCATGGACACGCCGGGCAGCGTGAGGCGGTCCACGATGTCCTTGAGGATCAGCGGCACGCCCACGTTCGCGAACTTGGCCGCAATCAGGCAGGTCAGCGCAAACGCCACCCGGCCCTTGTAGGCCAGCAGGTAGGGCAGGAGCGATCGGATCACCGCCCAGTCGGTCTGGTGGCGGTTGGGTGTGGGAGCAGCAGGTTCTAAGCGAGTGGCAGCGCGGCGCATAATCGCCTGCATTATCGGTGGGTCAGGAATCGAGCTTGGGGGCAGGCGTGAGTTTTCAAGGCAAACATCTCATCATCACCGGCGCCTCGGAGGGCATTGGCGCAGAACTGGCCCGGCAGCTCGCCGCCGAAAAGCCCCGCCTGACCCTGGCCGCGCGCCGGCTAGACAAGCTCGACGCCGTGGCCGCCGAGTGCCGCGCGCGCGGCGCAGAGGTGCTGACCGTGCGCTGCGACGTGGGCGTGGAAGCCGACTGCCGCGCGCTGGTCGCGCAGAGCACCGAGCGCTTCGGAGCCATCGATGCGCTGGTAAACAACGCCGGCATCTCCATGCAGGCGCGCTTTGACGAAATTCCGGACACGCGCATCTATGAAGACCTGATGCGCATCAACTTCATGGGCGCGGTGTGGTGTACGCATGCCGCGCTGCCTGCGCTCAAGCAGACGCGCGGCCTCCTGGTGGGCGTGAGCAGCCTGGCCGGGTTGGTGGGCGTGCCCGAGCGCAGCACCTACTGCGCCACCAAGCACGCCATGGCCGGCTTCTTTGATGCCCTGCGCATCGAGCTCGCGCCCGAAGGCGTGGACGTGCTGATGGTCTACCCCGGCGTGGTGGCCACGCAGATCCGCCGGCATGGCTGGAACGCCAGCGGCGGCGCGCTGGGCTACAGCGGTCTGGACGAAGCCGGCGCAATGAGCGTGGAAGAATGCGCCGCCCAGATCGCCACCGCCATGCGCGGCCGCCGGCGCGAGCTGGTCATGACCACCAAGGGCAAACTCGGCCGCTTCATGAAGCTGATCGCGCCCGGTCTCGTGGACAACATGGCGCGCGCCTCGCTGAACAAAGAACGCCCGCAACAGCACTGAACCGCACAACACGGACTTGAACTCGACAATGAGCGACCACCACACCCCCCTGCCCGCCGGCAAGATGCCCGTGCTGCGCGTGATGCCCATGCCCTCGGACGCCAACATCCATGGCGACGTGTTCGGCGGCTGGATCATGGCGCAGGTCGACATTGCCGGCAGCCTGCCGGCCGTGAAGCGCGCCAACGGCCGCGTGGCCACCATCGCCGTGACCAGCTTCACCTTCAAGCAGCCGGTGTTCGTGGGCGACCTGCTGAGCTTCTATGCCGAGGTCGTCAAGACCGGCAACACCTCCATCACGGTGCATGTGGACGTGTACGCCGAGCGCAACCGGCTGGATACCGAGGTGGTCAAGGTGACGGAGGCTGAGCTGGTCTATGTGGCCACAGACGAGTCCCGCAAGCCCAGGCCACTGCCGCCGCTGCAGCCTGCAGCTAGCGCATAAGATTCATTTTCGGCCATATTTTTGAGACTCTGCAAATTTTCCGCTATCCGCACGGAGCAAGCGGAAACCGACCTATAGGCATCTTCAATTTATATCATTATGGGCCATCATTGATTTGAATTGCGAAGTGTGTGACGCTTGCCGCGCGTCAATGCAAACGCCACGTCACAGGTCTACGCTCAATCCATCGCACACCGGCCCGGGCTGCGCCGCAGTCCCGCCCCAGACGACGGAGGAACTCCATCATGTTCAAGCGCTTCCTGATCCCCACCGACGGCTCCGAACGCTCGCTCAAGACGGCTCAGGCCGCCCTCGCCCTCGCCAAGGAGTCCGAGGCCACCGTCCACGTCGTCTCCGTCTACGACCCCGTGCCCGTGACCATGATGGCCGAGTACCCCCTGCCCACCATGAACGACTACCAGGACGTGCTCAAGGCCCAGGCGCAGAAGGCCGTGGACAGCGTCAAGGCCCTGGCCGACGCCGACCAGATCGCCTGCGCCACCACCGTGATGAGCAGCGGCCTGACCTACCAGGCCATCATCGACGCCGCAAAGGCCCACCACTGCGACCTCATCGTCATGGCCAGCCACGGCCGCCGCGGCATCGGCGCCATGCTGCTAGGCAGCGAGACGCAGAAGGTACTGACGCACTCGGATATTCCTGTGTTGGTGTATCGGTAGCCAGCCTTTCGGAAGCCATGAAGGGGATCCATGCCGCTTAGCGCGATCGCGGAAGCCGTCCTGGGACCGGTTGTCGAGCTTGCGTTGCAGGTCTTCGGCTACTACACCGGCCGCGTGATCGTCCCGGCCATCAGTTTCGGGGCATACCGCGTAGGAAGACTGGGTCGCGGCGAGCGCCCAAGACCGAGGTTCCGAAAAGGACGTCCCATCCCGGAGCGGCCCGAGCCACGCGTCCTGAGCGCTGACGCAGGCGTATTAATCGGCGTGGTGTTTTGGATCCTAATGGCGCTGATCATCGGTCTTGCCTACCGCTTAAGCTGACTGCGCCAAATCCAACTCATTCAAGTGCTCCGCCAACCGCTGCGCCACCCGCGCGTACAGCGCCGGCCCAGGGTGGAACCCGTCCACGCTCATGAGCTTCGGGTCCATCACGCCATCCATCGAACAGTGGCTGACCAGATCGGCCCGGCGCTGCGCCCAACGCGCCTGCGCACGGTTGTTGCGCTCGGCCATCAGCCCCGCCCACCAGGCCAGCGGATGCGGCACGCCGGGGAACTGGCTGATTGGCGGCAATGCGGGAAAGACCACCTGCTTCGCCCCGGTGCGTTCGCGCAGCAGGCGGGCGGTGCGCTCGCGGTAGAGCAGCGCGCGGTGCAGCGGCACCTGCTTGGTGATGTCGTTCACGCCGGTAATGACCACGGCCACGTCCAGCGGCGGCAACGGTTCCTCGGCCAGCATGTCATGGGTGTGGATGGAGGTGTTGCCGGTGCGGGCCACCAGGCGCCAGTGCACGCGGCGGCCCAGGCGCTGCGCTAGCTCGCGCGCCAGCGGCACGGCAATCGCTTCGTCCTGCGTGGCGGCACCCACGCCCGCGGCGCAGGAGTCCCCGGCGAGCAGCAGGTGCAGGGGCGGCCCACTGCCGAATGCACCTTCGCGGGGCCCATCGGCCTCCGGCAGCTCCAAGGCGGTGCGGCGCAGGTAGTTGGCTTGGGTGATCAGCACCGGCTTCAGGGCGGTGCGTGCAGCGGCATAAAGCATGGCAGGCCTCCGTCACACGGCCTGCCCCCTGATGATGCTTTGTGCGCTCTCTTGGCTGTCTCCACCGCGCAGGCCGTGAATGAAGCGTATGCATCGGCCGTGCCAGGCATCTATACGGGATGGCCCGGGATTACGGCTGGTTACGGCTTGCCGGCCGACACTTGGCTCCTCCCCCTGCGTGCAGGGGGAGGCTGGGAGGGGGTGGGTGAGTACATGCGCAACGCTGCTTGATGAACCCCACCCCAACCCTCCCCTGCAGGCAGGGGAGGGGGTCCGTCTCACCCAAACCGCGAGAAGTCTGGCTTGCGGCGCTCAAAAAAGGCGGTAGACGCTTCCTTGAACTCCTCGCTGCGCAGCAGCTTGCCGAACTCGGCGGCTTCGGCGGCGATGGTTTCGTCCACCAGCTTCTTTTGCGCGGCGCGCATCAGGCGTTTGGTCGTGCGCACGGAGGACGGCGGCAGCAGATTGAAGCGCTCGGCACGGCCTTGCGCGTAGGCCTGCACTTCCTCGGGGGGCAGCAGGCGGTTGACGATGCCCATCTCGGCCGCTTCCTGGGCGGTGAAGGGCTCGCCGAGCAGCAGCTTCTCGGCCGCGCGCACGTGGCCGATGGTGCCGGGCACCAGCAGGCTGGAGGCGTATTCGGCGCACAGGCCCAGGCTCACGAAGGGCATCGAGAACTTGGCGTTGTCAGCGGCGTAGACCAGGTCACAGTGCAGCAGCATGGTGGTGCCGATGCCCACGGCCGCACCGTTGACGGCGGCCACCACGGGCTTCTCGGCCTCCTTGAGCGCCTTCATGAACTGGAACACGGGGGAGTCCAGGCCGGTCGGCGGCTTCATCATGAAGTCTTCGAGGTCATTGCCAGCGGTGAAGATGTCCGGCTGGCCGACGATCAGGATGGCGCGCACGCTCTTGTTGTCCTGCGCGTCCCAGAGCGCGTCGCTCATGGCTTCGTACATGTCGGCTGTGAGGGCGTTCTTCTTGGCTGGCCGCGCGATCTCGATGCGCGCGACGTGGTTGGTGATGCTGGTCTGGATGGTGGGCGTGTCGCTCATGGCATGTCTCTCGTTGAAATAGGTGTGCTCGGTCTTGCGTTCAGAAGGCTGCGAGCAGTTGCGGGATTTTCGGCCACAGGGTGGCAGCAAACTGCTCACGGAAGAAGCCGAAGTGGCCGATGCGGCGGGCGCCCACATCCTGCGGGGCAATGCGCTCGATGCGGCGTTCGGCATTGGCGTAGAAGTCCACCAGGGTCTGAGTGCCGCGCAGGGTCATCATCTCGTCGTCAGTGATGGACAGCGCCACCACCGGGAAGCGCGCTGCGTCATACCGGGCCTGCAGACCCGGCTCGGCACCCACGTTGTAGCGCGGGTTCAGGCACCACTTGCGCCACTGCAGCATCACGCCCGCCGGCACATCACCGACCTTCTTCAGGCGCTTGCCGGGAAAGTAGCCAAACAGCCTGGTGAACAGCGGCACCGCCACGTACCAGAAGTACAGCACCATGCGCCGCGTGGGTGGCGCGTTGTCGCGCCAATAGCCGCTGCCTGCGGCCACGCACAGCAGCCCGGCGATTCGGCCCTTGTTGCGCAGCATGCCCGGCAGCTGCGCACCCAGACTGTGGCCCACCACGTACAGGGGCTGCTCGGGCGCTTCGGCGGCCAGCAGGTCGATCATGGCCTCGTAGTCACGCGTCCAATCGAACAGATCGGCCTTCAGCTGTGCGAGCGACCCCGCGGGCCGGGACGCACCCATGCCGCGGTAATCAAACGTCGCCACGGTATAGCCCTGCGCGTGCAGCCACTGCGCAAAGGCGAAGTAGTAGTCCTGCTTCACGCCCATGGCGGGCGGCAGCAGCACCGTGGCGCTGGCGCCCGCTGATCGCCACAGATGCGCGCGCAGGGTGAAGCCGTCCTCGGTACCAACATCAATGGCTTGCATCAGGGGCCTCCGGGAGGAAGAGGTTGCGGCCGTCGTTCAACCAGGCGACCACGCGCGGCCAGAGCGTCGGTCCGTTGTCTTTTCTGAAGAACCCCATGTGACCGATGCGCGCCAGCCCCAGGCCCTGCGGTGCCACATGGACGCGCTGCACCGGCGCGTTGCGGTAGTGGCGGTGCAGGTCATCCACGGCGGGCCTCTGGATGGCGGCATCGTCCGTGAAGCTCACGGCCAGCAGCGGGCAGCGCACGCGGTCAAAGCGGGCCTGCATGTCATAGGCCGGGTCAGCAAACCAATAGTCGCGCAGCTTGAGCCAGCGCGACCACTGCAGCGCCACGCCGCGCGGCAGGTTGCCCACCTTGCGGATCGGCTTGCCTGGAAAGAAGCCGAACAGGCGCGTGTACAGCGGCATGGCGATGTTCCCGAGGAACCACAGTGCGCGGCCGCTCTTGGGGTTCAGGCCCGGGTAGCCGCTGCCGCAGGCCACCGTGAGCGCGCGTTCGACCGCGAGCGCCGAGGCGGTGGCGCCAAAGCTCATGCCGCCCAGGCTGTGCCCCACCAGAAACACGGGCACACCGCTCGCACGGCGCTGCGCTTCATCGATGGCGGCAGACACATCCTCGCGCAGCCAGGTTTCCATGTCGGTGTCGCTGGCCCGCGCTTCGCGCGCCGTGCCGGACTCGATGCCGCGGTAGTCAAAACACAGCGCGCCAAAGCCCTGGCTCTGCAGATACTCGCAGAAGGCCGCGTAGAAGCGGCGCGGGGTGGATAGCGCCGGGGCCACCACCACCACGCCGCGCAGCGCGCCACCCTGCGGTGCGAACCAACTGGCCGCAACCGGGCTGCCACTTTCGGCAGGGAGTGCGAGTGCTTGCATGGCGGCCTCCGACGGGTTGTCCAGAAGGAAAAAGGGCCGCACAACCGGATCAGTCGTGCGGCCCGCAGGTTCAGTGGATCACTTACACCCGCTCGATGATGCCGGCGGCACCCATGCCGGTGCCCACGCACATGGTCACCATGCCGTACTTCTGGTTGGTACGGCGCAGGCCATGCACCACCGTGGCGGCGCGGATGGCACCGGTGGCGCCCAGCGGATGGCCCAGGGCAATCGCGCCACCCATGGGGTTGACCTTGCTCGGGTTCAGACCCAGGTCGCGGATCACGGCCAGGGACTGGGCGGCAAAGGCTTCGTTGAGCTCGATCCAGCCGAGGTCGTCCTGCTTCAGGCCGGCGGCGCGCAGGGCGGCTGGAATGGCTTCCTTGGGGCCGATGCCCATGATCTCAGGCGGCACGCCGCGCACTGCAAAGCTCGTGAACTTTGCGAGCGGCGTGAGGTTGAACTGCTTGAGGATCTTCTCGCTGACGACGATCAGCGCGCCTGCGCCATCGGACATCTGCGAGCTGTTGCCGGCCGTGACGCTGCCCTTGGCGGCGAACACGGGGCGCAGCTTGCCGAGACCTTCGAGCGAGGTGTCAGCGCGCGCGCCTTCGTCCATGCTCACGGTCTTGGTCTTGACGGTGACGTCACCCGTGGAGAGGTTGGGGAACTTCTCGATCACCTCGATCGGCGTGGTCTCCGCGCTGAAGTAGCCCGCCGCCTGGGCGGCCAGGGCCTTCTGGTGCGAAGCCAGCGAGAAGGCGTCCTGGTCTTCGCGGCTGACCTTCCACTGCTGGGCGACCTTCTCGGCCGTCATGCCCATGCCGTAGGCGATGCCGACGTTCTCGTCCTTGTCGAAGATGTGCATGTTCATGCTGGGCTTGTTGCCCATCATCGGCACCATGCTCATGCTTTCGCAGCCGGCGGCGATCATCGCATCGGCCTCACCGACGCGGATGCGGTCGGCCGCCATGGCCAGGGCGGTGATGCCGCTGGCGCAGAAGCGGTTCACGGTCACGCCGCCCACGGTGTTGGGCAGGCCGGCCAGCAGCACGCCGATGCGCGCCACGTTCAGGCCCTGCTCGCCCTCCGGAATGGCGCAGCCGACGATGGCGTCCTCGATCACCTTGGGATCGAGGCTGGGCACCTGACCCAGTGCACCGCGCAGCGCGGCGACCAGCAGGTCGTCCGGACGCAGATTCTTGAAGCTGCCGTTGGGCGCCTTGCCGATGGGCGTGCGGGTGGCGGCGACGATGTAGGCGTCTTGAACTTGCTTGCTCATGAGATTCTCCTTCGCGCCTTAGTTGCGGACGGGCTTGCCGGTTTGCAGCATGCCCATGATGCGTTCCTGGGTCTTGGGGTGGGTCAGCAGGCCGCAGAAGGCCTTGCGCTCCAGGGTCATCAAATACTCCTCACTCACCATCGAACCGGCTTCCACATCGCCGCCGCACATCACTTCGGCGATGGTCTTGCCGAGGTGGAAGTCGTGCGCGGAAATGAAGCCGCCGTCACGCATGTTGGTCAGCTGCGCCATGATCGTGGCCACACCGGCGCGGCCGGCCACCGGGAAGAGCTGCTTCATCGGCGGGCGGTAGCCGGCATCGTGCATGGCCTTGGCTTCGCGCACGGCCACGTACAGCAGTTCGTAGGGGTTGAAGACGATCTTGTCGCTCCACAGCAGGTAACCCATGCTGCGGGCTTCCAGCGCGCTCTTGGCCACATTGGCCATGCCGGCGTTCAGGAAGTACTTGGTCAGGAAGGGCAGCAGCGGCACCGGCGTGGCAGCAGGTGCGGCACTCCACTCCTCGGCGGCGCGGCGAGCACCGTAGGTCAGGCCGCCGGCGCCAGGGATCAGGCCCACGCCCACTTCCACCAGGCCCACGTAGCTTTCCAGGTTGGCGACGCGGCGGTTGCAGTACACGGCCAGCTCGCAGCCGCCACCCAGGGCCAGGCCACTCAACGCCGCCACGGTGGGCACGTTGGCATAGCGCATGGCGAGCATGGCGTCCTGCAGCTTCTTCTCTTCGGGCTCGATGGCCTTGGCGCCGCCCTTCATGAAGGTGGGCAGCATGGCTTCGAGGTTGGCACCGGCCGAGAAGGCGCCGCCGTCCAGCGAGGTCGGGCTCCACACCACGATGCCCTTGTAGGACGCTTCAGCCAGGGCCACGCCCTTGAAGATGGCTTCGGTGGCGCCCGGGCCGAGGGTGTTCATCTTGCCGCGCAGCGACAGGATCAGCACGTCGGCCAGGCCGTCTTCGGCCAAGGTCCAGAGGCGGGCTTCCTCGTTCTCGAACACCGTGTTGCCGGCGGTCTTGGGGTCGATCGTGGTCTGACCGAGCACCGGTGCGCGGAACACCTGGCGGCGATACACCGGCAGCTCGCTCGCGGGCACGTAGGCCTTCTTCGTCACAGACCAGGAGCCGGCCGGCGTGTGCACGCCGTCCACCTCGAACACCCAGGCGGGCAGCGCCTGGCTGGAGAGCGCCTTGCCGGCGGCGATGTCTTCCTTGATCCACTCGGCGACCTGCTTCCAGCCCGCGGCCTGCCACAGCTCGAAGGGGCCGAGCTTGTTGCCGAAACCGAAGCGCATCGCGAAGTCCACATCGCGCGCGTTGTCGGCGATGGACTCGAGATGGATGGCGCAGTAGTGGAAGGTGTCGCGCAGGATGGACCACACGAACTGCGCCTGCTTGTTGTCGCTCTCCCGCAGCAGCTTCAGGCGCTCGGCCGGGTCCTTCTTCTTCAGGATGCGGGCCACGGTCTCGTCGGCCTTGCCGCCACCGGCGACGTATTCGCCCGTGGCGAAGTCCAGACGCTGGATGTCCTTGCCGACCTTCTTGTAGAAGCCGGCGCCGCTCTTCTGGCCCAGCGCGCCTGCGGCGATCAGCTTGGCCAGGGGCTCGGGCGTGGCGAAGTGCGCAGCAAAGCTGTCCACGCTCACCGGCAGGTTGTCCTGCATGGTCTTGATGACGTGGCCCATGGTGTCCAGACCGACCACATCCGCCGTGCGGAAGGTGGCGCTCTTGGCGCGGCCGAGCTTCTCGCCGGTCAGGTCATCGACCACATCGACCGACAGGCCGAACTTCTGCGCCTCGGCAAAGGTGGCGAGGATGCCGAAGATGCCCACGCGGTTGGCGATGAAGTTGGGTGTGTCCTTGGCGCGCACCACGCCCTTGCCCAGGGTGCTGGTGAGGAAGACTTCGAGCTGGTCGAGGATGTCGGCGCGCGTGGTGGCCGTGGGGATCAGCTCCACCAAGTGCATGTAGCGCGGCGGGTTGAAGAAATGCACGCCGCAGAAGCGCGCCTTCAGTTCACCTTCGAAGCCATCGGACAGCTTGGTGATCGACAGGCCCGAGGTGTTGGTGGCGAAGATCGCGTTCTCGCCAATGAAGGGCGTGACCTTCTTGTAGAGGTCGTGCTTCCAGTCCATGCGCTCGGCGATCGCTTCGATCACGACGTCGCAGCCCTTGAGCAGCTCGAGGTGTTCCTCGTAGTTCGCGGGCTGGATCAGGTCGGCCAGCTCGGGCGTGCCCAGCGGTGCGGGCGAGAGCTTCTTGAGGTTGGCAATGGCGCGCTCGGCGATGCCGTTCTTGCTGCCTTCCTTGGCGGGCAGGTCGAACAGGATCACGGGCACCTTGGCATTGACGCAGTGCGCAGCGATCTGCGCGCCCATCACGCCGGCACCCAGCACGGCGACTTTCTTGACGATGAAGTGGCTCACTTCATTCTCCTGGATCAGTTTGAGGAGGGCTTTCCGCTTGTCCGGTGCGGTTCTTCAGGCACTTTGACCTGAAGAACCGCATGGATGCTGCATCCAGCCCTAGAAGTGCGGGCTTGCGCCGCGCTCAGAACAACTCTTCGGGCAGGGCCATCAGCGTGGCGCTGCCGGCACGGGCCTTGCGGATCTCGCCCGCGGTCTCGGGCAGCAGCTTGGCGAAGTAGAAGCGCGCCACGGCGAGCTTGGCGGTGTAGAACGGATCGACCTTGTCGCCCTCGGCAGTGACCTTGTCGAGTGCGATCACGGCCATACGTGCCCAGAAGTAGCCGTACACCAGGTGCCCCACCACACGCAGGTAGCTCACCGCGGCGGCGCCCACTTCGTCGGCATTGCCCATGGCCTTCATGCCCAGTTCCATCGTGAGCTTGGTGACCTTGTCGCCCAGGTCGGCCAGGGGGTTCACGAACTCGGCGTACTGCTCCTTGGTGCCGTAGGTCTCGACGAACTCGGTGACCATCTTGCCGAACTTCTTGAGCTTGGCACCGTTGTCCATCAGCACCTTGCGGCCGATCAGGTCGAGCGACTGGATCGTGTTGGTGCCCTCGTAGATCATGTTGATGCGGGCATCGCGCACGATCTGCTCCATGCCCCATTCCTTGATGTAGCCGTGGCCGCCGAAGACCTGCAGGCAGTCGCTGGCGCAGGTCCAGCCGTTGTCGGTCATGAAGGCCTTCACGATGGGCGTCATCAGCGCCATCATGTCGCCGGCTTCCTTGCGGGCGTCCTCGTCCGGATGGTGGAACTGCAGGTCGGCCTGCATCGCCACCCAGTAGCCGAAGGCGCGGCCGGCTTCGGCGTAGGCGCGCGCGGTCAGCAGCATCTTGCGCACATCGGGGTGCACGATGATCGGGTCGGCCGGTTTGTCAGCTGCCTTCGGGCCGGTCAGGCTGCGGCTCTGGATGCGGTCCTTCGCGTAGGCCACGGCGTTCTGGTAGGCCACCTCGGTCAGACCCAGGCCCTGCATGCCCACGCCCAGACGCGCGCCGTTCATCATCACGAACATGGCGTTCAGGCCCTTGTTGGGCTCGCCCACGAGCCAGCCCGTGGCGCCTTCCAGCACCATCTGGCAGGTGCTGTTGCCGTGAATACCCATCTTGTGTTCGATGCCGCCGCAATAGATGCCGTTGCGTGCACCCACCGTGGCGCTCTCGCCCTCGCCCACCGGCACGAACTTCGGCACGATGAACAGGCTGATGCCCTTGGTGCCGGCCGGTGCATCGGGCAGGCGCGCCAGCACCAGATGCACGATGTTGTCGGCCATGTCGTGCTCACCGGAGGAGATGAAGATCTTGGCGCCGGTGATCTTGTAGCTGCCGTCGGCCTGCGGTTCGGCCTTGGTGCGCAGCATGCCGAGGTCGGTGCCGCAGTGCGGCTCGGTCAGGCACATCGTGCCCGTCCACTCGCCCGAACCCAGCTTGGGCAGGTAGAGCGATTTCTGCGCCTCGGTGCCGTGAACGTGCAGGCACTCGTAGGCACCAATGGTCAGGCCGGGATACATGCTCCAAGCCTGGTTGGTGGAGTACTGCATCTCATAGAAGGCGATCTGCAGCAGCGCGGGCAGGCCCTGGCCGCCGTACTTCGGATCCAGCGCCAGACCCTGCCAGCCCGCCTCGCGGAACTGGTCGAAGGCTTCCTTGAAGCCCTTGGGCGTCTTGACCGTGCGCGCGTCGCGGTCGAAGGTGCAGCCTTCGGCGTCGCCACTCTGGTTGATCGGCAGCAGGACCTCGGCGCAGAACTTGCCGCTTTCCTCCAGCACCTGGTTCATGGTGTCGGCATCGACATCCTTGAACGCGGGCATCTGCTGGTAGGTGTCCATCACCTTGAGCAGCTCGTGCAGCACAAACTGCTGGTCGCGCAAGGGCGGGGTGTACTTCTGCGTCATCGACTTGCTCCTCGGAGGATGGTCTTTGGTGATCGGGGTTCAGGCAAATTCGGCGGCGCGACAGCTGCGCATCAGCCGCTCGAAGCCGCGCCGCGCGCGCTCGACCGCGCCGGGCTGCTTCATGAATCGGGCGTCGTGATGCAGGGCCAGGATCAGGCCGTGCATTTCAAAGACGAGTTGTTTCGGGTCGGTGTCATCGGCGAGATGCCCCATGTCCACGGCCTGCGCGGCGGCCTTGATGAGCGCCAGCTGCCAGGTGCGGATCATCTCGAAGAGCTCGTCGCGCACAGGGCCGGTGCGCTCGTCGAACTCCACCGCGCCGCTGATGTAGATGCAGCCGGCGTCGATTTCGTGCGTCACGCGCACCACCCAGTTCTCGAACAGGCGCGTCAGACGCGGCAGACCGCGCTTCTCCTCGCGGATGGCGGGCATGAAGACCTCGTCCTCGAAGCGGCGGTGGTACTCGCGCACCACTTCGATCTGCAGGTCCTCGCGCGAGCCGAAGTGCGCGAACACGCCGCTCTTGCTCATCTGCATGCGGTCGGCCAGCAGGCCGATCGTCAGACCCTCCAGACCATCGCGGCTGGCCAGCTGCAGTGCAGCTTCCAGAATCGCGGCCTTGGTTTGTTCGCCTTTGCGCATGGTGTCTGAGGGGCTCGGTGAGCGGTGGGAGGGCGAGACGCCCAAAAAATTACGAACGGTCGTTCTATTCTATGCACGACGTTTTGCTTCGCCGAAGGTAAAAAGCGTGCTTTAGGGTGAGGCTTCTATTGGTGCGCCGCAGCAGCCATGCGGCGTCACACGGGCTTCATCCTCAACAAGGCTCGGACCGCAAAGAGTCCCCGGAGACTGCCTTGGCCCACGCAAAAGACGCCACCGCACCCACCGCCGCAGGCATCCAGTTCCCCACCGGCGCAGACGGCCAGCGCTCCAGCAGCGCCAGCGGCAAGGCGATCTTCGGCGCGGCGCTGGCCGTGCTGGATGCCCCCGCCGCGACCGCGCTGCAAGCGGAACGCAACTGGCGCAATCGGTACGCGCAGCACCTGCATCGCCTCACCGCGGCCATGCTGCGCGACCCAGCGCGCACCGCCGCCGCCGCCCAGGCCGGGCTGGACGCTATGCACGCGGCCTTTGTGTTCAGTAGGGATGGCCACGACCGTGCGCTGCCTGCCGCCATGGCGCAGCCCGGCCGCGCTTTGGGCACGGTCGAAGTCCGTGGCCACGCGGCGCCGACAGGCTGGAGCGTCCCCTACCTGGGCCAGCAGTTGTCGGGCGATGCGCTGCGCCGCCAGATCGACGACTGGCTCGCGCGCGAGCTGCTCGAGCCCGGCGCCGCCGCCGCACTGCACCGCGCCAGCCGTGAACCCGGCTGGTTCGACCTGCGCGACCGCAGCATCGCCCTGCTGGGCGCGGGGGCCGAAGCCGGCCCGTTGCGCTGGCTTGCGGCCTGGGGCGCGCGCGTGGCGGCCATCGACCTGCCGCGCGAGCCGATCTTCACGCGCATCCGCAGCCTCGCCGAACAGGGTGCCGGCGCGGTACTGGCTCCGCAGGCGCCCGGCAGCGCCCAGCCAGGCGCGGATCTGCTGACCGACACGCCCGAGCTGGCGGCCTGGCTCTGCGAGGTGTTTGCGCCTTCGTCGGGCGAGCTGGACGTGCTCGCCCTGGCCTACGCCGACGGCGAGCGGCACGCCCGCGTCGCCGTAGCCATGGACGCGCTGATCGCTGCCGTGCAGGCGCGGCACCCCAGGGCCGGTGTCGGCTTTCTGGCCACGCCGACCGACAGCTTTGCCGTGCCGCCGGAGGTGGCGGCCGCTGGCCGTGCACGCTGGGCGGCGCGCAGCGCCGGCGCCCGGCTCGCGCACACCCTGTCTGCCGGGCGGGCCTTTGCGCCGAACCTGACGGAATCGATCGACGTGGCCGGTCAGGCCTGGAGCATCACCGACTGCAGCGTGCTGCAGCAGGGCCCCAACTACGCCCTGGCCAAGCGCCTGCAGCACTGGCGCGCGCTCGCCACGGCCGCCGCCGGGCGGGCGGTGTCCATCAACGTCGCGCCAAGTACCAACACCTGGTCGGTGGTGAAGAACCGCCTGCTGGCGGCCGGCTTTGCCGGGGCGGATCTGTTTGGCGTGGAAGTCTTTGAGCCGGACACGACGAACGCCCTGATGGCCGCGCTCTGGGTGCACGACCTGCGCACGCGGGGCGAACAGACAGCAGCCCCAAATTCATCCGCCGCGCACCCGCTGGCCCTGCTCAGCCACCAGAGCTTTCACGGCGGCCTGTGGCGGCTGCCCTATGTGCCGGCCAGCGCGCTGGCCGTGGCCGCGCTGGCGGGGATGGTGCGGGGTGCGAAACGATAAGATCATTTTCGGCCACAAATGCACAGAAAAAGTCAAATGGCACTTTCCGCTTGACTGGTGAGCATCTTGGGCCATTTCTGATCTCATAAATCCTCAGAAAACGTCTATTCCGGTCACAAAAATGACAAAGAGCCAGTGTCCTGGCTCTTTGTCTTGCGCGGCGCGGTGGCGCCGCACTGCCCGCAATCACTTCTTTAGCGAATCGCGGATCTCGCGCAGCAGCAGCACGTCTTCCGGCGTGGCCGGCGGCGGCGCGGCTGGGTCCAGGCTCATGTTGCCCTTGGCCCTGTTGAACGACTTGACCATCCAGAAGATCACGAAGGCCAGGATGACGAAGTTGATCAGGATCGTGATGAAGTTGCCGTAGGCCAGCATCGGGGCACCTGCTTCCGAAAGCGCCTTGTAGGTACGCGCAACCTCCTTGCCGTCCTTCAGAGGCACCGGGCCGAGCAGGATGAACATCTCACTGAAATCCACCTTTCCGACGATCGCCCCGATCACCGGCATGATGAGATCCTTCACCAGCGAATCCACGATCTTGCCGAAGGCGCCGCCGATGATGACGCCCACCGCCAGATCCACCACATTGCCCTTGAGGGCGAAATCGCGAAACTCCTTCACCATACCCATGGCCTGTCCTCCGTTGCTCTTTGAATGATTCGCGTCGGGCGGCGAGCGCGTTAACGCTGCTGCACCCAGCGCGCGGAGCTTAGCCCGCCGCGCCCGGGAGGCGAACAGTCAATTGATAAGGTTTGCAAGGCCCGCCGCTACGGCGCAGGCTCGTGGCAGATTTTGCAGTTCCGATGCCGCCCCGCTGGCTCGCTGTCCACCCCGGCGCATCACGAACTGCGCAGGGCCACCCCCGGGGCAGACCTGAGGCGAAAGCGCGCCGCGTCGGCAAGCCGCACCTGCTGGAGAAGGCGAAAAAGGTGCTTCCATTACAATTCCGCGTTGCTGGAGTGGACCACTCCGCTCATTCAAAACACAGGGAAACCCTATGAGCGACGCTGTTGATAGCGCTGCCGCCGTCCCGGCTGGCGCTGCCGAAGTCGACACCTCCAAACGCAATGCGCTGATCGCCACCGGTGTGGTGGGCGGTCTGGGCGTGTGCGGTGTGGCGGTGCCTTTTGTCTCCACCTTCGCCCCCTCGGAGCGCGCCCGCGCCGCCGGCGGCCCGGTCGAAGTGGACATCAGCGCGCTGCGCCCGGGCGAAATGCAGCTCACCGAGTGGCGCGGCAACCCGGTCTGGATTCTCAAGCGCACGCCGGAGATGATGCAGTCGCTCGCCAAGACGGAAGGCGAAGTGGCCGACCCCAAGAGCGAGCGCTACTACCAGCTGCCCACGCCGGACTACGCGGCCAACCAGCACCGCTCGCGCGAGGACAAGAAGGACGTGCTGATTGCCGTGGGCATCTGCTCTCACCTGGGCTGCTCGCCGTCCAAGAAGTTCGAACCGGCTGACCCCTCCGTGCCCGCCACCAACTGGCAGGGCGGCTTCCTGTGCCCCTGCCACGGCTCGACCTTCGATCTGGCCGGCCGCGTCTACAAGAACAAGCCGGCACCGGTGAATCTGGATGTGCCGCGTCACATGTATCTTTCCGACACGAAGATCGTGATCGGTCGCGACGAGAAGGGTGAGGCTTGATCATGGCAACCTGGAAAGAAGCACCGGCCAACGCCAGCCTGCAGGAAAAGGCCCTGACCTGGGTCGACAACCGTTTCCCGCTCTCCAAGCTGTACAAGGAGCACCTCTCCGAGTACTACGCACCGAAGAATTTCAACTTCTGGTACTTCTTCGGCTCGCTCGCCCTGCTGGTTCTGGTGATCCAGATCGTCTCGGGCATCTTCCTGGTGATGCACTACAAGCCGGACGCCTCGCTGAACAGCTCGGGTATCCCGGTGGCCTTCGCCAGCGTCGAATACATCATGCGCGACGTGCCCTGGGGCTGGCTGGTGCGCTACATCCACTCCACCGGCGCCTCGATGTTCTTCGTCGTGGTGTACATGCACATGTTCCGCGGCCTGATCTACGGCAGCTACCGCAAGCCGCGCGAGCTGATCTGGATCTTCGGCTGCGCGATCTTCCTGTGCCTGATGGCCGAAGCCTTCATGGGTTATCTGCTGCCCTGGGGCCAGATGTCGTACTGGGGCGCCCAGGTGATCGTGAACCTGTTCTCGGCCATCCCGATTATCGGCCAGGACCTCTCGATCTTCATCCGCGGCGATTTCGTGGTGTCTGACGCCACCCTGAACCGCTTCTTCAGCCTGCACGTGATCGCCATCCCGCTGGTGCTGCTGGGTCTGGTGGCCGCGCACATCATCGCGCTGCACGAAGTCGGCTCGAACAACCCGGACGGCGTCGAGATCAAGAAGGACATCAACCCGGAAACCGGCCGCCCGCGCGACGGCATCCCCTTCCACCCGTACTACACGGTGCACGACATCCTGGGTGTGTCGGTGTTCCTGATCATCTTCTCGGCGATCGTGTTCTTCTCGCCCGAACTCGGCGGCCTGTTCCTGGAGTGGAACAACTTCATTCCGGCCGACCCGCTGACCACGCCAGCGCACATCGCCCCGGTCTGGTACTTCACGCCCTTCTACTCGATGCTGCGCGCCACGACCTCGGCCTTCATGCCGGTGCTGTGGGTGTTCCTGGCCTTCTGCACCTGGCTGGCCTGGACGCGCTCGAACCTGCCGCAGATCGTCAAGCTCGGCTTTGCCGGCCTGACCGCGCTGATGTTCTTCGCCTTCGGTGTGCCGGGCATCGTCCTGGGCATGCTGGGCGCCGACGTGGGCAAGATGGGCATGCTCGGCATGGTCCTGCTGGGCATCGACGCCAAGTTCTGGGGCGTGGTCGTGATGGGCGCCTCGGTGATGATCTTCTTCGCCCTGCCCTGGCTGGACTGCTCACCGGTCAAGTCGATCCGCTATCGCCCGACCTGGCAGAAGTATCTCTACGGCGCCTTCGTAGTGTGGTTCCTGATCCTGGCGGTGTGCGGCCTGCTGCCCCCGCAGGACTTCCGCAACATGCTGTCGGCCATCGGCACCCTGTTCTACTTCGGCTTCTTCCTGCTGATGCCCTGGTGGAGTGAGATGGGTGAGTTCAAGCCCGTGCCGTCCCGCGTGACCTTCGCAGCCCACTGAGCACGGACCAGGCCCTGGGAGTCTGACAAGAATGAAAAAACTGTTGATGATCCTTGCCCTGGCAGCTGCCCCGCTGCTGGGCCACGCGGCAGGTTCCGGTTTCCCGCTGGACTCTGCCCCGAATCGCGCCACTGATCTGGCCGCCCTGCAGAATGGCGCCAAGCTGTTCGTGAATTACTGCCTGAACTGCCACAGCGCGAGCATGATGCGCTACAACCGGCTGCGCGACATCGGCCTGACCGACGAGCAGATCAAGCAGAGCCTGCTGTTCACGGCAGACAAGGTCGGCGAGCCGATGAAGATCGCGATGAGCCCGAAGGACGCCAAGGAATGGTTCGGCAAGACGCCGCCGGATCTGTCCCTGATCACGCGCGCCAAGTCCTCGATCGCGCCTCCGTTCAAGGGCGAGGACTACGTCTATACCTTCCTGCGTACCTACTACCGCGACGCCGCCATCCCGCACGGCTGGAACAACCTCGTGCTGAGCAACGCCGCCATGCCCCATGTGTTCTGGGAGCGTCAGGGCCCGCGCGAACTGACCAAGGTCGAGATCCACCACGGCACCAGCGACAAGGGCGAGCACAAGTGGGAGCGTGTCACCACGACCTACGACGTGCGCGGCCAGAAGACCGTGGCCAAGGAAGAGATCCCGCCGGTCTCGGGCCAGTTTCAGGCCCTGACGGTCAAGTGGGACGCCAAGGACCCGGCTGCAGCCGCCCAGTACGACAAGGATGTGGCCGACCTCGTCGGCTTTCTGAAGTACATGTCTGACCCGAGCGCCAATCAGCGCCAGCGTCTTGGCGTGTGGGTGCTGCTGTTCCTGGGCATCTTCGCCGTGGTTGCCTGGTGGTTGAACAGCGTGTTCTGGCGCGATATCAAGTAATTCCGCCCCGCGATTGACAAAGGGTGAGCACTCGCTCACCCTTTCACGTTTCTAGGAAACACAAGAAATGATGATCCTGTACTCCGGCACGACCTGCCCGTTTTCCCAGCGCTGCCGTTTCGTGCTTTTCGAGAAGGGCATGGACTTCGAGATCCGCGATGTCGACCTTTTCAACAAGCCCGACGACATCAGCGTGATGAACCCGCTGGGCCAGGTGCCCATCCTGGTCGAGCGCGATCTCACGCTGTACGAGTCCAACATCATCAACGAATACATCGACGAGCGCTTCCCGCACCCGCAGCTGATGCCGGCTGACCCTGTGCAGCGCGCCCGCGTGCGCCTGGTGCTGCTCAACCTGGAACGCGATCTCTTCATCCACGTCCAGACCCTGGAAAACCGCCAGGAGAAGAACGAGAAGGTGCGCGAGAAGGCTCGCAACGCCCTGCGCGACAACCTCACGCTCTTCGCCCCGCAGTTCACCAAGACCAAGTTCATGCTGGGCGAGGATTTCTCGATGGCCGACGTTGCCATCGCCCCGCTGCTGTGGCGCCTGACCCACTACGGCATCGAACTGCCCAAGCAGGCCGCGCCGATCATGAAGTACGCCGAGCGCATCTTCGCGCGCCCGGCCTACATCGAAGCGCTGACGCCCTCTGAAAAGGTCATGCGCCGTTAAGGCGCCACCGCGCTGCGCCGAACGCGCCGGCTGCCCGCACGCACTGCAGCCGGCCCACCGAGCACCCCCGAACAATGGCCGAAACCAGCACCAAGCCCTATCTGATCCGCGCCATTCACGACTGGTGCACGGACAATGGCTACACGCCCTACCTGGCGGTGTCGGTCAACGAGCGCACCCAGGTGCCGCGTGAATACGTGCGCAACGGTGAGATCGTGCTCAACGCCGGCGTCATGGCCACCAACCGCCTCAACCTGGGCAACGACTTCATCGAGTTCGAAGCCCGCTTCAACGGCGTGGTGCGTGCCGTGATGGTGCCGGTCGATCAGGTCACCGCCATCTACGCCCGCGAAACCGGCCACGGCATGGCCTTCGACGTGGCCAAGCCCCTGGCCGAACCGGAGACCAGCCGCATCGAGCTGGCCGACCACGCCGCCGGCGACTCCGACGAGCAGACCCACCGCCACACCAGCGCCCGCCTGAGCCCCGTGCCCAGCACGGGTTCGGCGCCCGGCTCCGCATCGGGGCCGCAGCCTGCACCGGCGCCCACGCCCCGCGGCGCCAGCCCCGAGGGCGAAGACCCGCCTCCCAGCAGCCCCAAGGGGCGCCCCACCCTCACCCGCATAAAATAGACAGAACGCCGCTTTAGCTCAGTTGGTAGAGCGCTTGACTTGTAATCATGAGGTCGTCCGTTCGATTCGGACAAGCGGCACCAGTCTCCAAGCCCGTTAGCGCGTAAGTGAACGCTAACGGGCTTTGTGCTTTTCGGCGCACCGACAAAGGGTTATGTGTCCCATCATTTGACGATTACTCAGCAAGCTGAGCTGCACGACGTGAGCCCAAGGCAGCAGATGCTTCGTTGAAGCTAAGCGCTTGGGAATTGGTTCAATCGAATGTATGGATTGCCCGTGGCAGTCACGCTATCCATGTACACCTTAAGGTGCGTACGCGGGTCGCCAAAGCGCATCGCAGCGTCGAGCATCTCCGGGCACACTAGCCCGCCTCGGTTCAATGAAACGTCAAACCAATCCACTTCGGATTCATCCAAAGCGGGTGAGATAGCACTGAGCACGTCGACCCCGCTGTTAAGCCAGTTTCCAAACGCTTGCGTGTTAGGGAGCACATGTCGAGCAAACGCTGCCGCCCATACCGGGTTCATATTGGCCTGTTGCGCCGCCTCTTCCGCAAACAGTGCATCAGCCACAAATGTCATAGCCATACTCATCGGTCCCCTAACCGGGCCTCGCCATGTGTCGTCGTCAATGACTGGTTGGTGTACTAGCACGGGATCAATGATGCCTATCCATGCTGCCTCCAAAAAGCGCCGTGGATCGCTATCCGAGTCAAGCTTGGAGAATCGTGTCACGATCCACTCAGCGATTCCAATGGTGAGTGCGCAGTTTCCGCGCCAGGACAAGCGATTGCAGGCCTCAATAAGCTTCTCGTCGACCCGCGAGTAAGTTGCTGTGATGTTCCACTCATCCCACACAAAGCGCAATCGGCGATCATCAGCACCGGCATCTATAAGATAACTTGGGGCAACGCGAGCCATCACTCAATCTCAAAGGGACGATTTACACCGAGCTCTCGCAATTCTGCTGGTGTTCTGAGAAATGGGTTCGAAGCAGGATTCAAATCTCGCAGAAGATCAGCCAGATGGCCACCAAAATCATCTCGGCCACCTGACCATGAGCTCGCGAACCAAGCACGAGCCACGGGCTCGCCCCAAAGCGATTTGTCAATGAACAAGCCAGGTGGATCCTCGTCGTCTGGATCTTGATGTCCAGCGACTCGTGCGGCAGGTCCCGATAGATCTTTCATTCGAAGCGTGATCGCTTTGAACCACGACTGGAATGCCTTGCTATTGCTCGTTGTGTACCTCACTAAACCCGTCAGACCCCGCAGGTAACGCACCATACCGAAGTCGAGTTCCGTATAGATTTCACACAGATCGGCGAGAGTTTGTTTGGTTACTTGCTGCGCACCGCGAGCGGCATTGGCTTCATCATTCTCGAAGGTCAAGCGATCCAATCGCAGATAGCGGAAATCCCAAGTTGCGACCCACAGCGCTTCGATAAGGTTTGCAAGTTCTGGGTCTGGCTGAACGCCAGCGAACCTTCTGTAGACCCACTCTCCAGAGGCCGCACTCAAGCCCAAGAGTGCGCGAAATGAGAGTGCGCCCAGGGGCTTCTCAAGCGCGGGGTTGTCGCCCCCAAAAGCTTGCATAACTGCGGCTTCGCTCCATGTGAATTTCACGGGCTCGGTGCCAGTCACTTCGGGCGGCACGATCAAGGAAAAGTTGAGGCTCAATTCAGCTCTCCTCAGGGACATTTCAATGGTTTGGGTGCCTTCTTGGGGTTCTTCTGGCAGGTACTGATCTTCAGACCGCACTTGCTTTGTGCGTGACAAAGCAGGCGTTTGCAGGCTTGGCAGGGCTTTTTGCTATTTGGGTCAGCTGCTGACTGCCAGTTGATGTTGAGCAACAAGCTGTCCCCTGGCTTCGGCGGAGATGGACTAACAAACATCGATTCCAGAATCTTGGATTCGCAGTGGCTCTGGTGTGGACGAGCGGCATCGCCGTATGTGAATGGGGAGCCGGGGCACACGTTCGAGCCTTGGCTTGCGATGCCCTCTTTTTTGATGACTGGGCGCTTGCTGTCTTGCCACAAACCTTTGACGACACGGTTGTTGTAGCGGGCGGGTAACAGCCGACTACCACACCCCGTCGCTGGGCCGGCGTTGAGTGAGCCGTGAGCAACGGTTGTGGTGCCTTGCGGCCCAAACGGGCCACTCACACTTTTGGCAGAGTCCTTAGCCAAGTCTTTGCGCAGCTCGGTGTTTGCATCTTCAAGCTTCTCGCAATCTGACTTTGGAGGGTCTTGCCCGACGCCCATGCCTCCTGCGTCAACGGTTGCTGTCGCTGGGTTACCGGTACCTGGCATTGCAAACTCACATGTTGTTGTGTGTCGTGAGATCTAGATGTCTGACGGCATTCTTGCCCTCAAACTTCACATCAAACGACCATGCAGCAAAGATCGTCGTGTTCTGGAGCTTGTGGGTAACCACACCCATCCCGAAGGATCGGGTCGCCGCCTCGTCGCCTTTGCTCTGCTTGTAGGTCGATGCGTCCTTGATGCCGACCTCTGCGCCACCGATCATGACTGTTCGCGTACCTTGGTCTGTGTCGGAGGATTTTGAGAAGTTGGGGTACGGAATCGGAATCGGCCCTGCCGGCGGTGACGGCGGGGACAGGCAGACATCCGGCATGGCGCCATTTGCCATATTGCTCGCCTTCTTTGCTGAGACTTCCCGTCCGTTTGCAAAGACGTTCTTTCCCATCAGACAAACTCCTCAGCAATCTGGTAGGCCCGAACAACGAGTGCTGCACGCTCCCCAGAGTCCGCGCCCAGGTGACAGATGGCTCGCTGTCCGGGAGCGTAGCCCTGCTGCGCGGCATGACGCGCTTGCGCTAACAGGCATGGCAGTACTGCTGCGCAAACCTCACCCAAGAATTCGATTGGATGCCAAAGCTCCATCCGTTTGGCGCGCGGCTTTGTGTCCAAACGTCCCGCGACAAACATCGCTTCCTTAAACTTGTAGTGCTCCCCTGATAAGTCGGAGAGGCAATAGTCAATCTCACTGAGCGTGCAATGCGTCTGCTCAAGGGCCAATCGGTAGGCTTGGGTTAGCCCCTCCGCACGGAAGGCTCGATCGCTTTCGATCGTAGACTCCTCCTTGGTTAGGGCAAGCCCCTCGATAACTATCTCGTCAGGCGCAGAACCGGGCAATGCAAGTAGTACGGCACACGCTGACTCGCCCGGGAACAGGCCGTTGATATTCGATGCGGTCACAAGCCGCTGAGCGGCCATCAGCGCATCAAGGGTTTCGGTGCACAGAAAGCTGTCCACGCCGGCCACGATAACGCGTTGTACCTCGCGCTTTTCAAGCCATTGAGCAGCGATGGCGGTCGCGTAAGCGGGGCCAAATTGGTCACCAGCGACCAGCTGTGAAGAGGGGTGCAGCCGGTGCCCCAGTCGGCTTTCGATTGCCGGAATCAGCTGGTCATCAAGGTCGATCGGGCGCCCGGGTCGATCTCGGCGACTGACCCCGATGAGCACTGGGATGGTCCTTGGATCAAGGTCGCAGGACTGGAAACACTCCAAGAGTGAGGGAGCAAGCAGATCAGCCAACATCCCGGTGCCAAACCACCAATGCGGCAAGTGCACGCGTGTACCGCGCAAAGGCTCGCCGCTGTCAGGATCAAGCCACGGTAGCTCCTGTAGCGCGCTAACGCCGGCACGAAGTGCCGCGAGGGATGTTGTTGCGTTGTAGCCCAGTGGTGTCATCATCCCAACACCAACCACAGCCACGTTTGCGTGCAGAGCGTTCATTGACCACCTCTAGTGCGTCGATCGCGATAAGCCTCATCGAGATTCGCGTAGTACTTCTTGCCAGGGAACCTACGGGCACGATGCCAGGCGGCTGACATCTCTCCAATCACCAACTCACGCACGTCGAAAATGCTGCGGGGCATCGGGACAACCATGCGCCAAGTCACAGTGAAGCGCCCCTCATCGGGTTCAAGCACTAACGTGTCAACCGTTGCATGCCGGGTCAAATCGCGGCCACGCGTTGGGATCACCGTCATGGGCATTTGCAGCGCTGGCAGAGCAAAGCGTCGCTGACCATCGGCGGTTAAATTGAGCAGGAAGATAGTCTCCCCACCAACCGGCGGATCAATCTGCTGATCCTCTGGTGTGCACTGGAAATAGCGCTCATCAAAGTCATCGGGCCACAAGGGAGCCTTGGTTTCGATCCAAGCTTGATCGTATGTGCCCGCAAAGTTTGCACGCGGCCACCAACTTCTTCCGATAGGTGAAAAAGCCTGTGGCACGTACTCGCCCGCCGGGTCGCCCACTGCTTGGCCAAGCTGTTCGGTGTTTGGTAGTGCAGCTCCGTCCACGGCCTGCCTGTGCTTTGCAAAGCCTCTGCCGACCGGGTTGCGAAGAAAAGTGGCAGTCTTGCCATCCGCTTCGTGGGTTCGGTCAACGCCACCAAATGCGTTGTCGTAGCTGATGGGCATTCGTACAAATGGACTCGGATCCGTGCTTCGCAATGTCAGCATCGATTCAGCCCATCGACGATCGCCCACTATGCGAAACCGCTTGATCATTCGGCCCACTTGCAATCCGACTTCGCAGGTTTTGCATGGATACCCACCAGGCGCGTACGCGCTCCCAACCAAGACCACGTCGCATCGCAGTTTTAAATGAGCGTAGTCCGTTTCCTTCAGGGGGGATGATTGTCCAGGCTCGCCGCTGAAAGTGTCCTCGGCAATTAGTGGCTGCTGCACCTCAAGTAGCACTGGAGGCTCGTCGGATATCGGAAGCGTGTAGGTTGCCTTGGCAATCGCCACAAGCCGCTCACGGCCATCGCGGGCGAACCCCATGGTCCACGCGGCTGGTAGGTCGCATGTATTGGTCAGCCGCACAGCCCAAGCCGCTTTCTTTGGATATGCGCTGGCGCGCGAAGCACGAAAAGTGGCGCATCGGGGTTCAGGCGCGCAAACTCGACCGCTGCGGCCGCTCTTTGACGTTGATAGCCAAACTTCAATAGGTCCAAGCAGGCGGCGTGTTGAATAGGGCGACCGCTTAAATACCTTTGCCCGGACTGGAATCGAGCGGCGTTCTCGGTCCACCAAGCATGCAACTTGGCGGTGCTTGGGTGGGGAAGCCCAAAGTCTTCCGATTGATCTTGAACCTCTAGGGCTTCGTCCTGCTCGAACTCTTCGGGCGCTGCGTCGTCATCAATGGCCATGGCAGTGAGATCAACACCTGTCACCATGGCAACGGCTTCACCTGCGACCTGGGCGAGCGCCGGCTGCTCCGTTAGTGAGATCAGCCATGGGACTGCAGCAGCATCGCCCAGTGCAGCTGCGGCCAAAATGGCTTGTCTTTGAGTATGAGGTACCGAGGCAAGGTCGCGGACAAGACCCCTAGCCCAGGTAGTCCTACCAAGTCGAACCGATTGTTCAAGTATCTTGCGAGGTGCGCGTGCGTCAGAATTGCTGCAGGCCCAGAGTGCGGGGGCGCAGTCAGGCTCACCAAGCATTGAGCTAGCCAGCAGCGCTTGCTGACGTAGATAGCTCTCGGCAGAGTTGCTTAGCTGTGTGATCTGTGGAAGGAATCTGCGAAGCTTGTACTCCCCGCAGGCCACGGCGGCTGCGCTCTGTATGCTTGCGTCGACGTCAGCAAGAGCTTCTTGCGCAAAAGCTTGATCGAACTGCCCGAGCCGCGCGCGAGCTTCAACAACAATCGCTCGATGACGAGCCACTTGCGAACGCCAGAGGCGATCAATGATTTGGCTTGAGATAGAGTGCGGCACCCAGACAAGGGCGTCTATGCATGCCTCTGTGTACTCCGGGGACAAGTTAGACAGCGCAAGCGAATGCTCGAAAGCATCAGCATCGCCCAAGCGCAGGGCTGTCCAGGCAAGAACAAACACTGCACCTGGCTGGGTGGCCTCAAGAGAAGAACGAAGCATGAGCTTCCCCGCAGAGCCAGATGCCAGTATGCCGTGAAGGTGGGCCAGGAGACGCCGGTCGATTTCATGCAGATGCGACAGTTGAAAGTTCGGAGCGCTGACGGCTTGGCTGCGCTGCACCCAAAGAAACGTTGCTTCGTCGATATGCTGGCCCACAGTGATACGGTTGACCAATTGCGTGGCTTCTTGCGGCGTGAGGCCGAATGCCGTGTGCATTTTTGTCTCCCGCCGCTGGGTTAGTTGAGATCCACCGACTTGGTTCGGATCCTGGGGCGCCTAGTCGTTTCGCCGACAACTTCGCTAGCACAGAGACCGATCCGAACATCCAGCCAGCTCGTCTTGGTGGTGCGCGCATAGCCGCGGCCTGCGGGGTTGCGCAGGTAGGCGCTCTCCTTGCCCTCGGTGCTGTTGTCCACGCCGCCAAACGCATGGCCGTAGTCGATCGGCATCTGCACGAAGGGCTCGATGTCACTAACGTTCAGCGTGAGCGGCGTGACCTGCCAGTGCCGGTTGCCCACGGCATAGAAGCTCTTGACCAGGGGGCCGACCTTCATGCCCACCTGCACGCGACCGGCCGGGCGGCCGCCGGGGCTGTGGGCGCTGCCCACCAGCAGCACGTCGCAGGCGTGCTTGCGCGGCGCGTAGTCAATCTCCATGCGCGGCGCGGACAGGCCGGGCTCGCCGAAGAAGGTATCGGCCATGACGAGCGGCAGCTGCTCATCGGCCAGCGCCACATTCGCCTCGCCCGGCGCCGGCAGCTTGAAGGTGCCCTTGATCGCCACCACCAGCAGCTCGCGGCCGCTGGGCTCCAGGCCCATGGTGTAGCCCACGGTCATGCGGGTGGCATTGATAAGTTCCATGTTGCTCGCAGCCTCAGTTGAGCTGGATGGAACCGCCCTTGATGCGGTTCACGCCGCTCGAGCGGCTGGAGACATAGGCCCCCTGGATCAGCACCTTGCCAGCCTTGGTGAGCGTGATGCTGGCCTTGCCGCAGCGCAGGACGAGCTGCTGTTTGGCGCTCACGATCAGCCGCTCGCCATCGGCATCGACTTCCACCTGACCCACCGGGGTGTCCAGCGCGGTGCCCCGCGCATCACGCAGCACGCCGGTGATGATGGGCTTGGCGACATCACCGCCCTCGAACATCACCAGCACCTCACGGCCAATGTGTGCGCCATGCAGGTCCACCGTGGTCCGTGCGCGCAGAGCCTTGATCTCGCCCTCCAGCGCGGGCAGCACGATCAGTGGCGTCACACCTTCGTCGGTAAAGGCCAGCAGCTGCGCGATGTACACGCCATGCAACGGCTCGCCCAGCGCCAAGGCTGGCTTGCGGGCCGCGAGCGGCTCGGCACGGACGAGCGGCTCAAGCAGCGGCTCGAGCAGGCGGGCGCCGTCACGCGGCCTGGTGATGGCGTCCAGCGGGTCCGGCGCCTCGCTTGTGCCGGCTGCTGCATCCGCCTTGCTGACTTCTCTGGCGCCCATGGACTTCCCCTGCCTGCGGTGCGTGCTCAGTTGTTGAGCACCTTGGAACCCTTGATGACGACGTCGCTGCTGGCCTTGACGTTGATCTTGCCGCTGCCATCGATCGTGATGTCCTTGCCGGAGATCTTGATCGTGCCGTCCTTCTTCATCTCGATCTTGGCGCTGCCGGTCTGGATGGTGATGGCATCGCCGGCATTGATGGTGAGCGTCTTGGCCACGTCCAGACTGTCGGCCTTGCCCACCGACACGGTGCGCCCTCCGCCCACCGTGACGGACTCGTCCTTGCCAACGTTCTCGGTCCGCCCGCCGCCGATGCTGATCGTCTCGTCTTTCGAGACGTTCTCCGTGCGGGCGCCGCCGATAGTGATCGATTCATCCTTGGCCACGCTCTCGGTTCGGCCGCCTCCGATGGAGATCGATTCGTCCTTCGAGACGCTCTCGGTCCGACCGCCGCTGATGGTGATCGACTCATCCTTGGCGACCGACTCGGTACGCGCCCCACCGATGGTGATCGTTTCGTTCTTGTCCACAGCCTCGGTGCGCTGGCCATGGATGCTGATCGTCTCGTCCTTGTCGACGACCTCGGTGCGCTGACCGTGGATCGTGATCGTCTCGTCCTTGTCCACCGTCTCGGTGCGCTGACCGTGAATGGTGATGGTCTCGTTGTTGTCGACGGTCTCGGTTCTGTCGTGCTTGATGTGGCTGGTTTCGTCGTGATCGATGGTCTTCTTGCGATCGTGGCCGACCCAGTGGGTCTCGTCGTTCTCGACCTCGATGTCCTGATTCTTCTCGGCGTGGATCCAGAGCTGCTCGTCGCCCTTCTTGTCCTCGAAGCGGATCGCGTTGGCATTGGCTGCGGATCCGCCCTGGCTGGAGCGCGTGAGCAGGCCGGTCTGGGTCTTGTTGGCCGGCAGCTCCCAGGGCGGCATGTTCAGGTCGTTGTAGACCCGGCCGGTGATGATGGGTTGATCCGGATCGCCTTCCAGAAAGTCCACGATCACTTCCTGGCCGATGCGCGGGATGGCCTGGAAGCCGAAGTTCTTGCCCGCCCAGGGCTGGCTCACGCGTACCCAGCAGGAGGACTTGTCGTCCTTCTTGCCGTAGCGGTCCCAGTGGAACTGCACCTTCACGCGGCCGTAGGTGTCGGTGTGGATCTCCTCGCCGCCGGGGCCGACCACCAGCGCCGTCTGCGGGCCCTGCACAAAGGGCTTGGGCGTGAGTCGCTCGGGGCGGTAGGCCACCGCGGCGTCCAGCACGGTGAAGTCGCAGTGATAGCGGCTGCCTTCCTGGGCCTGCGTGGCCTCGTAGTCCGCCTGCTCGATGCTGATGCGTGTGCCGGTGACGAGGTATTCGGTGTTCTCGGCCTTGCGCGGCGCGCCCTTGAGCTTGAAGGTGCGGCCGCAGGCCAGGCCCCGCGCATCGCTTGCGCCCTCGCCCTGGCAAGCGCGCGCATTGAAGGCTTCCATGCGCACCTGGGCGTACTGCGAGCCTTCAGCCTCCTTCATGTACAGGCCGGGGTAGTCGTAGATCTCCCCTTCGGCCTGGGCATGCTTCTGCGGGTCCGCGCGCTGCTGCCGCAGGTCCACGCTGGAGCGGGTGAAGTCGTAGTCCTGCAGCACCACTTTGCCCGGCTGCACCTGCTGCATGAGCTTCCAGGCCAGCACGGACTCGCGCTCCTTGCGCAGCACTTCGTTCTGGTTGCGGTAGCCGATCTCTTCGTAGCCTGGAAAGGGCTTGTGCTTGCTGATGCTGTCGGTCAACACGAGGGTGTGCTTGCCCTGCGCGTGCTCGAAGTACCAGCCGATGCCTTCAAGCTCGAGCAGCCGCAGCACGAAGTTCAGATCCGTCTCGCGGTACTGGACCGTGTACACGCGCTGGCCATAGCTGCCGGTCAGGCGCCACTCGAACTTGGCATCCGGGTAGTCTGCAAAGACGTCGCTCACGATGTCCTTGACGGTCTTGTTCTGGAAGACCTTGCAGTCGCTGGTGCGCGAGAGCAACCAGAGCCAGGGCCGCACCTGGGCGTGGTAGACGAGATAGCGCCCGCGCCGGCCGAGCTGCATCATCTGGATGATCAGGCCGTGGAAGTGGCGCTCGCCCCCACCCAGCAGATTCAGCTGGATGCCCAGGCCCTTGCCCAGCAGCTTGGTGTAGTCGATGTTGGCGTCTTCGGAGAGCATCTCAACGGCCATCATCGGCATCTGCGAGAGGGTCTCGCTGATCTGCGCCGCGCGCAGCAGCAGCTTGTCTGCCCCAAGTGGGGTGGAGACACTGGCCAGCACCGCGCCTTGAGCACTGTCTTCCGCCACGGCAACCTCGCACGCTTCGACTGATCGATTGTGCTCAGCAGCGGACTGTTCGTCAGTCACTGAAAGCCGGTATCAGCGGCAAGACGCGTTGCCGTGCATGCGCCGCCTGCTGCGTGCATCCCGCAAGCGCGGGATTGGTAAGGGATGGCAGCGTCACGCAAGCGCAGTAGATTGCAGGTTCTGCTCCAAACCTGCGCTGCGCACGAACGCATTGCAGCCCCAGCACCCGCCACTCATGGTCCAACCGCCCGCACCGCTCGATGCTCCGCCGCCTGTGGTCAATCCGGCGGACGAGGAGCCGGACCCGACCGCCGGGCGCAGCGTCTTTCCGGGTGTGCGACGCATCGAGGAAGACGGCCAACTGGTGGCGTTCGCCGCAGAAATCGTCTACGCCGACGGCCGCAAGGAGCTCAAGCCCTTTGCAGTGGCCGACTTCGGCAAGCGCGGCGCCATGGCCCTGGCCGTCAAGGCGCGCGTGGCCAATCAGCAGGCACTGATGATCAACCCGCGCGGCAAGCCCGGCCCCAAGCGCCGCAACGGGCCCGACTGGCCCGGCGCGGACTTCTGATCGCGCGCTGAGCGCCTTGACGCTCGGGCAAGACCGCCGCACAGCGCAGATCACCAACACGCCCCTGCCTCGGCGCAGCGCAGTCAGCTGCTGCGTGCGCACCCTGCAACTGAATGTGCTTATGCCGCCGCGTGGTGGGAAGATTCACGCGGCTGTCATGCCCGGCGCCCATCCTGCACGCAACAAGAAGCTCCCCAACAACAAACGTCCAACGAGACGAAAGGAGACAAAGCGATGGGTACATCCCTCTTGATCGGCAGTGTCATCGGCACCGTCGTCGGTTCAGCGGCCCTGCTGGGCTGGCGCCAGCAGCGCGCCAAGCGCCGCGCCGAAGACGCCATCACCGACCTGCAACTCCCCGACCCCGCACTGCGCCAACTGCGGCGCGCCCTGCCTGGCTGCTCACCGGCCGATCTGGACGAAGTACAGGCCGGGTTGCGCAGCTACTTCCAGTTGATCCAGCGCTCAGGCGCGGTGAAGCGTGGCTTCGTGCTCGGCATGCCTTCGCGCGCGGTCGACGAAGCCTGGCACGCCTTCATCCTCGAAACCCGCGCCTACGCCGAGTTCTGCCAGACGGCCTTCGGCGGCATGCTGCATCACACCGGCTTTGCCAACGGATCGACCGAGGCCTTCGAGGCGCTCTACAACACCTGGGCCTGGGGCCAGCACCTGCCCTTGGCGCACGCGGCCAACGGCCCGGTGATGCGCCTGTTCACGCTCGATGAGCGCCTGGGCATCGACGCGCCCTTCGTGCCCAACCTGCCCGGGCTGCAGAAGCGCTTTGCCGAGCGCCAAGCCGCGCGGGCGGGCGACACCACCGTGTACGGCACCGGCACCAGCGGTGGTGGCTGCGGCATCGCCTGCGCCGAAGGGGGCAGCGACGGCGGCGACAGCAGTGGTGGCGACGGGGACGGCGGCGGCTGCGGTGGCGGCGGCGACTGATCGCCGATGCGCGGCGCGAGATCTTCAGCGGCCGCGCAGTCCTAGGCTCCAGTCGACCGAATCCATTGTGGCCGATAACAAATCATTTTGGTGAAGCCATCAGCCCGCTTCCCGCATATCCTGTGCGGATCTTTGGCAATTCAGCGCCTCAAAAGAAAACGGCCGATTCTGATTGAATCGGCCATTCATGCGCTTCTTCAGGCTGCGGCGTCTGCGCAATCTACAGCGCGCAAGCCAACCCGCAGGGCTCAGCTCGTGAGCAGCTTTTGCAGCTCACCGCTGGCGAACATCTCGGCCATGATGTCGCTGCCGCCGACGAACTCGCCCTTCACGTAGAGCTGCGGGATCGTCGGCCAGTTGCTGTATTCCTTGATGCCCTGGCGGACTTCCTCGTCCTCCAGCACGTTCACCGTCACGATGCCCTGCGCGCCGGCCTGCTTGAGCAGCTGCACCGCTTTGCCGGAGAAGCCGCACTGCGGAAACTGCGCCGTGCCCTTCATGAACAGCACCACGGGGTGCTCCTTGACGGTCTTGTCGATGAAGGCTTGGACTTCGGTATTCATGGCTGACCTTTCGAGCGAACTTGCTTGACTGAAACTGTCGGAATTATAGGTTCGCGCCCGCACCGAAAAGTTGAGGCGGGTGGCTCCCCCGAACCGACCCGCCTCGGCCTCCCCTGGAGGTGAACTGTTTGGCTGCGTCCGACTAGTTGCCGCTGCCCCAGCGGCCGACACTGATCCGCTCGATGCCCGCAAGGTCGCGCTCGCTGGCGACCTTGTCGAAACCGCGCTGGGCAAGCAGCTCGCGCACGGCAGCAGCCTGGTCGTAACCGTGCTCGATGGCGATCCAGCCGCCGGCGGCAAGATGCTGCGGCGCGCCCTGGATGATGCGCTGGATGATCTGCAGGCCGTCGGCGCTGTCGGTGAGCGCAATGCGCGGCTCAAAGCGCAGGTCGCCCTGCTGCAGGTGTTCGTCGCCCGCGGCGATGTAGGGCGGGTTAGCAACGAGGATGTCGAACTGCTCGCCGCTCCAAGGCGCGTAGAGATCGCCCACCCGGACGTCGATGTTCAGTTCCATGCGCAGGGCATTGCCGCGGGCCACGGCGGCAGCCGCCTCGGAGACGTCGCTGGCAAAGACGCGGGCGGCAGGCCGCTCGGCGGCAATGGCCACGGCTACGCAGCCGCTGCCGGTGCACAGGTCCAGCACGCGGCGGCCGGCGGCCGGGCGCGGGAGGCGCTTGAGCGCAAAGTCCACCAGCAGCTCGGTTTCCGGCCGCGGGATCAGCACGGCGGGCGTGACGCGGATGCTCATGCCGTAGAACTCGCGCTCGCCCACCAGATAGGCCACGGGGGTGCCGGCGGCGCGTTCGCGCATCAGGCGCTCGATGGTGGCGTGCTGCTCATGGGTGAGCGGGTCGTTGTCGTGCGCGATCAGCCACGCGCGGTTGCACTTGAGGGCGTGCGTGAGCAGCGCAGTGGTGTCGAAGGCGTCGACGCCATAGGCCCGCGCCAGGGCGCGCCATTGGCGAACGTTGGTCATGGCTCGATCGAGGGTGTCAGGCAACATCATGTTGATGTGCATTGAGCGAGACCCGTGCCAAGCCGCCAGCGCGGCTTTTTGCCGAAAAATCGACGTCGACCTGACGCTTTCTGACGAATCCGGGGCGCGCAGGTGACGAATCTGGGCGGTTCGCTGCAGCCGACAAGCGGTTGCTTTCAAGGCGTGTCTAGTAGCAGCGATCGCCGAACACCGCTCGTTGCTCAACACGTCAATTCATGAGATGCACAACTAAAAATCGACCAGCAAACAGGCCGGGAGCCGCATGCTGCATGCGGAAAGTGGCTCATTGAGCCATTCAATCATGGATTGAAAATAGCCCCGAATTCATTCAATTAATCAATAAATGTTTGAAAATCAACTCGCCAGAGCCGCCAGCTGCTCGGCCTGATGCGCCTGGCGCAGGCCGGCGACGAGTTCGTCGAGCTGCCCGTCCATGACGAAGTCCAGCTTGTAGAGCGTCAGGTTGATGCGGTGGTCCGTCACCCGGCCCTGCGGGAAGTTGTAGGTGCGGATGCGGTCGGAGCGGTCGCCCGAGCCGATCAGGCCCTTGCGCTCGGCGGCCTCCTTGGCCTGCGCCTCGCGCTGCCGCATGTCGCGGATGCGCGTGACGAGCACCTTCATCGCCTTGTCCTTGTTGCTGTGCTGGCTGCGGCCGTCCTGGCACTCGGCCACGATGCCGGTGGGCAGGTGCACGATGCGTACGGCGCTCTCGGTCTTGTTGACGTGCTGGCCGCCGGCGCCGCTGGCGCGAAAGACGTCGATGCGCAGTTCTTCGGGGCGGATGTCCACGTCGCCCAGATCATCGGCCTCGGGCATCACGGCCACGGTGCAGGCGCTGGTGTGGATGCGGCCCTGGCTCTCAGTGGCCGGCACGCGCTGCACGCGGTGGCCGCCGCTCTCGAACTTGAGGTGGGCATAGGCGCCGGGCCCGGCAATGCGCACGATCACTTCCTTGTAGCCGCCCAGTTCGGACGGGCTCTCGCTCATGATCTCCACCTGCCAGCGCTGCCGTTCGGCGTAGCGGCTGTACATGCGCAGCAAGTCGCCGGCAAACAGCGCGCTCTCGTCGCCCCCCGTGCCGGCGCGGATTTCCAGCAGCAGGTCGCGGTCGTCGTCCGGGTCTTTCGGCAGCAGCAGGATCTGCAGCTCGGCGTCGGCCGCCTCGATCGCCGCCTCGGCGCTCGCCACCTCCTCGGCCGCAAAGTCCTTCATCTCCGGATCGGCGGCCATCTCTTTGGCCGCCTGCAGATCGGCCTGGGCCTGCTGCCAGCGCTTGAAGCAATCCACCACCGGCGTGATCTCGGCGTGGTCGCGCGTCCATTCTCGGTAGCGCTTGATGTCGGCCGTGGCCTCGGGCGAGGACAGCAGGGCGTCGAGTTCAGTGATGCGGTGCTGCATCTGCAGCAGGCGGTCGAGCAGGGCGGGTTTCATGGCTTGGATGTTCGGAGGGGTCGATCCTCGCGCGGCAGTGCAGCAGGCGGATCGGGCAGGCGGCAGGCCCGCGAAGCGCAGCCGAAGGCCGCGCGCTCAGCAACGCGGAAGGCGCGCTAGGAGTGGTGGCTGTCGCTGTGATCGCCGCGCTGGTGCGCATGCGGATCGGCGGCCGAGGACTCGGCCGCGCTGCGCTGATGCAGGTTGGCCAGCATGCGCACTGTGGCTTCGTCGTGCTTGCCGCTGGAGATCAGGTGCATCGGCCCGTGCAGCAGCTTGTTGCTGATGCCGCGGGAGAGCTGCTCCAGCACGGCGTCGATGTCTTCGCCGCGCGCCAGGGCCTTGCGCGCGCGCGCGAGCTCGTCGCGGCGCAGGGCTTCGGTGTCGTTCTTCAGCGCGTGCAGATGCGGCAGGGCACGGCGGGCGGAGATCCAGTCATTGAACTCGCGTACGCGCGTGTCGATGATGGTCTCGGCCTGCTGCACGCTGGCGGCGCGGGCATCGCGCCCCTCGGCCACCACGGCGGCCAGATCATCCACCGTATAGAGATAGACGTCGGAGAGCTCGGCCACTTCCGGCTCGATGTCGCGCGGCACGGCCAGGTCCACCATCATGATCGGGCGGCGCTTGCGGGCCTTGATGGCGCGCGCCACCATGCCCAGGCCGATGATCGGCAGGCTGGCGGCGGTGCAGCTAACCACGATGTCATAGTTGGGCAGCTGGTCCGGCAGATCACGCAGGGCGATGCTGCCGGCGGCGTGGCGCTCGGCCAGCTTCTGGGCGCGGTCGGCCGTGCGGTTGGCCACCGTGAGCAGGCGCGGACGCTGGGCCGCAATGTGCGCCGCCACCAGCTCGATCATCTCTCCGGCACCCACCAGCAGCACGCGGCTGCCGGACAGTTCGCCAAAGATGCGCTGCGCCAGGCGCACCGTGGCCGCAGCCATGCTGACCGAATGCGCGCCGATCTCGGTGGAGCTGCGCACTTCCTTGGCCACCTTGAAGGTGCGCTGAAACAGTTGGTGCAGCAGCAGGCCCATGCTGCCGGCGTCCTGCGCGGCGCGCGCGGCGTCCTTCATCTGGCCGAGAATCTGCGGCTCGCCCAGCACCATGGAATCCAGGCCGCTGGCCACGCGGAACGCATGGCGGGCCGATTCATCGGCCCGGTGGCGGTAGAGATGCGTATTCAGATCCCCGGCGCCGACACCGCCGACCTTGGCCAGCCAGTCGGTGAGCTGAGGCACCAGCAGGCCGTGCGAGGCCGTGGCGCAGTACAGCTCGGTGCGGTTGCAGGTGGAGAGCACCGCCACCTCGGACAGCACCTGGGGCTTGTCGGCGAACTGGTTCTTCAGATGCGCCAGGGTGTCCGGCAGCGTCGGTTCCGGAAAGGCCAAGCGCTCGCGCAGCGCCAGCGGCGCCGTGCGGTGATTTAGACCCACCGAAACCAGTTCCATGCTTGTGATTTTAGTTTCCGCGGCTCGGGCGCCCTCTGCGCACCGGCCGCGGCGGATTCCCGCACTCCCGTTTGGGGCGTTTTACCCCTGGGGGCGGCAAATAGCCACGATTCAGGACAAATCCTGCGCGTTTTCCGGTGTTTGCGCCGAATCTTCCGGGCTTGCGGCCACAAATCGCATCCAGAACCGCGCCCCCTGCCCGGGGCGTGCGTCCACGCCGGCGCGGGCGCGGTGCCGGTCCGCAACCACCCGCACGAAGGCCAGGCCCAGGCCCGTGCCGTGGCGGCGCTCGGGGCCGTCGAGCTGGCTGAAGGGCATGAACAGGCGCGCGCCTTCGTCGGCGCTCATGCCCGGGCCGCTGTCGGTCACGGCCAGTTCGATCTGCGCGCGGTCGTTGGGCGGATGCTGGCGCTGGACGCTCACCCGGATCACGCCCTGCGGCGGCGAATGCTTGATCGCGTTGGACAGAAAGTTGCCCACGGCGCGCCAGAGCATGGCGCGATCGCCCTCGATCCAGGCTTCCGGCTCCGTCTCCTCGAACTCAATCCGCAGCTCGGCAGCTCGGGCGGCGGACCACTGCTCGTCGATGGCCTCCTGCACCACGTCGTTCAGATTGATCAGCTCGAAGTGATAGCTCTCGCGCGCCTGCGCCCGGGCCAGCTGCACGAAGCCGTCTGCCAACGCCAGGGTGCTGGCCGCGTTGCGGCGCAGGCGTTCGCGCAGATCATCCGGCAGACGCTCACCCTCGGTCTGCAGCAGCGCCAGGATGGAGGCCTGTGGCGCGCGGATGTCGTGTGACAGGAAGCGCAGGGCCTGCTCGCGCTGGGCTTCCAGCTCGCGTGTCACGCTCAGGTCCAGCACCATGATGATGAAGACCTGCCAGCGGCCCAGGGCGTCCGCCAGCGGCGCGGCCTTGGCCAGCACCGACTGCTCATTGGGGAGCCGCGCGCTCACCCCATCCTGCAGCCAGGGGCGATCACCGGCGGTGTGCATCAGGCGCCATTCAAAACCGCCGCTGCTCAGCAGGCTGGCCTGACGCTCGGTGAGCACCGGCTCCAGATGGGGGCTCACGTCCGTCCAGGGCACCTGTACGAGACCCGCGGCCAGGGCGCTGGGCACCACGCTGGCCAGGCCGAGCGTGGCCGCGAGTTCCTGCGCATCCCGGTTGTGCATGAGCGTGCGGCCGCTGCCGTCCACCACCCAGGCGGCATCTGGCAGCTCGTCGATCGCCTGGGAGAGGAAGCCGCGCAGGTCACGCGCCTGCAGGCTGCGCTGCATGAGCAGGGACAGGCGCGCATCCAGACTGTCCAGTGCATGCGTGAGGGTCTGCGTTTCCGCAGCGAGCGGCGTGGCTTCACTGCGCAGCCGCTGGCTTTCGGTATCCACCACCGAGAGCGCCGCCTCCAACCGGCGCCAGCTCCACAGCGGCCAGGCCATGGCGCAGGCCGCCAGCAGGCCCAGCGGCGGCAGCCACCAGCCGGCCCAGGTGAATGCAGCAAAGCCCACCAGCACCACGCCCAGCGCGACGCCCGCGCTGAGCAGCAGACCGCCGCGCGGGCTCAGGCGGCGCATGCCCAGCATCAACAGCACGGGCAGCAGCAGATTGATCAGCAGCACCGGCAGCCAGCCCGCCTGGGTGATCGGCGCGTTGCGCCGTGTGCCCTCGGCCTGCGCCTGCACATTGGCTGCAATCTGCGCCAGCACATGCACGCCCGGGGTCAGGCCATCGTCCCGCGCGCCGGTCTGTCCGGGCGTCGGGTAGGCGTCGGCCAGGCCGGCGCCGGTCAGGCCCACCACCACCGGCCGACCGCGCAGCCGCGCCAGATCGACGCGCCCGGCCAGCACCTCGTGGGCCGAGACCACCTCCCATCCGGGGGCCTGCACAAAGAAGCGCACGCGCCGCATCTCGCCGCGCCACCACACACCCTCGCCGGCCGTGTCGGGCAGCGGCGGCGCGGCGCCCGCCAGCACCGCACCCAGATAGGTCTGCGGCGGGGCACCGACAAAGCCTTCA
>LJIA01000015.1 GCA_001295775.1 beta proteobacterium AAP99
TCAAGCAGATACACGCGGCGCACCACGCCGTCTTCATCGAGTGCGACCTGGATGTGCCCGGTGCTCACGCCCGGGACACGCAGGGCGAGGATGGGCCGCTGCCACTTGGTGCGTTCGCTGCCCACCTGCTCGCGCACCATCGGCAGGATGACGGGGGTCTCGCGGCGTTGGGCGCGCGTGAAGGCCTCGGCCAATCGCAGATCACCGGCCCCGCCATCAGTGGTTTCGGCCTCGCTGTAGATGATGTCGAGTGCGAGTCGTGCCGGCTGGGCATCGACGATGCTCTGCACGAGCTGCGCCTGCGCGGCGCGCGGCCAGGGCCAGCGGCCGTGCAGCTCCAAGCTGCGTGCATCGATCTCCACGATCACGCCGCCGGGCTGCAGTGCCGAGCCCAACGCGGCCTGCAGGCGCATGTACGCGTCATAGATCGGCCAGGACCAGCGCAAGGCGCCGCGCTCGCCATCGGCCGTGCTCTGCCCTGCAAGGCCGGCGCGCTCAGCGAGCAGCTGCAGGCCGCCACCCAGCCAGAGTGCGACCAGACCCATCAGCACCACGCTGCCCAGCCACTCCAGGCGCGTGCGGCGGATCAGCGCCGCCGGGGTGAGGCTCTGGCGCACGGGACGCGCGCCCTCAGCGGGTGTCCACGCGCTGGCCGTCGCCGGTGGACAGCGGCACACCGGTGCCCGTCAGCACGGGCCGCTCCAGGACAAAGCGCTGCGCCGGCGACCAGGCTGCACCCTCCACTGCACGGCGAACGCGCACGAAATAGGTGCCGTTCGTCGGCCGCGGCAGGGCCAGGCGTGTGCCCTGCACTTCGCTTCGGCGCAGGCCACGGGCAAAGCGCTCGTCCTCGGCCAGCTCGACGACGTAGCGCACCTGCGCATCGCCCCCCCAGCTCAGGCGCAGGGTCTCATCGGTGTCCGGCCCGACGCTGGCCGCAGGCGGCGCGGGCACCACGGCGAACGCAGTCCATTCGCCCCAGGGGCCGAAGTCCGGCGCGGCGGGCGTCCCGGCGACGCTGCCCAGGCGCCATTCATAGCGCCCCGCCGGCAGCTCGCCCATGGGCCACTGCGGGCTCGTCAAGCTGGTCTCGGCAACCGGCACACGGCGTTCGCCTTCGATGCGCACCAACTGCGCGCGAAAGCGGCTCACGCCCGCCGGCTCGGTGAAGCGCGCCTGCACCGGCCCACCGAAGTGCTCTGCGTCCGCCGCGGGCGCCTGCTTGATGGGCGGCACCGGACGAGCCTTGAGCGTGAGCGGCGCACTGGCCTCGAAGCCCTCAAGTCCGCGCGCGTCGATGCCGCGCACGACGAGCGTGTAGTCGCCATCGGGCAAGCCATCGAAGACTGCGACCGGCTCCCGCGTCACGGCCTGGGCACGTGGCAGAGGCGCGCCACCGCCGTCTGCCTGAACCAGCCGTGCACGGTAGGCCACCGCACCTGCAATTGCAGGCAGACGGACTGCGAAGCTCAGGGTCTCGTAACGCGGCAGGGGCTGCGCGAACTGCGGCGCAGGCAGGAGCGCGACGGGCGCACTGGGCTGGCCGCGCTCATCCACCACGGAGCCTGCACCGCCGGGTACATCCACCGCGCCAGCCCGCCCGGCAAGGGCCACGCCGCCTTCGATCACCTCGGTGCCACTGGCCGCGGCAAGCTGGCTGACGCGGAAGGTGGTGCCACGCACGCCGCTGACTGCGTAGCGAGTACGCACATTGAAGGCGCTACCCGCGGCACGGTCCTTGCGCACCTGGGCCTCGGCACCACCGTCGCTGAGCTCCACCTCGATGCGGAAGACCTCGGTATCAATCACACGCTGCATGCGTGCAAGGGTCAGTTCGCTGGCTGGTGGCAGCTGCAGGCGCGACTCATCGGGCAGGCGCAGCAGCGCACCAGCGCCCGCGGGTGAACGCAGACGCGCGCCCTCGCTGAGCACTGCGCCGGCTTGAAGCTCGACAGCGGCCCCGCCTGCGCCCAGGCGCTGAACACCCGCCCCGGTGCTGAGCACGACGGCGGTCTCCGGCACGGTACGCATGCGGTCGAGCGGTACCCGGATACGTGTGCCGGGCTCAAACGAGCTCACTGCCGTGGACAGGCGATTCAGGCGGGCGACGTGCTCGAGATCGCCCGCATCCTGCATGACGCGAATGACGAGTTCCTTGAGCGACTCACCGCCGCGCGGCGTGACCAGCACCTCGCCAGGCAGCGCCGAAGGCGCGCCACGTGCGGGCCTGGCAGGCGCTTGCGACTTGGCACTCCGGGTTGCTGGCTTGACGCTGGCGACGTTCTGCGCGGATGACGGCGTGTTGCCCGGTGCGATGGGCTGAGAAAGAACAACGGCCGGCAAGAAGCCGGCCGTGCACAACGCCGCGATCAACGCGCGCATCGATCGATCAGCCCGGGGCGGGCGCGGTGGCGAATTCCTCGACTCGTTCGAGCCGATAGCCGTAGCCGTAAAGAGGGGAAAGCCGAAAACCATGTTCAGGGCGCAAATGCAGACGCGTGCGGATGCGGGAGATGTGAGTATCCATGGTGCGCGTCGGGATGTCGTCGCCGCGACCCCAGACCTGATCCATGATGTGAGCGCGCGACAGCGGACGGCCAAGATTGCGGAACAGCAGTAGTGCCAGTTCAAACTCCTTCTGCGTCAGTGTGACGGCCTCACCGCTCATGGTCATCGACTGTGAAATGGTGTCGAAGACATAGCTGCCGTAGCTGACGATGCGCTGGTCGCGTAGGGTGCCGTTGTAGGTGCGGCGCAGCAGGGCGCTGACGCGGGCCAGCAGTTCGGCGCTGCGCAGGGGCTTGATCATGTAGTCGTCGGCGCCGGCATCCAGCGCAGTGACGATGTCGGACTCGTCGGCGCGGGCCGTGACGAAGAGCACCGGGACGCGGCGGTCCTCGCGCAGACGGCGCATCAGATCCGGACCTTCGATGTCCGGCAGGTGCCAATCGAGGACGATCAGGTCAAAACTGTCGCGATGCTGTTCGCGCACGAATTTCGAGCCGTTGCTGTAGCCCTGGACCGTGTGTCCGGCGGACTCGAGCACCTGGCGGACGAGGTCCACCTGGGCGCTGTCATCGTCGATGACTGCGATGCGCATACCTGAAATCCCCAACGTGTTCTGGCTGCGGCCGCAGGAGCGCGACAAGATGTCCGATGCAGATGCGACACGCAACTGTGAATGCTGTCACGATTCGCAATTGATTGCGCTCTGTTTAACGATTGTTTAGGACTTGCGGCTCCGCGGCGACGCAACATCACCACATTGCGGTATAGATCATCGACAAGCGCGCATCAGCTGTTTTCCCTCTGGAAGCGGCTGCGCTGGCGCGGCCGACAGGGTTCCGAAAGGCGCCGCCGCGATGCAGTGTATGCATCGACAAGACCGTGGCGAATCGCAAAATGGAGCGCCCAAATGCAAAACGGCAACCCCGTAAGGTTGCCGTTTTGACTTGCACAAACGTTTCGTTCGCAAATGAATTCTGGTGGCTTGGGGCGGAATCGAACCACCGACACGCGGATTTTCAATCCGCTGCTCTACCAACTGAGCTACCAAGCCGTGCCGCACACACCCGTGCGGATGTGTCCAACAGAGCCCGAAACTATAGCACAGGGCCTGCGGCAGCGGCCCGCAGGCCCTGTGCGATGGCCTTGGCCTAAGCTGCTCGCTCCTTCTGATTCGCGGGCCTGCGCTTCAAACCCTTGTACGGCTGCCAAGCTGCCGATGCGGCCCGCTCCTAGACCATGCCCAACGCCTCGTCCGAAACCCTTGATGTCGTGATCGCCGGCGGCGGTGTGGCCGGTCTGGCCGCGGCGCTTGCGATCACGCGCCTGCCGGGCAAGCCCCTGTCGATCGCGCTGATCGACCCGGCGGCCCTGCCCGGTGCAGCCGCGTCGCCCGCGCCGAGCACTTGGGATCTGCGTGTCTATGCGATGGCGCCCAAGGTGCTGGCCTGGCTGGCCGAACTGGGCGTCGCACCGCTTCTGGACACGAGCCGCACCCAGCCGATTGCCGAGATGCACGTGGCCGCCGGCGCGCCGCCCAAGGGCCTGCTGCTGTCGGCCTACGAGGTGGGTCAAACCGAATTGGCGGTGGTCATGGAAGAGGCGCTGCTCGCGCGCGCCCTGCGCACCGCCCTGCAAGTGGGTGCGAAGGTGCGCTGGATCCGCGGTAGCGTCAGCGCCCTGACGCAAGCCGAAGATGAAGGCGTGGTGGAGATCCACGTGGACACCGACGGCGCGGCGCAAACGCTTCGCACGCGCCTGCTGCTGGGGGCGGATGGCAAGCATTCGCGCGTCCGCGATCTGGCGGGTATTCCATTCACGCGCACGCCCTACGGCCAGACCGGCGTGGTGGCGCACTTCGGCAGCAGTCGGCCGCATCACGCGGGTGCGTGGCAATGGTTTGGCGCCGATGATGTGCTCGCCTTGCTGCCGCTGCCTGCAAGCGCAGACGTTCGCTCCGCGGCCCAGGCGCACAGCGGCCAAGCGGTATCCATGGTGTGGTCCATGCCTGCCGAGCAAGCCGAGCGCTGGCTGGCTGATGAGGCGGGCCACGCCGCTCTGGAAGCCGCGCTGGCTGGGCGCGTTCGCCCGGCAGGCTTTGAGCTGACGCGCGTGTCTGCGCTGGCCGGCTTCGAGCTGGCGCTGGCCAAGGTGCCCCAGCCAGCAAAGGGCCGCGTGCTGCTGATCGGCGATGCGGCGCATGGCGTCCATCCGCTGGCCGGCCAGGGTCTGAACCTCGGCCTGCATGGCGTGATGGCGCTGCACCAGGCCTTGGCTGAGCGTGAGTCCTTCCGCGACTGCGGAGACCCACGGGTGCTGGCCCGAGCGGTGCGCGCCCATGCGGAGCGGGTGGCCGGGATGCAGTTGCTGACCGACCAGCTCGCGACCCTGTTCCACCCAACGCGCCCCTGGGGCCGATGGGCGGCAGGGGCCATGAACCTTCTGGGTTACAGCCACGTCCTAAAATCGCGGCTTGTGCGTGCGGCGCTGGCCTAGGCGCCTGGATTCCGCGCCGTTCGCGCGGCCCCCCGGCCGTACCCATCTTCCCGCCCTGATCGCGCACATCGTGCCGACCCCGGAGACTCCCGCCCCATGTCGAATTCGCTGCTCCGCCTGATCTCCCGTCCTTTGCTGGTAGCCGGTGTCGCGCTGGTCACGGCGCTGCCCGTGCTGGCCCAGAGCGCCGGCCCGGTGCCCGCAGCGGCGGACGCTGCGATCCGAAAGGCGCTGGATGGCAAGCTCGGCCAGGGCGTGAAGATCGACGCCATCACGCGCACGCCCTATGCCGACCTGTACGAAGTGCGCGCCGGCGCAGACATCCTGTACATCGACGACAGCGGCCGCTACGTGTTTCAGGGCTCGGTGATCGACCTCACGAACGGCCGCAATCTCTCGCGCGAGCGCTCCGAAGCCCTGCAGGCCGAGGCCGACCGCGCCATGCGCACGGTGCTGTGGTCGCAGGATTCGCTCAAGCATGCACTGAAGATGACCAAGGGCAACGGCAAGCGCCAGATGATCGTCTTCGAAGACCCGTACTGCGGCTTCTGCAAGCGCATGCGCGAAAGCTTCGAGCAGATGAACGACATCACGGTCTACACCTTCCTGCTGCCGATCCTCTCTGAAGACTCGGGCGTGAAGTCGCGCAATGTCTGGTGTTCGGCCAATCGCCAGAAGGCCTACGACGACTGGATGCTGCGCGGCGTGGCGCCGGCCGCGGCCAGGAAAGACTGCGACGACAGCATCGCGGAGACCCAGGCCCTGGCGCGCCGCCTGCGCATCAATGGCACTCCGGCGATCTTCTTCACCGACGGCACCCGCCAGCCGGGCTTCATGCCTGCAGATGCGCTGGAAAAGCGCCTGAGCAGCGTCAAGAACTAATGCGATTCGGCACGCGGCGAGCTGGTGCGCGCCCAAACCGCCCGGCCGGAGCGCCGCGCCAGCGCTCAATTAGTTCATTTTCGGCCATGATCTTCTATCGATGAATTATGGCCGAAATCCGCATGCCACATGCGGAAAACGGCAAGTCATTGAAAGTGAATTCGTTCTATTTCGGCCAAATCAGCCAAAGGCGCAGCACCGAACGCGTGCGCCCGGCCTCTTCACCGGCTGCGTCACCGGCGCCCCAGAAGTAGTCCGCCCGCACCTCGCCCTTGATGGCGCTGCCGGTGTCCTGCGCGAGTGCGAGCTGGTTGATCGGCCGGCCCCAGTGCGTGGCACTCATCCAGACCAGGCTGCCCAGCGGGATGAAGCGCGGGTCGATGGCGACCGAACGCTTCTCGGTCAGCGGCACGTTCAGCGAGCCGATCGGCCCCACGCTCGCGTCCACCGTGCCCGGCATGAGCCGGAAGAAGATGAAGCTGGGGTTCTCGTTGATCAGCGCCTGGCCTGCGCGCGGGTTGCTGCGTACCCACTGCTTGATGCTCTGCGCCGTCGCGTTGTCGCGCGTGAGCTCGCCGCGCTCGATCAGCACGCGGCCGATCGACCTGTACGGGTGGCCGTTCATGTCGGCAAAGCCGATGCGCACGAGCTTGCCTTGATTGGGGCCGGGGTCCTGCAGCAGCAGCTTGCCCGAGCCCTGCACCTGCAGGAAGAACGCATCCACCGGGTCTTCCACCCACGCAATCTCCTTGCCGCGCAGACTGGCGTGCACCGGAGCGCCGGCAGGGGTGAGTTCGGCGCGTGTGAAGTAGGGCTGCAGCTGCCCGTTGACCATACGGCCGCGCACTCGTGCTGCGGGATTGCCCGCCGTGGCGGCCTGCTCGCGGCTGACGAGATCGTCCGGCGGGCCGTACAGCGGCACCACAAAGGGCGGGCGGCGCGTCAGGCTGGCGCGCAGGACGGGCTCGTAGTAGCCGGTGAGCAGGCCTTCGTTCCTGCTGTCCTGGGTGAATACGGCAAAGGCGTCGAAACGGCGCAGCAGAAACTCGCGCAGCGCGGCTTCTTCCACCGGCACAACACGCGCCGCGCTGCAGACTTCGCGCCACGCGGCGGCCGCGGGCGTGGTTTGCGCCGCAAGCCGCTCGCAGCCACGCAGGAAGCCCGGCCAGGCGTCCGTGAGCTTGTCGTCGGCAAAGCCGGGCAGGCTGTCCATGCCCACCTTGAACAGGCGCGCACCGCTGGGGATGCCTGTGGCGGGATCTGCGGAGGGGGCCGGCGCAGCGGGCGGCTCGCCGTGAATGGGCGCGGGCTCCGCCGGTACGACGGGCGCGCCCTGATTGACCGGCAGTACGCCGCAGCTCGCCAGACCCAGCACGCCCAGGACTGCACCCAAGGCGCGCAGGCCGCGCCGGAACGAAGTCGCCTCAATACACTCCAAGGGCATCGACATTCAAACTCTGAAAGACAGGGCAGCGCCCATGTGGTTGATCATTCTTGAGATGTTGCTGGCGCTGTTTCTGATCTGCTTCATCATGTGGTGGACGATGAAGGGCAAGAAGTAGCGCGCGGCCGCTCCGCCCGCGCCGGCCTCAGTGCAGGGTACGCGGCAGGGTCAGTGCGAACTCCGCGATCGGCGCCTCGAAGCGCTCGCCATCCTCGGCCACGCAGAAGAAGCTGCCGCGCATGCTGCCCTGCGGCGTGGTCAGCGGGCAGCCGCTGGTGTACTCGAAGCTCTCACCCGGCTTGAGCAGGGGCTGATGCCCTACCACCGCCAGGCCCTTCACTTCATCCACATGGCCGTTGGCGTCCGTGATGATCCAATGCCGCGAGATGATCTGCGCGGCCACCTGCCCGGTGTTGGTGATCGTGACCGTGTAAGCGAACAGATAGCGCTGTGCCGCAGGGTTGCTCTGCTCGGGCAGGTATTCCGGATGAACCACCACGGAGACTTCGTACTTCTTGGGCTGGGCCACGATGCGTGCCTCGTGTCAGGGTGCGCGGCGCCGTGGCCGCAGGAGCGCAGGAAGAGCCGCATGGTACTCGCGACACTTCGCGCGGCACTTCGGCACAGCCGCCTTGGAGCGCGATTTGCGGGGATCGTTCCGGGTAAATCCTGCGATCAGGCGCCGCCCGCGCGCCGCACACTCACGCGCATGACACACCTGCCGCCGTACCGAGCCGGGTGACACCCGACCGCGGCCCCAACCCTATCGCCAAGCCGACACCCATGAACATGCTGCGCATCCACCCGCCCCGCCGCCGGTTCTTCGCAGGCACCCTGATTGCCGCGAGTCTTGCCGTCTGGAGCCTCGGCAGCCACGCCGGCACGGACACGCTGCCCGAGCCTGCTGCAGCCAAGGCAAGCAGCCATGTGCTGTGGCTGCTGACGCAGGATCAGCAGCTCATCAAGGTGGAGTCGCGCGCGCCTTCACGCGTGATGGCCCAGGTGCGCGTGCAAGGCCTGGCGCCTGGCGAACAACTGCGCGCCATCGACTTTCGCGTCGCGCGCGGCCAGCTGTACGGCCTGTCCAATCAGGGGCGCCTGCACCTGATCGACCTCGCCAGCGGCCGCAGCACGGCCCTGCCCCAGCCACTGGGTCAGTCGTTTGACACGAACGACGCCGACATCGACTTCAACCCGGCGGTGGACCGTATCCGCATCGTGAACCGGACCGGCCAGAACCTGCGTGGCCACCCCGATACCGGCGCGGCTGCGGCCGTGGACCCGCCCCTGGCCTACGCCCCGGGCGACGCACAGTCCGGCCGCACGCCCTGTGTTCAGGGCGCGGGCTACACCTACAACAAGCGCGACGAAAAGCTCACCACCAACTACGCCATCGACGCCTGCAGCGCCAGCCTCGTGACGCAAGGCTCCGTCGAGGGCCGCGAGCCGGTCGTCTCGCCCAGCACCGGGCAGCTGTTCACGGTGGGCGCGCTGGGCCTGCATGCCCCCCTAGGGCTGGTGAGCTTTGACATTGCCGACATCGACAACGCCGCCTATCTTCTGGCGGCGCCTGCCGGGCAGCGCCAGGGCCTGTACCGAGTCGACCTGGCGTCCGGCAGAAGCACCGCTGTCGGCGCGATTGCACAGACCGGCAAGGTGCTGAGTCTGGCTATCGAACCCTGAAGCCCTTCCACGCTGCGTCCGCCCGTTACTGATCGGAACCTCATGACACGACGCCTGCTGTGCCTGCTGCTCATGATCGGCGCACTGCTGCACCATGGGCAGACTCAGGCTGCCGCCACGGTCAGCGTCAACGTCACCGACGCCAAGGGGCGCCTGGTGGACGACGCGGTGGCCGCGCTCATTCCAGTTCGCGGCACGCTGCGTGCGCGCTCCGGTGCCAGCGCGCAGATCGAGCAGAAAGACAAGCAGTTCGCGCCCAGCGTGACCGTGGTGCAGACCGGCACGGCCATCCAGTTCCCCAACCGGGACACCGTGCGCCATCACGTCTACTCCTTCTCGCCTGCCAAGAACTTCGAGATCAAGCTGTACGTCGGCACGCCCGCGGAGCCGGTGCTCTTCGACAAGCCCGGCGTGGTGGTTCTGGGCTGCAACATCCATGACCACATGGTGGCCTGGATCAATGTGGTCGACACGCCCTGGTTTGCCAAGACCTCGCAGGGCAATGCGCAGATTGCTGCGGTTCCACCCGGTGATTACGAGCTGCAGGTCTGGCACCCTCGCGCGCCCACCAATCGCCCTCCCATGCGGCAGCGAGTGACGGTGGCCGCGGGTGCACCGCCGCTGAGCGTGCAGTTGCCCTACTGATCCATGACGGACGCGCCCGCATCCTGGCTGCAGCGCTTGCGCCATCGTCTGCAACGGCGCCTGTCCACGCGACTGGTGGTGGCCTCGGTCGCGCTGCTGGTGGTCGTGCAGGCGCTTGGTCTGCTGAGCCTGCGTGCCAGCATCGACCGAAATGCACGGCAATCGATCCAGCAGGAGTTGGCGCTGGGCGAGAGACTCTTTCAGCGCCTGCTTGAGCAGAACGGGCAACGCCTGCGCGACGGCGCCGGGTTGCTGGTGGCGGACTACGGATTTCGTTCTGCAGTGGGCAGTCGCGACCTGGAGACCATCGCTTCCGCGCTGGGCAACCATGGCCGCCGGATCGGTGCCACCCATGCCCTGCTGCTGGACACCGACTTTGCCCTGCAGGCAGCAGCCAGCCCGCCCGAGGACGCCGTCATGCCGGCCCTGAAGGAGCTTGCACAGCGGGCACAGTCCAGCACGGCGGGCGACGGTGTGGCCGGCGGCCTGGTTGCGATTGACGGGCGCATTCACCAACTGGTGATGGTGCCGATGCGAGCACCGCTGGTGATTGCCTGGGTGGTGATGGGCTTCCGCGTGGATGAGGGCCTGGTGCGCGACATGCAGCGCCTTTCGGGCCTGCAGATCGCCCTGCAGACGCGCGCCTCTGCCTCAGCCGACTGGCTGACCACAGCGAGCAGCCTCGCGCCGCTGAGCAGTGCCGCATTGGGCGGCCCCGCACCCATGCGCCCGGGCTCGGCGAGCAGCGTACTGATTGCCGGTCAGGCCTATGGCATGCGCGTGGCGCCTCTGGATACCGACAGCGAGGCGCCCCTGCGCGCTCTGCTGCTGCGTTCCGTGGACGAAGCGGTGGCACCCTACCGCAGTCTGCAGTGGACGCTCTTGGTCATCGGTTTGCTGGGCACGGTCGCCCTGGCGGCTGGCGGCCTCTGGGCGGCGCGCCGCATCACCACGCCGATCCGGGAGCTGTCCGGCGCCGCGCAGCGCCTGGCGGCCGGCGACTTTGAACGCCCCGTCCCGGTGACCACGCGCGACGAGATCGGCGAGCTGGCGCAGACCTTTGAACACATGCGCACCAGCATCGACGCGCAGCGCAAGGAAGTCACCCGCCTCGCTTACTGGGACAGCCTGACAGGCCTGCCCAACCGTGCGCAGTTTCGCGAGGCGGTGTCCGCCGCGCTTGCGCAGCGCGAGCACCCAACGCCCGAAGGATCGGCAGCCGCGACCCCGCGCACCGCCGCCATCCTGCTGCTCGATCTCGACCGCTTCAAGCACATCAACGACCTGCTGGGCTACGCCACGGGCGATCAGCTGCTGCGTGAAGTGGGTGAGCGGCTTGGCGCGGTGATCGGCGCGCGCGGGTTTCCAATGGCTCGCCTTTCGGGTGACGAATTCGCGCTGCTGCTTCCCGAGGCCGATCTGGGTGAACCCATGGCCGCAGAGATTGCTCGCGCCTTCGAGCGGCCCATGCAGCTCGGTGAGCAGAGCGTGGATCTGCGCGCGAGCATCGGCATCGCGCACTACCCCGGCCACGCACGCGAGGTCGACGAGCTACTTGCCCGCGCAGAAGTGGCGATGTACGCCGCCAAGCGAGGCAGCTCCGGCGTGATGGTCTATCACGAGCAGCTGGACTCCGGTAGCAGCCAGACCCTGTCGCTGCTGTCGGACCTGCAGCGCGCCATTGGCGCGGGCGAGCTGCGTGTGTTTCTCCAGCCCAAGATTGCATTGGGCTCCGGCGATCTGGTGGGCGCCGAGGCCCTGCTGCGCTGGCAGCACCCGACACGCGGCATGGTTCCGCCGCTGGAATTCATCCCCTTTGCCGAGCAGACCGGCTTCATCCGCCACCTGACGCTGTGGGTGATCGACGAAGTCCTGCGCGTCAGTCCGCAGCTGGCGACACGGGGCCATGCGCTCAGCCTCGCAGTGAACCTTTCGACGCGCGACCTCATGGATCTGGAGCTGCCGGACAAGATCGCCGAACGGCTGGCGCGTTTTTCCGTACCGCCGCAGGCACTCAAGCTCGAGATCACCGAGAGCGCGATCATGGACGATCCGCATCGCGCCGAAAGCGTGCTGGCTCGCTTGCATGGCATGGGCTTGCCGCTGTCGATTGATGACTTCGGCACGGGTTACAGCTCGCTGGCCTATCTGAAGCGCCTGCCGGTCCAGGAGCTGAAGATCGACCGGTCCTTTGTGATGCATCTGGACCGCGAGGATGGCGATCACAAGATCGTCCGCTCAACGATCGATCTGGCCCACACGCTGGGCCTGGAAGTGGTGGCTGAGGGCGTCGAAAACCTCGCAATCTGGCGCGTGCTGCGCAGCCTGGGGTGCGACCTCGCGCAGGGCTACTTCGTCAGTCGCCCGCTGCCCGCCGACCAGTTCGAGGCCTGGGCCGCCGCTTGGCCGCAGCAGCGCGAGCGCCTGCTCGGGCAGCCCGAAGCAGCCCTCCTAGAATAGCCACCCCATGCAGCTGATCCTCTTGCGATCGGCCCGGTTACCTCACCTCGCGCACCCATGAGCTTTCGCATCGCCCCCTCCATCCTGTCTGCCGACTTTGCCCGCCTGGGCGAGGAGGTGCGCGCCGTGCAGGCGGCCGGCGCCGACCTGATCCACTTTGACGTGATGGACAACCACTACGTGCCCAACCTCACCGTGGGCCCGCTGGTGTGCGAGGCAATCCGTCCGCACGTGACGATTCCCATCGATGTGCATCTGATGGTCGAACCGGTGGATGCGCTGATCCCGATGTTCGCCAAGGCCGGTGCCAACATCATCACCTTTCACCCGGAAGCCAGCCGCCATGTGGACCGTACGCTCAGTCTGATCCGCGAACACGGCTGCAAGGCCGGTCTGGTCTTCAACCCGGCCACGCCCCTGGAGTACATGGACTACGTGATGGGCAAGCTCGACATCGTGCTGATGATGAGCGTGAACCCCGGTTTCGGCGGACAGAGCTTCATCGAGGCTGTGCTGCCCAAGATCAGCGCGGTGAAGAAGAAGATCGACGCGCACGTCTCGGCTGGTGGTCAGCCCATCTGGCTGGAAGTGGATGGCGGCGTGAAGGTGGACAACATCCGTCGCGTGGCCGAGGCCGGCGCAGACACCTTTGTGGCGGGCAGCGCAGTGTTCGGCGCGCGTGATGCCGACGGCGGCTACAAGACCGTGTTCGAGAAGTTCCGGCGCGCGCTGGCTTGAGGCCGACCTGGCGGGTCGCGCTCAGTCCTGCGGTGGGGCATAGCGCTGCTGGATGCGCCGGATCAGACCCTCGCGCCGCATCTGCGCCAGTGCTTGGTTGAAGCGCTGGACGAAGCTTTCCTCGACGGCCCGCTTGCTGAACGCAAAGCGCGCTGCGTCGTCGGAGACCACAATCGCCGTGGCGCGGATGCGCTGGTCGAGCTTCAACTCAGCCAGCTCGATCGCCGCGGTGTCCTCGCTGGCGATGACCCCGTCGAGCCGGCCGCTGGCCACCATCTGCCACAGATTGAGCCGGGTGCTCTGTCGCGTAATGCTGCGCGCATAGGCTTCGTCCTTGAGCAACTCGTCATAGGCCTTGCCATAGGCCACGTTGATCTGGACGCCCAGCCGGAAGCCAACACGCGGCAGCTCATCCATGCGCTTCAGGGGCCACTTGGCCAGGGCCTCCTGGCTGGCGAAGAGCAGATTGCGCGCGGTTGGACGCGGATCAGAGAACCACGCATACACCTCGCGTTCGGGCCGCTTGAACGCGCCGGGCAGCACATCCAGGCGCCCGGCCTCCAGTTCAAGCAATGCACGCGCCCACGGCAGCTCGATCCAACGCACGGTGCAGCCCATGCGCTGCAAGGCTTCACGGGCAATGTCCGCGTCGATGCCAACCACCTCTCCGGCGGCATTGAGCAGGGTGAAGGGCGGGTCCGGGTTCCAGCGCACCGTGCGCTCGCAGGCCAAGGCTGCGGGCATCGCCCATGCAAGCAACAGCGCCGCGAGCGCTCGCCACATCGCCGTGATTGCTCCCTGCGTCATGCTCGTGGTCCTGCCTGGTGTCATGGGCGTCCGGGCCGAGTGCCCGTCGCGTCAAGAACTTAACATTCCTACATCGCAAATAGCGGGCCGCGCGACGACCGTCCGGAGCAGGGTCTACCCGACGTGCATCGCCCGCTTTCAGCCAGAGGTGAACATTCTGCGCGCCGCACTCATCGATCTCGACGGCACTTTGCTCGACACCGCGGGCGAATTGGCCGAGGCCGTCAACGCCATGCGGCAGGATGCGGCGCTGCCGCCCCTGCCGGTGCTGCGCATTGCCAGCTTTGTGGGCAAGGGCGCAGCGGTGCTAGTGCACCGCGCGCTGACGGACTCGCATGACGGCCAGGCCGACGACGCAAACCACGCGCGGGGGCTCGCATCATTCAGGCAGCACTACGCGCGCATCAATGGCACGCAAGCCAAGATGTACTCCGGCGTGCTCGATGGCCTGGCTGCGCTGCGTGCGCAAGGCCTGCGCTTGGCCTGCGTCACCAACAAGCCCCGCGACTTTGCCCAGCCCTTGCTCGAGCGCACCGGCCTTGCGACGCACTTCGAGGTGCTCGTAGCCGGTGGCGACACGCCCCGCGCCAAGCCGCACCCGGACCCCTTCGAACTCGCCGCGCAGCGCATGAAACTGAGTGCCAATCAGTGCGTGGTGATCGGCGACTCCGCCAACGACGCGCAGGCCGGGCGTGCCGCGGGCATGGCGGTGCTGTTGGTGCCCTATGGCTACAGCGAGGGCGAGCCGGTCAGTGGCGCGTTTGACGCTGGTTTGTGTGATGCGATAGTCTCCGATCTCGTTGCCGCTGCCGGCTGGATCGCAGACCGAAGCGCGCAGCGAAATCACACGCCGCAATGAACCGCCTCCACACCGCATCGCATGCAGCCCGCGCCATCCGCGCCGGGTGGTGGCGCGTCTCGTTCTGGTGGTGCTGACCGCACCGACCAGACCCCCTCGCAGCCGCTTGCCGCTGCCCGCCTGAAGAGCAAGCACCCCGAAGCGTTTCCATACCCGGATCTGGCCACCTGGATCCAGCACTGGTGCGCCTTCCCAAGCCAAAATGGCTGGAAAGCCGCACCAGACAAGCGGAAAGCCCTTGCGAATAGCCATGACCGAACTCGAATTCAATGCCCTCGCCGCACAGGGCTACAACCGCATCCCGCTGATCGCGGAGACCATGGCGGACCTCGACACCCCGCTGTCGCTGTACCTCAAGCTCGCCAACACGGCCAACAGCTTCCTGCTCGAAAGCGTGGTGGGCGGCGAGCGCTTCGGGCGCTACAGCTTCATCGGCCTGCCGGCCAGCACCATGCTTAAGGTCAGCATCCGAGCCGCCGGGCATCACACGCAGGTGCTGAAGAACCATGCCGTGGTCGAGGAAGACCGCGGCAACCCGCTGGATTTCATCGCCGCGTATCTGGCGCGCTTCAAGGTGGCCCTGCGGCCCGGGCTGCCGCGCTTCTGCGGCGGGCTGGCGGGCTACTTCGGCTATGACACGGTGCGCCTGATCGAGAAGAAGTTGGCCGCCACCGACAAGCCTGGCGGCATCGACATGCCGGACATCATGCTGCTGCATTGCGACGAGCTTGCGGTGGTGGACAACGTCGCAGGCAAGCTCTATCTGATCGTCTATGCCGATCCGCGCACGCCCGACGCCTACACCCGCACGCGCAGCCGGCTGCGCGAACTGAAGGCCAAGCTGGCGAATGCGCCGCACCGCTCCCACCTCGGCGCGAGTGTGGTGCAAGAGGTGCGCCGCAGCTGGCCCAAGGAGGACTTCAAGGCCGCCGTGCAGCACTGCCGCGACTACATCATCGACGGCGACTGCATGCAGGTGGTGATCGCGCAGCAGCTCTCCATGCAGTTTCCGGAGTCCGCGCTCACGCTCTACCGCGCGCTGCGCTCCATCAACCCCTCACCCTACATGTTCTATTACCGCATGGCGCCCGAGGCAGCCGGCAAGGGCGAGTTCCACATCGTCGGCTCATCGCCCGAGATTCTCGTGCGGCAGGAGCCGGTGGAGTCCGGCGGCAAGCCCGAGGTGCTGGCCACCGTGCGGCCGATTGCCGGCACGCGCAAGCGCGGCGCCACCACTGCCGAGGACGAGCGTCTGGCCGCCGAGCTGCTGGCAGACCCCAAGGAGCGCGCCGAACACGTCATGCTGATCGACCTCGCCCGCAACGACGTCGGCCGCGTGGCCCAGACCGGCACGGTCAAGGTGACCGAGACCATGGGCATCGAGAAGTACAGCCATGTGCAACACATCGTCAGCAACGTGCAGGGCCTGCTCAAGCCGGGCATGACCAGCATGGACCTGCTGCGCGCCACCTTCCCCGCCGGCACGCTCTCCGGTGCGCCCAAGGTACGCGCCATGGAAATCATTGACGAGCTGGAGCCCGTCAAGCGCGGCCTGTATGGCGGCGCGGTGGGCTACCTGTCCTACTCCGGTGCCATGGATGTGGCCATTGCCATCCGCACCGGCGTGGTCAAGGACGGCTTCCTGCACGCCAGCGCGGGCGCCGGCATCGTCTACGACTCGGATGCGGAGGCCGAGTGGCAGGAGACCGAAGCCAAGGCTCGCGCGCTGTTCCGCGCCGCGGAGCGCGTGCAGGAAGGACTGGAGGCCGAACTGTGATTGATCTGCGCAGCGATACCGTCACCCGCCCCACCGCCGCCATGCGCGCGGCGATGCTCGCCGCCGAGGTGGGCGACGACGTCTGGGGCGACGACCCGACCGTGCAGCGCCTGCAGGCCGTGGTGGCAGAACGCACGGGCTTCGAGGCCGCGCTCTTCATGCCCAGCGGCACCATGAGCAATCTGTGCGCACTGATGGCGCACTGCGAGCGCGGCGATGAGTACATCGTCGGCCAGCTGGCGCATACCTACAAGTACGAGGGCGGCGGTGCGGCGGTGCTCGGTTCGATCGTGCCGCAGCCCATCGAGCACGCGTCGGACGGCACGCTGCCACTGGAGAAGATTGTCGCCGCCATCAAGCACCATGGCCCCGGCCTGGGTGCGCACTTTGCACGCTCGCGCCTGCTGGCTTTGGAGAACACCTTCAACGGCAAGGTGCTGCCACGCGACTACGTGCAGGCCGCGCAGGAACTGGCCCGCAGCCGTGGCCTGAGCCTGCACTTGGACGGCGCGCGCGTGGCCAATGCAGCGGTGGCCAATGGCGAAAGCCTGCGCGAGACCTGCGCCGGCTTTGATTCGGTCTCGATCTGCTTTTCCAAGGGGCTGGGCTGCCCGGTGGGCTCAGTGCTCGTGGGCAGCAAGGATCTGCTCGAGCGCGCCTTCCGCTGGCGCAAGGTGGCGGGGGGTGGCCTGCGGCAGGCCGGCATCCTGGCCGCCGCCCTGCTGTATGCGCTGGACCACCACATCGACCGCCTGGCCGAGGACCACGCCAATGCCGCTGCGCTCGCCGAAGGGCTGCGCGGCATTGACGAAGTGACCGTGACCGACTGCGCCACCAACATGGTGTTTGCACAGTTTCCGCAGGACCACTGCGCGTCCTTGGAGTCGTATCTCAAGGCGCGCGGCATCCTGATCCAGGTGCTCTACGGCACGCGCATGGTCACGCATCTGGATGTGAGCGGCGCCGACATCGACCGCGTGGTGGCAGAGGTCAAGAACTATTTCACAGGGGTCTGAGCCGTGCTGGTCATGATCGACAACTACGACAGCTTTACCTACAACCTGGTGCAGTACTTCGGCGAGCTGGGCGAAGACGTACGCGTGTTCCGCAATGACGAGACCACGCCGCAGGCCATCGAGGCGCTCAGCCCGGATCGCATCTGCATCAGCCCGGGGCCCTGTGCGCCCGCCCAGGCCGGTATCTCGATTGCGACGATCCGCCACTTCGCTGGCAGGCTGCCGGTGCTCGGCGTGTGCCTGGGCCACCAGGCGATCGGCGAGGCCTTCGGTGGCAAGGTGATCAAGGCCCGCAAGGTCATGCACGGCAAGACCGACACGATCGAGACCAAGCAGCAAGGCGTGTTTGCCAATCTGCCGCGCAGCTTCACGGTCACGCGCTATCACTCGCTGGCGATCGAGCGCGAGAGCTTGCCTGCCGAGCTCATGGTCACCGCCTGGACCGAGGACGGCGAGATCATGGGCGTGAAGCACAAGCTCCATGCCGTCGAAGGCGTGCAGTTCCACCCGGAGTCCATCCTCTCGGAGTATGGGCGCGATCTGCTGCGCAACTTCCTGAACCAATCTGCCGCCACTGCGAGCGCCCACTGAGCGCGGAGCCCCACCATGCCCATCACCCCGAACGAAGCCCTGCAACGCACCATCGAGCACCGCGAGATCTTCCATGACGAGATGGTCAAGATCATGCGCATGATCATGGCCGGAGAGATTTCGCCGGCCATGACCGCGGCGATCCTGACCGGTCTGCGCGTCAAGAAGGAAACCATCGGCGAGATCACCGCCGCGGCCGAGGTGATGCGCGAGTTCTCGACCAAGGTGCCGGTCAAGCCCCATGCAAACCTGGTGGATGTGGTGGGTACGGGTGGTGATGCCGCGCACACCTTCAACATCTCGACGGCCAGCATGTTCGTGGCTGCGGCGGCCGGCGCCAAGGTCGCCAAGCATGGCGGGCGCAGCGTGTCCTCCAAGAGCGGCAGCGCCGATGTGCTCGAGGCTCTGGGCGTGAATCTGAACCAGTCGCCCGCACGCATTGCCCAGTGCATCGACGAGCTCGGCCTGGGCTTCATGTTCGCACCCAACCACCATCCGGCCATGAAGAACGTCGCGCCGATCCGCAAGGAACTCGGCGTGCGCACCATCTTCAACATCCTCGGGCCCCTGACGAACCCGGCGGGCGCGCAGAACATCCTGATGGGCGTGTTCCACCCGGACCTCGTCGGCATCCAGGTGCGTGTGCTGCAGCGCCTGGGCGCCGAGCATGCCGTCGTGGTCTATGGCAAGGACGGCATGGACGAGGTGTCCCTCGGCGCCGCCACCATGGTCGGTGAACTGAAGAACGGCGAAGTGCATGAGTACGAGATTCACCCCGAGGACTTCGGGCTGGCCATGTTCAGCAACCGCGGCCTGAAAGTGCTGGACGCGGTGGAGTCCAAGACCATGCTGCTCGAAGCACTGGGCGACACGCCGGGCACGCCGCGCGACATCGTGATCTTCAACGCGGGCGTCGCGCTCTATGCCGCGAACGTGGCCGCCGACATTCCGGCGGGCATTGCGCTGGCCCGGGAGGCCATCCGCTCCGGCGCGGCGCGTCGGAAGCTGGACGACTTCGTGGCCTTCAACGCAAGTGCGAGCCTATGAGTGACATCCTGACCAAGATCCTCGCCACCAAGCGCGAGGAAATCACCGCCGGGCAGAAAGACCGCCCCTTGACCGAGCTGCGCGCACAAGGAGAGGCCCAGCGCGGGAAGCAGCGCGGCTTTGCGCAGGCCATGCAGACCCGCGTGGCAGCAGGTCATGCCGCCGTGATTGCGGAAGTGAAGAAGGCCAGCCCGAGCAAGGGCGTGATGCGCGACCCGTTCTATCCGGCCGTGATTGCCCACAGTTATGCGCTGCACCACGCCACCTGCCTGTCGGTGCTGACTGATGTGCAGTATTTCCAGGGCAGCCCGGACTATCTGCGCCAGGCGCGCGCGGCCTGCGCGCTGCCGGTGATCCGCAAGGACTTCATCATCGATGAGTACCAGGTGGCCGAGGCGGCTGCCATGGGCGCGGATGCAATCCTGCTGATCGTGGCGGCGCTCGATGCGGCTGCGCTGCACGATCTGGAAGCCTGCGCATCGCACTATGGGCTGGATGTGCTGGTGGAGGTGCATGACGCGGCCGAGCTGGAGGTGGCGCTGACGCTCAAGACCCCGCTGCTGGGCATCAACAACCGGAACCTGCGCACCTTCGATGTCACGCTGGACACCACGCTCAATCTGCTGGCACAGATCCCCGCAGATCGGCTGGTGGTCACGGAGTCCGGGATCCATACACCGGGCGATGTCGCAAAGATGCGCGCTGCCGGCGTGCATGCTTTTCTGGTGGGCGAGGCCTTCATGCGCGCTCCTGACCCCGGCACCGAGCTGGCGCGGCTGTTTGCTTGATGGCGGCCACCCCCGATTTGTTCAGCGGCGCAGTTTCGCCCGCACTCAGCGAACCGTTGGCGCGGCGCTTCGATGCATTGCCCTCCGACTGGCAAGCCTTGGCACCGCGCTTTCTTGCGAGCAGCACGAAGACGCAGCTGTGCGCGGCGGTGGATGCACGGCGTAAGGCGGGCGCCACGATCTACCCGCCTCATCCATTCGCCACCTTGCACGAACTCGCGCCTGCCGCTGTGCGTGTTGTCGTGCTCGGGCAGGACCCCTATCACGGCGCCGGGCAGGCACAGGGCCGGGCCTTCTCGGTCCCTGCAGGCATGAAGCTGCCGCCGAGCCTGCGAAATATCTACGCCGAGATCAGCCGCGAGTCCGGCACGCCGCTCTCGGCCAACGGTGATCTTGGGCGCTGGGTGCAGCAAGGCGTGCTGCTGCTGAATACTGTGCTCACAGTGGAAGACGGCGCAGCAGCCAGCCACGCAGGGCTGGGTTGGGAAGCGTTCACGGACGAACTCATCGGCGCTCTGGGCCAGCAAGCGAGACCCCTGGCCTTCCTGCTCTGGGGCGCACCCGCGCAGAAGAAGCGCACGCTCGTCGGGCCGCAGCATCTGGTGCTGTGCGCCAACCATCCCTCACCGCTGTCGGCGCGGCGCCCGCCCATGCCCTTTATCGGTTGCGGGCACTTCGCTCAGGTCAATGCCTGGCTGAGCGCGCGGGGCGACGCACCGATCGCCTGGTAGACGATCCGCTCAGCTGGAGCGTCCGGCGCGAACCTGCTGCGTTGCGCTGACAAAGCGTTCCACCGTGGCGCGGTACTCCGCGTTGCCCATGGTGGAAAAGCCGCTGTGATTGCCGCCCTCCACGATCAGAAGCTGCCGCGCTGACACGGGTGCCTTCTGCGCAGCGGCACAGAGCTGCTCGCTCATGCGGTAGGGAATCACGCCGTCGCGCGTGCCGTGAATGAAGAGCACGGGCTTGGCCAGATCGCGCACCTTGGCCAGCGAGTCGAAGTCCTGCGTGATGAGCAGACTCAGGCCGGGTACCCAGCCCCACTTGAACTCACGCACCAGATCGGCGATGCGGGTGAAGCTGGCTTCCACGATCAGGCCGGCAAACTGGCCCTGGGTGTCCTTGCGTGTCGCCAGATCGATGGCGATCGCGCCGCCGAGGCTGTGACCGTACACATAGCGCTGATCCGCACGCGGCTCGCGACGCTTGAGCTCCTCGAACGCCAGGCGCGCATCTTCGTAGGCGGATTCCTCAGAGGGCACGCGGGGGCTGGAGGCACCAAAGCCGCGGTAGTCGATGGCCAGCACGTTGAAACCCATCTGCTGCCAGCGCTCGATGCGAAACACGCTGCCGTTCAGGTTCCAGCGCGCGCCATGCAGATACAGCAGCGTGGGCGCACCGTCCTTGCCTGCGGGCAGATACCAGCTGCGCACGCTCTCGCTGCCCAGCTTCAGGTCGAACACTTCGGTGCCGGCTGGCGCCTCGCGCGACCAGCGCGGCGCGCCCTCCTCGACGCGGAAGATGGCCTTGCGCTGCGCCGTGTCCAGACTGGCGCAGCCCGCAATCGCCAGCACGGCCGCCAGCGCGGCCAGAATCAATCGGAGCTGTTTCATGGGTCCATACGATGCCAAAACCGAGCCGAGGTTCAAACACCCGCATTCCCGCAGCCATGGGCGGCTGCTACGATGGCCCGATGTTTTCGAACGATCGTTCGTTTTTCTGGAGTTTCTGCGATGTCGCTGCACGCCCTGCTCAAGGATCGCCTGTCGGTTCCGGTGATCGCCAGTCCGATGTTCATCCTCTCGAACCCGAAGATGGTGATCGAGCAGTGCAAGGCCGGCGTGGTGGGCAGCTTTCCGGCGCTCAATGCCCGACCCGCCAGCCAGCTGGACGAATGGCTGCACGAGATCACCGAGACGCTGGACGCCTACAACAAGACCAACCCGGACCGGCCGGCTGCGCCCTTTGCCATCAACCAGATCGTGCACAAGAGCAACGACCGGCTCGAGCACGATCTCGAAATGACCGTGAAGTGGAAGGTGCCCATCGTCATCACCAGCCTGGGCGCCCGCGAGGACGTGAACGCGGCCGTGCACAGCTATGGCGGCTACACCCTGCACGACATCATCAATGACCGCTTTGCGCGCAAGGCGATCGAGAAGGGCGCGGACGGCATCATCGCCGTGGCCGCGGGTGCAGGCGGCCATGCGGGCACGCTCTCGCCCTTCGCACTGGTGCAGGAGATCCGCCAATGGTTTGACGGCCCGCTGCTGTTGTCCGGCTCGATTGCCACCGGCCGTGCCGTCCTGGCCGCCCAGGCCATGGGCGCGGACTACGGCTACATCGGCAGCGCCTTCATTGCCACCGAGGAAGCGCGCTGCGCCGACGACTACAAGCAGGCCGTGGTGGACTGCAAGGCCGACGACATTGTCTACACCAACCTGTTCACCGGGGTACACGGCAACTACCTCAAGCCCTCCATCGTGGCTGCGGGTCTGGACCCCGACCACTTGCCCGAGAGCGATCCGAGCAAGATGAACTTCGGCTCGGGCGGCACGGAAGCGAAGAAGGCCTGGAAGGACATCTGGGGCTGCGGCCAGGGCATCGGTGCGGTCGACGCCATCGTTCCTGTTCGCGAGCGTGTGGCACGTCTGGCGGGGGAGTATCGCGAGGCCTGCCGCATGATCGAGGGCCTGACCGCGCGCTACTGAGTGGGCGCAGGAACGGGCCGCCGCGCAATTCAGGCAAATCCCGGTCAAGGAATGCGCGAGTTTCACGCCTGACCGAGCGTGCCGAGGCGGCCGAGCGGGTATCTTTCCGCGTGATGCTCCTTGAGAAGACGCAGGCCGCGTCGCTGGCAGATCGTGGCCTTTGATATCCGCACCATGTTCATGATCGCCGCCCTGCTCGGGCTGGCGATGGGCGCCATCGTGCTGCTGATGCAGCGCTCGGCGCCCAGTTCGGTGCGCGGCTTGTTGGAAACCGGCTGGTCGGCGATCGCCTTTGCCGTGGCCTCTCTGCTGATCGCCCTGCGCGATTACCTGCCTGATGTGCTGACCTTTCTGCTGGCCAACGTGATGCTCTATGTCGCGCTGGCCGGCAACGCCTACGGCGTGGCGCGCTTCTACCAGCGCAGCGATCTGGCACGAGTCATCTACGGCATCGCCCTGCTCTGCGGTGTGATCTACACCGGCATCTATGTGCTCGGGGCAGGCATCCAGGGCCGCGTGTACGTGTACACCGCCGCACTGCTGGTGCTCTTCGGCATCAAGACCTGGCTGCTGCTGCGCGAGACCCGCGGCAATCGCGGCATCGGCTGGGGGCTGATGCTTGCGCTCACCCTGGCCATGATGGGCCTGGCCAGCGCGCGGGCCTTCGTTTTTGCCACCTCCCCGGTGGCCGACAGCGTGTTCTCCCAGCACCCGGTCAATGTGGCGCACGGTGTGGGGAGCATGTTCGCGCTGGTGTTCATGACCCTGGCATTCATCCTGGCCGTGAACGAGCGTTACCGCCAGGTGCTGCAGGATCTGGCCTACACCGATTCGCTTACCGGGCTGATGAACCGCCGCGCCTTCATGGATGCCATGGCGCGCGAACATGCCAAGGTGCAGCGCGGCCAGAACGGCTATTGCGTGGCAGTGGCGGATCTGGACCACTTCAAGCGCATCAACGATGCGCTGGGCCATGCCGCGGGCGACCGGGTGCTGGAATCCTTTGCCTCGCGCGTGCAGGCCTGCATCCGCCCCGGCGATGTGGTGGGCCGCATCGGCGGCGAGGAGTTCGCCATCGGTCTGCCCGGCGTGAGCCAGGCCGAAGGCATGCAGATCATCGAGCGCATCCGCAAGCTGGTGGCGGCCACGCCTGTGAACTGGCGCGGCGAGCCGATCATGATCACGGTTTCGATCGGCCTGTCGCGCTGCAAGGAGGTCGACACCAGCTTCGAGCAGGTGCTGATGCGAGCCGATCAGGCCCTGTACGAGGCCAAGCTCACGCGCGACGCCACCGCCGCCAAGTGATCCGCGCCAGCCCGCGCGCCCACCTTCTAAGCCGAGCCCATGCACCCTGACCAAGGCGACTGGACGCGCCACGCCATCGCGAGGATCGAAGCGGACTTCCGCCGCTCCAGCGACACGCACCTCATCGCCGTGGCCCTGCCCGGCTTTGCCGGCATCGACCTGTACTTCAAGGACGAGAGCAGCCACCCCACGGGCAGCCTGAAGCACCGCCTGGCCCGCTCGCTGTTTCTCTACGCCCTGTGCAATGGCTGGCTGCGCGAGGGCAGCACGGTGGTGGAAGCCTCCAGCGGCTCCACCGCCATCTCCGAGGCCTACTTCGCGCGCCTGCTGGGCCTGCCCTTCGTGGCCGTGATGCCGGCGAGCACCTCGGCTGAGAAGATTGCCGCGATCGAGTTCTACGGTGGGCGCTGCGATCTCGTGGCGCACTCCGCGCAGGTCTACACCCGCGCCGCGCAGATCGCGCGCGAGACCGGCGGCCACTACATGGACCAGTTCACCTACGCGGAGCGGGCCACCGACTGGCGCAGCAACAACAACATTGCCGAGAGCCTGTTCGAGCAGATGGCGCTCGAACCGCACCCGGTGCCCACATGGATCGTGACCGGCGCAGGCACCGGCGGCACGGCAGCCACGCTGGGGCGCTTCGTGCGCTACCGCCAGCACCCCACGCGCGTGCTGGTGGCCGACCCCGAGCACAGCGTGTTCTTCGACCACTACCGCACCCGCGACTGCAGCCTGACGGCTGAGCAGGGTTCGCGCATCGAAGGCATCGGCCGGCCGCGGGTGGAGGCCTCGTTTCTGCCGAGCATCATCGACGCGATGGTCAAGGTGCCGGACGCCCTGTCGATCGCTGCGGCGCATGAACTGAGCGCGCGACTGGGCCGCCGCGTCGGCGGCTCCACGGGCACCAATCTGGTGGCCGCGCTGTGGGCGGCGCAGCAGATGAAGCAGCGCGGCGAGACCGGCTCGATCGTCGCCATCCTGTGCGACGCCGGCGAACGCTATGGGCGCACCTACTTCGATGCCGACTGGCTCGCGGCGCAGGGCTTTGCGCTCGAGGTGCCGCGCGCGCAGATGCATGCGGCGATGGACCGCGGCGAGCCAATGGCGCTCGCAGCGGCCGGCGCCGTGCAAACGGCTTAGGCGCGGCGCAAGGCCACACGGGCGTGTCCGCAGCGCTGGCGCGCCTCTTCAGGCAGCCTGCCTGAATCCGCCTGCTGGGCGGGTTTTTTCAGGCACACCCCCTGAAGACGCTTGCTGGATGCGGTTCTTCAAGGCAACCGCCTGAAGAACCGCATGGGACAAGCGGAACCGGGCATGCCGCGCTGCAGAATCAGCGCACTGCCCGGCTCGCTCTCAGTGCGCCAGCGCTTCCTCGATCTCCGCAAAGCTCGTGGCCGCGTGGCTGAGTTCCAGCGTCACACCCAGCTGCCGCGCGATCTGTGACAGCGAGAAGATGCCGCGCACCCGCTGGCGGCCCTGCGCATCCACATCCAGCACCACGGCGTGCTGGCGGTTGTGCTCGCGCAGGTTGGCAATCACTTCGCTCACGCGCGCATGCTCCACCTCGTGCAGCAGCAGCGCCTCCAGGCGCGACATGGGCGTCATCACGTCGCCCACCTGCAGCTCGGCGTGGCGCATGCGGCGCTCCTGCGCGAGGCGGATCGGCCGCTCACCGAGCAGGTCGGTGGCGGTGATCACGCCGGCCAGCAGGCCCTGCTCGGTGACCAGCAGCATGCGTACGCCGCGCTGGCGCATGTAGCGCTCGGCCTCGCCGATCTGGGTGTGGGTGTCGATGATGGCGGCGGGCACGCGCGCCAGATCCGTCATCACGTCCAGCGCGGGGCTGTCCGGGCTGAGGCGGCGCTGTGCGGCCTCGGGCTGGCAGATCCGGACGGGGCCGGCGATGGTGTGGGAGGACAGTTGTTGTGTGCGATCCATGTGAACGCTGCTCCTTGGCTGGCGGCATCGCGCGCGTGAAAGGACACCCTTGCGCGCCGCGACCGCGTTCTTTCACCATAGGCAGCGCGGCGCAAAAGCGCGAGGCCAAAGCGCCGCAGAATGGTTGCTGCGCATGGATTGGGCGTTCGCCGTCAGTGGACTGACAGACTGGCGCACCAGCACGGTGCTTAGCACGACGCGTGCGACTGCCGGAACCGAGACGACTTGCGGGGTGCGCCGCTGCAGACCCGCCAAGGCGAGCAGACAGAACCTGTCCGCCCGGGCGCGCTGCACTCAGCGCCCCAGCAGCTTGCGCGCCGCCTCGCCCACGCTTTGCACTGCGCTCTGACCGGCGCCGCCGAGCATGCGCGCGAATTCCTCGATGTTCAGCCCGAGACCTTCGGCCAGACCGATGGTCATCTTGCCGAGCAGGTTCTCGTTGAGCGAAAAGCGCGGATCGTCCAGACGCCCGGCGAGCGTGAACTTGATCACGATCTGGCCGCGGTCGTTCTTCAGTGCCGCAAGCACGGCCGAACGCGGTACGCCCATGAAGGCGCCGGACGCACCGCTGCCGCTGTTCAGATCCAGTTGCCGTAGCGTCAGCGTGCCCGGCGCGCGCAGCTGCTGCGCCTTCACCGTGCTGCGCAGATCGAGATCGAGCGTGCCGCTGCGCACGCCGCCCTCGCCCGGCTTGAGCAGATAGGGCGAGAGCGCACTCAGATCCACATGGCGCAGCGCCGCGTCCAGCTCCATGTCGCGGCTGGCCAGTTCGATCCAGCCCTGCAGACGTACCGCGCCGCCCGTGTCTTTTGCGGCGCTGCCGGAGCGCTCCGCCGCCTCGGCCTCGCGGCCGGCTGCGGTGTTCGATGCAGCGTTTGATGTGGCGGTCGCCGCCTTCAGCGTCGCCTGCACATCCAGTGCGCTGCGCCCCTGCAGGCTGGGCCAGGCCAGCGGCCCGAAGCGCGCCTTGATCGGGTCCAGCCGCAGGGCCAGCGCGGGGCGGCGCACACTGGCGTCGAAGAACGCCACGGCGCAGTCCACCAGATCGATGCGCTCCACACGCACGGCGCGGCCCTCGCCCTGGCCTGGGTCGGTGGTTGCAGTGTTGCCGCCGGGCGTCGTGGCTGCACGAGCGGGCGCCACAGGCGGCGTCGCCCCAGCCGAAGCCTTGCCTGCGGCCGAGGCCGGCTTGCGCTGCAGCAGGCTGGGCAGCAGCACGAGCTCACCGCTCGCGCGGCGCAGCACCGTCAGCTCGCCGCCCTCGATCACCACGCGCGCGATGCGCACTTCGTCACTGAACAGACTGGAGAGCTGCGGCAGCACGCGCACGCGCTTGGCGCGCAGCTCCTCGGTGGCGGGCCAGCCGGCGCTGGCAGCCGCGATCACGACATCGCTCAGCACCACACCCTGCCAACTCACGCCGATGCGGCCCACGCTGGCCTGCGGGCCGAGCGCCGCTTCCACCTGCCGCTTGAGCAACTGCGTGGCCACGATGAAGGCCACGCCGAATGCGAAAGCCAGCCCCGCAGCAAGCAGCAGCCAGACGCGCGGGCGGCGCCAGAGCGGTACAGAACTCATTGCGCGCCCCCGCATGTCAAAAGGGCGGCTGCCGCTTTCCGCTTGTCCCATGCGGGTTTCCAAGGCATCTGCCTGAAGACGCTTGCTGGATGCGCGTCTTCAAGGCATTGGCCTGAAGAACCGCACCAGACAAGCGGAAAGCGGCAGGTGTGCTGTGAGAAGGCTCTGCGCTGCACGCCGCGGCGCGAGACGGACGACCGCATGCTGATCACCGCGCCAGATCGATCGGCGTGTCGCCCAGCACCTCGCGCAGGCGCGCTCGGGCCGCATCGCGGTCCTGCGCATTGGCAAAGGGGCCGATGCGCACGCGGCTCAGGCCCTCGCTGGAGTACACCTCCGGCCGGATGTCCGGCGGCCAGGCCATGCGGCGAACCATCGAGAACACGTTCCAGGCCTTGGGCTCGTCGGCAAAGGCGCCGACCTGCAGGTACAGCGCGCCGCCCGAAGCCGCGGACGCCGCCGCAGCGCTGGGTGCAGCCACAGCGGCACCGGGCGCCGCAACCGGAGCGGTGACCTGAGGAGGCGTGACCGAGGAAGGCGTGCCGGGGGCAGCCGCTTCGGCGGCCACGCCCAGCTCGTCCGGCAGCGGCAGCGCAGCGACATCCGCGCCGCCGCGCAGGCCGGGCGGCAGGCCGGTGCTCGGTGCGCGGCGGGTGTCGCCGCGGGTATCCGGGTCGGTGCGGATCAGCAAGGGCGCCGCGCGCGTTGCATCCATTTGCAGCGCACGCGCCAGCGACATCGAGAACTGCGCACTGCCGTCGCGCGCGGGCGCCTGCGTCGTCGCACGGGCCACGCGGCCACTGTCGGTGGCGGTGACGATCACGCGCTGCCCGGCGGGCCAGCCAGGGCTGCTGACCCATGGGCTCTCATCCGTGGCGGACGGCGGGGCGGGCCGCGCGATGGTGAGCACGGCGGCGGGTTCGGCCGCCATGGCGGCAGAGGCGTGAAGGCCGGCCAGAAGTGCGCCAAGGCCCATCAGATACATCGCGACGATGCGGCCGCACGTCACGGATCGAAGCACTGCATTCGTCATGAACCGAAACCTTAGCAGCGCGCCGCGCGGCACACAGCACGGCCAATGCGGCGCAGTCGGCACGGTGCAACGGTCGCACAGCACCCAAAGCAAACGGGACGCTCGATCGCGTCCCGTTCAGAGGGTTCAGCCTGGACGAACCGGTCAGCGCGGCAGGGCAGATTCACCCATCAGGAACAGATCGACCTCGCGAGCCACCTGGCGGCCTTCCCTGATCGCCCATACCACCAGCGACTGCCCGCGCCGCATGTCGCCGGCGGCAAAGACTTTGGGCAGGTTGGTGCGGTAGCCGGTGTCGGCTTCGGTGCCCGCCTGGGCGTTGCCGCGGCTGTCCTTCTGCACGCCAAAGGCATCCAGCACGGGCTGGGCCGGGCTGACAAAGCCCATGGCAAAGAGCACGAGATCGGCGGGGATGGTTTCCTCGCTACCCGGCACCTCGACCAGCTTGCCGTCCTTGAACTCCACGCGCGCCGTGACCAGGGCCTTCACATGGCCCTTGCCGTCATCCTCGAAGCGCTTGGTGGTGATGGCGAACTCGCGGTCCACGCCTTCCTCATGGCTCGAGGAGGTACGCAGCTTCAGCGGCCAGTAGGGCCAGGACAGCAGCTTGTTCTCCTTCTCCGGCGGCTGGGGCATCACCTCGAGCTGGGTGATGGCCTTGGCGCCGTGGCGGTTGCTCGTGCCCACGCAGTCGCTGCCCGTATCTCCACCGCCGATTACGACCACATGCTTGCCGGTGGCCATGATGCGCTCGGGCATCTTGTCGCCGGCATTGACCTTGTTCTGCGGCGCCAGGAACTCCATGGCGAAGTGGATGCCCTTCAGCTCACGCCCGGGCACCGGCAGATCGCGCGGATACTCGGCACCACCAGCCAGAATGACCGCGTCGAACTGCGCAAGCAGGTCCTCGGGCGGCACGTGCTTGGTGGCATAGTTGTTGATGCCTGCGGGCAGCGGCGCCTTGCCCACGAACACGCCGGTCTTGAACGTCACGCCCTCGGACTGCATCTGCACCACGCGGCGGTCGATGAGCTGCTTCTCCATCTTGAAGTCGGGGATGCCGTAGCGCAGTAGGCCGCCGATACGGTCGTTCTTCTCGAATACCGTCACGTCATGCCCCACGCGTGCGAGCTGCTGCGCAGCCGCCAGACCCGCCGGGCCGGAACCCACCACCGCGACCTTCTTGCCGGTCTTGGCCTTGGGGGGCTGCGGCAGCACCCAGCCCTCTTCCCAGCCCTTGTCGATGATGGCGTGCTCGATGGACTTGATGCCCACCGGCTTGTCCTCGATGTTCAGGGTGCAGGCTGCCTCGCAGGGGGCGGGGCAGATGCGGCCCGTGAACTCCGGGAAGTTGTTGGTGCTGTGCAGGACGGTCAGCGCATTCTTCCAGTCCTGGCGGTACACCAGATCATTGAAGTCCGGAATGATGTTGTTGACCGGGCAGCCGTTGTTGCAGAAGGGAATGCCGCAGTCCATGCAGCGCGCGCCCTGCTTGGCGGCGTCGGCATCGGACAGGCGCAGCACAAACTCTTTCCAGTGCTTGACGCGTGCCTTGGGTTCTTCGTAGTGCTCTTCGAGTCGTTCGATCTCGAGGAATCCGGTGGTCTTGCCCATGTGCGTGTCTCTTTGAATCGGTTGAGCGAATACGTGGCGGTGTTCAGACCACCGCGGTCTTTCTGGCAGCAATTTCCTTCAGTGCGCGGCGGTATTCGGTCGGGAACACCTTCACGAACTTGCCGCGAGCCACGGCCCAGTGGTCCAGCAGGAAGCGCGCGCGCTCGCTGCCCGTGAGCTTGAAGTGCCGCTCGATCAGGGCCTTGAGCTGGGTTTCATCCGCCTGGTCGCGGTGCCAGACTGCGCGCTCGACCTTGGCTTCCTGCTCGGAAGCGGGCAGCAGCTTCTCCAGTTCGACCATGGCAGGGTTGCAGCGGCCGGCAAAGCTCGCGTCGTCGTCATAGACATACGCAATACCGCCACTCATGCCAGCTGCAAAGTTGCGGCCCGTGCTGCCCAGGACCACCACGGTGCCGCCGGTCATGTACTCGCAGCCGTGGTCGCCCGTGCCTTCCACCACCGCCGTGGCGCCGGAGTTGCGCACGGCAAAGCGCTCGCCGGCCACGCCGTTGAAGAAGGCCTCGCCATCGATGGCGCCATACAGCACGGTGTTGCCGACGATGATGTTCTCCTCGGCCTTGCCGCGGAACACGGTGGGCACGCGCACGATCACGCGGCCGCCCGACAGGCCCTTGCCCACGTAGTCGTTGGCTTCGCCCACGAGATCCAGCGTCACGCCGCGCGCCAGGAAGGCCGCAAAGCTCTGGCCCGCCGTGCCTTGCAGCTGGATGTGGATGGTGTCGTCCGGCAGGCCCTCATGGCCATAGCGCTTGGCCACCTCGCCCGACAGGCGCGCACCCACCGTGCGGTTGATGTTCTTCACAGGCTGGATGAAGCTCACGCGCTCCTGATGCTCCAGCGCATTGCGGCTGCGCTCGATCAGCACGTTGTCCAGCGCCTTCTCCAGGCCGTGGTCCTGCGCCTCGGTGGCGCGCACCGGCACGTCGGCGCCCAGCTCGGGGCGGTAGAAGATGCGCGAGAAGTCGAGCCCGCGGGCCTTCCAGTGCTCGATGCCGCGACGGGTATCCAGGAGGTCGGCACGGCCGATGAGCTCGTCGAACTTGCGGATGCCCAGCTTGGCCATCAGCTCGCGCACTTCTTCGGCCACGAAGAAGAAGTAGTTAACGACGTACTCGGGCTTGCCCTGGAACTTGGCACGCAGCACCGGATCCTGCGTAGCCACGCCCACCGGGCAGGTGTTCAGGTGGCACTTGCGCATCATGATGCAGCCGGCAGTGACCAGCGGCGCCGTGGCAAAGCCCATCTCGTCTGCACCCAGCAAAGCCGCCACGACCACGTCGCGTCCGGTCTTCATCTGGCCGTCGGCCTGCACCACCACGCGACCACGCAGGCGGTTGAGCACGAGAGTCTGCTGGGTCTCGGCCAGCCCCAGCTCCCAGGGCGTGCCGGCATGCTTGATGGACGATACCGGCGAGGCACCGGTGCCGCCGTCATGCCCGGCAATCACCACATGATCGGCCTTGCACTTGGCCACACCCGCAGCCACGGTGCCCACGCCCACTTCACTGACCAGCTTTACGGAGATGCCGGCGCGCGGGTTGGCGTTCTTCAGGTCGTGGATCAGCTGGGCCAGGTCTTCGATCGAATAGATGTCGTGGTGCGGCGGCGGCGAGATCAGGCCGACGCCCGGCACGGAGTAGCGCAGCTTGCCGATGTAGGGCGAGACCTTGTGGCCCGGCAGCTGGCCGCCTTCGCCCGGCTTGGCGCCCTGGGCCATCTTGATCTGGATCTGGTCGGCGCTGGAGAGATATTCCGCCGTGACGCCAAAGCGTCCGGAGGCCACCTGCTTGATCTTGCTGCGCAGGGAGTCACCGGTCTTCAGCGGCATGTCGACCTTCATCTCAGCCAGCGGCAGCCACTTGGCCATCGTGTCGCCGTCCTTGATGGGCGAGGCGCCGGCGCGCATCTCGGCGCGGTAGCGGGCTTCATCCTCGCCGCCTTCGCCGGTGTTGCTCTTGCCGCCGATGCGGTTCATCGCCACGGCCAGGGTGGCATGCGCCTCGGTGGAGATGGAGCCCAGTGACATGGCGCCCGTGGCAAAGCGCTTGACGATCTCCTTGGCAGGTTCAACCTCGTCGATCGGGATGGGCGTGCACTGGTCGAACTTGAAGTCGAACAGACCGCGCAGGGTCATGTGGCGGCGCGACTGGTCATTGATGATCGCGGCGTACTCCCGGTACTTGACCTGGGCATTGGCGCGCGTGGCGTGCTGCAGCTTGGCAATCGCGTCCGGCGTCCACATGTGGTCTTCGCCGCGGACACGCCAGGCGTATTCGCCGCCGGCCTCGAGCATTTCGGCCAGCACCGGGTCGCTGCTGAATGCCGCCTTGTGCATGCGCAATGCTTCTTCGGCCACTTCGAAGATGCCGATGCCTTCGACCTGCGTGGCCGTGCCCTTGAAGTAGCGGTCGATGAAGGCACGGGACAGACCCACAGCTTCGAAGATCTGCGCGCCGCAATAGCTCATGTAGGTCGAGATGCCCATCTTGGACATGACCTTCTGCAGACCCTTGCCGACGGCCTTGGTGTAGTTCTTGATCGCCTTGTCGGGCGAAAAACTGTCGGGCAGATCACGCGCCCAGGCATTGATGTCCAGCAGCGTATGCAAGGCCAGCCACGGGTGCACGGCCTCGGCGCCGTAACCCGCCAGCAGCGCGAAGTGATGCACCTCACGCGCCGAGCCCGTCTCTACCACCAGACCGGTGGAGGAGCGCAGCCCCTCCTTGATGAGATGCTGGTGGATGGCACTGGTGGCCAGAAGCGCGGGAATCGCGACGTGGTCGGCGCGCACCGTGCGGTCACTAATGACCAGGATGTTGTAGCCGCTGCGCACCGCATCAACCGCCTGCGCACACAGCGAAGCCAGACGCGCCTCTACGCCGTCCTTGCCCCACTGCACCGGGTAGGTGATGTCCAGATAGTGGCTCTTGAACTTGCCGCGGGTGAGCGTTTCGATATGGCGGATCTTCGCCATGTCCTCGAAGTCGAGCACCGGCTGATCCACCTCCAGGCGCAGGGGCGGGTTGATGTTGTGGATGTCCAGCAGGTTCGGACGCGGGCCGATGAAGCTGACCAGCGACATCACGAGCTGCTCGCGGATCGGATCGATCGGCGGATTGGTCACCTGCGCGAACAACTGCTTGAAGTAGGCGTAGAGGTTCTTGTTCTTGTCCGACAGCACCGGCAGCGGCGAGTCGTTGCCCATCGAGCCGATGGCCTCTTCGCCCGCGACGGCCATGGGGTTCATCAGGAACTTGAGGTCTTCCTGGGTGTAGCCGAAGGCCTGCTGGGTATCGAGCAGGGACACGTCGGTGCGCGGACCGTCATCGGGCTGGGGCGGTACCTCGTCAAGCTTGACACGGATCATGTCGATCCACTGCTTGTAGGGCTTGCTGTTGGCCAGCTGGTCCTTGAGTTCCTTGTCGTCGATGATGCGACCCTGCTCCAGGTCGATCAGGAACATCTTGCCCGGCTGCAGACGCCACTTCTTCTTGATCTTGGTGTCCGGGATCGGCAGCACACCGGATTCCGAAGCCATGACGACGAGATCGTCGTCCGTGATGCAGTAGCGTGCGGGGCGCAAGCCGTTGCGATCGAGCGTGGCGCCGATCTTGCGGCCATCGGTGAAAGCGATAGCCGCCGGGCCGTCCCAGGGCTCCATCATGGCAGCGTGATACTCATAGAAGGCGCGGCGCTGCTTGTCCATGAGCGTGTGCTGCTCCCAGGCTTCCGGGATCATCATCATCACGGCATGCTCGATGGAATAGCCCGCCATCAGCAGCAGTTCAAGGCAGTTATCGAAGGTGGCGGTGTCGCTCTGGCCCTCGTAGACGATTGGGTAGAGCTTCTTGAGATCGTCGCCAAGTACGGCCGACTTCATCACGCCTTCGCGGGCGCGCAGCCAGTTGAAGTTGCCCTTTACGGTGTTGATCTCGCCGTTGTGCGCGATCAGGCGGTAGGGGTGGGCCAGCGGCCACTCGGGAAAGGTGTTGGTCGAAAAGCGCTGGTGCACCAACGCCAGTGCAGACACGCAACGGAGATCAGCGAGATCCTTGTAGTAAATGCCGACCTGGTCGGCCAGAAGCAGGCCCTTGTAGACGATCGTGCGTGCCGACATCGACGGCACGAAATACTCCTTGCCGTGCTTGAGCTTGAGCGCCTGAATGGCATGGCTGGCGGTCTTGCGGATCACGTACAGCTTGCGCTCGAAGGCGTCGGTCACCATGACGTCCTGACCGCGGCCGATGAAGATCTGGCGGATGGCGGGTTCCTTGCCACGCACGAACGGGCTCATCGGCATCGCGTCGTCCACCGGGACGTCGCGCCAGCCGAGCACGGTCTGACCCTCGGCACGGACGGCGCGCTCAAGCGCTTCCTCGCATGCCAAGCGAGACGCGCTTTCCTTGGGCAGGAAAATCATGCCCACGCCGTACTCGCCAGGCGCGGGCAACTCGACGCCGACCTTTGCCATTTCTTCCGCGTAAAACTCGTGCGGGATCTGGATCATGATCCCCGCGCCGTCGCCGCACAGCGGGTCGGCGCCCACCGCGCCGCGGTGGTCGAGATTGCGCAGGATGGCCAGGCCCTGCTGGACGATGTCGTGGGTCTTCTTACCCTTGATATGCGCCACGAAGCCGACGCCGCACGCGTCTTTCTCGGCGTCGCTCCGGTACAAGCCGTGTTGCGCTGCGGCGTCGAGCACTTCTTGGCTGGGCGCGTGGGGATCTTGCGCGGCGGGTTGACAGGCGGCGTGGGCGTCGAGCGATTGCATGGTCGATCCTGCTCTATGTTCAGTTTTTCATTGGGTTATGCACGAAACGCATAACCATGCAGACAAAAAAGGCGGCTTTGTGCCATCTCGGCCGTCCTGACGTGCGGAACCCGAGCGAGATGATGGTCAAAGCCGCCTTGTGAGCGTTGGCGGAATATACACGCCGATACTGCTGCTCTGCAGCAATGTCGGGAAATGTAGTCAGGCTTCGGGGCGTTCGCCGCCTCAGTGACCGAACTTGCGCGTCGCCTTGACGCCAGAGGGGTCAAGCTCGGTGCTGTCCTCGTCCGGCCCGCCGAGCTTGCTGACATCGAGACCGTGCGGCTGGTCGAGCATCCACCGAGCAAGTTCTTCCATCAGGCGCTCGTTGACGAAGTCAGCCGGCCAGGTTCCCGCGCGCAGTCCTGGCGCTTCGATGTTTTGGATTCGGTAGTCGACCTCGGCGGCGAGGTAGTCGAAGCTCAGACGGATCCCGCAGGGGATCACCGAGTCGAACTCGAAGCCGAAGCGGATGTCATCCGCCGGGTTCTTGCCGCGATAGACCTCCTCACGAAAGCTGATCGACGCGTCCAGCAGGCGGCGGCGCAGTCGCTCTGCCGTGCGCGCCGGACGCGTTATGTTCACGTGCTGTTCTGCTCGAAGTTCGGCGCTGATCACCAGTTGGTGAATGACCTCGGTGTTGCGCATGCGCATGTGCCGAACCACCAGTTTGGGTTTCAGCAAGCGCAGGTTACGGATGCTGAGATCGGAGTCCAGCTCAAAGGCACGGCGAAGCCTCGGCCGAATCTGATCCAGATCGGCGGCAACCTCTTCCCAGAAGGCGAGCGCGGCCGCACTTGCCGTGTCGCAAGCGACAAACTGCTCAACGCCCGGACCATCAAGAACCGCGGCTTCTTCATGCTCGGCGCTCGACGAGTGCGCTTCCAGCAGGCTGGGGTCGAGCTCGAGTTTGGTTTCGTACTTCTTCATCGCAACTCCAGCTCGCTGGCGGAGAAGATCTTGCGGAATTCGCGCATGGCATAGCGGTCCGTCATGCCTGCCACATAGTCGGCGATGCTGCGGTATTGCGCCGCCCGATCAGCAGACTGATAAGCCGGCGGCAGCAGCAGGGGCTCATGGGCAAAGGCCTCAAACAGCTGCGTCACGATTCGGCGCGCCTTGTCGGTCATCCGCTGAACGAGATAGTGCTTGTACAGCCGGCTGAACAGGAACTGCTTGAGCTGCGTGAGATCCTCTCGCGCCGGCGCGGAGAATTGCACCAAGGGCTTTGGAACCGCCCTGACCTGGTCCACGTGACTCACGCCCGCTGATTCAATGGCAGCGCTCGTCGACTGCGTCAAGTCGTCCACTTGCTCGCTGATCATCCGGCGGATCGTCTCGCTGGTCAGTCTGCGCCCAGTGCAGCCCGGGAATTGCTCGCGCACAGCGCTCGCGTGCCTCTCCCAAAGCTTCACCTCTGCGAGATCATCGAGGTTGATGTAGCCACTACGCAAGCCGTCATCAATATCGTGATTGTTGTACGCAATCTCGTCGGCGAGGTTGGCGACTTGTGCCTCCAGACTAGGCGACCCACCTTCGATAAAGCGGCGGCCCAACTCGCCCAACTGCTCTGCGTTGCGACGGGAGCAGTGTTTGAGGATGCCCTCCCGAGTTTCGTAGGTCAGATTCAGACCATCAAACGCGGCGTATCGCTCCTCGAGCACATCAACAACCCGCAGGCTCTGGAGGTTGTGCTCGAATCCCCCGTGCTCCTTCATGCAGATGTTCAACGCATCTTGACCTGCATGCCCGAACGGCGTGTGGCCGAGGTCATGGGCCAGGCTGATTGCTTCGACAAGATCCTCATTGAGTCGCAGGCGTCGCGCAATGGATCTCCCGATCTGTGCAACCTCGATACTGTGCGTCAGCCGCGTCCGAAAGAGATCGCCCTCGTGATTCAGAAAGACCTGCGTCTTGTACTCAAGGCGTCGGAACGCCGTGCAATGCACGATTCTGTCGCGATCCCGCTGGAACGCAGGGCGATTCGGGTCGTCTGCCTCAGCGTGAATGCGCCCGCGCGAATCGGCAGACCGTGCCGCATAGGGCGCAAGTGGCGCGAACCCACTCATCGATGCGCGTCGATGACCTGCGCACCGAGCTCGACCGACTCCGGACGGATGACGCCGCGCCCGATGGATTCAAGCAGAATGAAGCGAACTCTGCCGCCTTCATTCTTCTTGTCGAGCAGCATTGCATCGACCAGCGCTTGTGTGGAGGCCTCTGCAGGAACTCGCACCGGCAGTCGAAATGCATTGACAATGCGCTCCACCCGACCCACGGCAGAAGGAGCTATCAGGCCGAGTCGCGCGGACATATCGGCAGCCAGCACCAAACCGCAGCCCACAGCCTGCCCATGCAGCCACGTGCCGAAGCCGAGCACTGCTTCAAGCGCATGCCCGAAGGTGTGGCCAAGGTTCAGCAAAGCGCGCTCGCCAGTCTCAAACTCGTCCGCCTCAACAATCGCTGCCTTGATCTCGCAAGACCGCCGGATAGCATGCGTCAGCAGTTCAGGATCTCGCGCAAGCAACCCGGCGGAGTTTGCTTCGAGCCAGTCGAGATAGGCGGCATCCCGGATCAGTGCATGCTTGATGATCTCGGCAAACCCCGCGGAAAGCTCCGCGTCCGGCAAGGTGTTGAGCAGCAGAGGGTCAATGAACACCTCGCTTGGCTGATGAAATGCGCCAATCATGTTCTTGCCGAGCGGGTGGTTGATTGCTGTCTTGCCACCTATCGAGGAATCCACTTGCGCAAGCAGCGTGGTGGGTACCTGGATGAAGGGAATGCCGCGCATGTAAGTTGCTGCGGCGAAGCCAGCCGTATCGCCCACTACTCCGCCGCCAACGGCAATGATCACCGATCTTCGATCACAACGTGCGGCGAGCATCGCTGAGTAAATTCGCTCAAGCGACACATTCGTCTTGTGCGCCTCACCGTCCTCAAGAACAATCGATAGATCGGAACCTTGTGAGGCGACTAGATCGGAGTAAAGCGCCGCGATAGTTTTATTGGTTACAACAATGCGTCGTGTAGATGTCACTGCGACGCTACCCGCGCGCCACTCGTTTGCGCAGCCCAACTGAATTTGCAGTGGGTACCCTCCGTTGCGGAGGATGAGTTGAATCACGTGCTTGGTCATGCGATCAAGGGCGGCGGATCAACTCAATGAGCTTGGCTGCAGTTGCCGCCGGACGAGCATCCACGTCTAGTACGTCCGTTGCGGCTCCGAGGTAAAGAGAGTGTCGCTCCAAGTAAAGACGCTCAAGAGTCGCTCTAGGGTCGCCGCACTGAAGCAACGGCCGCTTGCGGTCATGTAGCAAGCGATGGTGAAGGACTGCAGGGCTTGCATGAAGATAGACAACGCGAATCCCAGCGTTTGTCAATCTGTCGACGTTTGCCTTTACAGTGACTACGCCGCCACCGGTTGAAATGACCAAGAAGCGATGTGTCGCGATATCGATCAATTCCGACAGTAGGCTTGCCTCGCGCTCTCGAAATCCTGCCTCGCCCTCCTTCGCGAATATTTCCGCCACGGAAACGCCTGCTCGACTTTCGACGACGCTATCCATGTCGACAAAATCCGCTCCAAGCTGGCCCGATACTCTGCGTCCGACCGTTGACTTGCCAGCCCCCATAAGGCCGACTAGAGCAAAACTTGGCGTGGCGTGCATTCCGCAGAGTTACATCGCTTGCCTGCAGCCCTCTGGCATCGAGGGCCATGTGTAACTTGGAGTACCCCCGGAGACAGGCAAGGTGAACTGCCCAGTCGGAGAAGTATTGATCCCGATCCCAAACGGACTGATCTCTCCTGCAGGTGGAGCATTGGAGTTCGTGAAGTCTTCTACTGCAGCAGATAGCACATAGCCAAGCTGCGCTCGGCCCTCGGAGCCGCCGACGGCTGTCGAGACTTGAATCTCGTAGACCGCCCAGAGCGCAAATCTCTGGGCATAGCGGACTGTTATGTAAGCCGACCCGTCTGTCGCAGTTGTTCCCGTCGTAGTGGAGTTACCCCCTGAAAGTGGCTGCCCCTCGGAATTCGAAAAGAATACACTTGCGACTTGGCGGGGCTCGAGTGCGCCGCTGGAGTTGAAGTCCTTCGACGCATCCAAGATACCGTCATTAGTATAATCTTCGTTGGGACATTCGATATATATACCTGCCCTGGTCATTACCTGCCCAGCAGGCAAAGCTGTACCTGGGGTTGAACCAGTCGCCAAGCTGTAGCCCCATGCACCTTGGCTCGCACCCGACACTACATAGACAAGACTGCCTTTTCGGAAGGCCGTCGGGCGAAGTCGCACGGTTACCGCGGCTCCTGATACTGCATTACCCGCACTATTTGTCACTCGAATATTGAATATCTTTTGATATTCTGTTGTGGTTGGCTTCTGAATTAGGTTACCAAACCCAATCGACACAAACAGCGGGCCGCCTGCGACGGTTAGCGTCGCGGTTGCCGTACCGAGCGTGCCTACCGAAGCACCTACGACCACTGCATCCGTTCCTGAGGTAGGCCTGGATCCCGGTCGGAACGTGACAGATGCTTTACCGGCCGCATCAGTCACTGCGGTTGCTTGATCAAGCGATCCACCTGTGGGGTCCGCAACAATAAAGAAACTAACTACTGCACCTTGAACTGGGTTTCGACTCGGGGATGAGTCCACAACAAACACGTCAACCTTGGCTGAACCGGTTGTGCCGGTAATTGTGTTCGAAGCGACCTGCACAGTGAATGAGCCGGGCTGTAGGGACGCAAAGCTTGCTGTTGTAGATGCACTAACGGTTCCCGAAACTGCAGCCGCCGTAACGACCGCATCTCCCACGATGCCATTGTCAACGAGAGTAGCAACCGGAGTTCCCGGCCCGGCGGGAGTGACGAGAAGACTTTGACTACCACCTGAAGTGGCACCGGCAGCACGTAGTAATCCTTTGGTCGCCGAAAGCCTTACGGACTGAGTAACAAGCGTTCCGTTTTGAGTCCAATTAACGGATACTGCTCCGCCAGTGCCACCGAGCGTTAGCGTGGTTGGGGCGACGGCTACCGTCATTGCATCGCTTGCGATCGCAATCCTTACGGGAGTCGCGGTGGCACCAAGCGACGCTGCTCCGATCTCCAGATTGCCTCCGCTTGCGGGTCGCACGGTGGTATTGGCCTGCCCGTTCGCACCGGTCGTTAGTGGCTGCGCCAAGGCCGCGCCGTTAACGGTAATGGCCACTGCTGCGCCGGCAATCGGCACAGAATTCCCATCGGAAACGGAGACGCTGACCGGTATATCAGCCCCGGACGCTCCGGACGGAGGCGCGGTGAGAGTTATCGTCGTGCCGGTAACGCGCAGCACTATCTGGGAAGCAACCGCGCCCGATGAAGCGCGGACTGTAATCGTTCGATTCGACCGATCAGCTCCGACGCGCACCGTCGCAGTTATTGCGCCCGCGTCGTCAGTTGTCCTCCGCGTCGATGCAATCGTGCCGGAGTCGGAGGAAAAAGCGACCGCAACATTCGGCAAAACGCGATTGCTTGCATCTTTTGCGACCACGGTAATCGTCGCAGAATCGGTGGAACCCGTCCTGAGTGTGCTAGCGCTCGTCGAGACTTCGAGCGATGCCACTGAAGATGTGGCCGCGCCGGGAGCAGAGCCAACTCCGCCAGTCCCACCGCCGCAGGCAGTAACCAACACTGCAGCAAAGCAAACGGCCCAAAATCTAGATGCAGTTTTCAGAAGTTTGATCATACCACGCGCTTTCGTTTACTGAGATGCAGTGAGTCGATCACTTACTGTCTTGGGCGTCAAGAAGATTAGCAGCTCAGTCTTGTCGTTAACTTTTTGCTGATTGCGGAACAATACGCCCACATAAGGAAGATCTCCCAGCAAAGGCACCTTGCTGACGTCGACTCGTTCCTCAATCTGGTATATACCACCAATCACGACTGTTCCACCATTTTCCACGAGCACCTTTGTGCGCACTCTTTTCGTGTCGATCGCAGGGCCATTGGAAGTCAACTCACCCCGGCTGTCCTTGTTGACTTCGACGTCCAAGATGATTGCACCTTCAGGAGTAATTTGAGGCGTGACCTCGAGCTTGAGAACCGCCTTCCGGAATGAAATAGACGTAGCACCGCTCGATGTCGCCTGCTGGTATGGGTATTCTGTACCTTGTTCAATCACGGCTTTAACTTGATCCGCCGTCAACAGCCGCGGGCTAGATACGATCTTCCCACGCCGCTCGGCCTCAAGCGCTGATAGCTCGAGATTGATAAATCGCCCCAGTCTTGAGCCAAAAAGGCTGATCGCGACGCTAGCAGGCGAGCCCGCAACACCTGAAATGCCACCCGCTGGTAGATTCACGAAGTTAGTGTTCGCGACAGACGGCCGTCCACCAACAACTTGTAAGCCACTAGTGCCACTTTGAACGCCGGACCCATTCTGAGAGGACAGATCTTGAACCCCTTGCAAACTGCCTGAAAGCGTGCCAAACACATTACTTCCTGCAATCCGGTTACCGACCCCATAAGTTGGTACAGTTATGGTTTGACCCGGATTATTTGGATCAGGGATCGTCGTGTAGATCGTTGATCGTGCATCATTGAATCCGAGCCTTACGCCCAAGTTGCGGCCGAATCGATCATCAGCTTCGACAATTCTGGCCTCAATAAGCACTTGGCGTACTGCGATGTCGACTCTTGCGATAAACCTGCGCACCTCCTCGAGTTTTGCGGGGGTGTCTTGAAGAAACAGCTGATTGGTTCTCGAGTCCGCCGCGACGGACCCTCGCTTCGAGAGAATGCGAGTAGCCCCAGCAGTGCCGCCGCCTCCGCCGCCACTAGCCTCACCGTTCAGCATTGTTCTTACGTCGTCGGCACGCTGATAATTCAGCTGAATGACTTCGCTCCGGAGCGGTTCGAGGTCCGCAATCTGAGCGCGCTGTTCAAGATCTAGCTTCTCCTTGGTCGCCAACTCCTCTTTCGGTGCGACAAGAATAACGTTCCCGTTCTGTCGCTTGTCTAGGCCTTTGGTCTGAAGAATGATGTCCAGGGCCTGATCCCATGGCACATCCTTGAGGCGAAGAGTGATGCTGCCCGTAACTGTGTCGCTAGTGATAATGTTGAGGTTTGTAAAGTCAGCGATTACTTGCAGGATCGACCGAACTTCCACGCTCTGAAAGTTCAACGACAGACGTTCGCCCTTGTAGGAAGGCTTGGCGTTTCGGTCCGAACCCGCACGAGCCTGATCTTCCTTTAGCGCGCGGACGTCGACGACAAGCTGGCGGTCGGTCTGGAATGCACTGTGTTCCCAATTGCCACGCGGCTCAATGACCATGCGCACTGTCTCGCCTGAGGCAGTCGTTGTGATGCGCTGCACCGGAGTGCCGAAGTCGGTCACATCGAGTCGGCGCCGCAGGTTGTCTGGCAAGGCCGCGCGCGACATTTCGACGACTACGGTCTGCCCTTGTTGACGGATGTCGACGGGCGTTTGCGTGTCACCCAATTCGATAACCACGCGGCCTTCGCCGTCGGGCCCGCGACGGAAGTCGATATCTCGGATCGATCTGGGCGCTGCTACAGCCGCCGTCGTCGAGGCAGTTGCGCGCGACTCGGCGGCACGGGCAGTGGCCTGCGCGTCCGACAACACGACCGTGGCGATCGCGCCGGACACATTAATCGAGTAGGGAACGGGGCGAGACAAGTTAAGGACGATCCGGGAGCGATCGCCCGCCTGAACGACATTCAGGGAGCGCAGATCGCCCTGACCGACTTCAACGACGTTCCTGCCCAGAGCGTTGCTCGTGCCCGGAAAGTCAATCGCCACCCGGGCCGGGTTCGTGATGGAAAAGTTCGCAGGCGTACCCTTGAGCGGCGCCTTGAACTTCAGTGTGAGCGTCGTTGCGCCGCCCGAGGTTGAGGTCGACACGTTTTCAAGCGCGTTTTCCTGGGCAAAGACATTGGCACAAGACAGCGCTGCGAAGGCAACAAAGGCGCGACCGATTCGCGCAAAGGCCGATTGAGACATCCTGAACACTCCCGATTTCATTTCTTGGCCTCCTGCAGCTGCAGCGTAGTCGACCGTTCTGTCCAGTCGCCCACCGCATCCTGCACAATTTCCTTCATGGTGATTTCGGTCTCCGAAATCCCCGTTACCTTGCCAAAGTTCTGGCCCAGATAGTTCCCGGCGCGGACTTGGTAAACCACCTTGTCAATCTGCACAAGGCCTACGCGTTGACCATTGCGATTTAGGGTGCCGACCATGGACATCGTGTCCAGCGGGAAAGCCTCTAAGGGTTCCCGTACGCGATCGAGATCGGGGCGAAGGCCGGAGGTGCTTCTAGCAGCAAGGCGTGCCTGCGCCTGAGCAACCTTGCGCGGATCGAACGGGTCGAGCGACGCACCAGCCTTGTACACAAAAGGCTCAAACCGCTTGGGCTCTTCCAGTTTGGGCACCGACGGCCGGAGACCCGAGCGGATGTCTGCCATCTTCTGGGTCAGCTGCTCTTGATCCGACGGACCACATCCGGCGAGAGCAGTCAGAACCCCGAGTGTTGCAATCAAGCGAACGTTGTTCATTTGGCAGCCCCTGCGGCGGCACCCTGACTACCCGGCGCACCGGCAGGCTTGGCTTGCTGCGCAGCCTGTTCTTGCTGGTCAAGGTAGCGGAAGGTCTTGGCTGTAGCGTCCAACGCGAGCGAACCTGTAGGTAGTACAGCGATGTTCATGTTGTTCAAGGTCACGATGCGCGGCAGTCCGGCGAGGTCGCTTGAGAAGGACGCGATGTCATGGAAGCCGCCATTGACCTTGATGGCGATGGGAATCTCGGCGTAGTACTGCTTGACGACCGCGCCGCTCGGCTTGAATAGCTCGAACACCAAACCACGGCCTAGGCCCGCCGTATTGATGTCTGACAGCAATGCATCCATCTCGGCCTTGCCGGGAAGCTGGCGCTCGAGCGCGAGCACGTACTGGCTGACCTGCACCTTTTGCTTCTTCAGTTCATCCAGGTTGATCGCCTGCTGCATCTTGCCCCTATAGGCTTCGAGCAACTGCACTTCCTTTGCGCGTTCAGCGTCCAGCGTTTCGAGCTGCTTGGACCAATAGAAGTACCAACCAGCTCCAACGAGTGCCGCCAGAATGAAGACAAGCGTTGCAACCTTTGGCGCGATAGGCCATGTTCCCGGGTCGTTGCTCAGGTTCTGGAACTGAGCGGAGAGCTTCTTGAAGTCCATGCGATCCTCTCAGCTTTTCGGTGTCGCAGCCGACGTGGCGGCTGGCGTACCGGAGGCGGTCGGCGCGGCAGGTGCAGACGTGCCCGGCTTGGCGGTATCGGGCGCAGGGCGGCGCATGTCGAAGGACAAGCTGAACTCATACAGACGCGATGGCGTCCGATTCTGCGTCGTTGGCAACTTGATTTCCTGCAGCTCTGGCGTGCGCAGCCACTCCGAGGAAGAAGTCAACGCACGCAGGAACTCCGACACACGCTCGTTGCTCTGCGCGATCCCGGTGAGGCTGTACTTCAGACCCTCCTGCTTCAGAGTGCGCAGATAGATACCTTCCGGGGTCAGACGAACCAGTTCTTCAAGCAGGATTGTGGGCAGATTGCGGTCACTCTGGAGATCTTCGACCGCCTTCTGGCGCGCTTTGAGTGCCTCAATCTCTTGTCGCAGCGTCGCGATTTCCTTGATCTGTTCGTCGAGCTTCTTGTTTTCAGCCTCGATGAAGGTGTTACGGGACATCTGGCTGTTGATCATGCCTTCGATGAACTGCCCAACGATGACAACGACCAGCACGCCGAACATGGCCACAAGCCCGGCCATCAGGCCGAACTCACGCCGACGCTGACGCTTTTTCTCTTCTCGGTGCGGTAGCAGGTTGATGCGGATCATTCTGCGAACCTCCGCATGGCCAGGCCGCACGCGACCATCAGCATCGGTGCATCGAGCTGCAGCTGGCGGTCACGCACGTTTGGGGACACGTCCATGCCCTTGAACGGGGTGATTACAGACGTCGGTACCTGCGTGCGATTCACGACCGCATCGACCAGCCCTGGCAAGGTCGCGCAGCCACCGGCCAGCATGATCTGGTCGACGCGGCTGTAGGGTGTGGAGGTGAAAAAGAATTGCAGCGACCGAGTGACTTCAAGCGCGCAACTCTCGGTGAAGGGCTCCAGGAAGTCCTTCTGCCAGCCGTCGGGCAGATCGCCGGTGCGCTTCTTGGTCTCGGCTTCCTCGAAGGAAAGACCGTAGGCACGGGCGATGTCCTGAGTGAGCTGATTGCCCCCGAAGGACTGGTCGCGCTCGTAGACCACCTGATCGTTGAGCGTGACGGAAATGCTGAGGGTGTTGGCGCCGATGTAGAACAGTGCAAGCACCAGGCCATCACCCTTGTTGGGCAGTTGGACACGAACATTGTCCAGCGCAGAGCGGGCGGCGTAGGTCTCGATGTCCATGATGGCAGGCTTCAAGCCTGCAGCCTGCGCGACGGCAATGCGGTCTTCGACGCGCTCCTTGCGCGAGGCCGCGAGCAGCACCTCGACTTCGTCCTTGTTCTGCGCGCTCGGGCCAATCACGCAGAAATCGAGGCTGACTTCATCGAGGGAGAACGGGATGTACTGGTTCGCTTCGCTCTCGACCTGGATCTCGAGTTCTTCCTCGCTGAGATTGGCAGGCAGCAGGATGCGCTTGGTGATGACCGCTGAGGCCGGCAGTGCCATGGCCACATTCTTGGTGCGGCAGCCGGCCTTGCGCCAGGCGCGCCGCAGCGCTTCGGCCACGATGTCGACCTTGTCGATGCCGCCATCGACCACGGCGCCGCGCGGGAGCGGTTCGATCGCATACCGCTCGAGGCGGCGTCCGCCACGTGGGCTGGTCGACAGCTCAACCAGCTTGACGCTGGTCGCGCTGACATCGACGCCCACCAGCGGCGGATTGCGGCCCGGAATCAGGGCTGACAGATCTAGAGCCAAGCTGGTCTCTCCCTACGCCAGAAACCCGAAAGTGGTTTAACAACGGGCACTTAGCGCGATTATCAAGAATTTACGTGAGAATGTATCAACGGGAAATTTTCGCTGGCAAGCGAAAGTCGTTGATCGCCGAACAATCGTTGCCCGGAACTGACGAGGAGGAGAAACCGGGTGTTACCGAAGCGCCGCGGCCATCCGCGGGCTGGAAAACCCTGACCGTTACACTTTTCCGAGTTTCCTACATGGCGAAAGATCGTCAAGCTGATGAGCGACTCTGAGCGCACCGAACCGGCCGCAGCCGAAGACATGAAAAGCCGGCTGAGCCAATTTGGCGCACGTTGGGGCACCAAACTGGCCCTCGGCCTGATGGGGCTCTTGGCCGCCGGCGTGCTGGGCGCCCTGATTGCGCTGGCCGCAGTATGGCCCAACCTGCCTTCAATTGCTGCCGTCACTGACTACCAGCCCAAGATTCCGCTGCGCGTGTACAGCGCAGATGGTGCGCTGCTGGGCGAATTCGGCGAGGAGCGTCGCTCCTTCATCCGCATCCAGGACACACCGGAGCACCTGAAAAAGGCGATCCTCGCGATCGAGGACGATCGCTTCTACGAACACGGCGGCATCGACTTCATGGGTGTGGCCCGTGCTGCCCTGTCCAATCTGCTGGGGGGCGCCAAGCAGGGCGCCAGCACCATCACGCAGCAGGTCGCGCGCAACTTCTTCCTGTCCAGCGAGCAGACCTACAAGCGCAAGGTCTACGAGGCGCTGCTGAGCCTGAAGATCGAGTCGGCCCTCACCAAGGACCAGATTCTCGAGCTGTACATCAACCAGATCTTCCTCGGCCAGCGCGCCTACGGTTTTGCTGCCGCCTCGAAGACCTACTTCGGCAAGGACATCCGCGAGCTCTCGGTGGCTGAGGCCGCCATGCTGGCCGGCATTCCCAAGTTCCCGTCCTCGGCCAATCCGGTGGCCAACTTCAAGCGGGCCACCCAGCGCCAGCAATACATCCTGGAGCGCATGCGCCAGCTGGGCTACATCGATCAGGCCAAGTTCGAGGCGGCCAGGAAGGAACAGCTCGTCATCAAGCCTTCGCGCACCTACATCGATGCGCCGGGCGACTATGTCGCCGAGATGGCGCGCAAGATCATCTTCGACCAGTACGGCGAGGAGACCTACACGCGCGGCATCAATGTCTACACCACCATCCTGAAGGACGACCAGATCGCAGCCTACAACGCCCTGCGCCGCGGCTTGCTGGACTATGAGCGCCGCCACGGTTTCCGCGGGCCGGAGGCCTTCGTCAATCTGCCGGCCGACAAGGACAAGCGCGACGACGCGATCGAATCCGCGCTGGATGACATCGCCACCAGCGAGGATCTGCGTGCCGGCGTGGTGCTGGAGGTCAAGCCGCGCGAACTAAAGCTGCAGCTGGCCGATGGCGACGTGGTCACCGTGGTCAACGAAGGCACGCGCTTCGTGCAGGCCGCCATGGCGGCCAATGCGCCTGCGGCACGCGCCATCCGGCCAGGCGCCGTGCTGCGCCTGGGCAAGGACGCCAAGGGCAACTGGGAGATCCTGCAGCTGCCGGAAGTCGAGGCAGCCTTCGTCTCCGTGAACCCGAACAATGGGGCGGTGCGCGCGCTGGTTGGCGGCTTTGACTTCAACCGCAACAAGTTCAACAACGTCACCCAGGCGCGCCGCCAGCCGGGCTCCAGCTTCAAGCCCTTTGTCTACTCCGCCGCGCTGGAAAAAGGCTTCACGCCCGCCACGCTGATCAATGACGCCCCGATCATCATCCCGGCCTCCGTTACGGGCAGCCAGGTCTGGGAGCCGAAGAACTACGACGGCAAGTTCGAAGGCCCGATGACCATGCGCCAGGCCCTGGCCAAGTCCAAGAACATGGTGTCCATCCGCCTGATGCAAGCCGTCGGCCCCAAGGACACGCAGGACTGGATCACCCGCTTCGGCTTCAACGCCGAAGACCACCCGGCCTATCTCACGATGGCACTCGGCGCCGGCTCCACCAACCCCTGGGAGATGGCGGGTGCGTACTCCGTGTTCGCCAACGGCGGCTACCGCATCAACCCCTTCTTCATCTTCAAGGTGACCGACCAGCAGGGCAATGTGCTGATGCAGGCCAAGCCCAAGCTGGCGGGCGACGAAGCCAACCGCGCCATCGATGCGCGCAACGCCTACACCATGTGGAGCCTGTTGCAGGGCGTGGTCAAGGCCGGTACGGCGACCAAGGCCCTGAGCCTGAAGCGCGCCGACATCGCCGGCAAGACCGGCACCACCAACGACGCGCGCGACGCCTGGTTCGGCGGCTTCAACAACCAGATCGTCGGCGTGGGCTGGGTGGGCTACAGCGACAACCGCAGCCTGGGCGAACGCGAAACCGGCGGTGGCGTGGCCCTGCCGATCTGGATCAGCTACATGGCCGCGGTGTTGCCCAAGCTGCCGGAGATTCCCACGCCGGTGCCCGAGGGCCTGACGATGATCGGCAGCGAGATCTACTACGTCGAAAACATCCCGGGCCAGGGCGTCAGCTCATTGGGCATGGGCGATCTGATGACCGACGAGCAGAAGAAGAAGGAAGAAGCAAAGGAACAGCTCTTTTAGAGCTGTTCCTTTGCTTCCAGCGGCTGATCGCTACCCCTCCCCGGCCCTCCCCTTCAGGGAGGGAGACAACAATCGCCGTCGCGAGCTGTTCTTTTGCCTTCGGCGCCTGATCGCTACCGGCCCATCCAAGACGTCCGGCGCGGCATGTGTGGCGTGAGCGGCCGCTTGGCTGCGCTCAAGCCGATCAGCGCGTGGATTGCGCCGGCGTGACATGCGCACCTGGAATCGAAGTCAAAAACCGGCCGAGATCCGCATACTACCAGCGGAAAGAGGCCCATTGACCCATTCAATCATTTGTTGAAAATGATCCGCCTAGGAACTCATAATTCAACAAATAGTTGAAACTGCCGGCCGCGTCGTCAGGCGGTGAATACGAGCGCTGTGCCGGCCTGGCTGCTGGCGTGGCGGCTCAGAGCGGCGAAGAGTTCGCTGCCGTCGCGGGTGTCGATCCAGGCCTGGCCGTCCCAACCGTAGTGAAAGCCGCCGGAACGCGCGGCCACCCACATCTGCTGCATGGGTGCCTGGCTGTTGACGATGATCTTGCTGCCGTTCTCGAAGGTGAGCGTGAGCACGTTGCCGCTGCGGCCGGTGTCGATATCGGTATCCGTGCTCTGCGTGATGTGTTCGGCAGCGGCTTCGATGGCGTCCAGGGTTTCGCGGGCGAGTTCGAGGAATTCGGATTCGGTCATGGTTTGTTTGGCACGGCACGGGGCGCCTGCGCCTTCAAGTGGGTAGCCAGCGGGTCTGCAGGTTGGCCGGCGAGCGCCGCCTAAACTCGATGGGCTCAAGCCGAAGGTTTTTGATGACGTCGATTCTATTCAGCGGCCCGCCTCGTTCAGCCGCAAAGACCGCACGGAGCGCCCTGCTTGCAGTGGGTGCCGCCGCTGTGCTGGGTCTGACTGCCTGCGGCCAGCGCGGCCCGCTGGTGCTGCCGCCCAAGCCGCAGCCAGCGGCACCCAAGCCTGCACCTGCTCCCGCCGCCGTCCCGGCTACAGCGCCCGCGTCTGGCGACGCCACCCAGCCCGGCAGCCCAGCCGCCACGCCCTCCTCCGTCACACCCAACAAGGAGCCGCGCCCATGAGCGAGGCCAGCCACACCGTTCACCCCTCGCGCGCCGACCGCACCCGCCTGCCCAACCCCCATCTGGCCGACGGCCCTGGCGGGCTGGCGCTGGATGGCGTGGCGCTTGCCGACATCGCGCGCCAGTTCGGCACGCCCACCTACGTCTACAGCGCCCGCACCCTGCGCGAGAACTTCGCGAGCTACCAGCAGGCGCTTGCGGGCCGCAAGCACCGCGTCTGCTACGCGATGAAGGCCAACAGCAACCTGTCCGTCCTGAAGCTGCTCGCGGAGCTGGGCGCGGGCTTCGACATCGTCTCCGGGGGCGAACTGGCCCGCGTGCTGGCCGCCGGTGGCGACCCGGCGGGCATCGTGTTCTCCGGCGTGGGCAAACAAGTGGCCGAGATTGAAGCCGCACTCAACGCAGGGGGCACCGGCATCGGCTGCTTCAACGTCGAGAGCGCCACGGAGCTCGCGCGCATCGAGCAGGTGGCGTCAAGCCTGGGCGTCCAAGCTCCGGTGAGCTTCCGCGTGAATCCGGATGTGGACCCCAAGACCCACCCCTACATCTCCACGGGCCTGAAGGACAACAAGTTCGGCGTGGCCTTCGGCACGGCCATCGACCTGTACCGCCGCGCCGCAGCGAGCCCGCACCTGAAGGTGGTGGGGATCGACTGCCACATCGGCAGCCAGATCATCGACCCCGCGCCCTTCATGGAGGCGCTGGACAAGATGCTGGATCTGGTCGAGCAGCTTGAGCGCGAGGGGATTGCGATCGAGCACTTCGACCTCGGCGGCGGCCTGGGCATCACCTACCGCGATGAAGCCCCGCCTACGCCCGCGCAGTACCTCGCGCCGATCCTGGCGCGCTTCGATGCCCGCGGCCATGGCGGCAAGACCTTCATGCTCGAACCCGGTCGCTCCATCGTCGGCAATGCTGGTCTGCTGCTCACCACCGTGCAGGTCATCAAGCAGGCCGCCAGCAAGCGCTTCTGCATCGTCGACGCTGCGATGAACGACTACATGCGCCCGGCCATGTACGGCGCCTACAGCGAGATCGTCGAGGTTGCACCGCGCGCTGAAGCAGCGCCGCACGATGTGGTCGGCCCGGTCTGCGAAAGCGGCGACTGGCTGGGCCGGGATCGATTGCTGGCTGTGCATGAAGGCGATCTGCTCGCGCTGCTGTCGGCCGGCGCCTACGGCATGAGCATGGCGAGCAACTACAACACCCGCGGCCGCGCCGCAGAGGTGCTGGTTGATGCAGGACAAGTGCGCCTGATCCGTCGGCGGGAAACTATCGATATGCAACTGGCCGACGAGCTTGCAGCATTGCAGGCAAGTTGAATGAACCCAAGAACACGGAGGAGACCATGAAGATCCTGCTGGCTGTCGATGGCAGCGCCTACACCAAGAAGATGCTCGCCTATCTGGTGACGCACCTTGAAATGATGGGCAGCGAGGCCGAGTTCACCGCCATCAACGTGCAGCTGCCTCTGCCCCTGCGCGCCGCGCGCGCCGCCGGCAAGGAGATGGTGGACCGCTTCCACGACGACGCCTTCAAGGCCACCATTGCGCCGATCGAGAAGTTCTTTGCCAAGCACGGCCTGAAGCTCGCGACCAAGATGGTGATCGGCAACCCCGGCGACGAAATTGCCGCGCTGGCCAAGAAGGGCAAGTTCGGCCTGGTGGTCATCGGCAGCCACGGGCATGGCAGCGTGAAGTCGCTGGTGTTGGGCAGCGTGGCGCAGCGCGTGCTGGCGAGCTGCGCGGTACCGGTGCTGATCGTGCGCTGACGCTGGATTCATGTGCGCGCCCGCGCGCGTGCACCTGCGCAGCGCGCATGTCAATGATCACAGGGCCGCGACGCGGCTCTGTGTCATTTGGGCCGCGGATTCTTTCGGCCGCCTTGCATGAAGCTGTCGAGCCAGGCCGCAGAGCCCCCTTTCCACACGCCTTTGCATTGACCCTGCGCGCGGCCCGCTCCTACAACCTGCGCACGGTCCGGCGCACCCCGAGCAGCACCTCCAGTAGCACGCGCCCGCCGGTTGCGCCCGCCCACCGCTCGCGAGCGACGTCTTCCCTGAGGGAGTGCAGGATGAAACTGAGAGCCATTGCTTCGCTGCTGGCGCTGAGCGCCATTGCCGCTGCGAGCCACGCTGGTCCGGTTAAGGTGGATGAAGACACGGTCTACAAACCCAGCCGCAAGGGATTCGGCGAAGTCGACCATGAGGCCACCGAGGCTGCCAAGCAGTTCCGCAAGAACAGCCCCTTCGCCGCACCGAGCAAGACTGCGGTCACCAACGGCATCGTCTACCACGGCGGCCCGGTCATGACCGCGGCAACCACCAGCGTCTACTACATCTGGTACGGCAACTGGAGCGGCAACAGCGGGGTGCAGATCCTGACCGATCTGGCCAGCAGCCTTGGGGGATCGCCCTGGTTCAACATCAACACCACCTACTACAGCGGCAGCACGACCAAGACCTATGTGAAGAATTCGGTGAGCTACATCTCATCGATCAACAACAACTACAGCTACGGCAAGAACCTCACGGACGCGAACATCGCCTCGGTGGTCAGCGACGCGATCAACGCCGGCCAGCTGCCCAACAACGCCAATGCGGTGTACTTCGTGCTCACCGCGCCGGACGTGACCGCCACCAGCGGCTTCTGCACCCAGTACTGCGGCTGGCACAACAACCAGACCGTAGGCGGCACCAACATCAAGTACGCCTTCATCGGCAACCCGGCCACGCAGTGCCCCAGCTCCTGCGGCGTGAACAGCCCCAGCCCCAATGGCAACGGCGGTGCCGATGCCATGGCGAGCATCCTGTCGCACGAGCTGGCCGAGTCGGTGACCGACCCGGACGGCAACGCCTGGTATGACCGCCAGGGCAACGAGAACGCCGACAAGTGCGCCTGGACCTTCGGCACCACCTACACCGCAGCCAGCGGCGGATCGGCCAACATGAAGCTGGGCACGCGCGACTTCCTGATCCAGCAGAACTGGCTCAATGCCAGCGGCGGCAAGTGCGTGAAGGCCTACTGATCGCGCGGCGCCTCCGTATCGTCTGAATCATTCCGTCTAAACCCCTCTCGGTCGATCAGCCGGGACTTTGGGGCCATGCGTTCTCCTTGATCGGACGCATGGCCTCTTTTCTGTCTTGCTGCACACTTGCAGCGTGCTTTTCCGGGAGCCTGCCCATGCGACCTTCTGCTCTGCTGCGTACTGATGCCTGCGTGGCCCTGCTGCTTGCGCTGGTGCTGTGGGCGTCGGCGCCTTGGGCCGCCGCGCAGGGCGCGCCCGGTCGGGTGCCGCTGGCCACGCGCCTGGTCAAGCTGATGAGTGAGCAGGTGGCCGCGCTTGATGCCGCCGCCGAGCGCCGCGACGCCGCCGCGCTGGACGCGTTGCTGGCGCCGCAGTTCGAGGAACGCAGCAGCGCGCAGCCCGGCACGCCGCTGCCGCGCGATGCCTGGATGGCGCAGACTCAGGGCCGCGCCGCACGCGGGGTGACGCAGATGGCCGTGCGCGAGGCGGGCGAGCTGGCGATTGCCAGCTACCTGGCCACGACGGCCACTGGCGCAGGCACCGCCCAGTTCGTGGTGGATGTCTGGCGCCGGACGGACAGCGGCTGGCAACTGCTCAACCGCTATGTCAGCCAGGCGGGCAACGCAGCGCTCAACCCGGCGCCCGAGGCACCGGCCACAGGCGCCAACCGCAAGGGCTGAGGCCGCAGCGCTTCAGCGCGCCGCCGCGGGCAGCAGGCGCTGCTTCAGACGCCAGCCGAGCAGCACGGCAAACACCAGCGCAAACATCAGCGGCTCGAACAGATCGTTCTTGCCGGCCTTGTGCCACCAGAAGTGCAGCACGCCCAGCACGGCGATGACGTACACCGCGCGGTGCAGCAGCTGCCAGCGCTTGCCGCCCATGAAGCGGATGGCGGCGTTGAAGGACGTGGCGGCCAGCGGAATCAGCAGCACGAAAGCGGCAAAGCCCACCGTGATGAAGGGGCGCTTGATCACATCCTTGATGATCTCGGCCAGGTCGAACCACTTGTCCCACCAGATGTAGGTGGTGAAGTGCAGGGCGACGTAGAAGAAGGTGAACAGGCCCAGCATGCGGCGCAGCTTGAGCAGCCAGGGCAGATTGAACAGCTTGCGCGCCGGCGTGATGGCCAGCGTGACGGCGAGGAAGAACAGCGTCCACCACCCGGTGGCGCGCGTGAGGTGCTCGATCGGGTTGGCGCCGAGCGCCTCCACATTGAAGACCGACTGCCAGGCCAGACGCGCGAACGGAATCAGCGCGATGAAGAACACCGCCACCTTCACTGCGGTGATGGCCTTCGCAGGTAGGGCGCGCAAGGAGGCGATACCCGCACTGGAAGGCGCAGGCCCAGCATTCATGCGGCTTTCCGAGGCATTTTGGCTGGGAAGCCGCGCCGGATCAGCGGAAAGGGTTTTGGCGGGCGCGCCCGGCGTGGCATCGGCAGTCATGGTGGCGGCTCAGAAGTTCTTGCGCAGGTCCATGCCGGCGTACAGCTGCGCGACCTGATCGCCGTAGCCGTTGAACATCAGCGTCTTGCGTTTGCGCTGCAGGAAGATGCTGCCGCCGTCCTCGCCAATGCGCCGCTCGGTGGCCTGGCTCCAGCGCGGGTGGTCCACGTCCGGGTTCACGTTGCTGTAGAAGCCGTATTCCTGCGGTGCGGATTTCATCCAGCTGGTGCGCGGCATCTGCTCGGTGAGGCGGATTCGCACGATGCTCTTGCCGCTCTTGAAGCCGTACTTCCAGGGCACGACGACGCGCACCGGCGCGCCCATCTGGTTCAGGAGCGTTTCGCCATAGGCACCGAGCGTGAGCAGGGTGAGCGGATGCATGGCTTCGTCCATGCGCAGGCCTTCGTTGTAGGGCCAGTCGATCACGCTCTGCCGCAGGCCAGGCATCGTGTCCTTCTGCGCATCGGTGATGAACTCGACGAACTTGGCATTGCCCGTGGGCTCCACGCGCTTCAGAAGCGTGGACAGCGAAAAGCCCGCCCAGGGAATGACCATGCTCCAGCCTTCCACGCAGCGCAGGCGATAGATGCGCTCCTCGATCGGCGCGAGCTTGAGGATGTCTTCGATGCCCAGCGTGACCGGCTTCTTCACCGCGCCTTCGATCAGCACCGTCCAGGGCCGCGTGCGCATCTTGCCGGCGTACTGGGCAGGGTCCGCCTTGTCGGTGCCGAACTCGTAGAAGTTGTTGTAGGTCGTGGCGTCCTTGTAGCTGGTGAGCTTTTCCATGGTGGTGTAGCTCGACTTCACCGTGGCCAGCTTGGGTTGGCCGGCCGTCTGGGCGCTGGCCAGACCGGGCAACGCGATCGAACCGGTCAGCGCCGCAGCCTGCGCAAAGAAGGCGCGGCGCGACTGCCACACCCGCTGCGGCGTGATCTCGGAAGGGGAAATGTCATCAGGACGGCGGATCAGCATGGTGGGGCTCCGGGAGGAAAGGCGCTCTTCTGATTGTGGAGGCTGCAGTTTGGTCTGCGCCGAGTTGGAAAACTTACAGCGCGGCAGGTTCCGCGGTGGGGCCAATCGGCCGCCGGCACGGCTCTTCGCTTGTCTGGTGCGGCTTTCCAGCCATTTTGGTCTGAAAAGGCGCATGAATACTGGCTCTGGCCGCTCGGCATCAGGCCGCAGGTCCATTTCATGCACCTCTTTGAGGCAAAGTGACTGGAGAACCTTGCCTGATGCGCGGAAAGGCGGCCTGAACCCTGCGCTGCGCTAGCCTCGCCGCCATGCCTGATCTGCACCTCTCGATCGACCACGCCCGCACCCTGCACCTGGCCGCTCAGGGTCTGGCCACACCGCCGGCCAAGCCCGCCACGCGCGCGGACCTCGCGCGCTGCATCCGGCGCATGCAGCTGCTGCAGATCGACACGATTCATGTCGTGAACCGCAGCCCCTATCTGGTGCTGTTCGCCCGGCTGGGCGCCTACCCGACCGAGTGGCTGGAGCAGCTGCTTGCGCGCGGCACGATCTTCGAAACCTGGGCGCACGAGGCCTGCTTCGCGCCCATCGAGCACTGGCCGCTGCACCGCGGCTACAACGCCGAGCGCCGCCACTGGGGCATGAACGGCGCGCAGCGCGTCTACCGCAGCCACCGCACCCACATGCATACGCTGCTGGAGCACATCCGGATGCAGGGCGCCGTGAAGTCGAGTGACTTCGAGCGCACGGATGGCCAGAGTGGCGGCTGGTGGGGCTGGAAGAGCGAGAAGCGCTGGCTGGAAGCCTGGTTTGCACTCGGCGAACTGATGGTGGCGCGGCGCGAGAATTTCCAGCGCGTCTACGACCTCACCGAGCGCGTGCATCCACGGGCCGCGAGCCTGCCGAAGCTCACCGTGGCAGAGGCCCAGGCGCAGATGACCGAGCGCGCCATCCGTGCACTGGGCATCACCCAGGCCCGCTGGGTGAACGACTACTTCCGCACCAAGCCGAAGCTCAAGGACCGGGACCTTGCGCCGCTGCTCGATGCCGGCGTGATCGAGCGCGTGCAGATCGAGGACTGGCGCGAGCCCGCCTACATCCAGCGCGAACACCTGCCGCTCGCCCGCAAGGTGCTGCGCGGCACGGTCACCGCCCAGCACACCACCCTGCTCTCGCCCTTCGACCCCGTGGTCTGGGACCGCGAGCGCGCAAGCCACCTGTTCGGCTTCGACTACCGCATCGAGTGCTACACGCCCGAGGCCAGGCGCAAGTACGGCTACTTCGTGCTGCCCGTCCTGCACGGCAACGCGCTGGCGGGCCGGCTGGATGCCAAGGCGCACCGCGCGGACGGAGTCTTCGAAGTGAAGGCCCTCCACTGGGAGCCGAATGCCGTGGTGGATGAGGCCGTACGCACGGCCGTGGCGCGCGCCTTGATCGACAACGCGGCCTGGCACGGCTGCAGCGTCGTGCGCCTGGGCAGCACCGTGCCGCTCAAGATTCGGCGCGCGATGAGTGCGGCCCTAAAGGCCGCGGTCGCGTAGGCGGCGCTCTGGCTCAGGCGCGGCCCTTGAGTCGTGCCCGCAGTCGGTTCACGCCGGCGTTGAAGCCGGGGTAGTTCAGCTTGAAGAACTTGCGCAGGCGCCAGGCCAGCGGCAGTTCGCTGTGCTCGCGCAGCAGCGCACGGCGCGCGGCAGCGTCGGGCGCCTGACTCAGCGCCCAGAGGTAGCGGGCGCGGGCCAGCGGCGTGCGCAGCTGGGCCTGCATGGCCTCGTACAGCCCGGCCACCTGCAGCCCGGCTACCTGCGCATCCCGCAGCAGCTGCTCCATCTCGGCCACCAGGCGACCATTCTGGGTGCGCATCCAGCCCGTAAGGTCTTCGGCCGTGAGCATGGCCTGCCGGGTGGACACCCCACCCTGGCGGTAGTGCACCAGCGGCTCGGGGATCGTCATGGCGCCGCCGCTGACGATGGCGCGGAAGGTGGTGATCTGGTCTTCGTAGGCGATGCGCGGATCAAAGCGGCCGAAGCGTTCCATGATGCGCCGCGTGAAGGCCTGCGCCGCGCCGATCACGTGGGGCCGGCGCGCCAGCCACGCGGCGGCGTCCGGCCACTGCGCCAGGTCATCCACGGCCACGGTCTGCGTGGGCGTCCCGTCCTGACGCATGCCCTGCAGGTGGCTGGCGATCAGGTCCACGCGCTCGCCGCCGGCGCGCCATGCAACCAGCAGCTTGGCCACACGGTCTGGGGTGGACAGGTCATCGCCCGCGGCCGTGATCAGCAGCGGCGCGCGCGTCATCTCGATCAATGCGTTGTAGTGGCCGGCAATGCCCAGATTCTGCTGCCCGCGCCGCACGCGCACCTGGTGCGGGCCGCGGTAGCTCGCCGCGACCGACTCGAGGATCTCACCCGTGGCGTCCGGCGAGGCGTCATCGGACAGGATGATCTCGATCGGCTCGCAGGCCTGCGCCAGCACGCTGTGCGCCGCCTGCGCAACGAAGTCGGCCTGACGATAGGCGAGCAGCAGGACGGCAGCGGTGGCTTGCATCCGCGCATTCAGCCCAGCGCGCGCAGCACGTCGCGCAGCGCCTGCACGACGGCCAGGGTCTGCGCATCGGTCTGGGTGGGGCCGATCGGCAGGCTGAAGACCTCGGCATGGATGCGTTCGGCCAGCGGCAGGCTGCCGGCCGGGATGTTCAAGGCCGCGTAAGCCTGCTGCTGGTGTGGCGCGATCGGGTAGTGCACGACGATGCCCACGCCCGCAGACTTCAGGCCCTCGATGATCGCGTCGCGCTTGGGGTGGCGCACCACGAAGAGGTGCCAGACCGGCTCCACGTCGGCGCGCACCTGCGGGAGGGTGAGCGGCAGATCGGCTAGTTCACGCTGGTAGATGGCCGCAATCTCGCGGCGCCGCGCGTTGTCCGCATCCAGCAGGGGCAGCTTGGCGCGCAGGAAGGCGGCCTGCAGCTCATCCAGGCGCGAGTTATATCCAATCACCTCGTTCTGATACTTCACGCGCGAGCCGTAGTTGCGCAGCACGCGGATGCGCTCGGCCAGTTGCGGATCGTTCGTGGTCACGGCACCGCCATCGCCCAGCGCACCCAGGTTCTTGCCGGGGTAGAAGCTCCAGGCCACGGCATCGCCATGCGCGCCCAGGCGCGCACCAGCAATGCGAGCGCCGTGCGCCTGCGCGCCGTCCTCCACCACCTTCAGCCCATGCTGCCGGGCAATGGCGAGGATGTCGTTGATCGCGGCCGGCTGGCCGTAAAGATGCACGGGCATCACGGCACGCGTGCGCGGCGTGATGGCTGCGGCAATCTTCGCCGGGTCCATGTTGCAGGTGCCTTCCACCGGCTCCACGGGCACGGGCGTCGCACCCACATGCGAGACCGCCAGCCAGGTGGCGATGTAGGTATTTGAGGGTACGAGTACCTCGTCGCCGGGGCCGATGTCCAAGGCCTTGAGGGCAAGGATCAGCGCATCAAGCCCGTTGGCCACGCCGATGCAGTGCTGCGCTGCGCAGTACGCGGCGTACTCGCGCTCGAACTGCTCGACCTCCTGGCCGAGGATCAGCCAGCCGGACTGCAGCACGCGCTCCAGCGCGGCATGCATGGCCTCGCTCTGGCGCAGGTTGATGGCTTTGAGATCGAGAAAGGGAATCATGGTGATCGGGACACTCGCGGAGATTGCTCAGGCGGCGGCAGGTGGAACGGCCGGGGCCGGGCCGCGCGAGCGCGCCGGATTGCCGACCCACAGTTCACCGGGCGGAACATCGCGCGTGACCACGCTGCCTGCACCGATCATGGCACCGGCACCGATGCGCACACCGCCCAGGATGGTGGCGTTGGCGCCGATCGAGGCCCAGCGTTCGATGACGGTGACCAGCGGCTGCTCGAGGTACTGCTTGGAGCGGGGATAGGGGTTGTTGACGAAGCTGACGTTCGGGCCAATGAACACGTCGTCCTCAACGCGTACGCCGTCCCAGAGCTGCACACCGCTCTTGACGGTGACGCGATCACCCAGGATCACGTCGCCTTCGATGAGACACAGCGCATTGATGTTGCAGTCGCGCCCGATGCGCGCGCCGCGCAGCACCACGCAGAACTGCCAGACGGTGCTGCCTTCGCCGATCTGCTCGGTCTGCACATCGGCGAGGGGATGAATGCCGGGCCGGGTGCTCATGCAGCGCGCGCCTTGGCGGCCAGGGCCTTGAACTGCGCGTAGTCGCGGATGTAGTCGGCCGCGTCGTAGTAGTCAGAGGCGAAGACGAGCAGCAACGCGTCAGCCGAATACTTGTACTGGATGCCCCAGGTCATGGGGGGCAGATACAGGCCGATCTCCGGCCCGTCGAGCAGCACTTCCACGCGCTGCTCGCCGTCGTCGCAGACCACCGCACAGCTGCCACGCACGCAGATCAGGAACTGGTGGCACTGGTGGTGGGCGTGCTCGCCGCGCACCTCGCGGCTGGGCACGCCGAAGACCATGAAGTAGCGCCGCGGCACGAACGGCACACTGCGTTCGAATTCACCCACCGTGAGATCGCCGCGCAGGTCGCGGATGATCGGAAAGCGGTGCAGGGTCACGCCCTTCACGCCGACCGCCTGAACTCCGGTCTTGCTCTGCGCAGCGCTCGCGGCTGCGGGCGCGGCCAGGTTGCCGGTGTCGACATAGCCCACGATGCTGGCCGGATTGCCTTCGACGATGGCGCCGGGGGGCACCGGGCGGGTGACCACAGCGCCTTCACGAATCTGAGCATGTGCGGCCACGCTCACGCCGGGCAGGACGCTGGCATTCGCCCCCACGCACACACCCGTGGCCAGCTGCGCGCCCTGCCCTACCCAGGCACCAAAGGCCACCCGCACATCGGCGGCGATTTCGGCACCAGGCTCGATGCGCGCGGCCGGGTCGATCAGTTCGGGAGTGGGAGCGGCTTGCACCATGATTCAGACAGACGGACAGGCGTGGGACAGCGCGGGATCAGGCCACGTGGGCAGCCCCACGTGTTGGATCAAGCCGAGAGCATAACGGCGACCCTGCGCCACGGCGCGCTCAGCGTTGCCGCCACCAATGCTGCAGTGCCCGCCGGTAACGCCATGCGGTGGACAGCTGCGGATAGTCGCGCGCCACCTGAAGGTGCGCCGCCAGACCCTGCGCGTCGTCGAGCGCTCGGGCCATGAGAAAAGCGCCATAGTGCTGCGCGAGATGCCCGGCCACCTGATCGCTCACACCGGCCACTGCAGCGTCCGCCTTGAGCTGCGCATGCTCGGCCACCATCCAGGCGCGGTGGCGCCGCGCGCGCTGCTCGCGCACCTCGGCCTCGCTGCGCTCGATGTGCGTGGAGCTGCCGCCGACTCGCCAGCGCACTGGCGCGCAGTCCAGCGTCATCGCGCCGCCACTGACGGTGGCACGGAAAGTGTTGATCTGGTCTTCGCAGAACACGCCGGGCTGGTAAAGCCCGAAGCGATCGAACAAGCGCCGCGTGAAGGCATGGCCGGCACCCACGATATAGGGCCGGCGCGCGGCCCACTGCGCGGCGCTGCGCCAGTCCTGCAGCGCATCCACGCGGCGAACGTCCAGCGGCTCGCCGGTCCAGCTCATCTCGCGCACGTGGGTGGCGATCAGGTCCGGGCGACAGTCGGCTGCGCGCCAGGCAGCCAGCAGGGTGGCGATGCGATCGGGCTCTGAGAAGTCATCGCCTGCGGCCGGAACGATCAGCGCGCCCGAGCTGGCCTGGATGAGCATGTTGACGTGCCCGCCGATGCCCAGGTTGCGCGGCGTGCGCTGGGCACGGACGCGATGCGGCCCGCGATAGCTCGCAGCGACTTCCTGAAGGACGGCGAAGGTGTCGTCGCTGGAGCTGTCATCCGACAGGATGATCTCGATCGGCTCGCAGTCCTGGTTCAGACAGCTTTGCGCGGCCTCGCGTGCGAACGCGGCCTGGTTGTAGGCAAACAGGATGATGGAGACGGAAGGCGCGAAGTCGGTCATCGGATCTTGGCGGGCGGTCAGTGGATGCGGCGGCTCTGCGCCCGGTCGTGCAGCCTCGGCGGGCTGCGTCATGCGCAAAGGTTAGCCGCGCCAGGGTGCAAGCTTCACTTCAGCTTGAGCCGCACCGCGTGCGCGTGCGAGCGACTGCGCCGCCTTGGCGCCGCGCCCGGTCAGGCGGTACAGCCAGCCGTTGATGCGCCGGCGCCAGACCTCGCTGCGCTGCAGGCGCAATGCAGCGGCCGGGCCGGCGTGCAGGGCATACAGCAGCACACGGGAGCGGCCGGTGTGAAAGGCGCGAAACGGACTGGGCGCCTGCGGGGCCGCGAGCTGCGCGGACGCAGCAGCATCGCGGCTGGAGGCGCCGTTGAGGTGGAAGGCCTGCGCCGCAGGCTCCACCAGGATCGACCAACCCGCCTTGCGCAGCCGCAGGCAGAGGTCGTTGTCCTCGTAGTAGAGAAAGAAGCGTTCATCGAAGCCATGGACGGCACGCAGCGCTTCGGTCCGAGCAAGCCAGCAGGCCGCAGTGGCGAAGTCGGCGCACAGCGGCCCTTCGGCCAGCCCGGTTCGGGGCTTCCAGGCGAATTCGTTCATGTGGTGCCCGGCCTCGGGCCGCCAGCCGCCGGCGCCGTCCGGGTTCAGGATCTGCGGCGCGGCAATCGCGAGCCGTGATTCGGCCAGCAACCAGGCGCGCAGGCGCTGCACATCGGCCGCGGCAATCGAACAGTCCGGGTTGAGCAGCAGCACGTGGGGCGTGGAGACTTGAGTCAAGCCCGCGTTGTTGCCGGCACCGAAGCCGACGTTTTGCTCCAGCCGAACCACCTGCGCCTGCGGCAGCGCCGCCTTGAGATGTGCAGCGCAATGGTCCGTGCTGGCGTTGTCCACCGCGATCACCTGTGGCGCATCCGCCAGACCCGCTGCGAGGGCAGGCACGCAGGCGCTGCTGTTGAAGAGCACGAGCAGGACAGTGACGTCCTGCGGCCAGTCTTGAGAGGACTCGGAAACCGAGATCAAGGCTGGATGCGGCTCTTCAGGCCAAAGTGGCTGAAAGGCCGCGCGGGACAAGCGAACAGCCGCGCAACGGGGCGAGCACTGGCAGGCGCACGCTCTTGCCGTGGCGCCGAGCGTGCTCGGCGAAACCCCACGTCAAGCGCGGGACAAGCGGAAAGGGCTTCAGGCCGACTCAAAGCTGCCCGTAGGAGTGCAGTCCCGACAGGAACATGTTCACGCCCAGGAAGGCAAAGCCCGTTATCAGCAGGCCGATCACCGCCCAGTAGGCCGCGAACGTGCCGCGCAGACCCTTGATGAAGCGCAGGTGCAGCCAGGCGGCGTAGTTCAGCCAGACGATCAGCGCCCAGGTTTCCTTGGGGTCCCACTGCCAGTAGGCACCCCAGGCTTCCGCGGCCCAAAGCGCCCCCAGGATGGTGGCGATCGTGAAGAAGGCAAATCCGATGGCGATCGCCTTGTACATGACGTCGTCCATCACCTCGAAGCTGGGCAGCACGGCAGCAATGCGCTTGCGGAACACCACCACGGAACCGGCAAAGAGCGCAGAGATCCCGAAATACAACGCCCAGTACGTGGGCAGACCCTGCGTGCGGAACACGAGGGGTTCGATGCACAGCGCGACGCCCATCACGAAGAGGAAGCCCAGCGTGAACTTGTTGTTGGTGGCTGCCGCGTCCTTGAGCAGATAGGCAAAACCGACCATCGCTGCAATCGAGAAGGTGCCGTAGCCCACGAAGTTGGCAGGCACATGCAGCTTCATCCACCAGCTTTGCAGCGCAGGCACCAGCGGCTGGATCTCGTGGGCTTGCCGGTCAAAGGTGTACCAGAGCAGGAAGGCCACGGCCGCCACGACCACGAGTGACACAAATGCGCCCATGGCGCGGGTCTTGTGCTTTGCTTCGTAGTACAGATAGAAGACCGCGGTCATCACCGAGAACAGCACGAAGACTTCGTACAGGTTGCTCACGGGAATGTGGCCGATGTCCGGACCGATCATGTGGCCCTCGCGCCAACGCACGAGCATGCCCGTGAGGCCGAGCACGGACGCCGCCCAGGTGAAGACGGTGCCCATCCACTGCGGCGTTTCCTTCTGCGCAAACAGGCCGATCCAGTAGCACACGCAGCCCAGCATGTAGAGCAGACACATCCACAGGATGGCGGACTGGCTGGAGAGGAAATACTTGAGCAGGAAGGCGTTATCGGCCTGCTTGAGGTCACCGCCATAGATGGCGATGGCCAGCAGCGCCAGCGCACCGCTACCGATGAAGTAGTAGGCCAGCGGCCGCCATGCCCAGCCCAGCGCGATCAGTCCGGGAGCCGTGCCGATCAGGATCCAGGTCTCGTAGGAATCCATCTTGGCGTCGTAGCGCCACAGCGCGTAGCCCATCAGCGCGAAGATCAGCGAGGCGAAGCCCCAATCGAAGGCACTGCGGCTGAAGTAGGCGAGCACGCCGCTGCGCGGGCTGATGATGACGGATTGCCCCGGCACCTGTGGCGTCTGGTTCGTCTGCGACGCGACTGTGGTCGTGTTCATGGTCTAACCCTCGTTCACGCACCGCCCAGGCGCGCCACGGCGGCCATCAGGCGGTCGAATTCAGCATCAAAGTCAAGCGTACGCTTTCGCGCCTGCACTGCGAAGCGGATGCGGCTCGCGCCGGGCTGCTGCGGATCGGGCTCAACCACCGCCCAAAGGCGCCGCTCGCGCACATAGAACATGGCGAACACGCCGAGCACCAGCAGCAGGGAACCGAGATACACGAGGTACTTGCCGGGGGCGCGCGTGGTCTGAAACACGCTTGCCTGCACCTGGGTGAACTCCGCGAGCTGCAGCATGATCGGCGCACCGAAGAACACCGTGTCCGAGTAGGCGTTCATGGCGGACTGCAGGAACTGCGCGTTCTCCGCAGTCTGCTGCAGCGGCGGCAGACCTGCACGCTGTCGCGCCATGTCATTGATGAGCTGTACGGTGCCGGCCAGCACCTTCATGATGACGTCCGCGGCACGTTCGCGCTCGCCCTCGGGCACGTTCTGTTCGAGAAAGCGTGCGATCGCCGCGTAGCCGCCCTGCGCCTGTGCGCCGTACAGACCATTGCCTGCATACAGCTCGAGCCCACGCAGCGCGCTGTCGCGCAGCTGGACCCGCTGGGTGGCGTCACCATCGGTGGGCAGCGCCTGCGTCGCGAACTTGTCGGCTGCCTGGGCACGCAGGGTGGAATCGTTCAGCGCTGCACGCAACCGCATATAGCCGGTCAGCTCCATGTTCTCGTCGGCCGGGAAGCGGATGTAGCGGAACTGGTCGTTCGGGTTCTCGCGCATGCCAGCAAGAAACACCCGCTGCCCCTCCAGTTCCACCGGCACCATGTACATGTTGTATTCGCGTGCCTGTCCGGCCTGGTCGCGCAGCTTGTAGGAGAAGCTCGGGCCGACGTTGCGGAAATTGTGGGCTTCCTTCGCAGCAGCACTGCCCGCCGCTGCGGCCACCGTCTCGCGGAATCGCTTTTCCACGAGCTCGCTGTTCTCCGGCATGCCGTTGGCCCGTGCCATGTTTTCGACGTTGATGGCGCGAAAGCCCGAGAACTCCACCGCATAGGCCTGGCTCTCGCTCTGATTCGTCAGGCTGGTGGATGTGCCGACCTCGCCCTCGAGCGGGAAGCTGTAGTCGCGTCCGCCGATCAGTGGATAGCCCTTGAGCTTCAGGCGGCTGCCCCCGTCATCGAAGCTGCTCTGGTAGACCGCCACGCCCTTGTGGATCAGCGGTTTGTTGACTTCGATCCGGAAGGGGAAGGTGCTGCCATCCGGATCGCGCACGATGACCTCGCTGGCGAACATCTTGGGCTGGCCGGTGGCGTGGTACTCGACGATGAAGCGGTTCAGCTCAATCTCGAAGGGCAGCTGCTGCACCAGGGTGCCATCCCGGTACGACAGGATCGAATGCGAAGCGCGCTTGCCCTCGGGAATCAGAATGTTGCCGCGATAGGACAGCGTGCTGTCCTCGAAACGCCCGGTCGGCGGAACATCCTTGAGGAACATGTTCTCGCGCAGCGGTTCCTTGCCACCCAGCCAGGCCTGCACGTGCATCGGCACGGCGGAGTCCAGCAGTCCACCGATGCAGATCAGCACGATGGATGCGTGCGCAAGGATGTAGCCCAGCCGGTTGCTCGTGCCCTTGCGAGCTGCATAGCGCGTGGTCGCGCCGTCGGCGCTGGCCGTGGCCTTGGCCGTGTAGCCCTCGGCGACCAGCAGCTTCTGGAACACGCCGTTGGCCTGCGTACCGTCCATCGACAGCGTGGTGTCGCCCTTGTGCGAGAACGCGGCAAAGCTCTTTTCGGCCACCCGCTCCTTGAAGTCACGCATGTCGCCGAGCATGCGCGGCGCATTGCGCAGAATGCACAGTGTGGTGGACGTGACGAGGAAGGCCATGATCACGATGAACCAGGGCGCGTTGTAGATGGACGTGATGCCCATCTTCGTGAACACCTCGGCCCAGAACGGGCCGAACTGGTTCACGTAGTTCACGGCCGGTTCGTTCTGCTTGACCACCGTGCCGATCACGGAAGCGATCGAAATCAGCGTGAGCAGGCTGATGGAAAACCGCATCGAACTGATCAGTTCGACGGCTTCGCGCACCCAGCCAGGGCCGCGATCGAGCTGAATGCCGGTAGTCGAGATGCTCACGGGGTTTTTGTTCGCTCAGCAAAAAGGGCGGGGATGACCCGCCCTCATGTGTTGACCTGCCGCCGGGACTTTCGTCGTGCGGCCGCTTTGACCCGCCGCACGCGAAAGGTTCCGCGGCACTCAGCGCAGCGCTGCGATGTAGTCCGAAACCGCCTTGATTTCCTGATCGGACATGCGGGCAGCGATGGACGTCATCATCGGCGCGTTCTTTCGGGTGCCTTGACGGAAGGCAATCATCTGCGCCTCGGTGTACTCGGCCCACTGGCCGCCCAGACGCGGGAAATTCGCAGGCAGGCCGGCACCGGCCGGACCGTGGCAGGCTGCGCAGGCGGGCACCTGCTTGGCCGCAATGCCGCCGCGGTAGATGCGCTCGCCCAATGCACGCAGTTCCTTCTCGTTCTTGCCGGATGCCGGCTTGAGCTTCTGGGCCTCGAAGTACGCGGACACGTCACGCATGTCCTGGTCCGACAGCGCAGTCGCAAAGCCGAGCATCACGGCGTTGTTGCGCTCGGGCTCCTTGGCGCCGGGCTTGAGCTTGAAGTTCTGCAGCTGCTTGTAAAGGTAATCCGCGTGCTGGGCGGCGAGCTTGGGGTTGACCGGGCCGGTGGCATTGCCATCGGCGCCATGGCAGGCTGCGCAGGTCTGCGCGATCTGGGCACCGCGGTTGATGTCAACCTTCTGCTGGGCGAACGCCGAGCCGGCGCAGGCAGCAAGCATCAGCACGGAAACAAGCAACTTGTTCATTGTTTTGATCGCAAGAGAGGGTGGGAGCTTTGCACAGTGCCGCCGAGGGTGGCCATGCCCCTGCATGACGCGCCAGCTCACCACGGACTGACAGGCGTACTTCGTTGTTTGCCAGATGCACGCCTAGCAACTTACAGCCACCAGATTCTACAATAGGGGTCTCCCGAGCACAGGCATGGTGCCGCTCCGATCCATTTCTGCGACCCCGTGCCGCATTTTTCCCGCCCTGCTCAAAAGAAGCGCACCAGCGCAGACGCCAGCCGCCCGAAGCCCGCCGCAGAACCTGCGAGCCCGCTGACGACGGCGCGATTTGCCTGCACCTACCCGCGCCTGAATACGCTGCCGCTGGAGGGTTTGCCTGAAGTGGCCTTTGTCGGCCGCTCAAACGCCGGCAAGTCCAGCGCGATCAATACGCTGGCGCAGCAGAAGGCGCTAGCCTTTGTCTCCAAGACGCCGGGGCGCACTCAGCACTTCAACTATTTCGCCGTCCCCGAGGGTGGGCGCGGCACCACAGACGCCCCGGCGGCCGGCTACCTCGTGGACTTGCCGGGCTATGGCTTTGCCAAGGTGGGCGGGCAGGCCGAGCGCAGCCATTGGGGCGAAGACTTCGCCGGCTACATCGCAGCGCGCCAGCCGCTGGCGGGGCTGGTGATGCTCATGGACGTGCGCCACCCGCTCACGGAACTCGATGTGCAGCTGCTCGGCCTCGCACCGGTGAGCCTGCCGGTGCTCGTGTTGCTGACAAAGTCGGACAAGCTCACGGCCAACCAGGGTCGACTTGAAGCGGCGAGCGTGGCCCAAGCGATTGCGCAGCTGCGCCAGACCTGGCGCGGTGGCGTCGTGGACGAAACCGATACGGTGACGGTGATGCCGTTTTCCTCGCTGAGCCGGCTCAACGTGGTGCCTGCACGGAGATGGGTGGAACAGCGGCTGGGCTTTGGCAACGATTGACGCGCCAAGCGCTCGGGTTGCACCAAAAAAAATGCCTCGCAGCGTCTGGCGCGCGAGGCATTCAAACACCAGCTGAACATCAGGGGGGATTCAGCTGGCACCCGCTCAGGGAGGAGAAGCGGGAGACGACGCATCGTCTGAAGCGATAGATGGCGCACTGCGGCAAAAGTTCAAGGGTTGTGTTCCGCGCACCGCGAAATCCTCTGGTGGTGGCCAGCTGCGCGGACCGTGCACGGCCCGGAGAACCGCGCCAGACCTACACTTTGGCGACGAGAGCAGGGTTTGTTTCGAGGTGTAACGCAACGCCGCCACGCCGCGCAAAGCCACCGGCCTGTGCTCTGCTTGCTCCTTTCAGCCTGCTGAATGCTGCGAGCTTCATCACGCAGCCTCGAACACGGACACCACCGATGACACCCGCCGACTTTCCCGCACACCGCCCCCGCCGGATGCGTCGCGATGACTTTTCGCGCCGGATGATGCGTGAGCATCGCCTCACGACTGACGATCTGATCTACCCGGTCTTCATCCGCGAAGGCTCGGGCGTGACCGAAGCGGTGGCTTCCATGCCCGGGGTGTCGCGCTACAGCATCGACACGCTGCTGCCGATCGCGGAAGACACCCTGAAGCTCGGCATTCCGGTGCTAGCGATCTTTCCTGTGATCGATTCCGCGCTGAAGGACCAGCACGGCGGCGAGGCGCTGAATGGAGATGGGCTGGTGCCGCGCGCTGTGCGCGAGTTGAAGAAGCGCTTTCCGGAGTTGGGCGTGCTGACCGATGTGGCGCTCGACCCCTACACCAGCCACGGCCAGGACGGGGTGATCGACGCCACCGGCTACGTGCTCAACGACGAAACCGTGAAGATCCTGGCGCAGCAGGCTGTGCTGCAGGCCGAGGCCGGTGTGGACATCGTTGCGCCGTCGGACATGCAGGACGGACGCATCGGCGCGGTGCGCGCCGCGCTGGAGGGCGGCGGTCACATCCACACCCGCATCATGGCTTATGCCGCCAAGTACGCCAGCAGCTTCTATGGCCCATTCCGCGACGCCGTGGGCAGCGCCGGCAACCTCGGCAAAGGCAACAAGAAGACCTACCAGATGGACCCGGCCAACACGGACGAAGCCCTGCGTGAGGTGGCCATGGACATCGCCGAAGGCGCAGACATGGTGATGGTCAAGCCCGGCATGCCGTATCTGGACATCGTGCGCCGCGTGAAGGACGAATTCCGCTTTCCCACCTACGCCTATCAGGTCAGCGGCGAGTACGCGATGCTCAAGGCCGCTGCGGCCAATGGCTGGCTGGACCACGACGCCGTGATGCTGGAAAGCCTCCTGGCCTTCAAGCGCGCCGGGGCGAACGGCGTGCTGACCTATTTTGCGCGCGACGCAGCACGCTTGCTGCGCACCCAGGGTGCCTGAGACCGGATCGCGGATGGAGCGTCTGGTCTTTCATCACGGCAGCCTGCAGCGCGAGGGCGACACGCCACCGGCTCCAGGGTTCGTCTGGCTCGATTACTCGCATGAAGAGGTGGCCGAAGACCCGGAGGTCTGGCGCGCCGACGTACACGCCGCGGTCGGCGAGTGGATCTTCGAGGAACATGCGATCGATGCGCTGAACCTGCAGCATCCGAGCTACTTCGACGACACCAGCAGCTACGACATGATCGTGTTCCGCAAACTGGCGGTACCGCGCGCCGAGGGCAGCTTCGCGGACACCGGGCCGCTAGGGGATCCGGCCGGCAAGGGGCTGACACTCGGCGCGCTGCAGACGCGGCCCATCACCTTCTTCCTGTTCGATCACGCACTGGTGACCGTGCGCAGCAGCGAGTCGCGCACCATCGACCAGTTCAAGCAGCGCCTGTTCGCCATCGCGGGCAAGAAGGACATGACCGGCAATGGTGCGGCCACCGGCAACCGCTTGCCCGCACGGCCCGATGAACTCATGCTGCGCCTGATCAACACCCTGGTGGACAGCTACCTGGCCCTGCGCCAGCCGCTCACCGAGCGTCTGGATCACTGGCAGCGCGAGCTGCTCGCTCCGGGCCGCGCGTTTTCGAACTGGCGCGCCCTGCTCGATGCGCGCATCGAACTGCGCAAGCTTGAGGCGTTGTCCGAGGAACAGTACGACGCGCTGCAGGAGTACCGCGACAGCGTGCTCGATTCACCGGCCTGTGCGGAGCGCGACAGCGTGCTGGTGCGCATCAATGACGTGATGGAACACATTCATCGCGTGCTGAACCATGCACGTCGGCTGGAGCAGACGGTGGAGTCTGCAGTGCAGTTGAATTTCTCGGCGCAAGCCCAGAGAACCAACCGCATCGTGCAGATCCTCACCGTGGTCACCGTCATCATCGCTCCGCTCAATCTCATGGCCGGCCTGTACGGCATGAACTTCGAACACATTCCGGGTGCCAAGCACCCGGACGGCTTCTGGATCATGCTCGGTGTCATGGCCGCTGTCACCGTGGTGCTGCTGGCCTTCTTCTCGGCCAAGCGCTACATCGACCGCAGCCGGCGATGAGCACGCACGACATCGACGCGGGTGCGCCGCTGGCCCAGGCGCTGCGGCGCCCCTGCCCGAGTTGCAGGCAGGGCATGCAGCCCCTGCGCCTGGCCGGGCACTATGAGGTACCGATTGACATCGACCTCTGCCTGCCCTGCCATCTGGTCTGGTTCGACCATGACGAGTCGCAGCGACTGAGCGGCGCCGGGCTCTTGCGCCTGCTGGAGCGTATCGCGGCCTCGCACGCCGTGGCGGCACACAGCCTGCGCACGCAGCTGGACTGCCCGAGCTGCGCGCGCGCGATGAAGCTCGTGCACAACCTCACGCTGGCCGGGCGCAGCCTGCAATACAACTGCCCCGGCGGTCACGGCAAGGCGCAGACCTTCGCGCTGTACCTCGCCGAGAAGGGCGTGCTGCGACCGGTGCTGGTGCGCGACGTGAACCGACTCGCGCAGTCCGACGGCGGTGGGCTGGAATGCATCAACTGCGGCGCGGATGTGCCCGGCAGCATTGGCGGGCAGGCAAGCAATCACGCACAGTGCGGCTACTGCAGCACGCCGCTGCATCTCGTGGACGTCGACGCGCTGGCCGACCTGCTGTTGCGCATGAGCCCGGGGCCGGACCGCGAGCTGGCCCAGCGCCAGCAAGGGCGACGCGTGGCCGGCAACTGCGGCCAGTGCGGCGCTGCGCTGGCGCCGGGGCTGCACATGCGCTGCAGTCATTGCCAGGGCACGCTGGCCACGACGCACCTGACCGGCGCGCTGGCCGCACTGCCCGAGCGCATGCGGGCCACGCGAGACCGGCGCCGCGCCAGCGACTTTGCACAGATGCCGTCTCTGGACAGCCGCTGGCGCGATCTGAAGGATCTGGGCGAACGCTGGCAGCAGGGGCCGCGGCAGTGGCGCAGTGGCGCGACGCGCGCGGACCGTTCGCGAGAAATCGATGGGCTGGGTGACTTTGTCGAAGCGCTGATCGACGCGATCGACCTCAGCTTCTAGCGCGTCTCGTCGCGCCGGGCGATGGCGCGCTGCAGATAGAAGCGGTCATCGAAGCTGAGCATCCACTGCGGCTTGTAGATCACGAAGAGTGTCACGAGCATGCCCACGGTGAGCGCCTCGCCCCAGGCAAGCAGCAGCGCGTAGGGCAGCGCCTGCTCGATCAGCACCGCACCGGCGTGCCCGCCCTGCAGCGCCGCATATACGCCCAGCTGCAGCGCGGCCGTCAGGCCGAGCACCAGCGCACTGCCGAACAGACCGACCCCCAGCAAGTACACGAAGAGATGCCTCGGCAGGTAGCGCTGCGTGGCGCGCAGCAGGGTGTGCATCGCCCAGCAGGGCCCGGCAGCACCCAGCAGCACGGTCAGACCAAAGCGCTCGAGACTGCCCGCGCCCAGGTAGAGGCTGAACAGCGCAGCCAAGCCCAAGGTCAGCGTGCCCAGGTGCGGGCCGAACATCAGCGCGATCAACGTCACGCCAAGAAAGTGAATGGCTGCGCCACCCGGCAGGGGCACGCGCAGCTGCCAGGCCAGAGCAAGCACGATCGCGGCGACCAGCCAGGCATGGCTTGCCGAGGTGCCGGAAATCTCCGTCCACGGCGCTCGCACGAGGCAATAGAACAGGACCAGCGCGGCCATGCCGGCGAGCAGCCAGGCCGCCCCTTCGGGCAGCAGCGCGGTGGCCGGCGTAGCACCCAGCCCCGCTGCGGCGTACACCCAGCCCGGGCTGAAGAGCCCGCCGGCGCCGAGAATCGCTGCAACACGCAGCATGGACAGGAACGGAGCGCGCATGGGCCCACCGCGGCTTGAGGGAGGAGTACGCCCGCGCGCCAGGCGGCGGGCCGCTTCGCGCTTGTGGGTCACGTGCCCCAACCAGACGCCGGGCAGAGCGATCGCGCGTATGGCTGCAGACTAGCGCTACACCCCCAAAACGTCAAAACTTTGTCTAGGACATATTTGACACGCTTGACTACCCAGCCAGCGACTTTGAGACCAGATTTTCTGACCGAAATTGATCTTTTTTAGATTGACCCAATGTGACTTTCCGCTTTTCAGAAGCCAATCTTGGCCAAATCTAAGGATCAGAAATTCGCGTCCGAAATTGAAACAATCAACTGGCGCGCTGCAGCGCACCCAGAAAGCGCTCGGCGTTCTGGAAGCCGATGACCCGGCTGCCCTGAATCTCCTGGCCGTCCTTGGCGAAGAAGATGATGCCCGGCGGGCCGAACAGGCCAAAGCGCTTGAGCAGCGCGCGGTCATCGGCGTTGTTGGCGGTCACGTCCACCTGCAGCAGCGTGAACTCGCGCATCTTGGCCGCCACCTTCGGGTCCGTGAAGGTGAACTTCTCCATCTCCTTGCAGGACACGCACCACTCGGCCCAGAAGTCCAGCAGCACCGGCTTGCCCAGCGCAGAAGCCATGGCGATGGCTGCGTCCAGCTCGTCCGTGGTCTTCACGCGGGCGAATTCATCCTTGATGGAGCGACCGGCCGCCGCCTGCGGTGCAGCAGTCGCACTTGAAGTCGCCGCTGGCGCTGGCGCTGCCGGAGCGCCGCGCAGATGCGCCAGCGGCTGCAGCACTTCGCGCCCGCCGCTGGCCAGACCGATCAGCTGCAGCGCGCCCGCGGCCAGCAGCACCACGCCCACGCCCTTGAACAGGCGCCGCCAGCCGGACGCGGCCTCGGGCAGGGGGTCGAACACGCGCAGATACACCGCACTCACGATCAGCAGCGTGGCCCAGCCCAGCATCTCCAGCCAGCTCGGGATCACCGGGTTGATCATCCACAGCGCAGTGGCGAGGATCAGCACGCCGAAGAAGCGCTTCACGCCCTCCATCCAGCCGCCCGCGCGCGGCAGCAGCGCGCCCGCGCCCAGACCAATCAGCAGCAGCGGCACACCCATGCCTAGCGCCATGGCAAAGAGCATCGCGCCGCCAAAGACGGCGTCCTTGCTCTGGGCGATGAACACCAGCGTGGAGGCCAGCGGCGCCGTTACGCAGGGGCCGACGATCACGGCCGACAGCGCGCCCATGATGAACACGCCGACGAACTGCCCGCCGCGCTGCTTGCTGCTCATGGCATCCAGCCGGTCGCGCAGGAAGGCTGGGAGCTGCAGCTCATAGAAGCCGAACATCGACAGGCTCAGCAGCACCAGCAAGCCGGCAAACGAAAACAGCACCGCCGGCTTCTGCAGGAAGGCAGCGAGGCCCTCGCCAGCCAGCCCGGCCGCCACGCCCATGCCGGTGTAGATGATGGCCATGCCGGCCACATAAACCGCCGCCAGCGCAAAGCCGCGCGCCTTGGTGAGCGACGCGCCCTGCCCCGTGATGATCGACGACAGGATCGGGATCATCGGCAGCACGCAGGGCGTGAAGGTCAGCGCCACGCCCAGACCGAAGAACAGCAGCAGGCCCAGCCAGAGATTGCGCTGCGCCAGCACGGATTCGATGCGGGATTCCGCCGCCGCGACAGCGCCCTGCGGCGCGGTGCTGCCGGCCACGTTTGTGCTTGACGTTGCGAGGGCAGGTGTCGCCATCACGGCGCCGCCCGGCGCACCCGCAACTTTCATGTTGAGCTTGGCCGTGCTGTCCATGGGCGGATAGCACAGGCCGGCATCCGCACAGCCCTGGCTCGTCACTTTCAGGGTAAACGCGCCGTCTGCGGACTCCACCGGCAGCAGGATGCGCAGACGGCCACGGTGGCTTTCCACGTCCTTCTGAAAGGTTTCGTCGAACTTGATCTTGCCCGGCGGAATCTGGGCCGGCCCAAACCGCACGCTGGCGGGCTCGGCCGCAAAGGCGAACTTCTCGCGGTACATGTAGTAGCCGTCCGCGATGTCGAAAGCCACTTCGATGGTACGGTCATCGACCGCCTTCGCGCTGAACTGGAAGGCCTTTTCAGGCTCCAGGAAGTCGTCCTTGGCTGAGGCCGGCGCCAGGGTGCTGAGTACGGCAAGCGCGGCGACGCACAGCGCAGCGAGCTTGCGCAGCAACGTGGCGGTCAGAGCGGGGCGGAAAGCGGGTGCGAAGCGGTTCATGGGCTCACTGTGACGCCGAGGGGCCGAGGCGGGTTCCTCGGCTGGCCGCGTCGGGCGACCAGAGCGGATTGTCGCAGAGCGGGATGCTTCAATTTGTCAACGGCACGGCATCCGGTTCGCGGGGAATCGCTATGAGCGCCGGGCTTTGCAGCCCATAATCGATCGCCCTGCAGGTCGCCTCGCCCGCTCATGCCGAACCCACCCCCCGATCAACCCGCCGAATTGCTGAGCATCGATGACCTGACGCAGATCGTCGGCATCGCGGGTCTGTCGGTCTTCGTTGTGGATGCCGCGACGCGCACCATCCACCTCTCGCACCCACCCGTGCCCGTGGGGCGCGAGGCCGGCATGGCCACCTACAGGCCCACCGAAGTGGCGCTGGATCGCTGGTTCCGCGAGCTGCATGCCGATGATCTGGCCGCCTGCCGCAGCACGATCGAGCAGGCGCTGGGCGGGCACCTGGATCGCTGGGACTTCGAGTACCGCCAGCAGGACCCGACCGGACGATGGCATTGGCTGCGCGGCCGCGGTCTGGCGCAGCGCAATGAAGCCGGTACGGTGAAGCGACTGATCGGCAATCTGCGCGATGTCACGCACCGACGCCAGATGTCCGAGGAGCTCGCGCAGACGCGAGCACAGGCCGAGGCTCTGGACAAGACCCTGCGCGCCGCGCTGGACCACGTGGACATCTCGGTGGCGATCTTTGACGCGCAGGAGCGTTTGGCCCTGTGCAACGCCGCCTACCGCCGTGATTTCGTGCCGGCCTACCCCGGCCATACGCTGGAGGGCATGACGATCGAAGAGATTGTCACCGACGTCGTGGAGCGCGCGGAGCCTGGCACGGCCAGCATGCCGCGCGAGCTGTCCACCTGGGCAGCGCGCCGCCTGGCCGACTTCCGCAGGGCAGACGGCCAGCCCAAGCTCATACAGACCGACGCCGGCGAGTGGCTGCAACGTGCCGACTACCGAACCGAGGATGGCGGCACCATCACCATCAGCAGCGATGTGACTCACCTGCGCCGCGCAGAAGCGCAAGCCAGGCTACTCGCCGCGGTTGCGCAGGTCACCAGCAACGGCATGGCGATCAGCGACACCAAGGGACGGGTCATCTGGGTGAATCCGAGTCTGGAGCGGATGAGCGGCTATGCGGGCGCGGATCTTCTGGGCAAGCGCCTGCACCAGCTGCTGGTGGGTGCGGACGGCTCCGCAGAGAGCCTGCAGTGGATCGTCGAGCGAATCGAGGCAGCCGAGCCCGCGCAGGCCGAGCTGCTGCTGCAGCGCGCGGACGGCACGCCCTTCTGGGTGCGCTACGAAGTGCAGCTCATTCCCGGCCCGGACGACGAGCCGAAGCGGCTGGTGCACGTCCTGACCGACGTGACTGAGCGCCGACGCTTCACGAATGCGCTGGCCAAGGCGCAGCAGGCCGCGGTCAATGCGCAACAGTCGCTTGAAGACGCCATGTCGACTGCCGAGATTGCCTTGGCGATCTACGACAGCCGCGAGCAGCTCGTGCTGTGCAATGGCCGTTACGCGGCCGGCCTGGGCGTCGGCGTGACGCCCGCACAGCTGCGCACGCGCAGCTTTGAGGACGTGCTGCGTCTGGCACTTCAGAGCCCGGCAGGCCGCGGGGCAGACGTCATCGCCGAGAACGAGGACCGCTTCTTCGAGGAGCGTCTTGCGCAGTTCCGGCGCGCCGACGGGCAGCCGATTCTGCAGCAGATGCAGGACGGTCGCTGGGTGCAGCGTTCCGAGTTCCGCATGCGCAACCAGGGGACCGTCAGCGTGCGCCAGGACGTGACCCTGCTGAAGGCGGCGGAGTTGCGTGCGCAGCAGCTGGCGCTGGTGGCCACGCACACCAAGAATTCGATCGTGATCACCGATGCGCACGGGCTCGTGACCTGGGTCAATCCGGCGTTTGTGGAACAGACCGGCTTCAGCCTTGAAGACATGCAAGGGCGCACGCCCGGCGCCATGCTGCAGGGCGAAGGTACCGATGCCGCAACCGTCGCTGCCATGCGCGCTGGCCTGCAGTCTGGCCAGGGTTTTGCCGTCGAGGTGCTGAACTACACCAAGCGGGGTGCGCCGTACTGGGCCGCAATCGATGCGCATCCGATCCGCGACGACTCCGGGCGAATCACGCAGTTCGTCTCCGTACAGACCGACATCACCGAGCAACGCGCCGCCTCCGCCGCGCTGATCAAGGCCAAGGAGGATGCCGAGGCCGCCAGCCAGGCGCGGAGCCGGTTTGTGGCGAACATGAGCCACGAACTGCGCACGCCGACCAGCGGGATCGTGGGATTGCTGGACTTCGTGCTGCGCGACCCCGTCACCGAGGATCAGGCGCGGTTTCTGGGCCTTGCGCGGCGATCGGCCACCGCGTTGCTCGCGGTCATCAACGACATTCTGGATCTGTCCAAACTGGAGTCGGGCAAGCTCACGCTGGCACGCGAAGGATTCGATATTGCGGGCGTGACCTACGAGACCTGTCGCACACTCGCTGCCCAGGCGGGCGCCAAGCAGCTGCGCTTCAGCGCCTGGGTGGGAGATGTCCCGCCCCTCGTGCTGGGAGACGGTCAGCGATACCGGCAGGTGCTGACCAACCTGCTTTCGAACGCGTTCAAGTTTACCGACGAGGGGGAGGTCGCTGTATCGCTCGAACCGGTCGCCGACAGTCCCGGCCAGTTCGTGCTGAGCGTGCGCGATACCGGGGTGGGGATCCCGGCTGACAAGCTGCAGCGCATCTTCTCGCCCTTCGAGCAGGCCGACGACACGGTGTCCCGTCGCTATGGCGGCACGGGTCTGGGTCTGGCGATCTGTGAGCTGATCTGCCGCGCGATGGGCGGACGAATCGAGGTGGAGAGCTCACCGCTGTCGGGCAGTACGTTCAGGGTCTGGCTGCCGCTGGACGCCCAGCACAGCCCGGCGCCTAACCCGCGGCTTAACCGGCTGCGCGGGAACGCTATGGTGCTGTCCTTGCACAGCGATGGGTGGTACAGCCCCGTCGCCAAGAAGCTCGCGCAGATTGGTCTCGCAGTGCGTTCGTGCACTGGCACTCAGGAGGCGCTGGCATTGCTTGAGCAGCGTGGCCGCGCTGAGACGGACATGATCGTGATTGATTCACCGCGCGGCACGGCTGGCACGACTGTTGGCGCCGTGCTGCGGGTCTTGAACAACGCGCTCAGCCCGTCCTGTGTGCGCGTGGTTCTGGTGGATGCCGACGAGCAGGGGCACGAGCTCCTCATACAGGCGCGCGAGCACCAGTGGGCAACGCTGATCCGGCCGCTCGATCCTGCCGATCTGGTCGAGCTCAGCCTCAAGCGGCGCGACTTGGACGATCCGTTGCCCGCGGTGGCGGTGCCGTCGCGGCCCTTGCGGCCAGCGCCGGTAATGCGCAACGGCAGGGCGCTGCAGGTTCTGGTCGCGGAGGACAATCCCATCAACGCACTCATCATCGAGCAGCAACTCAAGCAGCTCGGTGCCCTACCTACTCTGGTCGACTCCGGCACGGACGCAGTGAAGTTGCGGTGCGATCAGCACTTTGACCTGGCCTTCATGGATATGCACATGCCTGAAATGGGCGGGGTCGAGGCGACCCAGCAGATTCGCCGTTGGGAGGTAACAGCCGGACGAGACGCACTGCCCATCTACGCGCTGACCGCAAACATCCTGCCTGAGGATCGCGATCGCTGCCTGGCGGCAGGCATGAATGGGTTCATGACCAAACCCGTCCAACTCGAGGAGTTGCGGGCGGTGCTTGAGCAGCGCGAGCAGCCGGCGGCTCAGCACTCCGGCCGCTGAACTTTGGAGCGCAAGGATGCCTTGGCATTCACAAAAGCAAATGGGTCGCGAAGCGACCCATTTGTTATTGATCGACTTGCGTCGATCGGTCGAACGGCTTACTCGCCCTTCGGTGCGGGTGCGTCGCTGGGCATCGGCTCAGTGGTCTCCGGACGATCCACCAGCTCAACGAGAGCCATGGGCGCGTTGTCACCCTTGCGGAATCCGTACTTCAGGATGCGCACGTAGCCACCGGGACGATTCTTGAAGCGCGGGCCGAGGTCGGCGAACAGCTTCAACACGTTGTCGCGGTCGCGCAGGCGGTTGAAAGCCAGGCGCTTGTTGGCCAGCGTGTCAGTCTTTGCGGTCGTGATCAGTGGTTCGACGACGCGACGCAGTTCCTTGGCCTTCGGCAGCGTCGTCTTGATGACTTCGTGCTTGATGAGAGCGTTGGACAGATTGCGGAGCATCGCTAGGCGATGCGAAGAGGTGCGGTTCAGTTTCCGCAGGCCGTGGCCGTGACGCATGATGAATCCTTTCGTTGAGTCTTGATGGGCTGCTTCTTCTATCGCCCATGCGGGGCGCGGAGCAGTGGGTCGTGCTTTGCGGCTGCTTTGGGTCTGTGCCCTCTATCAGCCGCGGCGGTGAGGTGTCTCCTCCGCACCGCGGTTGGGTTGGAAACACTCAGTTGCGGTCGAGGCCGGCGGGCGGCCAGTTCTCGAGCTTCATGCCGAGGGTCAGACCACGTGCAGCAAGCACTTCCTTGATTTCGTTGAGAGACTTGCGTCCCAGGTTCGGCGTCTTGAGCAGCTCGTTCTCGGTGCGCTGGATCAGATCGCCGATGTAATAGATGTTTTCGGCCTTCAGGCAGTTCGCGGAACGAACCGTCAGCTCGAGATCATCTACCGGGCGCATCAGGATCGGATCCACGGACGGCGAACTGCTGGTGGCGCCACGCACGATGGGTGCGGCTTCAGCGAGGATGGCCTCGGTCTGGCCTTCCAACGCGGCGAAGACAGCGAGCTGCTCAACCAGGATGCGCGACGACTGGCGCACTGCCTCTTCCGGCGAAATGGCGCCGTTGGTGTCGATGGTCAGCACCAGCTTGTCCAGATCGGTCCGCTGCTCAACCCGAGCACTCTCGACGGCGTAGCTCACGCGGCGGACCGGCGAGAAGGACGCATCCATCACGATGCGGCCGATGGTCTTGCTGTGGTCGTCTGCAAACGCGCGCACATTGCCGGGAACGTAGCCGCGGCCCTTCTCGACCTTGATCTGCATTTCCAGCTTGCCGCCGGCCAGATGGGCGATCAGATGCTCAGGGTTGACGATCTCGACGTCGTGCGACAGCTCGATATCGGAGGCCAGAACGGGGCCTTCTCCGGACTTGCGCAGCGTAACGGTGGCTTCGTCGCGGTTGTGGAGCTTGAACACCACGCCCTTGAGGTTGAGAAGAATGTCCACGACATCTTCCTGCACGCCATCCAGCGTCGAGTATTCGTGCACGACGCCGGCGATCGAAACTTCGGTCGGCGCATAACCGACCATGGAGGACAGCAGCACGCGGCGCAGTGCGTTGCCCAAGGTGTGGCCATAGCCGCGCTCGAACGGCTCCATCGTGACCTTTGCGGAGAAAGGCCCGACGGATTCCACTTCGATGCTGCGCGGCTTGAGAATCGGGGTATTGGCCATGCGATTTTCCTTTCAATGCACTTGCGAATGCATTCTTGAAAAAGTCATTGCCCACCAAGGCACTCGGGGCTTCTGAAGCCGCGAGTGCCGGGCGAGCGAGAAAACCGGGTCTGAATCAGCGCGAGTACAACTCGACGATCATGCTTTCGTTGATGTCCTGGGCGACATCCGCACGATCCGGGACTTGCTTGAAGATGCCTTCCATCTTGGTGGCATCCACCGACACCCAGCCCGGAAAGCCGGACTGTGCCAGGAGCTGCAGACTATCGATCACACGGGTCTGCTTCTTGGACTTATCGCGGATCGCGACCACATCACCGGCCTTCACGCTGTAGGACGGAATGTTCACGGGCTGACCGTTCACAAGAATGGCCTTGTGGCTGACAAGCTGGCGAGCCTCAGCACGCGTCGAACCAAAACCCATGCGGTACACGACGTTGTCCAGACGGCACTCCAACAGCGCGATCAGGTTTTCACCGGTATTACCCTTGCGGCGATCAGCCTCTTCAAAGTAACGGCGGAACTGGCGCTCGAGAACGCCGTACATGCGCTTGACCTTCTGCTTTTCGCGCAACTGCGTACCGTAGTCTGAGGTACGAGCACCGGAGGTGCGACCATGCTGACCGGGCTTGGAGTCCAGCTTGCACTTGGAGTCAACAGCGCGACGCGCGCTCTTGAGGTAGAGATCTGTGCCCTCGCGACGGGAGAGCTTCAGCTTGGGGCCGAGATAGCGTGCCATGGAGAAATTCCTTTTCAGGTATTCGTACACGCCTGCTGCGTGACGAGTCCGGCTTGTTTGCTTCGACTCAGCACCATGCCAAGTCGGCCCCTGCCGGACCAAGGGGAAGAGCGGACTCGAAGGCCCGCTCGTTCAACTTCAAGACAAGCGCATCAGATACGACGGCGCTTGGGAGGACGGCAACCGTTGTGGGGGATCGGCGTGATGTCCTGAATGGATGTCACGCGAATACCCACCGCGTTGAGCGCACGCACCGATGATTCGCGACCAGGCCCCGGGCCAGTGATTCGCACTTCTACGGTCTTCAGACCGTACTCGAGTGCAGCCCGACCAGCCGTCTCAGCGGCGACTTGCGCTGCAAACGGTGTGGATTTACGAGAACCCTTGAAGCCCGCACCACCGGCGGTACCCCACGAGAGCGCATTGCCCTGACGGTCCGTGATTGTGATGATGGTGTTGTTGAACGACGCGTGCACGTGCGCAATGCCGTCGGTCACTTGCTTGCGGACCTTCTTGCGAGCGCGCTGGGCGTTGCTTTGCGAGGGAGACTTGGCCATGTTTAAACCTTGATCAGATGCGCGATGGGAGCGAAGAAGCGCTCCTCCATGCTTACTTCTTCAGTGCAACGCCAGCCTTGCGCGGACCCTTGCGAGTGCGGGCATTGGTGCGCGTGCGCTGACCACGAACGGGGAGTCCCTTGCGGTGGCGCATGCCACGATAGGAGCCCATGTCGATCAAACGCTTGATGGACAGCTGCACTTCGCGGCGCAGATCACCTTCAGTGGTGAACTTGCCCACTTCGTCACGCAAGCGCTCCAGATCAGCGTCGGTAAGGTCTTTTACCTTCTTGCTGAACGGCACACCTGCGGCCTCACAAATCTTGCGTGCGCGAGGACGACCAACCCCGTAAATCGCCGTGAGGCCGATTTCGGTGTGTTGGTGATTCGGGATGTTGATACCGGCAATACGAGCCATTTGGAACCCCTAAATTAACCTTGGCGCTGCTTGTGGCGCGGATCCGAGCAGATCACGCGAACCACACCGTTGCGCTTGATGATCTTGCACTTACGGCAGATCCGCTTTACAGAAGCGAGCACTTTCATGACGTTTCTCCGAAACCTTCAATGACCTAATTGGCGCAGAGAGTTTTCCGCGCTTCGCACAGGTCATCGGGCGTGAGCCTCACTCTGACCTTGCCTTCGGGCTAGGCCTGGTGCGTTTCAGCCCCTGCCTTGCCCCTTGCTTGCCTCATCCATTCGGGATCCTTTGGAAGTCCTTCTTGGAGGGGGCGCCCAGGAGATCGTCAACGACCTCCTCAATCTATTGCTAGCAACTCCTGCCTACAGGTGCTCAGCGCACCGGTAGATTCATTCCCTTGAAGTTGGCCTTCTTCAGCAGCGACTCGTACTGATGACTCATGATGTACGCCTGAACGGCGGCCATGAAATCCATGGTGACGACGACGATGATCAGAAGCGATGTGCCACCGAAATAGAAGGGAACTGAAAACCGCATGTGCAAAAACTCGGGAATCAAACACACGGCGGTGATGTAGACCGCGCCAACCAATGTCAGGCGCATAAGAATCTTGTCGATGTAGCGCGCTGTCTGATCTCCCGGACGAATGCCAGGCACAAACGCGCCACTCTTCTTCAAATTGTCCGCGGTCTCTCGGCTGTTGAAGACGAGCGCGGTATAGAAGAAGCAGAAGAAAACGATCATTGCTGCGTACAACGAGATGTACAGCGGCTGCCCCGGGGACAAAGACGCAGCGAGGTCCTTCAGAAACCGGCCGGTTTCACCGCCGGACACAAACCAGCTCGTCAGGGTCGCCGGAAACAGGATGATCGACGACGCGAAAATTGGCGGAATCACCCCGGACATGTTGAGCTTCAGAGGCAGGTGGGAAGACTGCCCACCGTAGACCTTGTTCCCCACCTGGCGCTTCGCGTAGTTGACCAGAATGCGGCGCTGCCCCTTCTCGACGAAGACGACCAGTGCGGTCACCAGAACCACGAGCGCAATGATGAACAGCGCAACAAAAATGTTCAGCGAGCCCTTATTGATCAACTCGAAGAACTGGGCCAGAGCGCCAGGGAGCCCCGCAACAATGCCGGCCGTGATCAGGATCGAGATGCCGTTACCCAGACCACGCTCAGTAATCTGTTCACCCAGCCACATCAGGAACATCGTCCCAGTGAGCAGCGACACGACACAGGTCAAGCGGAACATAAAACCTGGATCAATCACCAATCCAGCCTGGGCTTCCAGTGCCAGTGAGATACCGATTGCCTGAAACAGACCGAGCGCCAGCGTCAGATAACGCGTGTACTGCGTGAGCTTGCGTCGACCTGCCTCGCCTTCTTTCTTCAACTGCTCAAGCGTCGGAGAAATCGCAGACATCAATTGAATGATGATCGACGCCGAGATGTAGGGCATCAAGCCCAACGCGAAAACGGAGAACCGCGACAGTGCCCCGCCCGAGAACAAGTTGAACAAACCAAGAATGCCGCCCTTTTGTTGATCAAAGAGCGAACGCAGGGTGTCCGGATCGATACCAGGAACCGGAATGTGCGTTCCGATGCGGTAAACGACCAGCGCGCCCAAAAGGAACAGCAGCCGCTTGCGGAGATCTCCGAAGCGGCCGGTCTTGGCGAGCGTTGTGCTACTCGAGGTTGCCACGCGGACTTAGCTCCTGGTGCGCAAATGCAATTGGGTGATCAAGCCAGCGTGCCGCCAGCAGCTTCGATCGCAGCGCGAGCGCCCTTGGTGGCCAGCAACCCCTTGAGCGCGAGCTTCTTGCTGATCGAACCCGTAGCGATGACCTTGGCCATGCGCGCCAGCTGCGGCACCACACCAGCCTGTTTCAAAACAGACAGGTCAATCTCGGCTACAGGAAGCTTGTCCAGATCAGACAGGCGAACTTCGGCATCGAACTGCTTGTCGAGCGACGTGAAGCCACGCTTGGGCAGCCGGCGCTGCAACGGCATCTGACCGCCCTCAAAGCCGACCTTGTGGAAGCCACCGGCGCGCGACTTCTGACCCTTATGACCGCGGCCCGCAGTCTTTCCAAGCCCGGAGCCAATACCGCGTCCAACGCGACGGCGTTCCTTCTTGGAGCCCTCAGCGGGGCTGAGCGTATTGAGCTTCATGGAATCAGCCCTCAACCTTCACGAGATAGGCGACCTTGTTGATCATGCCGCGCACAGCGGGCGTGTCCTCAAGCTCACGGGATTGGCGGATCTTCTTCAGACCCAAACCGATGACGGTCTGGCGGTGATCAGCCTTGCAACCGATCGGAGAGCGCACCAGCGTCACCTTGACAGTCTTGTTTGCCATGACTCGACTCCTCAGCTGAGGATCTCTTCGACCGACTTGCCGCGCTTGGAAGCAACCTCGGACGGAGTGGTGCATGCCTGCAGGCCATTCAAGGCTGCGCGCACCATGTTGTAGGGATTGGTCGAGCCATGGCTCTTAGCGACCACATTGCGAACACCCATGACCTCAAAGATGGCGCGCATCGGACCACCAGCGATCACGCCAGTGCCTTCGGGCGCAGGCGACATCGTCACCTCGGAAGCGCCGTGCTTGCCAGTCACTGCATGGTGCAGCGTGCCGTTCTTCAGCGGGATCTTGACCATCTTGCGACGCGCTTCCTCCATCGCCTTCTGAACAGCGACCGGCACTTCGCGAGACTTGCCCTTGCCCATACCGATGCGACCGTCACCGTCGCCTACCACGGTCAGCGCAGCGAAGCCCATGATGCGGCCACCCTTCACCACCTTGGTGACGCGGTTCACCGCGATCATCTTTTCCTTCAGGCCGTCATCGCGCTCTTCGCCGGCGGCCTTCACTTGCATCTTTGCCATCTGTCAGTCCTTAGAACTTGAGACCGGCTTCACGGGCCGCATCGGCCAGCGCCTTGACGCGGCCATGAAAACGGAATCCGGCGCGGTCAAAGGCAACAGCCTCGATGCCGGCAGCCTTTGCGCGCTCGGCAACCTTCTTGCCAACCATTTGCGCAGCAGCAACGTTGCCGCCCTTGCCCTTGCCACCGAGCGCAGAGCGGCTCTCAGCCTCAAGCGTGGACGCAGACACCAATGCCAGCCTGCCATCTTCGGACCAGATAGTCGCGTAAATGTGGAGGTTGGAACGATGCACAGTGAGGCGCTTGACACGCAGCTGCGCAATGCGCAGACGGGTCGACCGGGCGCGACGCAGACGAGCTTGCTTCTTGTCCATGTGCGGTACCCCTTACTTCTTCTTGGTTTCTTTGAGGACAACCACTTCGTCCGCATAGCGAACGCCCTTGCCCTTGTAGGGCTCGGGCGGACGGTACGCGCGGACTTCCGCGGCTACCTGGCCGACACGCTGGCGATCCGCACCCTTGATCAGGATCTCGGTCTGCGAAGGCGTTTCCACCTTCACGCCTGCAGGCATCTTGTGAACGACGGGGTGCGAGAAGCCAAGTTGCAGATCCAGGGAGTCACCCTTGGCCGCGGCACGGAAGCCCACACCGACCAGGGTGAGCTTGCGCTCAAAACCCTTGGTCACGCCGGTCACCATATTGTTGGTCAGCGCGCGAAGCGTCCCGGACATGGCCTTGGCTTCGCGGGTTTCATCTGCGGCAGCGAAAGAGACGTTGCCGTCCTTGATTTCGACCGCCACACCAGGATGCACGGCCTGGGTCAGGGTGCCCAAGGGACCTTTGACCGTCAGAATGCCGTTGGCGAGAGTCGCTTCAGCCCCCTTCGGGAGAGCGACCGGAATACGAGCAACACGAGACACGTTGATATCTCCTGTTAGGCCACGAGGCAGATGACTTCGCCGCCCACGCCCGAGGCGCGCGCCTTGCGATCAGTCATCACACCCTTGGGCGTCGACACAATGGCGATACCCAGACCGTTCATGACTTGCGGCAGGCTGTCGCGGCCGCGATAGATGCGAAGACCCGGCTTGGACACTCGCTCGATGCGCTCAATCACTGCGCGGCCTGCGTAGTACTTGAGGCCGATCTCGAGGGTGGACTTGCCGTCCTCCTGCTTGACGTTGTACCCGTCGATGTAGCCTTCGTCGGCCAGCACCTTGGCAATGGCCACCTTCAACTTCGAAGACGGCATCGTCACATTCGTCCGCTCAACCTGCTGCGCGTTGCGGATACGCGTCAGCATGTCGGCGATGGGATCACTCATGCTCATGTCGGAACCCTTCCTTACCAGCTGGCCTTGGTGACGCCCGGGATTTCACCGCGCATGGCAATGTCGCGAATCTGGCCACGCGAGAGGCCAAACTTGCGGAACACGCCACGGGGGCGACCCGTGATGGCGCAGCGCTTGCGCTGGCGCGTGGGATTGGCGTTGCGAGGCAGCTGCTGCAGCTCCAGACGGGCTGCGTAACGCTCTTCGTCGCTCTTGGATTGATCGTCAATCACAGCCTTGAGCGATTCGCGCTTGGACGCGAACTTCGCAACAAGCTTGGTGCGCTTGGCTTCGCGATTGATCAGTGCAAGCTTTGCCACTCGCAGCTCCTTAGTTCTTGAACGGGAAACGGAACGAAGCAAGCAACGCCTTGGCTTCCTCATCCGTCTTGGCCGTGGTGGTGATGCTGATGTTCAGACCGCGCAGCGCATCGACCTTGTCGTATTCGATTTCGGGGAAGATGATCTGCTCTTTCATCCCGATGTTGTAGTTGCCACGACCGTCGAAAGCACGACCAGAGACGCCACGGAAGTCGCGCACACGCGGAAGCGCAACCGTAACGAAGCGGTCGAGAAATTCAAACATGCGCGCACCACGCAGCGTGACCATGCAGCCGATCGGCATGCCAGCGCGAAGCTTGAAGCCGGCGATGGCCTTGCGAGCCTTGGTCACAACGGGCTTCTGGCCGGCGATCTTGGTGAGATCGGCAGTCGCCGACTCGATCACCTTCTTGTCAGCCACAGCCTCAGCCAGGCCCATGTTCAGTGTGATCTTGGTAATGCGCGGAACTTCCATGACGCTCTTGTAGCCAAACTGCTGCATGAGCGCAGGAACGACCTTGTCGCGATACTGCTGTTGAAAACGTGCCATGGTCACTCCGCTTACGCCTTCAGGGCTTCGCCGCTGGACTTGAACACGCGAATCTTCTTGTCGCCATCGAGCTTGATGCCTACACGATCGGCCTTGCCAGTGGCGGGGTTGAAGATTGCGACATTGCTCTGGTGGATCGGCATGGTCTTGTCGAGCAAACCGCCCGTGGTACCTGCCATCGGGTTGGGCTTGGTCGCCTTCTTGACGACATTGACACCCTCGACAACAAGGTGGTCGGCGTCGGTACGAGACAGCACCACTCCACGCTTGCCCTTGTCACGGCCAGTCAGAACGATGACCTCGTCACCTTTGCGCAGCTTGTTCATCGCGCAGCTCCTTAGAGAACCTCGGGCGCGAGCGACACGATCTTCATGAAGCGCTCGGTACGCAGTTCACGCGTGACCGGGCCGAAGATGCGCGTGCCGATCGGCTCGAGCTTGGCATTCAAGAGGACGGCAGCATTGCCATCAAACTTGATCAGGGAACCATCGGGACGACGCACGCCCTTGGCAGTGCGAACCACGACAGCGTTGTAAATCTCACCCTTCTTGACGCGACCGCGAGGCGTCGCATCCTTGACGGTGACCTTGATGATGTCGCCAACCGACGCATAGCGCCGCTTGCTGCCGCCAAGCACCTTGATGCAAAGGACTTCGCGAGCGCCAGTGTTGTCGGCGACTTCCAGCCGACTTTCAGTTTGAATCATGGTGTCGTCTTCCCAACTTGCCTGCCTCTAGTGAGCCAGACAGTCTTGGTCCCGTGGTGCGGGTTGATGGCGCTTCGCGCCCAGATCTCCGTGCAGCGACTGCTACGCGAAGCCCTACATTATGTACTGGATCGAAGATCCGCGCAAGGGGCCGAGAAGCCCCTCTAGCGCAGATCAGAGCGTACGAGCCGCTTCTACAAGGCGCGTAACCACCCAGCTCTTCGTACGGGACAGCGGACGGCTCTCGGCCACCTCGACAGTGTCACCCGTCTTGTACTGGTTCGTTTCGTCGTGGGCGTGAACCTTCTTGGAACGGACCATGACCTTGCCGATCACCGGGTGCTTGACCTTGCGTTCGATGAGCACGGTCACGGTCTTGTCCATCTTGTCGCTGACGACCTTGCCGACCAGCGTGCGCTTGACTTTGGTTTCGCTCATTTGGCAGCCTTCTCTCGCATCACGGTCTTCACGCGTGCGATGTCGCGGCGCACCTTTTGGAGCTGGCTGGAGTTGCCCAGCTGCTGCGTGGCCTTCTGCATGCGCAGACCAAATTGGGCCTTGAGCAGAGACTCGAGCTCCTGCTTCAACGCGCCATCATCCTTGGTTCTCAGTTCAGCGGCTTTCATCTCAGGCCCCAATCTGACGCGTCACGAAAACGCACTGAAGCGGCAGCTTGGCAGCGGCCAGGCGGAATGCCTCGCGCGCCATCTCTTCGCCAACGCCATCCATTTCGTAGAGCACCTTGCCCGGCTGAATCTCGGCCACGTAGTACTCCGGATTGCCCTTGCCGTTACCCATACGGACTTCGGCGGGCTTCTGTGATATCGGCTTGTCCGGAAAAATCCGAATCCAGATGCGCCCGCCACGCTTGATGTGACGGGTCATCGCACGACGAGCCGCTTCGATCTGGCGCGCGGTCAGACGGCCGCGGCCAATCGCCTTGAGTCCGTATTCGCCAAAGGCCACGGTCGCGCCACGAGTGGCGACGCCTGTATTGCGGCCCTTCTGCTCCTTGCGGTACTTCCTGCGTGCTGGTTGCAGCATGCTTATTCTCCTGCTTTCTTCTCAGCCGGAGCCGCGCCAGCAGTGGCCTTGCGGACACGCTTGACGGCAGGCTTGGCCGGATCGGCGGCACCTTCGCCAGCTGCACCATCAGCGCGCGGACGGCGGTTGGCCGGACGACGTGCGGGGCGGCGATCTTCCTTCTCAGCTTCGGGAGAGGCAGCAACCGGCGCGTCACCGCGACCGAGCGTGTCACCCTTGTAGACCCACACCTTGACACCGATGATGCCGTAGGTGGTCAGCGCCTCGGAGGTGCCGTACTCGATGTCGGCACGAAGGGTGTGGAGGGGCACACGACCCTCGCGATACCACTCGGTGCGCGCGATTTCGGCGCCGTTCAGGCGACCCGAGCTCATGATCTTGATGCCCTGGGCACCGAGACGCATTGCGTTCTGCATCGCACGCTTCATGGCGCGACGGAACATGATCCGCTTCTCGAGCTGTTGGGTGATGCTGTCGGCGATCAGCTGCGCATCGACTTCCGGCTTGCGGATTTCCTCGATGTTGACGTGCACGGGCACGCCCATCAGCTTCTGCAGATCGGCCTTCAGGGTTTCGATGTCCTCGCCCTTCTTGCCGATGACCACGCCCGGACGGGCCGAGTAGACAGTGATCTTGGCGTTCTTGGCGGGGCGCTCGATCAGAACGCGACCGACGGCGGCGTTCTTCAGCTTCTTCTTGAGGTACTCGCGAACCTTGACATCGTCAGCGAGCATGCTGGCGAAGTTGGCATTGCCGGCGTACCAGCGCGACGCCCAGTTGCGCGAAACGGCAAGGCGAAAACCGGTTGGATGAATCTTCTGTCCCATTGCGGTTCCTTAGTTGCCGACGGTCACGGTGATGTGACAGGTCTGCTTTTCGATACTGGCACCCCGACCCTTTGCACGGGCACGGAACCGCTTCAGCGAAGCACCCTTGTCGACGTAGATCGTCTTGACCTTCAGCTCATCGATGTCGGCGCCGTCGTTGTGCTCGGCATTGGCGATCGCGGACTCCACAACCTTCTTCACAATGAAGGCCGCCTTCTTGGGCGTGAAGGTCAGGATGTTCAGCGCCGCACCAACCGGCTTGCCACGCACCAGGTCAGCGACCAGACGTGCCTTCTGGGCCGAAACCCGCACGCCATGCAGTTTTGCAGTCGTTTCCATGTTTGCGTGTCCTTACTTCTTGGCCTTTTTGTCAGCCGCGTGCCCCTTGAAGGTACGCGTGGCTGCAAATTCGCCGAGCTTGTGACCCACCATCTGCTCAGTCACATAGACCGGCACATGCTGGCGGCCGTTATGCACGGCAATCGTGAGGCCGATGAACTCGGGCAACACCGTGGAGCGGCGTGACCAGGTCTTGATCGGCTTCTTGTCCTTGTTGGCCACCGCAGCGTCCACCTTCTTGATGAGGTGTGCGTCGCAGAACGGGCCCTTCTTTACGGAACGTGCCATAGCAATGTCCTCTTACTTCTTGCGACGCTGCACGATCATGGAGGTCGTGCGCTTGTTGCGGCGGGTCTTGAAGCCCTTGGTCTTCTGACCCCACGGGGTCACAGGAGCCTGAGCTTCGCCAGTACGACCCTCACCACCACCGTGCGGGTGATCAATCGGGTTCATGGCGACACCGCGAACCGTCGGGCGGATACCGCGCCAACGGGTTGCACCAGCCTTGCCGATCACGCGCAAGTTGTTCTCTTCGTTGCCGACTTCGCCGAGAGTGGCACGGCACTCGATGTGCACACGACGCACTTCACCGGAGCGCAGACGCACCTGCGCGTAAGAGCCTTCACGCGCCAACAGCGTGGCCGACGTACCGGCCGAGCGCGCCAGCTGGGCACCCTTGCCAGGCAGCATCTCGACGCAGTGGATCACCGAGCCGACCGGAATGTTGCGGATCGGCATGCAGTTGCCCGCACGGATCGGTGCCTCGGAGCCGCTCATCAATGTGGCGCCAACAGCAACACCCTTGGGAGCGATGATGTAACGGCGCTCACCGTCCGCGTAGCAGAGCAGGGCGATGAAGGCAGTGCGGTTCGGGTCGTATTCCAGACGCTCAACCTTGGCCGGGATGCCGTCCTTGTTGCGCTTGAAATCGATGATCCGGTAGTGCGACTTGTGACCACCGCCCATGTGACGGGTGGTGATGTGGCCGTTGTTGTTCCGGCCGGACGAGCGCTTCTGCGGCTCGAGCAGCGGAGCGTGGGGCGCGCCCTTGTGCAGGTCGGGATTGACGACCTTCACCAGGCTGCGGCGGCCAGGCGATGTGGGTTTGACTTTGACCAGCATTTACTTGACCTCCTGCTGGAAGTCGATCTGCTGACCGGGCTTCAAGCACACGTAGGCCTTGCGGATGTTGTTGCGACGACCGATGAAGCGACCGAAGCGCTTGGTCTTGCCGCCGATGTTCAGGATGTTGACCGACTCGACCTGCACCTTGAAGAGCAGCTCGACCGCGGCCTTGACTTCCTGCTTGGTGGCGTCCTGCTGCACGTGGAAGGCCACCTGCTCGTGCTTCTCGGCCACCTGGGTGCTCTTCTCCGAGATCACCGGAGCGAGCAGCACCTTCATCAGGCGTTCGTTGTTGAATGCGGGCGACGTCATGCGAACATCTCCTCGAACTTGGCCACGGCTGCCTTGGTCATGAGCACCTTGTCGAAGTGCACCAGCGCCACCGGGTCGGCCTGCTTGGGCTCAACCACGGCCACGTTGGGCAGGTTGCGCGAGGCCAGGTACAGGTTTTCGTCGAAGCCGTCGGTCACCATCAGCACGGACTCGAGGCCCATGCTCTTGATGCGCTGCGCGAGCAGCTTGGTCTTCGGCGCCTCGAGCGTGAGTTCATCCACCACAACAATGCGACCTTCGCGGGCGAGCTGGCTCAGGATCGAGCACATGCCGGCACGGAACATCTTCTTGTTGACCTTGTGGGCGAAGTTTTCGTCGGGCTTGTTCGGGAAGATCCGACCACCACCACGCCACAGCGGCGATGAGGTCATACCAGCGCGGGCGCGACCGGTACCCTTCTGGCGCCAGGGCTTCTTGGTGGAGTGCTTCACCTCGGCACGCGTGAGCTGGGCACGGTTGCCGCTGCGCGCGTTGGCCTGGAAGGCGACCACGATCTGGTGGATCAGCGGTTCGTTGAAGTCACGAGCAAAGACCACGTCGGATGCGGCAACGTTGCCGGCAGCCTGGCCTTGCGCGTCATAAAGCTTGAGTTCCATCGCTGCAGGCTCCCTTAGGCTTTGACGGCCGGCTTGACGATGATGTGGCCATTGCGCGCACCGGGGACTGCACCCTTGACGAGCAGCAGACCACGCTCGGCGTCGACGCGAGCCACTTCGAGGTTCTGGACGGTGCACTGCACGTCGCCCATGTGACCCGACATGCGCTTGCCCGGGAACACGCGACCCGGATCCTGCGCCATGCCGGTGGAACCGGGCACGTTGTGGCTGCGGGAGTTACCGTGGGTGGCGCGACCAGAGTTGAAGTTGTGGCGCTTGATGGTGCCGGCGAAGCCTTTACCGATCGTGGTGCCTGTCACGTCAACCTTTTCGCCAGCCTTGAACAGACTGTCGAGGCCGATGACCGTGCCGGCCGGCATTTCTGCGGCCTTGGCGGAATCGACACGGAATTCGCGGATGATGGAGCCGGCTTGCACGCCAGCCTTGGCGAGATGACCGGCCAGCGCCTTGCTGACGCGGCTCGCACGACGCTCGCCGTAGACGACCTGAACGGCGCTATAGCCGTCGGTGTCGACCGTCTTGACTTGGGTGACGCGGTTGTTGCCCACTTCCAGCACCGTAACGGGCACGGATGCGCCGTCGTCGGTGAAGATGCGGGTCATGCCAACCTTGCGGCCCAACAGACCGAGGGTGGTACCCATTTGTGTTCCTTTCCCGATTTCGATTGACCGGGGCTGATAGGCCTGACCAGCCACAATGGCTGACCGGCAGGTAGTACGCAACTACCTTCCCTGCAAACAGGGAAGCCCGCAATTATGTCACGGGCGCTTTCGTCTTGGCAAGTCTTATTGGAGCTTGATCTCTACATCCACGCCGGCGGGCAGATCAAGCTTCATCAGGGCGTCGACGGTCTTGTCCGTCGGGTCCACGATGTCCATGAGGCGCTGGTGGGTGCGGATTTCGAGCTGGTCGCGCGAGGTCTTGTTGACGTGCGGAGAACGCAGGATGTCGAAACGCTCGATGCGTGTGGGCAGGGGCACGGGGCCACGGACCACGGCGCCGGTGCGCTTGGCGGTATCGACGATCTCGGCAGCCGACTGGTCGATCAGCTTGTAATCGAAGGCCTTCAGGCGGATGCGGATCTTCTGGTTTTGCATGGGTTGCTCCAAAGAACGGTGCGGCAAGGCCGCGGAAAACAGGACTGAGAAGGCTTTCCGCTTGTCTGGTGCGGGTTTTCAGGCAGTTTGGCCTGGAAACCCGCATCAGTGCTTGATCTAGCTTTTCAGCCCTTGGATTGGCGCCCGCTACAGGCGCCGGAATGGATCGAATTACTCGATGATCTTGGCCACGACGCCGGCGCCCACGGTGCGGCCGCC
>LJIA01000016.1 GCA_001295775.1 beta proteobacterium AAP99
CTCTTCGTTCGCATCCCGGAACGGCCGGTAGCTCGCCCAGCGCAGCAGGCCGTACAGGAGCAGAGCGGCGGCAGCAATCAAGGTGAGCTGCCAGCTGTACATGAGCATCAGGCCCAAGGTGGCAAACAGCATCAGGCCGTCCAACACCGCCTCCACGGCGCCGGTGGTGAGCACGTGCTTGATGGCGTCCAGGCTGCCAAAGCGGCTGGTGATGTCGCCCAGATGGCGCTGCTCGAAGTAGCTCACCGGCAGGCGGGTCAGATGGGCGAACACATTCGCCGTCCATTGCAGACCCACATCCATGCTCAAGCGCAGGCTGATCCAGCCGCGCGCCGTGCGCAGGGCAAAGTCCGTGAATGCCAGCAGGCCGGCACCGAGCACGATCACGACGAGTAGATGGGTATCGCCCGAGACGATGGCCTCATCAATCACCCACTGCGTGGTCATGGGCACCAACAGGCCAATCGCCTCCAGGCCCAGGGCCAGCGCCAGAATCACCAGCAGCGCGCGGCGCAGCCCAAAGATGTGGCCGGTGAGGTCCCGCAGGCGGATGCGGCGGCGCTCGTCCGCGCGCTGAAAGTTCGCCCCCGGCGCCAGCTCCAGCGCCACGCCGGTGAAATGCTTGCTCACCTCGCCCAGGCTCAGCGTACGTGCCCCGACCGCCGGGTCCAGAATCTCCACCCGCGCCGCCACCCCCCGTCCGCGCACCCGCTTGAGCACCACAAAGTGGTTCAAGTCCCAATGCAGGATGCAGGGCGTCTGCAGCTCGCCCAGCTCCTCCAGCTCCAGGCGCAGGGGCCGGGTGGTGAAGTTCAGCTCCGCGGCGTAGCGCATGAGCTGCGCCAGCGTGGCGCCTTTCAGGCTCAGGGAGAAGCGGCGCCGCAGATCGGCCAAGTCCATGCGCAGGCCGAAGTGGTCGGCGACCATCGCCAGGCAGGCGATGGAGCATTCGGCGGCGGTGGTTTGTAAATACGACTGCATATCTGAGATTGTCTAGGCTAGAGACGCGCTCTGAACAGCGGTCGTAAACGACATTCTGAGGCGACTACCAACGAAAACGTGTGTCGCTACGGACCACAGGAATTCGAACTACCTCATAAAATCAAACTTAAGATTTGTGACCTTTGCCGGTATACGATCAGGTATAACTGAACTGCCGCATGCGGAGACCATGAGCTTAAGCATTGACTTTCCGCTTATGTAGTCCGACTGCCACTGTTTGCGCCCGAGCTTGTTATCAAGCCATACGCCGACCACTGGTCCGGGCGCATAAACAAAAGCATCCCCAGCCGACTCACGGAACACCAGATAGTCGGCGTACCCGGATCCGTGCTGAGCGCTCATCAATTTATACATATAATATTCCGCCGGCCACTCCCAAAAAGCCCAGTGCTCTATCGCATCAACTCGTTCAGATCCTAAATATCCGAGCCGGCGTATCATAGCTGGACAGAGCTCTTCGGTGAGGACAAGCCCTCCGTGTTCGTCAAGCCTCATTGACTGGCTCAACCATTCGAGAAACTCTCGCGAGCCTGAGTCCAAAACAGGTCGTGGACCGAGAAAATCCAATGGAATTTCGGCACCGAAAAACTGCGCAGCCAAGTGAAAAGATTCATGGTGGGCAATAAAAAACTTGTTGAGCGCGGCTGCTTCGACCAAGCGCCTATTATTGAATAACACAAACAACCTGCTACACGCCTCACCCAGCATCAACTCGATTTTATCCGCCGTAGCGAAAGGCTCATCTGAACGCTGACTTGATCTAGAACTTGGCCGAAGCGCAAAACATGGTATACCCCGAAACGCGGCTGCACTGTATACAAAGTCAACTACGCGCGACTGGCTCGGCCATCGAATGCGATGCGACTGAGTCCAGATTGAAGAGTCTATTTCTATCTGTAGAACCCCCTCGGTGGCGCTGGACTGCGCAAGGAGAGGCGCGATCATCAAAAACAACAAATGGATGCAAATCCAGTTCCGTAGACTAATCGCAGCTCGAACCATATACCCGCCCACTCCATAAATGCACGCCACCTAGTAAGCTCCCATCAAAGGGGCATCTGAGGGAAGAGGGGAACCCCCTCTTCCTAAGCGTGCTTACAGATCAGGGACCGGTGCGCCCGCTTGCGCCAGTAGTGCTTGGCGATCCGGTAGTTCCGGTGCTAGGCATTCCTCGCAGGCTCCCGCAGGTCACAGAGATCGTACCCTGCTGCCCCGTAGAGGCATGGCTCGCCGAAATACCGACGCTCCCATTCGTGCTCAGTGAAATGGTAACGGTCGCATCGTTTGGCATCCCTTGGCACATCGAGAATGCCATTTGGCATGCGGTATTTGTTCCACACTGCGATGGGAATCTCGTTTGACCTACTACACCGGTTTGGGACTGCTGGCTACCTTGCTCGCGCAGTACGACACCGCCTGCAACTTGCTGTGTGATTTCACGATTCAAAACTTGCATTGCCTTACCTCATTAAAGTTTTGCCAGTCCGCTGATGATCAGACAGCGGTACTGGCATCCCACTGCGACGTCTGCAGAATCTCGTTGTATTTTTTGTTTACTCCACCCTCAAGGCGAACGCCAAGAGTGGGTCAAGGATGTGCCGATAAATCTTGGACTCGCGCTGCACGATATCGGCCTCCACCAGCATGCCCGGCTTGAGGGCTTGGGGTTGGCCGTAGGTGAGGATGTGTTGTTCGGTGAGGGCCACAGTGACGCGGTAGCGCGCTTCGGGTGTGGCGCCGCTGGCGGTGCTGGCCAGCGCGGCGGCAATGGCCGGGGGCAACTGGCTGGGGGCGGTGGGCGCGCGGTCGATGGCGAGCACGGTGCCCTGGTGCTGGCCGAACTTCTGGTACGGGAATGCTGCGTAGCGCAGGCGCACGGTCTGGCCGGGGGCCACGAAGCCGGCTGCGCGGGTCGGAATGTAGAAGTGGGCTTGGAGGGTGGACGGGTTTGGCGGTGCGGCTTGAGCGTTTGCCCCGGGCGGGCCGCGTGCGGGCGGACTGCCATGAGGTGCATAGCTCACACGCTCGGCGATCACGCCACCCTGCGCCTCCCCGGCCTGCAGGGAAGGGAATGGCCCGGCCGCGCGGGCGGGGTCGGCTTGGCCGTCCACCTCGTCTGTGGGATTGTGCGGCACCAGCAGCGCCAGCACCTGCCCCGGCGCGACCACTTGGCCCACCATGACGGCGCTGCCCGTCAGCGTGCCTGCATACGGGGCGGTGACCACATGCGTGGCGCGGGCAGCGTTCTCGGTGCTTTCCTGAGCGAGCAGGGCGTGGGCCTTGCGGGCCTCGGCCAGTTCGGTTTCGCGGGCGTTCTGGGCGTCGCGCAGCTGACCGCGCAGGCTGGCGCGTTCGCGTTCGATGGCCATGCGGCTGCGTTCAAGCGCCTGGGCCGCCTGGCGCGCGGCCAGTAGTTCGTCTTGCTGGCTGGCTTGCTGGCCGGCGCTCACAAAGCCCGCGCGGGCCAGTTCATTGATACGCCCTGCC